>CAVRZM010000013.1:0-202950 GCA_963725735.1 uncultured beta proteobacterium | reverse complement strand
TCTGGTCCCAAAGCATTCTGCCAGCGGGACCGGTGGGAGCACCATGGACCACGGTGTTGTTCGGGTACAGACGGTGATTGCTACTTTATCCACGGATACCGGCAAACT
Organism: uncultured beta proteobacterium; assembly: GCA_963725735.1. Classification (GTDB taxonomy): domain Bacteria; phylum Pseudomonadota; class Gammaproteobacteria; order Burkholderiales; family Casimicrobiaceae; genus VBCG01. The sequence goes on along the minus strand of CAVRZM010000013.1, from coordinate 202,842 downwards.
TCCAAGGTCGGGTGAGAACCCTGGGCGCCTTAAGCAATCAAATGGATGTCGCCCATAATGACATCGATGACGTCATCCTGGAGCTCCAGGCGACTGGGGCTCCTTCCCATTTGAAGATCAGGAGCCCAGAAGCCATTAACGATGTAGCCCGATTGGCCCAGACCATAGCCCGCAACGCCCCCCCAGTCCTGGGGGCTCCCGACACTCCGGCCACATCGGGGCTCAAGGAGGTGGAAGAAAAGGTCGCTGCCACCAATGCGATCATTCAAACCTATCTGGGCTATGACATTCCGGAACAGGACTTGATAGAGGTAAGTAGCGAATTACTTGCCACTATACACCCTTCCGCGAATATATCCCTATCGTTCGTATATCGGAACCCTTGCAAATATTGAACGAGCTCGGCATCCTGTGCGAGCTCGATCGCATCGACGACGCAGCGGAAGTCGCGTCGCGCCTCTTGCCCGCCATGCGCCCGATCGGCGAGGTGTTTCCCGAAGAGTGGACCTACTACTTCCTGCGCCGCGGCCAGCTGCAGGCTTCGGCCCAGCTTCTCGGCGCCGCGGACGCGCTGAACGCGCGTGCCGACGGCTCGCGCCAGCCCAATGAAGCGCGCCTTGTTGCAAAGGCACGGGCGGGCCTCGTGCAGGCGCTGGCCCCCGACGAGCTGGCCCGGCACCTGGCGGCCGGCGCAAAGCTCTCGATAACCGGGCAGTTCGACGTCATCGGCGAGGCCCTCGCCGAACCGGGTGCGCCCTCTTAGCGCGACACCCGCAACCGACACACGATTTCCAAACTCGCCCAGCGACCACGCATGCTCTTCGAACCGGAACGGCACGAGCCGCTGCTTGCGGCGCCCTGGGATGCTGCCCGCGCGCACGCGGCGCTGCGGTCCATCGCGGCCGACATGGAAGCGACGCTCAGGAAGCGATGCGCGCGAAGTACGGACGCGGCCGCTACACGCTGTGGACCGGCGATCCGGGCCTCGACGTGCTCTGACCGGTCAGCCCGCGGCAGCGCCCTTGGCCGCGTGGCGCATGCGGCCGCGATCGGCGCGCAGCGTGACCGCGATGAGGAGCATGACCACCATGACCAGCGCCACGACGAGGTACGCGGCGCCGAACGCCTCCGGGTCGCCGCCGCGGAAATCCGCGATGGCGCCGATGATCGCCGCCGACAGCAGCGTGCCGATGCTGTTGCAGATGTTGATGAGGCCCTGCGCGGTGCCGCGCAACGCGTCGGGCGCCTCGTCGATCGCGATGAGCCGCAGCGCGCCGCCCACCACGATGCCGACGCCGAGGCCGATCGGAATCGACGCGACCAGGAAGCCGGTGAGTCCGTACCGCGTGATCGCCGCCGCCGCGTAGCCCGTGGCCAGCAGCGCAAAGCCCGCCAGGATCAGCGCGCGCGAGCCCGTGCGATTGAGCAGGCGGCCGCCGACCATGGAACCCAGCATCGAGCAGACAACGAGCGGCAGCAGCGCAAAGCCGGTGCGGTCCGGCGCCACGCCGTACGCGAGGTGCGCGATCGACGTCAGGAACACCACGCTGCCCATCCCGAAGCCGGCGCCGATCGTGAGCCCGTAGGCGGTGGCGAGCCGGCGATTGCGGAACAGCGACAGCGGGATCATCGGTTGCGCCGCGCGCCGCTCGAGCACGACCAGCACGGGAACGAGGAGCACGGCCAGTGCGAGGCACCACGGCCACAGCGCGAGGCCCGTGAGCGTATCCGCGACGTGCGTGATGGCGAGCACGACCGCGGCGAGGAGCGCGAACACCACGACGATGCCGGACGCATCGAGCGGCGGCAGCGCGGCGGCGTGCCGTTTCGCCGGCAGCACGCGCGCGCCCAGCACGAGGATGACCGCGGCGATCGGAAGGTTGGCGAGGAAGATCCAATGCCAGCTCAGCGCGACCATCAGCCCCGCCGCGAGCGGCGGTCCCAGCACGAACGCCATCCCGTAGATCGCGCCGATCATCCCCAGCGCGCGGCCCTGGCCCTCGATGGGCACCACGTCGCCGATCACCGCGCTTGCGGTGGGAATGATGCCGCCGGCCCCGATGCCCTGCAGCGCGCGGCCCGCGAGCACCATCCAGAAGCGCGGCGACAGCGCGATCACGAGCGATCCCAGCGCGAACAGCGCGACGCTCGCGAGGTACACGGGCCGCCGGCCGTGGCGATCGCTCAGGTTGGCCATCAGCGCGGTGCTGCACAGCGCGAGCAGCACGAACACGATCATCACGAGGCCCACCTCGCGATTGTCGACGTCGAACGCGGCGCGCAGCGCGGGAATGGCCGGCCCGATGACCGCGGTGTCGAGCGCGGCCATGAACACACCCACGTACAGGGTCGCCATGAGTCCGCGCGGCGCGGCGGCGCGCGCCGTGGAGTGGGAGGCGGACAAGCGGAATCCGGAGGTGGCGGTTCGTGGAGGAAAGCGAGCGGCGCCATTATAGTGGGCGCCGCCGACCGGCCTTTGTGCCAGCGCAGGGATCGCGCGGGAGAACCGAGAACGGGAAACGAAAAGGGCCGCTCGCGCGGCCCTTCGTTACGACACCGGATCCCCGCCTTCGCGGGGATGAAATGCCCTGCGCCGCTCGCGCGGCGCCGGTCACTTGAGCTTCGTTTCCTTGTACATGACGTGCTTGCGCGCGACGGGATCGAACTTCTTGATCTCCATCTTCTCGGGCATCAGCTTCTTGTTCTTGGACGTCGTGTAGAAGTGGCCGGTGCCGGCCGACGATTCGAGCTTGATCTTTTCGCGCATGATCGATTCTCCGGACGCGCTTAGATCGCTTCGCCCTTGGCGCGCAGCTCGGCCAGGACGCGTCGATGCCGTTCTTGTCGATCGTGCGCAGCGCGTTGGTGGTCAGCCGCAGGCTGATCCAGCGGTTCTCGCTCTCGACCCAGAAGCGGCGGCGCTGCAGGTTGGGCAGGAAGCGCCGCTTGGTCCTGTTGTTGGCGTGCGAAACGTTGTTGCCCACCATCGGGGCCTTTCCGGTGACTTGACAGACTCGAGCCATGGCTCGCTCCTTCGTTGCGTATTCGTGGGCCGACCGGGCTCGGGACGCGCGCAGGCGGCGGTTGGATTGCGTAAAGCCTGCAATTATCGCCCGAAACGCCGGGTGCAATCAAGCCCTTATCCCGTCGGCGATGCCCCGCGAGCCGTCAGAGCAGCCCGCGCTCCGCGAACGACACCACCCGGGTGCCCCGCCACGACGAAGTGATCGAGCGTCCGGATGTCGACCAGCGCCAGCGCCTGCTTGAGCGAGCCGGTCAGGAGCTCGTCCGCCCGGGACGGCTCGGCGACGCCGCTCGGGTGGTTGTGCGCGAAGATGACGCCGGCCGCATTGTGCGCGAGCGCCGCCTTGACGACCTCCCGCGGGTAGACGCTGGTCTGCGCCAGCGTGCCGCGAAAGAGCTCCCGCGCCGCCAGCAGGCGGTTCTGGCTGTCGAGGAACAGCGCCGAGAACGCCTCGTACGGCAGCGGCGCCAGCGTCAGGCGCAGGTAGTCGCGGACGGCGTCCGGCGAGGTCAGCACGTCGCGGTGCGCGGCCTCCTCGAGCAGCGAGCGGCGCACGAACTCGACCATCGCCTTGAACTCCGCGGCGCGCGCCGGGCCGATGCCCTGCTGCGCGCGGATCTCGGCCGTGCCCGGCGGCGAGCAGTGCGACCGGCCCGCCGAAGTGTGCGAGCAGGCCGCGCGCGACGGCGAGCGCCGGGCGCCCGCCACGCCGGTGCGCAGCATGACCGCGAGCAGCTCGGCGTCGGTGAGCGCGGCCGGGCCGCAGCGCGAGCAGGCGCTCGCGGGGCCGTTCTGCGCACGTGCGGCGTGTCCGTGCGCTGCTCCTACGACGATGCGGACGCGCCTCGCCGGCGCGGCGCGCAGCGACGCGAGACGCGGCGGATGGTCACGAGGGCGGGGAGTGTAAACTTCGCCGCGCCACACCTCCCATCGACCGAACAGCCGATCACGCGATGACCGCCTGAACACGGGACCGCCGCGCCTTCGCTGACGCGCGTCGTGCTCGGCGTCACCGGCGGCATCGCCGCGTACAAGGCGGCGGAGCTCACGCGGCTGCTTCGTGAAGGCCGGGATCGTCGTCGACGTCGTGATGACCGACGCCGCCACGCGCTTCGTCACCGCGACGACGTTCCAGGCGCTGTCCGGCCGACCGGTGCTGACCGATCTGTGGGACATCGGGCGCCGCCGACGCGATGGGCCACATCGCGCTGTCGCGCGGCGCCGACTCCATCGTCGTCGCGCCCGCCTCCGCCGACTTCCTCGCCAAGCTCGCGCACGGTCACGCCGACGACCTGCTGTCCACGCTGTGCCTCGCGCGCGAGTGCCCGCTGTTCGTCGCGCCCGCGATGAACCGGCAGATGTGGGCGAACGCGGCCACGCAGCGCAACGTCGCGCAGCTCGCCGCGGACGGCGTGCACGTCCTCGGGCCGGACACCGGCGAGCTCGCGTGCAAGGAGAACGGCGAAGGCCGCATGCTGGAAGCCGCCGACCTCTTCGCGCTGCTCGTCGCGTCGAAGCAGCCGAAGGTGCTCGCGGGCAAGCGCGTGCTGCTGACGGCCGGCCCGACGTTCGAGGCGATCGACCCGGTGCGCGGCATCACCAATTCGAGCTCGGGCAAGATGGGATTCGCGCTGGCGCAGGCGGCGGCGGAGGCCGGCGCGCGAAGTCACCGTCGTCGCGGGCCGTCGGCCGTGCCGACGCCGCCGGGCGTCACGCGCGTGTCGCGTCGGAGCGCCGCGCAGATGGCGCGACGCCGTGCTCGCGCGCGTCGACGGTGCGACGTGTTCATCGGCGTGGCCGCGGTGGCCGACTACACGCCCGCGACATCCGCACGCGCAGAAGCTCAAGAAGTCCGCGGACGCATTGACGATCACGCTGAAGCCGACCGTCGACATCCTCGCGACCGTCGCCGCGCGCGCCAAGCCGCCGTTCTGCGTCGGCTTCGCGGCGGAGAGTCACGACGTCGAGCGGCTGGCCGAGGAAAAGCGCAAGCGCAAGAAGCTGCCGCTGCTGGTCGCCAACCGCGCGCAGGATGCGCTGGGCGGCGACGACAACGAGGTCACGCTGCTCGACGATGCCGGCGCGCATCCGCTGCCGCGCATGGACAAGCTGGCGCTGGCGCGGCGGCTGGTGAGCGAGATCGCCGGCAGGGTCTGCCAAGGTGCCGGTGTGATCGACGGACCGGCGCCCGACGATCGCGCTGAAGGTTCTCGACGAGCGAATCCGCCCGCACCTTCCCGCCTACGCCACGCCGGGATCGGCGGGACTCGACCTGCGCGCATGCATCGACGCGCCGCTGACGCTCGAGCCCGGCGAGACGCATCTCGTTCCCACCGGCATCGCCATCCACATCGAGGATCCGGGCCTGGCCGCGCTGATCCTTCCGCGCTCGGGCCTCGGCCACAAGCACGGCATCGTGCTCGGCAATCTCGTCGGGCTCATCGACTCCGACTACCAGGGGCCGCTGATGGTGAGCTGCTGGAACCGGGGCATGCGAGACGTTCACGCTGCAGCCGCTGGACCGGCTGGCGCAGCTCGTGATCGTGCCCGTCGTGCAGGCGCCATTCCACGTGGTCGCCGATTTCGACGTCACTGCGCGAGGCGCAGGCGGCTTCGGCAGCAGCGGGCTCGCCTGAGCGCGAGCGTTCTGGCATTACGCGTGCACGATCTGCCGCTGCCGGCCCGGGGGGAGGATGTGCGCGGCCCAATCCGGTACTCGGCGCCAGAGCGCGTGCAGATTCGGTGACAGGCTGCCGAATTGCATCCCGTAACGCGACGACAGCATCGCAAGGCTTACCTGCGTGAAGATGCTGACGTGGCCGTTGCGCGGCGACGCGTACCACCACGTGATTCGGCTGTTTGGCACCATTTTCCCTTCGCCGAGCAACGTGCTGAATAGCACGACGCCTTCGCCACCGATTAGGCGACCCAACTCGGCCATTAAGCGCTGCACGTCCGGGACATGTTCGAAGACTTCGAAGGCGGTGATCAGCGAAAAAGTGCCGAGGGTCGCGACGTCGAGCGCGCGGTCGACAAAGGGGTCATACGACTGCGAGTTCCACCCGGCGTCGCGCAGCATGTCGCTTAGGAGTCCATGACCGCCGCCGTAGTCGAGGTGACGAAGGCGCGCTGCCGCCGCGCCGACAAACCTAATGAGGAAGTCGGCATTGGCGCTCGGCCTCGCCTCCAGATAGTCAGGATCGACGTTCACGTAATCCGCGTTGTACACGCGCGCTTCGAACTGCTCGAGCGACCACTCGTACATCTCCGGCGCGTGCGAGAACCCGCATTTACTACAGATCCCATAGTAGATGGGCGTGCCGGAGAGCGGCAGAAACCGCCCGCGGAACTCTTCGCAAGATTTGTTGAAATCGACAACGTCGAGCAGGCTGCATCCGCCACCGCAGACCGGGCAGGCCGGCAACGCGCTTTCCACGCTTCGTGAGCTATCGGGGTTGGCCGACATGGTCCCGCCAGCTCTCATTCGGGGAAACCACCTCTCGCAGCCCCGTGACCTGCAGTGTGCTTTCGCTTGGCACGCAGAGGACGTTGATCGAGACGATCCCCGGAAAGATGTCTTCGCTGTCGCCGGCGAAGTTGGCCTGATTGAAAAGGCGCGCGAGATGCCAGTACGCGCGATATTCGAGTTTGTCCACCGCGGTGAGAAGCTCCTCGGAGTGGTCTGGGCGGTCATTCTCCAGATACAGAAGCGGGCGATACATGTCGATCGTGCGCTCCGCGCCCTGTATCACCTGTAACTCCATCCCTTCAACGTCGGCCTTGACGAAGTGGCAGGCAGGAAGATCTAGGCTGTCCAGCGTCGTCAGCGGCACCTCCTCGCCGCCGACGAAGGCGCCCAGCGATATCCCACCGAAGTTGTTCGTCGAGGCGGGATCGATCGGCGGGACCGATATCGTCCCCGTCGTCGACCCAAGTGCCAAGGGCCGGGCGTACACGTTGACCAGCTGGTTGAGCGCCAGGTTGGCGCACAACGTCTGGAAGACGATCCGCTGCGGCTCGAATGCGTGCACCTGGCCGCTCGCGCCGACTAGCCGCGCCAGGTCGACGGTATGGGCCCCGATGTTGGCACCCACCTCCACCACGAGCATGCCTGGCTTAACGATCTGCCGGAACAAAGCGCTCTCCTCCTCCGAGAACTCGCCGTACTTGCGCAGCGAACCACCGACGTAGATGTCGTTCTTGTTGTAAATCATCGGGCCCGCGCGGCACAATGCGAGCTCGTTGAAGCCGTTCGGGTCCAGTGCCGTGACTCGTCGATCCTTGCCGTTCATCGGCGCCTCTCTGGCTGTTGCTGCAGATCTGCGTCCACGCGCGCGCGAAGGGCCTTGACGACCTGCGTGGCCACCTCCGTCCAATCCATCGCGATCCCTTGGCGGAACACCCGCATGGACGGGTACCAGTGCGAGCGGTTGCCCGCGTCCTCCCAGCGCCAGTCGCCGTGCGCGCGGTTCAGGAGCCAGACCTCGCAGCCCACGACGCCGGCGAGATGCGCAACCGCGGTGTCGACACTGATCACAAGGTCGAGTTGCTGCAGAATCGCCGCCGTGTCCAGGAAGTCGGCGGACTCCTCGATGAACTCGCGCAGGAGAACAGGATTAGCGCGTGGATCAAGCGCCGCATCCCCCTTCTGGAGGCTGATGAAGGTCGCACCCGCAACTTCGACCACGGGTCCGAACAAGGCCGGACTGACGTTGCGCTTACCGTTGTCCCGTAGCGAAGGGCTTCCTGCCCACACAAGGCCAACCCGCAAGCCGCGCACACTAGCCAACCGGTCGCGCCAATAAGCGTCCACATCCGGCGGTACCGCGAGAACGTCCTCGGTGCCCGGCACGGACTGCGGGATCGTGCCAAACAACGCAGGCAGGCTCATGATCGGGCAATGGACATCGTAGCTACCTTCATCGATCCGGGCCTGGTCCGTCACGACTCGGCCCACGCCTCGCGTCGCCCGGAACACCCGTTCGAGCGCAGGATGGCAAAGAACGGCGACGTCGCCTGCCTGCTTCGCGAGCAGCGGGAAATAGCGCAGCATCATTAGGCCGTCGCCGAACCCCTGCTCCGTCCAGACGACCAGGCGCCGGCCCGCAACCGGATCGCCGGTCCAGCGGCGTTCCGGCTGCCCGACGAATGTCGCCGCGTGCGTGGTGCGCGACGCGTCCGGAAACGCCGCGAATCGCGATTCGAAGAGCGGAAAGCCCTCACCGTAGCGACCGAGCCTCAGCAGGATGACGCCCAGGTTGTAGCGTGTGCCCGGAAGCGCGGGCTCGGCTCGCAAAGCCTCGCGGAACGCCGCCTCTGCCGCCTTAAGGTCACCCCGTTCCTGTTGTATCGCACCGAACGTCAGCAGCGCCGGCACGTGCGCGGCATCTACTGCGAGCGCCTGACGGCAGCATCGCGACGCCTCGTCGAGCTCGCCTTGCGCGCGCCGCACGGCAGCAAAATTCACCAGAGCATCGGGGCTGCTCGGCGCGAGCGCGAGGGCACGCCGGCTGGCGGCCTCCGCCTCGTCGATGCGGTCGAGCATGAGCAGGGCATAGCCCAGGTTGGAGTGCGCGCGCGGCATCTCCGGGGCGAGGGCAACCGCATCGCGGAACGCGCACTCGGCCTCGCCATAGTGGGCCGATTCCAGCAGGACCACGCCGAGGTTCTCGAGCGTTTCCGCCATGCCCGGGCGGGCATCGAGGGCTTGACGGTAGAAGTCGATGGACTCGGGACACCGCCGCAGCTCGCGCATGAGGTTGCCGAGATTGTTGAGCGCTTCGGCGTTGCGTGGATTGAGCCTCACGGCCGTGCGGAGGGCGGATTCCGCACCGTTCGGGTCGCCTCGATGGCGCAGCACCAGGCCAAGGACTGCATGGGGTCGATCGGCCGCGGGCTGCAACGCGATCGCAGTGCGCGCGAGTGTCTCCGCCTCGGACAGGCGCCGCCGCTCCATCTCCACCAGCGCGAAGTTGGCGGCGATCGAGGCGCTATCGGGAGCGGTCGCGAGCGCGCGCTGCATCAGCGTCGCGGCGCGGTCGCGGTCGCCGCGCTGATGCGCAATTACCGCGGTCATGTAGAGAGCATCGGCGTTGCCTGCGTCGATCGCGACGATGCGCTCGCAGAGTGCCTCCGCATCGGCGTGGCGACCCGAAACCACGGCCCGGCCCGCCTGCGCCAGCAGATCGGGAACGAGACCCGGCCCCGCCTCCCTAGCTTCGCCCCTGCGGCCGATGAGGCGCCCGAAAAGTCCCATGGGGGTGCGCGGCAAAGGCGTCAGGACGGCTACTTGACGGCAAGACGCGTGACGACCACCTTCGTCGCGCGCTCGATGAACGGCCTGCTATAGCCCACCTCGGCGAGCTTCCACCTGAACACATTGGCGAGTTTCGCCTTCTTGTACACGCCGAGCTTGTTCTTCTCGTGGAAGCGGACGGCGCGGGAAGCGAGGCCGTCCAGTATGACTTTGAGCTGGTTCTCCGCGCCGGCGTCGGTGCGGGACTCGGAAGCAGGCGGGAATCGCCGCTGAAGGTCGCTCGCTAGTCCGGCCGCGAATTCCTCTAGCTCTTTCGTGTCGAACATCGCGAAAAATGCCATCTGTCGTTCCCCTCACGCAACGGTCGGCAACGGCTCGCACCCGGGCATCGGGACGTCGACGTCCCGCTCTTCCGGCAACGCCACAATTGCAGTCCGGACCTCCCCGCGGAAGATATCACTCCCGCGGTCGTTGAAGTTGTCGCCGCGAAACAGCGGAGACGACAGCTTCCAGCAGCGGTAACCGTAGCGCGCCGCGCATTCCGCGACCTGCCGCAGCGCCTTCTCGTCCGCAGCCTCGGCGAGAACCGTGGGCCGTAGTCGCCACAGCGCATCCGGGTTGTGCTCAAGGATGCCAATTGCATCCTCCGCCCCCGCGATCTTGAGCAGCGCCAGCTGCGGCAATGCCAGCGCGTCCAAGGCGCAGTCCGATGCGTCACCATCGAGCGAAAGGACGGTGACGACGCCGGCAAGCGCATTCGCCGCCACGTTCTGGGCCAGTACTCGCCGCAGGAAGGCATCGCGCTCCAGCGCGAGCACGCGCCCGTGTCCCCGCATGAGGCTGCCGATCGCCAGCGCGTGCGCGCCGGTTCCGGCGCCAATCTCTATCGCGGTGTCCCCCTTGCACAGTAGGCGTTCGAGCAACTGGATCTGCGGATGGAGCCATTCGCCGTACCAGCACAGGCTCAATCCATCCGACTGCCACGGTGTGGCCTGCATGAGGCCGTAGCGGGTGTCCGCCACGGCCAGGAAACCATGGGGCGATGAACGCAGGCGCTCGAGGCGCGCCTCGCCGCAATCCGCCGCGAACCCCGACGTCGGCAGGTGCCGCGAAAGGGCGGAACCGGGATCGCGTTGCACCGCCGCGACCCGTTCCTCGAGCGCCGTACGCACGCGCGACACGACGTCGACCCAGTCGCCCGGACGCGCCTGGCGAAACAGTCTCATCGTCGGATACCACCGTGTGTCATCACGGTCCTCGAGCCAGCGGAAATCCGCCCTCGAAGGCAGCAGCAGCCACACGGGCTGCCCGAGCGCACCCGCGAGATGCGCAACGGCGGTGTCGACGCAGATGACAAGGTCGAGTTCTGCAATGGCGGCGGCGGTGTCGTCCCAGTCGACGAGCTCGTCGGCAAGATCCGCGACCGATGGCGTCAGCGGGCCAACCATCGATGCGCCGGGGACCGCCGACTTCTGCAGTGAATACCAGCGCACGTTCTTGCACTCGACGAGCGGCATGAGCATTTCCGGAGGAACGGAGCGTTCACGATCACGCTCGTGGGTCGGGCTGCCGGCCCACACGAGGCCGACGCGCAGCATACCGTCCTGGCGCAACCTGCTCCGCCATCGTTGGTGTCGCCCGTCCGCGGGCTGCAGGTAGGGAACGTTGCCGGAGATCTGCGAGGACGCCAGGGACAGCGCCCGCGGGATGCTCATCAGGTCCAAAAAATAGTCTATTGGCGGGAGTGGCTCTCCTTCTCCCAGCACATGGTCGACGCCCGAAACGCTGCGCATCAGACTCACCAACGGGCCGAAGGTCTGAAGTGCCACCATGGCACCCTTTTTTTTGAACTCCGTCGCATAGCGGATGAACTGAAAGGTGTCACCGAATCCCTGCTCACACCGCAGGAGGAGCGTTCTTCCGCGAAGGTCCTGCCCGTTCCATTGCGGCTTGCCGAGCCGGACCTGGCGGGCCAGGAATCGCGGTGTCAGGCGACGATGCTCGTACCATTCCCACCCACGCGCATAGTCGCCTCTGCGAAGCAGTTCCAACGCACCGACAAGGTAGGCGTACGGTTCGGGGACACGTTGCAACCCATCGCGAAGTTCCGTCATTGCCCCGTCGACGCGACCCGTCTCCGCCAGGTTGACCGCGTAGTTGACGTACGCACGTCCGTACCGCTCATCCGTGTCGTTGCGAACCGCGGTTTCCATCGCCCCCAGTGCTTCGTCATTGCGCCTTTGGCGGCGCAGCGCGAGGCCCAGCATGTCCCACGCCCGCGGATCCGACCGGTCAAGCACGACGGCGCGACGCAGAAGCTCCTCGGCCGTGGCCGGGTGGCCGGTGCTGAGTCTGAACGTCGCTATCGCGACGAGCACATCGGGGCGTCGCGGCTCCAGCATCTCGGCGCGCTCATAGCAATCGGCGGCCGCGTCGAGGCGCCCCCTCGCCTGCTGCGTCTCCGCGAGCATCAGGCACGCCTGCACATCGTCCGGCGCGGCCCGTACCGCTTCCTGCAGCCAGCGGGCCGCGTCCCCGGCCTCGCCGGTCGCGAGGCATGCGCGTCCCAACTGACGGGCTAGCCCGGGGCGGCGTGGATCGCGGGCGTGCGCGGCGAGCAGCGCGTCGCGCGCCTCCAGAGCCCGTCCCGAGGCAAGAAGCGAATCCCCCCGCTCGTGCAGCGAGCGCGCCTCGGCATCGGCCGAAGACGGCGCGGGCGTGGTCGCTCGGTGCGGGGCCAACCGCCGCAGCGCCCGTCGCGGGGGCGGTCGCACGCGTCCGCCCGAGCTTGCGTCGGAGCAGGCCCCCGATGCCGCCACCGCTGCGCACCGTTTGTGCTTCGTCGCCCTCTTCCCTGTCGGCGCCCCCTGCGACCGCGACCGGAACGTAGGCAGGCGACGTCACCGCGCGTAGCAACTCCTGCGGCAGCGCCGCCAGCGCGGTCACGGTCTGGCCACGGAAGACATCGTCCTCGCGCCGCAGGAAGTTGGCGGGATCGAAGAGCGGCAGGGTCGATTGCCAGCAGCGGTAGCCCTGAGCAGCAAGGTACGCGGCGAGCCCCGTCAGGCGCGCTTCGTCCGAAATCTCGGTGAAAATCACCGGGCGCGTCCGCGCGAGCGTTGCGCTCGCGCCCCGCAGGATCGAAAGCGCATCGACGCAATCGCGGATCTTGATGAGGTCCAGCGCGTCGAGATGAAGGCCGTCGATCGTCGCGTCGCCGTGGCACGTTAGGTCGTCGCCGGACGTAAGGCCCTGCCGCATCACCGTCGTGCGTGCCCCGACGCGGTTGGCCTCTAGGTTCTGCCGCAGCATCCGCTGCGTGATCGGGTCGCCCTCAAACAGGACGAGGTGCCCCGCCGCCCCCGTGAGCCGGGCGAGGGCCAGCGCGTGGGCGCCGACGCCGCTCCCGACCTCGATCGCAGTGCTGCTCGGTGGCAAAAGCGTGGCGATTAGGTCGACGTGTGCCTGCATGTATTCGCCGTAGTACTCGAGGGAGCGCGCAGCGTCATCGACGCCGGGCAAGTACTGCACGATGCCGTGCCGCACCTCAATCACCCGGGCGATTCCGTGCGGCGGGTCCTTCGGCTCGTCGCCTTGCTGTAGGGATAGGGTCCCCGCAGGCGGCGGGGGCACGCGCCCATCCGCCACCGCGTCGGCGAGCGCCCGCGTCACGCGTTGGACAACGTCGTCCCATACGTCCGGCTCTGTTTGGCGGAAGAGCCGCATCGACGGATACCAAGGGCTCGTCTCCCCCGAGGCGAGCCAGCGGAAGTCCCCGACCTTGGGGAGCATGAGCCAAGTCGGCTTGCCGAGCGCGCCTGCGAGGTGAGCGACGGCCGTGTCCACGCAGATCACAAGATCGAGTTGCGCGATCGCAGCGGCGGTGTCGCCGAAGTCCGCAAGGTCCGGCCCAAGGTCCTGCATGCGCGGGGGCGGCGGGTAAAGCTCCGCTTCGCCCGGCCGTGGCTGCTTCTGCAGCGAGTAGAAGCGCACGCCATCGACGGCGAGGAGGGGCGCCAGCGTCGCCAACGGGATCGAGCGGTTCCGGTCCCTCATATGTGCCGGATTGCCCGCCCAGGCGAGCCCGATCTTCAGACCGGGCCCGGTCACGGGTTCACACCATTGGGAAAGCTTGGCCGCATCAACGGCGAGATAGGGCACGTCGGCCGGAACGCTGTCGATCGTCGTTCCGAGGAAATGCGGCAGACTCATTAGGTGCGCGTAGAAGTCGAACGCCAGCGAGGCATCCGAGCGTCTGACCACGCGATCGACGCCACGGAAGCCCTGCGCCAAGGCCGTAAGCTCGTCGGGTACCTCCAGCAGTACCGTGGCGCCGCGAGCCTTGAGGTCGCTCGAATAGCGGGCAAACTGAATGATGTCGCCAGCACCCTGCTCGGCCCGCAGCAGGAGCGTCCTGCCGGCGAGCGGCTGGCCGACCCACGGCGGCTTTGCGAACCGCGGGCGCCGAGACAGCGCCGGCTCCACAAGCCAGCGGAACTCGTGCTGCTCCCACCCTTCGCGAAAGCTCCCGGCCTCGAGCAGCGCGAACGCGTACTGGCGGTGCGCGCTCGGATTTGGAACGAAGGGCAAGTTGCGGCGATGGAAGGCGATCGCCTCGTGGACCCGGCCATTCAGGATCAGCCCGTACCCGAAGTTTACGAAGCTCTCACCATCGCCGCGCATCGCCTCCTCCTGCTGGGCGGCAGAACGCAGGGCGGCCAGGCCCTCGGCGTAGCGATGTCTCATGGACAGCGCGATCCCGAGGTTGGCGAGCGCCGATGGCCGCGACGGCTCGAGCGCCAGCGCCCGCCGCGCGAAGGCCTCGGCCGCCTGGTACTCCCCGAGGTCGCACTTGCACGCCCCCAAGTTGGTGAGACATTGCGCGTTTCGCGGCGCAAGGGCGAGGGCCGCCTCGAACGCCGCGACGGCCTCTGGCAGGCGACGCAGTCCCCGCAGGATGGTTCCCAGCGCGAAATGGGCATCGACCGAATCGGGCACAAGCGCGATCGCCTGTCGCACGTAGCGTTCCGCGATTGCCGGATCGCCCAGCAGGCTCGACGTCCAACTCAGATTGAGGTGTAGCGATAGGCGAACCAACCCTCCGGACTCGGCCGCCAGGAACGCATCGCGAGCCTCGCGTACACGGCCCCAGTCGAATAGCGCGCAGCCTCGAGCGAACAGCAATTCGGGATCGCGAGGATTATTTACCAGCGCCGTCTCGACTACGGCAAGCGCCTTAGAGAATTGGCGGATGGCGGCGAGTTGGCGACTCTGCTCGGCTACAAGAGCAATCGACTCGATCTGGGTCGGTTCAGCTTTCAACCGATCGCCCTAGGCAGGACCTTGACAAGATTCATCTTTTGGATCGGTCGACCAATTGGCGGGCCTCCCGAAAATACGCCATGCCGTCGCCATAGTGCAAATTGCAAATCTGCCCGTACCTGTGCCCTGACTACGCAAGCCAATGGTTGAGGGCATGTCCACGCACGGCTTCACCATGTGCCGTTGATAAAGAGAATGGCCGGTGGCATGACCACCGGCCTCTTGCGGAACTAGGTCGATCTAACGGAACGACGAAGGAACGAACTTCGCATCGCACCCAGTGGCTTCCGACCCACTGCGTGATCTCAAACGTCGCGGCTTGCGACGGCGTCAATGTCAGCGTGCATTCCGCCGGGCTCGCACCGGTGCTTGTGAGATCGCCGTGATTACGCCGACAAGCACGTCCAACGTTGCCACGTATTGCGACGGCGTCTGCGAGCAGCCGGCGACCGTGACGTCTGCCGGCAGCGTGCCCTTGGTCGACGTGTACTCCGCGACCGACGTCTTGCACGCCGCGATCGCGGCCATCGTTTCCGACATCTTCGACCGCACGATGTAATCCTGATACGCCGGCAGCGCGATCGCCGCCAGGATGCCGACGATGGCAACGACGATCATCAGTTCGATGAGCGTGAAGCCTTGTTGAACTCGTTTCATATCCTTGTCTCCTTGATTGACGATCGATACCTAGAACCGGCACCCAGCGATGCTGACACCTATTGAGCAAGCCATATGCCAGCCGCATGGACGTTCGTCAGGCAGCTCGACGCACCAAATCAAGTCGTTGATTTATAAATATTTTCGCCGACAATGCGCAACGGACAGGCGGTGGCCCCGGGGACCCCGTGCACCGTCGCGGTGAACGCGGCCGGATTCGACGAACGCCGCAGCGCGGAAGGCGGGGTGACGCTGCGCGGCACCCCCGCCGGTCGCCGTCAGGCGTCGGCCGACAGCTCCAGCCGCACGCCGGCCACCTCGAACGTGTCGCCGGGATGCAGCGGCGATCCCTCCGGCGCGACCGGCGCGCCGTTGATGCGCGGGGGCTCGCGCGCCCTCGAGCGGCACGAGCCGATAGCCCTCCGCGAGCTTGCGCACCACCGCGACCTGCACGCCGACGCGGCCGATGGTCAACTCGTCGCCGGCGAACGGCACGCGCCGTCCGGTGCTCGCGCCCGACAGGACGCGCACCGTCGGGCCGGCGGGTGCGGCGGCGGCTTCGGAACCGGATGCGGCGGCGTTCGCAGCGTCGCCGTTCTCGACGCCGTTGCCGCTCAGGCGCAGCGACGCGGACGGAGGCAGCCGCGACGTCCGGGCGCCGGTGTCGGGCCGGTTCGCTGCGCGGGCCACGGCCGCCATCGCCGGACTCGCGCGCGGCACGGCGGCCGGCATGGCCGCGCGCGCGGCGCTGGCGGCGGGCTCCTCGTCCGCGAGCGTCGATCCCCGCGCGCCGAATGGCGGCCGCCGGTCGCCCGCGACGGACACCACCACCTGCGGCACCGCCATCGCCGGCGTGACCTTCTCGAAAAGTCCCTGCAACTGCGCCGCGCACCATGTCGGGCGGCAGCGGATCGGGCCTCGCGCGTCGTTGTCGGACAGGTACGTGAGGCGCTGGCGGCCGATGTCGATCTGGTCGTGGTCGGCTGAGGAAGTGCTTGGCGATCGGCCTTGCCGTTGACGAGCGTGCCGTTGGTGCTGCCGAGGTCCTCGAGGAACGAGTCGGCGAGGATCGTCACGACCGCGGCATGCTCGCCCGACACCGCGGGATAGGGCAGGCACACGTCGTTGTCGGCGCGGCGGCCGATCGTGATCCGCTCGCTGTCGAGCGGGACGTCCATCGTCGTCCCGTCCGCGAGGAACAGCACGAGCTTGCCCATGGCGTTCAGCCCTTCTTCTTGGCGAGCCAGCGCTGCGCCCAGCTCGACTGCGGCAGGAATTCCGGGCGGCACGCGGACCAGGATCACCGAGATGTTGTCGCGGCCGCCGTTCTGGTTCGCGAGGTCGACCAGTTCGGCCGCGGCCACCGCGAGGTCGCTGCGCTTCTCGTCGACGACCGAGTGGATGACCTCCGGCTCGACCATGTCGGTCAGGCCGTCGGAGCACAGCAGGTAGATGTCGTTGGCCTCGATCCGGTACTCGGCGATGTCGGTCGGCACGATCGCCTCGATGCCGAGCGCGCGCGTCACGAGGTTCTTGTTGAGCGAATAGCGCGCCTGCTCGGGCGTGAGCACGCCGCTGTCGATCTGCTCCTGCAGCAGCGAGTGGTCGCGCGTCAGCTGCTCGAACTTCTCGCCGCGCAGGCGGTAGCAGCGCGAGTCGCCGATGTGGCCGATCGACACGCGGTTGCCGCAGAACACCGCGGCGACGATCGTCGTGCCCATGCCGGCGCATTCGGGCCGCGCCTGCGCGGCTTCGTAGATGCCCTTGTTCGCCGACGCGATCTGCTGCTGCAGCAGCAGCGCGCCGTGCGTCAGGCCGCTCTGCACGTCGATCTTGGAGAGCTCGCGGCCGGACTTCAGCTCCGGCATCATCCCGTTCGACACGACGTTGACCGCGATGCCGCTCGCGACCTCGCCGGCGTTGTAGCCGCCCATGCCGTCGGCGAGCACCGCGATGCCGGCCTCGCCGTCGACGAACACGGAGTCCTCGTTGTGCGAGCGGACCATCCCCGGATGCGACAGGCTGGCGACGTCGAGGGCGGCGGTTTCGCTCATGCGGCCTTGGGGACGAGGTGGCGGCTGGGCGAAGAAGTCGAACTGGAAGTGTAGCGGCATGCGCGCCGCGGCACGCGAGCGGCCCGCGCATCAGTGCGCCCGGCGCCGCCCTCGCCGGCGCTGCAGCCACTGCGGCCACGACGCCGATCACGAGCACGACGCCGGCGATCGGGCACCGCCCATGACAGCACGTGCGCATTGCGCCTTCGATCCAGGGCGCCAGCGCGGCGTCCTCGACGATCATCTCGCCCGCCACCCAGCCCAGCAGGCCGCCGCCGGCCAGGATCAGGATCGGGAAGCGCTCGATCAGCTTGCATGATGATCTGGCTGCCGGCGATGACCAGCGGGATGCTGACCACGAGCCCGAACACCAGCAGCAGCAGGCTGCCCTTCGCGGCGGCCGCGACGCCGAGCACGTTGTCGATGCTCATCACGAGGTCGGCGACGATCACCGTGCGCACGGCGGCCAGCAGCTTGTCGCTCGCCTTGACCTTCGCCTCGCCGTCGCCGCCGTCCTCCTCCTCGGCGATCAGCTTGACGCCGATCCACAGCAGCAGCACGCCGCCGATGATCTTGAGGTACGGCAGCGTGCAGCAGCGTCACCGCGAAGAACGTGAGGACGATCCGCAGCACGATGGCGCCGACCGCGCCCCAGATCACGCCCCACGTGCGCTGCGCCGGCGGCAGGTTGCGGCACGCGAGCGCGATCACGACCGCGTTGTCGCCCGACAACAGCACGTTGATGACGATGATCTCGAGCGCCGCCAGCCAGAACTGCGTCGTGCCGAAGTCCACGCCGCACGTCCTCCTCGACTGCCGCCGGTGCGTGCCCGGCGGCGGCGCCAGCCTGCGGCTACAGCACGGACTTCAGCAGCTTGCCCATCTCCGCCGGATTGCGCGTCACCTTGATGCCGGAGGCTTCCATCACCGCGAGCTTTTCCTGCGCCGTGCCCTTGCCGCCGGAGATGATCGCGCCGGCGTGGCCCATGCGCTTGCCCGGCGGCGCCGTGACGCCGGCGATGAAGCCGACGATCGGCTTCTTCATGTGGTCCTTCGCCCACAGCGCGGCGGTCTCCTCGTCGCTGCCGCCGATCTCGCCGATCATCACGACGGCGTCGGTGTCCGGGTCGTCGTTGAAGAGCTTGAGGATGTCGATGTGCTTCAGGCCGTTGACCGGGTCGCCGCCGATGCCGACGGCCGTCGATTGGCCGAGGCCCAGCTCGGTCAGCTGGCCCGACCGCCTCGTAGGTCAGCGTGCCCGAGCGCGACATCGACGCCGATGCGTCCCTTCATGTGGATGTGGCCCGGCATGATGCCGATCTTGATCTCGTCGGGCGTGATCACGCCCGGGCAGTTGGGCCCGAGCAGCAGCGTCTTCTTCCCTTGCATCCGGTTGCGCGTGGCGATCATGTCGCGCACCGGGATGCCCTCGGTGATGCACACGACGAAGTCGAGCCCCGCGTCGACCGCCTCGTCGATCGCCGCGGCGGCGAACGGCGGCGGCACGTAGATCACCGACACGGTGGCGCCGGTGGCCTCCTTCGCCTCCTTCACGGTCGCGTAGATCGGGATGCCCTCGAAGTCCTCGCCGGCCTTCTTCGGGTTGACGCCGGCGACGAAGCAGTTGCGGCCGTTCGCGTAGTCGCGGCACATCCGCGTGTGGAACTGGCCGGTCTTGCCGGTGATGCCCTGCGTGATGACCTTGGTGTTCTTGTTCACCAGGATGCTCATGCCCGTTCCCTCTGCTCCGTCGTTCCCGCGAAGGCGGGGACCCAGTGTCGTTGACCGCCCGTCGTCCCCGCGCAGGCGGGGAACCAGTGACGTTGAGATGTCGTTCCCGCGAAGGCGGGGACCCAGTGTCGTTCAGCCTCATGTTCCGGCGATCTCCGACGATACAGATCGTTCCAATACGGATTGCGTTGCTCGATCAATCCGAATCTTCCACTCCCGGTTCCACTTCTTGATCTGCTTCTCGCGCGTGATCGCGATCTCCGCGTTTTCGTGCTGCTCGTACCAGACCAGATGCTTGACCCCGTGTTCCTTCGTGAATCCTTCGACCACGCCTTCCTTGTGCTGCCACACCCGCTGCACGAGGTTCGACGTCACTCCCACGTACAACGTCCCGTTGCGCCCGCTGGCGAGCATGTAGACGCAGAACGCCTTGTCCATGGCGCTCGTAACGACACTGGGTCCCCGCCTTCGCGGGGACGACGCTGAATCCCAGTACGTCCTCGCGCGGACGACTTGGACATCCGCCGCTCATGAGTTTCCCTTCGCCGCGGCGACGACCTTCTCCGCCGCTTCCGCCATGTTGTTCGCCGTGATGATCGGCAGGCCGGAATCGGCCAGGATCTTCTTGCCGAGGTCCTCGTTGGTGCCCTTCATGCGCACCACCAGCGGCACCTTGAGCGACACCGCCTTCGACGCCGCCACCACGCCTTCGGCGATCGTGTCGCACTTCATGATGCCGCCGAAGATGTTGACGAGGATCGCCTTGCAGGTTCGGGTTGCGCAGCATGATCTTGAACGCCTCGGTCACCTTCTCCGCCGTGGCGCCGCCGCCGACGTCGAGGAAGTTCGCGGGCTCGCCGCCGTAGAGCTTGATCGTGTCCATCGTCGCCATCGCGAGGCCGGCGCCGTTGACGAGGCAGCCGATGTTGCCGTCGAGCGAGATGTACGAGAGATCGAACTTCGACGCCTCGATCTCGGCCGGATCCTCCTCGTCGAGGTCGCGCATCTCGACGATCTCGGGATGGCGGAACAGCGCGTTGGAATCGAAGTTGAGCTTGGCGTCGAGCGCGATCACCTTGCCGTCGCCGGTGATCACGAGCGGATTGATCTCGGCGAGCGACGCGTCGGTCTCGACGAACGCCTTGTAGAGCCCCTGCAGCACGCGCGCGCGCCTGCGCGAGGCTGCCGTCGGGCACGCCGATCTTGCGCGCGACGTCGTCGGCCTCCGCGTCGGTGAGCCCGTTCACCGGGTCGATGAACACCTTGTGGATCTTCTCGGGCGTGGTCGCGGCGACGTGCTCGATGTCCATGCCGCCTTCGGAGCTCGCCATCAGCGCGACGCGCTGCGTGCCGCGGTCGACGACCATGCCGACGTAGAGCTCCTTCCTGATGTCGGCGCCCTCCTCGACCAGCAGCCGCCGCACCTTCTGCCCGCCGGCGCCGGTCTGGTGCGTGACGAGCTGCATGCCGAGGATCTCGCTCGCGCGCTGCCGCACCTCGTCGAGCGACTTCGCGACCTTGACGCCGCCGCCCTTGCCGCGGCCGCCGGCGTGGATCTGCGCCTTCACGACCCACACGGGACCGCCGAGCGACTGCGCGGCCTTCACCGCCTCGTCGACGCGTGAACGCGGGAATGCCGCGCGGCACGGGCATGCCGAACTTGCGGAAGATTTCCTTGCCTTGGTACTCGTGGATCTTCACCGGTCTCCTCCGGGTCGGACGCGGGCCTTCGTCTCCTCGGCGGATTGCGACGCGACTTGCGGATTGCGGGCTGCTTCGTGTGGGGGAGAATCCGGCGCGGGCCGGTACCACTTCGGATAATAGCGGCGCACCGTCTCGCCCGACGTGTCGAGTGCGTGGCACTTGTCGAGCTGGAACGGCTTGTTGACGCCGTCGTCCTCGGGAATGAGCCCGGCGAAGGTCTGCACGGCGGCGGACGGCAGGTACGAGAGCATCTCGGTGATGTGCGTACAGCCCTTCGTGTGGCCGACGACGTCGTGCAGTTGCTTGCGAAAACCCTGCACGAGGTTCGCCCCGATGAGCTTGCGGTAGTCCGGCGCGATGCGATCGCACGCGCCGGGATACGGCATGCTGTCGGTGACCGCCTCGATGTCGCGGATGGTGAGCGTGTCGTCGATGGTCACCCGCACCCACATGTCGTGCACCGGCACGCCGGCGGGACGGATGCCCGTCAGCAGCGCGTAGTCGTGGTCCTTGGTGTCGACGATGTGCGCCTCGATGTCGAAGAGGCCGTCGCTGCGCCGGTAACCGTCGTAGGAGATCGAGCGGTTGTGCAGGCGTTCGCGCGGCGCCTTGGGCGGGGAAAGCGGAATGGTCAAGGCGGCGCCTGCAGGTTGGCGGGCGGATGCTCGTGCGGCGCCCGCGCTCGAATGGCTAGAATGCGGAAAACACGTAATTTTACGCTGCGCCCGCAGGGGGCGGCAACCGGAGGGGAACATGTCGTTCGTGCTGGCCCTGGACCAGGGCACCACCAGCTCCCGCGCCATCCTGTTCGGCAGGGACGGCACCATCCGCGCGTCCGGCGCAGCAGGAGTTCCGCCAGATCTTTCCGCAGCCGGGCTGGGTCGAGCACGATCCGACGGAGATCTGGGCGACGCAGTCCGGCGTGCTGCACGAGGCGCTCGCCAAGGCGCACGTCGACCGCGCGCGACATCGCGGCGATCGGCATCACCAACCAGCGCGAGACCACGGTCGTGTGGGAGCGCGCGACCGGCCGGCCGATCGCGCAACGCGATCGTGTGGCAGGACCGCCGCACCGCGCCGCATGTGCGACGAGCTCCGAACAGCGCGGCATGCGCGCAGATGCATCGCGCGCAAGACCGGGCTCGTGATCGACGCCTATTTCTCCGGCACCAAGCTGCGCTGGCTGCTCGACCACGTCGACGGCGCGCGCGCGCGCGCCGCGCGCGGCGAGCTCGCCTTCGGCACGGTCGACAGCTGGCTCGTCTGGCACTCTGACCGGCGGCGCGCGTGCACTGCACCGACGCGAGCAACGCGAGCCGCACCATGCTCTTCGACATCCATCGCGGCGACTGGGACGACGAGCTGCTGGCGCTGCTCGACATCCCGCGCGCGGTGCTGCCGGAGGTCGTCGCCGTCGTCGCGGCGTCTGCGGCGAAGCGCGACGCATCGACGGCGTGCCGATTCCCGATCGCCGGCATCGCGCGGCGACCAGCAGGCGGCGCTGTTCGGCCAGGCCTGCCGTCGACGCCGGGCCTGGCCAAGAACACCTACGGCACCGGCTGCTTCATGCTGCTCAACACCGGCGCCAAGGCGGTGCGCGTCGCGCAACAACCTGCTCACCACCGTGCGCGTGGCAGCGCGACGGGCGGCGCGAGTACGCGCTCGAGGGCAGCGTGTTCATCGGCGGCGCGGTGGTGCAGTGGCTGCGCGACGGCCTGCGGATCATCCGCAGCGCCGCCGAGGTCGAAGCGCTCGCGGCGAGCGTGCCCGACAACGGCGGCGTCTACCTGGTGCCGGCCTTCGCCGGGCCTGGGCGCGCCGCACTGGGACGCCTACGCGCGCGGCGCGATGGTCGGCCTCACGCGCGGCGACCACGCGCGCGCACATCGCGCGCGCGGCGCTCGAAGCGATCGCGTTCCAGATCGCCGACGTGCTGCAGGCGATGGAGAAGGACGCGGGCATCGCGCTGACCGAGCTGCGCGTGGACGGCGGCGCCGCCGCCAACAACCTGCTGATGCAGTTCCAGGCCGACATCCTCGGCGTGCCGGTGGTGCGGCCGAAGGTGCTGGAGACGACCGCGCTGGGCGCCGCCTACCTCGCCGGGCTCGCCGTCGGCTACTGGGCGAGCACCGACGACATCGGCCGCAACTGGCGCATCGATCGCCGGTTCGAGCCGGCGATGGATCCCGCGCGCAGGGACGCGAGCTGCGGGCGCAGTGGACCAAGGCGGTGGAGCGGGCCAAGGGCTGGGCGTGACAGCTCTCCCCTCGCGAAGCCCGCTCGGAGCGGGCCGCTCGCAGGTTTTTCCGCTTGCACGCGCCCCGTTCGCGAGCGTGCTATGAAGACGCGGCCCGCCGCGCGCCCGGACAGCCGCGACCGCTGCTGAACATCGGGAACGCGCTGCGCGGCGAAGGTCGCCTGGCCGATGCCATTGCGGCGACGCGGCGCGCGATCGCGATTGCGCCGGCCTTCGCGCCGGCGCATTTCAACCTCGGGCTCCTGCTGCGGCAGGTCGGGCGACGCTCGACGAAGCCGAGCAGGCGCTGCGCGACGCGCTTGGCGTCGACGGTGCGTTCACCGACGCGGCCGTCGCGCTCGCCGACCTGCTCGAGCGACGCGGTCGCGTCGACGACGGATGCCGCGAGCTCGAGCGCGCGATCGCCGCCAATCCCGCGCGCGCCGCGGCCGCCTACAACCTCGCGCTGTTGCGCATCGAGCGCGACGAGCTCGACGCCGCCGAAGCGCTGCTGCGGCGTGCCGCCCGGTGCGGAGCCGGGCTTTGCGCCCACGTACGCGGCGCTCGGCAACGTCTGCGTCCGCACGCCGCCGCGCCAGGGAGGCGGAAGCGTGGTGCCGGGAAGCGCTGGCCCGCGACCCTGGCGCGCGCGATGCGGCGACGGCGTTGCTGTTTTCGCTGACTGCGCGCGACGACCTGTCGTCGCGGCAGGTCTACGCCGTGCACCGTGAGCTCGCCGCGCGACTCGAGCAAGGCGTTCCGCAGGCGGCCCTGCCCGCCCCTGCGGCCCGACCCTCGCTTGCGCATCGGCTACCTGTCGCCCGATTTCCGCGCGCATGCCGTCGCGCTGTTCATCCGCCCGGTGCTGCGCGCAGCACGACCGCTCGGCGTTCGAGGTGTTCTGCTATGACTGCGGGCGCGACGAGAACGCCCTGACCACGATGTTCCGCGGGCTCGCGGAGCACTGGCGCAACATCGCCGACCTCTCCGACGCCGACGCGGCGGCCCTCATCCGCCGCGACGAGCTCGACCTCCTGGTCGACCTTGCCGGCTACACGCGCGACTCGCGCGTGCTGCTGTTCGCACGACGCTGCGCCCCGGTCCAGGCGAGCTGGCTCGGCTATCTCCATTCCACCGGCCTGGCCAGCGCCGACGTCCGCATCTGCGACAGCCACACCGATCCCGCCGGGCGCGACCGAGGACCTGCACAGCGAGCGGCTGGCTCGGCTGCCGCACAGCCTGTGGTGCTACGAGCCGATGCACAGGGCGGATGCGACAGTGCCGTCGCGCGTGCCGTCGGAGCGTGTCGTCTTCGGCTCGTTCAACCAGTTCTGGAAGATCAGCGATGCCAGCGTCGCGCTGTGGCTCGCCATCCTGCGACAGGTGCCGGATGCGCGGCTGACGGTGATCGGCGTGCCGGCGGGCACCGCCATGGCCACGTTTCGCGACCGCCTGGAGCAAGGCGGCGTGGCCGGCGAGCGCATCACGCTGTTGCCGCGCCTGGACATCCACGGCTACTTCAAGGCGATCGGCGACGTGGACATCGCGCTCGACACCCAGCCATACAACGGCGCCACGACCACGCTCGACGCCCTGGCCTGCGGTGTGCCGGTCGTCGCGCTCACCGGCGACCGGTCGGTCGCGCGCAGCGGCACGAGCATCCTGCGCACGCTGGGCGTGCCCGAGCTCGTCGCCGCCGACGCGGACGAGTACGTGTCGATCAACGCTGCGGCTGGCACGCGACCGGGCCTGGCGCGAGCGCCTGCGCAACGCGCTTCCGCAAGCGCTCGCGCGCTCGCCTCTGATGGACGCCCCGGGGTTCACCCGGGACCTCGAGGCGCTGTACCGGCAGCCTCGCGCATCGCTAGCCGGCAGCCTCGGAGGGCGCTTGCCTGCGCCGGGATAGGTGCATATACTCCCATTTCCGTGCATATGCGCCTATCGGCCCCGCCGTGACCGCCGCCGCCCGATCCCGACGTAACCACCGCCTGCGTCTGCGGCCGGCTGCGCCGCGCGTCGCGCGCCTTGACGCAGCTCTACGACGACCTGATGGCGCCGTGCGGCTTGCGGGTGACGCAGTTCTCGCTGCTGCGCACGCTGGCGCGCCTCGGGCCGGTGCGCATCACGGAGCTCGCGGCGCAGACGCTCATCGACCGCACCGCGCTCTCGCGCAACCTCGAGCCGCTGGCGGCGCAGGGATTCGTCGAGATCGTGCCGGGCCGCGATGCGCGCACGCGCGAGGTGCGCCTGACCCGTGCCGGCAAGGCCGTCCTCAACAAGGCGATGCCGCTGTGGCGGCGCGCGCAGGTGGAAGTGGCGCAGCGCCTCGGCGAGCGCCGGATCGACGCGCTGGTCGGCTTGCTGGCAAGCGTCGAGGAGCTGCACCCCGGCCCCGACGCGCACGACGACTGAAACGATGCAAAGGATCCTGCAATGACCTCCGCTTCCCGCGACTGGCGCACGCCGGGCCTCGTCCTCGTCGCCGCCGGCATGATCCTCACGCTCGCGATGGGCATCCGGCACGGCTTCGGCCTGTTCCTGCAGCCGGTCTCCGCCGACATGGGCTGGGGCCGCGAGACGTTCGCGCTGGCGCTCGCCGTGCAGAACCTCGTGTGGGGCGCGACGCAGCCGTTCGCCGGCATGGTCGCGGACCGCTTCGGCTCGGCGAAGGTCATGGTCGCCGGCGGCCTCCTCTACGTGCTCGGCCTCGTCACCATGGCCAACGTGACGACGCCGTTCCTGTTCGTGCTGACCGCGGGCGTGCTCATCGGAACGGGATTGTCGGGCGTGACGTTCAGCGTGGTCGCCGGCGTGATCGGCCGCCGGTTCCCGCCGGAGAAGCGCAGCATGGCGCTCGGCATTTCCGCGGCCGCGGGCTCGTTCGGCCAGTTCGCGATGCTGCCCGCGACGCAGTGGCTGCTGACGCACGTCGGCTGGCAGGGCGCGCTGATGGCGCTCGGCGCGTCGGGCTCCTCATCGTGCCGCTGGCGGCGGTCCTGGTCGAGCGCCGGGAGACGCATGCGCACGCGTTCAAGCAATCGGCGGGCGAGGCGATGAGCGAGGCGATCGGCCACCGCGGCTACATGCTGCTCACCATCGGCTTCTTCGTGTGCGGCTTCCAGGTGGTGTTCGTCGGCGTCCATCTGCCCGCGTATCTCGCCGACCGCGGCATGGCACCGAACGTCGCGGTGACCGCGCTGGCGCTCGTCGGCCTCTTCAACATCGTGGGCACCTACACCACGGGCTGGCTGGGCGGGCGCGTGAGCAAGAAGTACATCCTGTCGTTCATCTACTTCGGGCGCGCGGTGGTGTTCGCGCTGTTCTTCTGGCTGCCGCTGTCCGAGGCCTCGGTCTACGCGTTCGCGATCGCGCTCGGCCTGCTGTGGCTGTCGACGGTGCCGCCCACGAACGCGATCGTCGCGCAGATCTTCGGCGTGCGTTACCTCGCGATGCTGTCGGGCTTCACGTTCTTCTCGCACCAGATCGGCAGCTTCCTGG
Organism: uncultured beta proteobacterium; assembly: GCA_963725735.1. Taxonomy (GTDB): domain Bacteria; phylum Pseudomonadota; class Gammaproteobacteria; order Burkholderiales; family Casimicrobiaceae; genus VBCG01. Next base: position 176,359 of record CAVRZM010000013.1, on the reverse strand, counting down.
GCGCATGGCTCGGCGGCAAGCTCTACGACACGACGGGCAGCTACGACGTCGTCTGGTACCTCGCGATGGCGCTCGGCATCGTCGCCGGGCTCCTCAACCTCCCCATCGACGAGCGCGCCATCAGGCGCCCGGCGGCCCAGCCCGCCTGATCGCCGCAGGCCGCCGGTGCGCCCTGTCGGCATTGGACAGGCGCGCCGGGCTGCCCGCTCTACTCCTCCGCGCGGGGTAACCTGCGCTACCATGGTCGCAACAGCCCGACGCCGTGCGAGGCGAGAGCCCCGCGCGACGGCCGCCGCGCCCGCCGGAGCGCGCGCGGCCCGCGGGCGTCGCGCGGGTGGTGGCGGCCCGCGCCGAACACCAGGCGAACTCCGGCGCCGCGGCGACGATGGTGCCGCGGAACAACAACCGATTGGAGGAGCATCATGGCAACAGACAAGCAACGGGTCGCGCTCGTCACCGGTGGCATGGGGGGCCTCGGCGAGGCGATCTGCCTCAAGCTTGCGGCGCTGGGCTACACCGTCGTGACGACCTACTCGCCCGGCAACACCAAGGCCGCCGAATGGCTGGCGGCGATGAAGGCGCAGGGCCTCAACTTCCACGCCTATCCCTGCGACGTCGCCGACTGGGAGTCCGCCGTCGGCTGCGTGAAGAAGGTCACCGAGGAGGTCGGCCCGGTCGAGGTGCTCGTGAACAACGCGGGCATCACGCGCGACATGACCTTCAAGAAGATGGACAAGGCCAACTGGGACGCCGTGCTCAAGACCAACCTCGATTCCTGCTTCAACATGACGAAGCAGGTGTGCGACGCCATGGCCGACCGCGGCTGGGGCCGCATCATCAACATCTCGTCGGTGAACGGCCAGAAGGGCGCGTTCGGCCAGACCAACTACTCGGCGGCGAAGGCCGGCATGCACGGCTTCACGAAGGCGCTCGCGCTCGAGTACGCGCGCAAGGGCGTCACGGTGAACACGATCTCGCCGGGCTACATCGGCACCAAGATGGTGATGGCGATCCCGAAGGAAGTGCTCGACAGCAAGATCATTCCGCAGATCCCGATGGGACGCCTCGGCAAGCCGGAGGAAGTCGCCGGGCTCGTCGCGTACCTGTCGAGCGAGGAAGCCGCGTTCGTGACCGGCGCCAACATCGCCATCAACGGCGGCCAGCACATGTTCTGATCGGCGTTCGCGCGCGCACCGGATCGACGGCGGGCCTCGGCCCGCCGTTTTGGCTAGAATGCGCCGGAAATCGCTGATTTCCGCTGGCGCCATCGTTGCGGCGCAGCGAGTCTCCTCCACCTCGGGAGCCGGCATGCACCATGCGCTTTTGCGCGGGCTCGATCCGCGCGCTCTTTGCGGCTCGCGTGCTCATGGCCATCGCGACGACCGCGACGGTCGCCGCCGCGGCAGCAGCCCACGCCGGCGCAGGCAGAGCGCGATCCGCTCGGCCTGCCGCGCCGACTACCAGGCGAACTGCGCGGGCGTTCCGCCGGGCGGCCAGGCGTCGCTCGCGTGCCTGCAGCAGAACGTCGCCAAGCGTCTCGCCGGCCTGCCAGCAGGCGGTGCAGCGCGGTGAGCGGTGGCGCGAGCCGCGCCGGCCGCCGCGCCGGCGGCGACCGTCCGCGCGCCGCGAGCGCTCCGGCCGCACGCCGGCCGCCGGCCCGCCGGCGGACACGTGGCCGCACACGGTGAGCGGCGCGAACGGCACCGCGACGATCTACCAGCCGCAGGTGATCTCGTGGCCCGAGCACCGGACGCTCAACGCGCGCATCGCGATCGGCGTCACGCCCAACGGCGCGCCAAGGCGCCGATGCTCGGCGTGATCGAGGTCGCGTTCGACACGCAGACCGAGCTCGCCGAGCGCACGGTGTTCCTGACCGATCCGCGCCTCGTGTCGGCGAAGCTTCCCGTCGGCGGACCCCGCGCAGGCGGCGCAGATTCGAGGAGCGCATCCGCGACGCGCTCGCCAACCTCGGCGTCGAAGCGCGTGCCGCTCGCGACCATCGTGATGAGCCTCGCGCAGCAGGCGGAGAAGCCGGCCGAGGCCGCGCTCGACAACACGCCGCCGCGCATCTTCGTGAGCCCGCGTCCGGCGAGCCTCGTCGTGTTCGACGGCGAGCCCGTGCATGGCGCCGATCGCCGGCACGCACGCTGTCGTTCGCGGTCAACACCAACTGGGACGTGTTCAACGATGCGTCGACACAACACCTGGTACCTGCTCAACAACGGCGGCTGGCTCGCGGCGCCCGACGCCGAAGGGCCCGTGGATGCCGGCCGGCACGCCTGCCGCCGCGTTCGCGGCGCTGCCCGACGACGCGCAACTTCGCCGAGCGTGAAGAAGCAGATCCCCGGCCGCGCGTTCACCGCCGAGCGACGCGCCGACGATCTTCGTGTCGACCACGCCGGCCGCGATCATCGTGACCAATGGGCGCGCCGCAATTCGTGGCGATCCCCGGCACGTCGCTGTCGTACGTCGCCAACACCGACGCCGCGCTGTTCCGCGACCGCGGGCGGCCGCTACTACTACCTCGTGTCGGGCCGCTGGTTCGCCGCGCGCGAGCCTCGACGGGCCGTGGACGTTCGCCACGCCCGAGCCTGCCGCCGGACTTCGCGCGCATTCCCGCCGAACGGTCCGCGCGGCTTCGTGCTCGTGTCGGTGCCCGGCACGCCGCAGGCGCAGGAGGCGCTGATCGAGGCGCAGATCCCGCAACAGGGCACGCTCGATCGCGCGACGCGCGAAGCTCGACGTCGTGTACGCCGGCGCGCCGCAGTTCGCGCCGATCCCCGGCACGCCGATGCAGTACGCGGTCAACACGTCGTTCCAGGTGATCCAGACCGGCGAAGGCTACTTCTCGTGCTACCAGGGCGCGTGGTTCGCGGCGCCGGCGCCCGCCGGTCCCGTGGACGCTCGCGGCCACGCGTGCCGGCGGTCGATCTACACCATCCCGCCGTCGAGCCCGATGTACCCGTGCACGTACGTGAGCGTGTACGCGACGACGCCGACGACGGTGACGTACGGCTACACGGCCGGCTACACGATGAGCTACGTGAGCGCCGGCGTGGTCGTGTACGGCACCGGCTACTACTACCCGCCGTACATCTATCCCGCGCCGATCCCGATCTACTACCCGTACCCGTACTCGTACGCCGGCGCCACCTACTACAACCCGACGACCGGGCGCGTGGGCGCAGGGCGGCGCGATCTACGGGCCGTACGGCGGCGCCGCGAAGGCCGGCTACGCGTACAACCCGAACACCGGCGCGTGGGCGCAGGGCGGCGCGATCTACGGGCCGAACGGCGGCGCCGGCGCGTTCTCCGCGTACAACCCGTCGACCGGCAGCTACGCGCACGGCAGCGCGGTGTGGGGGCCCGACGGCGCGTCGGGCAACGCGAGCTGGTACAACGCCAACACGGGCCGCACGGGCTCCACGCAGCAGAACAGCAACGCGTACGGACGCTGGGGCTCGACGACGATTTCCGGTCCCAACCAGACCGTGCACACGCAGAGCCAGAGCAACGCGTACGGCAGCGCGGGCTCGTTCTCGTCGTCGAGCGGCGCCAAGGGCGCCGGCGTGTCCGGCGCGGGCGGCAACAGCGCGGGCGCGGTGAAGACCTCGGGCGGCGACGTGTACGCGGGCGCCGACGGCAACGTGTACAAGAAGACCGACAGCGGCTGGCAGAAGTACGACAACGGCTCGTGGAACTCGCGTCGACAAGCCGACGAGCGCAGACGCAACGCGAGCCGGCGCGCAGCACGGCCGCGCAGCAGAACGCGGCCGCGCAACGCGGCACCACCGCGACGGGTGCCGCGGCAACGCACCGCGGAGCCGCCCAGTCGCGGACGTCCGGGCGACGTCGGCCGAGCGCGGCGGCTTCGAAGGCATGGGCGCAGCTCGAGCAGGACCGCAGCGGCGCGCATGATGGGCGGTGCGCGGCAGCAGCAATTCGAATCGATGCGCGGCGGCGGCGTTCGCGGCGGCGGCGGCGGCGGCGTTCGCCGGCCGCGGCGGCGGTGGTCCGGCTTCCGGCGTTGGCGTTCGCAACGAGGACCGCGAGTACCTGACGATGCGCACATAACTGAGCGTAGGACCGCGAGCAGCGATCGGCGTGCGCCGCGCTCGCGATGACCGCATGTCGAGCGTCGCCGAAGCGCAGTGGGTGCATGCTCGCGCGGCGCGCGGTCGGGCGCGTCGAGCAGATGTCGCAGCAGTCGCCGCAGAGCGACGGTGCCAACTACGACTCGCGCGGCCGTGATGCTCGAAGCGCCCGCCGACAAGGTGTACGCGGCGGTGGTGCGCGGGCTTGCGCAACGCACAGCCGGCATCTACGGATCACGCGCGAGGATCCCAGCGGCGCGCCTCGTGCAGTTCACCAACGGCCAGCAGATCGCCGGGCATCAAGGTCGCCGCGCTCGGCGACAACCTCACGCACATGCTGATTTCGTCGGCGCACACCGGCAACCAGCCCGATGCCTCGGCGCTCGTGCTGAACGCCGTGCTGCGGGTGTGCAAGGACATGAACGTCGAGTGCTCCCCGTCCACGCCGTGACGGCGCTGCCCGGACGGCGTCCGGGATTCGACGAAACACTCTAATTCGGAGGCGCAAAAAAGAACCCCGCGACGCATGTCGCGGGGTTCGAAGCTGTATCAATCAGGAGGAGGTATTGATACAGAAGGAGACATCACCACCAATCTTGGGACCGCGTAACGCTTTTCAAGTTCCCCGGAGGTACGAACCTGCAGGCAAGACGCGAAGCCGATGGGGAGAAATCATCGGCCCGCGTCCCGGGTTCGGCAATGACTCGAATCAACAGCCCTGCTCGAGCAAATCGGCGGGCTGCGCCCGCCATTTGCCGCTACCCAGCTGCCTTGCGGCCGCCCTTGACGGCCTTGGTGGCGGTTGCGGCGGCGGCGCGCACGTTCGCGTCGGCGAGGCTCACGACCTGCTTCGAGGCCTTCTGGAACTGGTCGAACGCGGCGGTCGTCGCGGCCATCGTCGACTTGAACGCGTTCACGGCGACATCCGAGCCGGCGGGCGCCGACTTGCGCGCCTTGTCGACCCACGCGGCAACGCCCGTCGTGTACGCGCCGAACGCTTCTTCGGCGAGCGCCGAGTAGCCGGCCTGCGCTTCCGTGGCGAGCTCATACAGGTGCGCGAGTAGCCGACGGCGGTTCTGCACCTGCGCTTCGGCGATCTTGGTGCGCAGCGCGAGCAGGTCCTGCACGTCCTTGACGGAGGCGACGGCTTGCGCGCCTTCGACGGACTGGGCGAACGCGGCCTTCGCGGCGCCCAGGTTGAACTTCATGAGCTTCTCGGCGTTCTCGAGCGAGAGCGCGGCAAACTTGGTCGCCTGCGCGACGTTGGCCTTGTTGAATTCGGCGATCTGTTCGGTCGGGTTGTACATGGTCGATTCCTCTTTCAGGTAGTGTCAGGTGACTGTCCAGTGCTGCGATCCTGTTCGCTCGCGACCTCCTGTGGCACGCGTGCACCGTCGTCGTGCAATCGGTGCCGAGCGGTCCGGATCGGCTTGCAGGGAGACCGCCCGCGGTCGCAGTCGAAGGGCGTCCCGGACCACTCCTTTGCTGCACCGCACAACATCCCATTGTAGGGACGGTTGCGGACCAAGTCAAGGATTTTTTGGTGCATCGCACCATGCGCCGGCTCAGCCACCGGCTGCCGTAAAGTCAAACATTTGATAAATCAGTGGGTTATAATGGCCGAAATCCTACCGCTGGAGCAAGTCGATGAGCGAGGCCGTCCGCACGATCAAGAAATACCCGAACCGTCGTCTCTACGACACCGCCAACAGCGGCTACATCACGCTGGCCGACGTGAAGCAGATGGTGCTCGACAACATCGACTTCCAGGTGGTGGACGCCAAGTCCGGCGACGACCTGACGCGCGCGATCCTGCTGCAGATCATCCTCGACGAGGAAGGCGGCGGCGTGCCGATGTTCAGCTCCGAGATGCTCGCGCAGATGATCCGCTTCTACGGCAGCGCGCAGCAGACGATCATGGGCCAGTACATGGAGCAGAACGTCAAGGCGTTCCTGGCGATCCAGAAGAAGCTGCAGGACCAGGCGAAGCAGGTGTACGGCGACAAGATGATGCTGACGCCGGACCTGTGGAAGCAGTTCATGCAGATGCAGGCGCCCGCCATGCAGGGCATGCTCGGCAACTACCTGGAGCAGAGCGCCAAGCTCTTCATGGACATGCAGCAGCGCATGCAGGACCAGACGCGCGGCATGTTCACGGCGTTCCCGTTCCCCAACTTCGCTGCAGCCGCCGCAAGCGGCGCGCGGAGGACGAGAAGAAGCGCTGATGCGCGAGACGCGCCGCAGCATCGCGCATTTATTGCGACGCATTAGCTGCGACGCGATAGACTTCGTGCGAGCGCATGCCTCGCCACGGCCGGTGTTGGCATGACGGCGCGCAGCGTCCAAGGCGGCGCGGCCCGCGCCGCGCGTCGGCTTCGTGTCGCTCGGCTGCCCGAAGGCGCTCGTCGACTCCGAGCAGATCCTCACGCAGCTGCGCGCCGAGGGCTACGCCATCGCGCCCGTCGTACGACGGCGCCGACCTCGTCGTCGTCAACACCTGCGGCTTCATCGACGCCGCGGTCGCGGAATCGCTCGACGCGATCGGCGAGGCGCTGGCCGAGAACGGCAAGGTCATCGTCACCGGCTGCCTCGGCGCCAAGGACGGCGGCGAGCTTCGTGCGCGAGGCGCATCCGCAGGTGCTCGCGGTCACCGGACCGCACGCGACGCAGGAAGTGATGAGCGCGGTGCACGCGCACCTGCCGAAGCCGCACGACCCGTTCGTCGACCTCGTGCCGCCGCAGGGCATCAAGCTCACGCCGTCGCACTACGCGTATCTCAAGATCAGCGAAGGCTGCAACCACCGCTGCACGTTCTGCATCATTCCCGCGATGCGCGGCGATCTCGTCAGCCGGCCGCATCGGCGAGGTGATGCAGGAAGCCGAGAACCTCGTGAAGGCGGGGGTGAAGGAGCTGCTCGTCATCTCGCAGGACACGAGCGCGTACGGCGTCGACGTGCGCTACCGCACGGGATTCTGGCGCGGGCGTCCGGTGAAGACGCGGATGACCGAGCTGGTGCGGGCGCTGGCCGAGCTCGGCGTGTGGGTGCGCCTGCACTACGTCTACCCGTATCCGCACGTCGACGACGTGATCCCGCTGATGGCGGAAGGCAAGCTGCTGCCGTATCTCGACGTGCCGTTCCAGCACGCGAGCCCGCGCATCCTGAAGCTCATGAAGCGGCCGGCCAACGCGGAGAACACGCTGGCGCGCATCCGCGCGTGGCGCGACGATCTGTCCCGACATCACGATCCGCTCGACGTTCATCGCCGGGCTTTCCGGGCGAGACCGAGGCCGAGTTCGAGCGAGCTGCTCGCGTTCCTGCGAGGAAGCGCAGCTCGATCGCGTCGGCTGCTTCGCGTACTCGCCGGTCGAGGGCGCCGCCGCCAACGCCCTGCCCGATCCCGTGCCGCCGGAGGTGCGCGAGGAGCGGCAGATGCGGTTCATGGAGACGCAGGCGGCGATCAGCGCGGCGCGGCTCAAGCGCAAGATCGGCGCGACGCTGGACGTGCTCGTCGACGCGGTCGACGGCGGTGTGGCGATCGCGCGCTCCGCGGCCGACGCGCCGGAAATCGACGGCGTCGTGCGCATCGTGGATGGCCACTCGCTGAGTGTGGGACAATTCGTTCGCACAGTGATCACGGCGGCCGATGCTCACGACCTGACCGGTCGCCTCGCACCGGCCTGACATCGCGCGACGATCCTGATCCAAATCGAGCGCAGCCCATCGTCCGGAGGGCGAATCTGGACGCACCGTTTGCCCCGACGGGACGTAACATGCCGGCTATTCCTCGCGTGGTCCATGCCCTTGCCGCCGCGACGCTGTTGCTTGCGAGCACCGTCGCGCGTGCCTCGCTGTTCTCCGGTGAAGCGCTCGACAAGGTCGCCGACATCGTGGCGATCGTCGTGCTGATCGTGGTGCCGATCGTGCGTCATCGTCGTGTTCTGGCTGGTCCACATCCTGCCGGAGAAGATCGCCGAGAAGCGCCACCATCCGCAGAAGGCAGCGATCAACACGCTGTGCCTGCTGTCGCTCGTTCTTCGGCGGCCTGCTCTGGCCGCTCGCCTGGCTGTGGGCGTACACGCGGCCGGTCGCGTACCGCATGGCGTACGGCACCGACAAGCACGAGGACTACTTCGTGGAGCATGCGGACAAGGCGAAGGCAGGGCGAGCTCCTCGCCGCCGAGATCGAGCACCTGCGCGGCGAGCTCGACGCGATGGCGGCGCGCGGCCAGCTGCCGCGCTGCGCTTGCAGACGCTGCGCGACGACCTCGCACGCGCTGCGCGCCGCGCCGAACGGAGGGCACTGCGTAGATGGACAGTCCTCCTTCTCGGCATCTATGGCGTTCTTCGTCTGGCTGATCTTCATCAAGTTCAAGTGGCTGCCGTGGAACATCACGTCGCAGGTGATCGTCGTCACCATCCCGATCGTCGCGCTGACGGTGGCTGATCCTGACGCTCAACGTGGTGGCGCCGTCGTCGGCGAAGCTGCGCGTGTTCAAGTACACGATCCCGATCGTGTCGCAGGTCAAGGGGCGCGTGCTCGAGGTGCCGATCGAAGAAGGTAACCGCCTCGTCCACAAGGGCGACGTGCTGTTCCGCGTCGATCCCACGCCGTACCAGCTCGACGTCGACAACCTCGAGGCGCAGCTCGCGCTCGCGCAGGGCGGCCAGAAGGAGACCGCGGAGCAGCTCACCGGGGCCAATGCGAAGGTCGCCGAAGCGCGCGGCGCGATTGCGCAGGCGAACGCGCGACTCGCCGAGGTCGAGGCCCAGGTCGCGCTCGCGCGCAAGCGCGTCGAGCAGTACCAGGAGCTCGCCGACGACCGGCGCCGGCACCAAGTTCGACCTCGAGCAGGCCGAAGCCACCCTCGCCGAGCTGACGGGCCAGCGCGAGTCCGCGCGCAGCCAGCAATTGCAGGCACAGGCGGCGCGAAGGCCAGGCGCTGGCGTCGGTGGGCCAGATCCGGCAGAAGCTCGGCACCAACGTCGACGGCACCTACGCGCAGGTCGCGCAGATCCGCGCGCAGCTCGCCAACGCGCGCTGGCTGCTCGAGCAGACGACCACGCTGTCGCCGTGCGAGTGCTACGTCATCAACCTGCAGCTGCGCGCCGGGCGCGTTCGTCGCCGGCCTGCCGCTCAACCCGGTGATGACGCTGGTCGAGGCGGACGGCCAGGTGCTCGCGTTCTACAACCAGAACGAGCTCACCAAGGTGGCGCCCGGCGACGAGGCGGAATTCGCGCTCCAGACGTACCCGGGACAGATCGTCAAGGGCACGGTCGACTCGATCATCTGGGCGATCGGGCCAGGGCCAGGTGCAGGCGAGCGGCACCATCCCGATGTCCACGCTCGCCAACACGCCCCCGGGGCAGTTCGCCGTGAAGTTCGACCTCGCCGAGCGCGACCGCAAGCTGTTCCTCGCGGCCGGCGCGACCGGCGACGCCGCGATCTACACGCAGCATGCGCAGTTCCTGCACATCCTGCGCAAGGTGATTCTGCGCGTCGGCTCGTACATGAACTACCTCGTGCTGAAGCTGCACTGATGATCGCCCCGCTTGCGCCCGCTCGCCATCGTCTGCGCGGCCGCCCTCGGCGGCCTGCGCGCTGCCGGATGCCCGCGCCACGACGAGCTCGTCGCGCAGGCGCTGCCCAACGTTGCGCGTGCCGGCGAGGTATGTCGCCGCCGGCGGCACGCAGGGCGCGATCGCCGATGACTGGCTCGCGACGTTCCACGACCCTGCGCTCGATGCGCTGGTCAAGGAGGCGATCGCGTACAACCCGGACCTGCGGATCGCCGCGGCGCGGGTCGACCAGTCGGCGGCGTATCTCGCGGGCGCCAAGTCGCCGCTGTGGCCGCAGGTGAATCTCGTGGCGCGCGGCGGCGGCAAGATGAGCGGCGACTCGTCCGGGCTTTCGGGACTGGGACTGTTCGCCACGTGGGAGCTCGACCTCTGGGGACGCGTGCGTTCCACCGCGCGCGCCACCGAGCTGCAATACGATTCGGCGCAGCTCGATGCCGAATACGCGCGCCAGTCGATCGCGGCGCTCGTCGCGAAAGGCTGGATCACCGCCATCGAGGCCCGGCTGCAGAAGGCGCAGGCCGAGGAGATGCTGCGCGCCGCGGAGCAACTGGCCTCGCTCGCGGGCGATCGCGTCCGCGTCGGCGTCGGCAGCGACTACGACGTCGCGGTCGCCCAGGCCAACGTGGAAGCGCATGCGCGACAGCGTGCGCAGCCTCGATCTCGCGTATCGGCAACGCGCTGCGCGCGCTGGAGACGCTGGTCGGCCGGTATCCGGCCGCGACGGTGGCAGTGGCCGCGGCGCTGCCGGCCTGGCCCGGCGACGTGCCCGTGGGATTGCCTTCCGAGCTGCTCGAGCGCCGCCCCGACGTGGTGGCGGCCGAGCGGCGCGTGGCCGCCGCGTTCTACCGCGTCGAGGAGGCCAAGGCGGCGCGCCTGCCGCGCATCACGCTCGTCGCCAACTTCACGTCGATCTCATCCGAGCTCTTCGTGCTCCAGAGCCGCGACAACCCGGTGTTCAGCGTCGGTGCCGGACTCCTGCAGCCGCTGTTCCTCGGCGGGCTCCTGCAATCGCAGGTCGATGCGCGCACGGCCGAGCAGCAGGCCGCGATCGCCGATTACGGCAAGGTCGGCACGCGCGTGTTCGGCGAAGTCGAGGGCGCGCTGTCGGCGGGCTTCGCCGCCGCCGATCGCGAGGCGATCCTCGCGCGCTCGGTGCGCGAGAACGCGCGCGCGCTCGAGTTGGCCGGCGTGCGCTACCGCGTCGGCTCCGCCGACCTGCGCACGGTGCAGCAGCAGCAGATCGACCTCGCGTCCGCGCGTGCCGCGCTGCTGCGCGTGCAGGCCGATCGCCTCGTGCAGCGCGTGAACCTCCATCTCGCGCTCGGGGGCAGCTTCGACCCGCGGCCGCCCGCGGTGGCGAGCAGCGGCAGCGCGGCGCGCTGACGCGGCTGCGCGCGCCGCGCGCATCGACAAATTGCACCGAATCCGGTAAAACGCGTGATCGCAGTACGTGGCGTTGGTCCGCCGGAGACCGGCGCGGTTCCGGGCGTCACGTGACCCAACATCCGGATTGCCCCCAGATGAATGCCGTGCCCTTTGCGCGTTGGTCGTTGTTGCCGAAGTTCGCCGTCATCGCCTGTGTCCTCGCGCTCGCGGCCTGCGGCCGCGAGCCGCCCAAGGCGCCCGAGAAGGGTCCCGTCGACGTCACCGTGCTGACCGTCGAGCGCAAGGACGTGCCGGTCACCGCGGTCTACGTCGCGCAGACGCAGAGCTCGCAGGCGGTCAACATCCAGGCGCGCGTGTCGGGCTTCCTCGACAAGCGCATGTACGTCGAAGGCTCGCTCGTCAAGAACGGCCAGGTGCTGTTCCAGATGGACCAGAAGCCGTTCCAGGCGCAAGTCGACGCCGCGAAGGCGGCGCTGCAGCGCAACCAGGCGGCGCTACGAGGTGGCGAAGGCGAACCTCGAGCGCACCAAGCCGCTGGCCGCGGCAGAACGCGCTGTCGCAGAAGGACCTCGACGACGCGCAGGGCCAGTACGAGCAGACGGCGGCCGCGGTCGAGCAGGTCGAAGGCGCAGCTCGAGACCGCGCAGCTCAACCTGTCGTACACGACGATCCGCTCGCCGGTCGACGGCGTGTCGAGCTACGCGCTCGTCGCCGACGGCACGTACTTGAGCCCGCACCAACGCGCAGCTCACCACCGTGTCGGTGCTGACGCCGATGTGGATCAACTTCAGCGTCTCCGAGAACGAGATGGAGCGCATCCGCAACGACGTGCGCAGCGGCCAGCTCAAGCTGCCCGAGGGCGGCAAGTTCGTCGTCGAGGTCGAGATGGTCGACGGCAACCTCTTCCCCTACACCGGGCAGATCACGTTCGCCGATCCGTCGTACAACCCGACCACCGGCACGTTCCTGCTGCGCGCCACCGTCAACAACCCGGCGGGCGTGCTGCGCCCGAACCAGTACGTGCGCGTGCGCCTCACCGGGCGCGATCCGGCCCAACGCGATCGTGGTGCCGCAGCGCGCGGTGCAGCAGAGCGCGAAGGGTCATTTCGTGTGGGTGGTCGAACAAGGACAACCAGGCGGAGCTGCGTCCCGTGGTGGTCGGCGAGTGGAAGGGCGACGGCTGGCTCATCGCCGAAGGCCTCAACGACGGCGACCGGGTCGTCGTCGACGGCGGCGTGCGCCTGACGCAGGGCGCGCCGGTGAAGGCCGCCGCGTACGTGCCGCCGGCCGCCCGACAGCCGCCAGGTCCGCGCCGCCGCGCGCCGCGCCACCGCGCCGCGGCGGCGCCGTCCAGCGTCGTCCGATCTACTTTCCGACCGCGGCCAGGCGACCCTCGACACCGACGCGCAGCGCGCGCTGCGCATCGCCGCGGCCGCGTACGTCGGCATCGGCACGCAGATCGTCGTCACCGGCTACGCCGACAGGACCGGCAACGCCGCCGCCAACGTCGAGCTCGCGAAGAAGCGCGCGCTCGCCGTGCGCGACGAGCTCGTGAAGCTCGGCGTGGAGACCGCAGCGCATCAAGCTCGCGCCGCCGGCCGAGCGTCACCGGCAGCGGCACCGACGACCAGGCGCGCCGCGTCGACCTCAGCGTCGTCCAGTAGGGGCGCGGCGCCTCATGTTCTCGCGCTTCTTCATCGAACGCCCGATCTTCGCGGCCGTCGTCGCGCATCATCATCTGGCGCTCGCCGGGCTGGTGGCGATGACGCAGCTGCCGGTCGCGCAGTACCCGACCATCACGCCGGTGCAGGTGACGGTCATCCGCGACGTATCCCGGCGCGGACTCGCAGACGCTCGCCGAATCGGTGGCCTCGCCGATCGAGCAGCAGATCAACGGCGTCGACAACATGCTCTACATGTCGTCGATCAGCTCGTCGACCGGCCAGCTGACGATGACCGTGTACTTCTCGCTCGACACCGACCCCGACATCGCGCAGGTGCAGGTGCAGAACCGCGTGAACCTCGCGATGCCGCAGCTGCCGTCCGCCGTCGTGCAGCAGGGCGTCAACGTGCAGAAGAAGTCGTCGTCGATCATGATGCTGGTCGGCGGTCTACGCGAAGGACGACCGCTACAGCGCGAACTACATCGCGAACTACGCCAACGTCTACGTGCTCGACGCGCTGAAGCGCGTCAACGGCGCCGGGCAGGCGCAGATCATGGGCGTGCCGAACCAGGCGATGCGCATCTGGATGAACCCGGACCGCATGGCCTCGCTCGGCATCACCACGTCCGACATCGCCAACGCGATCAACCAGCAGAACCAGCTCTTCGGCGCGGGGCAGATCGGCCAGCAGCCGAACGCGGGGCCGGTCGAGCTCACGTTCCCGGTCATCACGCAGCCGCAGTTCACCGAGCCCAAGCAGTACGAGAACATCATCCTGCGCGCGGCGCAGGACGGCAGCGCGATCGTGCGCGTCGGCGACGTCGCGCGCGCCGAGATCGGCCTGCAGCAGTACATCGTCGACAGCAACCTGAACGGCGTGCCGGCGACCATCATCGCCGTCTACCAGCAGCCGGGCGCGAACGGCCTCGTCGTGTCCAAGGCCGTGCGCAAGACGATGGAGGACATGAAGTCGCGCTTCCCGGACGGCATGGAGTACACTGATCTCGCTCGACACCAACGACTTCGTGCGGCTGTCGATCAAGGAGGTGATCAAGACGCTGTTCGAGGCGATCGTGCTCGTCGTGCTGGTCGTCTACCTGTTCCTGCAGAGCTTCCGCACGACCATCATCTGCAGCGTGGCGATCTGCGTCGCGCTGATCACCACGTTCGCGGGCATGCTGGCGCTCGGGCTTCTCGATCAACCTCCTCACGCTGTTCGGGCTGGTGCTCGCCATCGGCATGGTGGTCGACGACGCGATCGTCGTGGTGCGAGAACGTCGAGCGCAACATGCACCAGCACCACCTCGAGCCCAAGGAAGCGACCATCCGCTCGATGGACGAGATCGCGAGCTCGCTCGTCGCCGTCGTGCTCGTGATGTGCTCGGTGTTCATCCCCGCGGCGTTCCTGCCGGGCACCACCGGCCAGCTCTACAAGCAGTTCGCGATCACGATCGTGATCTCGGTGTCGGTGTCGGGCTTCATCGCGCTGACGCTCACGCCCGCCATGTGCGCGGTGATGCTGAAGCACAGCCCGCCGCCGCAGCGAGGCTTCTTCGCGTGGTTCAACCGCCAGGTCGACCACGTCACGCAGCTCTTCGGCGACGCGGTCACGTTCACGTCATCAAGCGCGATGGTGGTCGCGCTGGTGCTGCTCGCGGGCTTCCTGTACGCCATCTGGCACCTGTTCCAGATCATCCCGACGAGCTTCGTGCCGAACGAGGACCAGGGCTACGCGATGGCGGCGATCATCATGCCGCAGGCGGCGAGCCTGTCGCGCACGCAGGAGATCGCCGAACAAGGCGGACGACGATCTTCAAGGGCCTGCCCGGCGTCGCAGACGCGCACGGTGGTGACCGGCTACAGCCTCCTCGACAGCGGCTTCAAGACCAACGCCGGCACGATCTTCGTCACCTTCGCGGACTTCGACGAGCGCTACAAGGACATCGACACCGCGAAGCAGCAGAACGCGCGCGCGATCCTCGCAGGGCTTCTTCGCGAAGGCGCGAGCAGATCGAGGGCGCGATCGTGATCCCGATCGCGCCGCCGGCGATCCCCGGCATCGGCACCACCGGCGGCTTCGAGTTCTGGATCCAGGACACGGGCACCGGCGATCCGGTCGCGCTCGACGGCGTGATGCAGGACTTCCTCAAGAAGGCGCGCGAGCGGCCCGAGCTCACGGGCCTCGCGACCACCTACTCGGCGTCCACGCAGCAGCTGCGCGCCGACGTCGACCGCGACAAGGCGCAGCTGCTCGGCATGCCGATCCAGGACGTCTACAGCGCGATCCAGGCGCAGTTCGGCTCGCTCGACGGTCAGCCAGTACAACCTGTTCTCCAACGTCTGGTGGGTGATCGTGCAGTCCGACGCGCCGTTCCGCCAGAACCCGGAGGACCTGACGCGCCTCTACACGCGCAACAACCAGAACCAGATGGTGCCGCTGTCGGCGGTGGTCACGACGCAAGTGGACGTCGGGGCCGGACATCCTGCCGCACTTCAACGGCTTCCCGGCGGCGAAGATCAACGGCAACGCGGCGCGCCGGCTACAGCTCGGGCGCAGGCGATCACGGTGATGGAGGAGGTCGCGAAGGAGGTGCTGCCGCCCGGCTACACGTTCGCGTGGTCGGGACTCGCGTACGAGGAGAAGCAGTCGGGCGGCACGTCGGGCCTCGCGTTCGTGTTCGGCCTCGTCATCGTGTTCCTCGTGCTCGCCGCGCAGTACGAGTCGTGGACGCTGCCCGGCGCCGTGATGACCGCGGTGCCGTTCGGCATCCTGGGCGCGCTGCTCACCAACCACCTGCGCGGCCTCGACAACGACGTGTACTTCCAGATCGGCCTCCTCGTGCTGATCGGCCTCGGCGCCAAGAACGCCGTGCTGCGCGTGTCCGCGGCCGTCGACTTCCGCAAGCAGGGCAAGTCGATCATGGAAGCGACGATCCTCGCCGGCGAGCAGCGCCTGCGGCCGATCATCATGACGTCGCTCGCGTTCGCCATCGGCTGCCTGCCGCTGGCGCTCGCCGTCGGCGCGGGCGCCAACGCGCGCCACTCGATCGGCACCGGCATCATCGGCGGCATGCTGGGCGAGACCACGCTCGCGATGCTGTACGTGCCGCTGCTTCTTCTACATCTTCGACCGGCTGAAGGAGCGCGGCGAGGAGAAGGAAGCCGCGAAGCATGCGCCGCGCGGCCGCGCCGCGCCGCCGAGCCCCCGCCCGCGCCGCGCGCGGAAGGCGACTGACGATGCGGCGCGCGCGTGGCCGCGCTGGCGGTCGCAACGCTGCGTCGCCGGCTGCATGGTCGGGCCCGACTACACGCGCCCCGCCGGTCGACGCGCCGCGTCGTTCAGCTACGAGCCGAAGGACGCCGCGGACACCGCGAACACGCAGTGGTGGAAGCAGTTCGACGACCCGGTGCTCGACGAGCTCATCGACGAGGCGCTCGCCAACAACCTCAACGTCAAGGTCGCCGCGGCCAACGTCGAGCAGGCCGCGGGCGTGCTGACGCAGACGCGCTCGGGACTGTTCCCGCAGGTCGGCTACGACGGCACCGGCGGCCGCGCGCGCACGACCGAAGCCGGCGCGACCCCGGAGCTCGCGCGCCTCATTCCGAATCCGCAGACGTCCTACCAGGCGCTGCTGCAGCGCGAGCTGGGAGATCGACCTGTGGGGCCGCATCCGGCGGCTGAGCGAGTCGGCGCGCGCCAACCTCCTCGCCACCGACGAGGCGCGCCGCGGCGTGATCCTGTCGCTGGTCGCATCGGTGGCCGGCAACTACCTGACGCTGCGCGGGCTCGACGAGCAGCTCGTCGTCGCCAACCAGACGCTCGCCACCTACGGCGAATCGGTGCGCCTGTTCACGCTGCAGTTCCAGTACGGCCAGGTGTCGCAGATGAACGTGGCGCAGGTGCAGTCGCAGTACGAGACGGCCGCGGCGCAGATCCCGCAGATCGAGATCGCAGATCGCGCAGACCGAGAACGCGCTGTCGGTGCTGGTCGGCCGCAATCCCGGGCACGATCCCGCGCGGCAAGTACGATCTATCGAGCTCGCGCTGCCGAAGGTGCCGGCGGGCGTGCCGTCCGCGCTGCTCGACGCGGCGGCCGGACCTCCAGCAGGCGGAAGACAACGCTGATCGCCGCCAACGCGCAGATCGGCGCCGCGCGGGCGCTGTACTTCCCGACGATCTCGCTGACCGGCGCGGGCGGCGCGGGCAGCGCGGCGCTCAACAATCTCTTCACCGGTCCCGCGCGCGTGTGGAGCTACGCCGGGCACGCTCGACCGGGCCCATCTTCACGTTCGGCGCGGTCAGCGGCCAGGTCGCGCAGGCGGAAGGCGCGCAGCAGGCGGCGCTCTACAGCTACCAGTACTCGATCCAGAACGCGTTCGCCGACGTCGAGAACTCGCTGGTCGCGGCGCAGAAGCTCGCAGCAGCAGCTCGCCGCGCAGGAGCGGCTGGTCGCCGCGCTCAAGGACTACGCGCGGCTGGCGAAGCTGCAGTACGACGGCGGCTACACGTCGTACACGACGGTGCTGCAGGCCGAGCAGTCGCTGTTTCCCGCCGAGCTCACGCTGGCCTCGGTGCGCGCGTCGGTGTTCTCCGTCGAGCGTGAACATCTACAAGGCGATGGGCGGCGGCTGGGTCGTCGAAGCCGACAAGCTGACCGGCGACGCCGCGCCGCCGCCCGCGCGACCGCGCGACCGGGCATGCCGCCGCTCGTTCTGACGTGCGCATGCGGCAGCGCATAGTCGCCCCCATTGACGGAGGTCAACGGGCGCCCGCCCCGTTGGCCTACATTGAACGGAAGTGCCGCAGCCGGCGGTACCGTCGGCAGCAATTTGCTTCGCGGACGCCACGGCTGCGGTGCTTCTTCCGACGGCGACATCGATCAGTCGAGCGAAGGAGCGCGAACATGGACACCCGCATCGAGAAGGACTTCCTGGGCGCGAAAGAAATCCCGGACGACGCGTACTACGGCGTCCAGACGCTGCGCGGCAAGGACAACTTCCACATCACCGGCATCCCGATGGCGACGGAGCCGTTCTTCGTCAAGGCCTTCGGCTACGTGAAGAAGGCGGCGGCGCTCGCCAACCGCGACCTCGGCGTGCTCGATCCCGCGCATCGCCAATGCCATCGTCGGCCGCCTGCGACCGGCTGATCGCCGGCGAGATGCGCGACCAGTTCGTCACCGACTTCATCCAGGGCGGCGCCGGCACGTCGACCAACATGAACGCGAACGAGGTGATCGCCAACCTCGCGCTGGAGACGCTCGGGCACAAGAAGGGCGAGTACCAGCACGTGCAGCCCGAACGACCACGTGAACTTCGGGCAGTCGACCAACGACGTCTATCCGACCGCGTTCCGGCTGGCGCTGATCCTGCGCCTGACGGCGTACATGGAGTGCGCTGTCGCGGCTGCAGGACGCGTTCTTCGCCAAGGGCAAGGAATTCGAGCGCGTGCTGAAGATGGGCCGCACGCACCTGCAGGACGCGGTGCCGATGTCGCTCGGCCAGGAGTTCCACGGCTGGGGCACGACGATCGGCGAGGAAGTGCAGCGCATCGCCGAAGTGCGCGCGTTCCTGCACGAGATCAACCTCGGCGCCACCGCGATCGGCACCACGGTCACCGCGCATCCGGGCTATCCGGAGCTGGCCACGAAGTACCTCTCCGAGATCACCGGCACCAAGTTCATCCTGGCCGGCGACCTGATCGAGGCCACGTCGGACACCGGCGCGTACGTGCTGCTCTCCGGCGTGCTGAAGCGCACGTCGTCGAAGCTCACCAAGATCTGCAACGACATCCGCCTGCTCGCCTCCGGGCCCGCGCTGCGGCTTCAACGAGATCAACCTGCCGCAGATGCAGCCGGGCAGCTCGATCATGCCGGGCAAGGTGAATCCGGTGATGCCGGAGGTCGTGAACCAGGTCGGCTTCCTGGTGATCGGCATGGACCTCACGGTGACGCTGGCGGCGTCCGCGGGGCAGTTGCAGCTCAACGTGATGGAGCCGGTGATCACCTTCGCGCTCTTCACGTCGATCAACGCGATGGAGAACGCGGTCGACTCGCTGCGCGTCCACTGCATCGACGGCATCACCGCCAACGCCGAGCGCTCGCGCGACATGGTGCTCAATTCGCTCGGCATCGTGACGGTGCTGAAGCCGTCGCTCGGCTACAAGCAGTGCGCGGAAATCGCGCGCGAAGGCTACGAGACCGGCAAGTCCCTGCACGACATCGTCGTCACGGAGCGCAAGCTCCTGACGCAGGAGAAGTGGGACGAGGTCTTTTCGTTCGAAAACCTGATCAGTCCGAAGTTCGAGCAATAGCGATGTAGCGTTACTCCTGCTCCGGGCGCGGGGAAACGCCCATGACACTCTCGATCGTCCTGCAGTTCGTCGTCGTGCTCGCCGCCATCTGGATGGGCGCGCGATTCTCGGGCGTCGGCCTCGGCCTCTGGGGCGCAGTCGGCTTGCTGGTGCTGGTGGCCGGCTTCGGCGTCAACCCGACGTCGCCGCCGATCGACGTCATGCTCATCATCCTCGCGGTCATCATGGCTGCGTCGGTGATGGACGCGGCGGGCGGCATCGACTTCCTGGTGCGCATCGCCGAGCGGATCATCCGCGCCAACCCGAAGTACGTGACGATCGTGGCGCCGCTCACCACGTGGACGTTCACGTTCCTCGCGGGCACGGGCCACATCGTCTATCCGCTGCTGCCGGTGATCTACGAGACTTCGCACCAGGCCGGCATCCGGCCCGAGCGGCCGATGGCCGTGGCCACCATCGCGTCGCAGCAGGCGATCACGGCAAGCCCCGTGGCCGCCGCGACCGCCGCGATGATCGGCCTCTTCGCCGAGAAGGGCATCACGCAGTGGGGACTGCCGCAGATCCTGATGATCTGCGTGCCGGCCACGCTGACCGGCGTCATCCTCGCCGCGATCGTGTCGATGTTCCTCGGCAAGGACCTGAAGGACGATCCGGAGTACCAGGCGGCGCTGGCTGCGGGCAAGATCCCCGCACCGAAGCCGGTGTCCGAGCGTCCTCCCCTCGCCCCAGCGGCCAAGGCCTCCGCGCTCATCTTCCTCACCGGGGTCGCACTGGTCGTGGTGTTCGGATTCTTCCCGCAGCTGCGCCAGCTCCCCGGACAGAAGAGCCCGCTGCAGATGCCGATCGTGATCGAGATCGTCATGCTCGCGGTGGCGGCGATCATGCTGCTGGTCACCCGGGTCAACGTCGACGAGATCCCCAAGACCGCGACGCTGAAGGCCGGCGTGGTGGCCGTCATCGGCATCTTCGGCCTCGCGTGGCTGGGCGACAGCTTCATCGCCGCCAACAAGGACGTGATCGTGCCGGCGATCGGGCACTGGGCGGAGGCGGCCCCGTGGACGTTCGCGTTCGGACTGTTCTTCGCCTCGGTGCTGCTGTACAGCCAGGCCGCGACCACGCGCGCGATCATGCCGCTCGGCATCGCGCTCGGCATTCCGCCGCAGTTCCTCATCGCGATGTTCCCGTCGGTCAACGGCTACTTCTTCATCCCGACCTACGGCTCGCTGATCGCGGCGATCAACTTCGACCTGTCGGGCACGACGAAGATCGGCAAGTACGTGCTCAACCATTCGTTCATGATCCCGGGCCTCGTCGCCACCGCGGGCGCGGTGACCACCGGCCTGCTGCTCGCGAAGGTCATGTTCTGAAGACCCCCTGACCGATCGCGCCACGCGTCAAACAATTGGAGCGAACCCATGAGCAAGCTGATGATTGCACTACTCGCAGGCGCCTTCGCCGCCACCTCGATGGCGCAGGGCACCGCTCCGGCGCCGGACGCCAAGGCCGCGCAAGCCACCCCCGAAGCCAAGGCGACCCCGGACAAGGCTGCGAAGAACAAGGCGAAGCAGGAGCAGTTGAAGAGCGCCACCTCCGGTACCGCCAAGGGCTACACGCAGTCGGCCGGTGAGGCGGCCGCCAAGTCCGAAGGGACCGGCATGGCGTCCGAGGACAAGGCGGCACGGCGCGCTGGTGGCAAAGAGAACGTCAAGTCGGCCACGTCCGGCACGGCGAAGGGCTATACGCAGGCGGCCGGCGAGCAGGCGGCGAAAGCTTCGGGCGACACCACCCCGAAGCCCGTGGTACCGAAGCCCAAGGCGGGGACGCCGGAGCTCAATAAGGTCGTGCCGTAACGCGACGATCAAGCGTAGCTGCCTCGCGCACCGAGCGTCACGTCGTCGCGCAGCGGGCGCCACCCCTGCATCACCTGGCCGAGGCGTTCGAGGTCGACGGTGGCACCGAGCGCGTTGCGCGCCGCGAGCCCGGCGGATTCCGCGTACACGCCGCGCGTGGGCGTGAGCACGTCGTCGCGCGAGTCGCACTCGAGGATCGTAGTCGGAGCGGAGATCATCGTGCGCACGCGGTCCGCGAGGCCCGGCAACTGCGGTTCGTCGCGCAGGCGGACACGCGGAAGTGCAAAGGGACGCGCACCACGGGCGCTCGCGACATGCGCGCCCCTAATCGGGCGGCAGTCCGAGCAACTCGAACGAGCGCCGCAATTGCACGCCCATCGGCAGGTCGAGCGATCCGCCCGATGGCAGCGGGCGCGTGAACCAGCGGTCATAGATCCACACGATCTCGCGAGTCCCCGCGAGATCGCGCAGCGCACGTCCGACCAGCTCGGCGAATGCCGTGTCGTCGCGCGGGAACATGATGCCGTAGGGCTCGAACGACAGCAGCTCGCCGACGATGCGGAACTGCGAGCTGCGCTGGGTCGTGAGGAGCAGCCCGCGCAACAGCGCCTCGTCGGCGGCCAGCGCATCGGCGCCGCCCGTCGCGACGGCGTCGAGTGCCTCGCGATAATCCGCGGCGACCACGAACGTCAGGCGCAGGCCGCGCCGCCGGTCGATGTCACGCATCGCCGTCTCGTTGGTGGTGCCGCCGACGACCGCGACGCGTTTGCCCGCGAGCGCCTCGACGCCGCGAATCGCGCTGCCGCGTGCGACCGCGATGCGCGTACCGGTCACGAAGATTACCGGCGAGAAGGCCACGAATTGCCGCCGCTGCGCGGTGCTGGTGGTCGCGCCGCATTCGAGGTCCACCTCGCCACCCGCCACCCGCTGCACGCGATCCTGCGCGGTCACGCGCACGTATTCGACCGCGAGCGACGGCACGCCGAGGTCGTCGACAAGCGTCGCGACAATCGCGTGGCAAAGGTCAAGCGAGTAGCCGACCGGCGCGCCGTCGGCGCCGAGGTACGAGAACGGGATGGCGTCCTCGCGATACCCGAGGTGGACGACGCCGGTGGCCTTGATGTGCGCGAGCCGGCCCGACAGCGCATCGGTCCACCCGCGCGCGGCGCTCGCCGGCAGCGCGAGAGCGATGGCCAGCAGCAGCCCGCAGCTCGTCCGCACGCAGGCGTTCATCGCGCGGGTGCCGCCACGGCCGCTGCGCCCGCCTCCTCGTCCACCTGCGGAGCGCCCAGCGCCCCCTCCCACTTCGCCACGACGGCCGTCGCGATGCCGTTGCCGATGACGTTGGTCGCGGTGCGTCCCATGTCGAGGAAATGGTCGATGCCCATGATCAGCAGGAGTCCGGCTTCCGGCAGCCCGAACATCGGCGACACCGCCGCCACCACCACCAGCGAGGCGCGCGGCACCCCGGCCACGCCCTTGCTCGAGATCATCATGACCAGCAGCAGCGTGACCTGCTGCGCTAGCGGCATCTCGATGCCGTACGCCTGCGCAATGAACAGCGCCGCGAACGCCTGGTACACCATCGAGCCGTCGAGGTTGAACGAGTAGCCGAGCGGCAGCGTGAGCGCGGTGACGCGCTCCTCCACGCCGAAGCGGTCGAGACGATCCATGAGCTTCGGATAGGCGGCCTCGCTGCTCGCGGTGGTGAACGCGATCAGCATCGGCTCGCGCAGGCTCAGGATGAGCGGGAACACGCGCGGCCCCAGGAACAGGAATCCGGCGCCCACCAGCAGGCACCACAGCGCGACGAGCGCGACGTAGAACGTGCCGATGAACTTGCCGTAGGTCGCGAGCACGCCGATGCCCTGCGTCGCGATCGCCGCGCCGACGGCGCCGAAGACACCCATCGGCGCGAAGTACATCACGTAGCCGGTCAGCTTCAGCATCGCGTGCGCGAGCTCGTCGACGAACTTCACGATGGTGACCGCGGGCTTCTCCTTGAGCGCGGTCAGCGCGATCCCGAAGAACAGGCTGAACACGAGGATCTGCAGGATCTCGTTCGTGGCCATGGCCTCGAAGAAGCTCTTCGGGAACATGTGCACCACGAACTCCTTGAGCGAGAGCCCGCCGGTCTTGAGGTTGGTCGACGCGCCGGCATCCGGGAGCGGCATGTTGAGGTTGGCGCCCGGCTGGAAGAAATTGGCGAAGGCCATTCCGAGCAGCAGAGAGACGAGCGATGCGGTGACGAACCACGCGAGTGCCTTCGCGCCGATGCGGCCGACCGCCTTCGCGTCACCGGTGCCCGCGATGCCCGCGACGACGGTCGCGAACACCAGCGGCGCGATGATCATCTTGATGAGCCGCAGGAAGATGTCGGCCAGCAGCGAGAAGTAGCCGGCGATCTCGGCGGCGGCCGCCGCGTCGGGCGCGGCCTCGTGCGCGACGTAGCCGGCGAGCACGCCGGCCACCGCCGCGACCAGGATCATGATCGTGAGCTTCGAGCGCATCGCGTTCCCGCGGGCGAGGGAGACGCCGCGATCCTACGCCAATGCCGGTCCCGCGTCGGCCGCCCGCGCGCGAAACCCTGATCTTGCGCAAAGGCGCGCCAGACGCGCTATTTCGCGGGCGCCGGCGTGCGCCGGGTGGACGGCCGCGCATGATAGTGCCGCCGGTACCAGTGCGAGAAGCCGCTCGGCGCAGAGAAACCCAGCAGCAACGACACCTCCGCCAGCGTGCGCCGGCGGTCCTGCAGGTAGCGCTCGACCAGTTCGCAGCGCACGGCATCGACGATGCCGGAAAAGGTCTGGCCTTCGTGCGCGAGCCGCCGATGCACGGTGCGCCGATCGATGCCGAGGTGCTGCGCCGCGCGCTCGATCGAGCAGCCGCCGGTGCCCAGCAGCATCACGACGAGTGCGCGCACCTGCCCGGTCATGTCCTTCCGACGCGTGGCGAGCTCGGTGTCGAGCAGGCGCCGTGCCAGCCGCGCGAGCTCGGGATCCGCATTGGGGTTCGGCGCGTCGAGATCCTTGCGCGCGCAAATCACGCCGTTGAAATCGTGGCCAAACTCGACGTTGCGGCCGAAAACGCGCTCGTGCACGCGGCGATCGGCCGGCGCATCGTGCGCGAAGCACACGCGGCGTGGCCGCCACTCCGGGCCGAGGAACTGCTTCAGCGTCCGGAACGCGACGCCGATCGCGAGCTCGGTCGATTGGCGGACCGCACCCGCGTGCCCGATCACGAGTTCCTCGCGCAGCACCACGACATCGCCCAGCTCCTCCAGCGTAAGGTGCAGCGCCTCGTTCAATCGACGCCCATAGTTGACGAACGCCTCCATCGCGAGGCGCAGCGTCGGCTGCTCGCGAACCAGCAGTCCCAGCGGCCCGAGGTTCGACAGACGCCGCGCTTCGGCCATCAGAAGGCCGAACCCTTCCACGCCCGTTCGTTCGGCGGACGCCTCGAGAAGCGAGCGCACCGCGTCGATCGGCACCACGATCTCGGCGTCCTCGAGGCAGCGGGCCGGCAGCCCGAATTCGCGCAGCATCCGTGCCGGGTCGAGGCCGCAATTGCGGGCGACCTCGGCGTAGTTGGTCAGGCTTGCGCTGCGGATGACGCCTTCCATCGCTCCTCCGCCGGGGATGTCCCCAAGAAACAAGAATATGTCACGCCGGAGCAACAGGCAATGCTGCAGCTTGCGCACAATGCGGGCCATTCGCAGCCAAACCGATCAAGCTTGCAAGCGACTGCACCGACGCTCCGGCGATAACCCGCACCATGGCCTTCCACGCACCTGCCCTCGACCTCGTCGCCGACCGCCCGGCACCGCGGCGCTATGCGTGGACGGTGTTCGGGATCCTGTTCGCGCTGATGGTGGTCGACTACGTCGACCGCCAGGTCGTCGTGTCGATGTTCTCGCACTTGCGAAGCGAATGGGACCTGAGCGACAGCCAGCTCGGGGCCCTGGTGTCGATCGTGTCCGTGACCGTGGCCATCGGCGCCGTGCCGCTGTCGCTGCTGGCCGACCGCTGGAGCCGCGTGAAGAGCATCTTCCTGATGGCGCTCGTATGGAGCATCGCGACCATCTCGTGCGCCTTCGCCGGCAGCTACGTCGAGCTCCTCGCCGCACGCAGCGTCGTCGGCGTTGGGGAAGCCGCGTACGGCACCGTCGGCGCGGCGCTCCTTGCGACGCTGTTCCCGCTGCGCATGCGCAGCGCCGTGCTCGGCGCCTTCTTCCTGGCCGGCATCCTGGGGTCGGTGGTCGGCGTCATCCTCGGCGGCGTCATCGCGGAGCGCTTCGGCTGGCAGGCTGGCTTCGGCGCGCGTCGGCGTGCCCGGCCTCGTGCTCGCATTCGTGTTTCTGATGTTCGTGCGCGACTACAAGACCGTCGCGCTGCCGAAAGCCGCCGGCACCGGAGGCCGCGCGAAGCTCGCCGCCAAGTCGATCGTCGCTGCCCTGCTGCGCCCGCGGACCGCGTTCGTCGCGTGCCTGGGCGCGGGCTTCCAGCTCCTCACGCTGTCGATGACGTACGCGTGGCTCCCGACCTACCTCAACCGCTACTACGGCCTGCCGGCCGACCAGGCGGGACTCAAGGCCGGCCTCGTCGTGCTGGCCGGCGGCGTCGGCGCGGTGCTCTGGGGCGTTGTCGCCGACCGCCTGACGCCGCGACTGCCGCGGGCCCGGCTCCAGGTCCCGGCCGTCGGCGCCGTGCTCACCACCGTATTCATGGGCACCGCGTTCGCGCTATTGACGCCGGGCGCCCTGCAGTTCGCGTTCATACTTTGCGGCGGCCTCACCATGGCGGTCAACGTCGGACCGGTGAGCGCCGTGGTCATCGATGTCGTGCATCCCGGCGTGCGCGCGACCGCCGCCTCGATCCTGTCCCTCGTGCAGAACCTGTTCGGCCTCGCGGGCGGGCCGCTGCTCACCGGCATGCTGTCCGACCGCTTCGGGCTCCCGTTCGCGCTCTCGGTGGTCCCCTTGTTCTGCCTGTTGGCCGCGGTGTTGTTTGCACTCGCCGCACGCACCTACGTCTCCGATCTCGAACACGCCGAGAATGACCAGCGGCGCATCGACACCGCCCTCGAGCCCCAGCCCGCGTGATGAAGAAGATCGACAAGGCGCCAAGCCCGCGCAAAGCCGACACGGCGCCCGTTAACCGTGCCGCACGTCCCGCCACCGGCAACTGGAATCCGGACTGGGAGCCGTTCGCGAAGCTCGATCCCGCGTGGACCGAGAAGGTGATCACGCTCGCGATCGCGCCCGCGGTGTCCGGCGTGCTCGACAAGAAGACGATCGAGCTCATCGGCATCGCGATCGACGCCTCCTGCACGCACATGTACGCACCCGGCGTGCGCCGCCACATCCAGCGCGCGCTCAAGGCCGGCGCGACGCGCGAAGAGATTACCGCCGTGCTGCAGCTGGTCTGCATGCAGGGCCTGCACAGCATCTGCCTCGCCGCCCCGATCCTGCTCGCGGAGCTGGAAGCACGCGGCGAGGCGAACGACTGACCCGACCTTCCAAGACAAAGGATTCTCATGAACTTCCTCGACGGATCGAACTTTCCCGAGAACCAGGAAAAGCTGGTCATCACCTGCGCGCCCTACGGACCTGAGTGGATGCCTTCCGATTTCCCGGAAGACATCCCGGTCAGCATCAAGGACCACGTGCAGAAGGCCGTCGACTGCTACAACGCAGGTGCCACCGTGCTGCACGTGCACGTGCGCGAGGAGGATGGCAAGGGTTCGAAGCGCCTGTCCAAGTTCAACGAGCTGCTCGCCGGCCTGCGCGCCGCGGTGCCCGACATGATCCTGCAGGTGGGCGGATCGATCAGCTTCGCGCCGGAAGGCGAGGGCGCGACGGCGAAGTGGCTCTCCGACGACACGCGGCACATGCTCGCGGAATTGCAGCCGACGCCCGATCAGGTGACGATCGCGATCAACAGCAACCAGATGAACGTGGTCGAGCAGATGTGCGAGGCCGACATCGCCGGCACGTCGCTCGCCGAGCCCGAGATGTATCGCGCCTATCGCGAGATGACGATTCCCGCGGGACCGGAATGGGTCGAGGAGCACATCCGCCGCCTGTCGGCCCACGGCATCCAGACGCACTTCCAGCTCGCCAACATCACCCAGCTCGAGACGGTCGAGCGCATGATGCGACGCGGCGTGTGCAACGTGCCGCTGATCCTGACGTGGGTCGCCATCGGCGGCGGCTTCGACCAGCCCAACATCTACAACCTCGCGAATTTCGTGCGAGCGGTGCCGGACGGCGCGGTGCTGACGCTCGAGTCGTCGATGCTCAACGTGCTCCCGCTCAACATGATGGCCATCGCCATGGGCCTGCACGTGCGCTGCGGCATCGAGGACAACATCTGGACGCAGGACCGCAAGTCCAAGCTGGGCACCGTGGCCCAGATCGAGCAGCTCGTGCGTCTTTCGCGCGAGTTCGGCCGCGAGGTCGCCAACGGCAAGGAAGCGCGCCGGATCTATCGTCTCGGCGAGTTCTACGGTAACGCCGACGAGACGCTGGCGCGCAACGGATTCGCGCCCAATCGCACGCCCGGCACCCGTGGCGTGTCGCTGCGCGCCGCGGCGTGACGCGCGGGAACGATCGAGGAAGATGACAATGGCGCACGCAATTCGCATGCACGAGCCAGGCGGACCCGATGTCCTGCGCTGGGAAGAGGTTGTCGTCGGCGACCCCGGTCCCGGCCAGGCGCGGTTGCGCCACATCGCAGTAGGCCTGAATTTCGCCGATACCTATTTTCGCACCGGGCTCTATCCGGTGCCGCTGCCCAACGGCATCGGCGTGGAAGCGGCCGGCATCGTGGAGGCGGTCGGCGACGGCGTCACCAACGTGCGCCCGGGCGACCGCGTCACCTACACCGGGTTCGCCAACACGCTGGGCGCGTACAGCACCGAGCGCATCATTGCCGCGGCCCCGCTGATCAGGCTGCCCGACGCCATCTCGTGCCAGACCGCCGCGGCGATGACGATGCGCGGACTGACGTCCGCCTACCTGCTCCGGCGCATCTGGCCGCTCGCCGCAGGCGACACGATCCTGCTGCATGCGGCCGCCGGCGGCGTGGGCCTCATCGTCGCGCAATGGGCGAAGCTGCTCGGACTGAACGTCATCGGCACCGTCTCGACCGAGGCGAAGGCCGACATCGCGCGGGCGCACGGCTGCGACCACGTCATCCTGTACGGCCGCGAGGATGTCGCGCAGCGCGTGCGCGCGATCACGGACGGCGAAGGCGTGGCAGTGGTGTTCGACAGCGTCGGCAAGGACACCTTTGCCGGTTCGCTCGCCTCGCTGCGCAAGCGCGGACTCATGGTGTGCGTCGGGACCGCGTCAGGGCCCGTGCCGCCGATCGACGCGACGCAGCTCGCGCTCAAGGGCTCGCTGTACCTGACCCGTCCCGCCCTCGCCGACTACATCGCGCAGCCGGCGGAGAAGGACGACCTCGCGCAGCAGCTGTTCGACCACGTCGCCGCGGGCCGCATCCGGATCGAGATCAACCAGCGCTACCGGCTGGAGAATGCGGCGCAGGCGCACCGCGACCTCGAAACCCGCAAGACCATGGGCTCGTCCATTTTCGAGATCTGACGCCCTGACATCGACGCGCAGCGCGGATGCGACGACGCAGGCCGCGCAAGGAGGACCACATGAACACCACCACCATCACCGCCGCCGACGCCGACGCTCCCGCGATCATCGCGAGCCGCGGTTCCCCCAGGGTCGAGCAGCTCACGTGCGCCATCGGCGCCGAGCTCTCCAACGTCAACCTCGGCGCGGCCTCGCGCGACGCCGGCCTGGTCGCGGAGATTCGCGCGCTGCTGCTGCGTCACCGCGTGCTGTTCTTCCGCGACCAGGACATCACGCGCGCGGAGCACGTCGCGTTCGCGCGGCATTTCGGCGCGCTCGAGGACCACCCGGTGGCGGGGAGCGATCCGGAGAACCCGGGCCTGGTGCGGATCTACAAGTCCCCGGACGCGCCGATCGACCGCTACGAGAACGCCTGGCACACCGATGCGACGTGGCGCGAGAAGCCGCCGTTCGGGTGCGTGCTCCGCTGCGTGGAATGCCCGCCGGTCGGCGGCGACACCATGTGGGCGAACATGGTCCTCGCCTACGAGAAGCTGCCCGAGGACGTGAAGGCGAAGGTCGCGAACCTGCGCGCGCGGCACAGCATCGAGGCATCGTTCGGCGCCGCGATGCCGATCGAGAAGCGTCTCGCGCTGAAGGCACAGTACCCCGATGCCGAGCACCCCGTGGTGCGCACGCATCCGGAGACGGGCGAGAAGATCCTGTTCGTCAATGCATTCACGACGCACTTCACGAACTACCACACGGCCGCGAACGTGCGCTACGGCCAGGACGCGAATCCGGGTGCGGCGCTGCTGCTCAATTACCTGGTAAGCCAGGCGTTCATCCCGGAGTACCAGGTGCGCTTCCGCTGGAAGCCGAACAGCATGGCCATGTGGGACAACCGCAGCACGCAGCACTACGCGGTGATGGACTATCCGCCGTGCCATCGCAAGATGGAGCGTGCGGGAATCATCGGCGACAAGCCGTTCTAGACGCCGCGTGGCCGGGCATCGCCGCCCGGTAGCGCGCGGCCTGTGCAGGACGTGTCCGGCGTCGCGTCTTCGCGCAAGCAATGACATTGAGGCGGGGATCACCGCCGGCAGCTGAGGGAACGCCAACGGTTGGCAGGGCCTTTCGAAGGCGCGCAAGCGCCTTCGCGGGGAAGCTTACGCCCGCACCTCGCAAAGCGAGTGCGCGGCCAACGGGACCCAACGTCCCAGGAGACTTCGATGTATCGACATCTGCTGGTTCCGCTCGACGATTCGCCACTCTCTGTGGAAACCGTCAACCAGGCCGTCGCGCTCGCGAAGGCGCTCGACGCGCGCATCACGTTCTTCCACGCGCAGGCGGACTATGGCGCGTCCAGCATGGGCGCGCTCGAGCGCGTGATGGCGCCCGCCGCCTTCAACGAGCAGATGTCGGGCGCAGCGCGGGCGCTGCTCGCCAAGGCCGAGGTGGTGGCACGCACGGCCGAAGTCGCGCACGAATCGTTCGCGGTGACGAGCGACCGCCCGCACGAGGCAATCCTGGGCGCGGCGGAGGCGCGCGGTTGCGACCTCGTGTTCATGGCGTCGCACGGGCGTCGTGGCATCAAGGGGCTCGTGCTGGGGTCCGAGACGCAGAAGGTGCTGCAGCATGCGACGATTCCCGTGCTGGTATCCGCGGTCGAGAGCAACCTCCCTTCCTCGGAGGCCGACGCCGCGCTCAACGTGATCCGCGACGAGCACCGCTCGCTCGCCGCCGTGTTGCACGGGCTCGAATTCGTCGCACGGGAAGCCCACGAAAGGGGCGGGCCTCCCGAGTTCGCGCTGGTGAAGGCGATGGTGCATTACATCCGCGCCTTCCCGGAAGCGCTGCATCATCCGAAGGAGGAGTTCTACCTCTTCCGCAAGCTGCGCGCGCGCACCCACGAGCTCGACGCCACGCTCGACGAGCTCGCCCGCCAGCACCAGGAAGGCGGAGCGGCCGTCGATGCCCTGGAGGCCGCGATCGCCGCGTACGAGCGCGACATCGCGCACGGCCTGCCGGCGTTCTCCGATGCCGTCCGGCGCTTCGCGACGATGCAGATGCAGCACATGGCGCTGGAGACGAAGGTGGTCCTTCCCGCCGCGCGCAAGCACCTCGCCGCCGAGGACTGGAAGGAGATCGCCGGAGCGTTCGCGCTGAACGGTGATCCGCGCTTCTCGGTCGACGCGGACGAGGAATATCGGCAGCTCTTTACGCGCATCCTGAACCTCGCGCCCGAGGGCGTGGTCGCAGGCGTCCGGCTCGCATGAACCAGCGCGCCCGCAGCCTTCGCCGCCGCACCTCGCGGACGGCTTCCGTCGTGGGAACCAACCCCGCGTCCACGTACGCGCTGTTCGCGCATGCCGCGCAGACGTACGGGAACGCGCCCGCGCTCACTCACATCGCGGACGCGACGGATTTCCGCTCCACCGCGACCTGGACGTTCCGCGAGTTGCTCGCCAAGGTCACGCAGGCGGCGAACGCGTTCAGCGCCGCGGGCGTCACCGCTCGCGACGTCGTCGCCTACGCCTTGCCCAATCTTCCGGAGACGCACTTCGCGTTGTGGGGCGCCGAGGCCGCGGCCATCGCGCTCGCGATCAATCCCGCGCTCCCCGGCGAACAGATCGCCGACCTCCTGCGCGCGGCGGGCGCCAGGATTCTGGTCACGACCGCAGTGGGCGGCGCCGTCGATCCGCTGCGGGCGGTCGCACCGCATCTTCCGAACTGCCCCGCGTTGACGCACGTCTTCACCGTCGGCGCCGGGGACGTTCCCGCGCTCGGCAGCGTCACGATCCGCTCGTTCGCCCAGGCTATGGACGAGCAGCCGAAGGATTTCCGCGTAAGCCGCCGTCGCCTCGTCTCCGCTTCGGCCTCGTCGTGGTTCTGCACGGGCGGCACCACCGGGGCGCCGAAGATCGCGTGCCGCACGCACGGCAGCGAAGTGGCCAACGCCACGATGATCGGCCGCTCGCTCGGCCGTCATGCTGGGCCCGGCCGCACGTTCTTCTGCGGGCTGCCGCTCTTCCACGTCAACGCGGCGATGATCACGGGGCTCGTTCCCTGGCTTGCCGGCTCGCACGTGGTGCTGGGACCCGCGAACGGCTACCGGGACAAGGCGCTCATCGCCAATTTCTGGCGGATGGTTGCGGCGCACCGGATCAACGTGTTCTCGGGCGTGCCGACCCTCTTCGGCACGCTGCTCGAAGTGCCCATCGCCGGCTGCGACGTGGGCTCGCTCGACTTCGCGATATGCGGAGCGGCGCCGATGCCGGCGGAGCTCTTCCGCCGCTTCGAGAAGGCGACCGGCATCCGCATCCTCGAAGCCTATGGACTTACCGAGTCCGCATGTGTCGCCACGCTGAACCCGATCGACGGCGAGCGGCGCATCGGTTCCATCGGCCTGCCGCTGCCGGAGCAGGACGCGCGCTGCGTGATCCTCGACGACGCCGGCCGCTACGTGCGCGACGCCGCGATCGACGAAGTGGGCATCGTGGCGCTCGCAGGCCCCAACATCTTCGGCGGCTACAAGTCCGAACACCACAACGAGGGACTGTGGATCGACGTCGCCGGCCATCGCCTAATGAACACCGGCGACCTCGGGCGCAAGGACGCGGACGGTTACCTCTGGCTCACCGGCCGCAAGAAGCAGCTCATCATCCGCGGCGGCCACAACATCGATCCCGCGACGATCGAGGAGCTCCTGCACCGGCATCCGGACGTCGCGCTTGCCGCCGCGGTCGGACGCCCCGACCCGCATGCCGGCGAGGTGCCCGTCGCGTACGTGCAGCTGCGTACCGACGCGAGAGCCGACGAAGCCACGCTGCTCGCGTTCGCCGCGCAAGTCATCGGCGAGCGCGCGGCAGTACCGAAGGCCGTGCGCATCGTGCGCGAGATTCCCGTCACGCCGGTCGGCAAGATCTTCAAGCCGGCGCTGGTGATGCGCGAGATCGAGGACGTGGTGCGCCAGGAGGCGAACGCTGCCGGTATCGGCCTGCGTGCGCTCGCCGTGCACAGCGACGCGCGCCGCGGACTGGTTGCCACGGTCACGCCCTCCGCCCCTTCCTCCGCGTTGCGCGCCGCACTGGGCCGCTACGCCTTTGCCGCCGACATCGCCGACCAATGAGCAACCTCCATTCCAATCAAGGGAACCCCGACATGAACCATTCCACCACCGGCCGCAACGTGCTGCGCCGCGCCGCCGTCAGCGCGGCGCTCGCGACGCTGTTTGCCGGTCCCGTCGCCGCATTCGAGATCGATACAGGCGTTCCCGATCTCGACCTGCGCTGGGACAACACGATCCGCTACAACGCCGGCATGAGAGCGCAGAAGCAGAGCAGCGCGATCCTGGGCGCACCCAACAACGACGACGGGGACCGCAACTTCGGGAACGGTTCGCTCGTGACCAGTCGCTTCGATCTGCTGTCCGAGTTCGACGCCGTCTGGCAGAAGTCGTACGGCGCGCGGTTCAGCGCGGCGCTGTGGTGGGATCCCGCCTACAACAACCTCGACAACACCAATGCCGCGACGAGCAACACGCTGGTCGACGGGTTGCCGGTCGCCGGCGCGCTGAGTCCGTTCACCAAGCGCTATGCGAAGGGGCCGTCCGCCGAGTGGCTCGACGCCTTCGCGTTCGCGAACTTTGACGTCGCGGACATTCCGGTCAGCATCAAGGCGGGCCAGCATACGGTGTTCTGGGGCGACAGCCTGCTGCTCAACGGCGCGATCCACAGCGTGTCGTATGCGCAGAACTCGATCGACATCTGGAAGGGACTCGCCACGCCCGGCTCGGAAGCCAAGGAGCTGTTCCGGCCGAAGGGCGGGCTGACGCTGCAAGCGCAGCCGCTGGCGCGAGCTGTCGCTCGCGGGCCAGTGGTTCTACAACTGGCAGGCGGTGCGCATCCCGGAATCGGGCAGCTACCTCACCGTGGCCGACTACATCAACTTCGGCGCCGATTCGCTCATCTTCGGGCCGAACCCGTTCGCGGCGTCGATTCCCGGCGCGCCCGGCGTACACGCGCCTCTGGAACACGAACATCGTGCCGCAGTCGCGCTACAGCGCGAGCCTCGGCGACTTCGGCCTTTCCGCGCGCTGGAGCCCGGATTGGCTCGACGGCACGCTGGGCTTCTACTACCGCAATGCGACCGACATCCAGCCGCAGGCGGTGGTGACGCAGGGCTTCGCCGCGCTGCCGTCCGCGACCTGCACCGCGATCGGCGGCATCGTCGTCACGCCCTCCGCGTGCATCATCAACCCCAAGGTGACCAGCGTCGCCGATCTCACCCAGAAGGGCAAGGTCGGCGAGTACAACACCGCCTACGGTGACAACATCCACATCATGGGCGTCACGCTGGCCAAGAGCATCGGCGGCGTCAGCGTCGCCGGCGAATTCTCCTACCGCCAGAACATGCCGCTCATCAGCGACCCGGTAATCGTGCTGCCGGCGCAGCTGGTGGCGACCCGCCCCGGCTCGATCGCGACCACCGCGGTGCCGAGCAAGGGAACGCCGGGCGCCCTGGGCGACACGTACCACGGGCTCGTCAACGCGCTCGCGACGATCGGCAAGACGCCGCTGTTCGACGTGGCGTCGCTGCAGGCCGAGCTCACGTGGATGCGCTGGGCCAGGGTCACGCAGAACGAGGCGGTGTTCCGCGGCCGCGAAGGCTACAACGAGATCGACAAGGTGTCGCGCGACTACGTCGGCTTCGCGTTCAATTTCACGCCGACCTGGTTTCAGGTGCTGCCGGGCATGGACCTGCTCGCACCGATCTCGTACTCGCGCGGCCTCAGCGGCAATGCGGCGGTGCTCTCCGGCGGCAACGAGGACGCCGGCAACTTCGCGATCGGCCTCGCCGCCGACATCTACGCGAAGTATCGCATCGACCTCAAGTACACCGGCTACTTCGGCAACTACTCCACCAACCCGGCGACCGGCGCGGCCACCGTGTTCAACGGCCTCAACGCGAACCTGTCCGACCGCGGATGGGTGTCGCTCACGTTCAAGACCACCTTCTGACAAGGACCCGATCATGTTCCGCAAATCCCTGATGGCCGTGGCACTTGCCGCGCTGGCCGTGCCCGCGTGGGCGGCCGTGTCGGCCGACGAAGCCAAGCAGCTCGGCACCACCCTTACCGCGGTCGGCGCGGAGAAGGCCGGCAACAAGGACGGCACGATTCCCGAGTACACCGGCGGCATCAAGCCGCCTGCCGATTTCAAGCCGGGCAGCACGGTCCGCCCGGATCCGTTCGCGAGCGAGAAGCCGCGCCTCGTGATCACCGGCAAGGACGTTGCCGCCCAGGCGGACAAGCTCACCGAAGGCACCAAGGAGCTCCTGAAGCGCTATCCCACGATGCGCGTCGACGTGTATCCGACGCACCGCACCATCGCGCTGCCCCAGCGGGTGCTGGATGGCACGCTCAAGAATGCAACCGGCGCGAAGACGCTGGAAGGCGGCGTCGCGCTGGACAACGTGGTGGCGGGCTATCCCTTCCCGATCCCGAAGACGGGCTCGGAGGCGATCTGGAACCACCTGCTGCGCTACAGCGGCCTGGGCTACGACGGCAGCAAGTACGAGAACTGGAACGTCGACGCCGCGGGCGTGCCGACACTGGCAGTGGCCGCGAACGCGTACTGGGCGTGGCCGATCTACGACCCGAAGAAGACCGGCACCATCAGCGCCACCGACCCGTTCTGGCTCGTCAAGCTGATGTATGTCGGTCCCTCCCGCCGCGCCGGCGAAGCGCTGCTTTGGATCGACGCCGTGAACCCGCAGCAGCAGCCGCGCCGCGCGTGGCAATACCTGCCCGGCCAGCGCCGCGTGAAGCTCGCCCCGGATCTCTCGTACGACACGCCGAATCCCGGCGCCGCCGGTGCCGGCACGTACGACGACGTGTCGGTCTTCAACGGCGCGATCGACCGCTTCGACTGGAAGCTCGTCGGCAAGAAGGAGATGTACGTCCCGTACAGCAGCTACCGGCTGATGTACCACAAGACCCCGGGCGACATCACGAAGCCCAACCACATCAACCCGGACTTCGTGCGGTGGGAGCTGCACCGCGTATGGGTGGTCGAGGCGACGCTCAAGCCAGGCAAGCGCCACATCTACAGCAAGCGCGTCCTATATCTGGACGAGGACAGCTGGACCGCCGTCGCGTCCGACCAGTACGACGCACAGGGCAAGCTGTACCGCGCGAGCTACGCGTTCCCGTCGTACAGCTACGACGTGCAGGCGCCGTTCGCCGACACCACGGCGATATACGACTTCAGCTCGGGCGCCTACAACGTCACCGCGATGTTCGGCACGTACGGCGGCCTCAAGTACATGACCGAGCTGCCGAAGGAAGCGTCGTGGTCACCGGAAGCGCTCGCGGGCGCCGGGATTCGCTGAGCGCGCCACCCTCCCACCCGTCCGGCCTCGCGCGGCACACCGCCGCGCGAGGCACCGGATGCCAATCGCTACCCACATGAAACTGCGCCGATTCGTCATTTCGTTGTCCGCCATCGCGGCGATTGCCGCGGCCGCGCCGGCCGCGCGCTTCGCCGACGTGCTCGACACGCCGGCGGCAACGTCGGCGCTGGCGGCGAAGAGCCTCATGCAGGCGGTGACCGCCGCGGGCGACCGGCTGGTCGCCGTCGGCCAGCGGGGGCACGTCCTGCTGTCCGACGACCGCGGCGCGACATGGCAGCAGGCGAAATCGCCGGTGAGCTCGGATCTCGTCGCGGTGTTCTTCGTCGACGCCCAACGCGGGTGGGCGGTCGGCCACGACGGCGTGGTGCTGCACACGCCGGACGCCGGCGCGACGTGGCGGCTGCAGCTCGATGGCCGCAGGGCGAACGAGCTGCTGGTGAACGCCATGACGCGCAAGGTGGCGGCAACGCCGGCATCCGGGGAGGCGAAGGCGCTGCTCGCGGAAGCGGAGCGCTATCGCGAGCAGGGACCCGACAAGCCCTTCCTCGACGTCTGGTTCGCCGATGCGCAGAACGGCTTCGTGGTCGGTGCGTACAACCTCGTCTTCCGCACCGCGGACGGCGGTGCGACGTGGGACGCGTGGTTCGACCGCACGGACAATCCGAAATTCTTCAACCTCTACGCGATCCGCCCGGCCGGCGACAGTCTCTACATCGCCGGCGAAGGCGGTCTCGTGCTGAAGCTCGATCCGGGCACCCAGCGCTTTCGCGCGCTGGCGTTGCCGTACGCCGGCAGCTTCTTCGGCGTGACCCCTGCGCAGAATGCGGTGCTGGTGTTCGGCCTGCGCGGGAACGTCTGGCGCAGTGACGACGGCGGCACCACGTGGCAGCAGGTGGACGCCCGGCTCACCGCCGCGGTGGTCACGGCGGCCGTTGCCGGCAACGAAACGCTGCTTGCCGACCAGGGCGGGCGCGTCGCGGCGACGCGCGACGGCGGGCGCACCTTTCAGCCCGTCAGCCTCCCGTCGCCGATGCCGATCACCGGAATCGCCAGCGTCGGCCCGCGCCGGCTCGCGGTCACCGGCCCGCGCGGTGTCGCCGCCGCCGACATCGAGGCGCGATAGCGCTCGCGCACATCACACGGGAACGAGCCATGGCGCACAACGTCGATCAACAGGAATCCATGCCGGTCATCCGCGATCTCGCGGATTTCAACCCGGCCTCGGGCAATCGTCTCGAGCGGATCGTCTTCAACCATCGTCTCGTGCTCGTGATCGTCTGCGCGCTGGTGACGCTCGCGCTGGGTTACGCGGCCGCCACCCGACTGGTGCTCAACGCGAGCTTCGAGAAGATGATCCCGCAGGGCCAGCCCTACATCCAGAACTACCTCACACACCAGAAGGACCTGCGCGGGCTCGGCAACGTGCTGCGCGTGGTCGTCGAGGCCACCGACGGCGACATCTTCGATCCGCGCTATCTCGACGTGCTGAAGGAAGTCAACGACGAGCTGTTCCTCACCCCCGGGGTCGACCGTGCGTGGGTGAAGTCGCTGTGGAGTCCCGCGGTGCGCTGGACCGAGGTCACCGAGGAAGGCTTCCGCGGCGGCGCGGTGATGCCGGACGGCTACACCGGAACCGCGCAGAACGTCGAGCAGCTGAAGCAGAACATCGCGCGCTCGGGCATCGTCGGCAGCCTCGTGGCCAGCGACTTCAAGTCGAGCATGATCCTCGTGCCGCTGCTGGAGAAGGAGCCCGGAACCGGCAAGCGCATCGACTACCACGGCCTGTCGCGCGTGCTCGACGAGAAGATCCGCGCGAAGTACGAGCTCGCCAAGGCCCTCGATGCCAGGGTGGCGGCGAAGCACGCGCCGGGGATCCGCATCCGCGTGATCGGGTTCGCCAAGCTGATCGGCGAGCTGATCGACGGCCTCCTGCAGGTGATGCTGTTCTTCGCGTTCGCCGCGACCGTCGCCACCGCCATCATCTATGCCTATACGCGCTGCGTGCGCAGCACCGCGCTGGTCATCGCCTGCTCGCTGGTCGCCGTCGTGTGGCAGCTCGGCCTGGTCGCGCTGCTGGGCTTCGAGCTCGACCCGTTCTCGATCCTGGTGCCCTTCCTCGTGTTCGCGATCGGCGTCTCGCACGGCGCGCAGAAGATGAACGGCATCATGCAGGACATCGGACGCGGCACCCACCGGCTGGTCGCCGCGCGCTACACGTTCCGCCGGCTGTTCCTCGCCGGCATGACGGCGCTGCTCGCCGACGCCGTCGGCTTCGCGGTGCTGATGGTGATCGACATCCCGGTGATCCGCGACCTGGCGCTCACCGCGAGCGTGGGCGTGGCCGTGCTCATCTTCACCAACCTGATGCTGCTGCCGGTGCTGCTCTCCTACGCCGGCGTCAGCCCGAGCGCGGCCGCGCGCAGCCTGCGCGAGGAGCGCGAGGAGACGGCCGGCAAGGGCATGGGCGCGCTGTGGGGGTTCCTCGACCGCTTCACCGAGCGCCGCTGGGCGACCGGCGCGATCGCGGTGGCCGCGGTGCTGGCGGTCGCCGGCTTCGCGGTGAGCACCCAGCTGCGCATCGGCGACCTCGATCCGGGCGCGCCCGAGTTGCGGCCGTCGGCGCGCTACAACGTCGACAACGCGTACATCACCGCGCACTACGCGCTGTCCTCCGACCAGTTCGCGGTGATCGTCAAGACCGAGAAGGAAGGCTGCCTCAAGTACCCGACGCTGGTCGAGGCCGACCGGCTCGCCTGGACGCTGAAGCAGGTGCCCGGCGTGCAGACCACGATCTCGCTGCCCGATGCGGTGCGCCAGATCACGGCCGGCTCGTTCGAGGGCAACCCGAAGTGGCTGACGCTCAACCGCAACCAGGACGTGCTGAACTATGCGGCGCAGCAGGCCTCCGTCAACAACCCGGACCTCTTCAACACCGCGTGCTCGGTGATGCCGGTGATCGCCTATCTGTCCGATCACAAGGCCGAGACGCTCGACCGCGTGGTTGCCGCGGCGGCGGCGTTCGCCGACACGCATAGCGACGGCGAGCGCACCTTCCTGCTCGCCGCCGGCAGCGCCGGAATCGAGGCCGCGACCAACATCGTGGTTCGCAACGCCAACCGCACGATGCTGATGTACGTGTACGCGGCAGTGATCGTGCTGTGCTTCGTCACGTTCCGGAGCTGGCGCGCGGTGATCGTGGCGGTCGTCCCGCTTGCGCTGACCTCGATCCTGTGCGAGGCGCTGATGGTCGCCCTCGGCATCGGCGTCAAGGTGGCCACGCTGCCGGTGATCGCACTCGGCGTGGGCATCGGCGTCGACTACGCGCTCTATCTCCTGTCGGTGCAGCTCGCCCAGCAGCGCCGCGGCCTGTCGCTGACCGCCGCCTACAAGAATGCCGTGCAGTTCACGGGCAAGGTGGTCGCGCTCGTCGGCATCACGCTCGCCGCAGGCGTGATCACCTGGGCCTGGTCGCCGATCAAGTTCCAGGCCGACATGGGCATCCTGCTCACGTTCATGTTCCTTTGGAACATGCTGGGGGCACTGGTGCTCATTCCTGCGCTATCCCACTTCCTGCTGCCGACGGCGATCGTGCGCCGGCGCGGCGGCTTCTTCGCGGCGGCGCACGCGCGAGCCGCATGACGCGGACTCGCGCCAGCCACCTGAACCACGTCAACGCCAAACTCAATCCGGACATCGCATGAACGACCTCGCCATCCACCGCACGCCCTCGGCGCACGATGCGCCCCTCGTCATCGGCCAGATCCTCGCCCGCGGCGTCGCGCAAGCACCCGCGCAGGAGATCGTCCACGGCTCGCTTCGCTACAGCTACGCGACGCTGAGCGAGCGGGTTGCGCGGCTGGCCGGCGCACTCGCAAGCGCTCGGCGTCAAGCCCGGCTCGACGGTGGCCGTGATGGACTGGGACAGCCATCGCTACCTCGAGTGCTTCTTCGCCGTGCCGATGATGGGGGCCGTGCTGCACACGGTGAACGTCCGCATCTCGCCGGAGCAGGTGCTCTACACGATCAACCACGCGCAGGACGACGTCATCCTCGTCAACGGCGAGTTCCTGCCGCTGCTCGAGGCGATCTTCGACCAGATGCGTCCGGGCGTGAAGCTGGTGCTGCTCAACGACCAGCCGGCCGCCCCCGCCACCCGCCTCCCCGTCGCCGCCGAGTACGAGGCAATGCTGGCCGACGCCGCCCCGACGTTCGCGTTCCCGGCGCTCGCCGAGGACACGCGCGCAACCACGTTCTATACCACCGGCACCACGGGCCTGCCGAAGGGCGTCTATTACAGCCATCGCCAGCTCGTGCTCCACACCTTCGCCACGTCGCAGGCGCTCGCCAACGCGCCGCACGCCACGTTCACGGCCGCGCGACGTCTACATGCCGGTGACGCCGATGTTCCACGTGCACGCGTGGGGCCTGCCCTACGTCGCGACCATGCTCGGCGTGAAGCAGGTGTACCCGGGCCGTTACCTGCCCGACGTGCTGGTCGGGCCTCATCGCCAGCGCGAGCGCGTCACGTTCTCGCACTGCGTGCCTACGATCCTGTCGATGATGCTGGGCAGCCCGGCGCTGCCAAGGGCGACACGCTCGCGGGGCTGGAAGGTGATCATCGGCGGCTCCGCGCTGCCGCTGCCGCTCGCGCGCGCGGCGGTCGATCGCGGCATCGACGTGATCGCGGGCTACGGCATGTCCGAGACATGCCCGATCCTCACGCTCGCCCACCTGCGCCCGGCGCATGCGCCACTGGGACATCGAGCGCAAGCTGCCCGTGCTCTGCCGCGCCGGGCGCCCGATCCCGTTCGTGCAGCTGCGCATCGTCGACGCGAACATGAACGACGTCGCGCACGACGGCGTGGCGCAGGGCGAGGTCGTCGTGCGCTCGCCGTGGCTCACGCAGGGTTATCTCGGCGAGCCCGAGCGCTCGGAGGAACTGTGGCGCGGCGGCTGGCTGCACACCGGCGACGTCGGCGTCATCGACGCCGACGGCTACCTCAAGATCGTCGACCGCATCAAGGACGTCGTGAAGACCGGCGGCGAATGGGTGTCGTCGCTCGACATCGAGGACATCGTGCTGCGCATGCCCGGCGTCGCGGAGGCGCGGTGGTCGGCGTGCCCGACGACAAGTGGGGCGAGCGTCCGGTCGCGTTCGTGGTACTGCAAGGCGCCGCCCGACGCCGCAACCCGACGAGGACGCCATCCGCAATCACGTGCAGGACGTTCGCCGAGCGCGGCGCGATCTCGAAGTACGCGGTGCCCGATCGCGTGCACTTCGTCGACACGATCCCGAAGACGAGCGTCGGCAAGCTCGACAAGAAGGTCATCCGCGCGCGGCTCGCCGATGCCGTGCCGGCGGCGCATGACGCGCACGCGAGGAGCCGTCGATGAGCCAGTACCGCGCACCGCTGTCCGAGATGCTGTTCGTGATGAACGAGCTCGCCGGCCTCGCGAGGTCGCGCAGCTCCCCGGCTTCGAGGACGCGACTCGCCGACACGGTAGCCGCGATCCTCGAGGAAGCGGGCAAGTTCGCGACCGACGTGCTCGATCCGCTCAACTCCGTCGGCGACCGCGAAGGCGCGCGCCTGCGAGACGACGGCTGCGTCGTCACGCCGCCCGGATTCCGCGACGCCTATCGCCAGTTCTGCGAGCTCGGCTGGAACGGTCTCGCGAAGGATCGGCCGAATACGGCGGCCAGGGCATGCCGCAGCTCGTGGCGGCCGCGGTCGACGAGATGTGGAACGCCGCCAACATGGCGTTCGAGCTCTGCCCGATGCTCACCGGCGGCGCGATCGAGGCGATCGAGATGAACGGCTCCGATGAGCTGAAGCGCCGTATCCTGCCGAAGATGGTGAGCGGCGAGTGGACCGGCACGATGAACCTCACGGAGCCGCAGGCCGGCTCCGATCTCGCGGCGGTGCGCACGAAGGCCGTGCCGCAGCCGGACGGCACCTACAGGCTCTTCGGCAACAAGATCTTCATCACCTACGGCGAGCACGACTACACCGACAACATCGTGCACCTCGTGCTCGCGCGCACCCCGGATGCGCCGCCGGGCGTCAAGGGCATCTCGCTGTTCGTCGTGCCGAAGTTCCTCGTCGGCGCGAACGGCAGCCCGGACGCGCGCAACGACGTGCGCTGCGTCTCGCTCGAGCACAAGCTCGGCATCCACGCGAGCCCGACCGCGGTGCTCGCCTTCGGCGACCAAGGCGGCGCGATCGGCCATCTGGTCGGCGAGGAGAACCGCGGCCTCGAATACATGTTCGTGATGATGAACCAGGCCCGCTTCGGCGTCGGCATGCAGGGCGTCGGCATCGGCGAGCGTGCCTACCAGCGCGCCGTGGCGTACGCGCGCGAGCGCATGCAGGGACGCCCGGTCGGCGACGCGGCGCCGCACCGGCGGGCATCATCGGTCACCCCGACGTGCGCCGGATGCTGCTGTCGATGCGCGCCGGCACCGAGGCGGCGCGGGCACTCGTGCTACGTCACCGCCGGCGCGCTCGATCTCGCGCACCGGCATCCCGATCCGAGCCGTCCGCGAACGCAAGCGCGCGTTCGCCGAGCTCATGATCCCGATCGTCAAGGGCTGGAGCACCGAAGGCCGCGCAACGCACGACGTCGCTTGGCGTGCAGGTGCACGGCGGCATGGGCTACATCGAGGAGACGGGTGCCGCGCAGTATGTGCGCGACGCGCGCATCACCACGATCTACGAGGGCACCACCGGGCATCCAGGCCAACGACCTTGTCGGCCGCAAGATCGCGCGCGACGGCGGTGCGGCGCTTCTCGCGGCCGTCGCCGACATGCGCAAGACCGTGCGCGAGCTGACGACCGTCGGCGATCACGACCTTGCGGCGCATCGCAACCCGGCTGCTCGCCGGCGTCGATGCGCTCGAGGGTGCCGGACGTCACGTCGCCGAGAGCTTCAAGCGGGAACCGCGTGCCGTGCTGGCGGGTGCGGTGCCCCTCCTCGAGCTCGCGGGCATCGTGTGCGGCGGCGCGCAGCTCGCGCGCGCGGCGCTGATCGCGACGCGCAAGCTGGCCGCCGGCGAAGGCGATGCCGCCTTCCTGCGCGCGAAGATAATCGTCGCGCGCCATTTCGCCGATCACTCCCTGACGCAGGCGCCCGGCCTGCGCGAGGCCGTCGTCGATGGCGCGCACGCCGCGCTCGCGATGGCCGACGCGCAGTTCTGAGGCCCTGCCGGAGAATGCCATGAAAGTGCTGGTCACCCGCAAGCGCGTCGTCGACTGCAACGTGAAGATCCGCGTCAAGGTGGACGAGGGCGGCGTCGACCTCGCCAATCTCGCGATGTCGATGAACCCCTTCGACGAGAGCGCGGACTTCGGCCCGGTCGGCGATCTCGTCGAGGTCGTCCGCGCGCTCGCGGCCGAGCTCGCTCGTGCGCGCGCGTCCTGAACAGGCAGCATTGCCATGACGCACGACGACCACGACGCGACGATCCTCATCGTCCCGGGCCTGCGCGATCACGTGCCCGAGCACTGGCAGACGCTGCTCGAGCAAAGGCTTCCGAACGCGCGTTCGGTGCCGCGCATGGATCACGACAAGCTCTCGTGCGCCGCGTGGGTGCGCGACGCTCGACCGGTCGCTGGCCGCGATCGAGGGTCCGCTCGATTCTCGTCGCGCACAGCGCCGGGGTGATGATCACCGTGCACTGGGCCCGCCGGCATCGGCGCCCCATCAAGGGTGCGCTGCTCGCAACGCCGCCGGACTTCGAATCGCCGCTGCCGGCGGGCTATCCGACGAGGACACGCTCCGCGAGAACGGCTGGCTGCCCACGCCGCGCGATCGCGCTGCCGTTCCCGAGCATCGTCGCGGCGAGCACGAACGATCCGCTCGGCGCCTACGAGCGCGTCGCGGAGCTGGCCGGCGCGTGGGGCAGCCGCCTCGTCGAACGTCGGCGCGGTGGGGCATCTCAATCCCGCCGCCGGCTACGGCGCATGGCCACGAGCCGAATCGTTCATCCGCGAGCTCACGGCGGTGCCGGCGTGACGCGGCACCGCGCTCGCGCTTACGCGCCGACGACTATGCGCGCAATGGCGCTCCAGGAAGCTGGCCCGGCGCTCCTGCTCGCGATCGTCATTGCGATTGCGTCGACGTTCATCGCCGACAACCGCGGCGGTCCGACGCTGCTGTACGCGCTGCTGCTCGGCATGGCGCTCAACCCGGTCGCGATGGAAGGCAACGCGAAGCCAGGCGTCGACTTCGCCGCGCGCCGCGTGCTGCGCTTCGGCGTGGCCCTGCTCG
The DNA here is from genome assembly GCA_963725735.1 of uncultured beta proteobacterium. Lineage (GTDB taxonomy): Bacteria > Pseudomonadota > Gammaproteobacteria > Burkholderiales > Casimicrobiaceae > VBCG01. Next base: position 132,203 of record CAVRZM010000013.1, on the reverse strand, counting down.
GCGCGCGTATCACGTTCGAGCAGATCGGCGCGCTCGGCTGGTGCACCGGCGCGCTGCATGATCGCGGCGGTGGCATGCACCATCGCGTTCGGCGCCGTCGCGGCCCGGTGCTTTCGGCCACAGCCGTGCCGCTTCGGCGTCCTCACGGGCGGTGCCACCGCGATCTGCGGCGCCTCCGCCGCCATCGCGATCGCGGCCGTGCTGCCGCGCGACGAGCAGTCCGGAGCGCGAGCTCGATCTTCACGATCGCCGGCGTCACCGCGCTGTCGACGCTCGCGATGATCCTCTACCCGGCGCTCGTCAAGGCTGCTTGGGCCTCGACGCGCACGCAGGCGGGCGTATTCCTCGGAGGCACCATCCACGACGTCGCGCAGGTCGTCGGCGCAGGCTACAGCATCTCGCCCGACGTCGGCGACTACGCGGTACTGACGAAGATGCTGCGCGTGGCGATGCTGCTGCCGGTCGTGATGGCGCTGTCGCTCGCGTGGCACCGCCGGCGCACAGGCGGCGAGCAGTGCGCGCGGCGATCCGCTGCTGCCGCCATTCCTCGTCGCGTTCGTCGCGCTCGTCGTCGTCGGCAGCATCGGCTTCATCCCCAAGCCGATCGGCGCCGCGATGAACGAGGTCGCGCGCGCCTGCCTCGTGGTCGCGATCGCCGCGGTCGGGCTCAAGACCTCGCCGCTCGAAATGAAGAAGGTCGGCGGTCGCGCGATGGTGCTGCTCGTCGTCGAGGCCCTGTTCCTCGCGCGGCACTCGTCCTGGTGGCGCAGCGAGTGCTCGCCTAGCCCTCTCCGCCGCCAAAGAAACAGTGAATTGTGCGCTGGATCAACGCGGTCTCCGTCGTTCCCGCTTAATTTTCAGAATTGTCTCGCATTCGGCGGGGGCGGCAAGGCTCGAGGAAACCCCATGATCCGATTGATTTCCGGCGCCACCGCGATCGCCACTGCCGTCGCGGCGGCTCCGGTCTTGGCGCGAAAACCCATCGTCTCACCCCGCCAGGAACCCGTGCGCGCCGAGCGCGCAGGCACGGCAACAATAGCGGGCGCTCAATACGTACTACCACACCTACGGCGCGTGCATGGAAGGTCGCGGCTACACGATCAAGTAATATCCGCCGATGCCGCACCGACAAGGAACGAACATGAACCGTATGCAGTCCTGGGTCGCGATGGTGGTCTGCATGGCGCTGGCGTTCCCGGTGCCGGCCCAGACGCCGCCACCGCCGCCCGCCCCGCGCCGCCGTCGGCCGCGCCGGCGGCAGCCGCGAAGACGTTCTCGCAGCAGGAGCTCGACCAGCTCGTCGCGCCGATCGCGCTCTACCCCGACGATCTCCTCGCGCAGGTGCTGATGGCCTCGACGTACCCGCTCGAGATCGTCGCAGGCCGAGCGCTGGGTGAAGGCCAATCCCGCGCTGAAGGACAAGGCGCTGCGAGGACGCGCTGCAGCAGCAGCCGTGGGATCCGAGCGTGAAGTCGCTCGCGGTGTTGCCGCAGGTGCTGACGATGATGAGCGAGAAGCTCGACTGGACGCAGAAGCTCGGCGACGCGTTCCTCGCGCAGCAGAAGGACGTGCTGGACACGGCGCAGGCGCTGCGCGCCAAGGCGCCGGCGCAGGGTGCGCTCAAGGACTCCAAGGAGCAGAAGGTCGTCACGGACACGAGCGAGAACAACACGACCGTCATCAAGATCGAGCCGACCAATCCCGAGGTCGTCTACGTCCCGACGTACAACCCGACGGTCGTGTACGGCGCGTGGCCGTATCCCGCGTACCCGCCCTACTACTACTATCCGCCCGGCTACGTCGCGGGCGGCGCGCTGCTGGGCTTCACGGCCGGCGTGATCGTCGGCGGCGCCTCTGGGGCAACTGCAACTGGGGCGGCGGCGACGTGAACGTCAACGTCAACCGCTACAACAACTTCAACCGGACCAACATCAGCAACGGCAACTGGAATCGCACAACGCCGAGCATCGCGGCGCGGTCCCGTATCGCGACCAGAACGTGGCGCAAGCAGTACGGCCGCGGACAGCGCGCCGACGCCGCGTCGCGCGATGCGTTTCGCGGTCGCGCGGACGCAGGGTCGCGGCGATCCAGCGCGGCGACGTGGCGCGCGACAGCGCGGCAACCGCGGCGCAGGCCGCACGCGCGACATGGCCACGGGACGCGACGGCAGCCCGGCGACACCGCGACATGGGCGGCGGACGCGACAGCGCGGCATCGCGCGACATGGCGAGCGGACGGGGCGGCGGCGGTGGCTCAGTTCGTCCGCGTTCGATTCGCGCGGCGGCGGCGCGCAGACGCGCGACTACAGCAATCGCGGCGCGTCGAGCATGAATTCGGCGCGCAGCGTCGGGAACATGGGCGGCGGCGGCGGCGCCGCGCGCGCGGTGGTGGTGGCGGTGGTGCGCGCGGCGGTGGTGGCGGCGGCGGCGCGCGGCGGCGGAGGACGGCGATGATGCGCGCCGCGCTGCGCATCCCGCCGCGCGATCCCCATGGAGACGACGATGACCACACGAAACATGAATCCGCGACTGACGACCGGCGAGTGGATGGCTGGCTGCTCGTGCTGGTCGCCAGCGCGCTGTACGCGATCGACCGCGCATCGCGGCCGCGCCCGCGCAGAAGACGTTCGCGACGCCCGAGGACGCCGCGAGCCGCGCTCGTGCAGGCGGTCAAGGCGAACGACAAGGCCGGTCTGCGCGCCGTGCTCGGCAACGACCGGGCGACCTGTCGTCGGGCGATCCCGTGGCCGATCGCGCCAGACGCGCGAGAGCTTCGTCGCCGCGTACGACGCGAAGCACGCGCTCGTCGCGCGAGCGGCGACGCGATGACGCTCACGATCGGCAACGACGATTTTCCGTTCGCGTTTCCGCTCGTGAAGACGGGCGACCGCTGGCGCTTCGACACCGCGGCGGGCAAGGACGAGCTGCTCGCGCGCCGCATCGGCGAGAACGAGCTCGACGCGATCAAGGTGCTGCAGGCCATCGTCGACGCGCAGCGCGAATACGCGTCGGCGGACCGCGACGGCGACGGCGTGCCTCGCCTACGCGCAGGAAATTCCTGAGCAGCCCGGCAAGCACGACGGCCTGTACTGGCCGACGCAAGGCCGGCGAGCCGCCGAGCCCGCTCGGCGACCGTTCGTCGCGCAGGCCTCGGGCGAGGGCTACAAGGCCAAGCAGGGCACGCCGACGCCCTACCACGGCTACTACTACCGAATGCTGAAGGGCCAGGGCAAGGGCGCCGACAGCGCCCGCGTTCGACTACGTCGTGCACGGCCGCGCGATCGGCGGCTTCGCGGTCGTCGCGTATCCGGCCAAATACGGCAACTCCGGCATCATGACGTTCATCGTCAACCAGGACGGCAAGGTGCTACCAGTCCGACCTCGGGCGCGAGACGGCCAGAAGGCAGCCGGAATGCAGGTGTACGCGCCCGGCCCGGGCTGGTCTGCGGTAGCGGACAAGTGAGCTTCGAAGCCGCGTCGCGTATGATGCCGGCCGCCCGCCTTGAATGCGGCAACGAATTCGATCCACAACCATAGGGAAATGCCAATGAACAAGCTCTGGACGGCGATCGCCGTGTCGCTCGCCATCACCGTCGCCGCTCCGCTGCATGCGCAGACGGGCGCCGCCGCCGTCGCCACCGCGCCCGGAAAGGGCGCGATCGCGCAGACCGTCAAGGTGACGGCGACGATCACCAAGATCGACGCCAAGACGCGCGACGTGACGCTCAAGGGCCCGCAAGGGCACGAGATCACGGTCACCGCGGGGCCGGAAGTGAAGAACTTCGCCAAGCTGAAGGTCGGCGAGCGGGTGGACATCCAGATGATCGAGGCGCTGACGCTCGAGCTCAAGAAGGGCGGCGGCCTGGTGGTCGCGCGCACCGAGAAGGCCGGCGCGGTCGGCGCCAAGCCGGGCGAGCAGCCCGCCGGGGCGGTCGGCCGCCAGGTCACGGTCGTCGCCGACGTGATCGCCACCGATCCCGCCACGCAGACGGTCACGCTCAAGGGGCCGAAGCAGACGGTCGACCTGCGCCTTCCCGACCCCGAGCAGTTCAAGCGCGTCGCGAAGGGCGACCAGGTGGAAGCGACGTTTACCCAGGCGCTTGCCGTCGCGGTCGAGCCGGCCAAGAAGTAGACGGCGATATCACCGCTGCCCGCGCGTTGGACGCGTGGGCAGCGACTGCACATTGCACGCGATGATCGATCCGCGCACCTATGCTGCCGCGGAATCGCTGAAGGATGGCACCCGGGTCATCGTGCGCGCGTTGCGTGCCGACGACCGCGCGCGCATGGCGCAGGCCGTGCGCCGGCTCGATCGCGAATCCATCTACTTCCGCCTGTTCGGCTACCGCAGCGAGCTGACCGAAGCCGGCCTGGATCGCATCATGCGCTTCGATCCCGACACCGAGGTGGCGCTGGTCGCCACCGTTGGCGCGGGCGAGAACGAGACGGTGATCGGCGGCGGCCGTTACGTGGTCGAGGATCCCTCAGCGAGCATGCGCATCGCGGAGGTCGCATTCATGATCGAGGAGGATTTCCACGGGAAGGGCCTCGCAGGCCGACTGCTCGGCCACCTCGCGCGTATCGCGCGCGAGCGCGGCATCGGCGCGTTCACGGCGGACGTGCTGGCCGAGAACGCGGGCATGCTGCGCGTGTTCGAGCGCTGCGGCCTTGCGATGTCCACGCACCGCGAGGGCGGCGTGGTGCGCGTGAACCTGACGCTTCCCGGTCCCGCGGGCTGAGCGGGCCGATGCCTAGCCGCCCAGCGCCTTGACGATGCCGATGAGCACCGCGCCGAAGACGCCCATGATGGCGCCGGTGACAAGCGGCCGGGCGTGCGCGGCGTAGCGGCCGAGCGCAGCGCCGCACAGGACCAGCATGGCGACGGAGACCCCCTGCGAGGTCCGCATGGCCGACGCCGTATCGCTCACGACGAAGAACGGCAGCACCACCGGAAACGTCGCCAGCACCACCAACGCGAAGATACCGAGTGCCTCGAGGAAGTCGCGCGGGTGCAGCAGCGTCCCGCGGTATTCCGGGTGCACAAGCACGCGGCGCCGGATGCCCGCGATCTCCTCCGGCCCCACGATGTCGGCCAGCTCGTCGGGCAGGTATCGGGCAATGATCCGCTCGCCGGTGGCGGGGTCGGACGTGCGGATGCGATGCCCCAGCGCGCGCAGCCGCGCGCGCTCGGTCGCGGTGCGCACCACGTACATCACCGCGTCGACGAGTCCCCATGCGATGTTGCAGCCGAGCGCCGCCGTCGTGACGGTGCGCACTTCGGCCGCGCCGGCGCTCGCGATCGACAGCGAGCCGATGATGGTCATCGCCATGATCAATCCGAACAACACTTCCGAGATGCGGTCGACGGGATCGAGGAGGCGTTCGCGCTCGTCCCCGGGTGCAACGGTCATGCGGGTCCTCCCCGGCCGATGGGCCCGCCGCGACAGTATCATGGCGCATACAGGCACGGGCACCCCGCCGCGTGCGGAATTGCCATGAACCGGATTCCGCGGCAAAGCGCAGCGCGCGCGATGCGATCGACGTGTCGTGCCGACGCACAGTTGCCCGCGACAAGTGTGCCCTGGGTGCCCGCCTTTCGCCGGCACGCCCGCGCGAAGGCGCGCTGACCGGGAAACGGCACCGTGCCCATCGACGGCATCGTCCCCCAGTGGCTGTTCACGATCGTCGCCGTGGCGACGGTTTTCGTCATCATGTTCGACCTCGGTCTCGCGATCGTGCCCGGCGAGATCCGCTGGGTGATCGAGCGGCCCGGCCTCATGGCGCGGTCGGCCTTCGCGGTGCTGGTGGCGGTTCCGGCCCTCGCGTGGCTCGTGGCGCGCGCGCTGGACCTGCCGCGCGCGGCGGAGGTGGGCATCATCCTGATGGCCATCGCGCCCGGCGCGCCGGTGGCGCTGCGGCGCTCGCTGGGCGCCGGCGGCCATCGCTCGTTCGCCCCGGCGCTGCAGATCCTGGTCGTCGCGCTCGCGGTGATCACCATGCCGCTCTATATCGCGCTGTTCGACGAGTACTACGCGGCGACGGCGACCATCGACGCGCGGCATCTCGCGCGGCAGGTGCTGGTCGCACAGCTGCTGCCGCTCGGCGCCGGGATGGCGATGACGCGGCTTTGGCCGCGCGCGTCCGCATGGCTTGAGCCGCGGCTCGCCAAGGTGGGCGGCATGATGCTGATCGCGCTGGTGGTGCTCGCGCTGATCGACATCTGGAAGCCGGTGGTCACCGCGGGCCTGCGCGTGACGCTCGCCATCGTTGCGGTCACCGCCCTTGCCGCGGCGGCCGGGCATCTGCTCGGCGGTCCTGCGCCCGCCACGCGCACGGCTACCGCGATCTCCAGCGCCGCGCGCAATCCCGGCCTGGCGATCCTGGTCGCGACGCTCAACAACGCGCCGGCCGCCATCATCGCGGTGATCCTCGCCTATCTGGTGATCGCCGCGTTGACGCTCATTCCCTACGTCGCGTGGCGGGCGCGCGCACAGCGCGCCGAGTCGTCAGTCGAACGCTAGCGCGTCCTGCGCGATCCCGCGCCACGCGTCCTCGGTCGGCGTCGCCGCGAGCTGCTCGAACAGCATGAGCGCGACGTCCAGCGCGTGGCGCGCATCCTCCGACATCGCCGCGCCCAGTGCGAACTCGCGGCCGCGGATCGCGAGCTCGAACGCCGGCGGCGCCGGATCGCCGAACGCCGCAACGTAGGCGGCGAGGACCGCCTCGCCGCTCATCCCGTGCGTGGTGAACGTCACGTCGCGCCGCGGCGCGATCTGCCGCAGGCGCACCGCCGCCTCCAACGTACGACTGGCGTCCACGAAGAGCGCAAGATCGCGCCCCAGCAGATCGGTGGCGTGCTCGGGCTGCAGCTGGTAGTCGGAGACGAACGCGAAATGCCCATGCGAGCTCGCAGCGAGCCGCTCGGCGTCCGCGAGGAACTCCGGTCCGAGAGCGTCGTCGCCCCGGCTCGGATTGCCCCAGCCGAGCACGACCACGCGGGGCGCGTTCATTCCGCAGCCTGCGTCACGCCGCCGTCGCCGTCGCGCTGCAGGCGATCGATGCTGGTGCCCTCGGCGTCGACCAGCTCGAGGGCCAGCGGCATGCGGCCGAGCGCGTGCGTCGCGCACGACAGGCAAGGATCGAACGCGCGGATCGCGACCTCGACGTGGTTGAGGAGGCCCTCGGTGAGCTTGCGGCCGTCGAGATAGCGCCGCGCCACCTGCCGGATCGCCTCGTTCAACGCCTGATTGTTGTGCGTCGTGGACACGATGAGGTTCGCGCGCATCACCTGGTCGTTGTTGTCGAGCCGATAGTGGTGGATCAGCGTGCCGCGCGGCGCCTCGATGACGCCGACCGCCGCGCCGCTGGCGCGTGCCGGTGACGACGAGGTCGTCGCCCATGAGGTCGTCGTCGTGCAGCAGCGACTTGATCTCCTCGGCCGCGAACAGCATCTCGATCATCCGAGCCCAGTGGAAGGCGAGCGTCGCGTGGATCGGCACGCCACCGCCGAAGTCGACGAACTCGCGCCGCTCGGCGTCGGCCAGCGGCGTGGGAATGTGGTCGCAGTTCTGCACGCGCGCGAGCGGCCCGACCTTGTACCAGCCGTGCTCGGGACCGAGCGAGCGCAGGTACGGGAACTTCATGTACGACCAGGGCTTCACTTCCTCGACGATGTGCTCCCAGTAGCGGGCATAGTCCACGTGGTCGAAGATCAGGTCGCCGGCGGCATCGCGGGCGCGCAGCGCGCCGTGATACAGATCGAGTGCGCCGTCGGGCGCCACGAGCGACATCAGGTTCGAGCGGAACGCGCCGAAGCTGTTGTACAGGCTCACGTTGGCGAAGTGCAGCTTCTTCACGAGCGCCACCGCGTCGCGGCTCCACCCGATCATCGTGTACGCGTCGGCGAGCAGGCGGTCGCGCTCCTCGCGCGTCAGCGACTTGTTGACGCCGCCGGGGATGGCGCCGGTGCCGTGGATGCGCTTGCCCGCGGTCGCCTCGATCACCTGCTGGCCGAACTTGCGCAGCAGGACGCCCTTCTTCGCGATGTCCGGGTGCGCGGCGGCCACGCCCACGATGTTGCGCTTGGCGACGTCGGAGTCGAAGCCGAACAGCAGGTCGGGCGACGCGAGATGGAAGAAGTGCAGCGCGTGCGACTGCAGGATCTGCCCGTAGTGCATGAGCCGCCGGATCTTCTCGGCCGTGGGCGTGAGGTGCGTCGCGCCGACCACTACGTCGAGCGCCTTCGCCGCGGCGAGGTGATGGCTGACCGGGCAGATGCCGCACAGCCGCTGCACCATGACGGGCAGCTCCCAGTACGGCCGGCCCTGGACGAACTTCTCGAAGCCGCGGAACTCGACGATGTGCAGGCGCACCTGGTGGACGCGATCCTCGGCGTCGAGCAGGATCGTCACCTTGCCGTGTCCTTCCACGCGCGAGACGGGATCGATCGCGACGCGGCGCAGGCCCGAGGTCTCCCTCGCGGTTTCGAGTTCGAAGGTCATGGCGTCAGCGGCGAAGGGCCGCCACAAGCCGCTGCGCGCCCCCATGGGGGGCAGCGAGCGGAGCGAACGTGGGGGAACGAGTCATGTCAGTCGTAGCGGATGAGATCGGTCCCGAGACGCGGCGTGCGTCCCGCGACGAGATCGTTGAGGAACGACCAGATCGCGTCCGCCGACGGCGGGCAACCGGGCAGGCAGTAGTCGACCTTCACCACCTCGTGCAGCGGGTGGACCTTGTCGAGGGGCAGCGGCAATTCGGGGTCGTTCGGGATGCAGCCCCTGGCGAGCCCCGGCTCCGTGAGATACACCTCGGACAGGCACACGCCGAGGTCGAGGTGATTGCGCTGCGCCGGCAGGCCGCCGTTCACCGCGCACGCGCCCACCGCGACCAGGATCTTGCAGTTGCGGCGGAACTCGTGCAGCACGTGCACGTTCTCGGCGTTGCAGACGCCGCCCTCGATGAAGCCGATGTCGCAGGGTCCGCAGTGCTTGACGTCGGTGAGCGGCGAGCGATCGAACTCCACGTGCTCGAGGAGCGCGAACAGGCGCTCGTCGATGTCGAGGAACGACATGTGGCAGCCGAAGCAGCCGGCCAGCGACGTCGTCGCGACCCGCAGCTTGCCCTCGGCGAAGGTGGATGCGACGCTCACAGCGCGCCCCCCGCGGGCGGCGGCGGGGCGCGCGGCGCATCCTCGAGCGCCTGCGCGCGGAGCGGACGCACGTCGAAGCGGCGCTTGCCGATCGGAATCGCGAAGCCCACCCGCTTGCGCAGGATCACGCCGACCGGACACACGTCCACCGCCTTGTCGGTCAGTGCGATGTCGGTGTCGGCGAGCCGTCCCGATTCCGCGTTCACGATGAGATGCTTGGCGAGGCCGCGGCCCGCGAGCGCGAAGACGTGCTTGCCGTCGACCTCGCCCGAGGCGCGCACGCACAGCTCGCACAGGATGCAGCGATTGAAGTCGAGCAGCAGGTCCGGGTGCGACGCGTCGACGGGCCGGCTGGGGAAGAAATAGTCGAGGTCGGTCGACAGCACGCCGAGGTCGTAGGCGACCGCCTGCAGCAGGCAGTTGCCGCTCTTCTCGCACGCGGGGCAGAAGTGGTTGCCCTCGACGAACAGCATCTGCACCAGCGTGCGCCGGTTGTCGTTCAGCTCGTCGGTCTCGCTCTCCACCGCCATGCCGGCCTGCGCGGGCGTGGTGCACGATGCCGTCGTGTGCCCGTCCACCTTCACGGTGCAGACCTTGCAGCTGCCGTGCGGCGCGAACTCCGGGTGGTAGCACAGGTGCGGGATGTAATGCCCGGCCGTGAGCGCCGCCTGCATCACCGTCTGCCCCGGCACGAAGCTCACCGGAACGCCATCGAGGAGGAAGGTCGGCGCGTCGCTCATCATTCGGATCCCAGATGCGCGCCGGCGTCGTCGCGGCCCGTCATCGCCCGCGCGCGCGTGAGCGCGCCGTCGAGGTCGAACGCGGGCGCGAAGTCGCGCGACATGAGCCGCCGCTCGTAGGCGGGGCGGAAGCGCTTCAGCGTGTCGAGCAGCGGATTGCACGCGGTGTGGCCGAGCCCGCAATGGCTCGATGCCTGCAGCAGCAGGTTCAGGCGGGCGATGCGGTCAAGGTCGATCTGCGAGCCCTTGCACGCGTGCAGCTTGTCCATCACGTTGCGCAGCAGCGCGGTGCCGACGCGGCACGGCGTGCAGAAGCCGCAGCTCTCGTGCGCGAAGAAGTGCGCGTAGCAGCGCGCGACCTCGAACATGTCGCGCGATTCGTCGAAGACGGTGAAGGCGCCGGCCGTGGGCAGGTCCTCGAAGCCGATGCGGCGCGCGAACTCCGCGCTGCCGATGCACACGCCCGAGGGACCGCTGATCTGCACCGCCTGCGGCCGCACCGCGCCGCAGGCCTCGAGGACCTCCTGCACGGTGACGCCGAACGGATACTCGTAGATGCCCGGGCGCGCGCAGTCGCCCGCCACCGACAGCAGCTTGGTGCCCGCCGAGCGCGGGGTGCCGAGCGCGCGATACCATGCGCCGCCCTTGATGGCGATGAGCGCCGCCGCGCAGAACGTCTCGACGTTGTTGACGACCGTGGGCTGCTGCAGGTAGCCGTGCGTCACCGGATACGGCGGCCGGTTGCGCGGGATGCCGCGCTTGCCTTCCAGCGACTCGATGAGCGCCGACTCCTCACCGCACACGTAGGCACCGGCGCCGACGTGGATCTCGATGTCGAAGTCGAAACCCGCCTCGCCCGCGATGTTGCGTCCGAGCACGCCGGCGGCGCGGCGGCGGGCGAGCGCCGCCTCGAGCGGCGCGCGCAGGTAGTCGTACTCGCCGCGCAGGTAGAGGAAGCCGCGCTGCGCACCGACCACGTACGCGCACACCGTCATGCCCTCGAGCACGAGGTCGGCATGGCGCGCGAGCAGAACGCGATCCTTGAACGTGCCGGGCTCGCCCTCGTCCGCGTTGCACACCACGAAGCGCTGCCCGCCCTGCGCGGTTCGGCACGCCTCCCACTTGAGACCGGTCGTGAAGCCCGCCCCGCCGCGGCCGCGGAGGTTGGAGTGCTTGATCTCTTCCAGCGTCAGCGCGGGACCCTGCGGTACGGCGGGCACGCGCTCGCGCCACGAGCGCTCGTTGGACGCGCGCTCCTCGGGCACGGCGCGACCGCGCTCGATCGCCGCGCGCAGCGCATCGCCGGGCGCGCACGGGGTTTGCAGCAGCACGTCCTCGCGCCGGACGTTGTCGGCGATCGCGAACAGCGCCTCGGGCCATTCGGCGAGCGGCACGCGGCCGCGGATCAGCTCCGCGATCTGGTCGACGCGTTCCGCGTCGAGGCGCGGGATCGCGCGCTCGTTGACGAGCAGCGCCGGACCCTGGTCGCACAATCCGGTGCACGACGTCGTGTCCACCGATACGAGCCCGTCTTCCGATACCTTGCCGCGCTCCAGCCAGAGGCTCGTGCAGAGGCGCTCGAGCAGCGCCGGCGCGCCGGCCATGCGGTCGGTGACGTTGTCCGAGAACCGTACGCGGTAGCGGCCCGCGGGCGTCAGGTGCAGGAAGCTGTAGAAGCTCGCCACGCCCTCCACCGTCGCCCGCGGCAATCCCATGCGCGTGGCGAGATACGAGATCGACGCGGGGGCCAGGAACCCAGCCTCCTGCTGTGCCGCGCGCAGGATCTGCACGAGCGCCTGGGGACTGGCGTCGTAGCGGGCGAGGATGCGATCGAGTTGGGGATCGATACGCGCGACGGAAGGGCGTGCGGCCATGGGTGCATCATCGCGCAGGACCGCACGGCGTCAGGTGACACAGGTCAATGGCATGCGCGTCGCGCGCTGTCCGCAGCAGGAACAACCCTGGGTCGCACCGGCGAGGTGCGCGGCGTCAGCTGCGCGTGCCGTCGAGCATCCCCGCTATGCGCGCGGAGCGGATCACGGCATCCGCGAAGGCCGCGAAATCCGCGAGGTCCGCGGGCGGATAGGCGAGTCCCGCCGTTTCCGCGCTGTCGTGCCTCGGCGCCCACACCTCGTGCGACTCGAGGAGATAGACGCCGTAGACCGCACGCAGGCCTTGCGCATCGCCCTCCAGATGCCGTTGCAGCGTGTGCGCGGAGAGTGCCGCATTGGCGACGATCGCCGCCTCGATCAGCGCCGCGCGGTACCCGGGGCGCGCCGCTACCTCGAACCCATGGACGACGGCCATTCGCCGCGCCGCCGCGTTCACCACGACGAGGAGCCGGTCGAGGATGCCGCGCAGCGCGTGATTCGCCGCGAGCGCGACGTACCCTTCCGGATTCAGGAAGACGTCGACCGCCGCGGAGACGGCTCCGCACGCGCTGTGGCCGAGCACGACCACGAGCCGCATGTTGTGCGCGAGGTGGTCGACCGCGTAGCGCAGGCTGCCGAGGACCTCGTTGCCGAGCCCGTTGCCCGCCACGCGCACGACGAAGAGGTCGTTCGGACCCTCGTTGAAGATCAGCTCGACGGGCACCCGAGCGTCCGAGCAGCCGAGCACGGCGGCGTACGGACGCTGCTTCGGCGCCCCCGGCGTGCCGCCGGCGAGGCCGAGATCGCTCGCATCGACCGGGATGACGCGTTGCGCGACACCTTCGCCCTGGGCCAGCTGCTCGAACATCGCGGCCATCGTGCGGCTGCCTTCGTCCAGTCGCTGGCGCGCTGCGTCCGCGTCCGTGGGGCGGGCGCGGGGCGCAGTCGCACCGCCGCCGTACCGATAGGTGATCTCGATGGTCTTCATGGCGCCACTCCCCCGTGATCGCCGATTGTAGCCGCCTGTCAGGACGCGGAAGGTGCGGCAGCCTTGCCATAGGTCAACGGCGCCGCGGCGTCACCGCGGCAGGATTCTCGGACGGCTCGGCCGAGGTCAAGCACCGGCGCGCGGGGACCGGGCGAATCGACTAGACTGGAAGCGGATCGCGGGGCGCCGCACCGCAATCGTAGCGAACGGGAGATCAGCATGGCACAGGCGAAGCAAACGAAGCGCAAGTCCGCACCCGCCAAAGGCAGCAGCAAGCCGGACGCCAAGGGTTCCGCGAAGGCACCGGCGGGCGAGCCCAAGTCGCTCTCCACCAAGGAATACGACAAGGCGCTCAAGAAGCTGCACGTCGAGCTCGTCAAGCTGCAGGAGTGGGTGGTCCACAAGGGCCTCAAGGTCTGCATCGTGTTCGAGGGCCGCGACGGCGCCGGCAAGGGCGGCACGATCAAGGCGATCACCGAGCGCGTGAGCCCCCGCGTTTTCCGCGTCATCGCCCTGCCCTCGCCGACCGAGCGCGAGAAGTCGCAGATGTACATCCAGCGGTATCTCCCGCATTTCCCGGCCGCCGGCGAGGTCGTGATCTTCGACCGCAGCTGGTACAACCGCGCGGGCGTCGAGCGCGTGATGGGTTTCTGCACCGACGACCAGGTGAACGATTTTCTCCGGGTTGTGCCGAGTGTCGAAAAGGCCATGGTGGCGTCCGGCATCATCCTGCTCAAGTACTGGCTGGAGGTGAGCCCGGAAGAGCAGACCCGGCGCCTCAAGGCGCGCATCGACGACGGCCGCAAGATCTGGAAGCTGTCGCCGATGGACCTGAAGTCGTACAGCCGCTGGTTCGACTACTCCCGTGCGCGCGACGACATGTTCGCGGCCACCGATACCTCGTGGGCGCCGTGGTACGTCGCCCGCTCCGAGGACAAGAAGAAGGTGCGCCTCAACATCATCAGCCACCTGCTGACCAAGGTGCCGTACAAGGACGTCCCGCGCGCGAAGGTGAAGCTGCCGGATCGGCAGAAGAAGCACGACTACGTCGAGCCGGAGTACCCCTACAAGTACGTCGCGGAGAAGTACTAGACAGGTCAGAAGAGTGTCGCAGAGCCTGACGGCCGCACACCCTTGGAAAAATCGACGACGCGTCATTGGCGTTCGAGAAGCTGATCAGGGGCAAATCGCGAGCGGAGCCCGACGATTTGCTCTTGCAAGGGCTGGAACAAACGAGTGTTGTGCCGGCGCCGGCGCCGTGCGCGATCCGCTCGCGCGGGAGATGCCGACGCTCGCCCCTGCGCAGCGATCGCCAGGGTCGTCCCGGTCCCGCGTACAAGGCGTCCGCCTCGACAGCCAGCACCGCAGGCTGTCAAACTCCACGGTTTTCGCTTGCCCGGCGGTCACTGCCTGTTGGCGCGCCGCGTCGCCGCGACGAGCCGTCGCATCGTGAGGTCAGCTCATGCAGCTCCCGTTTGCAACGCGCATCCGCGCGCTGACCGTCGCTGCCACCGTTGCCGCCGTCGACGCTGCTGCCGGGCTGCGGCAAGCAGGCGCCGGCGCCCGCGCGCCAGCCGCCCGAAGTCACGGTGATCACGATCACGCCGCGCACGATTCCCTTCTCGCCGCAATTCGTCGCGCAGACGGAGAGCTCGCGCCAGGTCAACATCGTCGCGCGCGTGTCGGGCTTCCTCGAGAAGATCGCGTACCAGGAAGGCGAGCTGGTGAAGCAGGGCCAGCTCATGTTCACGCTCGACCCCAAGCCCTTCCAGGCGCAGCTGCAAGCGGCGCAGGGCGAGCTGCAGTCGCAGCAGGCGCGCCTCGTCACCGCGCAGGCGACGTACGGCCGCGTGAAGCCGCTCGCCGAGCAGGACGCGCTGCCGCTGACGGACCTCGACCGCGCCAAGGGCGAGCTCGACTCCGCCAAGGCCGCGGTCTTCTCCGCGCAAGGCCAAGGTCGACGAAGCCAAGCTCAACCTCGGCTACGCCACGATCACGTCGCCCGTCACCGGCCTCGCGAGCCGCGCGCTGCAGCGGCAGGGCGCGTTCGTCAACTCGCACGGCCGACAGCGCCAACCTGACCTACGTCGCGGCGCATCGACCCGATCTGGGTGAACTTCAGCGTCTCGCAGAACCAGATGGCGAAGTGCAAGGCGCTCGTCAAGAAGGGGGAGCTGGTGCCGCCCAAGAACGAGAACTACGACGTCGAGCATCGTGCTGCCCGGGCGACGTCGAGTCTATCCGTATCGCGGCAAGATCGGCTTCTGCCGACCCGTCGTTCAGCCAGGACACGGGCTCGTTCCTGGTGCGCGCCGTGCTGCCCAATCCCAAGCTCGAGCTGCGGCCGGGCATGTTCGTGACCGCGATCGTGCATGGCGCGATGCGGCCGAACGCGATCGTCGTGCCGCAGCTCGCCGTGCAGCAGGGCAACAACGGCCACCTCGTCGTACGTGGTCGAACGCGAACAGTGTCGCGGAGATGCGTCCGGTCGTGGTCGGCGACTATCGTCGGCGAGACGGACATCGTCGTCCGTGCAGGGCCTTGCAGGCGAGCGATCGCGTCGTCGTCGACGGCGTGCTGAAGGTCGTGCCCGGCCAGCCGGTGACGATCGTCGCTGCCGGCCCGCGCCGCCGCGGCGCCGCCCGCCGCCCCGCCGCGCACCCGCGAAGAAGTAGCGCGATGTTCACGCACTTCTTCATCGACCGGCCGATCCTGTCGTCGGTCATCTCGATCCTGTTCGTGCTGGCCGGCGCGGTCGCGATGTGCGTCGTCGCCGATCGAGCAGTATCCGGAGCTCGCGCCGCCGCAGGTCGAACGATCGGCGCGAGCTATCCCGGGCGCGACGGCCGACGTCATCGCCAACCAGGTCGCGGCGCCGATCGAGGCGCAGCTCAACGGCGTCGACAACCTGCTCTACTTCTCGTCGACCAGCTCGTCTTCCGGCAACGTCTCGATCAACGTCGTGTTCAAGCCCGGCAGCGACCCCGACATCAACCAGGTCAACGTCCAGAACCGCGTCAGCCAGGCGCTGTCGCTGCTGCCGCAGACGGTCGACCCAGCAGGGCGTCGGCGTCGAGAAGCAGTCGTCGAGCATCATGATGGTGCTGTCGATCTACTCGCCGGACGAGCGCTACTCGTCGACGTACATCGACAACTACACGAACCTGTACGTCCTCGACGAGCTGAAGCGCGTGCCGGGCGCCAACCGCGCGTCGGTGTTCGGCCTGCCCGACATCGCGATGCGCGTGTGGCTGCAGCCGGACCGCATGGCGCAGCTCGGCATCACCGTGCAGGAAGTGGCGCACCGCGATCCAGAGCCAGAACCAGACGTTCGGCATCGGCCAGATCGGCGGCCAGCCGTCGGTGCCCGGCACGCAGCAGACCTTCGTCGTCACGGCGCAGGGCCTGCTCACCAAGCCCGAGCGAGTTCGAGGACGATCATCGTGCGCGCCGCCAAGGAGGGCGCGGCGATCGTGCGGCTGCGCGACATCGGCCGCGTCGAGCTCGACAAGCGCGACTACTCGATCGTGAGCCGCATGAACGGCAAGATCGTCGACCACGATCGCGATCTACCAGCAGCCGGGCGCGAACGCGGTGGCGACCGCCACCGCCGTGCGCAAGCGGATGGAGGAGCTCAAGCAACAGTTCCCGACCGGCCTCGACTACCGGATCGCGCTCGACACCAGCCTCTTCACGCTGAACTCGATCGAGAAGGTCGTGCACACGTTCTTCGAGGCGGTGGTGCTGGTCGTGCTCGTCGTGTTCGTCTTCCTGCAGTCGCTGCGCGCCACGATCATCCCGATCCTCGCCGTGCCGGTGTCGATCGTCGGCACGTTCGTCGGCATGCACCTGCTCGGCTTCTCGATCAACATGCTGACGATGTTCGGCCTGATCCTCGCGATCGGCCTGGTCGTCGACGACGCGATCGTCGTGGTCGAGAACGTCGAGGCGAACATGGCCGGCAAGGGCCTGTCCGCGCTGGAGGCCGCCAAGGTGGCGATGACGCAGATCGCCGGCGCGCTGATCTCCATCGTGCTGGTGCTGGTCGCGGTGTTCCTGCCGGTCGCGTTCCTGGGCGGGGTCACCGGCACGCTGTACCAGCAGTTCGCGATCACGATCGCGATCTCGATGGTGATCTCGGGGATCATGGCGCTGACGCTGTCGCCGGCGCTCGCCGCGATCATCGTGCAAGGCGCACCACGGCGAGAAGAAGGGATTCTTCCGCTGGTTCGAGAGCGGATTCGCGAAGCTCACGCAACGGCTACGTCGGCGTGGTCGCGCGCGCGATCCAGGCCTGGCCGGTCGCGCTCGGTCGTTTCGGCGCGATCCTCGTCGGCATCGTGGTGCATGTTCCGCATCGCTGCCCGTCGAGCTTCGTGCCGGAAGAGGACCAGGGCTACTTCTTCGTCGGCCATCGTCGCGCCGGACACCGCGAGCCTCGAAGTCGTCGCAAGCTCGCCGCGCGCGTGCAGAAGATCGTGTCCGCCGATCCGGCGGTGCAGGACGTGGCCTCGGTCGCCGGCTACAGCCTCATCGACGGCCAGATCCAGAACAACTCGGCGGTGCTGTTCGCCTCGTTGAAGCCGTTCGAGGAGCGCAAGGACGCCGTCGCTGCTGTCCTTCGCGGCGATTCCCGCGCCTCAACGCGAAGTTCGCCGCCATCAAGGACGGCTTCGTGTTCGCGCTCAACCCGCCGTCGATTCCGGGCCTCGGCACCACGGGCGGCTTCGAGTTCTACATCCAGAACCGCGGCGCCGGCGACCCGCGGCGACCGGCGCGGCGGTCGAGGCGTTCCTCGCCAAGGCGCGGCAGCGGCCGGAGCTGCCGGCGTCTCCACCACCTACCGCGCGTCGACGCAGCAGCTCTTCGTCGACCTCGACCGCAACAAGGCGGAGGTGCTGGGCGTCACCGTCGTCCGACGCGTTCCAGACGATGCAGGCGTTCTTCGGCTCGCAGATCGCCGGCCAGTTCTCGCAGTTCTCGCGCGTGTGGTGGGTGGTGCTGCAGGCCGACGCGCAGCTACCGCATGAAGCCCGTCGGACTTCGACAAGGTGTACGTGCGCTCGCAAGAACGGCGCCAACGTGCCGCTGTCCGCGCTCATCACGACGCGCTACGTGGCCTCGCCCAAGCTCGTCACGCGCTTCAACGGCTTTCCCGGCGGTGAAGATCACCGGCAGCCAGGCGCCGGGCTACAGCTCCGGCCAGGCGCTTGCCGCGATGGAGGAGGTGGCGCGCGAGCGCTGCCCGGCGACTTCTCGTACGCGTGGGCCGGCCAGGCGCTGCAGGAGAAGGAGTCCGGCGGCACGTCGAGCTCGGCGTTCGTCTTCGGTCTCATCGTCGTGTTCCTGCTGCTCGCCGCGCAGTTCGAGAAGTGGACGCTGCCGATCGCCGTCGTGCTCACGGTGCCGATCGCCGTACTCGGCGCGCTCGTGCTCACGTGGCTGGTCGGCCTCGACAACGACGTCTACTTCCAGGTCGGCCTGGTCACGCTCGTCGGCCTTTCGGCGAAGAACGCGATCCTCATCTGCGAGTTCGCGATCGAGCGCGTGCGCGCCGGCATGACGCGCGCGCGAGGCCGCGCTCGAGGCGGCCCGGCTGCGCGGCTGCGCGCGATCGTCATGACGTCGCTCGCGTTCGGCCTCGGCTGCGTGCCGCTCGCCATCGCGAGCGGCCCCGGCGCCAACAGCCTGCGCGCGATCGGCACCGGCGTCATCGGCGGCATCGTCGCGTCGACCGTGATCGGCGTGATCTTCGCGCCGTTCTTCTTCTGGATGCTGGAATCGCTGTCGCAGCGGGTGAGCCGCAAGCGGGACGTTGCGCCGGCCGCGACCGCATCCGAGGCGCCGGCGCCGGAGGCGCGACTGACCATGCGCCGCCTCCTTCGCGCCGCGCTCGCCGCCGTGGTCGTCTCGCAGCGGCGTGCACCGTCGGCCCGGACTACACCAAGCCGGCGATCGACGCGCCGCCCGCGTGGCGCATCGACTACGCGCAGGCGGCCAACGTCGCCAACACCCGCTGGTGGGAGCAGTTCGACGACCCGGTGCTGACCGCGCTCATCGACTCGGCGCTGCAGGAGAACCGCGACCTCGTCATCGCCGCGGCGCGCGTCGACGCGTTCCTCGGCAAGCTCGTGACGACGCGCTCGGCGTTCTACCCGCAGATCAGCTACAGCCGGAGACGCGAGCCGCAACCGCACCAGCGCCGTCGGCGCGTCGCCGCTGCCGCCGGGCGCCGATCCCTACTACACCTCTACAGCGCGGCGCTCGGCGCCACGTGGCAGATCGATCTCTTCGGCCGCGTGCGCCGGCAGACCGAAGCTGCGCAGGCGCAGGTGTACGCGACCGAGCAGGGCCGCCGCGGCGTCGTGCTGTCGGTGGTCACGAGCGTGGCGACGAGCTACATCGGGCTGCGCGCGCTCGACCGGCAGCTCGAGATCTCGCGGCAGACGGCGAAGAACTACCTCGACACGCAGCGCATCTTCGAGCTGCGCCACAAGGGCGGCGTCGTGTCGAAGCTCGAAGTGGCGCAGGTCGAATCGCAGTACCAGCAGGCGCTGCGCCGCGATCCCGCAGCTCGAGCAGCAGATCGCGGCGCAGGAGAACCTGATCGCGGTGCTGCAGGGGCGCAATCCGTATCCGATCCCGCGCGGCAAGTCGATCGAGCAGCTGCGGATTCCCGCGATGCCCGACGACCTTCCGTCCACGCTTGCTGGAGCGGCGGCCGGACATCCTGCAGGCCGAGCAGAACCTGATCGCGGCCAACGCGAACATCGGCGCTGCGAAGGCGCTCTACTATCCGCAGTTCAGCCTGACCGGCAGCTACGGCTCGGTCAGCGCGGCGTTCGCCAACTTCCTGACGGGCCCCGCGGCCGCATGGACGCTCGCCGCCGGCATTGACCGGACCGCTCTTCACTGCCGGCGCCATCGCCGGGCAGGTGCAGTCGGCGGAAGCGGATACCGCCGCCGCCGTCGCCACCTACCAGCAGACGATCTTCAACGCGTTCCGCGAGACCAACGACGCGCTGGTCGGCGCGGTCAAGAAGCGCGACGAGTCGTCCGCGCAGGTGCAGCGCGTGAACGCGCTGCGCGAGTACGCGCGGCTGTCGCGCGTGCGCTTCAACAACGGCTACGCGGGCTACATCGAGACCCTGTACGCGGAGAACGAGCTGTTCGCCGCCGAGCTCGCCGCGGTGCGCACGTATGCCGACCAGTACACGCAGATCGTCGCGGTGTACAAGGCGATGGGCGGCGGCTGGGTCGACCTGGCCGACAGTGGCACCACGGCGGGAAAGGCGCCGCCCCTCCCGGAGCGCGCCCGCGCGCAGCCGCTGTTCTAGCGCGACACGCGTTTCCGGGTCGTCGCCCTCCTCGCCGGCCTCGCGTCCGGCGCGACGCGGGCGCAAGGCGTGCCGGCCGATCCACGCGCGGCCCTGTTCCCCGGCAGCGCGCGCGTGGCGGCGGACAACGCGCATCCGGTGACTTTCCGGATGGCATCATCGCCCTCGTTGTCGGACGACGGCGCACTTCGCGTTCGCCGCTCACGACGGCATGCCGGGCGTGCTTCTTGCTCGCAACGCGGGATCGACCACGCGCCGCGCCTTTCTGCGCATCACGTTTCGAGGACCGCATGACACCCCTGCCGGTTGGACCATTGGTCGCTGAGACGCATGCCGCGCAGTGCCGCGCGCGGTCAGTGCGCGGGCGCAGGAGCGTCACCGCGACGATCGCGGCCCTGCTCGCGACGCTGGTCGCCGGCACGCTGCTGGCGGTCGTTCCGCTCACCGCCGCCGCCGCGCTGAAGCCGCCCAACATCCTCTTCGTCATCATGGACGACGTCGGCATCGACCAGATGCAGCTGTTCGGCTACGGCGGCGAGACGCCGCCGGCCACGCCCAACATCGACAGCATCGGGCATGCCGGCCTGCGTTTCCACAACGCGTGGGCGATGCCCGCGTGCTCGACCAGCCGCGCGACGCTCTTCTCCGGCCGCTTTCCGCTGCGCACCAACGTCTTCGGCGCACTCGGCCCGGACGATCTCGCCAACTCGCAGGTGTCGCCGTACGAGATGACCGTGCCGAAGCTGCTGAAGCAGCGCGGCTACAGCAGCGGGCTGTTCGGCAAGTTCCACATGGGCCTGCAGGGCAACAATCCGTATCGGCTCGCCATGCCGTCATCGGTGGGCTGGGATTATTTCGCGGGGTGGCTGGACGAAACCGGCGATCCCTCGTCGATCGACACCACCGCCGGCGGCGTCGCGACGGAACGGCCGGTCGTACTCGTGCGGCTTCGTGCCCGGGGCCGCAGACGGCGGCGCCGACCAGGGCGCATGCTATTTCGCCGACGACAGCTGCCAGGGAATGTTCGTGATCGACGGCCTGCCGCCCGGACGCGCCTGCCGCGACCGCGGCGGCATCTTCGATCCGCTCACGAAATGCGCGTCGCCGCGGCCAGGCTACGTCGACTTCGCACGGTACAACGGCCACTACGTGTCGCCGCTGGTGATCAACCACGAGGACGGTCGCGTCGAGCAGGTTCCGCTGACGGACATTCGCGCGCGCACCTATCGCGGCATCGTGCCGGTCGACGCCGCGATCGAATGGATCGCGCGGCAGCCGAGCGACAAGCCGTGGATGGCCACGGTGAGCTTCGCCTCCGCGCACACGCCGGTGATGCAGCCCCCGCCGGCGCTGCTCGCGTCCGGCGCAACCGCGACGAGCGGCCTCGACTGCGGCAACGCGAATCAGCAGCGCATCCTGCACCAACCAGATGATCGAGGCGCTCGACACCGAGGTCGGCCGGCTGCTCGTCGACCATCGGCGCGGCGCATCGCGCCCCCGACGGCAGCCTCGCCTACGACGGCCGCGCGAGCCAACACCATGGTCGTCATCATCGGCGACAACGGCACCCTCGGCAGCGCGGTGAAGTTCCCGTTCGACCCGCAGCGCGCCAAGGGCACGGCCTACCAGACCGGCGTATGGGTGCCGATGGTCGTCGCCGGGCCGCTCGTGGAGCAGCCCGGCCGCGCCGTGACCAGCATGGTGAACGTCGCCGACCTCTACCAGCTCTTCGGCGAAATCGCCGGCATAAACGTCGCGTCGGCGAGCCCGCACGTCATCGACGCGATGCCGATGCTGCCCTACCTGCGCAATCCGCAGCAGCCCCCCGTGCGCAAGTGGAACTTCACGCAGGTGGGCATCAACGACCAGGCGAACGGCGCGCTCAACGGACCGTGCCAGATCTCCAGCACCTGCACGCAGATCCCCGTCACCAAGAGCGTGTGCGAGGACAACGGCGGCATCTGGTGGGGCACGGGAGCGACCGATCCCGCCACCGCCGGCATCCCGGCCGGGGGATTCACCTACTGCTGCGACGTGAACGTGTGGCAGAAGAACCACAACCAGCCCACGTACACGCTCCAGCCGCTCGACTCGTCGGCTGTGCGCAACGAGCGCTACAAGATCGTCAGCAACTACTTCCAGTGGTACGACAGCGATTCCAACACGTGCGCGCCGAAGACCACGGTCGAGTTCTACGAGATCAACCAGGCCGTTCCGAAGCCTCTGCTCGACGAGAACGATCTCGTCGCCAATGGACAACCGCCGCTGTCGCCGGAGCAGCAGCAGAACTACGACGAGCTCTACGCGCAGCTCGCCGCCATCCTGGGCTCGCAGCCGCCGTGCCCCGGCGACGGCAACATCGACGGCGTGGTGAACGCGTACGATCTCTACGACTGGGCACAGTACGCGTACGGCAACAGCGGCCGCTCGAGCTGGTTCGACATCGACATGGACGGCTACACCAACGATCGCGACCGGCAGCTCATCGCCGGCGCGCTCGGCACCCGGTGCCCGGCGCCGGGGGTGGCCGCGCGCGGTGCCGCGTTCTCGCCGGCACGGTAGCGCGACGCTTCGAGCGGCACGCAGGTCCGGCGCCGCGGGGAGGCGGGGCCCGGCTTGACGCGGGTCAACCAACCTCGGCAAGCCTGCGCGCAGAATGATTTCACGTAACATCACCGGCAGGCCGGTTCGCGGCACCGCCGGCGGCGCGTTTCGCCGACAGGAAACGCGCCTTGCCACGCCATCGCGCCCGATTGCCGGCCGCGAGTCACGGCATGCCGCCATCCGGGGCCGACAACACCCGAGGGCAACGATGGACATCACCCGGCAAGCCGCCAGCAGCTACGACATCAACGAGAAAGTCGCGATCCTGCTCGGCAAGCGCGTGCAGCTCGCGCAGGAGCATTACCGCGAGCGCCTCGCGAAGGCCTATTCCGACAACCTCGCCGGCGTCGCCATGCGTCCCGACGCGATGTTGGGCGCGTGGACGCAGTGGTACGACTACGCCACCGACGCCGCGCAGCGCACCGTCCTCTTCTGGGACACGCTGCGCCAGCGCGGCAACAACTTCCTCGAGCACACGCGGCAGGGACTGCCGCCGGTGCTGCACTTCGAATACGAGACGATCGTCGACGGACGCAAGCTTCCGCGGCCCGTGAACTACGCGCTGCTGCGCATCGCTCCGCCGGCCGGCGTCACCATCGACCCCAAGCGGCGACCGTACGTCATCATCGATCCGCGCGCGGGGCACGGACCCGGCATCGGCGGCTTCAAGGACGATTCGCAGGTGGGCGTGGCGCTGCGCGCCGGGCATCCGGTGTACTTCGTGATCTTCTACCGCGACCCGGAGCCCGGGCAGACGCTGCTCGACGTATGCGAAGCCGAGAAGGCCTTCGTCAAGGAAGTGCGCGAGCGGCATCCGGACAGCTTGCGGCCGGCGATCATCGGCAACTGCCAGGGTGGCTGGGCCGCGATGATGCTGGCCGCCGCCGATCCCGACGACACCGGACCCATCGTGATCAACGGCGCGCCGATGTCGTACTGGGGCGGCGCGTGGCAGGAAGGCGCCAACGACAACCCCATGCGCTACGCGGGCGGCAACCTCGGCGGCACGTGGCTCGCGTCGCTCACGGCGGACATGGGCAACGGCATCTTCGACGGCGCGTACCTCGTCGAGAACTTCGAGAACCTGAACCCCGCGAACACGTTCTGGGACAAGTACTACACGCTCTACGCGAACGTCGACACGGAACCGCCGCGCTTCCTCGAGTTCGAGCGCTGGTGGGGCGGGTTCTACCTCATGAACCGCGAGGAGATCGAGTGGATCACCCGCAATCTCTTCGTCGGCAACAAGCTGTGGACCGGCGGCACGCAGATGCGGGGCGGCAAGCCGTTCGACCTGCGCGACATCAAGTCGCCGATCGTGCTGTTCGCGTCGATGGGCGACAACATCACGCCGCCGCAGCAGGCCTTCAACTGGGTCGGCGACATCTACGGCTCCACCGACGAGATCAAGGCGCGCGGCCAGGTGATCGTCGGCCTCCTGCACGAAAGCGTCGGCCACCTCGGCATCTTCGTGTCGGGCAAGGTCGCCACCAAGGAGCACGCGCAGATCGTCGAGGTGCTGCAGTCGATCGAGGCGCTGCCGCCGGGTCTCTACGGGATGAAGATCGCGGAGCGCAAGGGCGCCGACGGGCGGACCGAGTACGAGGTGACTTTCCACGAGCGCCGGCTGGAGGAACTGGGCGGACAGCTCAACAAGTTCCAGCGCGCGGACGAGAAGCCGTTCGAGGCGGTGAAGGCCATTTCCGAGTTCAACCAGCGCGCGTACGAGCTCTTCGCGCAGCCGCTCGTGCAATCGCTTGCCAACGAGCTCACCGCCAAGGTGCTGCGCCAGTTCCATCCGCTGCGCGCGCAGCGCTGGATGTTCTCGGACCTCAATCCTTGGCTCGCCTGGCTCAAGCCCGCCGCGGAGGCGGTGAAGGCGCAGCGGCGTCCGGCGGACGGCGACAGCGTCGCCACGCGCATCGAGCGCGCGGCGTCCGAGGCGATCAGCGCGTCGCTCGACTACTACCGCTCGATGCGCGATGCGCAAAGCGAAGCGATGTTCTTCGAGACGTACGGCAACGTGTTCGCGATGTACCTCGCCGACAAGCACGAGGCGGAGACCACGCGGCTCGAGCAGGCCGCCGAGGGACGCGAGCTGCCGTTCGTGAAGGAGGCGCTCGCCGCCATCGCCGAAGGCGGCTATCCGGAGGCACTGGCGCGCGTCGGATACCTGCTCGCGCGCAAGGGCGAGCCGATGCTGCTGTCCACGCTCGCGACCAAGGAGGCGATGATCGAGGAATTCCGCGACCTGTTGCCGGAAGTGACGCGCGACCAATGGCGGCGCATTCGCGGCGAGCAGGAGATCATTGCGCGCTACGAGCCCGAGCAGGCGATCGCGACGCTGCCGGCGCTGCTTGCCGATCCGCGCGACCGTGAACGGCTGATGACGCTGATGTCGCGCCTGCTCTCCGACGAGCGCATTCGCCGCGCCAATCCCACCGCGGAGCAGAAGGCGATGCTCGCCACCCTCAGCCGGACGCTCGGCGTGTCACGCCCACGTGGTGCGACCCGCAGGCTCCCCGGCAAAGTGACGGCGAAGCGCCCCCGCGCCCGCGGAGCGGCGGCCGGCGCCCGCCGCTAACCCACCACGAACATCGGAGCGAACGCCATGAGACTGTGGATCGGCAACATGGAACCCGGCACCAGCGACGACACGCTGCGCGAGTTCATCGGCAAGTACACGAAGGGCATCGAGGTGTCGCACATCCAGCGCATCGACGGCGACGGCTCGCGGCCCGCCGCGCTGGTCGCCTTCACCGGCGACACGTACACCGCGGTGCCGAGCCTGGCGCTGCGGCTCGACGGGATGTACTGGAACGGCCGTAAGCTGAGTTGTGCAGCGGAAACGGAGCCGCTCAAGAACAAGTGAGCCGGGACGTTCCCCCAGAGCGTAACGGAGGGTCGGCCCGAACGTGGGGTCTGACCCTATTTTTTTGCGGGTCCGCTCAGGTCTTGGGCAACGTCGCCGCCGACAGATCCCGCGCCAGCTCCGCGAGGATCTCGCCGAACGCCGTGTTGAGCGCGGCTGACGTAGGCGCCGCGCTGCCGTCGTGAACGGCAGGCGCCGCTCGTACTTGCGCGACCACAGCGGCACGCCGACATCGCCCTCGTCGCGGCGCAGGTAGTAGGTGATCGTCAGCACCGCATACGGCTTGCCGGCCTCGCGCGCATCGCCGTACAGCGCGTCGACGAACGCCTCCAGCACCCAGTCCGGATCGACGACGACGCCCGCGGGCGTCACCGTCGCGAACACCTTGGCGCTGGCGAGCGCGCGCGCGGTCGCCTCGCTGATGTTGGCGTTCGGCGCCACCAGGAACTCGTGGTAGTAGTCCGTATCGAACTTGAGGTCGACTCGCCGCACCACGAAGCTGCGCCCGCGAAACGGCGCCGCCACGGTGAACGTGCCGATGCGCAGCGATCCGGGCTGCGTCTTCGCCACGGGCGCGGGACTCGCGGCTCGAGCACGAACGCCTCCTTCGACGGGCGACGGCCGCGTGCAGCCGCGCGAGCAGCGCCACCAGCAGCGTCGCTCGCCGCCGTCAAGCATCCAATCACGTCGCGATGCACATCATCATTTGCGCTCCAACGGGGCGGGCGGCGCGCCGAAGATCGCGCCGGCCGGATAACGCTTGGTTTCCTCGGTGAGGTCGCGCAGGTTGTCGGTGATCTGCCGCAGGTTCTCGATCGAGGTCGCAAGGTCGGTGTCGGTGGAGCCGAACAGCCGGTCGAAGCGACCCATGATGCGGTCGAGGTTCGCCACCGTGCGCGCGAGCTTGGGATCGGACACCAGTTCCTTGACGCGCGCGACCGCGGCGGCCGTGTCCTCGGGAATCTTCTGCAGCGCCGGGTTGGCGAGCGTCTTCTTCAACTCGGCGTTGGTCTGCCGCAGCTCGGCCAGCAACGCGTTCGCCTCGTCGGACAGCTTCTTCGTCTGCAGGCCGTCGAGCGTCGAGTCGATCTTCGCCAGCGTGCGGTTCGTGCTCTCGGTCAGCCCCTTGGTGTCGAGGGCGGCCAGGCGGTCGTTGGTGGTGACGAGCACGCGGTTGATGCGGGAGATGGTGCCTTCGATGTCCACCCGCGAGAGCTTCTCCATGATGTCCTGCGCCGCGTTCACGATGGCGGTCACCGTCGACGGCGTGCTCGGGATGTACACGTTGCGCGGCGTCCCAGCTGATCGGGCAGCACCGGCGGCGGCGGGTCGAAGTAGTCCATCTCGAGGTAGTTCGTGCCGGTGATGCCCTGCGGCGCCAGCCGCAGCCGCAATCCCTTCTCCACCTCCGCCTTCGCGCTTGCCGGATCCGTCATGTCGCCCGCCGCCGCGCGCCCGCCGACGAGCCGCGGCTGCAGCTGCGCCTCGACCAGCACGTAGCGGTCGCGCTCCGTGATCGGCAGGTCGAGCTGGTAGTAGACGTAGCTGAAGCTGATCTTGGTGACCTCGCCGATCACTACACCGCGCAGCTTGAGCTTGGCCCCGACGTCCAGGCCCTGCACCGACTCCTTGAAATACGTCTCGATGATCACGCGCCGCTCGAACCAGCGTCCGGTGCCGATGATGACCATCACCAGGATGAGCGAGACGACGGCGCCGATCACGAACAGGCCGAGCTTGAAGTAGTTGGCTTTCTGGCTCATGGGGGTCCTAGGCGGCCGCCGCTTCGGCTTCGCGGTGGAAGAACTGGCGCACGTACGGGTCGGCGCTCTCGTCGCGCAGGCGGCGCGGATCGCCTTCGGCGATGATGCCCTTCACCCGCTTGTCGAGCATGATGATGCGATCCGCGATCGCGTAGATGCTCGCGAGCTCGTGCGTGACGATCACGAACGTCACGCCCAGGTTGTCCGCGAGCCGGCGGATGAGCGCGTCGAGCTCCGCGGAGGTGATGGGATCGAGGCCCGCCGACGGCTCGTCGAGGAACAGGATGTGCGGATCGAGGGCCATCGCGCGCGCGATCGCCGCGCGCTTCTGCATGCCGCCGGAGATCTCGTTGGGCAGGTGGCCGGTGAACTGCACGAGGCCGACCAGGTCGAGCTTCATCCGCGCGAGCAGGTCCATCTGCTCCATGTCGAGCGCCGTGAAGACCTCGAGCGGCAGCCGCACGTTCTCGAGCAGCGTCATCGAGCCGAACAGCGCGCCGGACTGGTACATGACGCCGAACTTGCGCAGGATCGCGTCGCGGGCGGCGACCGTCGGCCGTCACGATGTCCGCGCCGTCGATGTAGACATTCCCCTTCACCACGGGATAGAGCCCGATCATGTGCTTCAGCAGCGTGCTCTTGCCGCAGCCCGAGCCGCCGAGGATCACGAACACCTCGCCGCGGCGCACGTCGAAGCTCACGTTCTCGAGGATGGTCCGGCCCTCGTAGCCGGCAGTGAGGTCCTCGACGCGGATGATCGGTTCGCCGGGTTCCACGGGGCTCCGATCAGATGTCGAGGACGAAGTAGAGCACCGCGAACACGCCGTCGATGACGACGATGAGCACGATGCCCGAAACCACCGCGCGCGTGGCGGAATCGCCAACCGCGGAGGCACCGGCGGCGGTCTGCAGGCCGCGCAGGCAGCCGATGGCCGCGATGGTCAGCGCGAACACGAACGACTTCACCCAGCCCGCCATGAAGTCGGAGAATTTGACGATGCTCTCGATCTCGTGCACGAACGTCACGAACGGGATGCCGAACGACCGCATGGTGAACGCACCGCCGAGCAAGCCGACCAGGTCGGCGAAAGATGACGAGGAGCGGCGTCATCAGCACGGCGGCGATCACGCGCGTGGTGACGAGGAACTTCACCGGATCGAGGCCCATCGTCGTCGAGCGCGTCGATCTCCTCGTTGACGCGCATGGTGCCGATCTCGGCCGCGAACGCGGCACCGGTGCGCCCGGCGAGCAGGATCGCCGTCATGAGCGCGCCCAGTTCGCGCAGCATGGACAGGCCGATCAGATCGGCGACGAAGATCTCTGCGCCGTACTGCTTCATCGGAATCGCCGACTGGAACGCGAGGATGAGGCCCATCAGGAACGAGATCAGCGCGACGATCGGCAGCGCATCCACGCCCGCACGCTCGCAGACGATCGCGACGTCGCGCCAGCGGATGGTCGACGGATGCCGGACGGCGCTCGCCAGCGCCGAGGTGGCGTGACCCATGAACTCGACCTGCGTGCGCATGTCGCGCAGCACGCCGGCCGTGATGACGCCGACTTCCTCGATCGCCGGCCGGCGCGCGGGCTCCGGATCGAGATCGTGGTCGAGCGTGTGCGGATCGAACTGCTTCAGAAGCGCGGCGTACGCGGGGCTTCAGGTTGGCGACCGCCACCGGCGTCTCCCGCGGCTGGCGCAGCAGGTCGACGATCAGCGCGATGCCCGCGCCGTCGCAATAGTCGACGCCCGCAGCATCGACGACGACGTCGCGCGATCCCGCGCTCACGCACGGCGCTCAGCGCGTCGCGCCACACCACGGGAATCGTGTCCGCGTCGAGGCGGCCGGACAGCGCGAGCACGCGATCGCCCTGTCGGCCGATCGGTGACGGCAAGGGCTGCCGTGGCGCTCATCGCCGCGATCCCCGCGCCTTACGGGCTGACGAGCTCGAGGCTGTTGCCCATCACGCGCACGTAGTCGCCCTGCTGCACCAGCAACGGCTCGTAGCCGAGCGACACCACGCGCGTCATGCCGTCGTCCATCTTGAGCGTGACGTCCCAGCGCGTGCGCCGGTACTCGTTGGGCTTCTGCGCGTACACCGCACCGCCGGCGGCACCGAGCGTCACCATGCCCTGGTTCGAGAAGCCCTTGCCGAACGCGAATTGCGTCGACGAGCCGGTCATCCCGCTGGAACCCGCGACACCGGTCGATCCGGGCGCCACCGATCCCGAGCGGCGTCCACACCTGACGCTCCGCAACGGCCTGCGATCGACTGGATCACGCCGCACGCGCCCTCGCATGGCGGGCGCTGCGGGCTGCCCTGCGCGAGCGCGGTCGCGGCGAGCGCAAGCGCATCACGCCAGCGAGGAGAAGCGCGCGCAGTCGTCACTCCGGAAGGGAGTTGAGGTAGAACATCGCGTTGAGCAGCGCACCGGGATTGCCGTACGGCGCCAGCCACTTGATGAAGATCGGATCGATCTCGCCCGACTTGTAGAGCGCGACCAAGGTGCGGTTCACGAGCAGCCGGAAATCGGGATCGTCGCGGGGCAGCACGAGCCCGTACGGCTCGTACGAGAAATCGTCTGCGATGAACACGAGCGTGCCGCCGCGCGCCGTCGTTCATGCGGAGGTCGGCGAGCAGCATGCGGTCGGAGGCGTAGGCATCCACCCGGCCCTCGATGAGTTGCGCCACGCCTTCCGGCCCGCTCTTCACCGTGCACCAGCGTCGCCTTGCGGCCGGTGAGCGCGAGCGCGCGCGTGAGCGCCGCTTCCGTGGTGGTGGCGGGCATCACCGCGATACGCTTGCCGGCGAGATCGGCGACGCGTCGTCGGTGCGTTGTCGCCGCCGCGCACCAGCGCGCTGCCGCCGTCGACGAAGATCGGCACCGAGAAGTCGACCGTCTCCATGCGCGACAGCGTGATGGTGGTCGTGCCGCATTCCGCGTCGACCTTGCGCTCGGCCACGTCGTCGATGCGCATGTCGGTGCTCGACCGGCTCGCCACACGACCTTGAGGTCGGAACGTCCGAGCGCCCGGCCGACCGCGACCGCGATCTTCTCGCAGAGCTCGACCGAGTAGCCGCGGACCTGGCCGTTGCGCTGCTTGACCGAAAACGGTGCGGCACGGTCGCGGTACCCGAAGGTGAGGGTGCCCGCTGGCCTTGATGCGCTCGAGCGTCGGCGACGCGGCGAGCGCGCGTGCCGGCGGCCAGGCAAGCGACGACGAAGGCGATGACTGGACGCAATGCAACCATGACAGGACGATAGGCGGGACGCGGGGCGGCGCGCAGTTTAGCATGCACGCGCCGTGCCAGCGTTGACGGATCGCTGTCCGGCACGCCCGCCTGCACTGCGACGCGAGTGGTGTAAAATCAACGTGCTGCAGCCATCACCCGGCCGCGGCGGCCGCTGCGCGTGCGCCGGCCGTTCGCGTGCCTCTGGGCGGCGCACATCCTTCCACACGTTCCCCCAAAAAGGTCCAACAACGTGAAACGCTTCTTCATCGGTCTGTTCGTCGCGGCGAGCCTGGTCGCCGGCGGCGCCCAGGCGCAACCGGTCGCCGAACACGCTCGGCAAGATCAAGGCCGCCAAGGCGATCAACGTCGCGTTCTCCGGCGATTCGCTGCCGTTCTCGTTCGTCGGTCCCGAACAACGAGCCGGCCGGCTACTCGATCGACATCTGCAAGCGCGTCATCGCGCAGATCGGCCGCGCCGTCGGCGAACCGAACCTCAAGGTGAACTGGCTGGTCGGGCAGCGTCAACGAGCGTCTCGCGATGGTCGCAGTCGGGCAAGGCGGACCTCGAGTGCGCCAATACCACGCAGACGCTCGCGCGCCTCGCCAACGTCGATTTCTCCGGCCTCATCTTCGTCGACGGCGGCGGATTCCTCGTGAAGACGCGATTCGCCGATCAACAAGGTGGCCGACATGGGCGGCAAGAAGATCGCGGTGCTCGCCGGCACGACGACGCGAGACGCGCCTCGAACGACACGCTGCAGCGCCGCCTCGTCAACGCGACGATCGTGCCGATCAACAACGCGAACGAAGGCGTCGCGATGCTGGAGTCGGGCAGCGTCGATGCGTACGCGGGCGACAAGATCAAGCTGATCGGCCTCGCCGCGCAGGCGAAGGAGCCGAAGAAGCTCGCGATGCTGGCCGAGGACCTGTCGATCGAGCCGTACGCGCTCGCGCTGCCGCGCAACGATTCCGCGCTGCGCCTCGAGGTCAACCGCGCGCTGACGCAGGTCTACATGGGCGGCGACATCGAGGCGATCTTCGCGCAACTGGCTGGGCAAGCTCGGCCGTCCGTCCGGCCTGCTCGCCGCGATGTACCTGCTCTATTCGATTCCGGATTGATCGACGGCAACGTCGGCTTGCAACCAAACGAGCGTGTGACGGTCATTCCCACACGGACACTTCCAGCAGGAGACAGCACGATGATGAAACTTGGAACCTGGCGCCGCGGATGGGCCGCGATCGCCGCCACCGCCGCCCTGCTGCTCGCCGGCTGCAACACGCCGCCGGCGTATTCGGTGAGCGAGATGCCCGCGGCGCGTGTCGGCACGGTCGAATCGATCCAGACGCACACGGTGCAGAACGTGCCCGAACGCGGTCGGCGCCATCGGCGGCGCGCTCGTCGGCGGCGGCCTGGGCAGCCTCATCGGCGGCGGCACCGGCAAGACGGTCGCCACCGTGGTCGGCGCCATCGGCGGCGGCTTCGTCGGCAACGAACTCGCGAGCAAGGACCAGACGCTCGTGTGGGACATCGGCGTGCGCTACGACGACGGGTCGTACGCCACCGTGCAGCAGACGTCGGCCCCCGGTCTGCGCATCGGCGACCGGGTGCGCGTGACGTCGACGGGCATCGAGCTGCTGCGCTAGAGCAAAGCGGCGGCTCGCATTTCGAGTGATCGACACCAACGCGGCGCTCGACGCCGCATCGAAGAAGGGAATTTCAGCATGAAGACATTGATGCAAAAGCTGGCGCGCGGCGACCGCGTCGGCGCGGCGGCGCTCGGCTTCGCCGCCACGTCGGCGCATGCCGCAGGGCGAGCAGCAGGTGCTCGTCAACCAGTCCGACACGACGCTCGACGAATTTCATGAGCGATCCGGAAATGAAGTGGCTGCAACAGAACATCGGCCGCGCGAAGGCCGTGCTGATCTCGCCGGAAATCGTCAAGGCCGGCTTCATCGTCGGCGGCTCGGGCGGCCGTGGCGTCGCTGATCGCCAAGGACGCGGCGGGCAAGTGGGTCGGCCCGTCGTTCTACACGATGGCCACCGCGAGCATCGGCTTCCAGGCCGGCGTCGCCGCGTCGGAAATGATCACGCTCGTGATGACCGACAAGGGCCTCAACTCGCTGCTCGCACGCCAACTTCAAGATGGGCGGTGACGCCAGCATCGCGGCCGGCCCGGTGGGCGCGGGCGCCAAGTCCGACATCGTCGCCGACCTGATCGCCTTCTCGCGCAGCAAGGGCGTGTACGGCGGCCTCAACCTCGACGGCACGCGTCGTGACGTCGAACGACGAATGGAACAAGGCCTACTTCGGCAAGGCCGGTGCTGCCGCCGGACATCGTCGTGCGCGGCGCGGTCAGCAACAAGGGCGCGGCGCCGCTGATCGGCGCGGTCGCGAAGGCGGCGGGCGGCAAGTAAGCGCTGCAACCGCAAGCTCCGCTGTCGTGCAGAGGGCCCTTCGGGGCCCTTTGCGTTCCGGGCGCGCGGTCTCACCGCCGCCCTCGCCTCACTCGAGCCGCACCGGCTGCCCGTCGCGATTGAAGGGGATGAAGTTGCCGTGCGATCCCGACTTGATCGCTTCGATCATGCGTTGCAGCGGCGCTTCGGACTCGGCGTGCGTCGGCGCGCGGCCGCCAGTCCCGGCGAGCGCGGCCACGAACACCAGGACCCAATGGTCGCCCATGGCGCGCGATTCCTCGACGAGCGCGGCGAACGTGGTCAGCTCGTCCGGCGTCTTGTCCACGCACATCAGGGGCACCAGCGCCCCGCTCTCGCCGGCGGCGAAGCGCTCCCGCTGCAGGGCGGTGCTGTCCTCCGGCAGCTCCGCCGCCATGAACACGAACAGCAGGCGCTGCGGCTCCGGCTGCTGGCGCGCGGCGCGCAGCAGATCGTCGAAACTGGAAATGTTCACGCGGTTGATCCGATCGAAGGAAATGGACACGTCCCGTCATGCGGCGCGCGCCCCTTGCAGTACGGCGCGGATGCGCGACGCGCCGCACGCTTTGAGCACCGGCGGCCCGCGCCGCGACCGCTACTGCCGAACCCGCACGCTCGTGAGCACGCCTTCCAGGCGCCGGTCGAGAAACTGGCGCAGGTCCGGTGTCATCTCCGCCGGCGCGGTGAGCGTCATCAGCACCACCGCGTTGCCGGCGCCTACCAGCCAGCGCGCGACGCGATAGTTCCGGCCATCCACCAGCACGTCGCCGGCCGGCTCCATGAACACCACCTTGCCGGGCAGGTCGAAGAGCTTCGCATTCCTCTTCGCCGACTCGACGCGCACGTATTGCTCGCCGGCCTTGCCGTCGCCGGCCACGGAGGCGGCTTCCACCAGCGCGAACTCCAGGCGATGATCGGCCGCGGGGCCGAAGATCGCGCGCAGCGTGCCGTCGTTCAGCTCGGTCGCGACATAGCTCGCGGGCAGCAGGACTTCCGCCTTGCCATGGGCAAACGCGATCACCTTCTGCGCGCTTGCCGCGCCTGCGCAGCAGACGAGAAGCATTCCGGCGAGCAGGAAGCGGCGGATCACGGCGAAAGTAGGATGCGGCGATGCAGGGCGGGGAGGACGCCGGCGAATCTACGCTGCGCGCGGTGCGCGGTCAAACCGGCCGCGCACCGCGTGGCGTGTTCCCGCACCGCGGCGGGACGCGCGTGCAACGGCCAAGCCCGACGCGTGTCCGGGCATGAGACCATCGAGAGCGTGCTTGCGAGCCAGCTTCCCCCGATTGTGAACGCGCAGAAACCCACCGCATCGGTCGCGCGCGGCCGGTATCTCGTCGGCATTGCCTTGCGCCCCTGTCGGACGCTCTGGATCGCAGTCGCCGTCGCGCTCGCCGGATGCGCGGGCGTCGAGACGCCGTCACCGGGCCCGCGACCGATGAGTGCGGACGAGGGACGCGCGCTCGTCGCCCGCCTGCTGCCGGAGGGCGTCAAGGAGCGCACCGGGTGGGCGACCGACTTCTATGCGGCCTTTGCCGCGCTCGCGATCCCGGCCACCCCGGAGAACCTGTGCTCCGCGATCGCGGTGACGGGACAGGAGTCGTCGTTCTCGGCCGATCCCGTCGTGCCCGGCCTCGCGGACATTGCGCGCAGGGAGCTCGACCGGCGACGCGAGAGCGCCGGCGTTCCCCGCTTCGCACTCGACGCGGCGCTGTCGCTGACCTCGTCCGACGGCAAGACCTACGGCGAGCGTCTCGCCGCGGTGAGGACCGAGCAGCAGCTGAGCGAGCTCTACGAGGATTTCATCGCGAAGGTGCCGTTCGGGAAGTCGCTGCTCGCCGACCGCAATCCGGTCCGGACGGCGGGGCCGATGCAGGTGAGCATCGCGTTCGCGGAATCGTTCGCTGCGGCGCATCCCTATCCGTACCCGGTGGCGACCGACATCCGGCACGAGGTGTTCACGCGACGCGGCGGGGTGTACTTCGGCGTCGCCCACCTTCTCGCCTATTCCGCGCCCTATCCGCGACCGCTGTACCGCTTCGCCGACTTCAACGCGGGGCAGTACGCGAGTCGCAATGCGGCCTTCCAGAAGGCGGTGACGCAGCTCTCGGGCATTCCGCTCGAACTCGACGGCGATCTCCTGCGCCTGGACAACGGCCAGCCCGCGCGCGACCCGGGCAGCACCGAGCTCGCGACGCGCGTGCTTGCGCCGCGCCTCGAAATGAGCAACGACGACATCCGCCGCGATCTCGCGCGCGGCAAGGTGGAGGAATTCGAGCGCACGGCCCTTTACGTGCGGGTGTTCGCCCTCGCCGATCGCCTCGACGCCAAGCCGGCGCCGCGCGCGGTGCTGCCGCAGATTCCGCTGCACAGCCCGAAGATCACGCGCAATCTCACGACCGATTGGTTCGCCAACCGCGTGGAGGCCCGCTACCGCGCGTGCCTGGTGCGCCTCAATGCCTGACGCGCCCGGCGCGTCATCCTGGATAGCGGCTGGCGATCGCGCGCGAGTTGAGAAGGGCACCGGCGACGAGCGTGAGCAGCGCGACGGTGCCGAGGATGATCGCGGCTGCGGTCCATGGCCGGCCCATCTGCTCGCGCACGTGCACGAGGTCGAGCGCCGCGTACAGCCACACCGCCGCCGCGACGTAGGCCAGCGCCTGCAGCGCGACGAGGCTCCAGCGCCTGCGCCAGAAGAACAGGAACGGTGCCGCGACGCAGAGCGCGACCAGCACGAAATGGCCGGCGCGATAGAAATGCGCGCCGAGCAGCAGCGCCGCGATCACGTAGAGCGCGATGCGGACGATCATCGACGCGATTCCGGCGCGGCGATCATGCGATCACGTCACGCGTCGCGATCGCGGCGCGAGTGCCACGCCGACAAGAGCGAGCAGCGCGCGACGACCCACGGGTGCGGCCGCGGCCCGGGTTATTGCCAGCCTTCGGTGCCCGGCTTCGCGTTCATCAGCTTCTTCACATGGCGGCCGATATAGGCGCCCATGACGATGGTGAAGACGATGACGCCGAGGCTCAGCAGGCCGTAGTCGCTCGAGAACAGAAGCTTGAAGGCTTCCATCGCTTTCCCCGTTGTGGTTGTCGATGGCGACCAGCATAGGTCGGCCAGCGGACACGATCTTGGGTTTGGTCAATTTCCTCTGCTTTCGCAGGCCTCGGCCGTCAGCGACATTGCGTCGCACCGTGACGAGTTGCACGCCGCCATGCGCGGCCGCGCGGGTTACGATTGCCTGGCACCGGCGGTGGCGAAGCCTTCCGCCGGCAGGAAGGAAGCATCGATGAGAAACGGTCTTCTGCTGATCCTGATGGCGTCGTTCGCGGCCACGCACGCGCTCGCGCAGAGGACCGCGGCGCCCGCGGTGGCCGCCCCACCCGCGGCGCCGGCCCCGGCGCCGAGCCAGGTGCTGCAGTCGTGGCGCTCGGGGGACGGGTGGCTCACGGAGCTGCGCCGGCATCCGGACGGCACCACTTCCTGCGCCACCGCGAAGAGCTTCGCCGAACGCGGCTTCGGGCTCTTCATGCTCCGCAGCGGCAACGTGACGCTGTTCGCGATCGTGGATCAGCGGCAGCCGTTCACCGGGCCGGGGACGCTCAAGCTCGTGCAGGGCGCGCGCGCCATCGGGACCTTCGACGCGCAGGCGCAGGGCCCCGCGCTTTCGAGCGTCGAGATCCTGAGCCGCCAGGTGAAGGCCGCCATCGACAAGCTCGACACGGGCGTCCTCGACGTCGACGCCGCGGGACGCCACTTTGCCGCGGACATGACCGGCATCGACCGCGCACGAGCGCAACTCGCGTCCTGCGTGATCGAGATGGATCTCGCCAAACCCGGCAAGTAGCGAACGCGTCACCCGCCGAAGATGGCGGCGAGCGAGGGCGCGGCCGGTGGCGCATGGGCGTCGAGCTCGCGCTCCAGCGCGCTCAAGTGCTCGCGCATGAGCCGCGTCGCGCGCCTGGCGTCGCGCCTGGCCAGCGCAGTCAGCAGCGCGAGGTGGTCGGCGTGCGCGTGCACGCGATCCGGTCGCTCGTACAGCGCGACCGCGAGCGACGTCTGCAGCACCAGCTCGTTGAGGTAGCGTTCGAGCACCGGGTTGCGGGCGAGCCCGCCCAGCCGGCGGTGGAAGCCGAGCGAGAGCTTGAGCCCCGCGGCGACGGTCGCCGCGGCGGTATGCCGCCTCCTCGTCCTGCACGTGGCGGCGCAGGTCCGCGATCTCGCCGCGCGTGATCCGTGCGCACACTTCCTCGACCACCGCGGTCTCGATGGCGCGGCGCGCCGCGAAGACGTGCGCGACGTCCGCCGCCGACGGCCGCGCGACCACGGCCACTCGCCGGTCCCGCAGCGCCACGATGCCTTCGTGCGCCAGCGTGCGCAGCGCCTGCCGCACGATCGTGCGCGACACGCCGAAGAATGCGCCGAGCGGAATCTCCTGCAGCTTGGTGCCGGGCGCCAGCCGCCGCTCGAGGATCGCGGTGCGCACGGCGTCGCAGAGCCGCGTCTCGGCCCCCGTCTTGCGACGCTCCCTTGTGGCTGCGCTCCGCTCATCGCACCGCAGGATAGGTCGGCGGCCGCCGCGGGGTCAACGCGCATCGCGCACATCCGGCTCGCTCAATCCTGTATACAGGATCGAGCGGCCGGACGCCGCTTTCCGGTGCATGCCTGCACCGCCGCGGTGCCGCGCGCCAGAGTGACAATCGGCGGATGCCGACATCCGACGTCGGCGAAGTTCCGGTATGCAAAATCCGGCGCACGCCGCAGTTGACAACGCCCCGCCCCGGCGCGACGATGCCGGATCGCCGGGCCGCACCGCCCGGCACCGCAACAGGCGCTCATGGCCGCGTCACCTGCCGCATCCGCCAGTGCCCGTGCGCTTCCTGCTGAACGGCGAGCCCGTCGCCGTCGACGGCGTCGTCGCCGCAGACGACGCTGCTCGAATACCTGCGCGACCACGCGGCGCCTGCACGGGCACCAAGGAAGGCTGCGCCGAGGGCGACTGCGGCGCATGCACGGTCGTGCTGGCCGAGCCGCGGCGCGGCGGCGACGGCCTCGCGTGGCAGCCCGTCAACGCGTGCATCCGCCTCCTGCCGTCGGTCGCACGGCAAGGCGGTGTTCACGGTCGAGTCGCTCAAGGCCGCGGACGGCACGCTGCATCCGGTGCAGCGGGCGCTGGTCGACGTGCCACGGCTCGCAATGCGGCTTCTGCACGCCGGGCTTCGCGATGAGCCTGTTCGGGCTCTACAAGAACGCGCACCGCCCGTCGCGCGCCGCGATCGACGGATGCGCTGTCGGGCAACCTGTGCCGCTGCACCGGCTACCGGCCGATCGTCGACGCCGCGCAGGCGATGTACGACGCCGCGCGTGCGGCGACGCCGGCGGCTGGCGCGGCCGCCGGCGTCGCCGCGGACGGCAGCCGCGTCGATCACGCCGGACGAGGAGCAGCTTGCGCGCGCAGCTCGCGGCGCTCGCGCGAGCGCGACCGCTCGACTACGAGGCCGCGCGGCCGCCGCTGGTGGGCGCCGCGCACCGGCGGACGACGCTCGCCGCGCTGCTGCTCGAGCATCCGGACGCGCGCATCGTCGCGGGCGCCACCGACGTCGGCCTCTGGATCACCAAGCAGCACCGCGACGTCGGCGACGTCGTGTACATCGGCGACGTCGCCGATCTCGCGCGCGATCCGCGCGACGCGCCGCGCATCTCGCGATCGGCGCCGCCGCCTCGCTCACCGACGCGTTCGCGCGCTCGACGCAGGACTGGCCGGAGCTCGCACGAGGCGTGGGCGCGCTTCGCCTCGGTGCCGATCCGCAACAGCGGCACGCTCGGCGGCAACGTCGCCAACGGCTCGCCGATCGGCGACTCGATGCCGGCGCTGATGGCGCTCGGCGCGACGGTCGTGCTGCGCCGCGGCGACGCGACGCGCGAGCTGCCGCTCGAGGACTTCTACCTCGCCTACCAGAAGACGGCGCTGGCGCCGGTCGGAGTTCGTCGCGCGCAGTGCGCGTGCCGCGGCGCGCCCCCGACACGGTGGTGCGCGCGTACAAGGTCAGCAAGCGCTTCGACCAGGACATCTCGGCCGTGTTCGCGTGCTTCGCGCTCGACGCTCGACGGCGACGCGCATCGTCGTCGGCGCGCATCGGCTGCGGCGGCGTGGCGCGCGACGCCGACGCGCGCGCGCCGCCGACCGAGGCGGTGCTCGACGGGCACGCCGTGGAACGAGGCCACGCGCGGACGCCGCCGCGCGCACGCTCGCCGGCGAGTTCGCGCCCATCGACGACATGCGCGCGAGCGCCGCCTA
Source organism: uncultured beta proteobacterium (assembly GCA_963725735.1). GTDB lineage: Bacteria > Pseudomonadota > Gammaproteobacteria > Burkholderiales > Casimicrobiaceae > VBCG01. The sequence continues at coordinate 92,911 of CAVRZM010000013.1, read as the reverse complement.
CCGCCGCGCCGCGCTGGCCAACCTGCTGCGCCGCTTCCGCCTCGAGACCGACGGCGCGCGGCACCGCTCGACGCGCGTCGAGCAGGTCGACGATCGAGAGCGTGACGCCATGAACGCCCCGCATCCGCCCGACGTCGTGCGCGCGCCGCGCCGCGCTCGCGCCGTCGTCGGCGCGCCGGTCGCCGCACGATTCGGCGGCGCTGCACGTCGCGGGCGAGGCGCGCTACACCGACGACCTGCCGGAGCCGCGCGACATGCTGCACCTCGCGCTCGGCGTGAGCCCGATCGCGCACGGCACGGCTGCGCGGCCTCGACCTGGCCGCGGTGCGCGCCGCGCCGGGCGTCGTCGACGTGATCGCCGCCGCCGACATTCCGGGCGTGAACGACGTCGGCCCGATCCAGCACGACGATCCGATCTTCGCGGACGGACGTCGTCGAGTTCGCCGGGCAGCCCGTGTTCGCGGTCGCCGCGGCCGACGTCGACACCGCGCGCCGCGCGGCGCGCTCGCGCGGTTCGACCTCGACGCCGCTGCCGGCGATCCTCACCATCGACGACGCGATGGCCGCGCGAGTCCTTCGTGCTGCCGCCGGTGCACGTGACGCGCGGCGACGCCGCGGCCGCGCTTGCGCGCGCGCCGCACCGGCTGCGCGGCACGCGTGCGCGCCGGCGGCCAGGACCACTTCTACCTCGAAGGCCAGATCGCGCTCGCGATCCCGCGCGAGCACGGCGGCATGCACGTCTTCACGCTCGACGCAGCATCCGGGCGAGGTGCAGCACATGGTCGCGCACGCGCTCGGCATCGCGGCGCACGACGTCGTCGTCGAGTGCCGGCGCATGGGCGGCGGCTTCGGCGGCAAGGAGACGCAGATGTCGCTGTTCGCCTGCGTCGCCGCGCATCGTCGCGCGCAGGACCGGGCCGCGCCGCCAAGCTGCGGCTCGACCGCGACGACGACATGCGCTCGACCGGCAAGCGCCACGCGTTCGCGTACGACTACGACGTCGGCTTCGACGCGGAGGGCCGCATCCTCGGGCTCGACCTCACGCTCGCGTCGCGCTGCGGCTTCTCGGCCGACCTGTCCGGCCCGGTGAACGACCGCGCGGTGTTCCACGCCGACAACGCCTACTGGCTGCCCGACGTCGCGCTGCACAGCTACCGCTGCAAGACCAACACCGTCTCCGACACCGCGTTCCGCGGCTTCGGCGGCCCGCAGGGCATGTTCCCGATCGAGCACGTGATCGACGAGATCGCGCGCGCGCTCGGCCGCGATCCGCTCGACGTGCGCCGCGCCAACCTCTACGGGACGACGACGCGCAACGTCACGCCGTACGGCATGACGGTCGAGGACAACATCGCGCCGGCAGATCATCGACGAGCTCGCGGCGTCGTCGCGCTATCGCGAGCGCCGCGCCGGCATCGCGCGAGTGGAACCGCGCGAATCCGGTGATCAAGCGCGGCATCGCGCTGACGCCGGTCAAGTTCGGCATCTCGTTCACCGCCACGCACTACAACCAGGCCGGCGCGCTGCTGCACCTGTACAACGACGGCACGCTGCTGCTCAACCACGGCGGCACCGAGATGGGCCAGGGCCTGTTCACCAAGGTCGCGCAGGTCGTCGCGCACGAGCTCGGCGTGCCGCTCGCCGCGCGTGCGCGTCTCGGCGTCGGACACGAGCAAGGTGCCGAACGCGTCGCCGACCGCGGCCTCGTCCGGCAGCGACCTCAACGGCATGGCGGCGCGCGACGCCGCGCGCACGCTGCGCGAGCGGCTCGCCGCGTTCGCCGCGCGCAAGTTCGACGTGCGATGCCGCGAGCGTCGTCGCAGTTCGCCGACGGCATCGTGACCGCCGGCGGCAAGACGCTGCCGTTCGCCGAGCTCGCGCGCGCCGGCGTACTTCGCGCGCGTGCAGCTGTCCGCGACCGGCTTCTACGCGACGCCGAAGATCCACTACGACCGCAAGACGCTCACCGGGCGGCCGTTCTTCTATTTCGCCTACGGCGCCGCCGTGTCGGAAGTCGCGATCGACACGCTCACCGGCGAGCATCGGCTGCTCGCCGTGGACATCCTGCACGACGTCGGGCACGCTCGCTGAATCCGGCGATCGATCGCGGCCAGATCGAAGGCGGCTTCATGCAGGGCTGGGGCTGGCTCGCGATGGAAGAGCTGTGGTGGAACGACAAGGGCGAGCTCAAGACGCATCGCGCCGTCGACGTACAAGATCCCGACCGCGCACGACGTGCCCGCAGCGCTTCCGCGTCGACGTTCTTCGGCGAGCCGAACCGCGAGGACACGATCCATCGCTCGCAAGGCGGTGGGCGAGCCGCCGTTCATGCTGGCGCTGTCGGCCTTCCACGCGCTGCGCGACGCGGTCGCGAGCGTGGCCGACTACCGCGTGGCGCCGCGCGCTCGACGCGCCGGCGACCGACGAGCGCATCCTGTGCGCGGTCGAGGACGCTTCGCGCAGCGCGCGAGGCGCGCATGGCTGACTGGGTGCGCCGAACTCGCCGCGCTGCCTGGCGCGCGACGGCCGCGCGGTGCTCGTCGACGGTCGCGCACGCGCAGCGGCTCGACGCCGCGCGAAGCCGGCACCACGATGATCGTCGGCGCGCGCGACGCCTGCGGCACCATCGGCGGCGGGCACCTCGAGTTCGAGGCGATCCGCATCGCGCGCGACGCGCTCGCGCGCGCACCGTGCCGGCGCGGCGTGGCTCGTGCGCTTTCCGCTCGCCGCGCGCCTCGGCCAGTGCTGCGGCGGCGTCGCGACGCTGGCGTTCCTGCGTCGTCGATGCGCGATCGCGCGCCGTGGCTCGACGCCGCGGCGTCGTGCGCAGCGCACGGCGACGCCGATGGCGCTCGTCACGCGCATCGGCGGCGCGGCCGACGCGAGGCGCGCAGCTCGCTCGTCACCGCCGATCATGCGACCGGCTCGCTCGGCGACGCGCGCGCTCGATTCCGCCGCGGTCGCGCAGGCGCGGCCGCGCGTCGCAGGCGCGAACCGCCGGGCGCGGTGCTCGTGGACGCCGGCGACGGGCACGCACGCTGCTCGTCCACGATCGTGCCGTCGGATTTCAACGTGCTGGTGTTCGGCAACGGTCACGTCGGCCGCGCGCTGGTGCAGGTGCTGGGCGCGCTGCCGGCGCGCGTGCGCTGGATCGACAGCCGCGAGCACGATTTTCCGGCGAGCGTGCCGGCCAATGTCGAGATCGTCGCCACCGACGCGCCGGAAGCCGAGCTCGCGGCGCGCGCGCGCGGCGTCGTATCGTCGGTCGATCGCGACGCACAGCCACGCGCTCGACTTCGACATCGTCGCCGCGGCGCTCGCGCGCGACGACTGGCGCTACCTCGGGCTCATCGGCTCGAAGGCCAAGCGCAACCAGTTCGAGAAGCGGCTGGCCGCGCGCGGCGGCGCGGACGCGTTCGCCCGCGTCACGTGTCCGATCGGCGTCTCGGGCGGACTCGCCATCCGCAGCAAGGAGCCCGGTGCCATCGCCGTCGCGCGTCGCCGCGGAGATCCTCGCGGTGCGCGAGCGTCAGGCGCGCAGTTCGCGCACGCAGCGCGAGCTCGCTCCAGCGTGCGACCCGGCCATGAGCACGCAGGGCCGATCCCGAGCGCGAATGCGCCGCACGCGAGCGCGCAGCGACGCGACGTGGCGGTCCGATGACCACGCCGCGCCTCGCCCTCGCCGGCATCACCAAGGTCTATCCCGGCGGTCGTCGCCAACGACGGCATCGACCTCGCCGTGCTGCCGGGCGAGATCCACGCGGTGCTGGGCGAGAACGGCGCCGGCAAGTCGACGCTGATGAAGATCATCTACGGCGTGGTGAAGCCCGACGCCGGGACGATCGCGTGGGAAGGCAGGCTCGTCACGATCGCCAACCCGGCGCGCGCGCGCCGGCTCGGCATCGGCATGGTGTTCCAGCACTTCTCGCTGTTCGAGACGCTGACGGTGGCCGACAACATCGCGCTGGCGCTCGAGGGCGAGCGCGCGGGCGCCGACCTGCCGGCGCGCATCCGCGACGTGTCGGCGAAATACGGCCTGCCGCTCGATCCCGACGCGCTACGTGCACACGATGTCGGTCGGCGAGCGCCAGCGCGTGGAGATCGTGCGCTGCCTGCTGCAGGACCCGCGGCTGCTGATCATGGACGAGCCGACGTCGGTGCTCACGCCGCAGGCGGTGGAGAAGCTGTTCGAGACGCTGCGCCGGCTGGCCGACGAGGGCTGCAGCATCCTCTACATCAGCCACAAGCTCGACGAGATCCGCGCGCTGTGCCACAAGGCGACGGTGCTGCGCGCCGGCAAGGTCACCGGCGACTGCGACCCGCGCCGCGAATCGTCGTCGTCGCTCGCGCGCATGATGATCGGCGGCGACCTGCCGCATCCGCAGCATCGCGAGCCGCGCAGCGGGCGCCGACGCGCTCGTCGTGCGCGACCTGACGCTGCCCGCCGACGATCCGTTCGGCACGTCGCTCGCCGACATCAACCTCACCGTGCGCGCCGGCGAGATCGTCGGCATCGCCGGCGTGTCGGGCAACGGCCAGAAGGAACTGATGGCGGCGCTGTCGGGCGAGCGCACGCTCGCGAGCGCGGACACGGTCACGCTCCTCGGCACGCCGGCGGGCCGGCTCGACGCGGCGCAGCGCCGCGCGCTCGGCTTCGCCTTCGTGCCCGAGGAGCGGCTGGGGCGCGGCGCGGTGCCGGAGATGTCGCTCGCCGACAACGCGCTGCTCACCGCGTATCGCCAGGGCATGGTCGCGCGCGGCTTCGTGCGCGCCGACGTCGTGCGCGCAGTACGCGGCCGAGACGATCCGCGAGTACGGCGTCAAGGCCGGCGGGCCCGGACGCCACGGCGCGCAGCCTCTCCGGCGGCAACCTGCAGAAGTTCATCGTCGGCCGCGAGATCCGCCAGCAGCCGAAGGTGATGATCGCCGCGCAGCCGACCTGGGGCGTGGACGTCGGCGCCGCCGCGCAGATCCGCCAGGCGCTGCTCGACCTGCGCGACGACGGCGTCGCGGTGCTCGTCGTGTCGGAGGAGCTGGACGAGCTGTTCGAGATCTGCGACCGCCTCGCGGTGATCGCGCAGGGCCGGCTCGTCCGATCCCAAGCCCGTGCGCGACACCAACGCCGAGGAGATCGGCCTGCTGATGACCGGCTCGTTCATCCACGCGGGCGCCGACGGAGCACGCGTTCTCGCCGGCGGGCGTGATGCGATGTCTGCCATGCCGCGCGCTCGTGACGCCTACCGCGGTCGGCCCGAGCGGCGCGCGTGACGATGCGCCTGTCGCCTCGAAGCCCGCCCCGAGCCGTCGCGCCTCGCGGGCTGGCTCTCGCCGATCGTCGCCGCCGCCGCCGTGCTCGTCATCGGCTTCGTGCTGTTCGGCGCGATGGGCAAGGACCCGTGGCAGGCGCTCTACGTGTTCTTCATCGAGCCGGTCGACACGCTCTACGACGTGGGCGAGCTGCTGCTGAAGGCGACCCCGCTCATGCTGTGCGCGGTCGGCCTCGCCGTCGGCTACCGCGCCAACGTGTGGAACATCGGCGCCGAAGGCCAGCTCATCATGGGCGCGATCTTCGGCGGCGGCGTCGCGCTCGCGTTCCACGAGCGCGGAGTCGCCGCTGGTGCTGCCGCTGATGCTCCTCGCGGGCATCGCCGGCGGCATGCTGTGGGCGGCGATCCCCGCGTTCCTGCGCACGCGCTTCAACGCGAACGAGATCCTCGTGTCGCTGATGCTCGTCTATGTCGCGTCGCTCGTGCTGTCGCTGCTCGTGCACGGCGCGTGGCGCGACCCGGAGGGCTTCAACTTTCCGCAGTCGAAGATGTTCGCCGACAGCGCGCTGCTGCCGAACCTGCTGCCCGAGACGCGCCTCAACGTCGGCTTCCTGCTGTGCGCTCGCGGTCGGTCGCGGCGGGCTGGGTGTTCATGCGCAAGAGCCTCGCCGGGCTACCAGATGCGCGTCGCGGGCCTCGCGCCCGCCGCGGCCAACTACGCGGGCATCTCGGCGTCGCGCACCGTGTGGATCGGCATGCTGATCGGCGGCGCGTGCGCCGGGCATCGCCGGCGTCGGCGAGGTCGCCGGGCCGATCGGCCAGCTGCTGCCGTCGTGTCGCCGGGCTACGGCTTCGCGGCGATCATCGTCGCGTTCGTCGGGCGGCTGCATCCGGTCGGCATCTTGTTCGCGAGCCTGCTCATGTCGCTGCTGTACCTCGGCGGCGAGGCGGCGCAGATGAAGCTCGCGCTGCCGTCGGCGGTCACCGGGCTGTTCCAGGGCACGCTGCTCCTGTTCCTGCTCGCCGCCGACGTGTTCATCCACTACCGGCTGCGCGTCGTGCGCGCCGTGCCCGTGCCGCGAAGCCGCGCCTAATGGACACTCGCCGTCGCAGCTCGTCATGCTCGACGCTCGCCGCCGGCACGCCGCTCGTGTTCGCGGCGCTGGGCGAGCTCGTCACCGAGAAGTCCGGCGTGCTGAACCTCGGCGTCGAGGGCATGATGCTGGTCGGCGCGGTCGTCGCGTTCATCGTCGCCGCGACGCACCAAGTCGCCGTGGCTCGGCGTCGCCGCCGGCATCGCGCGCGGGCGCCGCGCTGTCGCTCGCTCTTCGCGGTGGTCACGCTGACGCTGCAGGCGAACCAGGTGGCGTCGGGCCTCGCGCTGTCGCTGTTCGGCGTCGGCCTGTCCGCGTTCATCGGCCTCGACTACGTGAGCGTCGTCATCGAGCCGATCCGAGCCGCTCGTCGCTCGGCGGCCTCACCGACCTGCCGGTCGTCGGCAAGCTGCTGTTCGGCCACAATCCGCTCGTCTACCTGTCGCTCGTGCTGTTCGTCGCGATCCAGTGGTTCCTCTTCCGCACGCGCGCCGGCCTCGTCGTGCGCGCGGTCGGCGAGTCGCCGCAGTCGGCGCACGCGATCGGCTATCCCGGTGGTGCGCATCCGCTATCTCGCCGTGCTGTTCGGCGGCGCGTGCGCCGGCCTGGGCGGCGCGTACCTGTCGCTCGTCTACAACCCGTTGTGGACCGAAGGCATGACCGCGGGCCGCGGCTGGATCGCGCTGGCGCTGGTCGTGTTCGCGACCTGGAAGCCGTGGCGCGTGCTGGCCGGCGCCTATCTCTTCGGCGGCGTCACGCTGGCGCAGTTCCAGGCGCAGGCGCTGGGCGTCGAGATCCCGTCGCAGTACCTGTCGATGCTGCCGTACGTCGCGACGATCGTCGTGCTCGCGATCATCTCGCGCGACGCCGCGGCGATCCAGCTCAACGCGCCGGCGTCGCTCGGCAAGCCGTTCCATCCCGACGGCTGAGTCGGCCCGCGCGCCATGCGGCGTAAAATGCCCGGCTTGCCCGCAGTACCGTTGCCCGTTGCCCTTGCCCGCATCACCCAGGACGCTCCAGGAGATCACGATGACCCGCATTTCCCGCAGGACTGACGCTCGCGGCGTGGCCGCCTGCGCCGTCGCGCTGGCGCTGCCCGCCGCCGCGCAGCCGAAGGCCGGCGAGCCGCTCAAGATCGGCTTCGTCTACGTGAGCCCGATCGGCGACGCCGGGTGGACGTTCCAGCACGACACCGGCCGCAAGGAGATGGAGAAGGCGCTCGGCGGCAAGGTCACCACCAAGTACATCGAGAGCGTGCCCGAGGGCGCGGACGCCGAGCGCGTGATCCGCGAGCTCGCGCAGACCGGCCACAACCTGATCTTCACGACGTCGTTCGGCTACATGAACCCGACGATCAAGGTCGCGCAAGCGTTCCCGAACGTGAAGTTCGAGCACGCGACCGGCTACAAGACGTCGAAGAACGTCGGCATCTACAACGCGCGCTTCTACGAGGGCCGCTACCTCGCCGGCATCGTCGCCGGCAAGATGTCGAAGACCGGCGTCGCCGGCTACGTCGCCGCGTTCCCGATTCCCGAGGTGGTGATGGGCATCAACGCGTTCGCGCGCGGCATGCGCAGCGTCAACCCGAAGGCCGAGGTGAAGGTGATCTGGGTGAACTCGTGGTTCGACCCGGGCAAGGAGAGCGAGGCCGCGAACACGCTGATCTCGCAGCAGGCCGACGTGCTCACGCACCACACCGACTCCACCGCCGTCGGTGCAGGCCGCGGAGGCGAAGAAGGTGTACGCGATCGCGCTACCACTCCGACATGTCGAAGTACGGCCCGAACGCGCAGCTGACCGCGGTCACGCACCACTGGGGCGACTACTACACGAAGGTCGCGCAGTCGGTCGATCGACGGCAAGTGGCAGCAGGACAACGTGTGGGGCGGCATCAAGGACGGCATGATCAAGCTGGCGCCGTTCAACAAGGTCGTGCCGGCGGACGTGCAGGAGCTCGTCAAGAAGGCCGAGGCCGAGATCGCGGCCGGCAAGCTCAGTCCGTTCACGGGCCCGATGAAGGACAACACGGGCAAGGAGCGGCTGGCGGCGGGCAAGACGATCACGGACGACGACCTGTCGAAGATGGACTACTACGTCGAGGGCGTGGTCGGGAAGCTGCCCTCGTCCAAGTGACCGGGACACGTACAACTCACACGTCAGCATGACTGCCGCCAAGTCCAATCCCACCAAGCCTCGCGTCCGCAAGCTGAAGCCCGTGCCGACGCAGAAATCGGTGCGTCCGCGCCGCGTGAAGGCCGGCGACGTCGGTCCGACGTCGAGTCCCGCCGTCGTCGAGCGCGCGACCGTCGGCGACCAGCGTGGCCGCCGCCACGCTCGCGGAGACGAACGCGCTCGCCGACATCCTCGCCGGCCGCTCGCCGGAGGATGCGAAGTCGCTCGCGCGCGGGCCTCCTGAAAGTGAAGGGCGCGCCGGAAGGCGCGAGCGAAAGGGCGCTCGACGAGGAGCTCGCCGACGACTGGCGCAGCGGCGGGTACCCGTACAAGTACCTGCTGCCGCGCAAGAGCTACGAGAAGCAGAAGTACCAGCTGCAGGTGGAGCTGCTGAAGCTGCAGGCGTGGGTCAAGGACGAGCGGGCAGAAGGTCGTCGTGCTGTTCGAGGGCCGCGACGCCGCCGGCAAGGGCGGCACGATCAAGCGCTTCATGGAGCACCTGAATCCGCGCGGCGCGCGCGTGGTCGCGCTGGAGAAGCCGACCGACGCCGAGCGCGGCCAGTGGTTCTTCCAGCGCTACGTCCAGCACCTGCCCACGCAGCGGCGAGATCGTGCTGTTCGACCGCTCCTGGTACAACCGCGCGGGCGTGGAGCGCGTGATGGGCTTCTGCACCGACCACGAATACCTGGAGTTCATGCGCCAGGCGCCGGAGTTCGAGCGCAACCTCGTGCACAGCGGCATCCACCTCATCAAGTTCTGGTTCTCGGTGAGCCACGAGGAGCAGCGGCGGCGCTTCCGCGAGCGCGAGGCGCATCCGCTGAAGCAGTGGAAGCTCTCGCCCGTCGACATGGCGTCGCTCGACAAGTGGGACGACTACACCAAGGCGAAGGAGGCGATGTTCTTCCACACCGACACCGCCGACGCGCCGTGGACGGTGATCAAGTCCGACTGCAAGAAGCGCGCGCGCCTGAACGCGCTGCGCTTCCTGCTGCACTCGTTTCCGTACAAGGCGAAGGACGTCGCAGCGCATCGGCGAGGTCGACCCGCTGCTGGTCGGCCGCGCGCACATCGTGTACGAGCGCGGCGAGCGGATGAACGAGGTCCTGGCGACGCCGGGGATCTGAGCCGTCGGCAGTGCGCGCTCAGGTATTGAGCCGCCGCAGCAGCTTCAGCACCTTCTCGAACGCGCCGCCGTACGGCGGATAGAGCAGCTTCGCCGCCGCCAGCCGCGGCTGCACGAACACGGGCTTGCGGTGCGTGAACGTGAGGAAGCTCGCCTCGCCGTGATACGCGCCGGACCCCGACGCGCCGACGCCGCCGAACGGCAGGTTCTTGTGCGCGAAGTGCCACAGCGTGTCGTTGACCGTGACGCCGCCCGCGAGCGTCTCGCGCAGCACCTTGCCGCGCGCGCGCCCTCGCGGCCGAAGTAGTAGAACGCGAGCGGATGCGGCCGCGCGTTGATGCGTGCGATCGCCTCGTCGAGCGTGCGGTAGGTCTCGATCGGCAGCAGCGGCCCGAAGATCTCCTCCCGCATCACCGCCATGTCGTCGTCGACGCCCGAGCAGCAGCGTCGGCAGCAGCTTGCGCGACGCCGGGTCGCGGCTTCTCGTCGCGCCGGGTTGAGCAGCGACGATGCGCGCACCTTTGCGCGCGCGCGTCGTCGACGAGGCCGGTCAGCCGGCGGAAGTGGCGCTCGTTGACGATGCGCCGTGTAGTCGGGATTGTCCGCGAACGACGCGATACAGCGCGTGCGCGGCCTTCTCGATCGCCGCGACGAACGCGTCGAGCGGTGCGCTTCGGGCACCAGCGCGTAGTCCGGCGCGATGCACGTCTGGCCGGCGTTGAGCAGCTTGCCCGACATGAGCCGCGGCGCCGCGCAGCGCGAGGTCGGCGTCGGGCGCGACGAGCGCCGGCGACTTGCCGCCCAGCTCGAGCGTCACCGGCGTGAGGTTCGCGGCCGCCGCGCGCGCGACGAGCCGCCCGACCGCGGTCGAGCCGGTGAAGAACAGGTGGTCGAACGGCAGCTGCGGGAAGCGGCGCGCCCGACCTCGGCATCGCCGAGCACGACCGCGAACTCGTCCTCGGCGAAGTGCTCCGCGACCAGCTCGCGCAGCAGCTCCGACGTCGCGGGCGTGACCTCCGACGGCTTCAGCATCACGCGGTTGCCGGCGGCGAGCGCGCCGATCGCCGGCGCGAGCGCGAGCTGCACCGGGTAGTTCCACGGGCTGATGATGCCGGCCACGCCGAGCGGCTGGCGCTCGATGAGCGCGCGGCCCGGCATGCAGGTGCAGCGGCGTGCGACACGCGCTCGCGGCCGCATCCACTTGCGCAGGTTGGCCTGCGCGTCCGCGGCCTCCGACGCGACGATGTAGAGCTCGGCGAGCCGCGTCTCGTGCTCGGAGCGGTCGCCGAAGTCGCTGTCGACCGCCTGCGGCGAAGCGCGTCCTCGTTGTCGCGCACGAGCGCGCTTCGAGGCGCGCGAGGCGGTCGTCGCGCGTGCGCGCGTCGGGATAGCGCTCGCGCGCGAACGCGGCGCGCTGCAGCGCGAACAGGCGGTGGCTCGAGTTCCGGATCGACCGCGCGGTGCGTTCATGGGCATGGCCGGTGCGGTGCGCGCGCGCTTCGCAATGCGGGTGCCGGTGCCGGCATCGTCAGTCGGCCGCGCGCCGGAAACGTGGGCGTGGTCGGCGTCGCCTGCGCCTTCGGCACGACCCGCGCCCCGATGTCGCGCAGGAGACGCTGGAACTCCGGCGACTGCACCGATGATCGTTCCGGCCGCTGCGCGCAGGCGGTCGACCGCCTCGTTCGGCAGCACGAACGACGTCGGCAGGTCGTTGAGGTACTCGACCTCGGTCCGGTCGTCGCAGCGCGTCGAACGAGACGTCGATCGCGATAGATCTCGATGTCGGGCACGTTCAGCGCGTGCCGGCAGGTTGCCGGACGCGCCGACCTGGAGCACCCGGGACTCGCGGAGCGCGCGCAGCGTCTTCCACCGCGCGATGATGTCCTTCAGGAGCTCGACGGCCTCGTACGAGTAGCGGTCGATCGGCACGCCGGTCGCCTTGAGCAGGATCACCAGGTCGTTCGGCGGACGCGCGTGGCGTGTCCCAGTCGGTCTTCGGCACCGACAGCGAATTCACGACGATCACCACGATGCGCTTGACCTGGTCGAGACGGGTCGTTCGCCGCAGCGAGCGCGCGGCCTCGAGTTCCTCGAACGTCTCGAGCACGCTGCGCATGCCGAGATTGTCGGACGAGGCCGCCGTCGACCATGTGCAGGTAGGGACGGTTCGCGCTGTCCTGGAAGGCCTGCGAGCTCCTTCATCCGCTGCAGCGCGCGCCCCGCCGGTCGGGCCCGCTTGTCGTTGTCGCGCATCGCCTGCGCCCAGCCGGGGAGCTTCCAGCCGCAGGTTCCGCCGTAATTGTTGAGCGTGACCGGCGACAGCACGAGCGGCACCGCGGACGACGCGGCGGCCGCGCGCGACAGCGGCACCGAGTCCAGGTCGGAGCAGATGAGGTCGAAGTCCGTCTGCGCGAACGCGAGCCGGGAGCCGGTCGAGATGTCGGTCGCCGTGGCGACGATCAGCGGCCCGTCGCGGCGGTCGAGGTCGCGGAACGTCGCGCCACGGAACAGGATGCTCGATCGTACATCTCGGCAGCCATCTCCGAGCGGCCCCAGCCTTCGGACCACAGCGCCGACCAGTTCTTCGGGCTCAGGAACCGGGACAGCAGTTCGCCCTGCACGTCGCGCTTGAGGAACCGCTCCTCGTAGACGTCGAACAGCTCGTCGCCGTACAGGCCGTACGCGAGCGCGGTGAAGCTGCCGCCGGACACGCCGGTGATCACGTCGACCTCGTCGAGCAGGCGCACCTGCCTGCCCTTCGCATTGACGATCTCGGTGCGCCGCAATTCCTCGAGCACGCCGAACGAGAACGCCGCCGCGCGCGTCCCGCCGCCGGAGAACGCGAGGATGACGAGGTTCTCGCTTGTCCTGGTCGTGGAGCTGGCGCGTCTGGAAGCGGTAGCCGCCGTTGCGGTTGACCTCGGTGATGGGCGCGTTGATCGGCCGCGTGGCGCAGCCGGCGAGCACGACGGCGCACAGCGCGAGCAGGAACGGCAACGACCAACGGCTGGGCATGGTGAACGCGACCCTGGGCATAGGCGGCAACGGCCTTGTCTATTATCGCATTGGGCCCGCGCTCCGGCACGAGGGGGTCGCGGCCCGCCGCGCTGGCCGGCCCCGGCGAACCGGGGTCCCGCCTGCCCTCCCACATCGGCGGCATCGGGTAGAGTGACGCGATGGCGCATCCCCGCACGCTGCTGCTCGCGCAACGCGACGCTCGTCGCGACGATGGACGACGGCAACCGCGAGATCGCCGATGGCGGCGTGCTCGTGCGGGGCCACGTCATCGAGGCCGTCGGCGCGATCGGCGGCGCTGCCCGCGCACGGCCGACGAAGTCATCGACTGCCGCGGCATGGTCGTGCTGCCCGGGACTCGTCAACACGCATCACCACTTCTTCCAGACGCTCACGCGCGCGCTGCCGGCCGCGCAGGACGCCGAGCTCTTCGGGTGGCTGCGCGCGCTGTATCCGGTATGGGCGCGGCTGACGCCCGAGATGCTCAACGTGTCGGCGCAGGTCGCGATGGCCGAGCTCATGCTGTCGGGCTGCACCACGGCGAGCGACCACCTGTACCTGTATCCGAACGGCGGCCGGCTCGACGACACGATCGAGGCCGCGCGCACGCTGGGCCTGCGCTTCCACGCGTGCCGCGGCGCGATGAGCGTCGGCGAATCCGCCGGCGGCCTGCCGCCGGACGCGCTGGTCGAGCGCGAGGACGCGATCCTGCGCGACACGCGCCGCGTCATCGAGACGTACCACGACGCCGGCCGGCACGCGATGCTGCGCGTCGCGGCGGCGCCCTGCTCCCCGTTCTCGGTGTCGCGGGACCTGATGCGCGAGACCGCGGCGCTGGCCGCGGCGCCTACGGCGTGCGGCTGCACACGCACCTCGCGGAAAGCGACAACGACGTCGCGTACTCGCGCGCGCACTTCGGCTGCACGCCGGCGCAATACGCGGAGCGACAGCGGCTGGACCGGCGCGCACGTGTGGCACGCGCACTGCGTGAAGCTCGACGCGCAGGGCATCGACCTCTTCGCGCGCACGGGCACCGGCGTCGCGCACTGCCCGTCGTCGAACATGCGCCTGGCGTCGGGCATCGCGCCGGTGCGGCGCATGCTCGACGCCGGCGTGCCGGTGGGGCTGGGCGTCGACGGCTCGGCGTCCAACGACTCGTCGCACCTCCTCGCCGAAGCGCGGCAGGCGCTGCTGCTGCAGCGCGTGGGCTGCGGCCCCGCCGCGCTCACCGCGCGCGAGGCGCTGCGCATCGCGACGCGCGGCGGCGCGCGCGTGCTGGGCCGCGACGACATCGGCCAGCTCGCGCCGGGGATGGCCGCCGACGTCGTCGCGTTCGACCTGGACGACGTCGGCTTCGCCGGCGCCGGCCACGATCCGCTCGCGGCGCTCGTGTTCTGCGCGCCCGCGCGCGTCGCGCTGTCGGTGATCCACGGCCGCGTCGTGATCGCCGACGGCACGCTGCAGACCGTCGACGTGCCGCTGCTCGCCGAGCGCCAGCGCGCGCTGGCGCGCAGGCTCGTGCGCGGCGACTGAGACCGCGCCGCAGTATCATGCATTGTCTGCTTCGCGACGCCCTCTCATGGAAAGCTACGACACCATCGTGATCGGCGGCGGCGTGATCGGCGTGTCGATCGCCTATCACCTCGCCCGCTTCGGCGGCCGCGCGCGTGCTGCTGCTCGAGCGCGGTCACGCTGGGCGGCGGCACGACCGCGCAGTCGTCGTGCATCGTGCGCACGCACTACTCGGTGCCCGAGAACGTCGCGCTGGCGCAGCAGGGCCTCGCGATCTTCGAGCGACTTCGCCGACTACCTGGGCGACGCCGAGGCCGACGCCGGCTTCACGCGCTGCGGCCTCATGATCGTCGCACCGCGAAGGCGCGCGCGCCGCCGCGCTGCGCGAGACGCTGGCCGTCGAGCGCGGCGTCGGCCTCGACGCGCGCGAGATCGACGCTCGACGAAGCGCGGCGCGATCCATCCGCTGCTGCAGCTCGACGACATCGCCGCCGTCGGCTGGGAGCCCGATCCGGGCTACGCCGACGCCTACCTCACGCTGACGGCGTTCGCGCGCAACGCGCGGCGCCTCGGCGCCACGCTGCGCGAAGGCGTCGGCCGTCACCGGACTCGTGCGCGACGCCGCCGGCCGCGTCACCGGCGTCGACGACGACGCAGGGCGCGTTCGCCGCGGGCGCCGTCGTCAGCGCGCAGAACATCTGGACGCGCGAGCTCGCCGCGTGGACCGGCATCGACCTGCCGCTCACGCTGTCGCGGCACGCGGTGTTCACGCTCGAGGCGCCGGTGCCCTACCCGCGCACGCTGCCGATGCTGAAGGACCTGGCGTCGCCCGGCAAGCTCTACATGCGCAGCTACGGCGGCACGCAGCTGCTGGTCGGCGACGGCAACGAGGGCGAGACGATCGCCGCGCCGGACACCGAGCAGGCCGACGTGCCGCTCGACCACGTCGCGGAGCATCGGCGAGCAGGTCGCGCACCGCGCATGCCGGTGTTCGGCGAGGCCGGGCTGGCCGCGTCGTGGACCGGCGTGTACGACGTGACCCCCGACTGGAATCCGGTGCTCGGTCCGGTGCCCGGCATCGACGGCCTGCAGATCGCCTACGGCTTCTCCGGCCACGGCTTCAAGCTCTCGCCGATCATCGGCCGCCTGCTCGCGCAAAGCGCGCTCGGCCTGCCCACCGATCGTCCCGCTTGCGCCGTATGCGCTCGACCGCTTCGCCGCGGGCAATCTGCTCGCCGGCCGCTACGGCGCGGGCGCCGTCTCCTAGGACGCGCAGGTCGCCGCCGCTCGTCGACAGCGATCCGCCCTCCACTGCGTGATGCCGGCGCGTACGCTCTTCCTCGCGCGCATGTCGGACCGGCTCGACGAGACGATGGCGCGACGTTAGCGCCACATGGCGCCGTTTCACCCGATTCGGCATACTGCACCCGGCCGCGTGCTCGCGCGGCCGCCCGCCCAACGACAACAGGAGAATTCCATGGCCCTACGCACCCGACTCGCCGCGACCGCGCTCGTGGCCGGCGTAGCCTTCGCCACCGCCGCACTCGCGCAGGAGCGCGTCTTCTTCGGCATCGCCACCGGCGGCACCGGCGGCACCTACTACCCGCTGGGCGGCATGCTCGCGCAGCTCATCTCCAACAAGGTGACGATCGGCGGCAAGAAGCTCGCCGCCACCGCCGAGACGTCGGGCGCCTCGGTCGGCAACGCGCAGCTGCTCGGCCGCAAGGACATCGAGAGCGCGTTCGTCGCCGCCGACATCCTCGACGCCGCGTACAAGGGCAACCGGGCAATTCGAGGGCAAGCCGCTCAAGAACCTGCGCGCGCTGGGCGCGCTCTATCCCGAGCAGGTGCAGCTCGTCACGCTCGCGTCGGCGAACGTGATGAGCATGAAGGACCTCAAGGGCAAGTCGGTGTCGTCCGGCTCGCCGGGTTCGGGCCAGTGGCAGCTCCTGGGCGACCTCCTCGAGGCGTACGGCATGACGCGCAAGGACGTCGGCGAGGACCTGTCGTCGTTCACGCAGTCGGTCGACAAGATCAAGGACGGCAACCTCGTCGCGTCGCTGATCACCGCGGGCGCGCCCGACGTCGTCGATCTCCGACCTCGCCAACGCGCGCGACATCCGCATCGTGCCGCTCGCCGGCCCCGAGATCGAGGCGCTGCGCAAGAAGCAGCCCTACTACGCCAACGTGCAGCTGCCGCCGAACACGTACAAGGGCCAGACGGCGCCGGTGAACACGCTCGCGGTGATGGCGATCTGGGCGACGCACGACGGCGTGACCGACCAGATGGCGTACGAAGTGACGAAGGCGCTGTTCGAGAACACCGAGACGCTCGGGCAGGTGCATCCGAAGGGCAAGGAGATCTCGCTCAAGACGGCGCTCCAGTCGGTGTCGATCCCGCTGCATCCGGGCGCCGAGCGGTACTACCGCGAGAAGGGCCTCATCAAGTGACATGGCAGCCGCAAGGCTTGCCTCGGCATTCCGACGGGCGACGCAGCGAGGGACGCGATGCCGGCCCGCGGCCGAAGGCTCCGCGCTGCACTCGCGCCGGCGCTGCCCGCGATGAGCGCACGTCCTCGTCGGGCGGCGCTTGCGGCGCTGGCGACCGGCCTCGTGCGCTGGCGACGGCCGCCGGCGCCGCGTGCGTGCGCGTCGACGCCTGGCGCGACGACGCGGCACGTGCGCTGGTGATCGCCGACGCGCCCGACGCCACGTTCGCCGTCACCTACGTGCACTCGGTCACGCGCACGCCGGTGGTCGAGCGCTACCGCGTCGAGGGCGACGCCATCGTGCAGACGGAGATCGACTTCGTGCAGCACGGGCCCGGCCTGCCGACAGAGCCCGATGCCGGCGGCACGTTCGCGCAGCGCGACGGCGACGATGGTGATGACGCTGGCGCGCCGCTTCCCGGAGATCGTGATGCGCGTGCATCGCGACCAGTCGCCGCGGCTCGCTGATCGGCGCGCGCAGCGTCGACCTCGCGGCCTTCGGCAACCGCGCGGTCGCGCTGCATGCCACCGGCCACGCGCTGTCCCGCCCGCTGACATGACCGGCACGCACCCGCACGGCGGCACGCTGGCCGACACCATCGAGACGGTGTCGGCCGAGCAGCAGGCGCGGCTGATCAAGCAGTTCGACCACGAGTCGAACTTCCGCAAGCTGGTCGGCCCGGTCGGGCTCATCGTCACGACGATCGCCGTCGTGCTGTCGAGCTTCCACATCTACACCGCCGGCTTCGGCCTGCTGGTCGAGATCAAGCACCGCGCGTTCCACCTGGCGCTGGTGCTGGGCCTCATCTTCCTCGTGTTCCCGCGGCCGTCGCCGGCGGCCACCGCGCGCGGCATCGCGAAGGACTGGGGCTGGGCGCTCGCGTTCGCCGCGTTCTACCTCTATCTCGGCGTGGGACCTGGTCGACCGGCTCACCGAGTCGGGCGAGCTCAAGAACGGCGCCGCGTACCTCGGCGCTCGTCGCGTTCCTCGTCGCGCTCACGCTGCCCGGTCAAGCAGTACGGCGGCTACGGCGACCGCACTTCGCGTCATCGACTGGCCGCTCGCGCTGGCGCGCGGCGGGCGTCTCGCTCTACCAGCTCGTCTTCTTCGACGACATCTTCATCCGCCGCGTCGGCGCGCCCATCGCGCAGGACTACATGATGGGCGTGCTCGCGATCATCATGGTGATGGAGGCGTCGCGGCGCACGATGGGGCCGCTGCTGCCGATGATCGGCATGGCGTGCCTGCTCTACGCGCTCCTCGGCCGCCACATGCCGGGCGTGCTCGCGCACCGCGGCTACAGCGTCGTGCGCGTGGTCAACCACATCTACGTCGGGCACCGAGGGCATCTACGGCATCGCGGTGGGCGTGGTCGCGACCTACGTGTTCCACTTCGTGCTGTTCGGCGTGCTCGCGCAGATGACGGGCCTCGGCCGCCTGTTCATGGAGCTCGCCACGATCGTCGCCGGGACGCTTCTCCGGCGGGCCGGCCAAGGTGTGCGTCGTCTCCTCGGGCCTCTTCGGCATGATCTCCGGCTCGGCGGTCGCCAACGCGGTGACGACGGGCTCGCTCACCATCCCGCTCATGAAGAAGTACGGCTTCTCGCCGCGCTTCGCCGGCGCCGTCGAGGCCTCCGCGTCGTGCGGCGGGCAGGTCACGCCGCCCGTGATGGGCGCGTCGGCGTTCGTGATGGCCGAGCTGCTCGGCGTGCCGTACAAGGAGCTCGTGCTCATCGCCATCGTGCCGGCGCTGTTCCACTACTTCGCGTGCCTGCTGATGGTGCACTTCGAGGCGAAGCGCCTGCGGCTCCTCGGCGTGGAGGCGCACCTGATCCCGAAGCTCTCCGCGGTGATGGGCTCGAGCTGGCATCTCGTGTTCCCGCTGATCGCGCTCGTCACGATGCTGCTGCTCGACTTCACGCCGTTCCTGTCGGCGTTCTGGGGCATCGTGCTGTGCTTCGTGTGCTCGTACATCCCGATGATCGCGCGCAAGTTCGGCAACCACCGGCTGCAGGGCCAGACGCTGACGTGGAAGCCGCTGATCGCGGGGCTCGAGGAAGGCGCCAAGTACGCGCTCGCCATCGGCGCCGCCTGCGCCTGCGTCGGCCTGATCCTCGGCACGCTCACGCTGTCGGGGCTCGGCTTCAAGTTCTCCGGCGCGGTCGTCGAGCTCGCCGGCAACGGTGGCCGACGGCGTTCAACGCCATCGACCCGTTCAGCCTCTTCACCGACACCAGCGGCAAGGTCTTCTTCGGCCTGCTGTTCGTCGCGATCGCCTGCATCATGATGGGCACCGGCGTGCCGACGACGCCGACCTACATCATCCTCGCGTCGATCGCCGCGCCCGCGCTCGGCACGCTCGGCGTCCCGCTGATCGCGACGCACTTCTTCGTCTTCTACTACGGCGTGCTGGCGGACGTCACGCCGCCGGTGGCGCTCGCGGCGTACGCGGCGGCCGGCATCGCGGGATCGGAGCCGATGCGCACCGGGCTCACCGCGTTCCGGCTGTCGATGGGCAAGGCGCTGGTGCCGTTCATGTTCGTCTACACGCCGGCGCTGCTGTTCATCGACTTCACGTGGACGTCGTTCCTGTCCGCCGCGTTCTGCGGCGTCGTCGGCATCGCGGCGCTGTCGGCCGCGTACATCGGCTACTTCCGCGCGCCGCTCAACCGTGCCGAAAAGGTCGCCCTGACGCTCGCGGGGCTCGTGCTCGTGTTCAACCAGTTCTGGCCGAACATCGTCGGGCTGGCCATCGTGTTCGCGATCCTCGGCTGGAACGCCCTCGGCCGCCGCCGCGGGCGTGTCGCCGTGGCGTGATCCGCCGCCGAACGGACGCGCCCGGCAGCCATCGCCATGGGACCGCTCACCGGCGTCCGCGTCCTCGAGTTCGAGGCGATCGGCCCCGGACCGTTCTGCGGCATGCTGCTCGCGGACATGGGCGCCGACGTGCTGCTCGTCGATCGGCCGGAGGATCCGCAGCTCGGCTTCGAGCCGCGAGCGCCGGTCACGACGTGATGCTGCGCGGCCGCCGCTCGCGTCACGCTCGACCTCAAGTCGCCGCACGGCCGTCGCGGCGGCGCTGCGCTGCTCGCGAGCGCGCCGACGCGCTCATCGAAGGCTTCCGTCCCGGCGTGATGGAGCGCCTGGGCCTGGGTCCCGAGGTGCTGCTCGCGCGCAACCCGAGGCTCGTCTACGGCCGCATGACGGGCTGGGGCCAGGACGGTCCGCTGAGCGCGCGCGCCGGGCACGACATCGACTACATCGCGCTCTCCGGCGCGCTGCACGCGATCGGCCGCGCGGGCGGCCCGCCGGTGCCGCCGCTCAACCTGGTCGGCGACTTCGGCGGCGGCGGCATGCTGCTCGGCTTCGGCCTCGCCTGCGCGCTGTTCGAGGCGCGGCGCTCCGGCCGCGGGCAGGTCGTCGACGCGGCGATGGTCGAGGGCGCGTCGCTGCTGACGACGATGTTCGCCGGCATGCGCGCGGCGCGGCAGCTGGAGCGACGAGCGCGGCGACAACGTGCTCGACGCGCGGCGCGCCGTGGTACGACTCCTACGCGACGCGCGACGGCAAGCTACGTCGCGGTGGGCGCCATCGAGCCCAAGTTCTACGCCGAGCTGCTGCAGCGCCTGGGCCTCGATCCCGCGAGCCGCTGCCGGCGCAGCACGACCGCGCCGGGCTGGCCGGGTTGCGTGCGCGACTGGCGGCGGCGTTCGCGACGCGGACGCGCGACGAGTGGAGCGCGCGTCTTCGCGGCATCGGACGCCTGCGTCGCGCCGGTGCTCACGTTCGCGCGAGGCGGCAGCGCATCCCGCACGCGCAGGCGCGCGGCGCGTTCGTCACCGTCGGCGGCGTCGCGCAGCCCGCGCCGGCGCCGCGCTTCTCGCGCACGCCGGGCGAGGTGCGCGGCGCACCGCCGGAGCGCGGCCAGGGCGGCGCGCCGGCGCTCGCCGACTGGGGCTTCGACGACGACGCCATCGCCGAGCTGCGCGCGCTCGGTGCCGGCTTCGCCGAGACGGGCGTTTGACGACCGGCCAATTTGTAGGCCTCGCGCGCCCTTCACGCAGGGCAGTCGTGTAGGACAAGTCTTACAAGCCCGGCGCGCCTGGACGGGCGTGGGCGCCGCGCGCGCCGCGCGGTATCGTAGGATTCGCCCCCGATGCCCGCGGACTAAGCGGCGGCTTGCCCCATGCGCCTCTCGCTTCGCTTCCTCATCCCGCTGCTCGTCGCGCTCGCGCTCTTCGCGTACGCGGCGGTGCCGCTCGTCGACACGCTGACCACGCGCTGGTTCGTGCGCGACCTCGACATGCGCAGCAACGCTCATCGCCAACACCGTGCAGGAACCGCTCGAGGAGATGCTGAAGGCGAACTCGCCGCTGCGCATCCTCACCTACTTCCAGCGCCTGACCAACGACGAGCGGCTGTACGCCGTCGGGCCTGTGCCTCGCCGGGCAGGGCGACGCCGATCGCGACCGGCGCGTTTCCCGGCGAGATCAAGTGCGGCGCGCTCGCGCCGTACCTCACCGCCGGCGAGCACCTGCTGCGCACCGCCAAGGGCGTCGTGCACGTCGCAGTGCGCCCGCTCGCCACCGACACCGGCGAGAGCGCGCCGACCTCATCCTCGTGCACGACATGAGCTTCATCGAGCGCCGCAGCGAGGAGACGCGCCGCTATCTCTTCTGGTTCTTCGCCGCGCTTGCGGCAAGCGTCGCGCTCATCACCGTGGTGATCGCGCAGCTCTCGTGGCGCGGGTGGGTCGCCGGCCTGCGCGCGCTCCTGCGCGGCGAAGGCATCCTGCGCCCGTCCGCGCGGCACGGCGCCGGAGTTGCGCCCGATCGCGCGCGACGTGCAGGCGCTCCTGCGCGAGCTCGAGCACCAGTTCCGACCGACCGACGAATCGCAGCAGCGCTGGACGCAGGACACGCTGCGCGCCGTGCTGCGCGGCGAGATGCGCGGCAACGACATCATCATCGTTTCCAACCGCGAGCCGTACATCCACGTGAAGACGCCGGCCGGCGTGCGCGTGCAGCGCCCGGCGAGCGGCCTCGTCACCGCGCTCGAGCCGGTGATGCGCGCGTGCTCCGGCACCTGGATCGCGCACGGCAGCGGCAGCGCCGACCGCGAGATCGTCGACAAGAACGACCGCGTCGCCGTGCCGCCGGACCATCCGGCATACCAGCATCCGCCGCGTGTGGCTGTCGGCGGAGGAGAGTGAAGGGCTACTACGACGGCTTCGCCAACGAGGGCCTGTGGCCGCTGTGCCACATCGCGCACGTGCGTCCCACGTTCCGCTCCGAGGACTGGGAGCAGTACCGCGCCGTGAACGCGAAGTTCGCCGACGCGGTGGTCGCCGAGGCGCACGGCGACGACCCCGTGGTGCTGGTGCAGGACTATCACTTCGCGCTCCTGCCGCGCATGATCCGCCAGCGGCTCCCCAAGGCGACCATCATCACGTTCTGGCACATCCCCTGGCCGAACCCGGAGTCGATCGCCATCTGCCCGTGGCGCGTCGAGCTCCTCGACGGCATGCTGGGCAGCGACATCATGGGCTTCCACACCCAGTTCCACGTCAACAACTTCCTCGAGTCGATCGACCGCTTCCTCGAGGCGCGCATCGACCGCGAGACCTTCACCGTCGTGTACGGCGGCGAGCGCACGGCCGTGCACCGCTATCCGATCTCGATCGAGTGGCCACCCGCGCCGCTCGCGAGCGCGGCGCCGATCGACGAGGCGCGCGAGCGCGTGCGCGTCCGCTTGAACCTCCCGCGCGACCACAAGCTCGGCATCGGCATCGACCGCCTCGACTACACCAAGGGCATCATCGAGCGCTTCAACGCCGTCGCGCGTCTTTTCGAGCTGCATCCGGAATGGGTGGGCCGCTTCACCTTCGTGCAGATCGCGGCGCCGACGCGCGAGCACCATCGACGACTACCAGGACTACGCGAACCGGGTGAAACGCCAGGTCGAGGCGATCAACGCGCGGTTTCCCGACGCGGCGCACCCGCCGATCGTCCTGCTCGCGGAACACCACGAGCCGGACTCGGTCTACGAGCACCATCGCGCCGCCGACATCTGCTTCGTGATCTAGCCTGCACGACGGCATGAACCTCGTCGCCAAGGAATACGTCGCCGCGCACGACGACGAGCAGGGGGTGCTGATCCTGTCGCAGTTCGCCGGCGCCTCGCGCGAACTCCCCGAGGCCCTCATTGTCAATCCGTACGACGCGGACGAATGCGCGACCGCGCTGCGCGACGCGCTCGCGATGTCGGTGGACGAGCAGCGCGACCGCATGCGCCTCATGCGCAACATCATCCGCGAGTTCAACGTCTATCGCTGGGCAGGCCGCATGCTGCTCGACGCGGCGGCCATGCGCCAGCGCAAGCGGTTTCGCGACCGCATGCTGGCTCCCAGCTGCCTGATCCTCGCAATGACCACCCCACTCGACACGCCGCGGCCCGCACGGTTCGTCCGTCCGCCGCCGCCGCCGCTCGGCAGCGATTGCGCGCTCTTCCTCGACATCGACGGGACGCTCGCCGAGTTCGCCGACCTGCCCGACGCCGTTCGCATCGACCAGGAGATCGCCGTGGCGCTGCCGCGCATCACCGGCGAGCTGGACGGTGCGGTCGCGCTGATCACCGGCCGCGCGATCACCAGCGCCGACCGGCTCTTCCCCGGGTTGCGGCTGCCGATCGCCGGGCAGCACGGCTCCGAGCGTCGCGACGCCGCCGGCGTCATCCACCTGCATGCGCCGGTGAAGGACACGCAGGCGCGCCTGCGCAAGCTGCTGCGCGGGCTCGCCAAGCGCCATCCGCAGCTGCTGCTGGAGGACAAGGGCGCGACGATAGCGCTGCATTACCGTACCGCGCCGCAGCTCGCCGCCCTCGTCCATCGCACGCTGCGCCGCTCGCTCGCGCACGGCGCCGACTACGCGGGCTACGAACTGCAGGCCGGCAAGATGCTGCTCGAAGTGCGGCCCGAGGGTCGCGACAAGGGCACCGCGATCGACGACTTCATGGCGGAGGCAGCCGTTCGCGGGCCGCCTGCCGGTGTTCGTCGGCGACGACCTCACGGACGAGCACGGCTTCGCGGCCGTCGAGCGCCTGGGCGGCTGGACGATCAAGGTCGGCCCCGGTCGCACCGCCGCGCGCTTCCGCCTTCCCGACTCCGCCGCCGTGAAGCGCTGGCTGCTGGCGCCGATCAGCTCGGAGGCCATCCATTCCCTCGACACCACGGGCACGGCCTGACCACGACACGCTCCCTCGACCTCGCGTTGATCGGCAACGGACGCATCGGTGCGCTGGTCGACGAGCGCGCGAACATCGTCTGGTGCTGCTTTCCGCGCTTCGACGGCGATCCCGTGTTCTGCGCGCTGCTCGACACCGCGCCGCTGCCGCAGGCGCGCGCGGCGTGTGGGCGATCGAACTGGTCGACGGCGTCGAGTCGTCGCAGTCGTACGCTCGACAACACCGCGGTGCTCGTCGACGCGGCTCACCGACCGCAGCGGCGGCGTCGATCGAGATCACCGATTGCGCGCCGCGTTTCCAGCATCACGGACGGCTGCACCAGCCGATGACGCTCGCTCCGGCGCGTGCGCCGCCTTGCCGGCAGCCCGCGGATCGTCACGCGCCTGCGGCCGGCGTTCCAGTGGGGCCGCGCGCAGCCGCAGGTCACCACCGGCAGCCATCACGTGCGCTACGTCGGCGAGGACATGACGCTGCGCCTCACCACCGACGCGTCGATCACGGCGGTGCTCGAGGAGCGGCCGTTCTTCGTCGAGGACGCGGTCACCCTCCTGCTCGGTGCCGACGAGATCGATTCCCGAGCACCTCCCGGAGCTCGGCCGGCACTTCGTCGAGCAGACGCTCGAGCACTGGCGCGAATGGGTGCGCGGCCTCGCGATCCCGTTCGAGTGGCAGTCGGCGGTCATCCGCGCGGCGATCACGCTGCAAGCTCAACGCGTTCGACGACACCGGCGCGATCATCGCGGCGATGACCACGTCGGTGCCGGAAGCGCCGTCCTCCGGCCGCAACTGGGACTACCGCCACTGCTGGCTGCGCGACGGCTATTTCGTCGTCAACGCGCTCAATCGCCTCGGCGCGACCAGCACGATGGAGCGCTACCTGCAGTACCTGGTCGGCATCGCCGCGGCGGCGAGCGACGGGCCCATCCAGCCCGTCTATCGCATCAGCGGCAGCGGCGAGCTCGACCGAGCGCACCGAGGATGCGCTGCCCGGCTATCGCGGCATGGGACCGGTGCGCGTCGGCAACGACGCGTGGCGGCAGATCCAGCACGACGTCTACGGGTCCGCGATCCTCGCGGCCACGCACGTGTTCTTCGACGAGCGACTGACGCATCGCGGCGACGTCGGCCTCTTCGAGCGCCTGGAGCCGCTCGGGCGAGCGTGCGATCGCCATGCACGACCAGGCCGACGCGGGACTGTGGGAGCTGCGCGGCTCGACGCGCGTGCACACGTTCTCGAGCGTGATGTGCTGGGCCGCCTGCGACCGGCTCGCGCGCATCGCCGACGCGGCTGGGGCTCGCCGAACGCGCGCGCCGCTGGCGCGGCGAGGCCGACCGCATCCGCGCGTTCGTCGAGGCGCAACTGCTGGAACGACCGACCTCAACTCGTTCGTGTCCGCGGCCGGCGGCGATGCGCTCGACGCGAGCCTGCTGCTGCTGGCCGAGCTCAACTTCCTGCCGGCCGACGACCCGCGCTACGTCGCCACCGTCACGGCGATCGAGCGCGACCTGAAGCGCGGCGACTTCGTGTTCCGCTACGTCGAGCACGACGATTTCGGCGCGCCGTCGAACGCATTCCTCGTGTGCTCGTTCTGGCTGGTCGACGCGCTGGCCAGCGTGGGCCGGCGCGACGAGGCGCGCGCGCTCTTCACCGCCTCCTCGCGTGCCGCAACCGGCACGGCCTGCTCGCCGAGCACGTGCATCCGGCGACGGGCGAGCTGTGGGGCAACTTCGTGCAGACCTACAGCATGGTCGGGCTCATCAACTCCGCGATCCGGCTGTCGGTGTCGTGGGACGACGCGTTCTAGTCGACGAGTCTCACGCGCGCGCCCGGGCAATCGCGTCCAGCAGGGTCTCGGGCTCGTGCGCCCCCGAGACCGCCGTCTTCCCGTCGAAGATGAAGAACGGCACGCCCGAGATCCCCATCTGCCGCGCGCGCTGCTCCGCGCCGGCGACGTCCTCGCGCAGCGCCTCCGAGGCAAGGAAGGCGCGCGCGTCGTCCGGATCGAAGCCGGCCGCGGTCGCGATGCGCGCCAGCTCCTCGCGGTCGCCGACGTAGCGGCCTTCGAGGAAGTAGGCGCGGAACAGCTTCTCGACGAGCTCCCCGGCGTCGCCTTCGGGCCGCGACTGCGCCCACGCGATGAGCCGATGCGCGTCCAGCGTGTTCGGCTGGCGCTCGATCGCGTCGAACGCGAACGGGATGCCGACCGTGTCGCCGGCCGCACGCACGCGCGCATAGACCTGCTTGCGCACGCTCGGGGCCGCCGAACTTGGCCTCGAGATAGTCGCGGCGATCCACGCCTGTCGCGCGGCAGGTCGGGGTTGAGCTCGAACGGATGCCAGCGCACGGCGACGGACAGGTCGGGCTCGGCCTCGCGCAGGCGTGCGAGCGCCGCCTCGAGCCGCCGCTTGCCGATGTAGCACCACGGGCAGACGACATCGGAAACCACGTCGATGGTGAGTGCGGGAACCACGGTCATCCCTTTGCCATGCGATGCGGGAGCGACGCGCACCCGTCCGCTTGCGATAATGGGGGAGAAAGCCCCGGATCAAAAGCCCCATGGCCCCCTCGCTGCGCTGGGACGTCTTCTGTCGCGTCGTCGACAACTTCGGCGACGCGGGCGTGTGCTGGCGGCTCGCACGGCAGCTCGCACGCGAGCACGGGCTCGCGGTCACGCTGTGGATCGACGACGTCGCGAGCCTGGCGCGCTTCGCGCCCGGACTCTCGCCGCAGCACGCCGACCAGGCGTGCGCGGGCGTGCGCGTTCGCCGCATCGCGGCGCCGTTCCGTCCCGAGAGCGCGCTGCCCGACGTCGTCGTCGAAGGCTTCGGCTGCGGCCTCCCCGAGCCTTACGTCGAGGCGATGGCCGCGCAGGCGAAGCCTGCCCGTGTGGGTGGTGCTCGAGTACCTGTCCGCGGAGCCGTGGATCGACGCCTCGCACGGGCTTGCCCTCGCCGCACCCGCGCTTTGCGCTGACGCGCTGGTTCTGGTTTCCGGGCTTCACGCCGCGCTCGGGCGGGCTGCTGCGCGAGGACGGCCTGCTCGCCGCGCGCGACGCATTCCGCGGCGACCCGCGGGCGCACGCGAACGTGTGGCAGGCCACGGGCTACGTGCCGGACCCCGAGGCGCTGTACGTGTCGCTCTTCTGCTACCCCAATCCCGCGCTGCCGGCGCTGCTCGACACGTGGTCCGAGGGCGACGAGCCCGTCGCCTGCATCGTGCCGGAAGGGGTGGCGCGCTCAGAGCTCGATCACTGGGCCGGCGGCGCGGTTCCGCACCCGGGTTCGCCGCTCACCCGCGGGCGGCTCACCGTTGCCGTCGCGCCGTTCGTGGACCAGGACGCCTTCGACCGCCGATTGTGGATGGCGGACCTCAACTTCGTGCGCGGCGAGGATTCGTTCGTACGCGCGCAGTGGGCGGGCCAGCCCTACGTCTGGCACATCTACCCGCAGGAGAACGACGCGCATCTCGCCAAGATGGACGCGTTCCTCACGCGGCTGGAAGCGAGCCTGCCGGAGGGCATCCGCATCGACCAGCGCACGTTCTGGTACGCGTGGAACGCGGGCGACGCCATCGGCGTCGCGGATGCGTGGCCCGTCTACCGGTCCGTGATGCCCGCCGTGACGGTGCTCGCGCGGGCGTGGGCGCGGTCGCTGGCCCGGCAGGCGGACCTGGCCGGGGGGCTGGTCAGGTTCTGCGAAAGTCGTTTATAATGTTGGGTTTCCCGCATCGCAACCCCAACTAGAGAACCGGGCCCGGGCTTCGCTGGCCGCCAAAACGCGGCCGCCCGTCCCCAACAGATCAGGAATCGCCATGAAAATCGCACAGGAAGTTCGCGCCGGCAACGTGATCATGGTCGGCAAGGATCCCGATGGTCGTGCAGCGCGCCGAATTCAGCAAGTCGGGCCGCAACGCGTCGGTCGTGAAGATGAAGCTCAAGAACCTCCTCTCGGGCAGCCCGACGGAGACCATCTACCGCGCCGACGAGAAGTTCGACACCATCCAGCTCGAGAAGAAGGACGTCACGTACTCGTACTTCGCCGACCCGATGTACGTGTTCATGGACTCCGAGTTCAACCAGTTCGACGTCGAGAAGGACAACCTGGGCGACGCGCTCAACTACCTCGAGGAAGGGCTCCCCTGCGAGCTCACGTTCTACGAGGGCCGCGCCATCTCGGTCGACCTGCCCACTTCGGTGGACCGCGAGGTCGCGTACACCGAGCCGGCGGTCAAGGGCGACACGTCGGGCAAGGTGATGAAGCCGGCCACGCTCAAGAACGGCTTCGAGGTGCAGGTTCCGCTCTTCGTCACCACCGGCGACAAGATCGAGATCGACACGCGCACCGGCGAGTACCGCCGCCGCGTGTAGCGCGGCACGCTTTCGCGCACGACGGGCGTCCCACGGGGCGCCCGTTGCTTTTGCGCCGCGCGTGCCGCAGTCTCGCGATGCGCGTCCTTCCCTTCACCCGGCATGACGACCCCGATGACCCGCCCGTCCGACGACCCGTACCTGTGGCTGGAGGAGGTCGAGGGCGAGGCGCCGCTCGCCTGGGCGCGTGCGCGCAACGCCGAGACCGCGGAGGTCCTGGCAAGCGACGACATGCGCGGGCTCGAGCAGCGCATCCGCGACTTCCTCGATGCGGACCTGCGCCTTGCGGACCTGCGCAAGGCCGGCCGCTGGTACTACCACTTCTGGAAGGACGCGCACCACCCGCGCGGGATGTGGCGGCGCACCACGCTCGACGAGTACCGCAAGGACACGCCGGCATGGGACACCGTCCTCGACCTCGACGCGCTGGCCGCGGCGGAAGGCGAGCGCTGGGTCTGGCAGGGCGTCGATTTCCTGCAGCCCGATTGCCGCCGGTGCCTCGTCATCCTGTCGCGCGGGGGCACGGACGCCGACGTCGTGCGTGAGTTCGATCTCGAGGCGAAGCAATTCGTCGCCGACGGCTTCCGCATGCCCGAGGCGAAGAACAACGTGATGTGGCGGGACGTCGACACGCTCTTCATTGGCGCCGATTTCGGACCCGGATCGATGACCGCGTCGGGGTATCCGCGCACCGTCAGGCTGTGGCGGCGCGGCACGCCGATCTCCGCGGCCGAGCCGGTGTTCGAGGCGTCGGCGGACGACGTCGTCGTCTACGCTTGGCGCGACCTCACCCCCGGCTTCGAGCGCGACTTCATCGTGCGCATCGCGACGTTCTTCACCAGCGAATGGCTGCTGTGGCGCGACGGCAGGTTCATCCGCCTCGACAAGCCCGACAGCGCGCAGGTGTCGATCCATCGCGAGCTCCTGTTCATCCACCTGCGCGACGACTGGGCGGTCGGCGGCACGACCCATCCCGCGGGTTCGCTCCTCGCCGCCGATTTCGAGGCGTTCGTCGCCGGCGAACGTTGCTTCGCCGTGCTGTTCGCCCCGGACGCGCGCACGTCGCTCATGAGCTACTCGCCGACGCGCCATCACATCCTCCTCAACGAGCTGCACGACGTGCGCAACCGCATCGTCGTCCTGACGCGCGACGGCGACCGATGGCAGCGTGCCCTGCTCTCCGGCCTGCCCCGGGCGGAGATGATCGTCGCCGACGCCGTCGATCCGGTCGAAGGCGACGACTACTTCGCCACGGCATCCGATAACCTCACGCCCACCCAGCTGCTCCACGGCACGATCGGCGCAGGCGCCGCCGTCGATCCTGAAGCAGGCGCCGCCCGCGTTCGACGCGAGCGGACTCGCGATCACGCAGCACGAAGCGGTGTCGCGCGACGGTACCCGCGTGCCCTACTTCCAGGTGGCGCGCGCGGACCTCGCGCACGACGGCAGCCATCCCACGCAGCTCACCGGCTACGGCGGCTTCGCGACGTCGCTCCTGCCGAAGTACAGCGGCTCCATCGGCATGGCGTGGCTCGAGCGCGGCGGCGTCTACGTCGTGGCCAACATCCGCGGCGGCGGCGAGTTCGGACCGCGCTGGCACGCGGCCGCGCGCGGCGCGAACCGCCCGCCGTGCCTACGAGGACTTCATCGCGGTGGCCGAGGACCTCGTGCGCCGCAAGGTCACCGCGCCGGCCCATCTCGGCATCACGGGGGGCAGCAATGGCGGCCTCCTGATGGGCAACATGCTGACCATGCGTCCGGATCTGTTCGGCGCCATCGTATGCATGGTGCCGGTGCTCGACATGCGGCGCTATCACACGCTGCTGGCGGGCGCCAGCTGGGTGGCCGAATTCGGGAATCCCGACGATCCCGACGATTGGGCGTACATCCGCACCTTCTCGCCGTACCACAACCTGCGCGACGGCATCCGGTATCCGCCCGTCCTCTTCATGACGTCGACGCGCGACGATCGCGTGCATCCCGGCCACGCCCGCAAGATGGCGGCGCGCATGCAGGACGCGGGCCACGACGTGCTGTACCACGAGTCCGTCGAAGGCGGGCACGCCGGCGCCGCCGACAACGCGCAACTCGCGCACTGGACCGCGCTGTACCACGCGTTCCTCTGGCGCCGGCTGCGGTGAGGTTGCCGCCGACCGCGTCGGCGGTGCACAAGCGCGGGCCCCGCCACGCCGATGGCAAACTGGCGGACGCCATGGCCACCGATTTCCGGCAGATCGTCGAACGGAGCACCGAGCGCCTGCTCGTCCTGCGCGCCGATGCCGATTTCTCCGTCGTCACCGCGAGCGACGCGTACCTGCACGGGGCCCGCGCGCGCCGGGAGGACGTCGTGGGCCGGCCGCTGGCCGCCGCCCTCGCCGCGTGCGCGCACCCGCCGTCGGCGCGCGACGAGCTCGACCTGCGCGCGTCGCTCGCGCGTGCGATCGACAGCCGCGCGCCGGACACGATGCCGATCCAGAGCTTTGGCGCGGCAACGGGGAGCAGCGGAGGACACGAGCAGCGTTGCTGGCGGCCGGTCAACACGCCGGTGATCGGCGACGACGGGCAGGTGCACTATCTCGTGCATCGCGTGGACGACGCCACCGATGTCCTCGAAAGCCTGCCCGAGGGATTGTTCGTGCTCGATCGCGAGTGGCGGTTCGCATACGCCAATGCCGAGGCCGGGCGGGTGCTCGCGCGCGATCCCGCCGAGCTGCAAGGCAAGGTCATCTGGGAGGAATTCCCCGGGCTCGAGGACAGCGACTTCGAGCGCGCCTACCTGCGCGCGATGCACGCGCGCGAATCGACGGAGTTCAGGGCGTACTACCCCGCCCACGGTCGCTGGTACCACGTGCGCGCCCATCCCGCACCGGAAGGGATCTCGGTCCACTTCCGCGACGTCACCACCGAAGCGCAGGTGGCCGCCGAGCGGGCGTGCCTGATGGCCGAATCGGAGCAGCAGCGCCGCATCTACGAGACCGCCCTGTCCAACACCCCCGACCTCGTCTACATCTTCGACCTCGACCATCGCTTCACGTACGCCAACGCCGCGCTGCTCAAGATGTGGGGCCGCACGCGCGAGGAGGCGCTGGGCAGGACCTGCCTCGAGCTCGGCTACGAACCGTGGCACGCGGCGATGCACGACGCGGAAATCGACACCGTCGTGGCCACGCGCGCGCCCATACGCGGCGAGGTGCCGTTCACCGGCACCAACGGTCGCCGCATCTACGACTACATCTTCGCGCCCGTGACGGATTCCGGCGGCCAGGTGATCGCGATCGCCGGCACCACGCGCGACGTGACCGAGCGTCGCCAGAGCGAGCAGGCGCTGCGCGCGCAGGCGGAGCGCCTGGCCGACGCCGACCGCGCGCAAGGACGAGTTCCTGGCGACGCTGGCGCACGAGCTGCGCAATCCGCTGGCGCCGCTGCGCAACGCGCTCGCGCTGCTGCGCTTCTCCGGCGGACGCCGGCTCGCAGGCGGCGCCGATGCACGCCATGATGGAGCGGCAGGTCAACCACCTGGTGCGGCTGGTCGACGACCTGCTCGACGTGTCGCGGATCACGCCGCGGCACGTTCGTGCTGCGCGCGGAGCGCGTCGACGCTGGCCGAGGTCGTCCGCAACGCGGTGGAGACGAGCCAGCCGCTCATCGACGCGGGTCGCCACCGGCTGGCAGTCGCGCTGCCGGCCGAGCCGATCTGGCTCGACGGCGATCCCGATGCGCCTCGCGCAGGTGCTGTCCAACCTGCTCAACAACGCGGCGAAGTACACCGAGCGAGGGCGGCGACATCGTGCTGCGCGCCGAGCGCGAGGACGGCCGGGCCGTGGTCACCGTGCGCGACACCGGCGTCGGCATCGCGCCCGAGGCGATCGCGCGCCTGTTTTCGATGTTCTCGCGGGAGGAGCGCACCACGCGCGCGCGCAGGGCGGCCTCGGCATCGGGCTGGCGCTCGCGCGCCGGCTCGCGGAGATGCACGGCGGCACGCTCGACGCGCACAGCGAGGGGCCGGGCGAGGGCAGCGACGTTCACGCTGCGCCTGCCGGCCGCGGCCGTCGCAGGCGCCGCGGAGCCGAGG
The DNA here is from genome assembly GCA_963725735.1 of uncultured beta proteobacterium. Taxonomy (GTDB): domain Bacteria; phylum Pseudomonadota; class Gammaproteobacteria; order Burkholderiales; family Casimicrobiaceae; genus VBCG01. The sequence goes on along the minus strand of CAVRZM010000013.1, from coordinate 60,556 downwards.
CCGCGCGCGAGCAGCCGGGCGCGCGTCGGCCAGCGCCGCGTGCTCGTCGTCGACGACAACGCCGACGCCGGCCGACAGCCTCGGCATGGTGCTCCGCTACCTGGGCGCCGATGTGCGCATCGCTGCGCAGCGGTCCCGAGGCGCTCGACGCGTTCCACGCATACCGGCCGTCGGTGGTGCTGCTCGACATCGGCATGCCGGGCATGGACGGCTACGAGGTCGCGCGCGCGCTGCGTGCGCGCTATCCCGACGACGGCGCGGCGCATCGTCGCGCTCACCGGGCTGGGGCCAGGAGCAGCGACCGCCGTCGCGCGCGCGAGGCCGGGTTCGACAACCTCATCGTCAAGCCGGCGGAGGTGGACACGCTGCACGCGCTGCTGCTCTCGCTCGAGACGGGCGAGCGGCAGCGCTGACGCCGCGCGAAAGAAGTGGTCGCATGCGCGGCGCGGCGTAGAATCGCGGGGCCCCGTTTCCCGGAGACGTCATGACCACCCGCGGCTACCACGTCAGCCATGCGCGCGACGCGCAGTTCCAGCGCGGACTGCGCTCCTTCTTCGAGTATCGCGACCTCGGCATCAAGGCCGCCACCGACGGCCGGGTTGTCGCGCACGTGATCCGCGCGGTGCCGGGCGCGACCTTCGCCGGCGCGCCGCACCTGCACCGCACGACGTTCCAGCTCGTGTACGTGCTGAGGGGCTGGATCGATTTCGAGTACGAGGGACAGGGCGTCGTGCGGCTCGAAGCCGGGTCGTGCGTCCACCAGCCCCCCGGCATCCGCCATCGCGAGGTCGGGCACAGCGACGACGTGGAGATGCTCGAGATCGTGATGCCCGGCGACTTCGCGACGGAAGAGGTCGCGTCGGTGGCCGCATGACGCGCGTTCGGAGACTCGCGTGAAAGGTTCGATACAGGCCACCGTATACATCGGCGCGGTGTTCGCGCTTGTCTGCCTGGGCGTCGCGGTGAACGGCTTCCTCTCCCTCGACGGCATTGCCGATGCGGCGCAGCGGTCCGACGCGGTCGGCTTCGCGTCGTTCTGGGCGTTCCTGGGCGCGGTCGGGGCGGGTCTCGGGGTGCTCGCGTGGTGGATCACGCGCGGGGACGACGACCAACCGGAGGAGTGAGGCCGGCAGGCTCGGTTCGCTTCACGATGTGCGCGGGGGACACGCCGCCGCCACGCGGCGCCTGACGCCGGCACCCCGCGACCTGCGTAGTCGCGGCACGGCGGATACCGTTCTAGAATGCGCGGGGCGCCCATCCGGCGACCGCGCACGGAGAAGCGTTCCGACCGCCATGGCGAACCTCGACGCCCTGCTGCTCGCACGGATCCAGTTCGGGTTCACGATCTCGTTCCACATCGTGTTCCCGGCGATCACGATCGGGCTCGCGAGCTACCTGGCCGTGCTCGAAGCGCTGTGGCTGCGCACGCGGGCGCGCGGTCTTCCGCGACCTCTACCTCTTCTGGCTCGAAGGTCTTCGCCGTCAACTTCGGCATGGGCGTGGTGTCGGGCCTCGTGATGGCCTACCAGTTCGGCACCAACTGGAGCTACTTCTCCGATTTCGCGGGCAGCGTCACCGGCCCGCTGCTCGCCTACGAGGTGCTCACCGCGTTCTTCCTCGAGGCCGGCTTCCTCGGCGTGATGCTGTTCGGCTGGAAGCGCGTCGGGCCCGGGCCTGCACTTCCTCGCGACGCTGATGGTCGCGGTCGGCACGCTGATCTCGGCGACGTGGATCCTCGCGTCGAACAGCTGGATGCAGACGCCCGCAGGGCTACGCGATCGTCGACGGCCGCGTCGTGCCCGACGACTGGATCGCGGTGATCTTCAATCCGTCGTTCCCGTACCGCCTCGCGCACATGGTGGTCGGCGGCGTACCTCGTCGACCGCGCTGATGGTCGGCGCGTCGGGCGCGTGGCACCTGCTGCGCGGGCGCGACGATCGCGCGCGATGCGCATGATGACTGTCGATGGCGATGTGGATGCTGCTGCTCGTGGCGCCGATGCAGGCGTTCATCGGCGACCAGCACGGCCTCAACACGCTCGAGCACCAGCCCGCGAAGATCGCGGCGATCGAAGGCCACTGGGAGAACACGCCCGGCGAGGCGCGTGCCGCTGATGCTGTTCGGCTGGCCCGACATGGCGGCGCGAGACAACGCGCTACGCGATCGACGTGCCGCACCTCGGCAGCCTCATCCTCACGCATTCGTGGGACGGACAGTTCCCGGGCCTCAAGGACTTCGCGCCGCGAGGACCGGCCCGAATTCGACGATCGTGTTCTGGACGTTCCGCGTCATGGTCGGGCTCGGCGTGCTGATGATCGCTGCTCGGCGCTGTGGGCCGGCTGTGGCGCGCTGGCGCGGCGACGCTCTACCGATCGCGCGCCGTTCCTGCGCTTCGCGCTGCTGATGGGGCCGGCCGGCGTGGTCGCGATCCTCGCCGGCTGGTTCACCACCGAGATCGGCCGCCAGCCGTGGGTCGTCTACGGCGTGATGCGCACCGCCGACGCGCGTGTCGTCGCACGGCGCGCGCGCAGCTGCGGCGTCACGCTCGTGCTGTTCGTCGTCGTCTACTTCGCTGGTGTTCGGCGCCGGCATCGTCTACATGCTGCGGCTGATCGCGACGGGCCCGTCCGCGCCCGACGCCGCGGCAGCCGATGCGAAGGCGGCGCCGGGCGCAGCCGCGCCACCCGATGCGGCCGCTGTCGCGCCGCAGCCGTCCGCGCGGCCGCGCGCACGGAGCTGGAGCACGCCATGGGCATCGACCTTCCGCTCATCTGGGCCGTCATCATCCTGTTCGGCGTGATGATGTACGTCGTGATGGACGGCTTCGACCTCGGCATCGGCATCCTCTATCCCGTTCTTCCCGGCAAGGAAGACCGCGACGTGATGATGAACACCGTCGCGCCGGTGTGGGACGGCAACGAGACGTGGCTGGTGCTGGGCGGCGCCGGCCTGCTCGCGGCGTTTCCGCTCGCCTACTCGGTCGTGCTGTCGCGCGTTCTACCTGCCGCTGATCCTGATGCTGCTGGGCCTGATCTTCCGCGGCGTCGCGTTCGAGTTCCGCTTCAAGGCCGAGCGACGGCACGGGCGGCACTGGTGGGACAAGGCCTTCATCGGCGGCTCGGTCGTCGGCGACGTTCTTCCAGGGCGTGACGCTCGGCGGCTTCATCGACGGCGTCCCGGTGCGTGAATCGCGCGTACGCCGGCGGCGCGTTCGACTGGCTGACGCCGTTCTCGCTGTTCACCGGCGTCGGGCTGCGTCGCCGCGTACGCGCTGCTCGGCTGCACCTGGCTGATCATGAAGACCGACGGGCGACCTGCAGCGGCGCATGATCGCGATCGCGCGGCCGCTCGACGCTCGATGCTGCTCGCGCGTCATCGCCGTCGATCAGCGTGTGGACGCCGCTCACGCACCCGGAGATCGCGCAGCGCTGGTTCACGCTGCCCAACCTCTTCTGGTTCTCGCCGGTGCCGCTGCTGGTGGCCGTCGTCGCGTCTGGCAGCTGCTGTCGTGCGCTGCGAGGCGCGCCGCAACGCGGCGCCGTTCGTGCTGACGCTGTGCCTCGTGTTCCTGGGCTACAGCGGCCTCGGCATCAGCCTGTGGCCGCACATCGTTCCGCCGGACATCACGATCTGGGACGGCCGCGTCGCCGCCGCAGAGCCAGGGCTTCGCGCTGGTCGGCGCGCTGCTCATCATCCCGATGATCCTGGGCTACACCGCGTGGGGCTACTACGTGTTCCGCGGCAAGGTCGACGCGTCGCACGGCTATCACTGATGCAGCCGGTCGGGCCGCCCGCGCAGGACCCCTCCACGATTTCGTGGCTGCGCCGCGCGGGCTGGCTGCTCGCATATTGGCTGCTCGGCGTCGCCGTCGTCGGCACCGCGGCCTATGGCCTGCGCATCGTCATGGGCTGGGCGGGCTTGCGGCTCTAGACGCACGACGCAATCACCTGCAACACAGGAGGAGGCCACCATGGCACGCAACGATCGCCGCACTCCCGGTGCGCCGCATTTACTGCATCGGGCGCATCGACCCCGTGCACGCGCGCGAGATGCGATCACTGCGAGAGCGAGCCGGTTTCGGCGCGGCACAAGGGCGGCGGCGACATCCCGATGGTCGCGGTGCGTCATGTCGAGGCCGACGGCGCACGCCTAGACGCATTCGAGCGCCTACTCCCGTCCGAGCGGGCCGGCGCATGCGCATCGACGCCGGCCGACGACGCCAACGTGCCGTCAGCCGTCCGGCGTTCCGCGCGCCCCGGGCCGCCGCAGCGGCGCACGCGACAGCTCGTTGTTCACGCTGGCGATGCGCGCGAGGTATTCGACGAACTGCTTTCGCTCGCTTGCCGTCAGCGGCACGAGCAGGCGCTCCTGCACGCGGTCGATCGCCGCCTGCACGTCGGAAAGCAGCTTGCGGCCGGCTCGTGTGATGTGGATGTTCTTCACGCGGCGGTCGGCCGTGCTGTCGCTGCGCGTGAGAAGGCCCGCCGCTTCCATGCGGCCGATCACCTCGCCCGCCGTGGTGCGGTTGAACGCGGCCAGCCCGGCGAGCGTGATCTGGTCGACGCCGTCGTTGGCGGCGAGCACCGCGAGCGTCGCGTACTGCTGCGGCGTGATCTCGAACGCCGCGGTCTCCTCGAGGAACAGCGCGACCGCGATCTGGTGGCAGCGGCGGATGAGGTGCCCCGGCAGCCGGTAAAGGTCGTCGGGGCGGAAAGCGGCGGTCGATGCGGGCTTCTTCATGTTGCCCTGCTTCCTCGCGGGAGCGCGCGGTTGCAGCCGTCCCGCCGTGCGCGCGCCGATGGCCGCCGGCCCACGGGAGCGCAGGCGGGTGCGGCGCGCCTTGACACCGCCATTCCCCCGGCGAAGGATGGACCCTGGACCGCTTGACACCCGATATTCATCAGTGTACTGTCGATTATAGGCAGTGCACTGACGATCAGTGCACTGATTGGAGTGTACGGCAGCCAGCGCCGCGATGGCAACCGGCGACGGCCCGGCGGCATCCGACCAGGAGGAAGTCGGCATGCAGAACGGTTCTTCGGCGCGGCGCACCATCGTCGTCGCCGGCGGCGGCATCGGCGGCGTGGCTGCCGCGATCGGCCTCTCGCGGGCGGGCTTCGACGTCACGGTGCTCGAGCGCGCGCAGGCGTTCGGCGAGATCGGCGCCGGCATCCAGCTCGGCCCCAACGTCTTCCACGCGCTGAAGACCCTCGGCGTGGCCGACAAGACGCTCGAGAACGCCGTCTACATCGACCGGCTCGATCATGATGGACGGCGTCACCGGCGAGACGGTCGCCGAGATTCCCGTCGACGAGCCGTTCCGGCGAGCACTTCCGGAATCCGTACGCGGTCATCCATCGCGCCGACCTGCACCAGCCGCTGTACGACGTGTGCAAGAGCGATCCGCACATCACGCTGCACGCCGCGCACGAGGTGACGGGCTACGACCAGGACGACGCCGGCGTGACGGTGCACACCGCCAACGGCCGGTCGTTCGCGGGCATCGCCCTGATCGGCTGCGACGGCGTGCGCTCGAAGGTGCGCGAGACGATCGTCGGCGACGGCCTGCCCAAGATATCCGGCCACGTCGCCTATCGCGCGGTGCTGCCCATCGAGGAGATGCCGGAGGAGCTGCGCTGGAACGCCGCCTGCCTGTGGGCGGGGCCGAAGTGCCACATGGTCCACTACCCGCTGCGCGGGTGGAAGCTCTTCAACATCGTCGCCACCTTCCATCATCCGACGCGCACGACCGAAGGCCACAACGAGCCGGGCGACCGCGACGAGCTGCTCTCGTACTTCCGGCACCTGCCCGTCTGCCGCGCAGCGTGCTCGAGAAGTCGCGCGACTGGCGCCGCTGGGTGCTGGGCGACCGCGATCCGGTCGGCAACTGGACCGACCGCAACGTCACGCTGCTGGGCGACGCCGCGCATCCGACGCACCAGTACTTCGCGCAGGGCGCGTGCATGGCCATCGAGGACGCGGTCGAGCTGATGCAGCAGGTGCAGGCGACTCCGGACGACCTGCAACGGCGCGTTCCGCCGCTACCAGGACCGCCGCATCGCGCGCACCGCGCGCATCGTGCTCTCCTCGCGCGAGCTCGGCCGCCTCTATCACGCGGCCGGCGTGGAGCGTCTCGTGCGCAACGACCTCTTCCGCGGCAAGACGCCGCAGGACTTCTACCGCAGCCTGGACTGGATCTACGGCTACGGCCGCGACAGCGTCGCAGCCAGCGCATAATCCCCGTCGCAGCGTCGCACCCACTCGACATTTCCGGAGGATACCGATGTCCCGCTTCATCTCTCTCGCCGCCGCGGCGTTCGCGGTCGGCCTGTCCGGGCAGGCGCTCGCCGCCGACCCCGTCAAGATCGGCCTCGTGCTGCCGATGTCCGGCCCGTTCGCCGCGTACGGCAAGCAGATCGAGCACGGCGTGAAGCTGTGGCTCGCGCTGAACGGCGACACCGTCGCCGGCCGCAAGGTCGAGCTCGTCGTGAAGGACGACAGCCCCGGCACTGCGGGCGACGTCAGCAAGCGCGCCGCGCAGGAGCTGGTCGTCAAGGACAAGGTGGACATCCTCGCGGGCTTCGGGCTCACGCCCTCGGCGCTCGCGGTGGCGCCCGTCGCGACCGAGGCGAAGAAGCCGATGGTCGTGATGAACGCCGCCACGTCGATCATCACCGAGCGATCGCCGTACATCGTGCGCGTGTCGCACACGCTGCCGCAGGACACCGCGCCGATCGCGACCTGGGCGGCCAAGAACGGCGTCAAGAAGGTCTACACGCTGGTGGCCGACTTCGGCCCGGGCCACGACGCGGAGACGCAGTTCAAGAAGACGTTCACCGCGGCCGGCGGCGAGGTGATCGGCGAGGTGCGCGTGCCGGTGAAGAATCCGGACTTCGCGCCCTACCTGCAGAAGATCAAGGATGCGAAGCCGGACGCGGTGTTCCTGTTCATTCCGCCGGGCGCCGAAACCATCGCGTTCATGAAGGGCTTCGTCGACCGCGGCCTGCCGCAGGCCGGCATCCGGATCATCGCCACCGGCGACCTCACCGACGAGGACATCCTCGACGCAGTCGGCGACTCGGCGCTCGGCATCATCTCGTCGTTCCACTACTCGGACGTGCACAACTCGCCGGAGAACAAGGCGTACACCGCCGCGTATGCGAAGGCCTATCCGAAGGACCGTCCGAACTTCATGTCGGTCGCCGGCTACGACGGCATGGCGCTCATCGCCGAAGTGCTGAAGAAGACCGGCGGCAGCGCCGACCCCGAGAAGTTCGTCGCGGCCGCCAAGGGCATGTCGTGGATGAGCCCGCGCGGCAAGATCACGATCGACCCCGCGACGCGCGACATCGTGCAGACGGTGTACATCCGCAAGGTCGAGAAGGTCGGCGGCAAGCTGCAGAACGTCGAGTTCGACAACGTCGGCGAAGTGAAGGATCCCGGCAAGCCTTAGTAAACGTCTCGTGGAAACGGGCCGCCGCGGGCGGCCCTGCCTCGGGCTTTCGCCACTCACGCCAGCGAAGCTCGGCATGACCATCCTCTTCGACGGCATCGCGTCGGGCCTCCTGCTGTTCCTCATCAGCGTCGGGCTGTCGGTCACGCTCGGGCTCATGAACTTCGTGAACCTCGCGCACGGCGCGTTCGCGATGCTCGGCGGCTACGTGTGCGTGATGCTGCTGAACCGCGCCGGGCGTCCCGTTCCTCGCCACGCTGCCGGTCGCCATGGCTGGTCGGCGCGCTGGCCGGCGTGGTGCTCGAGCGCACGCTCTACCGGCGGCTGTACGGCGCCTCGCATCTCGACCAGGTGCTGTTCTCGATCGGCCTCGTGTTCATGTCGATCGCCACCGCCAACTACTTCTTCGGCGCGCAGCAGCAGCCGCTGCACCCTGCCCGACTACCTGCGCGGCCAGTGGAGCCTGCCGGGCATCGACATCGGCGTCTACCGGCTGTTCCTGATCGTCGTCGGACTCGTGATCGCCGCGGGTCTGCAGTGGATGCTCGGCGCGCACGCGCTTCGGCGCCGAGCTGCGCGCCTCCGTCGACAATCCGCGCGCCGCGCGCGGCCTCGGCATCAACGTCGACCGCGTGTTCAGCATGGCGTTCGCGCTGGGCTCCGCGCTCGCCGGACTGGGCGGCGCGCTGGGCGTCGAGGCGCTCGGCATGGACCCCGAGTTCCCGGTGAAGTACATCGTCTATTTCCTGATCGTGGTCGCGGTGGGCGGCAGCGGCAACATCAAGGGCTCGCTGTACGCCGCGCTGCTGATCGGCATCGCCGACGTCGCCGGCAAGTACTACTTCCCGCAGATCGGCGCGTTCGTCATCTACGCGGTGATGGTGGTCACCCTCATCTTCCGGCCGCAGGGCCTGTTCGGCGCGGACCGCGGCCAGATGAACGCCACCCGTCCGTGCCTCGGTCGCGCGCGCGCGCACGGTGCGACCTGGCGCCGCTGCGCGCGGCCGCGCGCTGGCGGCTGGCCGGAGTTCGTGTTCTGGCTGCTGCCGGTCATCGCGCTGGTTCGCGTTCTCCGACAGCCGGCTCGTTCTGACGCCAGATCGCGATCACGGGCGCTGTTCGCGCTCTCGCTCGACCTGATCCTGGGCTACGCCGGCATCATCTCGCTCGGCCACGCGGCGTTCTTCGGCATCGGCGCCTACACCGCAGGCCTGCTCGCCAAGTCACGGCTTCGGCGACCCGCTGCTCGGACTCGCCGCCGCGCTCGCGCGTGGCCGCGCGCTGGCGGGCTACGTCACGAGCTTCCTCGTGCTGCGCGGCTCCGATCTCGACCCGGCTCATGGTGACGATGGGCGTGTCGCTGATGCTGTACGAGGCCGCCAACAAGCTCACCGAGTACACGGGCGGCGTCGACGGCCTGCAGGGCGTGGAGATGAAGCCGCTCCTCGGCCTCTTCACGCTTCGATCATCTACGGCAACACGGCGTACGTCTACTGCTTCGTCGTGCTGTTCGTCGCTGTTCTACGTCGCACGGCGCCTCGTGCGCTCGCCGTTCGGCGCGAGCCTGCGCGGCATCCGGCAGAACGCCACGCGCATGCCCGCGCTCGGCGCGCCGGTGAATCGGCGTCTGATCGCCGATCTACACGATCGGCGCCGCCTACGCGGGCGTGGCCGGTGCGCTGCTCACGCAGACCACGCAGTTCGTGTCGATCGACGTGTTCTGCTTTCCGCGCTCCGCCGAGCTGCTGCTGATCCTGGTACTCGGCGGCACCGGCAGCCTGTACGGCGCGATGCTCGGCACCATCGTGTTCATGGTCGCGCACCACCTGCTCGCCGACGTCAATCCGCAGTACTGGCAGTTCTGGCTCGGGCTCCTGCTCGTCCTCGTCGTGCTGTTCGCGCCGCGAAGGCATCATGGGCGGCTGCGCCGCCTCGGTGCGCGCACTGAGCGCGCGCAAGCGGGAGGCGCGCGATGACCTACGCGCTGCCACGCGCAATCTCGTCAAGAAATTCGGCGGCTTCGTCGCCACCGACGACGTCACGCTCAACGTCGACGGCCGGCGCCGCCACGCGCTGATCGGCCCCAACGGCGCCGGCAAGACGACGCTCGTCAACCTGCTGACCGGCTTCCTGGAGCCCACCGTCGGGCAGCGTGATCCTCGGCGGCGACGACGTCACCTCGCTGCCGCAGCACCAGCGCGTCAAGCGAGGCCTGGCGCGCACGTTCCAGATCAATCGCCTGTTCGCCGACATGACCGTGCTGGAATCGGTGACGCTCGCCGTGTGCGAGCGGCAGCGGCATCGCGGCGGCGCTGGTGGAAGCCGGTCGGCGCGCATGGCGAGGCGGTCGACGAGGCGGCGCGAGCTGCTCGCCCGCCTGCAGGCTGGCCGACGTCGCGAACGAGCGCACGCCGCAACCTCGCCTACGGCAAGCAGCGCCTGATCGAGATCGCGCTGGCGCTCGCGGCGCGCCCGCGCGTGCTGCTGCTCGACGAGCCGGCCGCCGGCGTGCCCACCCGCGAGAGCCGCGAGCTGTTCGAGACGATCGCAGCAGCTGCCGCGCGACGTCACGATCGTGCTGATCGAGCACGACATGGACCTCGTGTTCCGCTTCGCCGACCGCATCTCGGTGCTGGTGAGCGGCGCGCTGCTGATCGAGGACGTGCCGGACGCGATCGCGCAGCGATCCGCCGCGTGCGGCGAGCTCTACCTCGGCGAGGCCGTGCCATGGCTGAGCTGCTGCGCATGCTCGACGGTGTGTGGAGCGGCTACGGCGACGCCATCGTGCTGGAGGACGTGGCCTCGCGCTCGACGGAGGGCGACAGCCTCGCGCTCCTCGGCCGCAACGGCATGGGCAAGTCGACGCTGCTCGCCACGCTGATCGGCGCCGCGCGCCAGACGAAGGGCAGCATCCGCTTCGCGGGCGCGGACATCACGCGCGTCGCCGGGTCACCGGCGCGCGCACGCGGGCATCGGGCTGGGTGCCGCAGGAGCGCGACATCTTCGCCTCGCTCACGGTCGAGGAGAACCTGACCGTCGTCGCGCGGCCCGGCGCGTGGACGCTCGAGCGCGTGTACCGACGTTTCCACGGCTTGCGGAGCGGCGCGCCAACATGGGCAACCAGCTCTCCGGCGGCGAGCAGCAGATGCTCGCGATGGGCCGCGCGCTGATGCTCAATCCCGAAGCTCCTGCTGCTCGACGAGCCGCTCGAAGGACTGGCGCCGCTCATCGTGCAGGAGCTGTTGCGCGTCATCGACGAGATGGTCGCGCGAGGGCAGCATGGCGGTGATCCTCGTCGAGCAGCATGCGCACCAGATCCTTCCGCTCACGCGGCAGGCGGTCGTGCTCGAGCGCGGACGCGTCGCGTGGCAGGGCACGAGCGACGCGCTGTCCGCCGATCACGCGCTGCTCGACCGCCTCATCGGCGTCCATGCCGGCTGAAGTCCACTTTCAAGGTGCTGCCATGAAGAATGCCCTCGACATCATCCGCGCGGAGCATCGCGCGCTCGCCGCCGTGCTGACCGCGCTGCAGTCGTACGTCAACGGCATCGCCAGCGGCCGCTACACCGCGGACTTCGAGCTGCTCGCCGCGATGATCGCCTACATCACGGAGCTGCCGGACCAGGTGCACCATCCCAAGGAGGACCAGTACCTGTTCGCCGCCCTGCGCAAGCGCAGCGCCGAGGCCGCCGCCACGCTCGACGTGCTCGAGACCGAGCACCGCAACGTGCACAACGCGTGGAACGCGCTGTCCGCCGCACTGGCTTCGTTCAAGGCGGCGGGGCAGGCCGGGGCGGCGGCGTTCAAGGTCGCCGTCGACCGCTACTTCGAGTTCCAGTGGCAGCACATGTCGAAGGAAGAGACCGAGATCATGCCGCTCGCCCGCAAGGTGCTGCAGCCGGACGACTGGGCCGCCATCGACGCCGCGTTCAATGCCAACGACAACCCGTGGGAAGGACCCGCGGGCAAGTACAAGGCGCTCTTCACGCGCATCGTCGCGATGGCGCCGGCGCCCATCGGCGTCGGCGACGACCATCGACCGGCGTGACGCGCCCCCGCCTCCCTTACCTCGCCTCCGCCCGAAAGGTTTCCGCATGAGCCCCGCACTCGGCACCATCGAAGATCTTCCCACCGACTACTACAAGGGGCTGGTCAGCCACAACCTGCTGCCGCTCTGGCCGTCGCTGCGCGGCGTGCTGCCGTACGGCAAGCCGACGCGCCATACGAAGCCCGTCCTGTGGAAATACGCCGACATCCGCCCCAACCTGCTGCGCGCGGGCGAGCTCGCGCCGATCGAGAAGGCGGAACGGCGCGTGCTCGTGCTGTGCAATCCGGGGCTCGGCCTCGAGAACATGCAGGCCACGCCGTCGATCTACATCGGGCTGCAGTTGATCCTCCCCGGCGAGACGGCGCCCAACCATCGACACACGCCGATGGCCGTGCGCTTCGTGATCGAGGGCAAGGGCGGCTACACCGTGGTGCAGGGTGAGAAGCTGCCGATGGACAAGGGCGACCTCATCCTGACGCCGCCCAAGCTCTGGCACCAGCACGGGCACGAAGGCACCGAGCCGGTGATCTGGCTCGACGCGCTGGACCTGCCGGTCGTGTACGGGCTCGAGGCCTCGTATGCGATCGAAGGTGCGCTGCAGACCATCACCGATCCAGGCAACGGTTCGACCACGCGCTTTCGCCAGGGCGGCATCGTGCCGTACGCGTCGCTGGCGCCGAAGCGCGCCGACTACCCGCTGCTGCGCTTTCCGTGGCAGGAAGTGCGGCAAACCCTCGCCGCGCTGGCCGCCGTCACGCCCCGCGGCCAGCCCGTCCACGTCGCGTACGTGAATCCGGAGACGGGCCAGGAATGCATGGCATCGCTCGGGTTCTCCGCGCTCATGCTGCGGCCCGGCGAGGAGATCCGCCTGCAGCGCCGCTCGGCGTCGGCCGTGTTCCACGGCGTCGAGGGCGGCGGCACCGCGACCGTCGACGGCGTGGCGATGACGTTCGGCGAATCGGACACCTTCGCGGCGCCGACGCACGCGGAAATCGTGCTGGCCAACGCCTCGGCGAAAACCCCGGCGTTCCTGTTCATGGTCGACGACGCGCCGCTGCACCGCAAGCTGGGGTTCTACGAGGAATTCGAGTGATGAAGCGAACGCTCGCCGATGACGCGTGCCGCTGCATGGCTGGCGATGGCCATGGTCGCGGGCTCGCTCGTCGCGGGCGAGGCCCTCGCGCAGTCGAAGTGCAGGTTCCTGAAGATCGTCGACTGGCCGGTGCGCCTGGTCGGCAATCACATCGTCGTCGACGGCGCGATCAACGGCAAGACGATCGGCATCGTGCTCGATACCGGGGCAGGCCGCAGCACCATCTTCCGCGCGAGCGCCATCCGGCTGCAGCTGCCCACCCAGGAAGCGCGCAACATGCGCATTGCCGGCATCGGCGGCGAGTCGAAGGTCGACATCGCGATCGTCGACGAGTTCAAGCTGGGCGAAGTCGCGACCAAGGACCTGCAGCTTTACGTCGTCGGGGAGGCAAGCGCCGATCGTGCCTACGACGTGCTGCTCGGCGAGGACTTCCTTGCGGGCTTCGACGTCGAATTCGACCTCCCGCACAACAGCGTCCGGCTCTTCCAGCCGCGGGATTGCGACAACGTTTCGCTGGCGTACTGGACGAAGGAGATTCCCGGCGAAGTGGAGATCGAACGCTTCAACGAGGCACGTCCGCACATCGCTTTCACGGTGTCGGTCAACGATCGTCCCTTCGACGCGATACTCGACTCGGGCGCCGACATGTCGATCCTCGCCGCGCACGACGCGGCCGCGCTCGGCGTCACGCCGGAGGGCGCCGGGGTGGTGGGAGGTTACGCGATGCAGGGCGTCGGCGCGAATCCGGTGCCGTTCTGGAGCGGCAAGTTCGCGAGCTTCGCGATCGGCAACGAGAGCATCCCAGACGTGCGCATCGTGTTCGCCGACCTCTACAAGGACATGAAGTTCGCGTCGACGGGCAGCACCATCGCGAAGAAGGTAACCCCCACGCAGCCCATGATCCTCGGCGCCGATTTCCTGCGTGCGCATCGCACGCTGGTGTCGCACAGCCAGCGCAGGATGTACTTCACCTATGTCGGCGGCCCGGTCTTCCGCGCGCCCGCCGCACCGCCACGCACGGGTCCGGCAGCGTCCGCTCCCGAGGGTGACGGCGATAAGAGCAAGTGACGCGGGGTCGACGTGGCCGTCGCGGCGACGCGCCGCCCTATGGCTGCTGGCCGCGATAGATCGCCTGCACGGTCTCCATCGTGTCCGCGTCCTCCGCGCGCTTGTCGGGCCGGTAACCCTTCACGCGCGCGAAGCGCAGCGCGAGCCCGCCCGGGTAGCGCGGGCTCGCCTGCAACTCGTTGAACGCGACCTCGACCACGAGTTCCGGACGCACGATCACCGCGATCCCTTCGCGGCGGACTTCGCGTTGCAGGAGCGCCTCGGTCTGCCACGCGAGCATCGCGTCGGTCATGCCCTTGAACGTCTTGCCGAGCATCACGAACCCGCCGTTCGCCGGATCGCGCGCGCCCAGGTGCAGGTTGGAAAGCCAACCGTGGCGTCGGCCGTGGCCCCATTCCGCGGCGAGCACGACGAGGTCGAGCGTGTGGCTGCGCTTGACCTTGAGCCAGGCCGCGCTGCGCGCGCCCGGATCGTAGGGCGCGTCGAGCGCCTTCACCATCACGCCTTCGTGGCCGCGCGCGACGGCGTCGTCGTAGAACGACTGCGCCGCGGCAGCGTCGCTCGTCACGAGCCGGGGTGCGAGCACGTTCGGCGGCAGGAGGTCCGCCAGCGCGGCGAAGCGGCGCCCGGCCGGCAGCGCCGACAGGTCGTCGTCGCCCCGCCGCAGGCAGTCGAAGAAGAACACCGACAGCGGCATGGCGGCCCGCATCGCCTCGATGTCCTGCACGCGGCCGAACCGGCTCATCGTCTCCTGGAACGGATACGGCGCGCCGTCCGGCTTGAGTGCGATGGCCTCGCCGTCGACGATGAGCGCCTGCGCAGGCACGGTGCGCATGATGGCGACGATCTCGGGCGCGGCCACCGTCACGTCGTTGCCGGTGCGCGAGTAGATGCGCACCTCGTCGCCTTGCTTGTGCACCTGGACGCGCGCGCCGTCGAGCTTCCACTCGAGCGCGGCCATCGCGATGCGCGACAGCGCGTCCTCGATGTCGTCGGCCGGCTGCGCCAGCATCGGCGCGACCGGCCGGAAGAGCTCGATGCCGAACTGCGCGAGCCCCGCCGCGCCTTCGACGAGCGCGCTGCGCGCCACCGCGGCGATGCCGCCCCCGCGCATGGCCGCGCGACGCACGTCGGCGACCGGCAGGCCGGCCGCGGCGGCGACGCCTTCGATCATCTGGCCCTCCAGCGCGCCCTGTCGCAGATCGCCCAGCAGCAGGCGCGTCAGGAAATCCTGCTCGACCTCCGTCGCCCGCGACAGCAGGTCGCCGAGCAGCGCCCGTCGTTCCTTTGCCGAGCCGCGGCCGGTCGACTGCGCGATACGGGCCAGCGCGGCGTCGACGTCGGCAAGCGTGAGCGAAGACGTTGCCGCGGGAGTGGCCGGCCGCGCATCGCGGATCAGCGCGTAGCCGATGCCGCTGCGGCCCTGCCGGATGAAGCCCGCGAGATACGACACGCCGATGTCGATCTCCGCCGGCGACAAGCCGCGGAGGAAATCGGCGATGCGCGCCGTCTTCGCGAGACGCGATGCGCGTGCGCCGACCGCCTCGGACGTCGCGGCCAGGCGTGCCAGGAGCGTCGGCGTGGCGGACATGCTGCCTAGCCTGCGTCACCGCGGCGGAGGTGCGGCACCGCGCATCCCTTCACTCGAACCGTCGCGCGAGTTGCGCGAGGCTAAGGCGCGCGCCGGCGTCGTTGTCCTCCGGGCGCAAGCCGCGCGGCAGGCGCTCGAACAGCAGCGTGACCTCGGTGCCGGCCGCGACCGGATCCAGCGTCACCGTCAGCATCATCTCGCTCTGCAGGCCCGGGTCCGTCGTCTCGAAGCGGACGGACTCGACGATCCGGCGCGGCGGCACGAGCGACAGGAAGCGCACGTGCACGCGGTCCTCGCGCTCGGCGGTCTTGCCGCGGCAGGCGCGCTCGCCCGGCGGATAATGGAGCGACATGGAATAGCCGCCGCCTTCTCCCGCGGCGAACGCGTGAATCGCTCCCGTCATCCCGCCCGGCGGCAGCCACTCGACCAGCGAAGCCGGGTCCACGAAGGCCTGGAACAGCGCCTCCGGACGCGCGCGGATGACTCGCGTCGTGCGTGTCCATGCTCCGTTGCGCGGGTCGTCACCCGTGGTCATGGGCGACATCGTACCGCTCGCCGCGGTGCACTCGCGCCTGCGGCGGCGCTTGCTCGCCGCCGTGTCCGGACGGCGCTATGATGGAAGCGTCGTCACTCCGCACGCCGCAACGGCGACCTGGCCAGTGATGGATCGCAGGCAGTTCATCCGCAACGCAACAGGTCTCTCGGGAGCGCTCATGGCACCCTCGCTCGCCGGCAGCCCGCAGGCGCCCCGCCCGGCCGTCGCGCGCGTCGCCTTCGTGAAGACCATGGACCGTGCCGCGGGAACGGCGCGCGCCGTCGACCTCCTCGCGCTCGAGCGCTTCGGCGGCCGCGACCTCTTCGTGAAGCCCAACTGCAACAGCGCCGATCCGCCGCCGGGTTCGACGCACGACGACACGCTCGTCGCGCTCCTGCGCAAACTGATTGAGATGGGCGCGGGTCCGCTGACGATCGGCGATCGCAGCGGCATGGGCGACACGCGCGAGGTGCTGGAGCGCAAGCAGGTCTTCCGCATCGCCAAGGACGCCGGCGCGAAGGTGGTGGTGTTCGACGAGCTGTCCGCCGGCGACTGGGAGCTCGTCACGATTCCCGGCATGCACTGGCAACAGGGCTTTGCGCTGCCGCGCATGGTGCGCGCCGCGGGCGGCGTCGTGCAGACCTGCTGCCTCAAGACGCATCGCTACGGCGGCCACTTCACGCTCTCGCTCAAGAATTCGGTGGGCTTCGCGGCAAAGCGGATCCCCGGCAACGCCCACGACTTCATGCGCGAGCTGCATACGTCGCCGCACCAGCGCCGCATGATCGCGGAGATCAACGCGGGCTATCGGGCCGACCTCGTCGTGCTCGACGGCGTGCAGGCGTTCGTGACCGGCGGCCCGGACCAGGGCAAGCGCGTCGATGCGGGCGTGATGCTCGCGGGCACCGACCGCATCGCGGTGGACGCGGTCGGGGTGGCGCTGCTGCGTTACTTCGGCACCACGCCCGAGGTGAGTCGCGGCCCGATCTTCGCGCAGGAGCAGATTGCGCGCGCGGTGGAGCTCGGGCTCGGGGTCGCCGATCCGCGCGGGATCGAGCTCGTCACGGGCGATGCGGAAAGCACCGAGTACGCGCAGAGGATCCGCGCGATCCTCGACGGCGCCGCGCCAGGCTAGCGCAGCCCCTTCCGCGGGCGAGGGTCCGGCGCGCGGTTTTCCGTAAGCGAGGTGCCGCCGGAGTCGAGTGCAGAATGTCGCCACGGCGGTCGGTTACCCGAATCAGCATCGCTCCTTCAATTTCACTCTTGGGGGAGGGAGTCCGGGCGAATGTGAAGGCAGGGATGACCCATGCTCGCCGCAGTGGGGCCGCGCGCGGCTGCGCGGAGGTCCCGAACCTGCGTCAACGTTCGTGAAAGGACTTTCCATGAAGTCGAAGAGCGGAATCCTCGCGGCACTGGTCCTCGGGGCGATGCTGGCGGGTTGCGCGGCGACGGGCACGAAGGTGTCCACCACCAACGACTCGTACAAGAGCATGGCGAACAGCCAGCAGTGGTGGTGCAACTCCAGCACCTTCGGCGGCTCGTGCGGATGCACCATCGACGGCATGAAGACCACCTGCTCGCTCGCGCAATCGTGCGTGAGCTCCGGCAACTGCAAGGTCGCGCAGTAGCCGCGGCGGCATGACCGCGGCGGCGCGGCGCGCGCCGCCGCGACGTCCTGCGCCGGGACGGAGCGATGCGGCCGTCAGCGCCCGCCGACGCGCACCGGTGCCGCGTCGGCCGCGGTCCAGCCGCCGCCCAGCGAGTTCATGAGGTCGACCGTGAACGACAGGTACGACTGCCGGTTGCGCACCAGCGCGAGCTGCGCTTCATTGAGCGTGCGCTGCGCGATCAGCACGTCGAGATAGCCCGAGTAGCCGGCCTCGTAGCGCTGGTTCGCGAGGCGCAGCGCGTGGTTCGCGTCGTCGACGAGCGCCTTCAGGTCGCGCTCGGTTTCGGCGGACAGCGCGACGTTGGACAGCGCGTCGGACACTTCCCGGAAGGCCGTCTGCACCGATTGCTCGTAGCGGACCGACGCCTGCTTCGCCCGCGCTTCCGCGCCCTCCGTGCGGGCGGCGTACTTGCCCCAATCGATGATCGGGCCGAGCAGCCCCACCCCGATCGACCACACGCTCGCGCCGGAGGTGAAGAGATGGGCGAGGTTGTCGCTTTGCAGGCCGAGCGTGCCCGTGAGCGTGATCGTGGGCAGCTGCGCCGCGCGCGCGACGCCGATCGCGGCGTTTGCCGAAACCAGCGTGGCCTCGGCCTGCCGCACGTCGGGCCGCCGCTCGAGCAGCGTCGACGGCAGGCCGGCGGGAGGCAGCGGCGGCGCGGGCAGCACCATGAGATCGGCGACGTCGAGCCGCACGTCGAGTTGGCCCGTCAGCACGGCGAGCTGGTGCTGCGCGACGGCGCGCAGTCGGCGCAATTCCTTGATCTGCGCAGCGAGTGCCGCGCGGCTGCTCTCCGCCTGGAACACGTCGAGGTCGGATGCGACGCCCGCATCCGAGCGCCGGCGCGTGATGCTCACCGAATCCTCGACGATCTTCAGCGTGGCCTGCGACACCGCGATCTGCGAATCCAGCGACCGCACGTTGAAATAGGTGCGCGCGATCGCCGCGGACAGCGTGAGCGCGACCACGCTGCGGCCGTAGTCGCTCGCGACGTATTGCGCCTGCGCCGCCTCGCGCAGCCGGCGCAGGCGGCCCCAGAAGTCGAGCTCGAACGCGGTGCTCGCGCCCAGTGCGAAGTTGTTGAGCACGCCGATGCCGCCCGCGCGGATGGGTCCCGTCTGCGCGCTCGCGCCGGAGCGCGCGGCGGCGCCGGTGGCGTCGATTTCCGGGAACAGCGTGGCGTTCGCCTCGCGCAGCAGCGCCGCCGCCTCCTCGACGCGCGCGACGGCCAGGCGCACGTCGGTGCCGTCGGCAAGACCCGCCGCGACCAGGCGGTCGAGCGTGGGGTCCTGGTACAGCCGCCACCAGTCGACGGGAATCACGGGCAGCGCCGACGCCTGCGGCTCGGGCTCGGCATACCCGGCCGGCAGCGGCACGTCCGGACGCGTGTAGTCGGGTCCCACCGGCGAGCAACCGGCGAGGGCCGCGAGCGCCGCGAGCGCAAGCGTCCTGCGCATCACGTCGGCGCCTCCGCGGGCCGCTCGAGCGCGTGCGGTTCGTGCGGCCGGAGCGCGCGCGAGAACACGGTGAAGAAGAGCGGGACGAAGATCGTCGCGACGAAGGTGGCGAACAGCATGCCGCCGATCACGCCGGTGCCCATCGACTGGCGCGCGGCGGCGCCCGCGCCCGTTGCGAACATGAGCGGCAGCACGCCGAACACGAAGGCGATCGACGTCATGACGATCGGCCGGAAGCGCAGGCGCGCGGCCTGCAGCGCGGCGTCGATCGGCTGCATCCCGGCCAGCAGGCCCTGCTGCGCGAACTCGACGATGAGGATGGCGTTCTTCGCCGAGAGGCCGATCAGCACCACGAGGCCGATCTGGAAGTAGATGTCGTTCTCCATGCCGCGCAGCCACACCATCAGCAGCGCGCCCAGCACCGCGAACGGCACGGCCAGCACCACCGCCGCCGGCAGCCGCCAGCGCTCGTACAGCGCCGCGAGGATGAGGTAGACCATCACGATCGCGAAGCCGAACGCGAACACCGACGCGCGCCCGGTGCGCTTCTCCTGGAACGCCTGCCCGGTCCACGAGATGGTGTAGCCCGGAGGCAGCGTCCTCGCCGCGACGCGCTCGACGGCCGCAATCGCCTCGCCCGAGCTCACGCCCGGCCTGCCGCTGCCGAGCACCTTCGCGGCGAGGAAGCCGTTGTAGCGCTCGACCTGCTCGGGACCGACCACGCTGTGGGTCTGGATGAGCGCCTTCAGCGGAATCATCTCGCTGGTGGTGTTCGAGCGCACGTAGACCTGGCCCAGAGCATCGGGCTGCGCACGGAACCGCGCATCGGCCTGCAGCTGCACGCGATACGTGCGGCCGGCCATGTTGAAGTCGTTGACGTACAGCGTGCCGATCGTGCTCTGCAGCGCGTCGAACACGTCCGACACCGGCACGCCGAGGGACATCGCCTGCTCGACGTTGACCTCGACGAAGACCTGCGGCACCGTCGGCCGGAAGAACGTGTTGATGCCGGTGAGCTGCGGGGTCCTGGCGCAGCGCGGCGGTGAACGCATCGCACGGCCGCCGCGAGCTTGCGCGCGTCCGGATCGGTGCGCGCCTGCACGTAGACCTCGAAGCCGCCGGCGGTGCCGAGGCCGCGGATCGCCGGCGGATTGAAGCCGAGGACCATGCCGTCGGTGACGGTGGCGCCGACTTCGTGATCTCGCCGGCGACCGTCGACGCGCTCTTCCGTGCGCTCGTCCCAGTCCTTGAGCAGCACGAAGCTCGTGCCCGCGTTGGGCTTGTTGCCGCCGCCGATGAGATCGCGCCCCGGCGCCACGAACACGTGCTCGACGGTCGGGTCCTTGGCGAGGAACTGCTGCAGCTGCGCGCCGATGGCGTCTGCGTGCGCTGCAGCGTCGCGCCGTCGGGCAGCATGATCGCGCCGAGCAGATAGCCCTGGTCCTCGGGCGGCACGAAGCTGCCCGGCACCCGCAGGAAGAGCAGCGCCGACGATGGCCACCACGCCCAGGAACGCCACGGCCGCGAGCAGCCGGCGGCGCAATGCGAGGCGGATCATCCAGAGGAACCCGCTGGTCAGCTTCGCGAAGCCGACGTTGAACGGATGGAAGATGCGCGACTCGTGCTCGCCGCGGCTGCAGCAGCAGCGCGCACAGCGCCGGCGTGAGCGTGAGCGCGGTGAAGCCCGAGAGCACCACGGCGATCGCGACCGTCACCGCGAACTGGCGTAGAGCTGGCCCGCGATGCCGCCGAGGAACGCCACCGGGATGAACACCGCGCACAGCACCAGCACGATCGCCAGCACCGCGCCCGACACCTCGTGCATCGACTCGATCGCCGCCTGCTTCGCCGCGCATCTTCTGCTCGCGCATCAGCCGCTCGACGTTCTCCAGCACCACGATCGCGTCGTCGACCACGATGCCGATGGCCAGCACCATCGCGAACAGCGTCAGCGTGTTGATCGAGAAGCCGAGCGCGTACAGTCCCGCGAACGTGCCGATCAGCGACACCGGCACCGCGATCATCGGGATCAGGGTGGCGCGCCAGTGCTGCAGGAACACGAACACCACCAGCAGCACCAGCACCGCCGCCTCGAAGATCGTCTTCACCACTTCCTGGATCGACGCGTCGATCACGACGCGTGGTGTCGAACGGGATGAGGTAGTCCATGCCGGCGGGGAACGCGGCCTTGAGCTCGCTCCAGCCGCGCTCTTGATCGCCGCGGCGACGTCGAGCGCGTTGGCGCCCGTCTGCAGGAAGACCGCCATGCCGACGGCGGGCTGGCCGTCCACGGTCGTGGTGATGTCGTAGCTCTGCGCGCCCGAGCTCGACGCGGGCGACGTCCTTGCACGCGCAGCACGCCGGCCGGGCCGCCGGCGCGCACGACGATGTCGCCGAACTCCTCGGGCGTGACGAGGCGCCCGCGCGCGGTCACCGTGTAGACGAGCGCCTGGCCTGGCGGCGCCGGCTCCGCGCCGATCTTGCCGGCGGCGTACTGCGCGTTCTGCGCGCGGATCGCGCTCGCGACGTCGGTCGGCGTCACGCCGAGGCGCGCCATCCTGTCGGGCTCGAGCCAGACGCGCATCGAGTAGCCGGAGCCGAAGAGCAGCACGTCGCCGACGCCCGGCACGCGCTTCAGCTCGTCGACCATGTTGACCGTGGCGTAGTCGGCCATGAACGTCGTGGTCTGCGCGCCCGTTGCGGCGAGCAGCAGGCCGACCACCAGCAGGATGTCGTTCGAGCGCTTCTGCACCGTGACGCCGTTGCGCCGCACCTCGTCCGGCAGCCGCGGCAGCGCGATCTGCACGCGGTTGTTGAGCTGGAACACCGCGCGTGTCGACGTTGGTGCCGACCTCGAAGGTGGCGGTGATGCTGACGCGTGCCGTCGGCGCGCCGCGCTCGAGCTGAAGTAGATCATGTTCTCGACGCCCGGAGAGCTGCTCCTCGATGCGGCGCGGCGACGGTCTTGCGCGAGCGTCTCGGCGCTCGCGCCGGGATAGGACGCGGTGATCGTCACCGTCGGCGGCGCGATCTCCGGGTACTGCGCGACCGGCAGGACCTGCGACGCGATGACGCCGGCGAGCGCGATGATGATCGCGATGACGCTCGCGAAGATCGGGCGCTCGATGAAGAAGCGGGAGAAATTGCCCATCGCGCGCGTCTAGCGTGCCGGCGTGCGGCGGACGCTGCCGCGGGCGGCGCTCGGTGGCCTTGGCCGAGGCGCCCGCTTCGCTCCCGGCGCAGCGGCTGCACCTCGCACCCCGGGCCGCAGGCGTGATCAGGTTGTCGTGATCGACGAGATCGCCCGCCTTCAGGCCGCTGGTGACGATCCAGTCGGCGCCGAGCCAGTTCGCAGTCTGCACCGGCCGGCTCAGCACCTTGTTGTCGGCTGCCGACCACCCACACCGAGCGCGTCTGCTCCGATCTGCACGACCGCCGATCTGCGGCACGAGAATGGCCTCCTGCACGCCGGCGAGCAATCTGCACCTTGAGATAGCGTCCCGGCAGCCATTGGCGCGGCGGGATTCGGGAACTCCGCGCGCAGCTGCACGGTGCCGAGCTTCGGATCGACCGTCGAGCCGGTGAAGTTGAGCCGGCCGCTCTTGGTCACCACGCTGCCGTCGTCACGCACGATGCTGCACCTCGCGTGCGCGCCGCGTTGCGCACGGATGCGCTCGAAGTCCGACTCGGCGAGCGAGAAGCGCACCCAGATCGGATTCACCTGCGTGACCGTGGTCAGCAGATCGGTGCTGCGCCGTGACGAGGCTGCCCTCCGAGCGCTGCGCGCGCCCGCTGATGCCCGAGATCGGCGCCTTCACGCTGCGTATAGGAAAGATTGAGCTGCGCCTCCGCGAGCTTCGCCTTCGCGCCGCTGCGATCGCCGCGTTGGACGTCTTCACCGCGGACGCGCGCCTGGTCGTACTCGCGCGGCTGATCGCGCGTGTCTCGGCGAGCGGCTGCAGGCGCTCCGCCTCGCGCTGCGCTTCCTCCTGCTTCGCCACGCTCCTGCGCCAGCGCGGCCCTGGCCTGCGCGACCGCGATCTCGAAGGGCGCACGCTCGATCTGGAACAGCGTCTGTCCGGCGGTGACGTTGGCGCCTTCGTTGTACAGGCGGCTGCTCGATGATGCCGGCGACGCGGGCGCGGATCTCCACCTCGCGCGAGCCTTCGGCCTGCCCGACGGCGTCGAGCACGATAGGCACGCGCTGCGGCTCGACGCGACGCGCGGTGACCTGCAGCGCCGGAGCGGGGGCCGCGGCGGCGTTGGCTGCGGGCGATTGCGCGTTCTCCTTGCCGCACGCGGACAGCACGAGCGCGCACGCGGCAATCGCGATCGTCGCGGGCCAGGGGCGGCGCGCGAGCGCGCCCTGTAGTGCATAGCGTGCGTTCATGGATTCCGGTGGGAATGGACGGACTGCCGAACGATTATATACAATCACCTGTGTATGTAAGAGATGCGCGCCGCGGACCCCCATGAGAAGAACCAAGGAAGAAGCGGAGCGCACGCGCCGCCGGATCATCGCCGCTGCGCTGCGCGAGTTCCATCGCCGCGGCATCGCGCGCACCACGATCGCGCAGATCGCGCGCGCGGCGGGCATCAGCCGCGGTGCCGTCTACTGGCACTTCGCCGGCAAGCTCGCGCTGTTCCGCGCGATCCGCGAGTCCGTCTCCCTGCCCCTCCTCGATCGCAGCGATCTCACGCTGCTGCGCGTGCAGGACGCCGACCCGCTCGAGTGCGTGGCCGCGTTCCTGAAGGAGCTCTATCGCGGCTTCGAGCAGGAACGCGCAACGCGGATCACCTACGAGATCATGTCGTTCAAGTGCGAGTACGTGGCGGAGCTCGCCGGCGAGCGCCAGGCGCTCATCGTCAACAGCGAGCGGCTGCGCAATGCGCTCGAGTCCGCCTATGCGCAGGCGCGCACGCGGGGGCTCCTGCGCGACGGCGTGACCCCGCGCATCGCTGCGCTGGAAACGATTGCGTTCGTATCGGGGCTCATGCGGCTCTCGCTGCTCGACAACGGCCGCATCGGGATGCGCCGGGACGCGGCGCTCGTCATCGACGCGCACGTAGATGCGCGCCGCGTCCGTCTGGCGTCGCGCGCCACTGCCACCGCGCGCGAGCGGCATGGCGCAGGCGCGGGTCGCGACGGCACGGTGGCAACGCCTCCCCGCCCTTCCTATCTGCGGATCGTCTCCGGCAAGTGACGCCGCCGCGCGGGCCTCGGCGCTAGGCCTCTGGCTCCGCCGCGACGGGCGCGACGCGTGCGTCCCCGATGGTCGCCTGGGCGACGGAGAGCAGCAGCGCAGGCGACGTGGCCACCTGGCCGGGCGCCTCGCGCAGGAGATGCGCGTCGATTGCCGCCGTGATCGAGCTGGCGGTGAAGCGCCTTCCCGCTAGCACTGCCGAGGCCTTCGCAACCGCCAGCGCGGGAAGGTCGATGACGATGCGCTGGGCCAGCGATGGGGTCGTGACGTTGACGCGGTTGCGGCCCTCGGTCCGGCCCTGCAGCGTGGCCTTGAACTCGCCGACGGCCAGCGCACCGTCGCCCAGGCGAAGCTCTCCGGCGATACGCGTGCGCTCCAGTGCCCCGGAAATGGCGCCTGTGGCGAATCGCGCGAAGCGCTGTCCAGGGGCAAGCTGCAGCCGCGCCGCCAGGAATGCGCACAGGTCGAGGCGCCCGTGGTCGCCCGACACGAAGGGCACACGGGAGCGCGTGCCGAACGAGGCGCCCGGCACCGATGGGGTGGTGAGGGTCAGAACGTCGACGCGTCGCTTCCCCGCCGTCTCGACGTAGATCTCGGCGGGACCGATGCCGAGCGCGGAGTTGGGGCCCACGTGCCGGACCTCGACGCGATTGAAGTCGATCGCGCCTTGGTCGATCGGCATCACGATGTCCGCATCGATGAACCACAGGGCATCCGTGATGAAGGCGTGCACGACGCCATCGAGCTCGGCCAATGCGTCGAGGACGACACCGTGCATGGGTCCGCGCAACTGCAGCGCCGCGCGCGGGACGGCCGCCCGCAGGTCCATGACGCGGATCTCGCGCGCCGACAGCGCCTGCAACGCGAGGGCGCCGTCGACGTGGGTCACGTGCGCGGTGACGTCGACGAGCTCGGCGCTCGCAAATTCCGCGGTAATGGCCGGCGATTCGATGTGCGCCCGCCGCGCGACGATGGCCTTCGCCGATACGCGGAGCCCTCCCTCGGGATCGGGCCTGATGGCCAGATCCGCAGCCTCCAGGCCTGCGCAGGCGATCCGGTGGTCGGGGGTGAGCTGCAGCGATACGGGAGAAGGTGGCGACGACGCCATGGCGTTCACCCGGCATTTTGGCAATGCGAGAGTATGCACGCAGGACGGCGCAATGCGGGACGGACGCCGGGGCGTCAGGGGTTTTCCTGCGCAAGAATCGTCGGCCGGCGGGCAGGGGTTCCGGCCGCCTTTCGCCGATCATCGGGCATCTTCATGCCGGAGCCTCGCGTTGACTGCCCTCGACCCTCCCGCCAAGCCCCGCCTTGGCCTGCTCACCCTCGAGCCGTTGCGCGCAGCCGTCGAATTCGCGCGCATGCGCTGCGCCAATGCGCCGAAGGGCGACGGTCATGCCGTCGTGCTGTTTCCGGGATTGGGCGCCGACCACAAGTACATGGTCCCGCTCGCGAAGCACTGCGAACGATTGGGTTGCACGGCCTCGCTTGCGAAGCGCGCGGTGGCGTCGCACGCCCCGCCCGCGCTCGACAGGATCGCGGGGCCTCCCTATGCTGGCGCCTCGCCGTCGAGAGTCGCACCCTAGCCCCCGATGCCGTCCGCCCCGCCACTGCGCCTCGCGGCCTGCGCCTGTTGCGTGCTCGTCCTCGTCGCAGCCTGCGACAAGGCACCGCCGCCGTTCCACCAGGTGAACGGCGCCTGGCATTACCACGACGTCCCCGTGGCCGGCGCCGACGCCGTCTCGTTCAGGGTGCTGAGCGAGCACTACGCGAAGGACCGCGCGCAGGTCTATTACGGCGACCGCTATCGCGAGGGCCGCGAGTACTACGCGATCGCGCACGACCGCGTGGTGGCGCTGCGTGACGCCGACCCGGCGACGTTCCGCTACATCGCCCGCGAGTACGGCAAGGATGCGACGCACGTCTGGTTCGAGGGCGAGCGTTACGCGGTGCAGGAGGCGGCGTCGTTCGAGCTCCTCGACTACGCGTTCGCGCGCGACCGCACGACGGGCTACTGCTATCTCGCCCCCGTCCCCGGCAGCGACGGACCGACGTTCGCCGCGGTGGACGACCACTACGCGAAGGATCGCGCCCGCGCGTATCACTGCTCGCTGGAGACCGACGGCGGCTCGCATGCGCCCGTGGCCACGGTCGTACCGCTGGCGCAGGCGCAGCCGGCGACGCTGAAGTCGCTCGAGCGCGGCTACGCCGCCGACGGCGCGCGCGTCTGGTACCGCGGCACTCTCGTCGCCGACGCAAACGTCGCGAGCTTCGAGGTGCTTCCTGTCGGGCAGGGCGACGCCGATGCGCGCGACGCGCGCGGGACGTTCGTCATGGGGAAGCGCGTGCCGAAGGCGCCGTAGCGGCGTCGGCGTAGGCGGGCCCGCGCGCGGGTTCTTGACACTTCAGCCGGCACGCGCCAAAGATGGCGGCTCTCACCGCGCCGGAGACCGCCATGAAGCCGAGCCGCATACGCATCGCGTTGGGGGCTGCCGGGATCGTCGCGCTGGGCACCGTGTCCGTGTCCGTGACCGGGGCGGGCGGCAAGGCCGAGTTCGATCCGCTTCTCGACGGCGGTGCCCTGTGCGCCGCACCGGCGGCCGGCGGCCCACCCGCGCTGTTGCGCGGCCTCGTGCTGGCGGCGGCGGAAACGGCGCCGTTCCAGCCGGTGCCGCCCAAGCCCGCGCTTGACGCCACGCCGGTGCTCTACCAGAACCTGGGCACGCTCACCTTCAAGGCGGGCACCGCCGACGCGCGCGCGCAAGCCTGGTTCGACCAGGGGATGCGCCTATCCTTTGCCTTCAACCACGCGGAGGCGCAGCGTGCGTTCCGCGAGGCGCAGAAGGTCGATCCTGACTGCGCGCTGTGCTACTGGGGCGAAGCGCTGGTGCTCGGCCCCAACATCAACGTGCCCATGATGCCCGAGGCCGTCGCGCCCGCCGCCGCGGCGCTGGCCAAGGCGGTGGAGCGTGCGCCGAAGGCGCCCGAGCGCGACCGCGCGCTGATCGGCGCGCTCGCCAAGCGCTACACGACCGATCCCAAGGCCGACCGCGCACCGCTGGACGGCGCCTACGCAGACGCGATGGGCGCGGTGGCGAAGCGCTATCCGAAGGACGACACGATCCAAGCGCTGTACGCCGAGGCGATGATGGACACGCAGCCGTGGGACTACTGGGAGGCCGGCGGCACCAAGACCAAGGGCCGGGGCGGCGCGATCGTCGACACGCTGGAGACGGTGCTCAGGCGCAATCCCTCGCACCCCGGCGCGATCCACCTCTACATCCACGCGGTGGAAGCCTCGACGCATCCGGAGCGCGCGCTCGCCTACGCCAACCGCCTGGGCGGGCTGATGCCGGGTGCGGGGCACATCGTGCACATGCCGGCACACATCTACTATCGCGTCGGCCTGTATCGCGAGTCGCTCGCCACCAACAAGCGCGCGATGGCCGTGGACGAGCGCTACTTCAAGACTTCGCCGTCCGATCCCCTCTACGTGTCCGCGTACTACCCGCACAACATCCACTTCCTGATGGTGTCGGCGCAGATGGGCGGCGACGGCGCGGCGGCGATCGACGCGGCCGGCAAGCTCGATGCCTCGATGCCGGTGGAGGTCGTCAGGCAGTTCGCCATCATGCAGCCCGTGAAGGCAGCGCCGTACACCACGCACGCGCAGTTCTCGGACCCGGACACGATCCTTGCGCTGCCCGCGCCGCCGACCGAGCTCGCGCTGGTCAACACGATGTACCACTACGCACGCGCGGTCGCGTTCGCCGGCAAGAAGGATGCGGCGAGCGCGCAGCGCGAGATCGACGCGCTCGCGACCATCGAGCGCGACACCGACTACAAAGCGTTCGCCGACTGGGGCATCCCGGCCAAGGAGATCGTGCAGATCGCGCGCTTCGTCGCGACCGGCCGCCTGGCGGACGCGAAGGGCGACCTCGACGGTGCGGCGAAGGCGTACGAGGACGCGGTGTTCGTCGAGGATTCGCTCTCCTACACCGAGCCGCCGTACTGGTACTACCCGGTGCGGCAATCGCTGGGCTCGGTGCGCCTGCGGCAGGGCAAGTACGACGAAGCCGAAAAGGCATTCCGCGAATCGCTGGCGCGAGTGCGCAGCAACGGATGGGCGCTCGCGGGGCTTGCGGAGACCTACCGGCGCAAGGGCGATGGCACGAGCGAGCACGCGGCGCGGCGCGCGTTCGAGAAGGCCTGGTTCGGCGACCGCAAGGGACCCGCGCTGGCGGCCCTGTGAACTCGCCGCGCCCGCGCGCGCCGACCCGCGGCCTCTAATCGACTTGCGCCCGCGGGTCGCGGCGGGCGAGCCGCGCGAGCAGGTAGTCGACTTCCGCGCGCGCGGTCGCGGTCAATGCGCCGCCGGGCTTGCGCAGCGTGTCCGAGGCGATGATGCCCCTTCGCATCAGCACGTACTTGCGCACCGCGAGGCCGGGTCCCGGCTGCTGCTCGTAGCGGATCAGCGGCAGGTGCGCGTCGAAGAGGTCGTGCGCGTCGTCGCGCCGACCATCCGCCGACAGCCGCACCACGTCGACCAGCATGTCGGGGAAGCAGTAGCCCGTGTTGGCCCCATCCGCACCGCGCTCCATCTCGAAGTCGAGGAACAGCGCATTGTTGCCGGTGAGGATCGGCGATGTGCCGCATCGCGCCCTCCTTCTCCCACGCGCGCAGCTGCGAGATCTTCTCGAGACCCGGCCAGTCCTCGTGCTTGAGCATCACGCACGATGGATTCTCGGCGACGATGCGCCGGATCACGCCCGGCGACATCTGCACGGAGAATGTCAGCGGATAGTCCTGGATCACGAACGGCACGTCGGCGCCGATCGCCTCGGAGGCCTGCCGGTAGTACTGCACGATGGCGTCGTCGGTGCGCAGCGTGTTCGGGCGGCGCGATCATGACGCCCGCCGCGCCCGCCTCCATGACGTCCTGCGTGAGCGCGCGCATCGCAGCGAAGCCCGGGCGCCGACACGCCGACGACGACCGGCACCCCGGCGCGCGCGAGCACGCGGCGCACGATGGCCACCGACTCGTCGTGGGTCATCTTCGGCGCTTCGCCGAGCTGCCCGAGCAGCGTGATGCCCGTGACACCCGACCGCGAGGAAGAAGTCCGTCATGCGGTCGATCGACGCGTCGTCGACGCGGCCGTCGGGATGGAACGGGCGTCGGCGCGATGACGTACACGCCGCGCGCGTCGCCGGTCAGCTTCATCGGCGCGTCTTCTCGTAGCGCGCGCGGTTCTCCGCGTTCGGCGGGTAGAGCCCGGGCAGCGCGGCGCCGCCGTCGACCTCGCTCATGATCCACTCCTCCAGCCGCTCCTGCTCGGGCGCTTCGGCGACCACGTGATCGACGTGCGCGGCGGGAATCAGCACGGCGCCGTCGTCGTCGACCACCACCACGTCGTTCGGGAAACACCGCGACGCCGCCGCAGCCGATCGGCTGGTCCCACGCGACGAACGTGAGCCCCGCCACCGACGGCGGCGCCGCCGCGCCCTGGCACCACACCGGCAAGCCCGGTGGCGCGCACGCCGGCGACGTCGCGCAGCACGCCGTCCGTCACCAGCGCCGCGACGCCGCGCTTGCGCATGCGCGCGCACAGGATGTCGCCGAAGATGCCGGCGTCGGTGATGCCCATCGCATCGACGACCGCGACGCAGCCCGGCGGCATCGCCTCGATCGCCGCGCGCGTGGAGATCGGGTTGCTCCACGACGCGGGCGTGGCGAGATCCTCGCGCGCCGGCACGAAGCGCAGCGTGAACGCCGGCCCGACGATGCGCGGCTGGCCCGGCGAGAGCGGTCGCGTGCCGCGCATCCACACGTTGCGCAGGCCCTGCTTCAGGAGAATCGTGGTGATCGTCGCGGTGGTGATGCGCGACAGCCGGTCGATGACTTCGGGAGCGAGCGCCATGCGCGGAAACCTCGGGGTCCAAAGGCGTGAGGTTACCCCATGTCGCGGTCAGCGCGGCGGGCTGAAGCGCGCGCGCGCGTCGAGCGCCTTCTGGCGCGTCGCGCAATCGTGCAGGTGATCGTTGACGACCCCCATCGCCTGCATGAACGCGTACACGGTCGTCGGGCCGACGAACGTCCACCCGCGGCGCTTCAGGTCCTTCGCCACGCGCGATCGATTCCGCCGACGTCGCCATGGTCACGAGCACGTCGCGCGTGAGCTTCTTCGGTCGCGCGCCGGGCTTCGGCTCGTGCCGCCAGAAATACGCGGCGAGCGAGCCGTGCTCGTCCGCCAATTCGCGCGCCCGCTGGGCATTGTTGATCGCCGATTCGATCTTGCCGCGATGACGCACGATGGCCGCGTTGCCGAGCATGCGCTGCACGTCGCGCGCGCCCATGCGCGCCACGCGCTCGATGTCGAAATCGGCGAACGCCTCGCGAAACGCCTCGCGCTTGCGCAGGATGGTGAGCCAGCTCAAGCCCGACTGGAAGCCTTCGAGGCACAGCTTCTCGAACAGGCGCCGGTCGTCGGCGACGGGGAATCCCCACTCGTGGTCGTGGTACGCGACGTAGAGCGGATCGTCGCCGCACCAGGGACACCGGCGATCGGGGCGCGGGGCGGCTTGGCATGCGGCGATTAAACCATGAAGATATGCGGATGGACCTCCGCTCGCTCGCCGCCCTGCTGCCGCTCGCGCTGCTCGCGCTTCCCGCCCGCGCCGCCGAGACTGCCGATCTTCGATGCCCACGTGCACTACAGCCACGACGCGTGGGAGAACCTGCCGCCGAAGGACGCGATCGCGATCCTGCGCAAGGCGGGCCTCATGCGCGCGCTCGTGTCGAGCTCCGGCGACGAGGGCACGCAGCGGCTGCGTCGCCGAGGCGCCGACGCTCGTCGTGCCGTCGCTGCGTCCGTATCGCACGCGCGGCGACGTCAGCACGTGGGTGCGCGACGACACGGTCACCGCGTTCCTCGAGGATCGCCTGCGCGGCAGCGCGCTACGCCGCGATCGGCGAATTCCATCTGTACGGCGCCGATGCCGACCTGCCGGTGCCCGAAGCGCATGGTGGCGCTCGCCAGGGAGCACAAGCTGGTGCTGCACGCGCACTCGGACGTCGACGCGATCGAGCGCATCTTCCGCCAGGATCCCGACGCGCGCGTGCTGTGGGCGCACTCCGGCTTCGAGCGGGCCGATGCCGTGCGCGCCATGCTCGCGCAAGCACCGAATCTCTGGTGCGATCTCGCGTTCCGCAACGAGCAGGGCGGCGGCGGCAAGGTGCCCGCCGAATGGCGCGCGCTGTTCACCGAGTTTCCGGACCGGTTCATGGTCGGCACCGACACGTTTACGCCCGGAGCGCTGGCACTACATCGTCGAGCACGCCAACTGGTCGCGCGCCTGGCTCGCCGACCTGCCGCCCGCGCTGGCCGAGCGCATCGCGTGGCGCAACGCGCGACGCGCTGTTCGCGTCGTGGAAGCCGGCCGCCGCCCAGTGATGCGCGGTGCGGGCCGGCGCTGCTCGCCGCGATGGCTGCTTGGCGGCGTCCGCGCACGCGGCCGAGCCGTGCGGCGCGGCGCTCGCCGGGCGCGCGCACGCCGTCGAGAGCAGCCGCTACATCGTCGCCTACGTCGACCGCGCCCGATCCGGTGCCGGTCGGGCAGCACTTCACGGTCGACTTCGCGGTGTGTCCGCGCGCGGTGACGCCGCCGCACCGCAATCGGTGCGCGTCGACGCCGACGATGCCCGAGCACCGGCACGGCATGAACTATCGTCCCGGTGTGACGGCGACTGCGCCCGGGCGTCTATCGCGCCGAGGGCATGCTGTTCCACATGCCCGGGCGCTGGGACGTGACGTTCGACGTCGTCACGGCGAGCCGCACGGAGCGCCTGACGAGCACGCTGCGCGTCGAGTGACGATGCACGGCGCCGCGTTCCTGCTCGCCCTCGCCGCCGGCCTCGCCTGGGCGGCGGACGCGCCGCCGCCCAGGCCGGTGACGTTCACCGCCGATGCGATCAAGCGCATCGCGGCGCTCGGGCCCTGGCCGCCCGCGCCGCAGCGCGACCCATCGAACCGCGTTTCCGGCAACCCGTCGGCCATCGCGCTCGGTGCGCGGCTCTTCGCCGACGCGGCGCTCTCGCGCGACGGCGCCATCGCGTGCGCGACCTGCCACCAGGCCTCGCGCGCGTTGACCGACGGGCGTGCCCGCGCGCAGGGACTCGCGCTCGCCGACCGCAACACGCCGAGTCTCGGCAACACGGCGGCACCAGCGGTGGTACGGCTGGGATGGCGCCAGCGACAGCCTGTGGGCGCAAAGCCTGCGGCCGCTGCTCGATCCGCGCGAGATGGGCAGCGACGTCGCGCGCCTGGCGCGGCATGTGCGCGAGGACGCGTCGCTGCGCGCGGCGTACACGGAAGCCTTTCTGGTGCCGCCGGGCAGGGACGACGAGACCGTGGCCGTCGACGCCGCCAAGGCGCTCGCGGCGTTCGAGGAGACGCTCGTCACGGGCCGCACGCCCTTCGACGATTTCCGCGACGCGCTGCTGCGCGGCGACCGCGCCGCGATGGCACGCTATCCGGTGCTCGCGCAGCGCGGCCTCGCGATCTTCGTCGGCAGCGGCAACTGCATCATGTGCCACGGCGGGCCGCGCTTCACCAACGGCGAGTTCCACGACGTCGGCATTGCGTTCTTCGTCGAGCCGGGCCGCGTCGATCCCGGCCGCTACGACGGCATCCGCAAGCTGCAGGCCAGCCGCTACAACCTGCTCGGCCCCTACAACGACGACGCGGCGCGCGCGACCGCCGTCAGCACGCGCTACGTCGCGCTCGAGCATCGCAACTACGGCGAGTTCAAGGTGCCGTCGCTGCGCAACGTGGCGCGCACGGCGCCGTACATGCACAACGGCAGCCTCGGCACGCTGCGCGAGGTGGTCCGCCACTATTCGAGCATCGATCTCGACCGGCTGCACGCGGACGGCGAGCAGATACTGAAGCCGCTCGACCTCGACAAGTACGACGTCGACGCGCTGGTCGCGTTCCTCGAAAGCCTCTCGGACTAGCCGGCGCGCGTTGCGTGTTGCGACGGGCTCAACTGCCTTCCGCCTGCGCGTCCGCGAGGAAATCGAAATCGCATCCGCGCGGCGCCTGCAGCACCGAGCGCTCGTACAGCGCGCGGTAGCCTCGATGCCGTTGCGCAGGGGGCGGGCGCTCCGCAAGGCGCCGCGCGATCTCGCGCGCGTCGACGAGGAGGTCGAGCCGCTTCTGCGCGACGGACAGGCGGATGCGGTCGCCGTCGCGCACCGCGCCGAGCGGCCCGCCGACCGCGGCTTCGGGCGCAACGTGCAGGACGATGGTGCCGTACGCGGTGCCGCTCATGCGGGCGTCGGAAATGCGCACCATGTCCTTCACCCCGGCGCGCGCGAGCTTGGCCGGGATCGGCAGGTAGCCCGCTTCCGGCATGCCGCACGCGCGCGGTCCCGCGTCCTGCAACACGAGGATGTCGTCGGGACGCACGTCGAGGTCCGGGTCGTCGATGCGGCGGCTCATGTCCTCGAGCCCCGTGAACACCACCGCACGGCCTTCGACCTCGAACAGCGCCGGCGTCGCCGCCGCGCGCTTGATGATCGCGCCGTCCGGCGCCAGCGTGCCGCGCACGGCGACGAGACCGCCCACGCGCGACACCGGGTCGTCGAATGCGCGGATCACCTTGCGGTCGACCCAGGGCAGCGGCGTCTCGAGCCGCTCCCCGAGCGTCAGGCCGTCGATGCCGAGGCAATCGAGGTGCAGCAGCGGCCGCAGCTCGCGCAGCACCGCGCCCACGCCGCCCGCGGCGTACAGATCCTCCATGTAGCCGTCGCCGACCGGCTTCAAGTCCACGAGCACGGGCGTCTCGTCCGAGATCGCGTTGAGGCGGTCGTAGTCGATGGCGACGCCGACGCGGCCCGCGATCGCGGTGAGGTGCACGAGGGCGTTGGTGGAGCCGCCGAGCGCCAGCAGGATGCGCAGCGCGTTCTCGACCGAGTGGTGGGTGATCGCCTCGCGCGGCGCGATCGGATGCGTCGTCAGGTGCATCGCGAGACGCCCGGATGCCTCCGCCGCCACCAGACGGTCGGCGTGCACGGCGGGAATCGCCGCGCTGCCGGGCAGCGCCATGCCGAGCGCCTCGGCGATGCACGCCATCGTGCTCGCCGTGCCCATCACCGCGCACGTGCCCATGGTGGTGGCAAGGCGTGTCTCCACCCTCTCGATCTCCTCGCCGTCGACGCCGCCCGCGCGATACTTCGCCCAGAAGCTGCGGCAAT
The DNA here is from genome assembly GCA_963725735.1 of uncultured beta proteobacterium. GTDB lineage: Bacteria > Pseudomonadota > Gammaproteobacteria > Burkholderiales > Casimicrobiaceae > VBCG01. Next base: position 26,181 of record CAVRZM010000013.1, on the reverse strand, counting down.
CGGTGCACGCGCCGAGACGCTGACCGCGATGGCGTCCCGTCATCATCGGCCCCGTGACGAGCTGGACCGCGGGTCGCCCCGCGGAGGCCGCCCCCATGAGCTGCGCGGGCACCGTCTTGTCGCAGCCACCGATCAGCACCACCGCGTCCATCGGCTGCGCCCGGATCATCTCCTCGACGTCCATCGCCATCAGGTTGCGGAACATCATGCTGGTGGGGTTGAGGAACACCTCGCCCAGCGAGATCGTCGGGAACTGGCGCGGCAGGCCGCCCGCCGCGAGCACGCCGCGCGCGACGGCGTCCGCGAGCTCGGGCATACCGCGATGGCAGTTGTTGAAATCGCTCGGTGACACCGCGATGCCGACGACGGGCTTGCCGAGCATCTCGGTGGACAGCCCCATCGAGCGCGCAAACGAGCGGCGCAGGAAGCGCGCGAAATCCGGATCACCGTAGTTGGTGAGGCCGCCGTCGAGGCCCTTGGGCGTGTGCGTGGTCATGCCCGGGATTCTGTGGGATTTGCGCGCGAGGCGCCACCGCGGGGCACGGGTCCGGGTTCAGACCGATGCAACGCATGGCACGGTCGAACCCGGGCCCTTCTCAAGGCCCGGCGTCGTCGTACGGAACGTAGGGGCCGGTGCCGCTGTGCGCGGCATGCGTCGCGGGCACGAAGCCGCCGTCGCGCACGTCGAACACGTGCACCTCGCCCTCCTCGAGCACGTAGTGCCAGCCGTGCAGCGCCAATCCCCCCGCCTCCACCCGCTCGCGCACCATCGGGTAGCCCATCAAGCGCTCGAGCTGCAGCACCACGGCGCGCTGCTCGGTCCTGCGCAGCGCTTCGGGCGTCACCTGCACCGGCAACGTGGCTTCGCGTCCGAGCTCGAGCCACGCCGCGAGGTTCACCGCCGCGGCCGGCGGCTCCTCGTAGAGCGCGCGTATGCCGCCGCAATGCGTGTGGCCGCACACCACGATGTGCGACACGCCGAGATTGAGCACCGCGAACTCGATCGCGGCCGCCGTGCCGTGGTATCCGGCCGATCCGTCGTACGGCGGCACGAACGCGCCGACGTTGCGGATGATGAAGAGCTCGCCCGGACCGGTGCCGGTCAGAAGATACGGAACGATCCGCGAGTCGGAGCAGCCGATGAAGAGGATCGTCGGATGCTGGCCGTCGCGGACGAGGTCCTGGAACTGGTCGGCGACGCCCGGGAAGTAGTCGTCGTGGAATCGGCGCAGCCGCTGCAGGAGCTCGTCGGGCATCGCCTGCGCGCCGGCACGCTACTGCACCAGCGGCGTCGACGCGCCGGTGAGGTCGATGCCCTCGACCACCGCTTCGCCGGCCAGCACCTGCAGGTACTGGCGCATGGCGGTGATGAAGCCTTGCCGCGAAAGGTCGCGGCGCACGCGATCCGCGACCGTCTCGTAGGCCGGCGTCGTTCCCGGCTCGCGCTGCGCGACGTCGACCACGTGCAGGCCGAAGCGGCTGTGCACGAGCCGCGGCAGCACGCCGACGTCCGCGTGTCCGAACACCTCCTTGGCGAATTCGGGCGCGCAGTCCTCGGCGATGAGCCAACCGAGGTCGCCGCCATCGGCGCCACTCGGGCAATTGGACTGCGATCGCGCGGCGTCGGCGAACCGGTCGCCGGTCTGGTCGTCGCGGCAACGCACGTCGAGCAGCGTCGCTTCCGCCCGCTTGCGCAGCGCGACCACGTCCGTGCCCGGCGTCACCGCGAACAGGATGTGGCGCAGCCGCACGCGCTCGCCGACGCGGAACATGCCCGCGCGCGCCGTGAAATGCCGTCGGCAGTCGGCATCGCTCGGCTCCGGAATCTCCAGCGCTCGGTCGACGTGGGTCTCGATGGCGGCGGCCGCCGCTTCGCTGATGGCGCCGTCGGTCCCCGGGACGTCATTCGGCGCAAGCAGTCCCGCGCGCTGCGCCGCCTGCCGGAGGAGCTCGGTGCAGGCGCGCTGACGCAGGTCCGCGAGCGTGACCGCTTCCTCGGGACCGTGGAGTGCGACGCCGTTGACGCGGGCAACGGGAACGGCGGTGGCGGCAAGCGTGGACATGGTCGGCGTCTCCTCAGTCGGCGGTGCCGGCCTGGCCCGGCACGTTGCGGCCAGCGGGCACGTTGAGGCGGCGGCTGCGCACCAGCTGGTAGGGACGGAACAGGTAGCCGATCGATGCGAAGCCGCTCCACACGTGCACCAGCCGGCTGAAGGGGAAGAGCAGGAAGATGGTCATGCCGAGCAGCATGTGCACCTTGAAGGGCCAAGCCACTCCCGCCAGCGCGCCCGCGTCGGGTTGCAGCGTGGCGATCCCCTGGAGATAGCTCGCCAGGACCAGCATGGTGCCCGCATCCTGGCGATGCTCCCACGACAGCGGCAGCGTGATGAGGCCGAGGCACAGCTGCACCCACAGGATCACGAGGATCGCGATGTCGGTGCGATGGCTGGTCAGCCGGATGCGCGGGTCGAAGATGCGTCGATGCAAGAGCAGCGTCAGGCCGACGAAGCAGATCGTGCCCGCCACGCCGCCGGCGATGATGGCCAGCAGCTGCTTCTGCGGCGCGCTGATGAACGGCTCGTACATCCAGTGCGGCATGAGCTGCCCGACCAGGTGCCCGAAGAACAGGAACAGGATCCCGGCGTGAAAGAGGTTGCTGCCCCAGCGCAACGTGCCGGCGCGCAGCAGCTGCGACGAGTCGCTCTTCCACGTGTACTGGTCGCGGTCGAACCGCGCCAGGCTGCCCATGAAGAAGAACGCGAGGCAGATGTACGGATAGACGACGAACGCGAGGTTGTTGAGGTACGTGCTCATGCGGATGCTCCCGTTTGCGGCTTCCTGTGCATCATCTGGATCGGCTGCGGATCGCCCGGCCGCGCCTGCCCCTTGGTCGAGCAGCCGCCGAACACGGGTGGCTCGGCCCACGTTTCGTCCAGCGGATCGTCGGCGGCGGGCGTCACCGGCTGCGCCTTCTCGCCTGCGAGCTCCAGCAGCGCGCCCAGCACGCTCGCATACGCGCTTTCGCGCTTCTGCAGCGCGCCGAAGATCGTGGCGATGATGGCGGCCATCTCGCCCAGGAACGCCTTCGCCTCGCGCGGCGGCTGCGTCGACACGAACTCGAGCACCACGGGGAGATAGTCCGGCAACTCGCCCGGGGCCAGGAACAGACCCGCCTTCTCGTAGGTCTGCGCGAGATCGATCATCGCCGGACCACGGTCGCGCGAGTCGCCGTGCACGTGCTCGAACAGGTGCAGCGAGGTTCCGCGCCCGCGATCGAAGAGCTGCACGTATTCCGCCTCGCTGTCGAGCGGATCGGCCCGCAACAGCTTCACGATCAGCGCGTCGATCTCGTCGACGCGATCCGCGGGCAGCGCGCGCTCCCGATGCAGGATTTCGCTCATCTCCACCAGGTGGCGACGCATCTCGGCGTCGGGGTAGGAGAGCAGCGCGGCCAGCACGCGCACGGTTCCGGGCGCGGCAACGGATCGGTTCAAGAGGCTCATGACGGATCCCCCACGCTTGCGGCTGGCGCCGCTGCGCTGCCCCCAAAGGGGGCGCGATTCGCGCCTTGGGACGGCCCGGCGGCGCATGATTGGTCCCCCACGCTTGCGGCTGGCGCCGCTGCGCTGCCCCCAAAGGGGGCGCGATTCGCGCCTTGGGACGGCCCGGCGGCGCTCATACCATCGCCTTGATCGGAATGGTGCGTTTCTTCTCGCTGCCGAAGAGGCTGGTCTCGCTGATGCCTTCGGAGCACCCGTTGCCGAACGAGAATCCGCACCCGCCGCGCACGTTGAACGCGTTCTCGGCGTATTCGCGATGCGTGGTCGGGATGACGAAGCGGTCCTCGTAATTGGCGATCGCCATGACCTGGTACATGTCCTCCACTTCGGCCTGCGTCAGGCTCACCTGGGCCAGCGCGGCGACGTTGGGCTCCCCGTCGACGTGCTTCGCGCGCTGGTAGGCGCGCATCGCGAGCATGCGCTCGAGCGCGCGCACGACCGGTGCCGTGTCGCCTGCGGTCAGGAGGTTGGCCAGGTACTTGACCGGAATGCGCAGCTGGTTGACGTCGGGAATCTCGCCGTTGGTGCCCACCTGCCCCGCATTGGCGGCGGCGGTGATGGGCGACAGCGGCGGGACGTACCAGACCATCGGCAGCGTCCGGTATTCCGGATGCAGCGGCAGCGCGATCTTCCAGTCCACGGCCATCTTGTAGACCGGGCTGCGCTTCGCGGCCTCGAGCCAATTGTCGGGAATGCCGTCGGCACGCGCCTGCTCGATCACCTTCGGATCGTTGGGATCGAGGAAGAGCGAGAGCTGCGCGGCGTAGAGGTCGCGGTCCTTCTCGACGCTCGCCGCCTCGGCGATGCGGTCGGCGTCGTACAGCAGCACGCCGAGATACCGGATGCGGCCGACGCACGTCTCCGAGCACACGGTCGGCTGGCCCGCCTCGATGCGCGGGTAGCAGAAGATGCACTTCTCGGCCTTGCCGCTCTTCCAGTTGTAATAGATCTTCTTGTACGGACAGCCGGACACGCACATCCGCCAGCCGCGGCACTTGTCCTGGTCGATCAGCACGATGCCGTCCTCCTCGCGCTTGTAGATCGACCCCGACGGGCAGCTCGCGACGCACGCCGGGTTGAGGCAGTGCTCGCACAGCCGCGGCAGGTACATCATGAACGTGTTCTCGAACTGGCCGTAGATGTCCTTCTGGACGTCGTCGAAGTTGCGGTCGACGGAGCGCTTGGCGAACTCGCCGCCCAGGATCTCCTCCCAGTTCGGGCCCCAGACGATCTTGTCCATCTGCATGCCGGTGATGAGGCTGCGCGGCCGCGCCGTCGGTGCCGCCTTCATCTCGGGGGCCGACTGCAGGTGGTCGTAGTCGAACGTGAACGGCTCGTAGTAGTCGTCGATCTGCGGCAGGTTGGGGTTGGCGAAGATGCGCATCAGGAGCTTCCAGCGCGCGCCCTGCCGCGGCTCGATGCGGCCGTCCGCCTTGCGGATCCAGCCGCCGTTCCACTTGTCCTGGTTCTCCCACTCCTTGGGATAGCCGATGCCGGGCTTGGTCTCGACGTTGTTGAACCAGGCGTATTCCATGCCCGGCCGGCTGGTCCACACGTTCTTGCAGGTGACCGAGCAGGTGTGGCAGCCGATGCACTTGTCGAGGTTCAGCACCATGCCGATCTGTGCGCGAATTTTCATACGCTCCCGCAGAGCCGCCTCAAGGGAGGCGCCCTGGGGCAGCGCTGCGTGCGGGCAGCCTCCCGCCGAGCCGCCCAGGGAGCCGCGCCCCCCCGGGGGCAGCGAACGAACGTGAGCGTGGGGGTTCATACACTTTCTCCGTGCGCTTGGGTGGGACGGATCAATTCCTGGCCCACGGGGGTATCGAGCCAGTCGACCTTGCTCATCTTGCGCACGACGACGAACTCGTCGCGGTTGGTGCCGATCGTCCCGTAGTAGTTGAAGCCGTAGCTGAACTGCGCGTAGCCGCCGATCATGTGCGTCGGCTTCAGCACGATGCGCGTAACCGAGTTGTGGATGCCGCCGCGCACGCCGGTGATCTCCGAGCCCGGCGTGTTCACGATCTTCTCCTGCGCGTGGTACATCATCACCATGCCGGGATTGACGCGCTGGCTGACGATCGCGCGCGCCGCGATCGCGCCGTTGATGTTGAACAGCTCCACCCAATCGTTGTCGACGATGCCGGCGCGCTTCGCGTCGTCCTCCGACAGCCAGATGCACGGACCGCCGCGGCTCAACGTCAGCATCATCAGGTTGTCGGTGTAGGTCGAGTGGATGCCCCACTTCTGGTGCGGCGTGATGAAGTTGAGCAGGATCTCGGGATTGCCGTTGCTCCGGATGTTGTGGATCCCCGCCGTGGTCTTCAGGTCGACCGGCGGCCGATAGCTCGAGAAGCCCTCGCCGAAGGCGATCATCCACGGATGGTCCATGTAGAACTGCTGGCGTCCGGTCAGCGTGCGCCACGGAATCAGCTCGTGCACGTTGGTGTAGCCGGCGTTGTAGGAGACGGTCTCGCTCTCGATGCCGCTCCAGGTGGGCGAGCTGATGATCTTGCGCGGCTGCGCCTGGATGTCGCGGAAGCGGATCTTCTCGTCCTCGCGGTACAGCGCGAGATGCGCGTGCTCGCGGCCGGTGACCTTGGACAGCGCCTCCCACGCCTTGACCGCCACGTGCCCGTTGGTCTCGGGTGCCAGCTGCAGGATCACCTCGCACGCGTCGATGTCGGTTTCGATCCGCGGCATGCCCCGGGTCGCCCCTTCGGCATTGACCACGCCGTTGAGCTCGCCCAGCTGCCTCACCTCGGTCTGCGTGTTCCAGGCGATGCCCTTGCCGCCGTTGCCGACCTTGGCCATCAACGGTCCCAGCGCGGTGAAGCGCTTGTGGACGTTCGGATAGTCGCGCTCGACCACCGCGATCTGCGGCGCGGTCTTGCCCGGGATGAGGTCGATCTCGCCCTTCTTCCATTCCTTGACGCCGACCGCCTGGGCCAGCTCGCCCGGGCTGTCGTGCATCAGCGGCGTGAGCACGACCTCGCGCTCCACGCCGAGGTGGCCGACGCACACCTCGCTGAACTTCTTCGCGAAGCCCTTGTAGATGTCCCAGTCGCTGCGCGATTGCCACGCCGGATCCACCGCGGTCGACAGCGGATGGATGAACGGGTGCATGTCGCTGGTGTTGAGGTCGTTCTTCTCGTACCAGGTCGCCGTCGGCAGCACGATGTCCGAGTACAGGCACGTCGTGCTCATCCGGAAGTCCAGCGTCACCAGGAGGTCGAGCTTGCCCTCGGGCGCCTGGTCGTGCCAGACGACCTCCTCGGGCTTCGCTTCCTGGGGTCCCAGATCCTTGCCTTGAACGCCGTTGCTCGTGCCCAGAAGGTGCTTGAGGAAATACTCGTGCCCCTTGCCGCTGCTGCCCAGGAGGTTCGACCGCCACACGAAGAGGTTGCGCGGCCAGTTGCTCGGATGGTCGGGATCCTCGCAGCTCATCGTGAGCGTCCCGTCCTTCAGGCCCTTGACCGTGTATTCCTTCGGGTCGACGCCGGCGGCCTGCGCGTCGCGCACGACCTGCAGCGGGTTGGTCTTGAGCTGCGGCGCGGACGGCAGCCAGCCCATCCGCTCGGCGCGCACGTTGTAGTCGATCATGCTGCCGCCGTAGAGCTTCTTGTCGGCGAGCGGCGAGATCACCTCGCCCATCGTCAGCTTCTCGTAGCGCCACTGGTCGGTGTGCGCGTAGAAGAAGCTCGTGCTGTTCTGCTGGCGCGGCGGGCGGATCCAGTCGAGCGCGAAGGCGAGCGCCGTCCAGCCGGTCTGCGGCCTAAGCTTCTCCTGTCCGACGTAGTGCGCCCAGCCGCCACCGCTCTTGCCGATGCAGCCGCACAGCATCAGCATGTTGATGATGCCGCGATAGTTCATGTCGCAGTGGTACCAGTGGTTCATCGCCGCGCCGATGATCACCATCGACCGGCCCTGCGTCTTGTGCGCGTTCTCGGCGAACTGGCGCGCCACCGTGATCACCTGCGCGCGCGGCGTGCCGGTGATGCGCTCCTGCCAGGCCGGCGTATACGGCGTGTCGTCGTCGAAGCTCGTCGCCGCCAGCTCGCCGGGCAAGCCCCGGGCGATGCCGTAGTTCGCGACCTGCAGGTCGAACACCGTCGCGACCAGCGCCTCGCGCTTGTCGCCTTCCTTGCCGAGCGAAATGCGTTGCACCGGCACCGTGCGCACCAGCACGTCGGCGCTGTCGCCCTTGAGCGCGCTGTTCGGGAAGTGCTCGCTTGCGATGCCGCCGAAGTACGGGAAGCCGACCTTGGCCGTCTCCTTGCTCGCGCCCTCGCCTTCCAGCACCGACAGCTTGAGCTTCACGTCGTGGCCGTGGCGCGCCTCCTTCGCTTCCAGGTTCCACTGTCCCTGGTCGGCGCGGCCGTCGGGGCCCCAGCGGAAGCCGATCGCGCCGTTGGGCAGCACGACCTTGCCGGACGCGTCGAAGGCGACGGTCTTCCAATCGGGGTTGTTCGCCTGCCCGAGCCTGCCGTTGAAGTCCGACGCGCGGACGTAGCGGTCGGGCACCATGACGGTCTCGCCCGAGGGCAGCGCGTGCTCCTTCAGCATCACCAGCATCGGCATGTCGGTATAGCGGCGGACGTAGTCGTCGAAGTAGGCGCTGCGCTCCTTGCCTTCACCGGGGAAGTAGAACTCCCTCAGGATCACGTGGCCCATCGCCATCGCCACCGCGGCGTCCGTGCCCTGCTTGGGGTGCATCCAGATGTCGGCGAGCTTGGCGACCTCGGAGTAGTCCGGCGTCACCGCGACCGTCTTGGTGCCCTTGTAGCGGACCTCGGTGAAGAAGTGCGCGTCGGGCGTGCGCGTCTGCGGCACGTTGCTGCCCCACGCGATGATGTAGCTCGAGTTGTACCAGTCGGCCGACTCGGGCACGTCGGTCTGCTCGCCCCAGACCTGCGGGCTCGACGGCGGCAGGTCGCAGTACCAGTCGTAGAAGCTCAAGCACACGCCGCCGATGAGGCTCAAGTAGCGGCTGCCCGCCGCATAGCTCACCATCGACATCGCCGGGATCGGCGAGAAGCCGATCACACGGTCGGGCCCGTACTTCTTGATCGTGTACACGTTGGCCGCGGCGACGATCTCGTTCACCTCGTCCCAGCTCGACCGCACGAAACCGCCCAGGCCGCGCACCTTCTGGTAGTCGCGGCGCTTCTCGTCGGACTCGACGATCGACGCCCATGCATCCACCGGAGCGTGCGCAAGGCGCGCCGCGCGCCAGTGGCGGAGCAGGCGGCCGCGCACCATCGGATACTTCACGCGATTGGCGCTGTACAGGTACCAGCTGTACGAGGCGCCGCGCGCGCAGCCGCGCGGCTCGTGGTTCGGCATGTCCCACCGCGTGCGCGGATAGTCGGTCTGCTGCGTCTCCCACGTGACGATGCCGCCCTTCACGTAGATCTTCCACGAGCAGGAGCCGGTGCAGTTCACGCCGTGCGTGGAGCGGACGATCTTGTCGTGCGCCCAGCGGTTGCGGTAGGCGTCCTCCCAGGTGCGATCCTCCCCGGTGGCGACGCCAAGGTCGCCGGAGAACAGCTCCTTCGGGTTGGAGAAGTAATTGAGTCGGTCGAGGAAATGGCTCATCGGGGGTCTCCGCGGAAATCGCGTCGCAGGCAGGGAATGAGGATCACGGGTTCTTCACGTACGCATTGCGACGGAGGTAGAACCACCAGTTGAGGATGAGGCACAGGCCGTAGAACACGGCGAAGCCGTACATCGCGTAGTGCGGCGTGCCCGCGGTGATCTGGGCGCCGATCACGATGGGCGCCACGAATGCGCCGTAGGCGGCGATCGCGGACGTCCAGCCGAGCACCGGACCGGCCTGCGTGCGGTCGAAGATCACGCCGATCGTGCGGAAGGTCGAGCCGTTGCCGATGCCGCTCGCCGCGAACAGCAGGACGAACAGCAGCATGAACGCGAGGAAGTATTCCTCGGGCTTCGGCGACTCGTAGGCCTGCAGCATCACGTAGCCCACCGCGACCGAGGCGATCACCATCACGACCGAGATCACCTGCGTGACGATGGAGCCACCGACCTTGTCGGAGATCCAGCCCCCCACCGGGCGGATCAGCGCGCCCACGAACGGGCCGATCCACGCATAGGCCAGCACCGCCGGCGCGTTGGGGTTGTTCATCGTGTGCTGCAGCACGCCTGCCGCGTCGCGGACGTGGCTCACGCCGAAGATCACCTTCATGCACAGCGGCAGCGCCATCGAGAAGCCGATGAACGAGCCGAAGGTGACGATGTACAGCGCCGTCATCGACCATGTGTGCTTGTCGCGGAAGATCGCGAACTGCTTGGCGACCCCCTCCTTCATCGGGCCGAAAGCGGCGATCCGCATCACGAACAGCGCGGCGATCACGTCGAGCGGAATGGCGACCCACATGCTGATGAGGCCAAGCCCGGTGGGCTTCGGCAGGTAGAGATACAGGCCGAGGATCGACGGGATGAACGCGAGCGTGTACAGCCAGGTGATCCGGGCGAACGCGACGATCGGATTGCCGGTGTCGGGCGAGACCGTCTTGAGGTTGTTCATGCCCCACCAGCAGAGGATGGACAACGGCACCAGGGACAGCACCCACGCGAAGCCTGCGTTCTGGATCCAGGTGGGAGTGCCCGCTGGGATCTTGCCGAAGATCCAGCCGCTGTCCTTGATCAGCGTCTCGGGCGCGCCGCCGAAGGCGCCGAAGATGCCCACGGTCATCACCAGCGGAATGACGATCTGCATCGTCGTCACGCCGAAGTTGCCGATGCCGGCGTTGACGCCGAGCGCCGTGCCCTGCAGCCGCTTCGGAAAGAACGTGCTGATGTTCGACATCGAGCTCGCGAAGTTGCCGCCGCCCACGCCCGACCACAGCGCCATGAGCTGGAACGCCCACAGCGGCCAGTCCTTGTGCTGCAGCACGATGCCGGTGCCGATCGCCGGCGCGAGCAGCATCGCGGTGGTCAGGAAGATGGTGTTGCGGCCGCCCGCCACGCGGATGAGGAACGATGCCGGAATGCGCATCGTCGCGCCGGCGATGCCGGCGATGGCGGTCAGCGTGAAGAGCTCGGCCTGCGTGAACGGAAAGCCGAGGTTCAGCATCTGCACCGTGATGATGCCCCACATGCCCCACACCGCGAAGCCGCACAGCAGGGCCGGCACGGAGAGCGCCAGGTTGCGGTAGGCGATCTTCTTGCCGGTGCTCGCCCAGAACGCGTCGTCCTCGGGCCGCCAGTCGGCGATGTCGGGGCCGCGGGGCGCGCCGGCCGGCGTGCCTGCGGGTTTCTCGATAGTGGTTGCCATGTCGTTGTGTCCGTTGATCGGGCGACGTTCAGGGATTGAGGCGGAATGACTTCGCGCGCGCGCCCATGACTTCCGCGCCGCGCACTTCGGTCCAGTACATCCAGATCAGCGATACCCACACCACGCCGTACATCAGCATGAAGGCGGAGGAGCGGATGCCGGTGATGTCCATCAGCGCGCCGAACATGATCGGCAGGACGAAGCCGCCGAGGCCGCCGGCCAGGCCGACCACGCCGGAGACGACGCCGATGTTCTCGGGATAGTCGTCGGAGATGTACTTGAAGACCGACGCCTTGCCGAACGCCCACGCGATGCCCAGCACGAACATCAGGATCGTGAACATCCACACGTTGAGGCCGACGTGGAACGTGGTCGGGCCGTCGACCGTGTTGATCGTCATGTCGGTCTGCGGGTACGACAGGAGGAACAGGCAGATCCAGCTCACCCACAGCACCCACCACGTCATCTGGTGCGCACCGAGCTTGTCGGAAAGCCAGCCGCCCACGGCGCGCAGCACGCCGCCCGGCAGCGAGAAGCACGCCGCGAGCAGCGCGGCGGCGCGGATGTCCATCCCGTACTCGCCGACGTAGTACTGCACCATCCACAGGCTCATGGCGACGTAGCCGCCGAACACGATCGAGTAGTACTGGCAGTACTTCCACACCTTGGGATCCTTGAGCGCGGACAACTGCTCGCGCCAGGTGATCTTCGAGTCGACCAGGTGATGCGGATCCGAGTAGCTGAACATCCAGAACAGGAGGGCGGTGCCCAGCATGATGGCCGCGTACACCTGCGGGACGACGGCCCAGCCGAACGCGACCAGCAATGCGGGCGCCACGAACTTGTTGACCGCGGCGCCGGAGTTGCCCGCGCCGTAGACGCCCATCGCGAAGCCCTGTTGCTGGCGCGGGAACCAGCGCGCCACGTACGGCGTGCCGACCGAGAACGATCCGCCGGCGATGCCGACGAACAGTCCGAGCACGAGGAATTGCCAGTACTCCGTCGCGTAGCCGATGAGCCAGATGGGCAGGACGCACATCAGCATCAGCAGGAACAGCACGATGCGGCCGCCGAACTTGTCGGTCCACATGCCGAGCGGCACCCGGATCAGCGAGCCGGTGAGCACGGGTGTCGCCGTCAGCAGCCCGAACTCGGTCGAGTTGAGATTCAGCGTCTTCTTGATCGGGATGCCGATCACGCCGAACATCATCCACACCATGAAGCACACGGTGAACGCCAGCGTGCTCACGATCAGCACGGATAGCGCCTGTCTTCTCTTCCCCATGTCGTAACGCTCCCCTCTTCGCTTCTTCCTGGCCTGATGCGAGTGTAGGGAGCGGCCGCGGGCGGCCATATCCTCCGGTGGAGGGGGCACCCACCTGCGAAAGAACGATGCCCGATGCGCCGCGCATAGTTCCGTGGAACTACTGCGGCGTGCATTGCACGCGGGGTTGAGGCAGGTCAAGGCGGACAGCGCGAAAGCGACGGCTTGATCCGCCCTTGCGCGCTCATTGCGGTACGCGCTCGGTTCGCCGGAAGCGGAATTCCTTGATGCATGTCGTGGCCGGCCGGCCGCCGGGACACGATGCTCCGGCGCATCGCCATTCGCATTGCCAGAAGGAGCCTCGCCATGGAAGCCACCGACATCCTGTCATCGGAGCATCGCGTGATCGAGCAGGTGATCGCCGCGCTCGACGTGGCGGCCGACCGGATCGAAGCCGGCCAGCCCGTGCGCCGCGATTTCTTCCGCGATGCCACGCGGTTCCTCCGCGATTTCGCGGACGGATACCACCACGCGAAGGAGGAAGGCGTGCTGTTCGAGGCGATGGCGCAAGGCGGCATGCCGCTCGAGCAGGGTCCGATTGCCGTGATGCTCTACGAGCACGAGCGGGCGCGCGAGCTCACGGCCGGCTTGCACGACGCGGCGCACCGCTGGGCTGGCGGAGACGAGGACGTGGCGGACGTCGTCGCCGACTACGCGCGCGACTACGCCGAACACCTCACGCAGCACATGTTCAAGGAAGACCACATCCTCTTCCCGATGGCCGCCCAGGCCATCGCACCCAAGGACCAGGCGTTCGTCCTCGCCGAGTTCCGGCGCGTCGAGCGCATGCAGGCGGAGCGCGGCAGCCGGCAGTCGTTCATCGACCTCGCGGCCGCGTTGTGCGCGGAGATGGAGATCGATCCGGCGACGGTGCCGCGGCGCGAGGCGATGCTGCCCTGTCACGCGCGCTGACCGCGCGGCGGACGCGCCCGCATCGGCTCATCCGGTACGTCCCGAGCGCGCGGCAGGCCGGGACGCGGCTACGGTGCTCGGCAGCCGTCCCGCCCCCGGCGCGTCACTTCTGCGTCGCGCGGCGGCGCGCGTAGGCGTCGCGCAGGAACTGCCGGCGCTGGGCTTCGGACGTGAACTCTTCGAGGTCGGGGTCCATGGCGCTGCGCGCGGAGACGATGCCGATCAGCTTGCCGGCCTCGACCACCGGCATGTGCCGGAACCCGTGGTCGTGCATGACCAGAAGCGCCGTGCCGAAGAGCTCGTCGGCTTCGATGGTGAGCGGGGCCGGCGTCATGGCGTCCGCAATCGGCGTCGCGGCGGGGTCGGCTCCCCGCGCGACCACGCGGAACACGACGTCGCGCTCGGTGAAGATGCCGACGATGCGGTCGTCCTCGACGACGACGAGCGCGCCCACCTTCTTCTTGGCCATGCGCCGGGAGGCCTCGGCGACCGAGATGCCCGGTCCCGCGACCAGCAGGCTGCGCCGCTGCATGACCTTGTCGACTCTTGTATCGAACATGACGTTACGGCGCGGCGGCATCCGCGCGGATTTCCGGGAAATGCGCGACCGTAGCACCACGGATCGCGCATCGAATTGACTTTTGTCAATCCGCCGAGGCTCCGGTCACACCAGCCCGTGCTCCGAGGCGATCACCGCCGCCTGCACGCGCGACGCGACATCCAGCTTGCGCAACACGTGCTGGACGTGGATCTTCACCGTCGTCTCCGCGATGCCGAGCGCGCGGCCGATTTCCTTGTTGGATGCGCCGCGCGCAATGCCGCGCAGGATGTCCTGCTCGCGCGGCGACAGCTGCGCGATCCGGGAGGCGGGCGCGGCGGGCGCGGCCGCCGGTCCCGCGGTCGCGTCGCGATAGGCGGAGACGAGCTTGCCGGTCATCTCGCCCGCCACGACCGACTCGCCGCGCATCGCGCGCATGATGGCCGCGACGAGCGCGTCGCCGTCGATGGTCTTCAGCAGGTAGCCGTTGGCGCCGCCGCGCAGCGCGACGGCGAGGTCCCGCTCGTCCTCGCTCACGGTCAGCATGATGACGCGCACCGTCGGCACCGCTTCGCGCAGCGCCGGCAGGAGGTCCACGCCGCGGACGCCCGGCAGGTGGTTGTCGAGCAGCACGAGATCGGGCGCCAGCTCCCGCGCGCGCCGCAGCGCCTCGCCGGCATCCGCCGCGTCGCCCACCACCTCGACCTCCGGGTAGCGCGAAAGCAGCGCCGTCAGGCCGCGACGGAACAGCGTATGGTCGTCGACGACGAGGATGCGGACGGGCCGCAGGGCCTCGCTCACAACGCCTCCAGCGCCGCGACCTGCTCGGCCACCGGCGCTTCCGGCTGCGGCGGCAGCGTCAGAACCACCGACGTGCCGCCTCCGGGCGTGGACACGACGTCGAGCGCGGCGCCGATGCGCTCCGCGCGCTCGGCCATGATGCGCAGGCCGACGTGCGTCTCGTCGTCGGTCCCGGCTTCGGGCAGGAAGCCGATGCCGTCGTCGCGCACCTCGAACCGCCACTGCGGCCGCTGCTGCACCGCGAGCCACACGTGCGTCGCCCGCGCGTGCTTGCGCACGTTGGACAGCGCTTCCTGCACGATGTGCAGCACCTGGATCTGCATGTCGGGCGGCAGCGGCATGCCGTGCCCCTGCATCTGCAGCGTCGCGGGCAGGCCGCTCTGGTGCTCGAACTTGCGCAGCGTCGTTTCCAGTGCGGGCGTCATGTCCTCGCCGTGCGTGCGCGTGCGGAAATGCACGAGCAGCTCGCGCACGTCGCCGTAGCACTCGCGCACGCCGGCGTCGATCTCGCCCAGCACGCGCTCGACGCGCCGCGGATCGCCCGTGTCGAGCGCGTCGCGCATGAGCTGCACCTGGATCTTGAGGAACGCGAGCGACTGCGCGATGGAGTCGTGCAGCTCGCGCGCGATGAACGTGCGCTCCTGCGCGACCGCCGCTTCCTTCTCGAGCGCATTGAGGCGCAGGTTGTCCATCGCGCCCGCGAGGTGCGCGGTGAGCGCCTCGAGCAGCGAGCGCTCGGCCTCCGACAGCGCGAGCTTCGCGTGGAAGAACAGGTCGACCTCGCCCATCACACGCTCGTGCAGCCGGACCGGCACCGACACCACCGTCGCGAAGCCCGCGCTCGCGCAGTACGGCAGCGCGGCCGGGGCCGATGCCTCGATCGCGATGACGCGCGCGGCGTGCGTCTGCGTGACGTTGCCGCACGCGCATTCGCCCGCCATCAGGCATTGCTCGCCCTCCGCCATCTCGGGCGGGAGGCCCTCGGACGCCAGCAGCAGGAAGCGCGCGTTCGCCTCGTCCGACCAGCGCAGCGCGACACCGTCGGCGCGCGCGACCCGCGCAACACGCTGCGCGAAGCCGGTGGCCAGTTCCTTCAGCGTCGTCGCCTTGGCCACCAGCGCCGTGACGTCGTACAGCGCTTCGAGCCGCTCGCGCTTCTCCTCGAGCTGCGACGTCTTCTCCGCCACCTTCGCCTCCAGGTCGCGGTACATCGACTGCAGGTGCTCCGCCATGCCGTTGAAGCATTCGGCGAGCGAGCCGAATTCGTCCGTGGTGACGCGCTCCACGCGCGCGCCGAAATCGCCCCGCTGGATGCGTTCGGTGGCGTCCTTGAGCTTGCCGACGGGCTCCAGCACGAAGAGGTAGCCCATGTAGAGCAGCACCGCCGCGCCGATCACCGCGAACGCCATCATCGCCATCTGCAGCAGATGCAGGAGCGACGTCCACCGCGACATGTGCCGCTCGATCGACGCCACGAAGGAGTCGATGTCGGCGGCGAACGCGGCCGTGTCGTGCCGCAATCCGGCGACGTTGACCGGTGGATTCGCGGCCCAGCTCGCGTGGAAGCGCTGCCAGTCCGCCTCGACGAGCGCGAAGCGCTGGCGCACCACGTCGTCCCACGGCACGAACAGCGGCCGCTCGAGATCGCCGTGGCGCAGCACCTCGATCGAATTCTCGAACTCCCTGACCTGGTCGGCGAGCGCGTCCACCTCGCCGGTGCCGACCGACAGCGCCATGCGATACGACTGCATGCGCATGCGCCCCGCCTCGTTCACCGCGGCCGCCCCGCCGTCGAGCTGCCACGACACCCACAGCGTGAGCGCGATCGACAGGAGCGCCAGCAGCAGGAACGGCGTGCCGACGAGCGTGAGCTTGGCCCCGAGGGTCCAGTGGCGCGGATGGCTCATTTTCACAATCTACCGGCTGCCGGCGCGTCTGCGTTGATTCGCATCAAGCCGGGTTGTAACGGACCTCGTGGCAGCCTACGCGTGTAGGACGTTACCCGACAAGAGAATGGCAATTGGTCCGGTACAGGCCCCGATGGCCGCGGGGCATAGTGAGGGCGTCTCGGATCCGCTCCTCTCTTCGGCCCACCGGTTCCTGCAGCGGGCAACTGCAAATACCGAGCCTTCTAGCCTGCGGGCGAAAGGCACCCCCCCGAACTTAGGAAGGGCTCATCCCAAGCCCAGGCATCCAGGACCCAGCGGCCGCCTCGTGCGGCCGCTTTTTTGTGGCCCCGACCGAAGATCGCGCGTTCGCAGCCTGCCTCTGTAGGCGCATGCCCGACACGCGAATCAGCCAGTCACCGATAAGCGCCCTGGCGGACACCGACCACACTGGTGTTGTCGCGTTCACAGCTTGAATTCACCCGCGGGTTTCCTCGAGGCTTCGGTTTCGGGTCATCAACGGTACGACTTCGGCGACGATCCCTCCCCTGATCGGTGCAAGGCGACGGAAGCGGCCGCTCTCGTGCGGCCGCTTCTTTTTGGGCCGGTCAACGTCCCGGCAGGAGGGTTTGCGGGGCCGACCAGCCCTTCGCGCCGGGCGTGCCGCCGGCGTCGCCCGGCGCGGGCTGCCACACGAACGCGAGCTGGTCGAACACCCGGCCGGCCGTACGCAGCGCGCCGTTTCCGAGCGTCCTGACGTCCGCCAGGCTGCGCAACTGCCCGCTGCGATAGAGGTAGAGGAGCAGCGCGAACAGTGTGCCGCCGGGCAGCACGATCTCGAGCAGGACGTACGGACCTGCCTTCTGCACGAGCCTCCGCGCGTCCCGCATTCCCTGCACGATGTTCGCCTTCATGGTCTCCGCTCCTTCGTCGGCAGCGGCCCGCGGTGGCGGGACGCGGCCTGTTTCGGCATGGACGGCAGTGTGCGGGCGCGGTACTCACCGATCGCTGACTGATGGGACGCTTGCGCACGGCTGGCTCCTTGTCCTGACGACGATCCACAACGCCTTGAATCGACACGGCGAACCGGTGCAAGCGCGCTGACGACGCAGCCCCCCGCCGGAGGATGCGACGCGCCGCTCTCCTCGGCCCAGCGACTGACGCCACGACTTACAGATGACTTACCGGCGGATCTCCGGGCGCCGCGCGGCAGCTCGCAAGGGTTCCGCCGCCGCGGCCCTCCCCAAGCCTCCGCCTCCGTCGTCCCCCGGGGTCCCGGTCACGAATGCGGCTCAAATTGGTCAGGCCACCTTACCCTCTGGCCGACGATTGACGATCGTCAACGCGGCCGCAACGCGACCCGCCCAGACTAATCGATATGACGTGCGACCCCGCGCGTCGCATGCCGCCACCAGCGGCAGCACAGGCGCGCGGTTCTTCGTTTTCCCGAGACGAACGGAGGACTACATGTCCATCACCACCACCCGCGACGGTGTGCGCGTCGCAGGCACGTCGGCCGGCACGCCGAACGTGCTGACCGCACCCCCGCTCAAGGTTCCCCACCTCTCCTGGCGTGCGCTGCTGCCGATCGGCGTGACGCTCGCGCTGGCCCTCTTGCCACCGCCCGCGGGCCTCGCGCTGCATGCGTGGTACTTCTTCGCGATCTTCGCGGGCGTGATCGTCGCCCTGATGGTCGAGCCCCTGCCCGGCGGCGCCATCGGCCTCATCGGCGTCACGCTGGTCGCGGTGCTCGCGCCGTACGTGCTGTTCGGTCCCGCGGAGCTTGCAAAGCCCGGCTTCAAGGCGCCCGACGCGGCGCTCACGTGGGCGCTGTCGGGCTTCGCCAACAGCACGGTCTGGCTCATCTTCGGCGCGTTCATGTTCGCGCTGGGCTACGAGAAGACCGGCCTCGGGCGCCGTCTGGCGCTCCTGCTCGTCAACAAGATGGGACGCCGCACGTTGACGCTCGGCTACGCGATCGCCATCGGCGACACGATCCTCGCGCCGTTCACCCCGTCGAACACGGCGCGCTCCGCCGGTACGCATCTACCCGGTGATCCGCAACCTGCCGGCCCTGTATGGCAGCAAGCCCGACGATCCGTCCGCGCGCCGCATCGGCTCGTACCTCATGTGGGTCGCCATCGCGACGACCTGCGTGACGAGTTCCATGTTCCTCACCGCGCTCGCGCCCAACCTGCTGGCGGTCGAGCTGGTCAACAAGACATCGCAGGTGAGCCTCACCTGGACGCAGTGGTTCGTCGCCTTCGCGCCGATCGGCATCGCGATGCTCGTGCTGATCCCGCTCGTGACCTATTACCTGTATCCGCCCGAGGTCAAGGAGGGCGAGGAAGTGCCGAAGTGGGCGGCCGCCGAGCTCGAGAAGATGGGTTCGATCACGAAGCGCGAGATCCTGCTCGCGGGCCTCGTCGTCATCGCCCTCGCACTCTGGGTGTTCGGCGGCAAGTGGATCAACGCCACGACCGCGGCGCTGGTGGTCATCAGCCTGATGCTGGTGCTGGGCGTGGTCAGCTGGGACGACATCGTCAAGAACCACTCCGCGTGGAACACACTGGCGTGGTTCGCGACCCTCGTCGCGCTGGCCGACGGCCTCAATCGCGTCGGCTTCGTGAAGTGGTTCGCCGACACGGTGGCCTCGAACATGGCGGGCTTCACGCCGTTCACCGCGATGATCGGACTCGTCGTCGTGTTCTATTTCACCCACTACCTGTTCGCGAGCGTCACCGCGCACGTGACCGCGCTGCTCCCGGTCATGCTCGCGGTGGGCGCGACGATCCCCGGCATGAACATGCCCGAGTTCGCGCTGCTGCTGTGCCTCACGCTCGGCATCATGGGCATCCTGACGCCTTATGCGACAGGACCAAGCCCCGTCTATTACGGTTCGGGCTACCTGCCAGCGCGTGACTACTGGCGGCTCGGCGCCGTGTTCGGAGTGCTGTTCATCGCGCTGTTCCTGGCGGTGACGGTGCCCTGGCTCGCGCTGATCGGTTGAAGTTCGCAGGCAGCCTGACGGGCGGCGTCGGTGACGCCGCCCGCTTTTCATGGCGCCCGCGAGGGTCGGGCAATCGTCCTACAGCCGCGCGCGGCCTCCCGCCGATCAACGCGCGCGCGCCACCGGCGGATAGTCGGAGGTCCCATGTGACCCCGCGAAGGAGATTCCGCCGTGCAACTCGAAACCACGCAAGTGCAGGACCTGCTGTACCAATCGCTCGAAACCGAGCTGGGCGGCGTGCAGGTGTACACCGCCGCGCTCGAATGCGCGATCAACGACGACCTGCGCGACGAATGGAGCAAGTACCTCGACCAGACGCAACGGCACGTCGAGGTCATGCAGGCGCTCCTCGCCGCGTTCGAACTCGACCCTGACCGTGAAACGCCGAGCCGCGCCGTCGTGCGCCACATCGGCCAGTCGCTGGTGAAGGCAATGGCGATGGCGAAGGAAGGCGCGCCCGCCGACGCCGCGCAACTCGTCGCCGCGGAATGCGTCGTGCACGCCGAGACCAAGGACCACATGAACTGGGAGCTCATCGGCAAGGTCGGACGCAATCTCGAAGGCGAGCTCGGCAAGGCGCTGCTCGAGGCGTACAACGAGGTCGAGGACGAGGAGGACGAGCACCTGTATCACACCAAGGGCTGGCTGCGCGAGCTCGCGATCCAATCGCTGGGCATGCCGGCGGTGCTGCCGCCGCCCGAGGAGGTGAAGAAGGTCGAGACCGCGATCGGCGCCGCGCGCGCCGAGCAGACGCGTGACGAGATGCTGAAGTCGCGCCGGCCCTCGACGAAGCGCGGCACGCACTAGGCGCGCTCGGCACGATGCGAACGGCCCGCGCTGCGGGCCGTTCGTTCGTCGCCGTCAGGCGCGGATTCGAGCGTGCCGCCACGCGCTACGACATCCAATCACCGGTTTCCGGAGGCCGCCATGACCGAAGCGTTCACCTGGCTCTACATCGCCGCCATGATCTTCATGGTGATCGTGGGCATCTGCTGGATCATCCTGCCGTTCGCGATCCTCGGCACCAAGCCCCTGCTGCGGGCGCTGCTGGTCGAGCAGCAGCGCACCAACGCGCTGCTCGAGCAGCGCGCGCCGGCGGTGGTGGTGCGGCCGCCCGTGTAGCGGGGACGAGGCGCGTCCCCGCGCCGTGCGCCGATCAGGCCGTCGCGCCTTCGACCGGATGGCCTTCGCCGCGCCAGCGGATCATGCCGCCGGCGAGATTGGCCACGTCGTCGAAGCCTGCCTTCTGCAGCAGCACCGCGGCCTGCGCGGAGCGCGCCCCCGACCGGCACACGGTGACGATCGGCCGCTCCTTCGAGAGCTCGCCGCGCGCGCCGGGCCAGGTCCGCGAGCGGTATCGCCTGCGCGCCGCGGATGTGGCCGAGCGGTCCGTCGAATTCCTCGCGCTCGCGCACGTCGACGAGCTGCATCCGCGGAGCGCACTCCTCGAGCGCGTCGGGCTTGATCTCCCAGAAGCCGGCGAACGTGAACGTCAGCGGCGCCCACGCCGGATCGGCGGGCAGCGCGGTGTCGGATTCCGGCCGTCCCGCAGCGCAGGTTCGCGGGCACCGCGATGTCCATCAGCTTCGGATGCGGCAGCCCGAGATTGCGCATGTAGCCGACGAAATCGGCCTCGCCGATTGCGCCGCCCATCCGCGGGTTGTAGCGCAGCTCCTCGGCGACGCTGGTCACCGTGAGTCCGCGATAGTCGTGCGCCGGGTACAGCAGGCACGCCGGCGGCAGCGTGAGGATGCGGGCGCGCACCGAGCGGAACATCGCGTGCGCGTCGCCCTGCTGGAAGTCGGTGCGACCGCTGCCGCGGATCAGCAGGCAATCGCCGGTGAACGCCATGCGTCTCGTCGTCGAGCACGAAGGTGAGGCACCCCGCGGTGTGCCCGGGCGTCGCGCGCACCTCGAGCGAGCGCGCGCCGAAGGCCACGCGATCGCCGTCGGCGAGGTAGCGGTCGGCGCCTTCGGCGCCGCTCGCGCTCGCGACCATGATCGTGCTGCCGAACTGGCGCTTCAGCAGCCAGGCGCCCGTCACATGGTCGGCGTGCACGTGCGTCTCGAGCGTGGCGACGAGGCGTGAGCTCGAGCTCGCGGATCAGCGCCGCGTCGCGGCGTACCTGCTCGAACACCGGGTCGATCAGCACGGCCTCGCGCGAGCGCGCGTCGCCGAGCAGGTAGGTGTACGTCGACGACTGCGGGTCGAAGAGCTGGCGGAAGATCAGCATGTCGGCCCCGTCGCGTCGGAGGCCATTGCGCGCCGTGCGCGGCTGCGCCCGATGCGCTCGACGGCGGGCATGCCCATCGACGTGGCCACGGCGAACGCGGCAGCCTTCGCGTGGCCGGCGCCGATCGCGCCGCCCGCCAGCGACATCCACGGCGTGAATGCGTTGAAGTCGATGCTCATGGCGATATTCCTCGAAAGCGCCGACGGCTGCGTCGTGCGCCACCGGCTTTGTCGCGCATTCAAGGATAGCGCAAGTCGCTTCCGCACGTCCCGACCGCGCACCCGCGCGGAGCTTGCGTCGCCGCCGGAACGACCACCCGCTCGTCACGGCGCACACCCTTGGCGCGAGCGCGCGATCCCGAGGGCTTCGCGGCGTCGCACCACGCGGCGGCGGCGATCGGTCCACCGCGTATAGTCGTGGCCGCCGTCATGAAATCCCGCTTCGTTTCCGCCGATCTCGTCGTCATCGTCGCCGGCATTGTCGCGGCGCTCCACGTCGGCAAGCTTCCGCCCGCGCTGCCCGTCCTGCGCGAGGCGATGGGCATGTCGTTGCTCGAAGCCGGATTCCTGCTGTCGCTCGTCCAGCTCGCGGGCATGAGCGCGGGCGTCCTCGTCGGCGTGGGTGCCGACAGCTTCGGTCCCCGCCGCAGCATCCTCTCCGGCCTCGCGATCCTCGCGATCGCAAGCGCGCTCGGCGGGTTCGCGCGTGAGGCGTGGCAGCTCATGACGCTGCGCGGGCTCGAAGGGCTGGGCTTCCTGCTTGCGGTGCTGCCGGTCCCGAGCCTCCTGCGCTCGCTCGTGCCGCACGAGCGGCTATCGCTCAGGCTCGGGCTGTGGGGCGCGTTCATGCCCACCGGCACCGCGCTCGCGCTGCTCTGCGGGCCGTGGGTCATGCTCGCCATCGGATGGCAAGGCTGGTGGTGGACGCTCGCGGCGATCACGGTCGCGATGTGGCTCTGGACCGCGCGCAGCGTGCCGTCGGATCGCGCGGCCCCGAAGTCCGCCGACGAGGTCGTCGTCGAGGGCAATCGCGCGCTCGATCGGCTGCGCGCGACGCTCGCCTCACCGGGCCCGTGGCTCGTCGCGCTGACCTTCGCGATGTACAGCAGCCAGTGGCTGTCCATCATCGGCTTCCTGCCCTCGATCTATGCGCAGTCCGGCCTTCCGGTCGCGACCGCGGGAGCCCTCACGGCGCTCGTCGCCGCGGTCAACGCGCTCGGCAACATCGGCGCCGGGCGGCTGCTGCATGCGGGCATGGCGCCGGAGCGCGTGCTCGGCGTCGGCTTCGTCACGATGGCGGTGTGCGCGGTCGCGACGTTCGGCCTGCCGGCGGGAACCCCGTTCGCGCTCCGCTACGTGGCCGTGCTGCTGCTGTCGGGCGTCGGCGGGCTCATTCCGGGCGCGCTGTTTCCGCTGGCGGTGCGCGTCGCGCCCAATTCACGCACCGTCTCGACCACCGTGGGTTGGATGCAGCAGTTTTCCGCGTTCGGCCAGTTCGTCGGACCGCCGCTCGTCGCGTGGGTGGCCAGTGTCACCGGGGGCTGGCAGTGGACGTGGGCCGTCACCGGTTCCGCGTCGCTGGCGGGGCTCGCGTTCGCGCTCGCGACGGGGAATATGCTGCGGCGACGGCACGCCGGCTGATCGATTCCCGCGGCACCAAAGACAACGGCCCCGCAGGCGGGGCCGTTGTCGAAGCGACAGCGAGTTCCAGCGGTCTCAGCAGCCCCGCCCGGTGCACGCGTTCACGGTCTGCGTGATCGACCCGGTCGACGGCGCGTTGGCCGCGTCGCCGCTGTAGTTCGCGTTGACCGTGCGTGCGCCGACCGGCAGCGACGCGGTGTCAAGAAATTGGACCGCCAAGCGGCGGTCCATCGCTATTGCGCATCTAACCCTTGGACGGATTCTCGATATAAGCCAGGCGCTTCCAGTCGATGCACACGGCCGTGCGCACGTTGCCCGAACCCGCGAGCGCGACGGCCGCGCATCCCGGCAGGGTCGTGCTGCCGCTCGTGACGTCGACGAATGCGACGGTTCCCGTCGGCGAGCTGCCCGTGACCGTCGCGGTCAGGGCGATCGTGCTCTTCGCGACCGACGGATTGGCCGAGCTCGCGACCGTCGTCGTGGTCGCCACGCGCGGATTCGACGACCTGGGTCAGCGGATCGCTCACCTGCGACGTACCGCTGCGCGCGTCGGGCAGGAACGTGGCGCGCACGGTGTGGCTGCCCGGGCTCAGCGTGGTCACGCATTGCGCGGTGCGCGAAAGTCCGCTGCCGAACAGCAAGGTGCCCTCGCAACCGGGAATGGCCGTACCGGCGTCGTCGAAGCGCACGATGCCCGAGGGCGGCGTCACGGTGCCGGTAACGGTCGCCGTGAGCGTGATCGGCGATCCGGCAGCGGCCGGGTTGTTGTTGCTGACGAGGGTGATGCCGCCGGGCAGGACAACCGCCGAGAAATTCGCATCCGTGTAGCCCTCGACGATCAGGCGGTACGGTGCGCCCACGCCAGCGCCCGGAGTGGTTTCGTTCACCACGACCACGAGCGTGCCGTTCGTCGTGCCCACGGTATTGAAGTACAGCGGGTCCACGCCGAAGAAGTTGCCGGACGTGCCGGCGTCGCCCAGCCAGTTGGTCGCAAGACCGGAGCCCGGCGTGTAGGCCGTGATGTACGCCGAAGCGAAGATGTTGGTCGACGTCGAATCGAGCATCACCTGGACGTAGGGCGTGAGGCCGACCGGGATCGAGTAGGTGCGGTATCGGTAGGACGTCGCCGCGTTGAACACACCGGGGAACGATTCGGACCCGAACCAGTCCTGCAGCACACCGTTGCGGCTCAAACGGCCGAGCTGCGTCGGATCGCCGGCCGCAATCTGGTCGGTCACGTCGAGAAGCGTGTCGGCGCGGACGGTGCAGACCGCCAGCGACGACAGCAGGAGCAGCAATTGCGCGAGCGCCTTGATCGTCTTCATGGTCATCTTTCGTTTTCGAGTGTCGGTGCGCGAGCCGCATCCGCGGCCCGCATGCGCATGCTCGATCAGTGCGTCAATGCGTACTGGACGGCGGCGTAGCCCATCGCGATGCCGTAGCCGGCGTCGCGATCCACCCCTGCCCCCATCGTATCGAGCGCCGTCGCCGTCATCGCTGCCTTCACCTGCGCGACCGTGTAGTCGGGTCGCGCCTGTCGGATGAGCGCCGCGATGGCCGCCGCGTGCGGCGCGGACGCCGACGTGCCGAAGAACGGATTGAAGCCCGGTGTCAACGCGCTGCCACCATCGGCCGCCGCGAGGTCTGGCTTCTGCAGCGTCGTCCCGCCGTTGGTGCCGAAGAGGAAGTTCCCCGGCGTGATGGCGGCGCCATTGGGGTCGTAGAAGATCTTGCGCGGGCCGTCGGAGCTGAAGACCTCGGTCGGGTTGGCTGCGCCGGTGAACGGCTTGGTGCCGTTCTTGGCGCTGTTCCAGTACACCGCGGCCATCGACATCGTGTTGGCGCCCGCGTTGTGCCCGTAGGTTGCGCCGGTGGTCGCGAACGTGAGCGGGGCCTCGCCGAACGTGTCGACGTGCAACGCTCTTGCACCACCGCTGAACAGCACCACCACGATGCGGCTGCCGGCCGGCGCCGCGGAACCGAGGAAGATCTCCTCGTCCGGATCTTGCGTGCCGTCCTGCGTGTTGGTCGACGCCGCGATGATCGACGTACCCGCGGCATTGAGGACGTAGAGGTCGTAGTCGTTGTTGCTGCCGCCGAGCGGGTCCGACCACTGCAGCACGAATGCGTCGCTGGAGGCGAGCATCGCGTTGTACAGCACCGGGCTCGCACCCGTGCCGAAGTTGTGCACCTGGCCCGCACCTGCGAGCACGCCCGTGGCCGCGCCGCCGTCCAGAAAATCGCCTTCGTAGGTGGTGCTGGTGCCGTGCGTCAGGTTCCCGCTGTTGGCCGCGGACGAGAAGTAGACCACGCCCGAGGCCGTCACCGTGTTCACCGCCTGCGCGATCACGCTGTCCTGGAACACACCTTCGTCGCTCCACGACACGTCGTCGACGATGACCTTGCAGCCGGCCGCGGCGAGCGCGAGGATGTTGTCGGCAAAGCTCGCCGGGCTGGTGAACGCGGTCGCGAACAGCAGGCTCGCGCCCGGCGCGACGTCGTGCACGATCTCCATCATCGCCGTGCCCTCGTCGCTGCCCGCTCCGCCGTCCTCGCCGGGCAGCGTCGTCGAGCCCGACCGGCAGGTCGCCGGTGCCGATCAACGCCGAGATCATCCCCGGCGACGCGGTGTCGGACAGTACGCCGACCTTGATCCCGGCGCCGTTGTACCCAGCTGGCCGATCGTCTTGTTCGCTTCGTGCGCGACGTAGCCCTGGGACGTGACCGCGCCGACGTTGGTGCGCCGCTTCGACGGACTGCGCACGGTGCGCACGTCGCTGCGCGCCGCGATGCCTTCGAGCGCGGTCGTCGGCAGCGACGCGGTGATCGAGCCCCAGCGCGCGGATTGATGGATCACGGTGCCCTTGGCGGCGCCGATGGCGCCGAGGAGCGCATCGTTCACGTCCCCGCGGATCTCCACCACGACGCTGCCGGGTGCGGCGGGAATCTTGCAGGCGCCCGCCATCGGCGGGATCGCGG
>CAVRZM010000012.1:0-309102 GCA_963725735.1 uncultured beta proteobacterium | reverse complement strand
TTGTGCAACGCGCATGCGCGCGGGTGACCGGTCCCGAACGCGCCCACGCGCGATGCTGCTATGCTTCGCCGCGGCCGACGATTCGTGACCGCGGGCACCCCGCTGCCGAACACCATCCGTCGCCGTGCCACAGCCCGATCTCCATGCGATCGTCCAATCTCGCCTATCAGCCGCGCATCGATCATTTGCGCTGCCTGGCGGCGAGCCTAGTGTTTTTCTTTCACGTCTTCCACTTCTACTATCTGAATTGGCACCCGGCACCCGAGCGTCCGTGGCTCGGCTTGGTGGTGGAAGGCCACACCGGCGTCGGCCTGTTCTTCACGCTTTCCGGTTACCTCTTCATGCTGATCGCGTTGCAGGGCGAGGCGATCGACTATTGGCGCTTCATCCGCAACCGCTTCCTGCGGATCTTCCCGCTTTTCCTCACCGTATTCGCCGTCGCCATCTCGGTCGGCCGCAACGAATTCCGGCCGGCCGACGTACTTTACGTGTTCTTCTCGAATCTCGGGGCCGCGCCGACCTCGAATAGCTTCATCACCGGGGCCGCCTGGACGATCTCGATCGAGTTCACCTTCTATCTCGTCTTCCCGTTCCTCGCACGTTTCGCGGTCGAAGGCGGGCCCCGCTATCTGTTTCGCCTGCTACTGCTCCTGTTGCTGTTCAAGGTCGGGGCGTATGGCGTGAGCGAGCGCAGCACGCATATGTTCTATTCGACGCTGATCGGGCGGTTCGATCAGTTCGTGGTCGGCATGCTGGCCGCACAGCTCTACCAGGAATACGGGGGATGGGTGGCACGCCATCGTGGCCTCATGTGGGTGTCGGCGCTGGCCGTGCCGCTCAACAGCGCCATCCAGTCGCACTTTGCTAGCTACTTCTTGCCGGATCCCAACCAGCCCTTCTGGATCACCTGGTCGTTGCAGGAGTCGATCGGCTGGGCGCTCCTGATCGTCGCGTACCAAGCCGGTGCCCCGCGCTGGCCACAATGGCTGGAGCGCAACCTGCGCCGCGGCGGCGAGATCAGCTTCTCGTTCTACCTCCTGCACGGCCTCGTGATCTTCACCGTCTTTCGCTGGGTGGGCCCATTCGCGCCTACCGGCCGCGTCTTCTTCGACGGATTGCTCAACGCCGCTGTGCTGTATTCACTGTGCTGGCTTGCGGCGAGCCTGTCGTACGAGACGATCGAGCGACCCTTCCTCGGATTGCGCAAGCGATACGTGAAGGGCGCCGGTCCCGCGCGCTGAACGTGCGCGTTCATGCGGCGGACGCCGCCGGCGATACAATCGCTCATTGTCTTTCGTCGCATCCGTTGATTATGTGCGCAGATTTCGACTACGCGTCGTTTCCCCGCCGCCTGAACCTGGGTTGCGGGTTCGATCGGCGCGCCGGGTACCTCAACGTCGATTTCCAGCCCTGGCACAAGCCCGATCTGGTCGCCGATGTCGGTAAGCTCGATCGTCTTCCGGCTGGCCATTATGAGGAGATCCTCGCGAACGACGTGCTCGAGCACCTGCCCCGCACGTCGACGCGCCGGATTCTCGTCCATTGGAACCGGTTGCTTACATTCGATGGCGTGTTGCGCGTTCGGGTGCCGAACGCGGTGGCAATACTGGAGCTTCTCAAGTCAGCGCAACACCAGTCGGTGGCGGAGCAGGAGAGACTTATCCAGTCCCTGTTCGGCACGCAGGCCTATACCGGCGACTTTCATTACACTTCGTTCACCGAAGTGCTGCTCGCGCATTACCTGCAGGTGGCGGGATTCCGCGTCTTGTCCATCAATGCCATAGGCGACGGCAACCTGGAGGCATTGGCGCGCAAGGTGCGCAACGTGAACCCGCGCGACGTCGACGATTTCTCGGACTTGCTGCAGATCGGCACCGACGATGCATTTGTCCGCGAGTGCTACGCGTCAATTCTCGGACGCCAGGCAGATGACGAAGGAGCTGGCTTCTACGTTGCTAGTCTCTCCGAGGGCCGAATGACCCGGGACTCGGTGATCGACGTGCTCCTCAATTCGGAGGAGCGCAAGGCGCGGCAGAATTGACCTGACTGCCATGCCGCGCGCGCCGCCACGCAACAAGCGTTAGAACTCACGCGGACAGCGAGAACGACAGCATGCTGATCGATCCGAGCTCGATGCCGTCGGTGATGACGGTGAACGCATCGTCGTCGCGCTGCGCACCCATGACGTAGAGCAAGGGCAGGTAGTGGTCGGGGGTGGGGATCGACATGCGCGCCGCCTCGCCCGAGCGCGAGGTAATCGACGAGCGGCGCATGGTCGCGACGCTCGAGCATCGCGCGCGCCGACGTCGTTGAACTGGGTGGCCCACGGATACGCGCGCGCGGAGCCCCCCACTGGATCACGCTGCAGGTTGTGCACGACGTTGCCGCTGCCGAGCGAGCATGACGCCTTCGTCGCGCAGCGCCGAGAGCCTGCTGTCCGAGCTCGTAATGGAACTGCGGCGGCTTGGTGCCGTCGATCGCGAGTCTGCACCACCGGCACGTCCGCCTCCGGATACACGTGCGTCAAGCACCGACCACGTCCCGTGATCGAGCCCCCATTCGTCGATCGAGCGTGACGGTCAGCGGCGCGAGCAGTCGCGCACGTGCGCCGCGCCAGCGCAGGATCGCCGCGCGCCGGATACTGCACGGCATGGAGTGCGGGCGGAAAGCCGCCGAAATCGTGGATCGTCGGCGGCATCGCCATCGCCGTGACCGCCGTGCCGCGCACGTACCAGTGCGCCGAGATCGCGAGGATCGCCTTCGGCTTCGCAAACGCGCGTCCCGCCGCCGCCCACGCGTCGCGTGTGCGCGTTGTCGCTCGAGCGTGTTCATCGGGCTGCCGTGGCCGAAGAACACGGCCGGCGTGCGCAGCTTCGCTCATCGGGACGCGCTGCGCAGCACGACGTCCCACACGACGACCACGTGCGCCGCTCTCCATCGCGCCGGCGTGCGCTCGCCGATAGCGACCCGTCGATGCGCGCTGGTCGTCGCGCGACAGCCAGCGGTAGAGCCCGTCGCGCTCGTTGCCGGGCTCGTCCTCGAAGAACATCTGCGTCGTGAGCCGCGTGTCGCGCGGACGCCACGTTGAAGTGGATGTGCGGCGTGCGGCCCGAGTACGGCGCGCGGCTTGATCGTCTTGATGCGGAAACGGCCCATCGTCGTCGGCGCGCAGGCGTCCGTAGCCCTGGAAGTCGGGGTCGAGCGGACCCGACGCGTCGGTGTCCGCGGGATGGAGGTAGCGGCCGAACGCGTTGGCCTGCCACAGCTCGAGCTCGGCGCGCGGCCAGCGGCCGCCCGTCGACGTCGAGCACGCGCCCCGTCGACGTAGAGGATCGTGCCCTGCGCGCGCGCCGCCGCGTGCCCGCGACCTGCGTGAGATCGGCGTCCTGTCCGCGGGCTTCTGCGGCGGATAGAACGGGCCGAGCGCGATCGGCGGCGTCGGCGGCAGCGCCGCCGCGGCGACGGCAGCGACGCCAGCGCGACCCCGGCGACCGGCAGCCGCTCGCGATGCCGCAGGAAGCGCCGCCGCGGCGGATTCGTCCGGCGCGGGATCGGCGGGTGTTGGCTGACCTCCTCATCGCCGCTTGCTGCCGCCGAGCAGCGAACCCAGCACGCCGCGCACGATCTCGCGTGCCGACCGTCGAGCCGACCGTGCGCGCCGCGCTCTTGGCCATCGCCTCGACCATGCTGTCCTTGCGCCCGCTGCCGGTCATGAGGCCGCCGAGCGAGCCCTTGAGCGAATCCATCCAGCCGCCGCCAGCCGACGCCGGTGCTCGCCGCCCGCGGCGCGCCGGGCGGCGGTCGCGGAGCGCGTGCGCGACCCTTGAGCTTCTCGTACGCCGATTCGCGATCGACCGTCTTCTCGTACACGCCTGCGACCGGCGATGCCGCGATCACCGCCTTGCGCTCGTCCGGCGTGATGGGTCCGATGCGGCTCGCGGGCGGCAGCACGTACACGCGCTCGACCACGCTCGGGCGCCCCTTCTCGTCGAGGAACGACACGAGCGCCTCGCCGACGCCGAGCTCGGTGATCGCGTCCTCGGTGCTTGAACTTCGGATTGGCGCGCATCGTCTCCGCCGCGGTCTTCACCGCCTTCTGGTCGCGCGGCGTGAACGCGCGCAGCGCGTGCTGCACGCGATTGCCGAGCTGGCCCAGCACGGTGTCGGGCACGTCGAGCGGATTCTGCGTGACGAAGAACACGCCCACGCCCTTCGACCGGATGAGCCGCACCACCTGCTCGATCTTCTCGAGCAGCGGCTTCGGCGCGTCCGTGAAGAGCAGATGCGCCTCGTCGAAGAAGAACACGAGCTTCGGCTTGTCGCGGTCGCCGACTTCCGGCAGCCGCTCGTACAGCTCCGACAGGAGCCACAGCAGCAGCGTCGAGTACACCTTGGGCGACTGCATCAGCCGGTCGGCCGGCGAGGATGTTGATCACGCCCTTGCCGTCGACCGTCTGCAGGAGGTCGTCGACGTTGAGCATCGGCTCGCCGAGGAAGCGGTCCGGCGCCCTGCTGCTCGAGCGTCAGGAGACCGCGCTGGATCGCGCCGATCGACGCCGCCGACACGTTGCCGTAGTTGGTCTGGAATTCCTGCGCGTTGTCCCCAACATGCTGCAGCAGTGCGCGCAGGTCCTTGAGATCGAGGAGCAGCAGGCCGCTGTCGTCGGCGATCTTGAACGCCAGCGTCAGCACGCCCTCCTGCGTCTCGTTGAGATTGAGGATGCGGCGAGAGCAGCAGCGGGCCCATGTCCGACACCGTGGCGCGCACCGGGATGGCCCTGCTCGCCGTAGACGTCCCAGAACACGGTCGGAAAGCCCGCGAAATTCGGGCCTTCGGCGCCGATGAGCTTGAGGCGATCCTCGAGCTTGGGCGACGTCTTGCCCCGGCTGGCTCAAGCCGGCGAGGTCGCCCTTGACGTCGGCCATGAAGACCGGCACGCCCAGCGCGAAAGCCGCTCGGCGATCACCTGCAGGCGTGACCGTCTTGCCGGTGCCCGTGGCGCCGGTGACGAGTCCGTGGCGGTTGCACGAGCGCCGGCAGCAGGAAGCATTCGAGGTCGCCGTGGAGGGCGATCAGCATCGGGTCGGGCATAGCGGGTTCCTGGGGGAGCGGTGGCGGTGAACGTCCGGAAAGTGTAGCCCGCTCCGGCCGCGCCCGCGCCAGGGCGGCGCCGGGGCACTCGCCCGAAGGCGGCCGAAATCGCCCGGCCCTTCAAAAAAGCGAGCCGTTTTCTGCTATGATTTCTGGCTGAAGTTAACATTGGGATTTGCAGAAGAAATGGGCTGGGCACAGCCCATTTTTTTTTCCTTATCCCGGTGAACGAGGATGAGGCACGCACTACGTGAGAGTTGGGCGAATTGCTGGAGACGACGCTGCCCCCGATGGGGTTCGAGCTGGTCGACGGGAGACGTCGCCCAGGGCCGGCTCGTGCGCGTCTTCATCGACAAGCGGGGTGACGGAACCGAGGGCGCGCGGGGTGAACGTCGAGGACTGCGCCGGGTCAGCAACCACCTGACGCACCTCTTCACGGTCGAGAACATCGACTACGACCGGCTCGAGGTGTCGTCGCCCGGGACTCGACCGGCCCGCTGAAGAAGCTTGCCGACTACGTGCGCTTCGCCGGCGAGGAAGTGCAGGTCAACCTGCACGAGCTGACCGACGGCGCGCGCCGGTGGAAAGGTATCATTGCGCGGCGTGGCGAGGACGGCAACGTCGTCCTGGAAACCGCGACCGGCACGCGGACGATCCCGTTCGCGGCGATCGACCGCTGCCGCCTGGTACCGAAGATCGAGTGGAGAAAGAGCAAATGAACCGCGAACTGCTGCTCCTGGTGGATGCCCTCGCGCGCGAGAAGAACGTGCCGAAGGAGATCGTCTTCGTCGCGCTCGAGTCGGCGCTGGCCTCGGCGACCAAGAAGCGCTTCCCGAACCAGGAAATCGACGCCCGCGTGTCGATCGACCGCGAGACGGGCGACTACGACTCGTTCCGCCGCTGGACCGTCGTGCCCGACGAGGAGCACGAGGAGCCCGCGCACCAGATCGCGATCACCGACGCCATCGAGCGCGACCCCGACCTCAAGCTCGGCGACGTCGTCGAGGAGCCGCTCGAGCCGATCGAGTTCGGCCGCATCGGCGCGCAGGCGGCGAAGCAGGTGATCCTGCAGAAGATCCGCGACGCCGAGCGCGAGCAGATCCTGAACGACTTCCTCGAGCGCGAGGACAACCTCCTCACCGGCACGGTGAAGCGCATCGAGCGCGGCAACATCATCGTCGAGTCGGGCCGCATCGAAGGCGTGATTCCGCGCGACCAGCTGATCCAGAAGGAGATGCTGCGCGTCGGCGACCGCGTGCGCGCGTACGTGATGAAGATCGACCGCACCGCGAAGGGCCCGCAGCTCATCCTGTCGCGCATCGCGCCGGAGTTCCTCGTGCGCCTGTTCGAGCTCGAGGTGCCCGAGATCGAGGAAGGCCTCATCGAGATCAAGGCCGCCGCGCGCGACCCCGGCATCCGCGCCAAGATCGCGGTCAAGTCGAACGACCCGCGCCTCGATCCGCAGGGCACCTGCATCGGCATGCGCGGCTCGCGCGTCACCGCGGTGACCAACGAGCTCGCCGGCGAGCGCGTCGACATCATCCTGTTCTCGGACGACCCGGCGAAGTTCGTGATCAACGCGCTGGCGCCCGCCGAAGTGCAGAGCATCCTCGTCGACGAGGAGAAGCACGCGATGGACGTCGTGGTGGACGAGGAGAACCTCGCGATCGCGATCGGCCGCAGCGGCCAGAACGTGCGCCTCGCCTCCGAGCTCACCGGGTGGCAGCTGAACCTCATGAGCGTCGAGGAGTCGCAGCAGAAGCAGGAGTGCGAGACCGGCCGCCTGCGCGAGCTCTTCATGGACAAGCTCGACGTCGACGAGGAAGTGGCCGACATCCTGATCGCGCGAAGGCTTCACGTCGCTCGAGGAAGTGGCCTACGTGCCGATCACCGAAATGATGGAGATCGAGTCGTTCGACGAGGACACGGTCAACGAGCTTGCGCAGCCGCGCGCGCAACGCGCTGCTCACCGAGGCGATCGTGCGCGAGGAGTCGGTCGAGAACGTCGAGGAAGCGCTGCTGTCGCTCGAGGGCATGGACACCGAGGTCGCGAGCAAGCTCGCGGCGCAACGGCATCACCACGCGCGACGCGCTCGCCGACCTCGCCACCGACGAGCTGACCGAGATGACCGGCATGGCGGACGAGCGCGCGGTCGACCTCATCATGAAGGCGCGCGCGCACTGGTTCGAGCCGGAAGCGGCCGCCGGTGCGGCGACCCCGCGCACTGATGTTACGCAGTCAGCGGTAAGGAAGTGCGCGAGTGACTCGCGCTGGAGACAAAGGCATGGCGCAAACGACCATCGAACAATTCGCCACCGAGCTCAAGATGCCGGCGGGTGCGCTGCTAGAGCAGCTCGCCGCCGCCGGCGTCGACGGCAAGAAGGAAGGCGACAAGCTCACCGAGCAGGACAAGACGCGCCTGCTCGACTACCTGCGCAAGCAGCACGGCGCGGCGGCCGAGCCCAAGAAGCGCATCACGCTGACGCGCAAGCAGACGACCGAGATCAAGGCCGCGGACTCGACCGGCAAGGCGCGGACCATCCAGGTCGAGGTGCGCAAGAAGCGCGTGCTCGTGCGCCGCGAGGACGAAGCCGCGCCGCGCGGCGCCCGTCGCCGAGGAACTCGCGCCGCCGCGCCCGGCCGGTCGCCCTCCCGGAACCGGAACCGATCGTCGCCGAAGCCCGCCGCCGCCGGAACCGGCGCCCGTGCCGGCGCCGGTCGCGGAAGCGAGCCGAGTCGGCGCCGGCTCCCGTCGGCGCCGCGACGCCCGTTCAGCGCCCGGCGCCCGGCCTCGTGCTGAGCCCGCAGGAGATCGCGGCGCGCGAGGAAGAGTCAGCGCAAGGCGCAGGCGCTTGCGCAGCGCCAGCAGGACGAGCTGAAGGAAAAGCAGGCGCGCGAAGCCGCGCGCAAGACGAAGAAGGAGACGCGAGGCCGAGGAAGCTGCGGCGAAGGCCGCTGCCGAAGCCGCCGCCGCCGCGGCCGCGGCGAAGGCGCGGAAGCCAAGCCGGCGGACGCGAAGGCCGGCGCGACGTCAAGACAGGAAGGCACGCTGCATCGACCGGCCGCGAAGCCGGGCGAGAAGCGCGACGACCGTGCGACCAAGAAGGCGCCGGGCCAGGTGTTCCAGGAAGAAGCCGCACGCCGTCGCGCGCTCAAGCTGCGCGGCGATACGGGCGGTGCCGGCGCCACGCCGGGCTGGCGCGGCCCGAAGGTCGGCGGCCGCCATCGCGACGACGAGGGCGGCGACGCCGGCGGCGTCTCGCGGTCCGGTCGTCCGCGAGGTGACGGTGCCGGAGACGATCACCGTCGCCGAGCTCGCGCACAAGATGTCGGTGAAGGCCACCGAGGTCATCAAGGCCATGATGAAGCTCGGCACCATGGTCACCATCAACCAGATGCTCGACCAGGAAACGGCGATGATCGTCGTCGAGGAAATGGGCCACAAGGCGCAGGCCGCGAAGCTCGACGATCCGGACGCGCTGCTCGCCGAATCGCACGGCGAGTCCGCGGCGGAAGCTGCTGCCGCGGCCGCCGGTCGTCACCGTCATGGGCCACGTCGACCACGGCAAGACGTCGCTGCTCGACACGATCCGCCGCACGCGCGTGGCGAGCGGCGAGGCGGGCGGCATCACGCAGCACATCGGCGCGTATCACGTCGAGACGGCGAAGGGCGTGATCACGTTCCTCGACACGCCGGGCCACGAGGCGTTCACCGCCATGCGCGCGCGCGGCGCGAAGGTCACCGACATGGTGGTCCTGGTGGTCGCGGCCGACGACGGCGTCATGCCGCAGACGAAGGAAGCGATCGCGCACGCCAAGGCCGCCAACGTGCCGCTGGTCGTCGCGATCAACAAGATCGACAAGCCCGAAGCGCAACCTCGAGCGCGTGAAGCAGGAGCTCGTGGCCGAGAAGCGTGCTGCCCGAGGAATACGGCGGCGACGTGCAGTTCATCCCGGTGTCCGCGCCGCACCGGCGAAGGCATCGACCGCCTGCTCGACGGCCTGCTGCTGCAGGCCGAAGTGCTGGAGCTCAAGGCGCCGAGGGATGCGCCGGCGAGGGGCATCGTGATCGAGGCGCGCCTCGACAAGGGCCGCGGCCCGGTGGCGACGGTGCTCGTGCAGTCGGGCACGCTGAAGCGCGGCGACATCGTGCTCGCCGGCGCGGTGTTCGGCCGCGTGCGCGCGATGACCGACGAGAACGGCAAGACGGTCAACGAAGCGGGACCGGCGCATCCCGGTCGAGATCCAGGGCCTGTCCGACGTGCCGCTCGCGGGCGAGGACGTGATGGTGCTGGGCGACGAGCGCAAGGCGCGCGAGATCGCGCTGTTCCGCCAGGGCAAGTTCCGCGACGTGAAGCTCGCCAAGCAGCAGGCGGCGAAGCTCGAGAACATGTTCGGCGAAGTGGGCGAGGCCGAGGTGAAGACGCTCGCGCTCATCATCAAGGCCGACGTGCAGGGCAGCTACGAAGGCCTGTCGCAGGCGCTGACCAAGCTGTCGACCGACGAGGTGAAGGTCAACATCGTGCATGCCGCGGTCGGCGGCATCACCGAGTCGGACATCAACCTCGCGCTCGCGTCGAAGGCCGTCGTCATCGGCTTCAACGTGCGCGCCGACGCGCAGGCGCGCAAGCTCGCCGAGGCGCAGCGGCGTCCAGATCCGCTACTACAACATCATCTACGACGCGGTCGACGAGGTGAAGGCGGCGCTGTCCGGCATGCTGACGCCGGAGCAGAAGGAGAACACGCTCGGCATGGTCGAGGTGCGCGAGGTCTATCGCATCTCGAAGGTCGGCACGGTCGCCGGCTGCTACGTGCTCGAAGGGCTGGTGCGGCGCGGCGCGCGGGTGCGCCTGCTGCGCGACAACGTGGTCGTCCACGACGGCGAGCTCGATTCGCTCAAGCGCTTCAAGGACGACGTGCGCGAGGTCAAGGCCGGCTTCGAGTGCGGCCTTTCGCTCAAGAACTACAACGACGTCGCAGAAGGGCGACCAGCTCGAGGTGTACGAGATCGTCGAGGTCTCGCGGACGCTGTAAGGCCGCAATAGGCGCCGAGGCGCAGCGGCCGCGGCCGTCCGCACCCGGCGACGAAGGCCCGTCATGAAGAAGCACTCGCAGCGCGCGCAGCGCGTCGGCGACCAGATCCAGAAGGAGCTGGCCGACCTGCTGCGCAACGAGGTCAAGGATCCGCGCGTGGGCGCCGGTGACGGTCACCCAGCGTCGACGTCTCGCCCGACCTCTCGCACGCGACCGTCCATTTCACGCATCTCGCGGGCCGCGAGCACGCGCGACGAGACGGTGGAGGCGCTCGGCGCGCACCGCCGGGCTTCCTGCGCAGCGCGCTGTCGCACCGCCTCGACCTGTACTCGGTGCCGCAGCTGCACTTCGTCTACGACGACTCGATCGAGGCGGGCATGCGGCTGTCGCAGCTGATCGACGACGCGGTCGCGGCGGACAAGAAGCTTCGCCGAATAGCGGCGCAGTAGCCGCGCGTGACAAAGCCTCCGCTGCCGCGCATCGGCGCCGTCCCGTCGACGGCGTGCTGCTGCTCGACAAGCCGGTGCGGCGTGTCGTCGAACGCGGCGCTGCAGCGCGCGAAGCGGCTCTATCGCGCCGAGAAGGCCGGGCACACCGGGCACGCTCGATCCGCTGGCCTCGGGACTGCTGCCGCTGTGCTTCGGCGAGGCGACCAAGTTCGCGCAGCTGCCTGCTCGACGCGCCCAAGCGCTATCACGGCCACCGTCCGCTTCGGCGTCGACGACGACCACCGGCGACGCCGAAGGCGAGGTGCGCGCCACGCGGCCGGTCGCGCTCGACGCGCGGCGAGCTCGAGCGACGCTGCGCGCGCTTCATCGGCCGCATCGCGCAGATGCCGCCCGCGTACTCGGCGCTCAAGTTCGAGGGTCGCGCCGTACTACGAGTACGCGCGCGCCGGCGCAGGACGTCCCGCGCGACGCCGCGCGACGTCGAGATTCACGCGCTGCGGCTCGTCGACTGGCGACGCGCCCGACGCCGTCGTCGACGTCGAGTGCAGCAAGGGCACGTACGTCCGCGTGCTGGCCGAGGACATCGGCGAGGCGCTCGGCTGCGGCGCGCACCTCGCCGCGCTGCGGCGCACGGCGACCGGCGGCTTCCGCTCGCGGACGCGCTGACGCTTCGAGCGCCTCGAAGGCATGACCGACGCCGGAGCGCGCTCGGCGCGCTGCTGCCGGTCGACGTCGCTGGTCGCCGACCTGCCGCGCGTCGCGCTCGACGACGCCGAGGCCGCCGCGCTTCCGGCAGGGGCAGGCGCTCGCGGCGCCCGGGCGCGCGGACGGCGACGTGCGCGGTGTTCGCCGACGGCGCCTTCCTCGGGCGTGGCCGAGGTCGCGCGGCGGCGTGGCGCAGCCGCGCCGGGTGGTCGCGCAGCGGCCCGCCGACGGCGCCGGCGCGGCTTGACTCGAAAGCGTCTTTTCGGCTTATAATTTAATGACTTTGCGAAAGCGCAATTCAGACGAAACGAGAAAGAGGATCAAGCAGATGGCCGTCACGGTTGCCGACAAGGCGAAGGTGATCGCCGAAAACCAGCGCGGCAAGGGCGACACCGGGTCGCCGGAAGTCCAGATCGCGCTGCTCACCGCCCGCATCAACGGTCTCACCGATCATTTCAAGACGCAACGTCAAGGACCATCACTCGCGCCGCGGCCTGCTGCGCATGGTGTCGCGCCGGCGCAAGCTGCTCGATTACCTGAAGTCGCGCAACGCCGACAGCTATCGCACGCTGATCGACAAGCTCGGCCTGCGCAAGTAACGCGAGTCTCCCGCGTGGTCGCGAGGCCACATCGCAGGTCGCCGTCTCCGTCTAACCCGCAATGGCCGCGCTCGCGTACGAGCGCGGCCATTGTCGTTCATGGAACTCCGAACAATGTCTCAAGCACATCAAGAAATCGATTCAATACGGCCACCACACGCTGACGCTCGAAACCGGCGAGATCGCCCGCCAGGCCGGAGGCGCCGTGCTGGCGAGCCTCGGCGACTCCGTCGTGCTCGTCACGTGCGTGGCCGCCAAGACGGCCAAGGCCGGGCAGGACTTCTTTCCGCTGACCGTCGACTACCAGGAGAAGACGTACGCCGCGGGCAAGATCCCCGGCGGCTTCTTCAAGCGCGAAGGCCGTCCGTCGGAGAAGGAGACGCTGACGTGCCGCCTGATCGACCGTCCGCTGCGTCCGCTGTTTCCGGACGGCTTCTACAACGACGTGCAGATCGTCGCCACCGTGATGTCGGTGGATCCGGAGATCGATCCCGACATTCCGGCGATGATCGGCGCGTCCGCCGCGGTGGCGCTGTCCGGCATCCCGTTCGCGGGCCCGATCGGCGCCGCGCGCGTCGGCTACCTCAACGGCCAGTACGTCCTCAACCCGACCAAGACCGAGCTCGACGACGTCGCAGCTCGACCTCGTCGTCGCCGGCACCGAGGCCGCGGTGCTGATGGTCGAATCGGAAGCGCACGAGCTGCCCGAGGAAGTGATGCTGGGCGCGGTCGTGTTCGGCCACCAGCAGCAGCAGGCGGTCATCGAGCTCATCCACTCGCTCGTCGAAGAAGGCGGCAAGCCGCTGTGGGACTGGCAGCCGCCGGCCAAGGACGAGGCGCTGATCGCCAAGGTGACGGAAGTGCGCCGAAGCCGACCTGCGCGCCGCGTACCAGATGCGCCAGAAGCAGGCGCGCCAGCAGCGGCTGAAGGAAATCTACAAGAGCGCCACCGCGCGAATGCGCTGCCCGACGAGCGCGTCGCCCGACGTACGCGCGCACGGTCGGCAACATGCTGTTCGACCTCGAAGCGAAGATCGTCCGCCAGCAGATCCTGGCCGGCGAGGCGCGCATCGACGGCCGCGACACGCGCACCGTGCGCCCGATCACCATCCGCACCGGCGTGCTGCCGCGCACCCACGGCTCGGCGCTGTTCACGCGCGGCGAGACGCAGGCGCTGGTCGTCGAGCACGCTCGGCACCGCGCGCGACGAGCAGATCATCGACGCGCTGATGGGCGAGTACCGCGACCGCTTCATGTTCCACTACAACATGCCGCCGTACGCGACCGGCGAAACCGGCCGCGTCGGCTCGCCGAAGCGCCGCGAGATCGGCCACGGCCGCCTGGCCAAGCGCGCGCTCATCGCCGTGCTGCCGACCGGCGAGGAATTCGCGTACTCGATGCGCGTCGTCTCCGAGATCACCGAGTCGAACGGCAGCTCGTCGATGGCGTCGGTGTGCGGCGCCGAGCCTCGCGCTGATGGACGCCGGCGTGCCGACCAAGGCGCACGTCGCGGGCATCGCGATGGGCCTCATCAAGGAAGGCAACCGCTTCGCGGTGCTGACCGACATCCTGGGCGACGAGGATCACCTGGGCGACATGGACTTCAAGGTGGCCGGCACCGACCGCGGCATCACCGCGCTGCAGATGGACATCAAGATCCAGGGCATCACCAAGGAAATCATGGCGGTGGCGCTGTCGCAGGCGCGCGAAGGCCGCATGCACATCCTGGGCCTCATGCAGCAGGCGCTGCCGCACGCGCGCACGGAAATCTCGCGCACGCGCCG
Organism: uncultured beta proteobacterium; assembly: GCA_963725735.1. GTDB lineage: Bacteria > Pseudomonadota > Gammaproteobacteria > Burkholderiales > Casimicrobiaceae > VBCG01. Next base: position 295,438 of record CAVRZM010000012.1, on the reverse strand, counting down.
CGCATGTTCACGTTCAAGATCAACCCCGAGAAGATCCGCGACGTGATCGGCAAGGGCGGCGCGGTGATCCGCGCGCTGACCGAGGAGACCGGCTGCACGATCGACATCAAGGACGACGGCACGCGTCACCATCGCGTCGGTCAACGCCGACGCGTGCAACGCCGCGCGCAAGCGCATCGAGGACATCACCGCCGAAGTCGAAGTCGGCCGCATCTACGAAGGCCCGGTGCTGCGCCTGCTCGACTTCGGCGCGATCGTGCAGCTGCTGCCGGGCAAGGACGGCCTGCTGCACATCTCGCAGATCGCCAAGGAGCGCGTCAACCAGGTCTCCGACTACGTGAAGGAAGGCCAGATCGTGCGCGTGAAGGTGATCGAGGCCGACGAGAAGGGCCGCGTGCGGCTGTCGATGAAGGCCGCCGCGGAAGAAGACGCGGCGGGCAAGGCGCCGGCGCCCGCGCCCGCGCCCGCCAGCGAAGCCGGCCCGGCGGAAGCGCCGCCGATGGGGATGGCCGAGTAGCCGTTCGCCGCTCGCGACAAAGGGCGCCTCCGGGCGCCCTTTGTCTTTCCGTGCGTCCCCGCGGCGGGCGACCCAGCGCGGTATCATCCGGTCCGGAAAGCGGCGGCGCCTCCGCAGGTCGTCGGCGTCGTCATCTGCGATTCCGCGAGCGGGGAGATCCACGCGTGTGGGCGACGTGCGGCGGCATTGCAGTACAGTGCGTGGGTTGCACGGGCCTTGCGGCCGGGCAGGGGCGCATCATGGACATGTCGGCCGACAAGGTCGTCGGGAAGTACCAGGGGGCGACCTGCGACGCAGCTCTGGCAGCAGAAGGGCCAGCCGAAGCTCGCAGGAAGAGCAGCGCGCGGTGGAATTCCTGCGCAACGACCCGCAGGCGCGTGCGGCCTTCCTCAACAAGGTGGCCGGCCCGATCGCCAACAAGATGTTCGAGTGCGGAATGATTCCGTGAAGCGCGTCGGGAAAGGCCGCCGGCCACGGTGGTCCCGGCGGTCGGCAACGCGGCCGACGCCCGACGGCCGTCCGCCGCGCTTGCGATGTCGCTGCCGTAGCCTCCATTTCGATGGCCTTCGACGATCTCGCGTTGCTCTCGCGAAACGACCGGCTGCGCCTCGGCGTGCTGATCGCGATCCTGATCGCCGTTTCGATCTGGGCGTCGTCGCACTTCCTGCAGGCGGGTCCGCCCCGGCGCATTGTCCTTGCGTCGGGTCCGGAAGGCGGCGTCTACCACCAGCACGCGCGGCGCTACGCCGAGATCCTCGCCCGCGAGGGCATCGTCGTGGACGAGCGCATGACCAGCGGGGCAGCGGAGAACCTGCGCCTGCTCGCGGACCCGCGCTCGGGGGTCCACGTCGCCATGCTGCAGGCGGGGATCGTCAAGCCGCAGGCGATGGAGCACCTGGTCATGCTCGCGAGCCTCTATTACGAGCCGCTGTGGATCTTCTATCGCGACAGCGCGACCCTCACGCGCTTGAGCCAGCTGCAGGGCAAGCGCATCGCGGTCGGCATTCCGGGCAGCGGAACGCGCGCGCTGGCGCAGGAGCTGCTGCTCGTCAACGGGATCGTGGACAAGGACGGCATCACTCGCGGCAATACGGAGGTGGTGGGAATCGGCGGCGACGCCGCGCTCGACGCATTGCGCGCCGGGGAGATCGACGCGGCACTGTTCGTGGGCGGCGCGCGGGCGCCGGCCATCCAGGCCGCGCTGCGCGATCCGCGGATCAAGCTCATGAACCTCTCCGATGCCGCGGCCTATTCCCGGCAGTTCCCGTTCATCTCGACGCTGACGCTCCCGACCGGCGCGATCGACATCGCCATCAACGTACCCGGCGAGAACGTGGCGATGATCGGCACCACGGCGATGCTTGCCGCCCGCGACGACTTCCATCCCGCGCTCATCAACCTCCTGCTCGACGCCGCACGCGATGTCCATGGCGGACAGGGCACGTTCGAAGCCGCCGGCGAATTCCCCGGCACCACGCTCGTCGACCTGCCCGTGTCGCCCTATGCGGACGAACACAAGCGCTTCGGCCGCAGCTTTCTCTACCGTTACCTGCCGTTCTGGCTGGCGACGTTCGTGGAGCGCGCCATCATCGTGCTGGTGCCGCTGGTCGTGATCATCGTCCCCTTGGCGAGCTACCTGCCCGGCGTGCTGCGCTGGCGGGCGCGGTCGCGCATCTTTCGCTGGTACGGCGAGCTCGCGCTGCTCGAGCGCGACGTCGCCACTCGCCGGCGGGACCTTCCGATCGAGAAGTGGCTGGAAGACCTGGCGCGCATCCAGGCCGCGGTCGAGGACATGAAGACGCCGACGATGTTCGCCAGCGAGGCCTACACGCTCCGCGAGCACATCGGGCTCGTACGCCGGGCCGTGCTCGAGAAGATCCCCTCCGCCTGACGCCGCCGAGAGGTCGGTCGGGCGCGCCCCGATCCACCGCCTCGACCCGTTCGCCGACGATACCGTTCGTCGCCTGACCTTGTGCTGTGCCGACCCGCGGTCCGTTATTTGCTAAATCGTCGTGGGGAGCGGGTGCGCGTCGAGCGCCGGCGCTCGAGGCATTATCCACAAGGTACGCAAAACAAGATGTTGGTGCACACGACCGCATGGCGCAGCGACGGCGGGTGGGACGGGCCTTGGCCCGCCGGCCTCGACTCGCCTTCGACGCTGGCCGTTCTCTTCGGCGGCGGCACGGCCGCGGAGAGTCGCAGCGGTGATTGCCGAGGTCGGCGCACGACTGCCGCATGCGACGCTGGTCGGCTGCTCGACGGCCGGCGAGATCCACGGCGCGCGCGTCCACGACGCGTCGCTGAGCGTCGGCGTCGCGCGCTTCGCGTCGACGCGACTGCGCAAGGTCGTGCTGCCCATCGCCGCGAGCGACGATTCGTTCGCGGTCGGACGCGATCTCGGCCGTCGCGTTGCGCGAGCCCGACGCTGCGTGCGGTGTTCGTGCTGTCCGACGGCCTGCACGTGAACGGCAGCCGGCTCGCGGCGGGGCATCGGCAGCGCCCTGCCCCGCGGACGTCATCGTCACCGGCGGCCTCGCCGGTGACGGCGAGCGCTTCGGTGCGACCTGGGTGGTCGCCGACGGCGCGCCGGTCGCCGTCACGTCGCGGCGGTCGGCTTGTATGGCGACAGCGTGCGCGTCGGACACGGCTGCGATGCCGGGTGGTCGCCGTTCGGACCCGAGCGCCGCATCACGCGATCCGAAGGCAACGTGTCTGCACGAGCTCGACGGCAAGCCCGCGCTCGCGCTCTACAAGAGCTATCTCGGCGAGCGTGCCGCGGGATTGCCGGCGACCGCGCTGCTGTTTCCCCTTTCGATGCGCCGCGATGCCGACGACGCGCACCCGCTGATCCGGACCATCCTCGGCGTCGACGAGGCGGCGCAATCGCTGACCTTCGCGGGCGACATTCCCGAGGGCCACCTGGCACGTCTCATGCGCACGAACATCGAGCGGCTGATCCAGAGCGCGGGCCACGCCGCCACGGACGCCGCGCAGGCCTTTCCCGCGGGATCGGCGCCGCTCGCGATCTCCGTCTCGTGCGTCGGCCGCCGGCTCGTGCTCGGCGAGCGCACCGACGAGGAGATCGAGAGCGTGCAGGAGGCGCTGCCGGGCGGCGCGCGGCCAGGTCGGCTTCTATTCGTACGGCGAAGTGTCGCCGCGCGTGCAGGGCGGGCCCTGCGACCTGCACAACCAGACGATGACCGTCACGGTGTTCGACGAGGCCGCATGAGTGCTGCAGGGCCGACCCGATGCGGGAGCTGCGCCCGCGCGATGCAGATGCGCGCATGGGGCGTCCACCCATGAACAAGCTGCATCCCGTGCTTCACCGGCAGCTGGCGCGCCTCGGCGTCGTCGACGTCGAGCAGGCGCCGACCGATGCGCAATGGCGCGACCTGCTGCAGCGCGTGACCCGCGCCTACCACGAAGCCGACGCGGAGCGTTCGCTGCTCGAGCGCTCGCAGGACCTGGCCTCGGCGGAGATGACGGAGCTCTATCGCGCGCTCGAGGCGGAAGCGGCCGAGCTCGAGTCGCGCGTCGCCGAGCGCACCGCGCCGCCTGCAGCGAGAGCGAGTCGCACCTCGCGGAAGCGCAGCGGATCGCGACCCTCGGCAGCTGGAGCTACGTCGCCGCAACGGGCCAGTCACGAATGGTCGGAGGAATGCTACCGGCTGCTCGGGCTCGATTCGGCGCTGGGGCCGCCGACGTTCCGCGACGTGCTGGGCCTCATCCATCCCGACGATCGCGAGCGCGTGCGCGACATGATCCGCCGCGCGTACAAGGAAGGCGCGAACGGCGACACCGAGTTCCGCATCGTGCGCGAGAACGCGCAGGTGCTCTGGCTGCATGCGCTCGGCGAGACGTTCACCGGCCCCGGCGGCGAGGTGATCCTGTTGCGCGGCACGCTGCGCGACATCACGCGGCAGAAGCAGGCCGAGCTCGAGCGCGACCGCGCCATCGCAGCGCCTCAACACCGCGCTGCATGGCTCGAACCTCATCCTGGTCGACGTCGATCCGGACGGTGTCGTGTTCCTCTCCGAGCGGTGGAACGAGCTCCTCGGCGGCGAGCCGAGGCACACCTACACGACGTTCGACGGCGCTGATGGCGCTCACGCACGAGGACGAGCGCGACGCGATCCTGCGCGAATACGTCGACGCGCTGACCGGCCGCAAGCCGGAGTACCACATCGAGCATCGCGTGCGCGCGCAACGACGGCTCGTGGACGCTGGATCACGCAGCCGCGGGCGCGTCATCGAGCGCGACGCGCACGGCCGCGCTCGGCGGCATCGCCGGCATCAACGAGGACATCACCGCGCGCAAGCTCACCGAGGAGCGGCTGCGGCCGCAGCGAATCGCGCTTCCGCAGCCTGCTCGCGCTGTCGTCCGACTGGTACTGGGAGCAGGACGCCGAGCTGCGCTTCACCGAGATCGCCGGCATGGACCCGGAGCGCGACCGGCCGGCGTCGCGCCGTTCGTTGGGCAGACGGCGTTCGGCCAGGCTCGAGTTCGGCGACGCGGACCTCGCCGCGCTACAGGACGCTGACCGCGGCGCGCCAGCCGTTTCGCGACCTCTGCCACGAGATGCGCGACGACACGGCGAGATGCGCTGCCTCAGCTTCTCCGGCGAGCCGGTGTTCGACAGCGACGGCCGGTTCGCCGGGCTATCGCGGCATCGCCCGCGACGTCACGCAGTCGCGGCGCGCGGAGGAGCGCATCCGGCGCCTCGCGCACTTCGACGAGCTCACCGGGCTGCCCAACCGCACGATGTTCATGCACACGCTGCAGCGCGCGTTCAGCCTTGCGCAGCGGCGAGGCAAGCAGTTCGCGCTGTTCTTCATCGACCTCGACCGCTTCAAGAACATCAACGACAGCCTGGGCCACGAGGCCGGCGACCGCCTGCTGCAGGACGTCGCGCACCGCCTGCGGCAGAACCTGCGCGAGAGCGACACGGTGGCGCGGCTGGGCGGCGACGAGTTCGTCGTGCTGGTCGAGGATTGCGCCGACGCGCGCGAGCTCAACGCCATCGCGCAGAACATCCTGACCGCGGTCGGCCGGCCTTACCTGCTGTCGGGCCAGGAGTATCACGTCACCGGCAGCATCGGCATCAGCACGTATCCGGCCGACGGCCAGGACCCGGCGGCGCTGCTCAAGAACGCCGACATCGCGATGTACCTCGCGAAGGACCGCGGCAAGAACAACTTCCAGTTCTACTCGCCGCAGCAGAACGCGCACTCGTTCGAGCGGCTGGCGCTCGAGTCGGCGCTGCGGCACGCGCTGGAGCGCGACGAGTTCGTGCTGCACTACCAGCCGAAGGTCGAGATCGCCAGCGGGCGCATCGTGGGCGTCGAGGCGCTGCTGCGCTGGAGCCATCCGGACCTCGCGCATGGTGGCGCCGAACCAGTTCATTCCGCTCGCCGAGGAGACCGGGCCTCATCGTCCCGATCGGCCGCTGGGTGCTGCGCACGGCCTGCGCGCAGTCGGCGGCATGGCGGCGCGAGGGGCTGCCGCCGCTGCGCGTCGCGGTGAACCTGTCGGCGCGGCAGTTCTCGACGACGGCGCTGCATCGACGACATCGGCGACGCGCTCGACGCAGGCGGCGCTGCGCCGGCACGGCGCTCGAGCTCGAGATCACCGAGAGCATGGTGATGCAGAACCCGGAGCGCGCGGTCCTGACGCTGACGCGCCTGCGCGAGCTCGGCATCGCGGTGTCGATCGACGACTTCGGCACCGGCTACTCGTCGCTCGGCTACCTCAAGCGCTTCCCGATCGACAACGTCAAGATCGACCGCTCGTTCATCAAGGACCTGCCGCACGACGCCGACGACGCGGCGATCACGCGCGCCGTGATCGCGATGGCGCAGAGCCTGCGCATCCGCGTGATCGCCGAAGGCGTCGAGACGCGCGAGCAGATCGCAGTTCCTGCGCGACCTCGAATGCGACGAGTGCCAGGGCTACTACTTCAGCCGGCCCGCTGCCGTCGTCGGAGTTCGCGCTGTTCGTCCGCGCCTGGCCGGGCCACCGGCGGCGCGCATCTGCAGCCGGCGCAGCCGGTCAAGCTCCGCGCGTGAGCGCGGCGCCGTGTACCCGGCAGCAGCCGACGCTGCCGCGCTCGAGCACCGCCTCGCCCGACACCGTACACGGTGACGTCGGTGTTGCCGCCTTCGACGCTGACCGGCGGCGCGGCGGCGGCCGCCATCGGCGCGGCAGCGCGGAACATCGGGCGCGGCGGGCGCGTAGTCGCCGGTCTGGATGCGTGACCTTGCCGGTGCGCTAGCGCTCGAAGCCGAAGCCGCGCGCGGCGTTCTGCGCGCGCGCCTGCCACGCCTTGATCGCCTGCTGCGTGAGCGCGTCCTCCGCCTTGCGGCGCGCGTCGGGGCTCACGCGCGAAGTTCATGCCCGACATCACGAGCTGGTCGTCGGCCTGCAGGCGCGTCACGAGCGCGGCCATGGACGCGAAATCGCGCGCCTTCGAGCGTTCATCGTCTGCGACACGCGCCAGCGCGTGCGGCTGGTTCTTCTCGGTGAACTGGTACGACGAATAGCCGGTGGTCGAGACCTCGACGCCCGCCACGGCCTTCGCGCGGGCGAGCGCCTTCGCCATCTTGCGCGTTCACCTCTGCGGCGGCGCGCGCGGGATCGACGTTGTCGGCCTCGGCGCGCAGCCACGCGTACATGCGGTCGTTGGCCACGCTCGACGGTGCGCGGAGGCGGTCAGCGTGACCACCGGCGTCGGGGGCGGCGGCGCGATCGGCGGCGACGCCGGCGGACGCCGCACGGCAGCAGCATGGGCAGCAGGAACGGCAGCGAACGATTCATCTTCACTCCTTGTCGGCGGCGCGATGCGCGCGGGCAGCGCTTCGATCGCGGCGCGGTTGGTCCATGAAAAGCACTTCGCCGCGGCTTCGCGCCACGGCAGCCACGCGTATCGCAGGTGCTCGCGCGGCGCGAGCGCGCACGGGCACGCGTTCCGGCACCGGCGAGCGCCGAACACGTGCTCGGTGTTGTGCGTCGTGCCCGGCGGATAACGCGATGCGACCATTTCGAATAGATCTCGAACACGTTGCGACATCTGCCAGTCGATCACGCCGCCGTAGCCGAACGGCCTCGATGCCCGTCTCCTCGCGCAGCTCGCGCATCGCGGTGGCCGCGAGCGTCTCGCCTGCCTCCTGGCTGCCGGTCACCGACTGCCAGTGATCGGGATAGTCGGCGCGCTCGATGAGCAGCACGCGCAGGTCGGGCGTGTATACGAGCACGAGCACCGAGATCGGAATCTTGTAACGCAAGGCAATGCGCAGAAGGGTCGGTGCGACGTACGCGGAAACGTAACCGTGTGTTGCCGTGCCGGGCGCGCGGCGAACGGCGGAGGCTCAGCCGGTGAAGATCCAGAAGCCGACGTGGCGCTCCTTCCAGAATTCGCTCGCCTCGGACGAGGATGTCCTCGAGGGTCGCCCAGTCGGTCGGATGCTGCTTGCGATAGCCGCCGCTGCCGGCGAAGACGATCGACGCGGCCCGTCTTGCCGAGCCAGTCGCGGTCCTCGAGCACGTCGGCGAGCGCGTCCCAGTTGTGGCCGAAGTGCTCGGGCAGCTTGAGCTCGCGATCGAGCGCGGCGAAGAGGGCCGTGCGGTCCTTCGCGTGGGAAAGGTCGATGGCGGCGAACGCGAGATGCGCGTGCGTGGCCGCGTGCTTGAGCGACTCGGCGGAGCCGGACCACGGATGCACGCCGGCTTCATCGATGGCGGTGAGGTCGGGTGCCTTCATTCGCGAATCCTCGAAAACGATGCGTAATGGTCGCTGGTGTAATAGCAGACGGCGGGAGCCGTCCTGGGACCGCCGCACACGATGCGCCGCGCGCCGCGGTTGTGCGCGTTGGGCGTGGGCACGGTGTACTCGTGATAATAGCCGCGCGCCTGCGCCGGGAGGAGGCGCTCGCGGTTGCCGAAGACCACGCCGTCGCGCTCGTAGCGGAACGGGCCGCCGGCGCGGATCTGCACGAGCACCTCGTGCGCTTCCCGCGGCAGCGACTTGGCGTCGACCTCCGGGAGCGTCTCCGGCGTCGAGCGCGCGAAAGCGCCCATCGCCACGAAAAATGCCGCCGCCAGCAGGACGCCGGCGGCGGCATGTGCGACGTTGCGCGCGTTGATCATGCGCGCCAGTTTACTGCATTGCCCGATCAGGCCACTTTCACCGAGTCGGACGGGCGCACGCGGATATGCAGATCGCGCAGCTGCTGCTCGGTCACCGGCGTCGGCGCGTCCACCAGCAGGTCCTGCCCGCGCTGCGTCTTCGGGAACGCGATCACGTCGCGGATCGATTCGGCGCCCGCACATCATCGTGACGATGCGATCGAGGCCGAACGCGATGCCGCCGTGCGGCGGCGCGCCGTATTGCAGCGAGTCGAGCAGGAAGCCGAATTTCTTGCGCTGGTCCTCCGGCGAGATGCCGAGCGCCTCGAACACCTTGGCCTGCACTTCTGGACGATGGATGCGCACGGACCCGCCGCCCATCTCCCAGCCGTTCAGCACCACGTCGTAGGCCTTCGCGATCGCGTGCTCGGGGTCCTTCGAGAAGAGCTCCTCGTGGCCGTCCTTCGGCGCCGTGAACGGATGATGGCGCGCCGCCCACGTCTTCTTCTCGTCGTCGAACTCGAACATCGGGAAGTCGACGACCCACAGCGGCTTCCAGCCCGGGGTGGCCAGGCCGCGGTCGTGCCCGACCTTCGCGCGCAGCGCGCCCAGCGCGTCGTTGACGACCTTCTCCTTGTCCGCGCCGAAGAAGATGAGATCGCCGTTCGCGGCCCCGGTGCGGGCGAGGATCTCGCGCAGCACGGGCTCGGGCAGGAACTTCACGACCGGCGACTGCAGGCCTTCCTCGTTGACCTTGGCCACGTCGTTGACCTTGATGTACGCGAGCCCGCCCGCGCCGTAGATCTTCACGAACGCGGTGTAGTCGTCGATCTCCTTGCGCGACAGCGTGCCGCCGCCCGGCACCTGCAGCGCGGCCACCCGGCCGTTGGGCAGGTCGGCCGCGCGGCGGAACACCGTGAAGTCGACGGTCTTCATGAGATCGGTCAGCTCGGTCAGCTCGAGCGCCACGCGCAGGTCGGGCTTGTCGGAGCCGTACCGGGCCATCGCCTCGGCGTACGTCTTGATCGGGAACGGGTCCGGCAGCTCGACGCCGAGCGCGTCGCGGAACATCGCGCGCACCAGGCCTTCCATGATCTCGCGGATCTCGAGCTCGCCCAGGAACGACGTCTCGATGTCGATCTGCGTGAACTCCGGCTGGCGGTCGGCGCGCAGGTCCTCGTCGCGGAAGCACTTCACGATCTGGTAGTAGCGGTCGAAGCCCGCCATCATCAGCATCTGCTTGAAGAGCTGCGGCGACTGCGGCAGCGCGTAGAACTGGCCGTGGTGGATGCGCGACGGCACGAGGAACTCGCGCGCGCCCTCGGGCGTGGACTTGTAGAGGAACGGCGTCTCGATGTCGATGAAGCCGTGCGCGTCGAGATACCGGCGCGCGGCCATCGCCGTGCGGTAGCGCAGCATCAGGTTCTTCTGCATCACCGGCCGGCGCAGGTCGAGCACGCGGTTCTCGAGCCGCACGGTCTCCGACAGGTTCTCGTCGTCGAGCTGGAACGGCGGCGTGGCCGATGCGTTCAGCACCTCGATCGTCGTGTGCGAGCACCTCGATCTCGCCGGACTGCAGGTTGGCGTTGACCGTGCCCGGACGGGCGCGGCCGCACCTTGCCGGTGACCGCGATGCAGAACTCGTTGCGCAGCGTCTCCGCGATCGCTGAACGTCTCGGCGCGATCGGGATCGCACACGACCTGCACGAGGCCTTCGCGGTCGCGCAGGTCGATGAAGATGACGCCGCCGTGGTCGCGGCGGCGATGGACCCAGCCCATCAGCGTGACGGTCTGGTCGAGGAAGCGGCGGTCGATGCGGCCGCAATAGTCGGTGCGTTTCACGGCAAGTCTCCGGTGCGTTTGTCTTGGATAGCTGGAGGAATTCGCGGGGGCGGGCCGCCGGCGCCGCGCCCGGCGGGGCGCGCGAGGGCCACCGCGAAAGGCGCGCGTCGCGACCCGGTCAATTTCGGGCGGGAGGTGCCGTATCGGCGAGCGCGGGGGCAGGGGACTGCGCGGGGCGCGGCGCGGCGGCGAACGCCGCTGCCGCGCGGCGCGACGACGCCCATCGAGATCACGTACTTCAGCGCTTCGTCGACGGTCATGTCGAGGTCGCGCACGCGCGAGCGCGGCACGATGATGAAGTAGCCGGACGTCGGGTTCGGCGTGGTCGGCACGTAGACGCTCACGTGCTCCTCGGCCGAGGTGCTTCGCCACCGCCGCCGCAGGCGTGCCGGTGAGGAACGCGATGGTCCACGCGTTGTCGTGCGGGAACTCCACGAGCAGCGCCTTGCGGAACGCGTTGCCGGAATCGGACAGCAGCGTGTCGCTCACCTGCTTCACCGACGAGTAGATCGACTTGACGACCGGGATGCGCCCGAGCATCGACTCCCAGAAGCGGATGAGGCGCGCGCCGAAGAAATTGGCGGCGACCACGCCGGTCAGCAGCAGGATCGCGAAGCTCAGGACCACGCCCGAGGCCCGGAAGGTGAAAGCCGAGCAGCTTGTCCGGCTGGGCGAATTCCGGGAACAGCGAGAGGCGTCGAGTCGAGCGTGGTGACGAGGAAGTGCAGCACCCAGATCGTGATCCCGAGCGGCACCCAGACCAGGAGACCGGCGACGAGATAGCGCTTCATGGGGGCTCGGGCGAACGGTGCGGGGCCGGCCGTCAACTGGCCGTGGTGGCCGTGCCGCTCGCGGGCTTGGCCGCCGGCTCGGACTTGGCGGGCGTGCTGTCGGTCGGCGCGGCGGAATCGGTCGGCTTGGCATCGCCCGCGGCGGAATCGCTCTTCGCTGGCGCCGGCTTGCTGCCGCCGCCGCGAAAATCGGTCTGGTACCAGCCGCTGCCCTTCAACTGGAAGCCGGCGGCGGAGACGAGCTTGATCAGCGCGTCCTGCTCGCACTTGGGACACGTGACGAGCGGCGCGTCGGAGAACTTCTGCAGGGCTTCGAGCTTGTGCTCGCAGGCGGTGCAGCGGTATTCGTAGATCGGCATGGTCGCGAGGCTGCGGCCGCGAGGCCCAAAACAATTGATTAGAAAAGGATAATTAATCTTCCATTATAGCGCGTAACGGCCGGTGCCGCGGCGCGACGGAAGGGCCATTGCCATAGATGGGTGCCGTGCGCGGCAAATCCAATCTGCCGTATCCTTGAGCCGGGACGCACTGGGGGAGCGAGACGATGACGGACTACTGGACCTGGTGGGTGTTCGCTGCGCTGCTGGTGGGCGCCGAGCTCCTGACCGGGACCTTCTACCTGCTCGCGGTGGGCATCGCGTTCGCGGCGGGCGGGATCGCGGCGTGGCTCGGCGCGTCGCTGCGCGGCGCAGCTCGCTGGTCGCCGGAGTCGCTGAGCGTCGTCGGCACGTTCGTCGCGCATCGCTGGCGGCTGCGCCGGACGCTGCCGGCGCCGGCGTCGCTCGACGTCGGCCAGTCGGTGCGCGTGCTGGGGTGGAAGGACGACGGCACGCGCGCGCGTGACGTACCGCGGCACGCAGTGGGACGCCGAGCTCGCGCGCACCGGGCGTCGCCGCGCGCCGAGACCATGTACATCGTCGGCACGCGCGGCTCGACGCTGCTCATCGCCGACCGCCGCGCCTGACCGCGCCGCCCATCCGTCCTGCATGCCTGCCTGTGCCCAACGCCGGAGACACTCGCCATGTGGAACGGTTCGGTCGTCGTCACGTTCGCGCATCTTCATCGTCGCGCTCATCGTCGTCGTCAAGACGATCCGCGTGGTCCCGCAGCAGCACGCGTGGGTGGTCGAGCGCCTCGGCCGCTTCTACGCGGTGCTCGAGCCGGGCCTCAACTTCGTCATCCCGTTCGTCGACCGCGTCGCCTACCGGCACGACCTGCGCGAGATCCCGCTCGACGTGCCGAGCCAGATCTGCATCACGCGCGACAACACGCAGCTGCAGGTCGACGGCATCCTGTACTTCCAGGTGACCGATCCGCGAGCTCGCGTCCTACGGATCGTCGAACTACGTGCTCGCGATCACGCAGCTCGCGCAGACGACGCTGCGCAGCATCATCGGCCGCATGGAGCTCGACAAGACGTTCGAGGAGCGCGACCAGATCAACGCGCAGGTGGTGTCGGCGCTCGACGAGGCCGCGGCGAGCTGGGGCGTCAAGGTGCTGCGCTACGAGATCAAGGACCTGACGCCGCCGGCGGAGATCCTGCGCTCGATGCAGGCGCAGATCACCGCGGAGCGCGAGAAGCGCGCGGTGATCGCGACCTCGGAAGGGCGGCGCCAGGAGCAGATCAACGTGGCGATCGGCGCGCGCGAGGCGGCGATCGCGAAGTCGGAAGGCGAGAAGCAGGCCGAGATCAACAACGCGCAGGGCGAGGCGCAGGCGACGCTGCTCAATGCCGAGGCGAACGCGAAGGCGATCCGCCAGATCGCCGAGGCGATCCAGTCGCCGGGCGGGCTGCAGGCCGTGAACCTCAAGGTGGCCGAGCACTACATCAACGCGTTCGCGCATCCTCGCGCGCACCAACAACACGCTGATCGTGCCGCACGAACGTGGCGGACGATCGCGGGCCTCATCGCGCACCGCGATGACGGATCGGTGAGAGGACGCGAGTCGAGCGGCGAGCCACGGGCGCGCCATGCGCGCCCGGGCATCGACGCAGCAGGCAAGCGGAGGCAAGCGAACATGGAACTCGACGGGCAGCACGTTCATCGTCACCGGCGGCGCGTCGGGACTGGGCGCGGCGACCGTCCGCGCATGGTGGTCGCGGGCGGCGGCAATGCGGTCATCGCGGACCTCAAGGAGGCGGAAGGCCAGGCGCTCGCCGCGGAGCTGGGCACGCGCGGCGCGCTTCGTGCGCACCGACGTGACGGACGAGGCGCAGCTGCACGGCGGCGGTCGCCGCGGCGGTCGACGCGTTCGGCGGCCTGCAGGGGCTCGTCGGCTGCGCCGGCATCGTCCACGGCGAGAAGGTCGTCGGCAAGGAAGCGCCGCATTCGCTCGCGGGCTTCGCGCGCACGATCAACGATCAACCTCGTCGGCATGTTCAACATGATCCGGCTCGCGGCGGACGCGATGAGCAAGGGCGCGCCGAACGCCGAAGGCGAGCGCGGCGTGATCGTCAACACCGCGTCGGTGGCCGCGTTCGACGGGCAGATCGGGCAGGCGGCCTACGCGGCGTCGAAGGGCGGCGTCGTCGGCATGACGCTGCCCATCGCGCGCGAGCTCGCGCGCTTCGGCATCCGCGTGATGACGATCGCGCCGGGCATCTTCCACACGCCGATGATGGCGAGCGCTGCCGCCGGACGTGCAGGAGGCGCTCGGCAAGATGGTGCCGTTTCCGCCGCGGCTCGGGCGCGCCCGCAGGAATTCGCGTCGCTCGTCGCCGAGATCGTCCGCAACCCGATGCTGAACGGCGAGGTGATCCGGCTCGACGGCGCGATCCGCATGGCGCCGAAGTGACCGCGTCGCGCCCCCGCGCGATGCGGACGTGCCGGGCGCGGCGAGAGGCCCGCTGCGTCAGTCCCGCCGGACGAGCGCGATCGCCGCCGCGATCATCGCGATGAAGAACACGAACGTCCACGACGGGATCGCGAGACCGAAGAACAGCCAGCCCTGCTCGGCGCATTCGCCGCTGCCCTGAACACGCGGCCGATGACCTCGGTGAGCGGCAGCGTCTCGAGCATGTAGTTGAGGCCCATGCCGCACGCGGCGACCGCGCCCTTGGGCTGCGCCTGGATCCACACGTGCCACGCGGCGAGCGCGGCGCCGATGCCGGACGACGACGAACGTGAGCAGCGCGTAGAACGCCGCGCCCGTGCGGCCCGGATTGTGAATGGCGGCGACGAGGAAGACGAGGCCGGTCGACGATCACCGCGATGCGCTGGAACACGCACAGCGGGCAGGGCTCGAGATCGAGGCCGTACTGCAGCCACAGCGCCCAGCCCATGAGGCCCGCGCAGACGAGGAAGCCGAGCATGTAGGCGACGCGCCGCGGCGGCAGCAGCAGCAGCGCGACGCGACGCGCAGCCGGATCGTCCACACGAGCATCCGGTAGGAGGTCTGCGCGAGCGCGCGGATTGGTGCCGAGCGCGGTCAGCAGCAGCGTCCTGCGCGACGAGCGCGAGCGCGATGAAGATGCCGGCCAGCGGGCCAGGGAATGGTGGCGTAGCGCATCATGGGCTGTGGGTCTTCCCGGAGTCGGATCAGGATCTGCGACCGGGCGAGCGCCTGGTCGATGTCCCACAGGATATCGTCGAGCGTTTCCAGGCCCGACCGAGAGCCTAATCATCTCGGGCGACACGCCGGCGGCGCGCTGCTCGTCCTCGGACAACTGCCGGTGCGTGGTCGACGCGGGATGGATCACCAGCGTCTTCGCGTCGCCGACGTTGGCGAGATGCGACAGGAACTGCACGGACTCGATGAAGCGCACGCCGGCGCGCGGCGCCGCCGCGCACGCCGAACGTCAGGATGCCGCCGGCGCCGCGCGGCAGGTAGCGCTGCGCGAGCGCGTCGGTAGCGGATTGCCCGCGAGCGTCGGGTAGTTGACCCACTCGACGGCGGGATGCGCGGCGAGGTGCTCGCGCGACGCGCGAGCGCGGACTCGCAGTGCCGCGGCATGCGCAGGTGCAGCGTCTCGATGCCCTGCAGCAGCAGGAACGCGGACATGCGGCGCGAGCGTCGGGCCCGAGCGTGCGCATCGTCTCCATGCGCGCCTTCATCGTGAAGCCGAAGTCGCCGAACGTCTCGAAGAAGACGACGCCGTGATAGCCGCGCGACGGCTCGGTCATCTGCGGGAACTTGCCGTTGTCCCACGGGAACCTGCCGGACTCGACGACGATGCCGCCCATCGTGGTGCCGTGGCCGCCCAGGTACTTGGTGACCGAGTGGACGCACGATGTCGGCGCCGTGCTCGAACGGCCGGCACAGGTAAGGCGAGGCCAGCGTGTTGTCGACGACCAGCGGGACGCCGGCCTCGTGCGCGATCTCCGCGATCGCGGCGAGGTCGGCGACGTTGAGCTGCGGATTGCCGATGCGTCTCGACGTACAGCGCCTTCGTGTTCGGGCCGGATCGCCGGCGCGGAAGTTCGCGGGATCGTCGCTGTCGACGAACGTCGCATCGATGCCGAATTGCGCGAACGTCACCGCGAGCTGCGAATAGGTGCCGCCGTAGAGCGTGCGCGACGCGACGATGTGATCGCCGGCGCGGCACAGCGTGAGCAGCGCCACCGTCTGCGCCGCCATGCCGGTCGCCGTCGCGAGCGCCGCGCGGCCGCCCTCGAGCGCGGCGACGCGCTCCTCCAGCGCCGCCACGGTCGGGTTGGAGATGCGCGAGTAGACGTTGCCGAACGTCTGCAGGTTGAACAGGCTCGCCGCGTGGTCGGCGCTGTCGAACACGAACGACGTCGTCTGGTAGATCGGCAGCGCGCGCGCGCCCGTGGCCGCGTCGGGAATCTGGCCGGCGTGCAGGCACAGCGTGTCGAAGCCGAATTTGTCGGTCGGGCATCGAGCGACTCGAGATCGTGCTGCACGCGTCGGCCGGCGCGCGCGCCGAATGACGCCGGTGTTCACGCCCGCCCAGTTGAGCCCGCCGAGGATGCGCGCGTGCTCGATCTTCACGCACCGGTCCATCACGACGTCGAGGCCGCCGGCGAGCGCGATCTGCGCGGCTTCCTCGTTGCGGATGCCGAGCTGCATCCACAGCACCTGGCGCCCTTGGCGACGGCGTCGCGCGCGATCGGCACGATGTCCGCCGGCCTTGCGAAAGCAGTCGACGACGTCGACGCGGCTCGGGGACCGCGGCGAGATTCGGATAGCAGCGCTGGCCGAGCACTTCCGGGTACGCCGGATTCACCGGGATCGACGCGGTAGCCGTGATCCTGCATGTACTTGGCCGCGAAGTAGCTCGGCCGGTACCAGTGCGCCGACAGGCCGACGACGGCGATCGGATCCGCATCTGCGCGAGGATGCGGCGCAGGCCCGCGATGTCGTCGACGATCGGCATGGCCGCCCGCGTGGTCGGCCGTCCGCTCAGTTGCTGCCACCGGCGGCGGCGCGTTGTACGGGTAGTCGTTGGAGATGCGGCGTCCCGACGAGATCGGTTGGACAGCCACGACAGCGTCGGATAGTCGCCGGGGCCGAACGTGCGGCAGTCGCCCAGGAAGTTGGCGTCGGTGCAGAACATCCAGTAGCCGCGCTCGATGCGCATCGACGACGCGCGATCGTTGAAGCCGGTGTCGCCGAGGTTGTTCAGCGACGTCCTGGTTCACGGTGTACGAGCGGCCCGGAAATTCTGGCCCTTCGTACAGCACGACGCGCGCGCTGCCGCCCCAGTTGCCGCCGCCACCGCCGCCGCCGCCCCGATGTGCCGCCGCCCCCGCCGCCCTGTCCGCGATCGGCCGCGCCGAGCTCACGCGTCCGGTGACGCCCGCGAGATCGTGGTAGCGGCCCGGCCCGAACCTCGCACGAGCTCTGCGAAGTCGGCGTCGGTGCAGAGCTGCCACGTGCCGGAGGTGACGATCGCCGACGACGCGCGGTCGTTGAAGCCGGTGCCGCCGAAGTTGGCCGATCGTCTGGTTGAGCGGTGTACGACCGGCCCGGTCATGCCCGGGCGACTCGTACAGCACGATCGAGCCGCCGCGGAAGCCGCCGCCGGCCGGGCCGCCGCCGCCGCCGCCGCCGCCGCTGTTCCAGCCGATCTCGCGCAGCGACGACACCTGGTTGTTGATGCCCATCGCGCCGAGCGACGAGTAGTTGCCGGGACTCAGCGTGACGCACTGGCCGCGAAAGTAGGCGTCGGAGCAAAGCTGCCACGAGCCGCCGCGGATCGTGACCGACGACGCGCGGTCGTTGAAGCCGACGCGCGCGAGGTCGGTGACCGAGCTGCTGGCCGAGTAGCGCGGGCCGTTGAAATTGTCGCTTCTGGTACAGCACGATTTCCTGCGCGCCCGCGGCCGCCGCGCAGTGCAGGCGAGCGCAGCAAGCGCGATCCGATCGAAGCTCATGATGTTCTCCACGTTGTGGACGGCCGGACCGGCGCCCCGGCGCCGGCTGGGCGCGCGTCACGCGCCGCTGTCATGGTAGTCGATCGCTTCGCGCGCTGCGGGTAGACAGCGCTGCGTCGCCGCGGGCATTCGCATCGCTGCGGCGAACGACGTGCGGGTCGGGTGGAAGCCCAGCACGAACAGGAGCACGACGAAGCCGATCACGTAGGCGACCGCGACGTGCCAGCCGCCGCGCAGCCACGCGACCGCCGAGCTGCGCTTCCGGGAAACTGGTTGGACAGCGCGACGCCCGCCGACGAACCGAACCAGATCATCGAGCCGCCGAAGCCCACCGCGTAAGCGAGGAACCCCCAGTCGTAGCCGCCCTGCTTCAGCGCGAGCGCGGTCAGCGGAATGTTGTCGAACACCGCCGACACGAAGCCCAGGCCGAAGGCGGTCTGCCACGATGCGGCCGGCAGGCGCTCGACCGGCATCATCGACGCGCAGAGCACGAGCGACAGCAGGAAGATGGTGCCCTTGAACGTTTCCGGCAGCACCTCCCAGTCGGGGCGGCGCGGCGGGAATCGAGATGAGGATCGCGATCCAGACGCCGACGCCGATGAACGGGAACAGGTCGCCGAGACTGCGTGAACCAGCACGTTGACGAGCACGTTGGCGACGATCGCGCAGACCAGGATGTAGACGACGATGCCACGCGCACCCAGTCGACGGCGATGTGCTCGTGGACGTGGTGGATCATCGGCGAATACGCGTGCTGCTGCTTGGCGGCGGGGATGCCGCAAGATCACCAGCGCGACCGCCGCCGCGATGTAGGCCTCGAACACCTGCCCCGGACGACACGCCGGCGATCCACATCATGGTCGTCGTCGTGTCGCCGATGACGCTGCCGGCGCCGCCGGCGTTCGACGCGGCGACGATGGCCGCGAGGATAGCCGATGTGCACCTTCGCGCGGAAGAGCTGGTGCGCCATCGCGCCGCCGATGAGCGCGGCGGCGATGTTGTCGAGGAACGACGACAGCACGAACACCATCACGAGCAGCACGAAGCCGCCGTGCCAGTCGGACGGGAGGAAGCGCGGCAGCACGAGCGGCACGCGGCTCTTCTCGAAATGCCGCGACAGCAGCGCGAAGCCCATCAGCAGCAGGAAGAGATTGGTGAGCGATCACCCACTCGTGCCCGAGATGCGTGAGCGAACCCGTCGATGCCCGGACCCTCCTTGAATCCGGTGAACGTGAGCTTGTACAGCGTGATCACGATCGCGAGGCCGACCAGCGCCACCTTCAGCGTGTGATGGTGGAAGAGCGCGACGCCGAGGAGCGTCAGGCCGAACAGGATGAAATCGATCGGCACCGGGCCGATCGACGGCAGTCGCAGCCGGCGCGCCCGCGGCGAGCGCGCCGGTGCCGGAAAGCGCGAGGCCGAGCGCGAGCGCCAGCCGGAGGAGGATGCGACGTTGGCGCTGGCAGCCGGCAGGACTCCGCGATGCACATGTCGACATGGGCGGCTCGTTTCGCTCTGGTTGGGCTTGACCGGACCGACTGGCAGGGAAGCGCGCTGGCCGCCACCGCCGCCGCTCCTCGTCGGCAGCGCTGCCGTCCGGCGTTGTTTGGTGACGCGGATTGTAACTGGCCCGCACGAACGTTCGGAACCGTCGGGTCCTGGCAGATCGCGGAGGGTCGCGGCAGGGCGGTCGCGCCGGATGCCGCGCTTGCGCGCGCCTCGCAGTGCGCGCCGCGCCATCCGGGCGTCGGGCGCGATCCTTGCTTGTACTGAACGACTTTGGCGTCCGGCATCCGGCCGGGGGAGCCGACGGCGGGCGGGTGGCTGCCCGTGGTCCCCTGGCGTGTCCGGCGCCGCGCCGACGGGAACCCACCAGCGCTCATGGCCCTTTCGCGATCGCTCAACCGCTCGACCTGCCGCTCCCCACCGTCGGGCGACCCGCTCGAGCGCGAGTCGCTGCTCGCGCTGTCGCAGCGCAAGCTCAACGCGCTCGGCGTGCCGGTCGCCTACATCGACCGCAACCAGCGCTACCGGTTCGTCAACAAGGCGTTCACCGACTGGCTCGGCAAGCGCGACATCGAGGTCCTCGGCCGCGAAGTCATCGAGGTCCTCGGCCGCGACGTCTACCAGCTCTACCGCGCCTACATCGACGCGGCGCTCTCCGGCGAGCGCACGACCTACGAGCGCCAGCTCGTCACCGCCGGCGCGGCCCGCCATCTGGATCCGCGTCGACTACTACCCGGACCGCAGCTCGCAGGGCACGTCCGCGGCTTCCTCGTCACCTACAGCGACGTCGATCACCTGAAGAAGCTCGAGCTCGAGGCGGGGCAGCGCGAGCACCGCCTGCGCCTCGTCACCGACAGCGTCGGCCTGCCGATCCTGTACTTCGACCGGCAGCTCAAGCATCCGCTTCGCGAACAAGCCGTTCGGCAACTGGATCGGCGTGCCGTCCGACGACCTGCTCGGCCACGCGCTCAAGGACGTGCTGCCGACCGACGCGTTCGCCGAGATGCAGGGCTACATCGATCGCGCGTTCGCGGGCGCGACGGTCACCTACGAGCGGCGCGAGCGCCAGCTCGAGGGCGACGCGCGCTGGACGCGCATCACGCTGTTCCCGGACCGCGAGCTCGGCGGCCGCGTCGGCGGCGCGTTCGCGGTGATGACCGACATCGAGGACGACATCCGCATCCGCGACGCGCTGAAGTCGCAGGAGTCGCAGATGCGGCTCTTCGCCGACAACATCCCGGGTCCGATCGCGTACCTCGACCGCAACCTCAAGTACACGTTCGTGAACCAGGCGTTCGCGAACTCGGTGTGCAAGCCGCAGGACGAGATCTACGGCAAGACGCCGTTCCAGGTGATGATCGTCCGACGTCGCGTCGTTCCTGCGCCCGATCCTGAAGCGCGCGCAGGCCGGCGAGCACGTCGAGTACGAGCGCGTCGGCAACACGACGGCAGGGCAGCCGCCGCTGGCTGCACGGCCGCATCGCGCCGGACCTCGACGCCACGGGCTCGGTGCGCGGCCTCTACTGCACCGAGTACGACATCCACGACCTGAAGCTCACCGAGCAGGCGCTGGCCGCGCGCGAGGAGCAGCTGCGCCTGTTCAACGACAACATTCCCGAGCCGATCGTCTACCTGTCCGCGGACCGCCGCTACCAGTTCGTCAACGAAGCGTTCCTGCGTCTGGTCGGCCTCGAGCGCGACCAGGTGATCGGCAAGACGACCGAGCGAGGTCGGCGGGCCGGACGTCGCCGGACATGATGGAGCCGGGGCGCAATCGCACGTTCGCGGGCGAGGCGATCACGTACGAGCGCGCGATCGTCGACGCGGGCGGCCGCGAGCGCTGGATCCGCGCGCGCTGCGTGCCCGACCTCAACTTCGACGGCACGGTGAAGGGCGAGTACGTCGTCGGCCACGACATCACCGACCTGAAGCAGGCGCAGGACGCGCTGGCCGCGCGCGAGGGCCAGCTGCGCGCGATCATGGACGGCGTGCCCGCGCCGGTGGCGTACATCGACCGCGACGAGCGCTGCCACTACGTGAACCGCACGTTCCTGCAGTTCTTCGGGCTGACGCCCGAGCAGGTGTCGGCGATGCGGCTGCGCGACGTCGTCGGCCACGGCATCTACCAGAGCGCGCAGGCGATGCTCACGCGCGCGCATGGACGGCGAGTCGACCGCGTTCGACCGCCTGGTGCCCGGCGCCAACGGCGTGCGCCGCTGGATGACCATCCGCGTGGTGCCGGACGCCTCGGCCGCCGGGCGAAGTGCACGGCGCGTTCGTGCTGATGAACGACATCCACGGCCTGAAGCAGGCGCAGGAGGCGTTGCGCGATTCCGAGGCGGCGCTGCGCCTCATCATGGACAACGTGCCGGCGCGCGTGTCGTACATCGACCGCGACTATCGCTACCGCTTCCTCAATCGGCACAACGAGGAATGGCTGGGCGAGAGCCGCAAGGAGCTGCACGGGCCGCAGCTTCGCCGACGTCGTCGGCAACGAGCGCGCGAACCAGCTGGGGCCGCTGCTCGACCGCGTGCTGACCGGCGAGACGGTGTCGACCGAGAAGCAGCTCGTGCAGCCCGACGGCTCAGGAGCGCTGGGAGTCGGTGCACTACGCGCCGCAACCGCGACGCCGAGGGCAACGTGGTCGGCATCTACGCGGTGCACGCCGACATCCACGACCAGAAGCGCAACGAGGACGAGCTGAAGCGCGCCAACTGGATGCTCTCCGTCGCACATCAGCAACACGCCGCTCGCGGTGCTGGAGTGGGACCGCGACTTCCGGCTGGTGCGCTGGTCGCCGCAGGCCGAGAACATCTTCGGCTGGCGGCGCGACGAGATCCTCGGCATCCCGCTCGCCGACAACCCGCTGCTGCACGAAGACGACCGCGAGAGCTTCGCGGGCCTCGTCGAGCGCCTCATGACCGGCGAGGAGCCGCGCGCCACCGGCCTCACGCGCAACCACCGCCAGCGACGGCGACACCATCTGGTGCGAGTGGTACCACTCCGCGCTGCTCGACGACGACGGCACAGATCGTGTCGATCCTGTCGTTCGTGCAGGACGTGTCGTCGCGGATCCAGGCGGAAGAGCGGCTGCAGTACCTCGCCACGCGCGACGCGCTGACCGGCCTGCCCAACCGCCTGCTGCTGCACGAGCGCCTGACGCAGGCGATCGCGCAGGCGCGGCGCAGCGGCCATCGCGTCGGCGTGCTGTTCATCGACCTCGACCGCTTCAAGAACGTCAACGACACGCTCGGCCACCGCATCGGCGACGAGCTCCTGAAGCGCGTGACGGCGGCGCTTTCCGGCGCGCTGCGCGAGACCGACCTCCTCGCGCGCCTCGGCGGCGACGAGTTCATGGTGATCGTCGAGGACTTCGACGATCCGTCGCGTGCTGGGCCGCATCGCGCAGAAGCTGCTCGACGCCATCGCGCAGCCGTTCGAGATCGAGGCGCACGACATCTACGTGACGTCGTCGATCGGCATCGCCGTCTATCCCGACGACTCCGACGAGCCCGAGGAGCTGCTCAAGTACGCGGACGTCGCGATGTACCGCAGCAAGGACCTCGGCCGCAACACGTACCAGTTCCTCGACGCCAACCTGGCCGAGCACCGGCTGCGCCAGCACACGCTGGAGACGGCGCTGCGCACGGCGCTCGCCGACGACACGCTGCGGCTCTTCTACCAGCCGGTGGTGCGGATCAGCGACCGCTCGATCATCGGCGCCGAGGCGCTGCTGCGCTGGAGCGATCCCGAGCACGGCAACGTGCCGCCGCAGGTGTTCATCCCGCTCGCCGAGGAGTCGGGCCTGATCCACGCGCTGGGCGAATGGGTGCTGCGCTCCGCCGCGCGCCAGTGCGTCGCGTGGCGCAACGCCGGGCCTGCCCCTGACCGTCTCCGTGAATCTTTCCGCGCGGCAGTTCTACCGCGAGGACCTGGCGCTGCGCATCTCGGAGATCGTGAAGTCGGAGGATTGCGACGCCGTCGTGGATCGAGCTCGAGGTGACCGAGACGAGCCTGCATGCACGACCTCGACGCCATCCGCAAGGTGCTGCACCAGTTGCGCGACGAAGGCTTCACGGTGGCGATCGACGACTTCGGCACCGGCTACTCGTCACTCACCCACCTGAAGCACTTCCCGATCGACACGCTGAAGATCGACATCTCGTTCATCGCGGACCTCGAGACCGACCCGCAGGACGCGGCGATCACGGAGGCCATCATCGGCCTCGCGCGCGGCCTGGGCCTCAAGGTGGTGGCCGAAGGCGTGGGCACGCGCGAGCAGCTCGAGTTCCTCGACCGCCACGGCTGCGACTGCTTCCAGGGCTTCTGGGTCAGCAAGCCCCTGCCGGCGGACAGCTTCTTCGAGTTCGTGCGCAAGAAGGTGCACTGACCGGCGTCACTCCACGGTCGCGGCCCAGCGTGCGATGGCCTGCGCCGCGAGCTCCCATTCCGGCTCGAGCATCAGCATGTGTCCCATGCCGGGGAGGATGACCGGCTTCGACGCGGTGATGCGCGGCCGTCGCGCGCACGTCCTCCGGAATCGCGATGCGGTCGTCGTGGGCCCCCAGCACCAGCACCGGCGACGGCGAGCCGTGCGGCAGCGCCCAGTGCAGGCGCAGCGCCAGGTCGAACAGCACGCGTGGCGATTCGCCGTTCAGGTGCCGGATGGCTTCCTGCAGGATGTCGCGGTCGACGCCCTCGCTGAAGTAGAACGGCCGCAGCACCTTCAGCACGTCGTCCGTCAGCCGCGACGGATCGAGTCCCGCCATGTGCGAGAGGTAGGTCGGGTTCATCGCGGCGAGCCGCGCGGCGACCGGCAGCAGGCCCGCGGGCGGCACCGGCGCAAGCAGCGCCGCGCCCCGCACCGGCCGCGTGGCCATCATCCGCTCGCAGATGGCGGCGCCCATCGAATGGCCGATCAGGATCGGAGGCGCGTCGAGGCCGCCGGCCACGTGCTCGACGTCCGCGACGTAGTCGTCGAGGCCCGCGATGAACAGCGAATCGTGCGCCGCCGCTCGTCCCGTGTCCGCGCAGCGAAAGCGCATAGGCCGGCCACCCCTTGGCCGCGAACCAGGGCAGGAAGTTCGGCTCCCAGCACCACGCGTCGCAATAGCCGCCGTGGATGAAGAGCAGCGGCGGCTTGCGCGTCGGCGCGCGCGGGCAGCCGCGAGCGCACTTCGAGATCGAACGGTGGGGCGAGCATCGGGGAGGAAACGGGGAACGGGGATCCGGCGGATTGCGGTCGAATCAACGGCGAGCGAGGGGACTTTCACGGCAGGGGTTGACGAGCGACCTTGAGCGAGCCCTCTGGTACCATGCGCCCCTCTCGCAAGAGCGTCGATTGTGCCAGAAGAACCCGTCTCGCTGCCGACCGCGACCTACGACGAGGCCTGCCGCCGCTGCGAGCGCCTCGCGACTTTCCTCGCCGACGTCCAATCGGCGCATCCCACCTACTGGTGCAAGCCGGTGCCCGCCGTTCGGCGAGACCGCCGCGCGGCTCGTGATCGTGGGACTCGCGCCGGGCATGCACGGCGCCAACGCGAGCGGCCGTCCGTTCACGGGCGACTACGCCGGCATCCTGCTCTACGGGACGCTGCACGACTACGGCTTCGCGTCGCAGCGCGGTGGCCACCGCGCGCGGCGACGGCCTGCGCCTGACCGGCTGCCGCATCACCAACGCCGTGAAGTGCCTGCCGCCGGCGAACAAGCCCACGCCGGCGCGAAGTGCGCACCTGCAATCGCTTCCTCGCCGCGGACCTGCGCACGGTGCCCGGCCGGAGGCGCGATCCTCGCGCTCGGCCGCATCGCGCACGACGCGGCGCTGCGCGGCGCTCGGTTTGAGCCGGCGCGCGTTCGCGTTCGCGCACGGCGCGCAGCATCGCGCTCGACGGCGGCCGGCTGCTCGTCGACAGCTACCACTGCAGCCGCTACAACACCAACACGGGACGGCTGACGAGCCGCATGTTCCGCGCGGTGTTCGACGCCATCGCGCGCGCACCTCGCGCGGGCGCCGCGCGCCGCGGCATGACCAAGGTCCCGCGCCTGTCGAAGGTGACGAGCGCGCCGCCGGCGGAGGCCGCGCCGCCGCCGCAGTTCGACGCGACGCGAGCTCCTGCGCTCGCTGCCGCACCGGCCCGGCGTCTACCGGATGTTCAACGCCGCCGGCGAGGTGCTGTACGTCGGCAAGGCGCGCGACCTCAAGAAGCGCGTATCCAACTACTTCCAGAAGACCGGGCCACGAGCCGCGCATCGCCGCGATGGTCGCGCACGTCGCGCGCGTGGAGACCACGGTCACGCGCTCGGAAGGCGAGGCGCTGCTGCTCGAGAACAACTTCATCAAGGCGCACGAGCCGCGCTACAACATCCTCTTCCGCGACGACAAGAGCTACCCGTACGTCTGCATCTCCGGCGACCCGTTCCCGCAGCTGCGCTTCCATCGCGGCGCGCTCGATCGGCGCAACCGCTACTTCGGCCCGTTTCCCAGCGCCGGCGCGGTGCGCGACGGCATCGCGACGCTGCAGAAGGTGTTCATGCTGCGCACGTGCGAGAACACCGTGTTCGCCAACCGCTCGCGGCCGTGCATGCTCCACCAGATCCAGCGCTGCACCGGCGCCCTGCGTCGGGCTGATCGGCGAGGCGGAGTATCGCGCAGGACGTCGAGGCCGCGGCGCTCTTCCTGCGCGGCAAGACGGGCGAGGTCCTGGCCCAGCTGCAGGCGCAGATGGAGGAGGCCGCAGGCAGGCTCGAGTTCGAGCGCGCGGCGCGCGTGCGCGACAAGATCGCGCGGCTGCAGTCGCTGCAGTCGCGGCAGTTCGTCGAGAGCGCGACGGCCGGCGACATCGACGTCGTCGCGGCGGCGAGCGAGGGCGGGCTGTTCGCGGTCAACGTCGTCATGATCCGCGGCGGGCGCCACGTCGGCGACCGCACGTTCTTTCCGCGGCACGCCGACGCCGCGATGCCCGCGACGCTCACCGAGATCGTGCCTGCGCTTCCTCGAGCAGCACTACGTCGAGCGCCCGGTGCCGCCGACGATCGTCGTGCCGGACATCGAGGAGCACGAGGCGCTGGCCGAGGTGCTGTCGGCGCAATCCGGGCAGCAGGTCGAGATCGTCGGCAATCCCGGCGGCGAGCGGCGCGTGTGGCTCACGATGGCGCTGCAGAACGCGACGCTCGCCATCCGCCAGAAGCTCGCGCAGAAGGCGACGCAGGAGGATCGCCTCGCCGCGCTGCAGGAGGCGCTCGGCCTGCCGCCGTCGGCGCAGCGCATCGAGTGCTTCGACGTCTCGCACACGATGGGCGAGGCCGCGGTCGCGTCGTGCGTGATCTTCGACCGGCTCGCGATGCAGTCCTCGCGAGTACCGGCGCTTCAACGTGACGCCGGCGCAGGCCGGCGACGACTACGCCGCGATGCGCGAGGCGCTGACGCGCCGCTGCGCGCGCATCGTGGCGGGCGAGTATCCGGCGCCCGACCTCCTCGTCATCGACGGCGGGCGCGGGCAGGTGGCGGTGGCCGCCAGCGTGCTGGAAGAGCAGGGGCTGCACGGCGTGCCGCTGATCGGCATCGCCAAGGGGCCGGAGCGCAAGGCGGGCGCGAGGACATCGTCTTTCCCGACCGCGACAGCGGTGCTCAACCTGCCGTCCGACCATCCCGGGCTGCACCTGCTGCAGCAGATCCGCGACGAGGCGCACCGGTTCGCGATCCAGGGCCATCGCGCGCGGCGCGCGAAGGCGCGCACGACCTCGGACGCTGCAGGAAATCGCCGGCGTGGGCGCGGCCAAGCGGCGAGGCGCTGCTGGCACATTTCGGCGGCGTCAGCGGCGTGCAGCGCCGCGAGCGTCGACGACATCGCGCGCGTGCCCGGCATCTCCCGCGCGCTGGCCGAGCGCATCTTCGCGGAACTGCACTAGGCGTTCGCGCGGGGTAGAATCCCGTCAGCGTCGCCGCCACGCGATGCACCGACCGCAATGCCGTTCAACGTCCCCATCGCCCTGACCTGGCTGCGGATCGTGATGATCCCGGTGTTCGTCGCGGTCTATTACGTGCCCGACTCGTGGCTGATGCCGGTGGCCAAGAACTGGACGGCGATGACGATGTTCGCGGTGGCCGCCATCACCGACTGGCTCGACGGCTACCTCGCGCGGCGGTGGGGCGAGACGAGCGCGTTCGGCGCGTTCCTCGATCCCGTCGCGGACAAGCTGATGGTCGCGGCCGCGCTGATCCTCCTCGTGCAGCTCGGGCGCGCCGAGGCGTACCTGGCGATCATCATCATCGGCCGCGAGATCGCGATATCGGCGCTGCGCGAGTGGATGGCGCAGCTGGGCAAGACCAAGAACGTCGCGGTGGCCTTCATCGGCAAGGTGAAGACCGCCGCGCAGATGACGGCGATCATCGCGCTGCTGCTGTGGGAGCCGTTGATACCCGGCGTCTCCACGCCGCTGCTCGGCACCATCGCGCTGTGGGTGGCCGCGGTCCTGACGCTCTGGTCGATGCTCCACTACCTGCGTCTCGCGGCGCCGCATCTCGCCCCCGACAGCCCCACCGAGGTGCGCACGACGACCACCCTCGGCGCCAAGCCGAAGAACTGAGCGTCGCGAACGGTGCCCGCGCCTGATTCGGGTGCGAAAGCCCGTCGACGCACCAACGTGGGTCGTGGAGCGGTCACTGCCGCCCGCCTGGGTTTCGCTCTAACGCTCTGAATACGCAAGGGATGTTGCGCCGCAGCGGGTTGGCATCCGGATTGCTAGTATGCAAATAAGTATACAAGCAACCCCGCGAGACCGATGCGCGAAGCGCCGCCCCTGACCATCTCCGCCCTGCACGAGGCCTACCGCCGCGGCACGTGGCGGCCGTCGGAGATCGTCGAGCATTGGCTTGCGCGGCCGGCGAGCGATCGCGATCGTCCGGTGTGGATCGCGGTGGCGCCCGCGGCGACGCTGCGCGACCGCGCGCTGGAGCTGGACCGCGCGCTCGCTCGGGATGCCGCCGTCGCGCTCGCTCGCCCGCTCTTCGGCGCGTTGTGCGCCGTCAAGGACAACATCGACGTGGCCGGCCTTCCGACGACGGCCGGCTGCCCCGCGTTCGCCTATGCACCGGCGCATTCGGCGGCGGTGGTCGCGGCGCTGGAGGCAGGCGGGCGCCATCGTGGTCGGCAAGACCAACCTCGACCAGTTCGCGACAGGGCTCGTCGGCACGCGCTCGCCGTACGGCGCGGTGCCCAATGCGTTCGACGCGCGCTACATCTCCGGCGGTTCGAGCTCGGGCTCGGCGGTCGCGGTCGCGCTCGGGCTCGTGCATTGCGCGCTCGGCACCGACACCGCGGGCTCGGGCCGCGTGCCTGCAGGCCTCAACAACATCGTCGGATGGAAGCCGACGCGCGGGCTGATTGCAAATCGCGGCGTGGTGCCCGCGTGCCGGACGCTCGACTGCGTGTCGATCTTCGCGCGCACCGTGGCCGACGCCTCCCGCGTGTTCGCCGCGGCGCTCGCGAGCGGTCCGGACGCCGGCGAGCGCGCCGTGCCGCTCGACCGCCCGGTGCCCCGCGACCGCTTCGTGTTTGCGGTGCCGCAGCGCGAGCACTGCGAGTTCTACGGCGATGCGCATGCGGCATCCGCGTTCGCCGATGCCATCGCGCGCATGGCCTCGCTCGGCGGCGCGGCGCGCGAGATCGACTACGCGCCCTGGCGCGCCGTGGCGTCGACGCTGTACGAAGGCCCGCGCGTCGCCGAGCGGCATGCGGCGATCCGCGCCTTCTTCGATGCGGAGCCCGATGCCGTCGAGCCCACGGTGCGCGCGATCATCGCCGGCGCGCGGCGCTACTCGGCCACCGACGTCTTCGTCGCGGAGGCCCGCCTGGCGGAGATGAAGGCGTCGCTCGCGCACCTGTGGGACACGTTCGACGTGCTCGTGGTGCCGACGGCGCCCACCGCCTATACGATCGCCGACGTCGAAGCGGAGCCGGTCGAGCTCAATCGCCGGCTCGGTACCTACACCAATTTCGTCAACCTGCTCGACCTCGCGGCGATCGCGGTTCCCGCGACGATGCGCGCGGACGGCCTGCCGTTCGGTATCACCCTGATCGGTCCCGCCGGCAGCGACCTGATGCTGGCCGAGCTCGCGCAACGCTTCCACGCGAGCACGGCGTTGCCGCTGGGCGCATCGGGCACCGGCCGCGCCATCGTCGAACGCCTGCTGCCGCGCGCCGACGTCGCGCACGTGGCGGTCGTCGGTGCGCACCTGTCGGGCATGCCGTTGAACCCCGAGCTCACGCGGCGCGGCGCGCGGCTCGTGCGGCGCACGCGCACCGCGCCGCGCTACCGCCTGTATGCGCTGGCGGGAACGGTGCCCCCGAAGCCGGGCCTCGTGCGGCACCCGGGCGAAGAGGGTGCTGCAATCGACGTCGAAATCTGGGAGCTGTCGCTGCGCGCATTCGGCTCGTTCGTCACGACGGTGCCCGCGCCGCTTGCCATCGGCACGCTGGAGCTCGACGACGGCAGCACGGTGCACGGCTTCCTGTGCGAGGCATTCGCCACCCGGGATGCCGAAGACATCTCGCGCTACGGCGGCTGGCGCAGCTACCTCGACGCGCGCGCGGCGGGCACGCCGGCCGCGGCGACGTCCTGAACCCGCAACGCATGTCCAATCCCCTGCCAGGAGAACCACGATGAGCAAGCTCACGCGACGTCCTTCCTCCGTCAATGCCGCGGCCGCGACCGCCGACCCCGGGCGCCGCCGCGTCCTGCACGCTGCCGCGGGCGCGTCGCTCGCGCTGCTCGGTGCGCCGGCCATCGTCCGCGCGCAGGCGGGGCCGAAGATCCGCGTCGGCTTCTGGCCGATCGCTTCGGGGCTGCCGTTCTTCGTCGCCATCGAGAAGGGCTACTTCAAGGAGGCAGGGCTCGACGTCGAGCCGCTCAAGTTCGCGGGCGCGCAGCAGGTGATGGAGGCGATGCTCTCCGGCCGCGCGGACGGCAGCGCGAACGGCACCGGATCGGCGAACCTCGCGATCGGCGAGATCGCGCAGCCGGGCCTCTTCAAGATCTTCTGCACGAATCCCAGCAACGCGAAGTGGGTGCTCGACGAGTACATCGTCGCCAAGGACAACCCGGCCAAGACGATCGCCGAGCTCAAGGGCAGGAAGCGTGGCGTCGGGTCCCGGCATCCAGAACGTCACGCTGTGCAAGACGATGCTCGAGCGCGCCGGCGCCACCGGCACGACGGTGATCGAGCTGCCGATCGGCCAGCACGTCGCGGCGATCGCGGCGGGGCAGGTCGACGCGTGCTACACGCTCGAGCCCACGGGCACCGTCGGCCGCATGAACGGCACCACGCGCGTCGTCGAGGCGGGTGTGGTCGCCAAGTACATCCTCGGCGATCCGCTGGCGCCGTGGCACGGTGGCTCGGCGAGCCTCACCACCGAGTTCCTGAAGAAGAACCCCGACGTCGGCCGGAAATACATGGCGGCCTACGCGAAGGGTGTGGAGTTCGTGCGCACGAAGCCGGACGAGGCGCGCCAATACCTGAAGGGCTATACCGCGATCGAGGGACCGCTGACCTCGGAGGTCCCGCTCGCCGCGTACATGCTCTACAACGAGTTCAAGCCGAGCGACGTCGCGTACTTCCAGAAGTTCTTCGATCTCTTCACCGAGAAGGGCATCTTCGACAAGAAGCTCGTCGTCGACCGACCTCATCTACAAGGCGTGACGATGGCCACGCCGACGACCACCGGCGCGGCCGCGCCGTGGAACGCCACGGCGGCGCCCGCAGCGCCGCCGAGGAAGCCCATGTGGGGACGATTGCTGCCCATCGTCGGGCCGCTCCTCCTGTTCATCGCGTGGGACGTGGTGGTGCGCGCGGGCTTCATCAAGCCGATCCTGCTGCCCACGCCCACCGACACGCTGACGACGCTGGTCACGGGACTGGCAGGCGGTCCGCTGCTCGGCGATTTCCTGGTGACGGTCAAGCGCACGCTGGAGGCGTTTCTCGATCGCGGCGGTGATCGGCGTGCCGCTGGGCGTGGTGCTCGGCAGCAACGAGCGGGCCTACCGCAGCGTCGAGTTCCTCATCGACTTCTTCCGCTCCACGCCGTCGTCCGCGCTGATCCCGCTGTTCCTGCTGATCTTCGGCGTCTCCGACATCAACAAGGTGGCCATCGCGGCATTCGGCGCCTTCCTGCTCGTGGTGTTCAACAGCGCCTACGGCGTCATCAACGCGCGCAAGCAGCGCGTGATGGCCGCGAAGGTGATGGGCGCGTCGCGCTGGCAGATCTTCCGCGACGTGCTGGTGTGGGAGTCGCTGCAGCCGACGTTCGTGGGCCTGCGCAGCGCGGTCTCGATGGCGCTCGTCATCGTGATCGTGGCGGAGATGTTCATCGGCTCCGACAACGGGCTCGGCCACCGCATCATCGACGCGCAGCAGGTGCTGAACGTGAAGACCATGTACGCGGCGATCCTGGCCGCGGGAGCGCTCGGCTACGCGCTCAACGTGCTGTTCCTCTACGTCGAGCGGCGGATCGTCCACTGGAGTGGAAGGTGACTGCCCCCACGCTCGCTCCCCCGGGGGCGCATTCGCTGCCCCCGGAGGGGGCAGCCCCCACGCTCGCTGCGCTCGCTCCCCCGGAGGCGGCCCGTCGGGGCGGCCCGTCGGCTCATGACGACCGCTCAATCCGCCCGTCGTCGCCGACGTGCCCGCGCCGCCGTTCGTGCCGGGACCGGCCGGCACCGAGATCACCATCCGCGGCCTCACCAAGTACTTCGCCGGCTGGCCGCTCTACGAGCGCTTCGACCTCAACATCCCGAAGCACAAGATCGTCTCGGTATTCGGGCCCAACGGCTGCGGCAAGTCGACGCTGATCAACATGATCGCGGGCCTGATCCCGATCGACGCGGGCGAGATCCTGTTCGACGGCAAGTCGCTGGCCGAGACCAAGATCGGCTACGTGTTCCAGAACTACCGCGAGGCGATGTTTCCGTGGATGCGCACGATCGACAACATCGCGTATCCGCTGAAGCTCGAAGGCCGGTCCAAGGCCGACGTCGATCGCCGCGTCGAGGAGCTCGTCGCCTCCTTCGACGTGAAGTTCGACCTGAAGCGCTATCCTTACGAGCTGTCGGGCGGACAGCAGCAGACGGCATCGATCATGCGGGCGCTCGCGCCGAATCCCGAGGTGCTGTTCCTCGACGAGCCGTTTTCCGCGCTCGACTTCGAGATGACGCTCTTCATCCGCGAGAAGCTGCAGGAAGTGTTCATGGCCACCGGCACCACGATGATGCTCGTCTCCCACGACCTCGAGGAGGCGGTCTATCTCGCCGACGAGGTGCTGCTGCTCACCAAGCGGCCCGACCAAGGTGGCGGAGATCCTGCGCTACGAGGATCCGCGGCCGCGCACCGTCGCCACGCTGTCCGAGCCGTCGTTCATCGCGGCGAAGAAGCGCAGCCTCGAGATCTTCCAGCGCGAGGTGCGGCGTTGATCGCGGCGGCCTTGCGATGACCGACGCGGAGATCGCGGCCTACGTCGACGCGCGTGCGCGGCGAACGGGCTGGTCGCTCGCGCCCGACGAGCGCGCTGCGGGTGATCGCGCAGTTCGCGCGGACGGCGGCGATCGCGGCGCCGCTTGCTCGCCGTCGAGCTCCCGCCCGAAGCCGAGACCGCGCCGGTGTTCCGGCCGTGAGCGGCGCGCCCGCTCACGGCGCTGGACATCGCAGCCGGCGTGCGTACCGGCACGCTGTCGGCACTCGGGGTGACGCAGCGCGCCCTTGCCGCCATCGACGATCTCGATGGCCGCCTCGCGAGCTTCACCGCGGTCACGCGCGACCGCGCGCTCGCGGAGGCGCAGGCGATCGACGCGCGCCGCGTGCGCGGCGAGGCGCTGCCGCCGCTGGCCGGCGTGCCGTACGCCGTCAAGAACCTGTTCGACGTCGCCGGGCTGCCCACGCTCGCAGGCGCGCGCATCCACGCGGGCGGCCGCCGGCCGCCGCCGACGCGACGCTCGTCGCGCGCATGCGCGAGGCCGGCGCGGTGCTGGTCGGCACGCTCAACATGGACGAGTTCGCGTACGGCTTCACGACCGAGAACGCGCACTACGGCGTCACGCGCAATCCGCACGACCTGCGTGCGTCGCTGGCGGTTCGTCGGGCGGCTCCGGCGCCGCCGTCGCGGCGCGGCTCGTGCCGCTCGTCGCTCGGCTCCGACACCAACGGCTCGATCCGCGTGCCGGCGTCGCTCTGCGGCGTCTGGGGGCTTGAAGCCGACGTTCGGCCGGCTGTCGCGCCGCGGCGCGTTTCCGTTCGTCGACAGCCTCGATCACGTCGGGCCGCTCGCCGCCACGCTGCCCGATCTCGCCGCGTGCTACGACGTGCTGCAGGGCGCCGATCCGGCCGACCCTGCGTGCGCGCAGCGTGCCGCGCGAGCCCGTGCGCGCACGTGGGCGCGCAGGGGCTGCAGCGGCGTGCGCATCGCGCGGCTCGCCGGCTACTTCGACGCGCACGCGACCGCCGCCGCGCGCGCCGCGGTCGATCGCGCGTGCACGCGCGCTCGGCGTGACCGCACGGTCGAGCTGCCCGCGGCCTCCTCGGCCGCGCCGCGGCGTTCGTGATCACGGCGAGCGAAGGCGGCGAGCGGCACCTGCCGACCCTGCGCGACCGCCGCGCCGAGATGGAGCCGCTGTCGCGCGACCGCTTCGTCGCCGGCGCGCTGACGCCGGCGGCGTGGTACGCGAAGGCGCAGCGCGTGCGCGCGTGGTACCGCGACCGCGTGCGCGAGGTCTTCGCCGACCACGACGTCCTGATCGCGGCCGCGACGCCGTGTGCGGCGACGCCGGTCGGCGCCGAGTGGCTCGACCTCGCCGCGAGCGCGTGCCGCTGCGCGCGAGCCTGGGCATTGCTCACGCAGCCGATCTCGTGCATCGGCCTGCCGGTGGTCGCCGCGCCGATGCCGCGGCACGGCGCGCTGCCGATCGGCGTGCAGATCATTGCCGCGCCGTGGCGCGAGGACTTATGCTTCCGCGTCGCCGCGGCGCTCGCCGCCGTGCGGCGCCGCCTACGCGCCGCTGCCGGCGCTCCACGCCTGAACCGCCCTCCATGCTCGAGATCAACCGCCCGGACGTCGTCGCCGAAGTGCGCGCCGCGTCTGCGAGCGCTACGAGCGGGCGCTGGTCGGCAACGACGTGGCGGTGCTCGACGCGCTCTTCTGGCGCAGCGAAAGCACGCTGCGCTACGGCGCGACCGAGAACCTCTACGGCTTACGAGGCGATCGCCGCCTTCCGCGCGGCGCGCTCGCCGTCGGGCCTCGCGCGGACCGTGGCGCGCACGCGCATCACGACGTTCGGCACCGACTTCGCCACGGCGAACATCGAGTTCGAGCGGCGTGGCGCCGGTCGCGCGGGCGGCAGAGCCAGACGTGGGTGCGCTGCCCGAGGGTGGCGCGTCGTCGCCGCGCACGTGAGCCTGCTGCCGCCGGAGGCGGCGCGCGTGACGCGGGCCGCGATGAAGCCGGCGGCTGGCGGCCGCACGAGCGCTCGCTCGCCGAGATCGGCGTACGAAAAGCTGAAGGCGAGCATCTTCGACTTCGAGCTGCTGCCCGGCGACCGCTTCACCGAGACGGAGATCGCCCAGCGGCTCAAGATGAGCCGCACGCCGGTGCGCGACGCGCTGTACCGGCTCGAGCGCGAAGGCTACCTCACCGTCCACCTGCGCGTGGGCTGGAGCGTGCGGCCGTACGACTTCCGAGCAGTTCGAGGACTTCTACGACCTGCGCCTGATCCTCGAGGAAGCGGCGGTCACGCGGCTGTGCGACCTGCCGGAGCGCGACGGGCTCGACGCGCTGAAGGCGACGTGGCTCGTGCCGGTCGCGCGAGCGGCTGCACGGCGCCGAAGGAGGTCGCGGCGCTCGACGAGGCCTTCCACACGTCGCTGGTCGCGGCCGCCGGCAACCCCGAGGTCGCACGCTGCCATCGCGAGGTGACCGAGCGCATCCGCATCATCCGCCGCCTCGACTTCACGCAGGCGCATCGCATCGACAAGACGTACGACGAGCACGCGCAGATCCTGCGCGCGGTCATACGGCGCCGCGCCGACGAGGCGACGCGCCTCCTGCGCTCGCACATCGACGCCTCCAAGGCCGAGGTGCGCAAGATCACGCTCCACCGGCTCTACACGGCGCGCCGGGAGTCCGCCGCCGGGTCGACGAACCGCCCGCAGGCCGGAATTGCCGCGGCGCAGCATGACCGTTGTCACAATTTAGGTTCACACTCTCACGCCGCGACCGCGTCGCCAGAGCGCGGCGACAGTGCCCCCGACGTGAGCCGATGACCCCCTACCTGTCGATCGAGACCTGTCCGTGTCCTATGGCGGCACGCGCGTGCTCGACCGCGTGAGCCTCGCCGTCGAGCGCGGCGAGATGATCGCGCTGCTCGGCAGCTCCGGGCTGCGGCAAGACCACGCTGCTGCGCTCGATCGCGGGCTTCGTGATCCCCGACGAGGGCGCGATCCGCGTCGGCGGCGAGGACATCACGCGGCTGCCGCCCGAGAAGCGCGAGACCGCGATGATGTTCCAGTCGTACGCGCTGTGGCCGCACATGACGGTCGCCGGCAACATCGGCTACGGCCTGCGCATGCGCGGCTGGAAGAGCGACGCGATCGCGAAGCGCGTCGGCCGAGATGCTGAAGCTGCTGCAGCTCGACGGCTTCACCGAGCGCCCGGTGACGCAGCTCTCGGGCGGTCAGCGGCAGCGCGTCGCGCTCGGGCGCGCGCTCGCGGTCGATCCGCACCTGCTGCTGCTCGACGAGCCGATGTCGAACCTCGACTACAAGGTGCGCCTCGAGCTGCGCCACGAGCTGCGCGCGCTGCAGCGGCGCATCGGCATCACCGCGGTCTACGTCACGCACGACCGCGAGGAGGCGCTGACGCTCGCCGACCGCATCGCGGTGATCGACGCCGGGCGCATCGTGCAGATCGGCGCGCCCGAGGAGATCTTCCACCGCCCGGAGAGCGCGTTCGTCGCCGGGCTTCATGGGCGCGGACAACGCGCTCGATCTCGTGCAGTCGGCGAAGGCGGTGTCGCTGCGGGCGGCGTCGCCGGCACGCCGGCGGCGGCGCGGCTGCGCGCGCACTTCCGCAGCGACGCGGCGCAGCTCGCGACGCAGCGCGCGGGCCACGCGCGCCGATGCGCTGGTGCTGCCGGGCGTCGTCGCGCAATCGGTCTACGTCGGACATGGTTACCGGTATCGCGTGCGCACCGACGACGCCGAAGTGTGGGTCGAGGCGCCGGAGCGCGTCGCGGAAGGCACGGCGGCCACCGTCGTCGTTCCGCGCGAGGCGCTCATGTTGTTTCCAAGTGGCAAATCCCTAGGAGGTCACGATGCAACTACGCACAGTTGTTCGCAATGGGGTCGCTCGCCGCGGCGCTGGCCGCGCCGGGCGGCGCCGGCGCGCAGTCACGCTCAACGTCGTCGTCGGCCGGCGACCAGAACATGGTCGACTACGTGAACAACTATCTCGGGCCCGAAGTTCGAGACGATGAATCCCGGCGTGAAGGTGCGCGCCGTCGGCACCGGACCGGGCGACGCCGGCTCGCAGAAGATCTACGAGAAGCTGTCGGCGCAGCAGAAGGCGGGCTCGGCCGCGTGGGACACCGACGTCGCGGTCGTGCACCAGCGCGGCGCCGCGACGATGGTCAACGACAAGCTGCTGATGCCGTACCGCAACGACGTCGCGGCCGGCAAGCTCGTGTCGCGCGACACCGCGAAGAACGCGCTCGGCGCCAACGTCGACGGCTACGTGCTGCCGATGTTCCACAGCCAGATCGCGTTCGCGTACAACCCGGACCTCGTGAAGTCGCCGCCCAAGTCGTTCGCCGAGCTGAACGAAGTGGGTGAAGAAGAATCCGAAGCAGTTCGGCTACAACGGCGTCAAGGGCGGCATGTCGGGCGTGGGCTTCGTGATGGGCTGGGTCGGAGGCGTACAGCGGCCTGGGCGACAAGCTCGAGAAGGGTCCGTATTCCGCCGCCGACAAGGGCGCGATCGACAAGTCGCTCGCGGGCCTCAAGGACGTTCAACCAGAACGTCGTGATGACGCCGGGCAACGCCGGCACGCTCGACATGCTGAACCGCGGCGAGATCGCGATGGGTCCGGTGTGGGTCGACATGTTCTACACGTGGGTGGCCGACGGCAAGCTCTCTCCGAAGATCAAGCTCTCGCTGCCGTCGCCCGGACTGCCGGGCCAGCCGATGTACTACGTGATTCCCGCCAAGGCGGCCAACGCGGCGCTCGCGAAGAAGTTCATCGACTTCGCGGAGAGCCCGGAAGTGCAGGCCGACGGCATCGTCAAGCAGTTCAACTGGTATCCGGGCATCGATCCGCAGTACGTGCAGTCGAAGCTCACGCCCGCGGAATGGAACAAGCTCTTCACCGACATCTCGCCGGCGGAGCTCGCGAAGAACGGGCGGCCGTTCCCGCTGTCGGACTACTTCACCGACATCGTCGAGGGGTACGAGCGCGTCGTGCTGAAGTGACCGTTGTTCCGGCATTGCCTTCGGCAGCGGCGATTCCCTTCCCCTCGCTCCGACCCTCTCCCGCGTCGCGGGGAGACGGCCGGGGTGAGGGGCGCTTCGGATGAGTGCTGACGCGGCAGGACAGCGCGCCGGCTGGCGCGCGTACGCGCTCGTCGCGCCCGCGCTCGCGGTCATCGCGGCGTTCTTCGTCTTCCCGCTCCTGCTGTCCGCGGTCCTCGCCTTCCGCGGCAAGGGCGGCGATTTCACGCTCGAGCACTTCGCGAAGGCGTGGGATCTCTATCGCACCGACCTCACGTTCACGATCGGCATCTGCCTGCTGTCGACCGTGCTGATCGGCATCGTCGCCATCGCGATCGCCGGCTATCTCACGCTGGGCGAGAATCCGCGCGCGGTGGCGATCCTGCGCTGGCTCTACCGCTGGCCGCTCTTCATCCCGTTCATCGTGACCGGCCAGGTGATGCGCACGTTCCTCGCGAAGAACGGCATGCTGAACCACGTGCTGATCGGCTCGGGCCTCATCGAGCCGCTGCAGGCGCAGAGCCTGCTCGACTGGCGCGGCATCGTCGTCGCGTTCGTGTGGAAGCAGGCGCCGTTCGTGACGCTGCTGCTGGCCGGCGCGATGGCCTCGCTCGAGACGCAGCACGTCGAGGCCGCGCGCAACCTCGGCGCGCGTCGCTTGCGCGTGCTGTGGGACATCGTGCTGCCGCAGGTGCGCGGCACGCTGCTGGTCGGGCTCGTGCTGTCGTTCGTCACGATGCTGTCGGTGCTCTCGGTGCCGATGATGATCAATCCCAACTCGCCGACCATGATCACCGTCGACATCGCGTACCGCATCAGCACGCTGTCGGACTACGCGGTCGCCAACGCGCTGTGCCTGCTGTCGCTGATCGTCGCCGCCGCCGGCGCCTGGTTCTACCTGCGCCACGCCGCCGCCGAGAGGTCCCGCGCAGGATGAACGCCGTTGCGCTCCGCCGGTGGCCGCAGCTCATCGGCATCGCGCTGATGATCGGGCTCGTCGCGTTCGCCATCTTCGGCCCGCTCGCCAACCTCTTCCTGTGGGCGTTCGCCGAGAAGTGGTACTTCCCGAACAAGATCCCGCAGGAATTCGGCTTCTCGTTCTGGTCGCGCGTGTTCAGCCCGCGCGGCGGCGCGCTGGCCTCGCTCGGCACCAGCATCTGGATCGCAATCCTGACGGTGATCCTGAGCCTTCTCGTCGCCATGCCCGCAGGCTATGCGCTGGCGCGGCTCAGGCTGCGCTGGCGCAGCCTCATCCTGCTCGCGTTCCTGCTGCCGCAGGCGATCCCGAACCTGCCGGTCTACGTCAACATCGCGCGCGTGTTCTACGAGATCGGCCTGAACGGCACGGTGCTGGGCGTCGTGCTCGTGCACGCGTCGCACGGGCTCGTGCTCGCGGTATGGATCGCGTCGGCGGCGTTCGCGTCGGTCGACGCGTCGCTCGAGGAGGCCGCGCGCAACATGGGCGCGTCGCCGTGGACGTGCTTTCGCACGGTCACGCTGCCGCTCGCCGCGCCGGGCCTCATCGCGAGCGCGATCTTCGTCTTCCTGGAGTCGCTCGACGAGTTCACCGGCACGTACTTCGTCGGCGTGCCCGACGTGACCACGCTGCCGCTGCTCATGTTCAACGCGAGCATGGGCGGCAACTACCAGATCGCGTCGATCACCGCGCTGCTGCTGCTCATACCGTCGATCGCCTTCATGCTCGTCGTCGAGCGTTTCCTGAAGGCGGACGTGCTGGCGGGCGTGGGGCGCTGAAGCGGCGGCAACGCCGCGGCA
The DNA here is from genome assembly GCA_963725735.1 of uncultured beta proteobacterium. GTDB lineage: Bacteria > Pseudomonadota > Gammaproteobacteria > Burkholderiales > Casimicrobiaceae > VBCG01. The sequence goes on along the minus strand of CAVRZM010000012.1, from coordinate 256,021 downwards.
AACGACGGCGGCGGCGACGATGCGCCGCCGCCGCCGTAGCAAGACCGCCGCCGATCAGTTGATGACCTGAGTTCAGGGTCAGGCTGATCGATCCCGCATTCTTGACGTCGCCGTTGTACGTCGCGACGACGCGTGCGTGCCCCGCGGCAGCGTGCGGGTGGTGCACGTTGCCGGTGCGCGACTTGACGATCACCAGCGGGACCGCCACGCAGCCGGTGATCGGCGTGCCGCCGTCGGTGAACGTCACGCGTCCCGGTCGGCCCGTTGGCGCCGGACACCGTCGCCGTGAACGTGACCAGCGTGCCGAACGGCGCCGGATTGGGCGTGCTCACGAGATTCGTCGTCGTAGCGGCCGACGCGCCCGGCGTTCACCACCTGCACGAGCGGATCGCTCGTCGCTGCGCCGTTGCCGGCGATCGCCGCGAGTAGGTGGCCGTGATGCTGTGGCTGCCCTGCGTGAGCGCGCTGGTCGCGCATTGGGCGATCCGCGAGCTGCCCGATCCGCTGAGCGGCTGCGCCGCACAGCCGGCGATGACGCTGGCGCCGTCCTTGAAGACCACGGTGCCGGTCGGTGCGTTGCCGGTGACCGTGGCGGTGAACGTCACGCTGCTGCCGACGGTCGACGGATTGAGCGAGCTTGCCAGCACGACCGAACCCACGTCCGGGGCAGGCGGCAGCATCCAGATCTTCGTCATGTACAGGCCGGCCCAGCCGAGCGGCGTGACGGGATCGTCGAACAGCATGGACACCGAGATGGCGAGATTGCCATTGCGGAATCCGTCGCGCTCGATGCCGACCGCGGTGACGATGGAGTTGGCGGGCGCCTGCGGGTCGATGGACTGGCCGGTGGAATTGAGCGTCTCGACGATCGTCACGAGCCTCGACGTCGTTGCTGCGTCCCTGCCGGAGGTAGATGCCGTCGAACGTGGCCTTGGTGCCCTTGAATGCGGTCTGCGGCTCGACGCCCGGTGCGCCCCACAGCGCGGTGAACGTGGACGAACGCCACCTCGCCGGCTCGAGTGTCGGCTCGTCGCCGCCGCCGGTTCCGGGCGGACGGCCCGAGAAGACCCAGTACAGGAAATCGGTGAAGCCGTCGGCTTGCGTCTTGGCGATGGGAATATCCTTCCCGGTCGCCGCGTCCGCCAGAAGATGCCCTGGTGCACGGGAATCGCCACCGTGTAGCCCGCCGGGTACGTCGCGTTGCAGAACGCGAGCAGGTCCTCGTTGCCGTCGGCGGGACAGTTGAGCGTCTTCGGGCAAACGTCTCGGTGCCCCACGCGGCCCAGAACGTGACGAAGCGCGCGTCGCTGCTGAGGGACAGGCCTTCACCGAGCGCGTTGAAGCCGGTGCCCGGGGCCTCGCCCGGGACCTGGTCGCCGATGCCTGCCAGCGTCTGCAGCGGGGCTGCGGCTGCAGCGGTGCGCGATAGACGCCGCCGCGCGTCGGCGCATCCTCGATGTCGAGACCGGTGAACACCATGTAGCCGTTCGCCGCGCTCGGTGGCGCCGTGGAGCCGAAGGTGACGGCCGGTGCGCCCGGCGGATTGGGGATCACGGTCCAGGAATTCGCCACCAGCCGGACCGGAGCCGTGCCGCCACTGGCGGCCAGGTCGCGGTAGTACACGCCGGTCTTGCCGAGGCCGTCGGACGGATCCATGTAGTTGCCCTTGAACGCGATGATCGTGCCGTTGGTGGCCGCGGGGCTGCCCGGAAACTGGTCGAACCGCGTCTGACCCGTGTCGCATGCTGCGCTCGGGCATCGGACGATAGCGCGAAGTGTTAATGCAGCATCCGCGCTTAACGAAGTGAATGTCGTTGACGATTGTCAATCGGTGCGAGCGCCGCCGACATATGTCGCAATGGCCGTCGCGGGAGCGCGCCGCAGCTGTCGTCGACAACAAACGTCGACAACCACACATTGGAAGCCTTCTACTTTGCGGTGTGTCACGCGGACGCGCGAGTGAAGCGTGCCGCGTTGCGCATAACTTGTGGTGAACAAACGCGAGGCGCTCGCGAGAATGCCTGCGAATCTGCAACAGGCGAGAAGGGCGACGTGCGAGTTCGCGACGATGCCGAGAGTAGTCAGTCAGCAGCTCGCGCGAGCGGCGCCTCGCGCCGGAAGCGCGCGAGCAGAGTAGCGAGCGTCGCCGCGTACGTCGCACGATTGCGCGCCTTCACGTGCCCGAAGCCGCGCAGCGCGAGCGGGAGCGACGCGATCTCCACGGCGAGCGGACCGTTGCCGGCGTCGAGGTCGCCGGCGAGGCGCGCGAGCACCGATTCGAACTCGACGATGTCCCGGCGCTCCGCCTTTCGCTCGCCGGTGCGCCCGAACACGTCGAGCGGGGTGCCGCGCAGCCGCTTCATCTTCGCGAGGACGCGGAACACCGGCAGCATCCACGCGCCGTAGGTGCGCTTGCGCGGATGGCCGGTCTGCGGATCGCGGCGCGCGAAAAGCGGTGGCGCGAGATGGAAGCGCAGGGAAGGATCGCCATCGAACTGCGTGCGCAGCTTGGCCAGGAACGCCGGATCGGCGTAAAGGCGTGCGACCTCGTACTCGTCCTTGTACGCCATGAGCTTGAACAGCGAGCGCGCCGCCGCCTCGGTCAGGCCACCCGCGCCCTGCACGCGCGCCTCCGCGGCGGCGACGCGCGCGATGACCGCGCGGTAGCGTTGCGCGTAAGCGGTGTCCTGGTACGCGGTCAGCTCGGCGACATGACGCGCCAGCAGCGCTTCCCGCGTCTCGCTCCGGGGTGGCGATCGCGTGAGACCGGCGGCGCGCTCGACCGCCGCCGGATCGTGCGCGGCGAGTCGTCCCCATGCGAACGCCGCCTTGCTGCTGTCGACCGCGGTGCCGTTGAGCTCGATCGCGCGCTCGATCGAGGGCAGCGACAGCGGAACCCGTCCGCGCTGGAACGCGTAGCCGAGCATGAACAGGTTGGTCGCGATCGCGTCGCCGAGCAGCGCCGTGGCCGCATGCGTCGCGGCGACGAACTCGACGCCGTCTTCGCCGGCCGCGCGGCGCAGCGCGCGCTGCATCGGACCGAACTGCATGTCCATGTCGCGGTCGATCACGAAGCGGGCGGTGGGCGTCAGCGTCTCGTTGACGATCACGCGCGTCGTACCCGGCGACATCGCGGAGAGCGTCGGCGGGCTCGCGGCCACGACCATGTCGCAGCCGATGACGAGGTCGGCGGCGCCGGCGCCGACGCGTACCGCGTGCAGGTCGTCCGGGTGCGCGGCGATGCGGATGTGGCTCGTGACCGCGCCGTTCTTCTGCGCCATGCCGGTGTTGTCGAGCACGCTGCATCCGCGGCCCTCGAGATGGGCGGCCATGCCGAGCATCTCGCCGACGGTGATGACGCCCGTGCCCCCGATGCCGGTGACGATGATCGCGTACGGCTCCCGGAGCGCCGGCAGCGCGGGCAGGGGCAGGTCCGCCGGCGGCGGTGCCACGCTCGTGCGCCGGATGCGCGCGTCGCGCACCGTCACGAAGCTCGGGCAGAAACCCCGGAGGCACGAGAAATCCTTGTTGCACGCGGACTGGTCGATCGTGCGCTTGCGGCCGTTCGGCGTCTCGAGCGGCTTGACCGATACGCAGTTCGACTGGTCCGAGCAATCGCCGCAACCTTCGCACACCGCGTCGTTGATGAACACGCGCTCCGGCGGATCCGGATACTTGCCGCGCTTGCGGCGCCGGCGCTTCTCCGCCGCGCAGGTCTGGTCGTAGATCAGGATCGTGAGGCCCGGAATCTCGCGCAGCTCGCGCTGCACGGCGTCGAGCTCGTCGCGATGGCGCACCGTCGTGCCGGGCGCGAACGCCGCGGTCGGCGTGTACTTCTCCGGCTCGTCGGTGACCACGACGATGCGCCGCGCGCCTTCGGCGGCCACCTGCTGCGTGATCTGCGGCACGGTGAGGTTGCCGTCGACCGGCTGGCCGCCGGTCATCGCGACCGCGTCGTTGAAGAGGATCTTGTACGTGATGTCGATGCCCGCGGTCGCCGCCGCGCGGATCGCGAGGAGCCCGCTGTGGAAGTACGTGCCGTCGCCGATGTTCTGGAACACGTGCTTCTGCTTCACGAACGGCGCGAGCCCCATCCATGCCGCGCCTTCGCCGCCCATGTGGCTGAACGTGCGCGTCTGCCGCGGCATGTGCAGCGCGAGCCAGTGGCAGCCGATGCCGGCCAGCGCGCGGCTGCCCTCGGGCACGCGCGTCGACGTGTTGTGCGGGCAGCCGGAGCAGAAGAAGGGCGTGCGCAGCGGATACGCCGTGGTCGAGCGCGCAACGGCCTGCAGCGCTTCGAGGCGCGCGAGCGGGGCCTGCAGGGCGGGCAGCTCGCCGTGCAGGCGCGCGAGCCGGCCGACGATCGCCGCCGCGACCGACGCGGGCGAGAGCTCGCCCTCCGTCGGCAGCAGCGCCTTGTCGTGATCGTCGCGCTTGCCGGTGATGCGCGGGCGCGCATCGGTGGCGTACAGCAGCTTGACGAGCTGGTCCTCGACCACCGGCCGCTTTTCCTCGACGACGAGGATCTCCTCCAGTCCGTCCGCGAACGCGAGCGCGCGCTCGGGCTCGAGCGGCCAGCTCATGCCGATCTTGTAGAGGCGGATGCCGAGGGCGCGGGCGCCGGCGTCGTCGATGCCGAGCTCGGCCAGCGCCTGCCGGACGTCGAGATACGCCTTGCCGGTGGCGGCGATGCCGAGGCGCGCATGCGGCGCATCGAGCACGACGCGGTCGAGCACGTTCACGCGCGCGAACGCGCGCACCGCGTCCATCTTCGGGCCATGCAGGCGGCGCTCCTGCTCGAGCGGCGTGTCGGGCCAGCGCAGCCCGAGCCCGTCGGCCGGCGGCACGAAGTCGGAAGGAAGCGTGACCTTGACCCGCTGCGGGTCGAGATCCACCGACGCCGAGCTCTCGACCGTTTCCGCGATGGCCTTCAGTGCCACCCAGCATCCGGAAAAGCGCGACAGCGCGAAACCCAGCACGCCGAAGTCGAGGTAGTCCTGCACCGACGCCGGATTGAGCACGGGAATCATCGCCGCGATCAGCACCTGCTCGCTCTGGTGCGCGGTGGTCGACGACTGGCACACGTGGTCGTCACCCGCGAGCAGCAGCACGCCGCCGTGCTTCGCGGTGCCGGCGAGGTTGGCGTGCTTCAGCACGTCGACCGAGCGATCGACGCCCGGTCCCTTGCCGTACCAGATGCCGAACACGCCGTCGCGCGTCGCATCGTCGTAGAGCGCGAGCTGCTGCGTGCCCCACAACGCGGTCGCGGCCAGGTCCTCGTTGACGCCCGGCTGGAACAGGATGTCGTGCGCCTCGAGATGAGCGCGCGCATGCGTCAGCGCGACGTCGTAGGTGCCGAGCGGCGATCCGCGATACCCGGAGATGAAGCCGGCTGTGTCGAGTCCCGCCGCCGCGTCGCGCTGCTTCTGCACCAGCGGCAGGCGCACGAGCGCGTGCACGCCGCTCATGTAGGCGCGGCCCTGCGCCAGCGTGTACTTGTCGTCGAGTGCGATGGCGGCGGGTGTCGTGGTCATGGCAAGAAGTACGACAGGCTGCGCCGGGAACGTCAAGGGGATTCGGTCATCCGGGCCCGCAGCAGCCGATGCTGGATCTTGCCGGTGGCGGTGCGCGGCATCCGCGACTCGTCGATGAACACGACGCTGCGCGGGCGCTTGTAGCCCGCGATGCGATCGCGACACCATTCGACCAGCTCGTCGCCGGTGGTTTCGTGACCGGCACGCCGCACGACGACGGCCACGACCGTCTCGCCCCATTTCGCGTCGGGCATGCCGATCACCGCGACGTCCTGCACGGCCGGATGGCCGGCCAGCAGCGCTTCCACTTCCGACGGATAGATGTTCTCGCCGCCGCTTATGATCATGTTGCTCTTGCGATCGACGAGGTGGTAGTAGCCTTCGGAATCGCGCATCGCCATGTCGCCGACCGAGCACCACGCCCCGTGGAACGCCTCGGCGGTCTTCGCGGGATTGTTCCAGTAGCCGTCGAATACGTACGACGTGCGCGAGAACAGCTCGCCGACTTCGCCGTCGGGCACCTCCCGGCGGTTGGCATCGAGGAGCTTGATGGCGCCCGAGCCCGTCCATTCGCGTCCGACGGAGCCGAGCTTGGTGATCTGCTCGTCCGGGCGCAGCAGCGTCACCCAGCCCGCCTCCGTCGAGCCGTAGAGCTCGTAGAGCTGCGAGTTCCGGAAGTGGGCCATGATCGCAAGCTTGGTTTCCTTGCGCGCCGGGGCCGACGAGATCATCAGCTTCTTCACGCGGTCGACGTCGTAGCGGCGCTTCACCTCGTCGGGCAGCGCCAGCATCATGATGTAGTGCGTGGGCACCAGCGAAGTGAACGTCACGCGCTGCTCGGCCAGCGTGCGCAGGAGGCCCTCGGGCTCGAAGTGCGGGTGGTCGTCGATCACGCAGGTCGCGCCGAGGTAGGTGAAGGTGAACGAGAAGTACAGCGAGTTCGCGTGGCACATCGGCATCACGAGCAGCGCCGTGTCGTCGCGCGTGAGACCCATGTCGAGCGCGGTGACCAGCGAGATAAGCGCGCTTCCGGCGTGGTTGCGGATGGCCCCCTTGGGCTTGCCGGTGGTGCCCGAGGTGTACATCAGCGCCCACATGTCCTCGGGCGCCACGGCGACATCGGGGCTCGCGGAGGACGCTCCCGCGATCATCGCCTCGTAGTCCTGCCAGCCAGCGGGCGTGTGCGCACCGCCGAAGTGGATGAACGCATCGGCCGCGATGCCCAGGTGGTCGCGGATCGGTTCGACGCGATCGCGCAACGCGTCCTGCACGACGAACGCGCGTGCGCCGCAATCGCTGGCGATGAACTCGATCTCGGCGGCGACGAGGCGGAAGTTGATCGGCACCGCGACGAGGCCGGCGCGCGCCAGCCCGACGTAGAGCTCCATCCACTCCACGCAGTTGTAGGCGAGGAGGGCGACGCGATCGCCCTTCGCGAGACCGCGCTCCCGCAGCGCGTTCGCGAGGCGGCTCGCGCGGTCGTTCCACTGCGCGAACGTGAGGGTGCGATGCGAGTCGCGCGCGCCGATCTTGTCCGGCTGCAGCCGGGCCTGGGCCGCGACGATTTCCGCGACGTTCAGCAGGTGGTTCATGGCGCGGTCGTCAGGGCGCGCGGCGGGCGCGCTCGGCGTCGTCCCATGCCGTGAGGGCCTGGAAGTCCGGCACCCAGCCCAGTCCTTTGCCCGCGTCCGACGACAGCGCGTGCTGTGTCACGACCACGTCCAGCAGCGCAGGCGCGTTGGCGAAGGCCTCCGCGAGCGCGCCGTCGAGTCGCGCGGGATCGGTCACGCGCTCCGCATGCAGGCCGAAGGCACGGGCCATCGCGGCATAGTCCGCCCACTGCAGCGTGGTGCCGACGACGCGACCGCCGTAGTTCATCTCCTGGTCCAGGCGCTCGATGTTCCAGGCGGCATTGTTGGAGACGATGAACACGACCTTGGCGCCGTGGCGCTTGGCCGAGTCGATCTCCATGGCGTTGATGCCGAACGCGCCGTCGCCGGTGATCACCACCACCTGCCGGTCGGGATGCAGCAGGGCCGCGGCGATGCCGTACGGCACGCCGACGCCGAGGCAGCCGAAGGTCCCTGCGTCGAGATAGGTGCGCGGCGGCAGGCCCATGCGCGCGAAGCTAAGGATGTCGCCGCCGTCGGCGATGGTGATCGCATCGGGACGCAGGGCCTTCTGCAGCGCCGCGAAGATGCGGTTGGGATGCATGTGGCCATCCTTGCCCGCCGGCGCCTCGGGGAGCGACGCCGCGTATTTCGCGGCACGCCGTTCGTGCTCCGCGCGCAGCGACGACGTCCAGCCCTTGTCGAGCTGCGGCGCCGGGCCCGCCATCGCCCGCGTGATCGCGTCGAGCGCCAATGCCGGGTCGGCGAAGAGCTCCACTTCACCGCGTCGGTTCTCGCGCAGCTCCTCCCAGTTGTCGCCGATGCGCACGATGCGCGCGTTGGGCACCACCGCGGGCGAGCCGTAGCCCGTCTGGTAGTCGAGCTTGCGGCCGACGACCAGCAGGAGATCCGCCTCCTGCATCGCGCGTGCGCGCATGGCTCCCACCACCGATGGGTGCGTCGCCGGCACGAGGTCGCGCGATTCCTGCGTGTCGATGTACAGAGCGCCGGTGCGATCGAGGAACGCCGCGAGCGCATCGCGCGCGTTGAGGGCGCCGCGTCCCGTGAGCACCAGCGGACGCTTGGCCTCCGCGATGATGGCGGCGGCGCGCGCCACGTCGGTCGCGTCGGGCGGGAATCGTCGCCGCGGCTTGGCCGCGAGCCACTCGTTCAGCACGAGCTTCGGCGGCACCGATTCGCGCAGCACGTCCGTGGGAATCTCGACATAGGCCGGACCCGGCGGGCCGCCGTCGCCTGCAGCCGCCGCGAATGCCTTGTCGAGATCGCGCAGGACATTGCCGGAAACGCGCAGCGTGCGCGCGTAGCGTGTGACGGGCTGCATGATCTCGACGTGCGCGATCCCCTGCAGCGGCCCCAGATCGTCCTGCGGGCGCGGCGCGCAGCCGCCGATCAGGAGCACCGGCACGCGCTCGAGCTGCGCGTTGGCCATCGCCGTGACGCAATTGGTGACGCCGGGCCCGGCGGTGACCATCGCGATGCCGACGCCGCCCGTGAGCACCGCGTGCGCGTGCGCCATGTGCACTGCGGCGCCTTCGTCGCGGACGTCGACGATGCGGATGCCGCGCTGGCCAAGCTGGTCCCAGATCGGCTGGATGTGGCCGCCCTGCAGACCGAACACGCGATCGACGCCGCGGGCCTGCAGGAAATCGACGACGAGCTCGGCGACCGAGCGTGGCGTGATGGGGGGCATTGCGGTCTCCTCCGAGAGCGGGGCGGCGATGGACGCGTGGTGGGATTGCCCACGCACCTCGCCGCACGACGCGCGAGGAGGAAAAGCTATCACGCCGCTCGGCCGGGTCGCAATTGCGGCCGGGCACCGCCGCGCGGACGCTCGGCGCGGGGACATCCCCTAAAGCCCGTTTGACCGGTACCGGCCGCGAACGCTATAATTGAAGGCTGATTGCGGTTGGATTCCTCGGTTCGCAGTTCCCGCAGGCAATTTCTCCCTTCAATTCCCCGATAGCTCAGTCGGTAGAGCGACGGACTGTTAATCCGCAGGTCCCTGGTTCGAGCCCAGGTCGGGGAGCCAATTTCAATGAGTTAGGTCGGTTCGGACCGACGGACTGTGTTTGCGGAACGTGTCACCACGAGTTCCACCCGCGCGTAAGCGCATCGCCCTGCGTGCCGCTCGGGCCACCCTGTCCGTTTTGTTGCGAAATTCACGCGATACGTCCGTTCGGACCTACGGACTCGATTGCGGAACGCGGTGCCCGGAAGTCAGTTCCTCCGCATGTCGTGGTGCCGCTCGCATCACCTCCAGTTGGGTCGGCCATTGTCCCCGCGCTGCCGTGGGACGCGATGCTGCTGGTCGCCATTACGCTGCCGTCCACTTCCGGCCCAATAGCGGTCGTGCGGCAATTCCGCCGATAGCAGCCACACGATTGCGGTACTCGCTCCGAAGCGGTCGCCTAAACGATCAGAGTTAACCGGCGCGTGCCGAGGCCACCGAAGGACGGCCGACGGACACGCGTCCGGTTGAACGACCTGGTAGGCGGCATCGCGATTACTTCGAAGAGCGAATCAATCCCCGATGAGCGGCAGTCGAATCTTCCCACGAGACGCTGCGCGCGCGAGCCAACCCGCGAGCGCGGCGCCGACGAGCGGTGCCGTCCAGAAGAGCCACAGCTGCTCGAGCGCCCAGCCGCCTACGAAGAGTGCCGGCCCGGTGCTCCGCGCCGGGTTCACCGACGTGTTCGTCACCGGGATGCTGACCAGGTGAATGAGCGTGAGACACAGGCCGATCGTGAGCCCCGCGAAGTCGCCTGGTGCCCGGCCGTGCGTCGCACCGAGGATGACAAGGATGAACATGAATGTCATCACCACCTCGCAGACAAGCGCGGAACCAAGGCCGTATTTTCCGGGCGAGTGTTCGCCGTAGCCGTTCGAGGCGAAGCCGGCTTGCAGATCGAAGCCAGGCTTTCCGCTCGCAATCAGGTAGAGCACGCCGGCGGCGACGACTGCACCCAAGACCTGCGAGATGGTATAGGGCAGCACCCGCGCGGCGGGAAAGCGCCCGCCAGCCCAAAGTCCGACCGATACCGCCGGATTGAAGTGACCGCCCGAGAGCGGTCCGAGTGCGTAGGCTCCGGTCAGCACAGTGAGGCCGAACGCCAGCGAGACGCCGGTGAAACCGATACCTGACTCGGGAAACGTCGCGGCAAGTACCGCACTACCGCAACCGCCGAGAACAAGCCAGAAAGTACCGAGAAACTCCGCTGCGAGTGCTGGTGCCATAGCTCACTCTCCTTGAGTCAGGACGCAGGATTTGCTCGCGAGGCACGTCGGGACCACGGCGTGTTGGACCCTCGCCGCCCCGAATTAATAGCACTGCTGCCGCGCGACGACAAATGCACGACGCTCGTGCCGCCTAACGAGATGTGTGGAGCGAACGCGCCGGAAAACTATGGGGCGCCTTCGCCTGCGAATTCAACCTGGAACGGCCAATCTGTGGATGGGAGGCTGATGCAAAGTCCCGGCTGATCATGGCTGTGGTTCGCGATTTGCGGGCCGAAAAGCCGTGGTTGTTGGGGGCGTTCCGCCGGTTCTTCTGCCGGGATGGGTACGTGACCGAATCCGGGTCAAGCACGACCGCATCCGTAGCAAGGAAACCGATTCCGAGTGTATTGAACGCCTTGTCATCTCTAGAGGCAAGGTCCGTCAGTCCGCGCCGGGTGCGGTTACGGTTGACGCCGTTCCCCACATCTTGTTTGAGTGGCCGCACAAGTAGATCCGCGGTAGCCTGTCAATCCGCAGGTCCCTGGTTCGAGCCCAGGTCGGGGAGCCAAGAATTCAATGCGTTAGGTGCGCTCTCGCCGACGTTCCAAATTGCGGAACGCGACGCCAAGCGTTCCTGCTGCTTCTCTAGAGCTGTTCGAGGCGCAACGTTCAGCGGTCATGCCACGGGTTGGCGTGCAACGCTGCCCGACGAACGACGTTCCCGCCTCCGGCGGCGAACATGCGTTTGTCTCCCGGGTCAGGAGCGGACGATGGCAGGCCGAACCTGCAACGGACATTCGGAGGCCGTCCTTACGCTCAGCGACCTTCGGCTTCGTTCAGGTACCGTTTGAATTGTTCGATACCGCGCTGCAGAAACTTCGGATCGTCATAGATGCGTGCCAGCACGATAGACCCCTCGATACACACGAGGAACTGATCCGCCAAATCGGCTGCGGTGATGCCTGGCTTCGCAAACGGACTGAGCAAGTCGGCAAGCAACGCCCGCAATTCACTGGTTCGCTTCCTGAGTGCGTTCGAGATGACTCGACTCGATCCAGCGGAGTCGACTGCGAGGTTGGCGAGCAGGCATCCCATGTTCCACAGATCGGCGGCAACGTGGGATGCATGGTTCAGGAAGCCACGGGCTCGACGCAAAGGATCCGTTTCGGTCGTATAGGTTCCGGCCGCCAGCCGGCCCACTCGATCTGCGTAGTAGTGTTCCAGCGCAGCGAGCCCGAGCGCTTCTTTGCTGTCAAAGAAGTGATAAAAGCTGCCTTTGCTGAGCCCCGCTTTGCGTATGACATCGTCGACGCGCGTCGCGGAATAGCCGTCGCGGAGCATCAGCCTCTCGGCGGTGCGGACGAGTTTCTCGCGAGTGTCCATGCGACCTGTGGGAGTCCTCGATCGCGGCGCACGCGATCCGTTCGGGGCGGTCCTCATTTTCACCACACGTAGTAAGGCCGACGTTCGCCCAAGGCGAATCGCGCTGCATCCCAGGCATCGATGACCAAGGAGATTGCATTGGTGGCGATGAGCATGATGAGCCAGACATGGAACGCAGTTTCCTTCCCTGGGAAGGTGTCCAGGCGCAGCGCCATCCATGCCACCATCGGCACCCACAGAACATGCGTCACGCCGAGCAGCCGGATGAAGCGCTTGCGCTGGTAGATCAGCGCTTGAGCGAGCGCGGCGACGGCCACTGCGCCCAGTGTGACTTGCGCCTCTCTATGCTGGATGAACAGCAAGCACGCCGCGTTAACCGCTACGAGCCACGCGCCCCAGATTCTCTGCACGGGACGGAATCGCACCAGAACGATCCCGAAGAGTTCAAAGACTGATCGAAACACTCCTATTCTCAATGCGTCATGCGTCATGATATTGGCCTTTCGTCGAGAGGAACGAACCCGAAGCAACGGCGCTAGACTATATGGTCTAGACCAATTGGTCAATAGCGTGATGGGTGCTCCATGCCACGGCGGTTAGCCCGCGCGGCGACTGGCTCCGTGGCCGAGGCGCGCCATCACCACTGGCGACTGTCGTGCCGGCCTGAAGGGGCCTGCGGCTTCGTTTCCACCGGAAGGTCCGTCCGGTCGAACACGGTCGGTGAGAGACGGCGAACCGATGCCCCGGCGTGAAGACGATCGGCGGTCGGCAACCTTGTTCCGCGAAGTTCGCGGCCATCGCCGCGCGCGGGGCAGAAACGCGCTGCAAACTGGGCAAGTTGCGGAACGAGATCGGACCTACTGAAGAAGCGCAAACCCGCGGTTGTCGGTAAATCCGCAGTCCCTGGTTCGAGCCCACGGCTATGTCGACAATTCTTACAATCGCGACGACCGACGGTTCGGGCGCAGGTCGGAATCGCTTTGCGAAACGGTCGGTTACGGCGCTGGCTCGCATTCTGCTAGACAACGCACGGGGCGCGCCGCCTTTGCCATGGCCTCGCGGTCCGTGGTTTGGCGCGGCGCCGCAAGCAGGGACACGAGAGCACAAAGGGAAATGGTATGGCCGTCAAAGTCCAGATCAGCGTCACGGTCGACGCATTGCCGCTCCTCCGGGCCTATTACGACCTGTCGATTCGTGACCGTTCGCGGTTCCTGCGTGCGATGCGCCAATTGGCTGCGGATCGACGTCGGCAAGGCGACGGTGACGAGTACGCGAAGTTCATCGCGCTCGTGCATCTGGCTCCGCCGGAGACGCTTCCAAGATAGCGAAAGCCCGCCACCCGGCGGGCTCCTTGTCCGTGGCGAGCCCTGGTCGAGTGCCTGCACTCCGAGGCAGAGCGTATCCGGGCGGACGGCTACCGATCGGGCTCCGCGTCGCGTCCTTGGATCGACGCCCGGCAAAGGTGTTCGTAGCGCATGGTCCGACCGCTTCAGGCCGACGCGTTCGGGCGGCGGCATCGGCCATCATCGGGAACGATGCACGATAGGCGGGCGCCCCCGCGGTCCTCACTGCGATTTCTTCTGCACCGAGCCTTCCTTGGTGAACGCGCTCGGAAGATTCTTCCTGTCCAGGTCGACGTCCACGCCAGGAAGTACGGACGAGCCGCGCTGCTTCACGGCGCTGCGCGCCGGCGTGCCGTCGCACAGCGTGACGGGCTGGACCCCGAGGTACGTCGTGGTGGCCCAGTCGTCGGTGGGCGACTCGTGGCCCCTGAGTCCTTCCTCGCAGGCGGCCTCGAGAAGTCCCCCTTCCTTCGCGAGCGCAACTGCCTTGCTCGACACCTTTTCCGCGACGCTCCAGCTCAAGCCAAGGTTGCGGCCACCGGCCAGCAGCGTATGGCCGTCCCGCGCGGCCCTGAAGGCGACGACATCGTCGGAGTAGAGGAGAAGCCCAACGCAGGCGGCGGTTCCGCGACCGCCGGCATTCCGGATCTGGATCAGGTCCACGGAGTGATCCGATTGCAGGCCGAAGAGAAGCAGGTCCTTCGCCCTGGCAACGAACAGGCGCGTGGTCGATCCTTTTCGGGGGGCCAGGGTCTGATCCTTCCGTCCAAAGATCTGCGCGCACGCAGCGCGCTCGCTTCTGATGGCCGACGCATCGATGGCGACCGCTTCGTCGGTCCTGGCGTCGAAGACGAGAAAGCGGTCGTAGCGATCGATATCGGGCTGCGCCGCCTGTTCCAGGGATCGCGTGCCGGAACGGGCAGTCCCCTTGCCGGATGCGAACACCATGAGCGTATCCACGCTCTCGCGAGGGATGAGCTCCCAGTCGCACTTGCCATCGCAGTCGCGCAACGCATCGAATCCCTTGAGCGGTTGCCCCGTGCCATTGGGGCCTCGCAGGTCGTACCTCACCGCCCATGTCCCGGGCGACTGCGCCGCGGCCTGCGTGTGGTCCAGCTTGACGGGAACGACCATGTAGTCGTCGAGCAACAGAGGATCGTTGAATCCGGTGGAATCGAGCGCAGCGAGGTCCAATTGAAAGTCTTTCTGGAGTCCGATGCGGAAGGGATCGCTCGCGGGTCGCTCCGTCTCGAAGACAAAGGACGCGATGTGCATATCGCCCTTGTTCGGGTCCTTGCCGGGCTTGACCTTCGACAGTACGACGATGCTTCCGCTCATGTCGAGCTGCGTGAATCCGTCCTCCGGACGTGGCGCCGTCTGGTCGCCGGAGCGGTTCTTTTTCTTGACCGGTGGCGCCGCGAACCCTTGCAAAGTGGCCTTCCTGAGAAAGTAGTCGAGGGAAAACGGTCCGAACTTGCGGCCGTCCTTCGTGAACACGTAGACCTCGTCAATGCTCTTGCCCGCTTCGCGCATCTCCGAGGGGCTCGAGCTACGCAGTAGAACCACCGTGCCGTCATTGGGCTCGCCACCGGACCAGATCGCCGACGAATTGTCGGGCGTCTTCTCCAGTTCGAACCTGCTTCTGCGCGGCTCGCTGTCGGCGATGCCGGTCGTGATTTCGACGTGGTTCGCTTCGACATTCGCGAAGCCGATCGACTTCGGCAGCGGAATGCTCGTGCCCGTTTGCATCGCCGCGCCCGGCGTGGCATCCGTCTCGAAGGTCGTCTTCCTGGGCATGCCGGCAAGAATGGTGGCCAGGAGATGATCGGCCTTGTTGTCCCTGGCTTTCCAGAGCTCGTACCGGTGCATGTCGTCGGCGACGACCGTCGCGTGCGCTGCGGCGTACATCGCATCCATCGGCGAGCTGCGCCCGTTGGCCGTCGCGATCTTCAGGAGGACATCGTGCTTCTGCTCGGCGCGGCCCTTCGCAGAGGCGGTAACCACGGCCACCGCGATCACCGCGGCGAATCCGATGACCAGAACACCGGTGACCGTCGCCCGCCAGAAGTTGCGCCTGATCCTGGCGTCGGCGGCCCTTGCCTCGTCCGCCACGCGCTGGCTTGCGAGGGCCCGGAGCTTCCACTCCTGCAGGACGAGCCCGATGGCGTCGTGCCCAAGGCTGAACAGCTTGGCCTCGTGTCCTTCGGTACCGGCGAGGACGGACACGCTGCGCAGCAACAGGACGTCGGATCGCGTCAGGTACGCGGTCACGTCGTCGACGTTGGCTTTGACCCCGCCTTCGGCCGCCATCGATTTGAGTTGCGCGGCGTCCACGATGTTGGTGTGGACGGTGCCGTCGGATTCGCGGCGAACCAGCCGGAACAGGATTTCGCGCCAACGCTGTTCCTCCGCGTTGACGTCGGTTCCTGCGGGCAGCGTGCCGAAGCTGTCCTTCAGCGATTTCGTGATGTGCCGGTCGACCGGGCCCGAGAGTCCGCCGCCCTTCGCGTAGAGCGCCGCGTCGATTTGCCATGGAGGCTCCGTCTTGCCGACCTTCGCCTCGTTGTAGAGATCGCGGCAGACGATCTGCATCACCGGAAGCACTGCCGTCGCGGAGGTCGCCGCGAACAGGTCGCTCACGATCTGCTGCGCAACGCCGGGTGCGTAGGAGAAGCGATACTTTTCGAAGGGTGCGCTCCTGCCTTCGTCCACCTTCTCCTTCGATGTCGGCAGCTCGATCGCGTGCAGGACTTCTTCCCGACTCAGCTCGGCGAGCAGGAAGATCTTGATGTCGGATTTGACCAGGCGGTCCACCGTCTCGCCCTGCGGGTTCGGCGGCGAAAGGTCGGGCGCGTTGGTCCGAAGGTCGATCGCCCCCCCGAGCTGGGCAAGCCCGATGAACTCGCCCGAGTAATCCTTGCGCAGCGCGAGGACGAACTTGACCGGAAAATTGCTGGTGCCGAACTCGCGTATGAAGCGGAAGAATTGCCGGCGGTGATCATGATTGTCGTCGCCGAAGGTGATCACCTCCTCGGCCTGGTCGAGGATGACCACCAGCGTGTACGGAAGGCCTGCGGACAGCGCACGGAGCGCCTTCATCATCATCCCCGGCCTGCGGCATTCCTCCACGAACGCCTGGATGTCGGTCAGACCGAGGCAGGCAGCGGACAGGTCGTACGTGGTCGCGCCCGTGACGCCGCGAACCGTCACCGGCTGCGAGGCGAAGCGAAACGCGTGCTCGGCGATTCGTCCCAGCGGATCCGCGCCGCTGCGGATGAACAACGGCGACCCGGCCGTATCGCGCAGGAAAAGGTACCCGAACGCGTTCTCCTCGAGGCCGGGGATCAGTCCGGCGCGAAGGAACGACGACTTCCCGCAGCCCGTCTGGCCATGCAGGAGCAGGATGCGTGTCTCGGACGCCGCCAGGAAGTGGATGCACGTCTCGACATCGTGCTCCCGGCCGGAGAAAAGCAGCCGGTCTTCGGGTCCGTAGTAGACGAGGCCCTTGTAGGGTTCGCTCGGCCAATCGGCCGCGACAGTGCTCATGGCCCGCAGCGTGCCCTCAGGCGGCCTTCTCGATCCGATAGTCGGGATGCGCGTAGCAACCGTAGAGGAGGCTTTCCGGCCACATTGCGGGGTCGCGGTGGAGCTCATCCATCGTTTGCGCGATCGACTTGCCCTCCGTCAGCAGCGCGCGCAGGAATCGCGAGCCGAACTTGGCCGCGTACGTCCTGCGCACGATTCCTTCCGTCGCAATCACGCCGCAAAGCTCGGGGCGCTTCGACACCGCCCGCAGGTTCATGTCCTCCTTGCCTACGACGCTCTCGCATCCGTTCAGAAAGACGAGTCCGCACGGCGACGCATCGCGGCTGCTGTCGCGATTCGCGAGCGAGTCCATGAGCATCGAGAAATTCACGAAATCGACCTTCTCGTCGTTGCCGAGGTCGAGCGTCGCGTCCTTGTGATGCCCGAGGAAGTGGAACAGGATGTCCTGCTGCTTGGTGGTCTCGATCAGTTCCTCGCAGCGGGCGAGGTTGTAGGCGATGCCGACCGGCGGGCTCAGCAGCTCGCAATAGCGGCGATACTCGTCGTGGCCGAGATCGCTCTCGATCTGCTGCTGCACCTGCTCGTTGACGAGCGAGAGGAGGCCGAATGTCTTGCGCGGTCGCGTCATCCTCGACTTCGCGAGAAAGAAGCCGCTCTGCGTCGCGGACAGGCTGTATTTCAATGCCCAGAATCCGGAGAACTGCCTGATCTCCCGTTCCGCCAGCGTCGCTCCGTCGACGTCGCCGGCCACCGGCTTGCCGTCGTAGATCAGGCCCCACGGGATGTAGATGCTCGAGTCGGCCTGGATCGACAGGTCGTGGTCGCCGCCCTCGTATTCGTCCGCGATCCACGTCTCGAGCTTCTTGACCACGTCGCGCTTGCCGGGATCGTTGAACAACAGGAAGCGAAGGCGCCCCCCCGTCGTCGCGAGCGCGGACAGTTTCGCGTAGCGCTGCGCGGCGTCGGTGGTCTCGGACCAGTCGGAGACCGACCCCAGCAAGGCGCGCATGGCATCGGACTCTTCGCGGATCGCCTGCGCGCCGACCGAAAGCGATTGCGGAAAGATTCCCGACCTGCTTCCCCAGGTGATCTTGAACTGGCTATCGAGATCGGCTTCGATCTTGAGCCACATGACCGCTCCCGGCGGGGCGCTAGCCCGCGACGCCTCGTACCGCGCCCGACTGGGTCGCGCAGTAGCAGGTCTGACCCTTGAAGACAGGGCGCGGCAACCAGCACCAGAATTTCGGTGTGAAACAGATGGTGCCCGGCTGGTGCGGGGGTACTTGTGCGGAAGCCGAGCCGCCGCCGACGAGGATGGGCAGCAGCAGGAGCAAGAGACTCAGGACCGAGCCAACCCTTCGCATGGGACCCTCCCTTGCCGGGACCGCGCACGGCATGGTGCCGGCGAACCCTATTTAGGCAAAACCAGTTGTATATGTCAACTTGTTGCGAATATTCCGCTTCGTCTATGGCGGGGGCTTTTCCGAGACGCCGAGAGGGGGCAAGATACGGCCGTCTTGCGTGTCGTTGTAGACGACATACGGCTTGAGGCTTGCCCGTCCCGAGGGGGAACCACCATGCCGCTGCGTGACGTAGCCGGAACGGATCTCCGGTATTTCCTCGTCGCCTTCGATGAGGACGGTGTCGAGCGCAAGGAACCCGACGGCTCGCTCATGAGCGAGGTCATCCGCAGCCAGCTCGCGGCCGAGCCCGTGACCGACGTGTTCTTCATGAGTCATGGCTGGAAAGGGGACATTCCCGCCGCGATCGAGCAATATGACCGCTGGGTCCAGAACGATGGCGGGATTGGATTCGGACCGAGCGCTGGTATCGGCGCGGCGTCCCGATTTCAAGGCGCTCGTCGTCGGGCTGCACTGGCCGAGCCTGCCGTGGGGCGACGAATCCTTCGCGGAAGCGTCCCGCGGCGCCACGCTGTCGGCCGCGAGCGATACCGATGGCGAGGTCGACGCGTTTGCGAGGCGCATCGCGGACACCCCGATGGCGCGCAACGCCATCCGGCGGATCCTGTACGCCGCTCGCGACGAACCGCACACGCTGTCGTCGCAGACGCTCGCCGACTACGCGACGCTCTTCACCGAGTCCGGGCTCGGAAGCGGGGACGTCTCCGGGAGTCCGGGGTCGGACCAGGGCGCGTTCGATCCCGAGGCCATCGTCGCCGACTACAAGGCGACGCAGTCGCCTGCGAGCTCGGAGCTTCTCGGCTGGACCGACAACGTCAAGGACGCGGTGCTAAGTCCGTTGCGCCAGCTTTCGTTCTGGAAGATGAAGGATCGCGCCCGCCAATTCGGCGAGACCGGGGCACACGCGCTGCTCGCCACCCTTCAAGCCGACGCGCCGGCGGCGAGATTCCATCTCATGGGACACAGCTTCGGCTGCATCGTGGTCTCGGCGACCATCGCCGGCGGCCCGGGCTCGGCGCCGTTGCCGCGTCCCGTGGATTCGCTCTTCCTGGTGCAAGGCGCCTTTTCGCTCTGGTCGTACGCGAACGAGATTCCCTATGCGCCGCGCACCGCCGGCTATTTCAATCGCATCGTCAAGCAGCGGCTGGTGCGGGGTCCGATCGTCACGACGCGGTCGAAGTTCGACACTGCGGTCGGACGCTTCTATCCATTGGGCGCGAAGGTCAGGCAACAGCTCGTGCTCGGCGGCGAAGCGTTCCCCGAGTACGGCGGCGTCGGCGCGTTCGGCCTGCAGGGCGTGGCGTCCGCCGAGGACGCCGTCATGCAAGGCGTCGGTGTCGTGTATCCGCTTCGCAACGGAAGGATCTACAACCTCGAGGCGAGCGCCGTCATCAGGAACGGCGACGGCGCGTCCGGCGCGCACAGCGATATCGCGCATCCCGAAGTTGCGCACGCCTTCTGGTGCGCGGTCGTGGCCGACGGCGGGTCGACGCTGGGGGACTCGAGCTTTCTCGGCCAGCAGCAGGAACAGCAGCAGCAGATACAGATGCAGGGGTCGCCTCGACTCGACGAAGGCGTCCATCCCACACCGCCGCCGCAGGTGCAAAGGCAGCAATCGGATCGAGCCGACCAAGACTGGTTCGCGACCGGAGCCGTGGCCGGACGCATGGCGCGAGCCGAGCCGCCGATCGACGGCGGATTGCTGGGTGCGGAGACGGCAGCGACATTGGAAGTCGCCGGCACCGGGCCGCCGCCCGCCGCGCAACGGTGGATCAACGCCGAGATCGAGGATCACGCGAAGGACGTCGCGCTCACCAAGGGCCAATGGTATGTGCTCGCGTTCGACGTGGACGTCGTCCAGCGCGTCGATGCACTGGCTGCTGCGAGGTTTCTCGACGACCGTCTCTTCGAGGAAGGCGACGACGTCATCGAGTTGACCGTGCAGCTTGCCGGCGAGGACTTCGAGATCGGCGACGCCACCCGACCGTTGCGCGTGCGTCGGGTGGGGAAGTCGCTGGGCAAGGCACGCTTCGACATCAGCCCGAAGCACGACGGCGCGTCCTCGCTCACCGCCGCCTTCCACAAGAAGGGCAATCTCATCCAGCAGATCGATCTCAAGTTCGACGTGGGCGCAGCGGGCGCGACGGTGCTCGAGTCCGTCTCGCTCGGACGGCCTCTTGCCGCTGCGACCGTGCTGTTTCCGCGCGACGTCGGCTTGTCGATCCAGCCCGGCGTCGGCGGCTACGACTGCATGGTGTGGGGTCCCGTTGCCGCACGCGCGAGGCTTCCGCTGCAACCCGCATACCTCGCGGGCGCGATCGACATTGCGCGCGAAGAGATCATGAAGGTCGTGATGTATCGGGACGCTGCCGGGGCGTTCGTGTTCCAGCGGAGCCTCGACATTCCCGAGGGGGATCGCGCGGCTGCGCTGCGCGTCATGGCGCGCGCGGGCGCGACGCTGTTCCGCAAGCTGTTCTTCGGTCCCGACGCCGCCGACGATTCGCGGAAGATCGGCGAATACCTCCGCAGGATGGCCACGGAAGGATCGACGCGCCTCAAGCTGCAGATCATGGCGCATACGACGCCGGTGCCCTGGGGCCTGCTGTACGTTGGTGACGCCTCCGACGGTGCGGCGCTCCAATGGGAGAACTTTCTCGGCATGCGCCACGTGATCGAGGTGATTCCGTTGCAGAATCAGCTTGCCGTCGCGGACAGCGCGATCCGCAGCGATCCGAGGCTGTCGGTCAGCATCAACGTGAACGACACGATCGACGCCCAGATGCACGCGACGTACGTGGCCGATCAGAAGACGTTCTGGGGCCATGCGGCGGAATCGCGCAAGCGGGTTCACGTCACCGACCGCACGAAGGGCGCGGAGCTGAAGCGGGCGCTGGCCGACGCGACGACCGACGACCAGATACTGTATTTCTACTGTCACGCGGCATCGAAAGGCCTGAACGATCTCGGCGGTCCCGATGCCTCGTCCATCGAGCTTTCCGATGCGCCCATCACGCTCGGCGATCTCAATCTGGATGCGCCCACGACGATCCAGCTTCCCGGCAACCCCCTCGTCTTCATCAATGCCTGCGAGTCCGCGGAATTGTCGGCCGCGTTCTACGACGGCTTCGTGCCCTACTTCATGGCCAAGGGGGCGCGTGGCGTCGTGGGCACCGAGTGCAAGACGCCTGCGCTGTTCGCGGCGACGTGGGCGCAGCGCTTCTTCGACCGCTTTCTCGATGGCGAGACGCTCGGGGACGCGTTCCTCGCCCTCCGCCAGGAGTTCCTGAACGACCACGGCAACCCGCTCGGCCTCATGTACGCGGTCCATTGCGATGGGGACACCCGGATCCAGCCGGCGCTCAAGCCTTGAGCGGGCACCGCGATGGGACAAGCGATGGACAATCACCCGCTGGAGAGCCTCAATGCCGACGATGTCGTCCTCGACGCGATTCCGGAAGACGTCGAGGCCACCGTCGAGCAACGCGATCGCTGGCTGCAATCGGTGCAGCGCGGCAACGCAGGTCTTCTGTTCCTCGTCAGCGACATCCGTCGCTGGACGCCCGGCCAGACGGTGCGCGTCGCGTTCATGGGCGGGGACGCGGCATTGCACAAGGACATCGCGGACGCCACGCAGGAGATCACCGATGTTGCCAACATCGTGCTCGACTTCGGCTTCGACGCGGCGTCCGGAAAGTACCGAACGTGGTCGGAGAGCGACACGACGCACGCCGCGGAGATTCGCGTGAGCTTCGACAAGAACGGCTACTTCTCGCTGGTGGGCACCGACAGTGTCGATCCGAACATCGGGTCGGGCAGGATCGGCGGCGGTCCCGGCCAGTGCAGCCTCAACCTCGGCGGCTTTGCGGCGACGAGGCCGCCGAACTGGCGCGGGACGACGCGGCACGAGTTCCTGCACGCGATGTCGTTCCATCATTCGCACCAGAACATGCGCGGTCCTTGCGAGCAGGCATTTCGCTGGGACGACGACGCAGGTTACGTGTCGACGCGCGATGCGCGCGGCGCGTTCGTCGCCGACGTGAACGGTCGCAGGCCCGGCATCTATACCTACCTGTCCGGCTATCCCAACTTCTGGGACCGTGCCAAGGTCGATCACAACCTCAAGACGGAGGACGACCCGGCCACCGTCGCAGGGCCCTTCGACCGCCGCTCCGTCATGCTCTATCGCTTTCCTTCGCTCTTCTACAAGGACCCGAACAGCCCTTGTCTCCCCGAGAGCGAGGGCGCCTCGCTCTCGGACGGAGACAAGCGCGGATTGCAGCTCCTGTATCCCCACACGGCGCAGAGCCTCGAGGCGCTCGCCGCGCGCCGGCGGGAGGCGCTGGACGCCGTCGAGCAGACGCTTTCGCCGGGGCTGCTCGGGCCCGGGGAAGACCAGGAGGACGGCAAGTACGCGCGGCAGGCCGCGGCTTTCCTCCGCAGGAGCCTCGGGCTCGTGTGAACGACGCGCGGAGAGCCGAATGCGACGATCGAGCTTCGTACGTACGATGGGCATCCTTGCCGTGGCCGCCGCGTCATCGCCGCTCTGCGCACAAGGCTTCATCGACGAGCAGCGATGTCCCGGTGCGGACGGCAACGGCGGAGGCGGCAACGACCGGTTCACGTACCAGTCCTGGGTCGACGACGCGAAGGACGGCAGGAACTTCCGTCGTTGCATCCAGAACGAGGCGAAGAAGCCGATCTGGACGCATTGGAGGGGGCTGCTATCCGCGACGTGGATTCCCGTCGGCCAACGGCTGTATGGGACCACGCTGATAGCGACGCGCGACGTGCAGAACAGCCAGACCGACCTGTGGTGGGGCGATGCGAAGAGCGAGCGCCTGCAGCCGGAAGCGAAGTGCTACCGGGGCGAGGATCCCTGCCGGGAGAAACGTGCCGCGACTTCGGATCCGAACCGGGTCGCTGGCCTGTCGCTCCTGCCGGTGGCGTTCGACGCCACGCCGCAAATCGAGGCGACCGCCCGATCGAAGCAGGACTTCGTCGTGAGGACCTACCAGGAGTTCTACCTTCCGCGCAATCCGGCAGCGCCATCGGAAAATCTGGGCAAGCTCGGACTCGTCGTGGCGAGCCGCCTGTCGCAGGGCAATGTCTCGTATACGTTGTCGGTGGTCGTCAGTCGGCCGATTTCGGAATGGAATGGCGACGGCGTCGCGTTCAGGCTGGCGAGTACCGATGGCGCGGTCATGAGGGCGTTGGCGCTCGAGAGCGTTCGGCCGACCATCGCGGCCCTGCGAGACCTCGCGCGCAGCAGCCTTCCGGTGTCGCCACTCGTCAATACGCCGGCAACGAAGCCCGAGAAACTGCTCGCCAGGAGCGTGTCGATCGACGTCCTGGGCTCCAACGGCGCGGTCGTCGCTTCCGTGCCGGTCTCCATCCTGAGTCCGTAGTCGCAACCGGCTCGGGGGCACCGTGCTGCGCGCCATCTACGTCGTGTTGGCGGTCGTATTGGTTGTTCATGCCGCAGCTCGTCGCCTTCACGCATTTCGAGCTCGTGAGCGACTATTACCAGCCGGAAGCGGGCTGGGCGGCCTCCGGTGCGGTCGTGCTCGCGCTGCTCATCGGCTACGTCGCGCTGGCCGCGAAGCCGTTGGCCGTCAGGCGACGCGTCGTTCGCCGCGCGCTTGCGGCCGCGGTCGTGTCGTCGATCCTGTGCGTGGCAATACCGTGGATTCTGCAACGGGGCTTCGCGATCCCGACGTGGATCGTGGACCTCCTGAACGGGGTCCACGTCGTGGCTTACGTCGCGCTGTTCAGCGCGTGTGCCTCGGCGTTGGCCGCGAAGTTCTTCACGTTGCGCGTCGACGAATTGTCCGAGCGGTTGACCACCCGGCAACTCGACGAGCTGCAACGCGCCATCGAGCAGGCAACGGTGGGTCGGAGTGACGACCTCGCCGTCGCGCTCGCGAAAGCCGACATCCATACCATCTCCCGCGAGGAAGGGGCGAGCCTCTCCAGGAACGACCTGCAGGATGCCGATGCGCAAGGCACGCTCGCGGACCTGATCGGCGCGCTGCGTCGCGCCAACCGCGCGAACGCGCTGCTTGCCGACGCCGAGAGCAGGTTGCTGCGAACCGCGGACGCCACGGATCGCCCGCGCCTCGAAGGCATGGTGCTCCAGGCACTGCAGCATCGTCCCGCGGCCGAATGGTTGCGCGAAGTGGAAGCGGCGTTCCGATCCGTATGCCGCGTCGAGCGGGCGAGCGACGGGGCATCGATCGCAACGGGGTTCCTCATCGGCCCAGGCCTCGTGTTGACCAATCACCATGTCGTGTTTCCAGGCGGGAGCAGCGAGGCGGTCGCGGTGCAGTTCCGTTTCGACGCACTGACCGATACCGCCGGGATCGTCATTCCCGCGGCCTTCCCGTCCGCCGTTGTCGTCGCGAGCCCGCCGGGAGGCACGGAGCGGGGCCTCGGGACCGATCCGGGACCCGACGAGCTCGATTTCGCGGTGCTGCGATTCGATCCGTCCGGGGCCGGCCTCCCGGCGCGAAAGCCGCTTCGGGTCGACGGCGTGGCCGGCCCGGCATCGGTCGGTCTCCCGCTGGTGATCCTCGAGCATCCTCTTGGCGGGTCGCTGCAGATCTGCATGGGATCGGTCACGGGGAGCAACACGACGGGGACGCGCCTGCGCCACAACGCCACGACGCAACGCGGGTCGTCCGGCTCGCCCTGCCTGTCGATGGATCTAGCGGTCTTCGCACTGCATAACGGAGGCCGCGGAACGCTCTACAACAACGCGATTCCAATGGCGCGGATCCTGTCCGTGCTTCGCCGGAAGGGCCTTGCGATCGATTAGCCAGGCAACGACATGGCACGAGCGTGCCGAATATTCGCGTTGAGCGTTGCGCGTTAGAGCGGCAAGCTCGATGCCGCCGGCGCTTCGACGATTCCGAAGGGAGTACCGATGAAGCCCAAGGATCCAGAGGAATTCAGGAAGTACGTCGAACTGGTTGCCCGCAAGCATGGCGGGCTCGAGGGCCTCCGCGACGTCATCAGGAACCGCGCCGGTGCGACGGCCGAATTGCTCGAGTCTTTGGCCGAGCAGCCGGCGCCGGACGCGAAGACGCCAGCGGCAACTGCCGCCGTCGAATCGCTCGACCTCGGACGCGAACCGGCGCCACCGGAACGCGAGGCGCTGGAGGCGATCATCGACGAGGACCTGCGACCCGTCATCGACGTGATCGACGGCAAGTTCAGGACCACGCATTTCCTGTGGACGAAGCTCAACGACGACGACGGTATCCGCACGCGGCTCGAGACGGCCATGCCGGCGATCGGACGTATCGAGCTGCCGGGACATCCGCGCCTGCCCTACGGCGGCACCGGCTTCGTCGTCGGCGAGGGCCTCGTGATGACCAACCGACACGTCGCCGAGATCTTCGCGACGGGCTTGGGTTCGCGCATGCTGTCGTTCAGGACGGGACTGCGCGCGGGCATCGACTTCGTTCGCGAGCAGGGGCGGCCGTCGGGGCAGGTGTTCACGGTGAAGCGTGTCGTCATGATCCACCCATACTGGGACATGGCGATCGTCGAAGTGGACGGCATCGCATCCCATGCCGGCCTTGCGCTGTCGCTCGACGATGGTCGCGAGTTCGAGGGGCGCGAGATCGCGGTCGTCGGCTACCCTGCCTTCGATCCCCGCAATCCGCAGGACGTGCAGCAGAATCTCTTCGCGGGTCACTATGGCGTGAAGCGGCTGCAGCCCGGCGATCTTCATGGCGCGTTCAAGACCGCGAGCTTCCAGAAGCTCGTGAATGCCGCGGCGCACGATTGCTCGACGCTCGGCGGCAACTCCGGATCCGCGCTGGTCGATCTCGCGACCGGCCATGTCATCGCGCTGCACTTCGGCGGCGAATACCACGCGACCAACTATGCGGTGCCGACCTCCGAGCTCGCGCGCGATCAAAGGATCATCGATGCCGGCGTGCGCTTCGCAGGCACGCCGCACGCGGACGGCACCGACTGGGCCGATTGGTGGAGGCGTGTCGATGCAAGCGAGGCCGTCGCCGCCGCGGGCGACGATCCGGCGCCCGCTGACCGGAAGTCATCCGCGGTGACGGCTCCGGCCGCCACGGCCGGCCTCGCAGGCAATGAAATGGAATTCGAGATCCCGATCCGCATTCGCGTGTCGATCGGCGGGTCGCGAAACGTCGCAGCGGGCGGTGCGGTATCCGAATCGGTCGGCGAAGAGGCGCCGGAGGCGATGGTCGAGCCGGAGCACGACACCGACTACGGCTCGCGACACGGCTACGATCCGCAATTCCTCGGCGGAGGGACCGTCGTTGCCATGCCGGGCGCGCAGGACCCGGCGGCTCTCGCGCATGCCAAGGATGGCGCCGACGTTCTTCACTACCAGAACTTCTCGCTGCGCATGCACGCGAAACGGCGCATCGCGCTCGTCACCGCGTGCAATGTGACCACCGAACCGGGGCTTCGGCGGCCCGAACCGGGGCGCGATTACACGCGCAAGGGCCTCTCGGGGCTAGGCAGGAACGACTCCGAGAAATGGTTCGTCGACGAGCGGCTCGACGAACAGTTCCAGATTCCCGACGTGTTCTTCAGCAAGGATCGCAATGCCTTCGACAAGGGGCACATCTGCAGGCGAGACGACGTCGCGTGGGGCGCGACTTACGACGAGCTGAAGCGCGCCAACGGCGACAGCTATCACGTCACGAACTGCTCGCCGCAGGTTGCCGGCTTCAATCGATCGACGGACGGCGAGGACAACTGGGGCGACCTCGAGAATCTCGTGCTGTCCGAGGCGGCGAACGAGCGGCTTTGCGTGTTCGCGGGACCGGTGCTGGCCAACGACGATCAGGTGTTTCATGGCGTCGGCAACGGCGGACAGAAGCTCCTGGCGAGAATTCCCAGACGATTCTGGAAGGTGGTCGTCGCGCGCGTCGAAGATGGAATCGCCGCCTATGGCTTCGTTCTGGAGCAGGATCTCGGCGACGTCCCGTTCACCGAGTTCACGGTGGCGGACGAATTCCTGCCGACGATGTATCCGCTGGCGGACATCGCCGAAGCGACCGGTGTGGCATTCGCCCCGGCGGTCCTCGACGCGGATCAATTCTCGACGGCACGCGGCGCCGATCTCGTGCGGCGCAGCGGCGTGGGCCGCAAGCAGTGAGCGCGGAAACGACGCCGGGTTCAGGGCTTGGCGCGCTTCGCGAACTTCTTGTAGAGCTCGCGCAGCCTGGAGCGGTCGTCCCGGGCGCCTTGCCCGACCGACTCGGTCGTTGCCGGCGGCGTTGCATCCGGATCCGTCGTGAACCGCTGCGAGAGCAGCTTCTCGTATTCCTCGACCTCGGATGGATCGGCGGACTGCGCGCGCTGCAGTATCTCGAGCTTGTCTGCGGGCTTCAGCGGCTCCATCGTCCTTCACCTCCCCGCCTTCGCGATGATGCGGTCGACCACGAACGTGCGGGTGATTCTATCATTCTGGCAAACCTCGGCGACGCCGGCGGGCGCGAGGTAATAGTTGTCCATGATCGCCGGGTTGTGCGGATCGTGGATCTCGCAGTGATAGGAGTTCCAGGTCGCCGGGTAGTGCAGCGTCCCGCGGGTCGGATCCGAATTGAGCGGCGTGGCGTTCTGCGTTGCATAGAGCGCGGGTATCGGGCGTCCGCGCTTGTTGTTCACGGCTGGCGGCGAGTCGACGTAAAGATCGACGATCGTGCCATTCGTGTAGCTCGAGATCGCGTGCTGGAACTCGTGCGCGGCCGTGAGCGAGGACGCCGTGAAGTGCATGCCGATGGTGCCGGGTATCAGATAGCGATGCCGGTGATGCATCGACACGCCGTCGATCGTGAAGGGCACACCGGGACTCGCGTCGTCGTCACTCGTGAACCAGGCAGATGCGCGCATGTGCGTGAGCGAACCGGAAATGCCGTAGACGATGTCCGCGACGATGTCTTCGGCCAGCAGGAAATCGCGAATCGCCGTTCTCCGTGCCACCAGCAGGTCGTCGCTTGCATCGTCTTCGGCGACGAACGAGAACCGGGACTCGACCGGAAGTCCGGTATGGAAGAGCGACAGCAGACGCACGTTCGGCGCGATGGTCGGGTCGGAGAGCATGGGGTCCGCCTGGCCTGGCAGCGTGGCGAACAAGGATCGCTCCACGTAGTCGACGCAATTCGCGAACCCGGCCTGGTTCGACATGATCGGGTCGATCGCGAAGTGGCCGGAGTTGAAGGGCGCTTCCAATGCGGGATTGGCCACGACGAGGATCGTGAAGGGGTCGGGCTTCGTCGCATCGCCCGGCCGAACCACGTCCGCAGCAGGGAAGTTGGGCATGGTGCGCGTCAAGGGGTCAGGTCGACCCGCGAATAGTCACGCTTTTGGCGCACCCATTCAAGTAGCGGGATGCAAGTCGAATCGCCGGAAGGGGGCATCATGGACAATTCGCTCGAGTCACTGCAACGTCTGCGCCGCTTCAACGAGGACGTTCGCAGCCGCGATACCCAGCTCGCCGAGGAATCGATGGAGCTTGCGCGCGCGGAGCTGACGGAGGCCGTGACGCCCCGCGGCGCGCTCGAGGACGACGTCGAGCTCGAGAGCATCGTCATGCGCACGCAGCGTCCCGTGCTTGCCATTCGCGACAACGATGCCGTGCTCGAATTCCGGGACGCCGGCGACAGCCAGGTCTGGAAGGCGAGGCTCCAGGCAGCGAAGCCGTTCCTGCACGACGCGATTCGCGCGGTCGGCCGCATCGAGCTCACCGGCAGCCCGTACTCGACTGGATCGGCACGGGCTGGCTCGTTGCACGACAGCATCCTCGTCACCAACCGGCACGTCGCGAACGAATTCGCGATGCGCAAGGGCGACGGATTCGTGCTTCAGGATGGGCCGATCGGCAGCCGATCGGGGCGACCGTCGACTTCCTGCAGGAGATCGACAACCCGCAAGCGCTCGTCTTCAAGCTCGTGCGGCCGCTGTCATATCGAGGACGAGCCGGGACCCGACGTCGCGTTCTTCGAGATCGAGATCGACTCCGGCAACGACGCGCTGGCGAAGCCGATCGCCGCTCGCGACCGGCCGACGGCGACGGAGAACGTCGCGGTCATCGGCTATCCGGCCTACGACAGCCGCATTCCCGACGTCGACCTGATGGAGCGCATCTACGGCAAGGATCTACAACAAGAAGCGGCTCGCGCCGGGCGGCGTGACGCGCGTCGAGGGACCGCGCGTCCTGCACAACTGCACGACGCTCGGCGGCAACTCCGGCTCCGTCGTGATCGACCTCGACAGCCGGCGAGGCGCTCGGCCTGCATTTCAGCGGCAGCTTTCTCGACCGACCAACTACGCGGTGCGCGCCGACGTGGTGAAGCAAGTTCTCGCCGACGTGCGCTGCCGGCCGGGCGAGGCCCGAGGCGAAGGTCGGCCGAGGCGCCGCGCCGAGCGCAGCTGCGTCGCCGTGCCGAACGCGGCCGATCGTGGCGCAGCGCGAGCGTGACCATTCCCCTGACCGTGACCGTTTCGCTCGGCGACGCCCGCAGCCGCGCCGTCGCGGCGCAGCCCGCATGCCGGCAGCGATGGCGAGCGACGACGACGCCGGCGCGTTCGAAGGCGAGGAGGGCGTCGTCGCCGACTACAGCGACCGCGACGGCTACCGGACCGCAATTCCTCGGCAACAAGTTCGCGGTGCCGCTGCCGTCGGTCGAGCGCGGCGCCAACGACGTGCTCGAATTCGACAACGACGGCGCGACGGATACCGAGCTGCGCTACGAGCACTACTCGGTCGTCATGAGCCGCAGCCGCCGCATGTGCTTCTTCAGCGCGGTCAACATCGACGGCAACCTGTCGAAGAAGAGCGCGCGCGTCGCGTGGAAGTGGGACCCGCGCATTCCCAAGGCGCAGCAGATCATGAACGAGTGCTACGGCAGCCCGCCCAAGTTCAGCCGCGGGCACATGACGCGGCGCGAAGATCCGGGCTGGGGCGACGCCAGAGACCGCCAAGCGCGGCAACGAGGACTCGATGCACGTCACCAACACCACGCCGCAGATGCAGGCCTTCAACGCGCCGATCTGGCTCGCGCTCGAGGACTACGCGCTCCAGCACGCCCGCGAGGACGACATGAAGATCTCGGTGTTCACCGGGCCGTATTTCGCCGAGGAACGATCCCGATGATGTACGGCGTCAAGATCCCGCGCACCTTCTGGAAGGTCATCGCGTTCATCCACGACGAGACCGGAAAGCTGTGCGCGACCGGCTACGAGATGACGCAGAAGCAGAGCCTGCAACCCGAGGAGGAATTCGTGTTCGGCGCATTCCAGTCGCCGCAGCTCAACGTCGCGACGCAGGTATCGATACGGTCGATAGAAACGCGTTCCGGGTTGCGTTTCGGCAATCTCGGCGACGTCGATCCTTTGGCGGATGACGAGGAAGGCGTCGTCGGCAGCGGGCCGCGGTCACCGCTTCTCGCGCTGGAGCAGATCCGCTTCATCGGGTGACGCAGGCACGGATGGTCCCTCGAATGGCGGCGGGCGGCCTGCACATGCCCGCGGCAGGCATCCCATGCCAGGCGAACATGTGCCCGGCGAGTGCGAATGTGTTATACTTTAAGGCTACCGGAAGTGGCGGCCGGGTTGAAAATGCGAGTCGCGCGGCGGCACGAGTGTCCCTGCAATGGGATGCTGCCGTGCCCGAGCTGGCAGCCTGATCTTCCGCCCGCGTGACGAATCGTCCGATTGCCCCGGGGCGCCTCGTCGTTGCATGCCAATCGGCGGTTGCCTGGTGCGAGCCCCCGCTGGTGTGCTCTCTTCTTTGCGCGGTTCGGGGACGCAGTGCTCCACTTGGAATCGCGATGGATCGTGTTCCCGGCCCGTGCGTCCCGATGCCGGCGGTGCATGCCATCGCGGCAGGTCGTCGAGGGTTGTGCCCCGATCGATCGTCGGACCGCCGCCATTTTCCTTTGTCGTGAATGAGGACCAGTGCCTTGACCGAGATCCTGAATTGCCTTCGCAAACACGGACAACGTCTCGATCTCGAGATTGCCAAGGAGCTTGGCTTGCCGCTGGCCGCAGTGCGGCAGCGGCTGGCGAGCCTCGCGGCCACCGGTGCCGTCATCACCTGCAGCCTGACCCGCTTCGAGAACGGCAAGCAGATCGACGCCTGGCAGTGCCGCGTGTCGGGCTACGTGCCGCCGCTGGCGCCGGGTCGCAAGGCCAAGGCCTCCACTCCGACGTAGCGCGCACGTAGCAGAGGGCAGTCGCCCGCACGGGAGGGACGCCATTCTCGGCAGGGAGTCGTCGCGCGAGCGGCGGCTCCTTGTTCGCATCCGGCCTTTCCGTCGCGCAGGCGCCCGCCGTCGATCGCACAGCACGGCCGGCGCCTGCACGACCCAGGCGAACTCGTCGTAGACGCGCTTGACGCGCGCAGTCGGCATGCTTGCCCGACCGAAGATGCCGCACCCCTTATGCGCCGAGAAGCCGCGTACACCCTGGGCTGCCGCGCAAACGCAACACTCGCGGCGCGGTCGGCGCGCGCCTGAAACGCGCCGCGGGGCGCGATCCCGTGACACAATCGGCGCGTGTCCGCTGCCGACCTGTTCCTTGCGCTCGTGCGCGATGGCCTTCATGGCCGCATCGATGATTGCTCCGATTGCCGTCCGGGCGCGACGGCGCGCGCCGCTCGCGCGCCCGTATTGTCCGCCGGCACGGGCAACGGCCCGCTGCGCGCGATGCGATGGCGCACCCTCGCTGGCGTTGCCGCGCTGCTCGCGGCGCGTCCCGGCGTTCGCCGCCGCCGGACCGCCCGGCGCCGACGCCTGGTGGGTATGGCCGCTCGCGCTGTTCTTCGTCTGCTTCCTCCTCGGCATCGTCGCGGTGCCGGCCGGCGTGGGCGGCGGCGTGCTGTTCGTGCCCATCGTCGGCGGCTTCTTTCCGTTCGATCTCGACTTCGTGCGCGGCGCCGGGCTGCTCGTCGCGCTGGCCAGTGCGCTCGCCGCGGGGCCGCGCCTCCTGCGCATGGGGCTCGCGGACCTGCGGCTCGCGTTGCCGCTCGCGCTCAGTGCGTCGATCGGATCGGTGGCCGGCGCGCTCATCGGCCTCGCGTTGCCGCCCGCGCTGACGCAGGCGGCGCTGGGTGCCGTCATCCTCGGCATCGTCGCGCTGATGATCGTTTCCCGGCACTCGGAGTTTCCCACCGTTCCCGATCGCGCCCATCCGTGGTCGTCGCTTGCCATCGTCGGCTCATTCCACGACCGTGCTCGCGACGCCGAGGTCGCATGGAGCGTGCACCGCATTCCGTTGGGCACCGCGGCGTTCGCGGTCAATGGGCTGCTCGGCGGGATGTTCGGCGTGGGCGCCGGCTGGGCCAACGTACCGACCCTCAATCTGCTGATGGGCGCGCCGCTCAAGATCGCGGTGGGCACGAGCGGCATCATCCTGTCGCTCGCAAGCTCCTCCGCCATCTGGACTTACG
The DNA here is from genome assembly GCA_963725735.1 of uncultured beta proteobacterium. Taxonomy (GTDB): domain Bacteria; phylum Pseudomonadota; class Gammaproteobacteria; order Burkholderiales; family Casimicrobiaceae; genus VBCG01. Next base: position 223,504 of record CAVRZM010000012.1, on the reverse strand, counting down.
CCAATGCGGGCGCCGTGCTGCCGATCGTCGCGGGACCTGCCGTGATCGGCATGATGCTCGGCGCGCGCATCGGCGCGCACCTGCTGGCGGTCCTCAAGGCCAGCGTCATTCGCCGCCTCGTCATCGTGCTGCTGCTCTTCGCCGGGGCGCGCTCGCTCGCGAAGGGCCTCGGCTGGTGGGGTTGAGACGATGAAGCCCTCGCGGCCCGCGCACCGCGTCTCCGACGAGCAGATGCTGTACGCGACGCTCCTCGCGTGGGGTACGCGCGTGGGGTTCGTGGCGCTCGCGATTGCGTTCGCGGCCTACGTCACCGGCTTGCTGCCGGCGTACGTTCCGCTGTCGCAACTGCCGGAGTTTTGGCACCTGCCTGCGAAGGCGTACCTCGCGCAGACGGGCGTGCCGGAGGGCTGGGGCTGGTTGGCGCACATCGGGCATGGCGAGTTCGCGAGCCTGGCCGCCATCACGATCCTCGCGGGCATCTCGGTCGCGTGTCTCGTGGCACTGCTCGTTGCGTTTCGGCGCCGCGGTGATCGCGCCTACGCGGGCATCACCTTTGCGATCCTCGCGGTCATCGTGGTCGCCGCGTCCGGCGTGCTGAACCGCCTGCACTGAGCGCGTCCATGCTCCTCGACTGCACCCGCATTCTGCTCGCGACCGAGCACACCGAGTTCGACGTCGGCGCCGAGCGCGCGGCGTTCGCCCTCGCGCACCGGCCGGGCGTGACGGTGTCGGCCGTGGTGCCGCTCGTCACCAACGTCGAGTACGAGACCATCGCGCCCGCGCTCGTCGCGCACGACGAGGAGCAGGCCTTCGCGCGCTCCGTCGCGGTGCGCACGGCCGCCTCCGCCGCGGGCGTCGCGGTCGAGACCCGCGTGCGCCGCGCCGACGCGCCGTGGCGCGCCATCCTCGCCGAAGCGGAGGAGCGCGCGGCCGAACTCATCGTGGTGCGCCGGCGCGGACACCGCGGTTTCCTGGCCAACCTGATGGTCGGCGAGATGGTCGACAAGGTCGCGACGCTTGCGCCCTGCCACGTGCTCATCGTGCCGCGGGCGGCGGCATTGCCTGCACACCGCGTGCTCGCGGGCATCGACCAAACGCGCGCCGGCCCGGAGGTCGCAAGGGTGGCGGCGCGGATGGCGGTCGCGGCGGGATTGCCGCTGACGCTCATGTCCGTGGCGCTCGAGGATTCGGCCCGGCGCACGCGCGGCCGCGGAGAAGACGCTCGACGCTGCCGCACACATCGCACGCGAGGCGGGGGCCAGCGTGGACACCCGGGCGGAGCATGGCCGCGCCGCGGATGCCATCGCGGCGACCGCGGCCGCGACGGGGTCCGACCTCGTCGTGGCCGGCCGCGGCGGACCCGAGACGCATGGCCGGCGCCTGCGGCTCGGCGGCAACGCGCACCGCATCGTGGGGCTCGTTCCGTGCGCGGTCCTGGTGGTGAAACCCTGACGCCGCTCGTCCGGGTTCGGTGATCGTCCGACGCCGGAATCGGCGCCCGCCGGACGTGCCGCGCGTCCGATCCCGTTACGCTCGAAGGCAAGGACAGGCCGACCGCGGCCTTCGGGGAAGGGCGATGCTGACGATACTGTGGATCGTGCTCGGCGTGCTGATGGGGGCGTGCGCGCTGCTGCTGCTGGTCGCGGGGCTGCGCCTGCGGCGCGACGTGCAGTCGTAGCGGGCGCTGCGCGCCTTCCTCGCCGTTCCTTCAGGCGTTCACGCGAGCGCGAGCAATCCGAGCGGGGACTTGGTCACCGCCACCGAGACGATATAGCCGAACACGGCGATGGCCGCCACGAAGGCCCCGACGCGGATCGGCAGCGTCCGGCCGCGCTTCAGTGCGATCGTACCGAGCGCGACGTACAGGAAAAGCCCGATCACCTTTGCGGTGAGCCAGCCGTGGGTGAGCGGGTAGTTGCCGATCATCATGGCGAGCACGATCGCGGAGACGAGGAGCAGCGTGTCGATCACGTGCGGGGCGACGCGCACCCAGCGCAGCGCGAGCCGCGGCGACGCGCGCATCATCCATGCGCCGCGCACGACGAAGAAGGCGAGGCTCAGGCCCGCGCAGGTCATGTGGAAGTGCTTCACCACCGCATAGGTGGACGTCATGGGGGGCCTTCGGTTGGCGTGGGCGCTGCCTCCTCCTCCGGAGGGCGATGCTGGCGGAAGCTCGCGAGCAGCAGCAGATCGTAGACGATCTTCGCTGCGCCGGCGATCAACAGCGGCCATCCGAACGACGACGCGGCGAGCAGAGATCCCGCGATGAGCGGACTGGCGGCCGCCGCGATGCTGCGCGGCACGGCCGTCACGCTCGCCGCCGCGGGACGCTCCGCCGGCGTCACGATCGCCATGACGTAGGACGTGCGGGTGGGGACATCCATCTGCGACAGCGCGCTGCGCACCACGAGCAGCGCGAACACCAGCGTCACGTCGGGCACGAACGGGACCGCGACGAGGCACAGGTTGGCAGGCAGATGCGTGAACACCATCGTGTTGACGAGGCCGATGCGCTTCGCGAGGCGCACGGCGACGAGGTACGAGAACGCGCTTAAGAGTCCCGTCACGAAGAACAGCGCCCCGGTGGAGGCGAGCGACACGGCGAAGCGCTCGTACAGCCAGAGTGCCACCATCGACTGCACGACGAAGCCGCCGCCGAAGGCGTCGAGGCTGAACAGCGCGGCGAGGCGATAGACGGCGCGTCGCGAGACGGTCAAGGGGGCGGCGGGCTTCGCGGTCGCGACGGTCAGCGCGCGCGGCAGCCCCCGGTACGCGATCGCCGCGGCGCCGTCCGAGCAGCGCGTAGACGACGAACATCGACTGCAGCGCCGTCGTGAGCGGCACGCCGAGGCGGTGCGCGAGCGGGACCGGAATGCCGGCCGCGAGCGCACCGAGCGCCGCCACCAGCGTGCCGGTCAGGGCGTAATGGGCGAAGACGCGCGTGCGCTCGGCATCCGTCGCCACGCGCGCGAGCACCGCGTGCTCCAGCGGCAGGAACACGCTGACGTCGCCGCTCGACGGATTGAGCGTGCCGACGACTGCGAGCACGAGGAGCGGCCACAGCGCGCTGATCGTCGCGAATCCGATGCCGGTCGCGGCCATGAGTGCGGCGGCGGCGAGCAGCAGCGTGCGGTAGTGGTGGCGATGCGCCCGCAGGCCGACGGCCAGCGTCATCGCGCCCGAGCCTACGAGCGTCGCGGTCGCGACGAGGCCGACGACGAACGGGGTGTACCCCAGCTCCAGCAGGTACAGCGGGCAGCAGCAGGCTGACGAAACCGTCGCCGAACGCGCGCAACGCGCGGGCAGCGAGCAGTCGATTGACGTTGGCGGTGTCCATGCGCGGCCTCAGGCGACGAGACGGCAGATTTGGACGGGACACCGTCGTGGCAGGAGGCCGCCGGGAATCCGCAAGCCCCGGCGACACGATCGTAGCCGACCGCCGGGCGGCGGGCAACGCGGAGCGGATGTGCTAGCGTTGCGACGTGCCCGTCAACGTACCGGAGGCCCGATGAGCAACCACGTCTACAAGATGATCGAGCTGACCGGCTCCTCGCCGACGTCGATCGAGGATGCCGTCACCAACGCGATCGGCAAGGCCGCGAAGACCATGCACGGCCTGCAGTGGTTCCAGGTGACGGAGACGCGCGGCCACATCGTCGACGGCAAGGTCGCGCACTGGCAGGTGACGCTCAAGATCGGCTTCACCCTGGACGACTGACGGGCGCCCGCGCGGGCGCCGTCCTACGCGCCGCGCATCGGCACGCCGTCGGCGTTCGCGTGGCGCGCGATCTGCCGGTGCAGCTCGGCGTAACGGCTTTCGGGGTTCTTGCCGAACAGCGGATCCTCGATGCGGCCGATCCTGGCGTGGATCGCGGACCAGTCGCGCGCGGTGAGATGCTTGGCCGCGAGCGGCAGGATCTCGCTCTCCTCGACGCGCATGTGCCCGCGCAGCGTGCCGACGTAGTCGCGGGCGGTGCCCTCGATCTCGGCGCGGCTCACCACCGTGCCGTTGAGCACGTCCTCGAGCTGGCGCACCAGCTCCGCGCCGATGTGCTTCAGCCGCTCGTGCTGGCGCGCGAGGTCCTCGACCGTGCGCGCGACGCGCTCCTCGCGCTCGCGGATCTTGGCGAACACGAGATCCTCCTTCGGATGATGGAGCACGTCCGAGTAGTGCGTCATGTAGAACATGATGTTGAGGACCAGCTCGTAGTCGGGCTGCGCGCCGCCGTGGAACAGCGACGACCTGGTCTTCGAGCAGGTTCAAGAGACGCGCGAAGTTGACGTGCTCGGCGTGCCAGAGGGCGAGGGTGTCGGGCATTTTGACGGGCTTTCGGAGGCGGAATGTCAGGGTTGCGCACGCATTCACGCGGCATGCGGTCGATGCTACGGCACGACGCGGCAGGCGCCTAGAGCGGAGGCGCCGGAACCTTTGATCTTCATCAGGTTCTGCGCGCATTCGGCACCGTCACCGTTACGCCGCGGCCCACGCGGCGGTGCGTTGCCGTGCGCCGTCGCATCGGGTATCGTCGCCCGCGTCCGCCGTCCGATCCGAGGTCCGCATGCTCCGCGAGAAGGACTACCTCGACGTCATTGCCCACGGACTGCCGCCTACCCACGGCCCGCGCAGGCGCGTGATCGTCGTCGGGCGCGGGCATGGCGGGGCTCGTCGGCGGCATCGGCACTGCTGCGCGCGGGCCACGAGCCGCTCGTCATCGAGGCGCAGCAGCGCGTCGGCGGACGCGTCTACACGCTGCGCGAGCCGTTCGCGCCGGGACTCTACGCGGAGGCGGGCGCGATGCGCATCCCGCGCTCGCACAGGCTCACGCTCGCGTACGTCGAGCAGTTCGGCCTGCCGACCGTCGACTTCACGATGAACAACCCCGAGGGCTACTGCCACCTGTTCGGGCGCAAGCATCGCTTCCGCGAGGTGGACGCGAAGCCGCACCTCATCGGCGCCCACCTGCGCCGAGCACGAGCGCGGCATGACCTGCGGCGCGATGTGGGCGCGCGCGATGCAGCCGTTCGCCGATCGCATCGGCAGCGCTCGGGCGACGACGGCTGGGGCGAGGTGGTCGCGCAGTACGACACCTACTCGATCCGCGAATTCCTCGAGGAGCAGGGCTGGTCGGAGGCGGCGATCGAGCTCTTCGGCCTCCTCATGAACCAGGAATCGCTGATGAACACGTCGTTCCTCGAGATGCTGCGCGAGGAGGTCGGACGCTTCTACGTGGACATGGTGCGCATCGAAGGCGGCATGGACCTGCTGCCGCGCGCGTTCCTGCCCGCGCTGCGCGAGCCGCATCCGCTTCGGCGCGCGGCTGGTCGCGCTCGACCAGGACGGCGACGGCGTGACCGTGCACTACCAGACCGCGGCCGGGCCGCATGCGCGCGCACGCCGACCACGCGATCGTCACCGTCCCGTTCCCGGTGCTCCGCCACGTCGAGATGATGAAGCCGCTGTCGCTGCCGAAGCGCCGGGCGATCCGCCAGCTGCACTACGACGCGTCGGCGAAGATCCTGTTCCAGTGCCGCCGCCGCTTCTGGGAGGAGGACGACGGCATCTACGGCGGCGGCACGGTCACCGACCTCGCGATCCGCAACCTGTTCTATCCCGAGGCGTGCCGCGAGACCGGGCGCGGCGTGCTGCTCGCGAGCTACACGTGGTCCGAGGACGCGCAGCGCTGGGGCTCGCTGTCGCCGGAGGAGCGCATCGTGCAGGCGCTCGAGAACGTCGCGGTGATCCATCCGCAGATCCGCGACGAGTTCGAGGTCGGCGCGTCGAAGATGTGGCACGACGATCCGTACGCCGGCGGCGCCTTCGCGCTGTTCGAGCCGCAGCAGCAGACGCTGCTCTACGAGCACATCATCGCGCCCGAAGGGCGCCTGCACTTCGCGGGTGAGCACGCGTCGCTGCATCACGCGTGGATCCAGGGCGCGATCGAGTCGGGCTTGCGGGCGGCGGGCGAGATCAACGCGCTGGCGGTGTAGTCGGCCGTCGTCGCCTCACCGGAGCGCGACCGTCTCCGCCTCGGCGCGCGCGTGCTGCGGGCCGCTCACCACGAGGAAATAGACCAGGATCCCGGCGCTCGCCACGAGCATGCCCGACGATGGCGCCGATCCAGAACCCGCGAACGCCGAGCGGCGTGGTCAGTCCCCAGGCGGAGAGGTCGACTGCGTCGGTCAGGCCGATGGCGTAGCCGCCGGCAAGGCCGAGGGCCCACAGCCCGACGACGTTGACGAGCAGCGGCACGACGGCGCGCTTGTACCCGCGCAGGGCGTTGACGGTCACGGCCTGCAACGCATCGAACAGGTGATAGCCGCCGACCAGCACGAGCAGGGTGGCCGCGACGCCCCGTACGCTGGCGTCGATCGTGTAGAAGCCCGCGACGGCGTGCGCGCCCGCCGCCAGCAGCGTCGCGGAGATCGCGGCAAGGCCGAGGGCGAGCGCGATTCCCGTCAGGCCGGTCGATCGCGCGAGCGTGAACTTGCGCGCGCCGAGCGCCTGGCCGACCAGCACGCCGACCGCGCTGCCCATGGCCAGCGGCAGCATGTACATCACGGCCGCGACGTTGGCGGCGATCTGGTGCGCGGCCGAGTTGACGGCACCCAGCCGCGCCACGAACAGCGCCATGAACGTGAACGCCGTGACGTCGACGAGGAAGGTGCCGCCGATGGGCATGCCGAGCGCCAGCAGCCGGCGCTGGTCGTGCCAGCGCGGCCACGACCAGCGCGAGAAGACGCCGTGGTGCCGGTAGTTCCGCGCCATGGCGCAGAGCAGCCACGCGAGGATGCAGATGATCCAGTTCACGATCGCGGTCGACAGCGCGCATCCGGACGATCCCATCTCCGGCGCGCCCCAATGACCGAAGATGAGCATCCAGTTGAGCGGGACCTTGAGGGCGAGGCCTGCGAGATTCAGCGCCATCATCACGCGCGGCAGTGAAACGGCGGTCGTGTAGCTCGCGAACAGGCGGAACGCGAGCCCCGCGGGCGCACCCCACGCGGCGATCGCGAGATACGCGCGCACTTTCTCGGCGACGACCGGCGGCGGCTCGCTCAGCGCGAGAAGCGGCTCCGGGTACCGGAACACCAGCACCGACAGCACCGCGAGCACGAACGTGAGCCACATCGCCTGGCGCACCTGCTCGCCGACCGCCGCGTGGTGTTCCGCGCCGACGAGGTGCGCGATCGTCGGCGTCACCGCCAGCAGGACGCCCATCAGCGCGACGAAGACGCTGAAGTAGATGGACGCACCGATGCCGACGGCCGCGAGATCGTCGGTGGCGTAGCGGCCCGCCATCATCGTGTCGATGACCGCGTAGGCCATCACCGCGAGTTGCGCGACCAGCACCGGCCAGGCGAGGTCGTAGATTTCGGCGACGAGCTTGCGGGACAGGAGCACGGCGTGGGCGGGAAGGGCGATCGACCAAGAAAGCGTACGGTTCCGTAGCCATGGCGGACGTCCGGAACCGCAGCGCGCATTCTAGCCGGGCACGCGGCGCATCGCGGGCTTTCCCCCGCGGCCACCGCGATCGGCCACCGCGCGAGCGTTCGGGCTTGCGCTTCGTGCGGCGGCCGGCGGGTATCATGGCCGTTCGTCCACGTGACCGGGAGACGCGTCGACGGCGACCCGATCCGGACCCGCAGGAAGCCACTTCGTGAAGTTCCTTTCGTCGTACCTGCTATGGCTGCTGCTCCTCGGGCCGCTGCTCGTCGGTGCCTACGTCGCGCTCCTGCGGCGGCGCAAGCGCGGCGCGGTCAGCTATGCGGACTTCGGCCTCGTCCGGCAGGCCATGCGCGGCAGCCCGCGCTGGCGCCGGCACGCGCCTCCGTTCCTGTTCCTGTGCAGCGTGCTCGCCGCCATCGTCGCGCTCGCCCAGCCGACGGCGAACGTCCTCCTGCCCTCGTTGCGGCAGACCATCATCCTCGCGGTCGACGTCTCGCTCAGCATGGACGCGGCGGATGTCGATCCCAATCGACTCACGGCCGCGCAGCTCGCGGCGAAGGCGTTCGTCGAAGGCTGTCCGCCCGACGTGCGCATCGGGCTGGTCGCGTTCGGAGGCAGCGCGGCGGCGGTGCAACCGCCGACCGACGATCGCCACGACCTGCTCGCCGCCATCGACCGCTTCCAGCTGCAAAAGGGCACGGCGACCGGAAGCGCCCTCTATGTCGCCCTGGCCTCGCTGCTGCCCGAAGCGGGCCTCGACCTGCGCGCGCTGGACCTCGACCGCCGGTCGTCGCGCAATCCGCTCGGCGCCAACCTGGATCGCCCGAAGAAGTCCAGGAAGCAGGATTCGCCGGCCATGGTGCCCGGCTCGTTCCCGTCCGGCGCCATCATCCTGATGAGCGACGGCAAGAGCACGATGGGCCCAAGTCCGCTCGACGCCGCGGAAGTCGCGGCGGAGCACGGCGTGCGCGTGTTCACCATCGGGTTCGGCACGAAGGAGGGCGCCACCGTGCGCGTGCAGGGCATGTCGATCTACGTTCGCCTGGACGAGGAAACGCTGCAGGCGATCGCGGACATCACGCGCGGAACGTACTTCCAGGCGGGGACGTCGGACGACCTCAAACAGGTGTACCGCGACCTGACCGCCCGGCTCGTGGTGGAGCGCAAGGACGTCGAGATCACGTTCGCCTTTGCCGCCGCGGCCGCACTGCTGATGCTGGCGTCGCTGGCCCTCTCGCTGCTGTGGTGCCACCCCGCGCTCGATGGCGCCGGCACCGGCCGGACCCGCGGAAGCTGACTGCCGACTACAGGGATGCGACGTTGGGTTGCAGGGCGCACCGGTCGGCCGCCATGGGCTCGGGCGGCGATACGCTGGCGCTGACCCCGCTTGCAGGCAACGGGCCGTAGAGCACGCTGCATCTCCACCAGGCCCGACTTCCACGCATGCTCGAGATCCCGCTCGGCCGCGGCGAGGCCTTCGGCGTCGTCGCGGAGGAGCCGTTCGATGCCGTAGGCGCGGTTGCGTCCGTTCACCTTCGCCATGTACAGCGCCATGTCGATGAGTCCGATCGCCTGGTCCCACGACAGCGGAACGGTCGCGGGCGGCAGCGGCATCGCCATGTAGCCGATCGACGCCGTGGTCCGGATAACCTTGTCGTTCAGCGTGATCGGCTGCGCGGAAATGGCGTGCAGGATGCGCGCGGCGATGTCGTCGACGCGATCGGCCTTGGTCGTGGCGTACACCAGGAATTCCTCGCCGCCCCAGCGGACGATCATGTCCGTCTCGCGCAGGGCGTCGCGCAGGCGGTCGGCCACGGCAACCAGCACCGCGTCCCCGATCGCGTGGCCGAAGCGGTCGTTGGTCTCCTTGAAGTGGTCGATGTCGATGAGCAGCAACGCCCGCGCCTCGGCGTCGGCCTCGCGGCGCCGGCGATCCGGATGGGCCTTTTGCGCGGCGATGAAGTTCTGGAAATAGCGCCGGTTGTAGAGCGCGGTCAGCGGGTCGCGGCTGCTCTGCACGCTCAGCTCCGCATTCTTCTGCGCGAGGAGCTCGTTGGTCAGGCGCAGCTTGCGGTAGAGCCATGCGACGACCACGAACGACACCGCGAAGAGCCCGGCGAGCAGCCACCAGATCCGCTGCAGCAGGACGCGATTGGCGATCTCGACGTTCTTGAGCCCGTTCTCGCGATTGAGGAGATCGATCTCCCGGCGGCGCTTCTCCGATTCGTACTTTTCCTGGACCTCGAGCAGTGCCCGCTGGCGGGTCTGGATCGCGATCTCGTCGTTGAGCTTGCGCTCGCGGTGATAGAGGGCAAGCGCCCCCTTGTAGTCGCCAAGCTGTTCCAGGTTGCGTCCGTATTCTCCCATCAGCTCCGCGATCTCGGCGGTCGCGCCGGTGCGCTCGTACTCGGCCAGCGCTTCGTCGGTGAGCCGCTTGCCTTCCGCGATTCGTCCGAGGCCGAGCAGCGAGAATCCCATGTTCGCCTTGCTCGTCGCCGCCAGCCCCGAGTTGCCCATGGGACTGCGCGAGCTGCAGCGAGCGCCGCGCGAGGTCGAGCGCCTCGGCATACTGCTTGCGGCGCAGGCGGATGTCGGAAAGATTGACGAGCGCCCGGGCCTCGGCGGCGTCCGAGCGCGACGTGCGTGCGATGGCCAGCGCCTCCTCCATCGCCGCGATCTCGCGGGTCGGGTCGCTCGAGCAGCTCCATCACCGCGGATTCCGCCATGCGGGCGTTGGCCATCGCGTACGCGCTCTTCGCCGCCTCGCCGTCCTTGAATGCGGCCAGGCTGGCGGCGAGCGCCGCCGGGCCGTTCTTCAATCGCGAACTGCAGCACCGAGAGCTGGTAGTGGGCGCTCGACCGGCGGTACGGGTCGTCCGCCGCCTCCGCGAGCGAAAGCGCTTCCTGCAGGCTGGTCAGGGCCTCTTCGGACAATCCGCGCGTCCGGGCGGACGTCCCGAGCGCCAGCGCGGCCCAGTAGCGCAGGTACTCGTCGTCCGCCTTGGCGGCGAGGTCGTGTGCTTCACGGGCGAGCGCCGTGGACGTCGCGGCGTCGCCCGTGGACGATTCGATCGTGCTGCGAATGAGGAGCGCCGCGGCCAGGGTCCCGGGGTCGTTCGTCTGCTGCGCCTCGTCGGCCAGGCGATCGGCGACAGTCGGCGGCCTCGGCGGTATTCCCGGTCAGCACGCGGGCCTGGCCATAGATCGAGTACACGTAGCGTCGTTCCGCCGGCAGGGCGCGGCGTCCGCGCGGGGCAGCAAGGTGACGAGCTCGGTGAGCGTGCGCTGGGGAAAGCCGTTCAGCGCATTCTCGAGCTCGTGCGTCCGCCTCAGCAGTTCGTCGTCCGCGTGCGCGGCGAACGCGCCCAGCAAGGCGACGAACGCGACGATTCGCGGCAGGCGCTTACGACGGGCGGCACCGGTGGCGGCGCGCGACCGGACGACGGCGGGGCGGACGGATACGATCACTGGATGGCTGAGGGGCTGGGGTTGCCGGGGAACGCATGGGATGGGTGTGAAACTGCCATGCAATTGCCGTGCCGCGGCTAACGGTTTCCGTCGTTCCGTCGACGTCCGTCCGTCGGGCCGGCACTTTGGGATCGATTGAGGCTAAGGCGACGGCGATGCGCGCGAGCGGGCGCCGGCGCCAGGCGGATCGAGCTATCGCATGCGCTGCAGGCGATGCGCAGCCCGGCGAGCGGTCGTGGCACCCACGGACGGGAGCCCAGGCGACAGCATTTCGAGGGTCCGGCCGAGATCGTAGAGATGGCGGAAGCGGTCGAACGAATAGTCGGCGCCGGCACGCGCGTAGTGGGCCAGTGCCCCTTCCGACATGTCGTCGGCCAGCACGATGAAGACCGGGCGGGGCGACAGGTCGCGCAATGCCCCGATCACGCGCAGGCCCGGAGAGACGGGATTCTTCGCTTCGATGACCACGACATCCGGCTTGCTCCGCGCGATCGCGGCGATGGCTTCCCGCGGCACGGTCGTGTGGCCGGTGACGAACACGTGGTGCGTCTCCTCGATCACTTCGATGAGACGAGGCGCCAACGCCAGCGACCCGCATACCAGGTGCACGTTCACGATCGTCGTTTCCGCCGACAGACGCACCCAGTATCGACTCCGCACCCGGCGGCGCACGATCGGACAAATCCGGCCCGAGGCGTAGGCGACGGGCCCGAAGTGCGTCCTACATCGGGTTGCGTCCCGCCGTGGTGACCCGATTCGGACGCGCGGACCGTCGAGGGGAGCGCCGATCCCGCTCAGATCTTGCTGTCACGCCCCTGCCAGAACGGAGCCCGCAGCTCGCGCTTGAGCGTCTTGCCCGCCGCGTTGCGGGGAAAGTCCGGGAACAGCACGACACGCGTGAGGCGCTGGTACTTCGCCTGCACTCGGGCATTGATCCAGTCCTTGAGCGCCTCCGCGTCCACGCTTTCCGGCTCGCGCAGCACGACCGCGGCCACCGGCGTCTCGCCCCACTTGTCGTGCGGAACGCCGAACACCGCGACTTCGCGCACCGCCGGGTGCCGCGCCGCGATCTCCTCGATGTCCTTCGGGTATACCTTCACCCCGCCGCTGTCGATCATGTCCTTCATGCGATCGACCAGGTACAGGAAGCCGTCCTCGTCGACGTAGCCCAAGTCGCCGGTGTGCAGCCAGCCCTCGGCCAGCGCCTGCGCGGTCAGCTCGGGCCGGCGGTAGTACCCCGGCATCGTGATCGGTCCGCGGCCGACGATCTCGCCGACCTCGCGCGCCGGAAGATCGCGCCCATCCTCGCCCACGATGCGCATCGTGTAGAACGGCGGCGGCACGCCGACGCTGCCGGCCTTGCGCTGCGCGTCGTCGCGGTCGAGCACGGTGATGAACCCTTCGGTGAGTCCGTAGAGCTCGTAGAAGCGGTTGGGCAGCAGGCGGTTCAGGCGATCCTTGTGCTCCTTGTGCAGCGGCGCGCCGAGCGAGAGCACCATCTCGAGCGAGGTGAGGCGCGCGGGATCGAAGCCCTGCGCGTTCAGGATGGCGATGATCTGCGACGGCACCAGCATCGTGTGCGTGACGCGCTCGCGCTCGACGGTCGCGATGAACGCCTCGGCATCGAAGGCGCGGTGCAGGATGTACGTCGCGCCGCACATGAACGCCGGATACATCGTGACCATCGCGCCGTTGAACACGATGGCGCCGGAGTGCAGCACGACCGACTCCGGGGCCATCCGCCACGCGTTGGCCATGGTGGTCGCGTACATCGCGCGGATGAAGTGCGTGTGCTGGATGCCCTTCGGCATGCCGGTGGTGCCCGACGTGTACATCAGCGTCAGCAGGTCGCCCGACCCGACGACGGCATCGGGCTCGTCCTCGCCGGCCGCCGCGAGCAGGGTGCCGTACGCGAGGTAGTCCGCGGCCTCGTCGTCGGGCGCGGCATCGATCAGCACCCACGCGGCGCGCGCCGCGATTTGCCCGCGCACGGCGGCGAAGTCGATCTGCGTGTCGCGCGCGGTGAGCACGACCGTCGGCGGCGCGTCGTCCAGCAGCGAGACCAGGCCGGCGGCGGTGAGGAGCGGCGACATGGGCACGATGACCGCACCCAGCTTCGCGCACGCCCAGTAGGTCGCGAGCAGCGGCAATCCGTTCGCGAGCACGGTGACCACGCGGTCGCCGCGTCGCACGCCCAGTGCGGCGAGCGCGTTCGCCCATCGGTTCACATAGGCGTTGTACGCGCGCCAGTCGAGCCTGACCTCATGATCCCCCGCGTGGCGCGGGGGCACGATGACCGCGGTGTGGCGCGGACGGTACCGGGCGTGGCGCGTCGGCAGGTGGCCGAGGCACAGGCTGTCGTGGGCAATCGGGGTGTCCATGCCGGTTCCTCCGGCGCGCAGGCGCAGCCGCGCGCGACGTTGCGATGCGATCATCCGCGCGCGACTGTAACCCGATCCTGACGAGCGTCAAACCGGCGTCAGTCCTTGCAGCGCAAGCGACGGTTCCAGTCCCGGGCCGCCGGCCCGGGTTGGGGAAGCGGACGCGCCCTCACCGGCCGGCGGCCTCGCGCAGCCGCTGCTGGCGTTCCGCCGTGGGGGGGTGCGTCGACAGGAAGGCCGGAAGCGACGCACGGCGCTTGTTCTCGGCCAGGCGCTCGACCCGGTCGTAGAAGTCGATGTAGGGGTCGAGCGGGACCTGGTTCGCCTGCAGGAAGCGGATGGCGTAGGCGTCGGCCTCGCGCTCGAAATCGCGCGAGTAGTGCAGCACGCCGAACGCGATGGGCACGTTGGCGACGACGCTCGAGAAATCGCCCCACAGCAAGGCCGCCAGCGCGCCGATGCCGAGCGATTGCAGCACGTGGCGCAGCGAATGGCGTTCCGCGACGTGGCCGAGCTCGTGGCCGACGACGCCGAGGATCGCTTCGTCGCTGTCGGCGACTTCCACGAGGCCGTCGAGGAGCACGATCGTCCCGCCGGGCAGCGTCAGCGCATTGACGCCGCCGGGGCCGTCGACCCGCCGGAACTCGAGGCGATACGCCACGTCCGGCGCGGCCGCGGCCGCGGCCGCCTCGACGCGTTGCGCGATCGCATAGCGGCGCAGCACCGGCAGGCGGCTCGGCTCGAAGTAGTTGGCGTCGAGCTGTTCCATCACCTCGGTGCCGATGCGTTGCTCGAGGCCGTCGGGCAGGTGGCTCGCCAGCCAGCGGGAGGCCGCCGGCAACCCGTGCACATAGGCGAATGCGAGCACGCCGGCGAGGCCCGCGAGCGCCGCGAGCGACGACCACCACATCCGCTGCATCTCCTGCACCGGGGACGGGAAGACGCCGGCACCCTGCAGCGCGCGGTCGAACCGGCCGTCCGCGTCGGGCACCTCGAGCATGCCGTGACCGTCCAGGCGAACGAGACGCGGCGCAGCGTTCCACCGCTCGGAAAACCGTGCGGGATCGACGGGAACGCGCTCGACGGCCGTGCCTTCGGGTGTGCTCACCGACCAGCGTGCGTCCCTGCACGTGGACGCGCACGTCCTGCGCCTGCGCCGTCTCGCCGTCGAAGCGCGTCGCCGGCAGGGCGGGATCGCGGCTCGCGGCCGGCGCGCTGCCGGTGCGGATGCCGCTCACAGTCCGAGCTCGAAGCCGAAGGTGTCGGCCGCGGCGTCGCCCACCGCGTCGCCGCTCGCGCGCGTGCCGGCCGCGATCGAAGCGAACGGGGCGTCGGCGAGCACCTGCATGCAGTCGACGCGATACCGCGCAATCGCCACCGCCGCGTACGGCCAGTAGAGACCGAACGTGACGATGGTCAGGAGCACGTTCTTGAACACGATGCGGAACAGCGGCCGCGCGGCGATCTCGGTGCGGAAGCGCACGTCGTCCAGCGTGGTGTGCGCCCACACCACCTGCTGCAGCCGCGCCGCGAGATACGGATACGCCGTGACGTAGATCACCAGCGCGGCCACGGAGCCCGTGAACTGCCACAACCACGCCGGCGGCTCTTCGGTGCTGCGCATCAGCGCCGACACCAGGAGCGTGAGCAGCGCGCCACCCGCCAGCGCGCCCACCACCACCAGCAGCGCGCCCTTGAGGTACACGCCGTAGAACGACCGCAGCGCCGGCTCCCACGACGCCTGTCGCTCGCCGTAGGTGGCGCGCGCGTGCTGGAAGCCCTTCAGACGATGGTGCATCCACGGCAGCAGCGCCACGTTGGCGAGCGAAGCGAGCGACAGCGCGACGAAGAGGCCCGATCCGTAGCGCGACAGGACCGCTGCGGCCAGCGTGCTCGAGAACCAGATGAGCAGGATCGGCGTGACGATGCGGTAGCCGTCCCGCGCCGTCGCGTCGAACCCGAAGCGCAGGCCGCGATGGCTCGTATTGCCGAACTTGAACTGCTGCGCCTTCACGAAGAGCCACGGGCCGAGCGCCAGCAGCAGCGCCACGGTGGCGTAGCCCGCCGCGCGCGAGAACTGGAAGCCGTAGCTGTACGCGACCAGCAGCACCAGCGCGAGGATGCGTCCGCGCAGGATCGCGAGCGGCCGGCCGTGGAAATCGAAGACGTGCCCGTCGAGGCGCGTGTTCTGCCAGAAGTAGCGGGTCTTGCGCACCTTGGCCCACGCCGAATAGACGCCGAGCGTGAGCACGGTGAGGAACAGGTTGACGACCCAGATGCGGAAGTACTCGTCGCCGCGGCCGGTGAAATGCAGGCGCGCGGCAAATGCGGCACCGGACGCGTCGGCGGACGGCGTTGCGGCGGCGCCCGGCAGGCGGTCCGCACGCAAGCTCGTCGCGACCGGCACCCGCGGCGTGGCCACTCCGCTCATCGTCTTCCCCTCGACGTACACGGTCCGCAGCGCGCCGATCGTAGCACGCACGCGGCCCGTCGCCCACCGATCGAATCGCGCCGCGGCGGGCCGCCCACGCTACACTCTCCCGCGTGCTCGCGTCCCTGACCTCCGCCTTCTCGGAAGTCTTCGCCTCGTCGCCGCTGCGGCACGTGCGCTTTCGCACGTTCTACATCGCGTCGATCGGCGTGGCGCTGGGCTACACCATGCAGGCGACGATGGCCGCGTGGCTGATGGCCACGATGACGCCGTCGGCGCTGATGGTGGCGCTGGTGCAGACCGCGAGCACCGCGCCCGCGATCCTGTTCGGCCTGCTGGCCGGCACGCTGTCCGACATCGTCGAGCGGCGGCGGGTGATCATCGGCCACGCAGATCCTGTTCCTCGCGGGCACCGCGGTGCTCGGCGTCGCTACGCTCGCCGACTGTGATCGGTGCCGTGGGGGCTGCTGTCCCTGACGTTCGTCATCGGCGTCGGCGTTCACGTTCTACATGCCGGCGCAGCAGGCGAGCATCAACGAGCTCGTCGAGCGCACCGAAGTGCCGCAGGCGGTGGCGCTCGGCGCGGTGGCGATGAACGTGTCGCGCGCGATCGGGCCCGGCGTTCGCCGGCGCGCTGGCCGCGTGGGTCGGCTCGGGCAACGCGTTTCTCGCCAGCGCCGTGTTCTTCGTCGGCATGATCTTCGTCGTGCGCGAGTGGCCGCGCGCAGCCGCCGGCGCTGCCCGGCGTGCCGGAGTCGCTGCTGTCGGGCATCAGCGAGCGGCGTGCGCTTCGTGCGGCACTCGGCGCCGATGCGCGCGATCATCCTGCGCAACCTCATCTTCTCGCGTTTTCGCGAGCTCGCTGTGGGCGCTGCTGCCGGTCATCGCGCGCGACCAGCTGGGCCTCGGGGCGGGCGGCTTCGGCCTGCTGTTCGGAAGCTTCGGCTGCGGGCGCCGTGCTGGGCGCACTGACGATTCCCGGGCAGCTGCGCAAGCATTCGCTGCAGCGGATGGTCGTCGCGGCGTGCGCTGCTGTGGGTGATCGCGGCCACGCTCGTCGCGGCGACCGACCATCACGCGCCGTGGCGATGGTCGGCGCCTTCGGCGCCGGCGCGTCGTGGGTCGGGCGTGTTCGCGAGCCTGGGCGCGGGCACGCAGAGCGCGGTGCCGGCGTGGGTGCGCGCGCGCGCGGTCGCGATGCACGTTCCTCACGGTGCAGGCGAGCCTCGCCGCTGGGCAGCGTGGTGTGGGGCGCGCTCGCCTCGTGGTACGGCACGCGCGTCGCGCTGCTCGCCGCGGCCGGCGCTGTTCCTCGTGCTGCTGGCCGTCGGTCCGCCGCGTGCGCGTGCGCCTGGGCGGCGACAAGGACATCATGCCCGGCGCGCGAGCTGCCCGGACATGGGTCTCGCGGAGGAGCCGCGAGCCCGACGACGGTCCGGTGCTGATCCAGATCGAGTACCGCGATCGCGCCCGAGAACCGCGACGCGTTCCTGCGGGCGATGCGCGCGATGGGGCCCGTGCGCCGGCGCAACGGCGCCAACAGCTGGCGCGTATTCCGCGACCTCGCGGAAGAGGGCCTGTTCGTCGAGCGCTACATCCTGGAGCTCGTGGGCCGAGTACGTGCGGCTGCGCTCGCGCATGACGATCGCCGACCGCCAGCTGCACGGAGGACGTCGCGACGCTTCCAGCGGGCCGACACGCCGATCCGCGTCTCGCGCTTCCTCGGCGTCGACCTGCCCGAAAGCCTGCACGGCGCACTTCCGGAGACGCCGCCGAAATCCTCAGCGCGGCGAGCAGCAGCCGCAGCTTGTTCGGCGGCCTGGCCCGACTGATCGGCGCACGGTGCCACGCCCGCCTGCGCGAGGCTCGCCGCGAGTCGCGCTTCGGCAACCGACGGCCTGCGCGAGCGGCACCTTGGCGCGAGATCTCCGCGTAGCGCTCGCCGCCGGGCAGTCGCGATGACGTCGACGTCGTAGGCGCCGTCGCCGGTCCGGTACACGCGATTCGCGATCGGGCCCGAGGGCAACGCACGCCGGCGGGCAGCGGACAGACGTGCACGACCTCGCGCAGGTAGCGCGCCTGCGCCGGGCTCAGCGCGGCGGCCAGCGGACGCGTGCCCGCGATCAGGTCCGCCGTGTCGCGCGCGTCGAGCGAGCGCGTGCAGCGAGACCGCGCCGGCGATCGCATCGCCGTGCACGTCGAACTCGCACTTGCCCTCGCGCGGCGGAACGAGCCCGGCCGGCAGCGCGCGGCAGTCCTGGTTCGCGATCTTCAGCGTGAGCTCGGCGCGCCTGCGTGCCCACGCGCAGGCGGATGCGCAGCGCCGTGATCGAAGAGCGACGAGCGCGGGATCGTCGAACAGCCACGTCTCGTACGGCGCCGCGCGCGGCCGCAGCGCCAGCGCGCGCTCGATGGCCGCCGGCTCGCCGCACAGTCCGACCTGGATTTCGGCGCGGCGGCGCGCGATCGGCGGCGAGTGCGACACTCGCGAGGACGCGAGCGCAAGCGACGGCCAGGGAATGCAGGGAGCGGATCATGGCTCGATTTTAGCGGCGCGCGCGCACGCGTCTGCGCCGCACGCGATAATGACCCGCGCCTTCGCCGGCGCTTCCCCCTCACCCGATCAGCGGAATCTCGATCATGCGAATCTTCAACTTCAGCGCAGGCCCGGCGGTGCTTCCCGAGGAGGTCCTGCGCACCGCCGCGGGCGAGATGCTCGACTGGCACGGCAGCGGCATGTCGGTGATGGAGATGAGCCATCGCGGCAAGGAGTTCATCAGCATCGCCGACGAGGCCGAGGCCGACCTGCGCACGCTGCTCGCCATTCCCGCCAGCTACAAGGTGCTGTTCCTGCAGGGCGGCGCGATCGGCGAGAACGCGATCGTGCCGATGAACCTGTTCCACGGCCGCACCATCGCCGACTATGTCCACACCGGCGAATGGTCGAAGAAGTCGATCAAGGAAGCCAAGAAGTACGGCACGGTGAACGTGGCCGCGTCGTCCGAGGACCAGGGCTTCACGTCATGCCCGACCGCGCGACGTGGCGGCTCACGCCGGGCGCGGCCTACGTGCACATCTGCAGCAACGAGACGATCGGCGGCGTCGAGTACCAATGGACGCCCGGACACCGGCGACGTGCCGCTGGTCGCGGACATGTCGTCGCACATCCTGTCGCGGCGTGATCGACGTCGCGAAGTACGGCGTGATCTACGGCGGCGCGCAGAAGAACATCGGCCCCGCGGGACTCACCATCGTCATCGTGCGCGACGACCTCCTCGATCGCGCGCTGCCGATCACGCCGTCCGCGTTCCACTGGAAGGAGCAGGCGGCGGCGGACTCGATGCTCAACACGCCGCCGACGTACGCCATCTACATCGCGGGTCTGGTGTTCAAGTGGCTGCTGGCGCAGGGCGGCGTGCCGGCGATCGAGCAGAAGAACATCGCCAAGGCGAAGCTGCTCTACGACTGCCTCGACGCGAGCGGCTTCTACACCAACCCGGTGCGCAAGCAGGACCGGTCGCGCATGAACGTGCCGTTCAAGCTGCCCGATCCGGCGCTCGACGAGCCCTTCCTCAAGGGCGCCAAGGAGCACGGCATGGTGCAGCTCAAGGGCCACCGCTCGGTCGGCGGCATGCGCGCGTCGATCTACAACGCGATGCCGGTCGCGGGCGTGGAGGCGCTCGTCGCGTACATGAAGGACTTCGAGCGCGCGCACGGATGAGACGCGCTACCAGATCCTGACGCTGAACCAGATCTCGAGCCACGGCCTGCACCGCTTTCCGGCCGCGCGGTACGCGGTGGGCAAGAGCGTCGAGCAGCCCGACGCGATCCTCGTGCGCTCGCACGACATGCACGCGATGACGATTCCCGCCAGCGTGAAGGCGATCGGCCGCGCAGGCGCGGGCACCAACAACATCCCGGTGGCGGCGATGTCGAAGCGCGGCGTGCCGGTGTTCAACGCGCCCGGCGCCAACGCCAACGCGGTGAAGGAGCTGGTGCTGGCGGCGCTGCTGATGGCCGCGCGCAACTCTGCCCGCGGCGCTCGGCTACGTCGCGCAGCTCGATCCGTCGGCGCGCGACCTCGAGGCGCAGGTGGAGGACGGCAAGAAGCAGTTCGCCGGGCGTCGAGCTGCCGCACCGCACGCTCGGCGATCATCGGGCTCGGTGCGATCGGCAGCCTGGTCGCGGACACCGCGATCAAGCTCGGCATGAAGGTGACGGGCTACGACCCCGACATCACCGTCGACGCCGCATGGCGGCTGCCCTCGACGGTGCGCCGCGCGCACAGCATCGACGAGGTGCTCAAGCACTCCGACTTCGTCACGCTGCACGTGCCGCTGGTGGCCGCTGACGCGCAACCTCATCGACGCGCCGCGCTTCGCGCTGATGAAGCCGGGCGCGGTGCTGCTCAACTTCGCGCGCGACGGCATCGTGGACGACGACGCCGCGCTGGCGGCGCTGCATGCGCAGAAGCTGCGCTACTACATGACGGACTTCCCGGGCGCCGCGCCTGTTGCGCGAACCGCGTGTGGTCGCGCTGCCGCACCTCGGCGCCTCCACGGCGGAAGCCGAGGACAACTGCGCCGTGATGGTCGTCGACCAGGTGCGCGAGTACCTCGAGCACGGCGCGATCGTCAACGCCGTCAACTTCCCCAACGTCGAGATGCCGCGCGAGTCGCCGTACCGCGTCGCCATCGCCAACGCGAACGTGCCCAACATGCTGGGGCAGATCTCGACCACGATGGCGCAGGCGGGGCTCAACATCCACAACATGGTGAACAAGTCGCGCGGCGAGATGGCGTACACGCTGGTCGACGTCGACAGCGCCTGTCGAGCCGGAGGTGGTGGCGGCGCTGGCCGCGATCCCGGGCGTGCTGTCGGTGCGCGCGATTCCCGCGGAGCGCACCGAGTAGGAGGGCCGGGCGGCGCTCCCGTGGGCGCGACGCGCCCCGGCGATGCTCAGCGCGCGCGCGGCGGCGCGGGCGCCTCGGCGTACATGTTCGACACGCGCGCGCCGATCGGAATGCATCCCGCGACCAGCAGCGCCAACGCCAGGCAAGCGACGATCTTCACGACGGATCCTTTCCTTGGCACGGCCGATCGCCTAAGCGTACCCCAATCGGGCGGCCGCGGCGAGCGCCGGTGTCCACGGGCCCAAGCTCGCGTGGTCTGTACCCGGGTGTAAGCTAGGTGGAATGGAGGCGGCACGCCTCTTCGCTGCCCGCGAAGTCGCACAAGGAGCTCGCCATGTCATTCATCAGTTTCGTGAAGGAAGCCGGCGAGAAGCTGTTCGGCCACGGGCCAGGCGCAGGCGGCCGCGACCGCAGCGCAGGCGGCATCCGGACGATGCTGCCAAGACCGCGGCGGCCAACGCCGCGGCGGGCGACGCGATCCTCGACTACATCAAGGCGCAGAACCTGTCGGCCACGGGCCTCACGGTGACGTTCGACGGCGCCACGTCGACGGTGTCGGTGTTCGGCGTCGCGCCCGACCAGGCGACCAAGGAGAAGATCGCGCTGTGCTGCGGCAACGTCGCGGGCGTGGAGAAGGTCAACAACATGATGTCGGTCGACCAGAGCGCGCCGGAGGCGACGTACTACACCGTGGTGTCCGGCGACAACCTGTCGAAGATCTCCAAGGCGCAGTACGGCGACCCGAACAAGTACATGAAGATCTTCGACGCGAACAAGCCGATGCTGCAAGGACCCGGACAAGATCTACCCGGGTCAGGTGCTGCGCATCCCGCCGCTCTGACGACGCCATGGCGTGCGACGACCTTCCGCGGGACCGCGCGGCGCGCGGCCCCGACGACGACGAGGTGCCCATCGGCGATCCCGACGATCGACGGCGATCTACGACGACGACGACGATGACGACGACGAGGACGACGACGACGAGGAGCCGATCAACGTGGGCACCGGCCGGCGTCCTGCATTACGGCAAACCGCCGGCGCTCTGCTATAATGGCGGGCTTGCGACGCGCTTGATCCATTGCACGACAGGCCGTCCCGTCGCGAGCCTTGCAGCCTTTCCGGACGGCCACATCATCGGTTTCTAATCTTCCGGGCGCTTCCTGCCCGACTCTGCCGGCACCGTTCAACCGACCGCGGCAGCCACCGGTTAGCGACGATGCTGTATCTCTGTCGCGACCGCTCGCACCTCTTCACGCGCACGGTTGGTAGCGCTGCTGGTTCCGGCACGGCCGTCGTCCGTGACGGCCGCCTCGACGTTCGCGATTTCTTCGCCGCCTGCGCGGCTGTGTCTCGACCTTGGGAAGACGGATTTGGACAACATGCGTATTTGCTGAAATGAACCTCGTGCCCGCGCTGCCGAAGCGGTCGCCGCGTGCGGCTACGAAACGCCCACCCCCATCCAGGCGCAGGCCATTCCGGCGCTGCTCGCGGGCCGCGACGTGATCGGCGCCGCGCAGACCGGCACCGGCAAGACCGCCGCCTTCGTGCTGCCGGCCCTCGACCTCATCGCCCGCAACGGCCCCGCCGCCCGCCGCAACAGATGGTGAGCGCGCCGCGCGTCCTCGTGCTCACGCCGACGCGCGAGCTCGCACAGCAGGTGGCCGAGCATTCGACCCGCGCTACAGCCGCGGCGTGCGCGTCAACATCGTGTGCCTCTACGGCGGCGTGCCGTATCCGGTGCAGAACCGGCAGCTCCAGCGCGGCGCCGATCTGCTCGTCGCAACCCCCGGCCGCCTGCTCGATCACATCGATCGCGGCCGCATCGACCTCTCGCAACTGGCGATGCTGGTGCTCGACGAAGCCGATCGCATGCTCGACCTGGGCTTCCAGGACGACGTCGAGCGCATCGTCTCGCTGACCCCGCGGGAGCGGCAGACCGTCCTCTTCTCCGCCACGTTCGACGGCGCGGTGGGCCGCCTCGCGCAGGCGATGGCCCGCGACCCGCTGCGCGTGGACGTGCGCGAGCAGCGCAGTGCGCCGACTTCGATCGACCAGCGCATCCACTTCGCCGACGATCGCGCGCACAAGCATCGCCTGCTCGACCACCTGCTCACCGACGTCGACATGCGCCAGAGCATCGTGTTCACGGCCACCAAGCGCGACGCCGAGGCGCTCGCCATCCGCCTGCAGGAGCGCGGACACGCGGCGGCGGCGCTGCACGGCGACATGAACCAGCGGCAGCGCACGCATACCCTGACGGCGCTGCGCCGCGGCGGCGTGCGCACGCTCGTCGCCACCGACGTGGCGGCGCGCGGCATCGACGTG
Organism: uncultured beta proteobacterium; assembly: GCA_963725735.1. Taxonomy (GTDB): domain Bacteria; phylum Pseudomonadota; class Gammaproteobacteria; order Burkholderiales; family Casimicrobiaceae; genus VBCG01. The sequence continues at coordinate 200,539 of CAVRZM010000012.1, read as the reverse complement.
CCCGGACTTACGCACGTGATCAACTTCGACCTGCCGCGCCAGGCCGAGGACTACCTGCATCGCATCGGCCGCACCGGCCGCGCCGGCGCGACGGGCGTCGCGGTTTCGCTTGCGCATCATGCCGAGCGCGGCACGGTCCGCAGCATCGAGCGCTTCACCGGCGCGCCGATCGCCACCGAGGTGATCCCGGGCCTCGAGCCGCGGGCACGCGCGCCGCACGACGGCGATGCGCGCAAGCGCTCCGCGCCGGGCAAGGGCGCGTGGGGCGGCGCGCGCGGCGCCCCGGCCAAGCCGGGCTGGGGCTCGCGCAACGGAGGCTCGCAGGCGCGGCGCGCCAAGCGGTAGTCATCCGCGCGCCGTTCGCGCCAAACGAAACAGGGAGCCGCGGCTCCCTGTTTCGTTTTTCTCCCCTCCACACCGCCCGCGGCCGCGGCCGCGGGTTTCCCGCGTCATTCCTCGGTGAACGCTTCCTCGCGCTTCTTGCGGATGTTCGGCAGCGCGATGATCACGATCAGCAGCACCGCGGCGATGAGCATGCCGGCGGAGATCGGCCGCGTGAGGAACACGCTCGGGTCGCCGCGGGACAGCAGCATCGCGCGCCGGAGGTTCTCCTCCATCATCGGTCCCAGCACGAAGCCCAGCAGCAACGGCGCGGGCTCGCAGCCCAGCTTCATGAACAGCACGCCCAGGAACCCGAAGAACGCGGTCATCGACACGTCCATGTCGGTGTTGTTCACCGTGTACACGCCGATCGCGCAGAACAGGAGGATCGCCGGATAGAGCAGGCGATACGGGACCGTGAGGAGCTTCACCCACATCCCGATCATCGGCAGGTTCAGGACGACGAGCATCAGGTTGCCGATCCACATGGACGCGATGAGCCCCCAGAACAGGCCCGGGTTGGACGTCATCACCTGGGGACCCGGCTGGATGTTGTGGATGGTCATCGCGCCGACCATCATCGCCATCACCGCGTTCTCGGGGATGCCGAGGGTGAGCAGCGGGATGAACGAGGTCTGCGCGCCGGCGTTGTTCGCCGACTCCGGACCCGCCACGCCCTGGATCGCGCCCTTGCCGAACCTCTCGGGCGTCTTCGAGATCTTCTTCTCGATCGTGTAAGAAGCGAAGGAGGAGAGCATTGCCCCACCCCCGGGGAGGATACCGAGGATCGAACCCAAACCCGTGCCGCGCAGTACCGCGGGCCACGCCGCCTTGAACTGCTCCTTCGTTAACCAGAGGCCCTTCACCTTGTTGGTGACGAGCACGCGCTTTTCCGTCGACTCGAGGTTGGTGATGATCTCGGCGAAGCCGAACAGCCCCATGGCCACGCCGACGACGCCGATGCCGTCCGAAAGCTCCGGGACGCCGAACACGAAGCGCTGCGTGCCCGAGTTGACGTCGGTGCCCACGATGCCGAGCAGCAGCCCGGTGACGATCATCGCGATCGCCTTGACGAGCGATCCGCTCGCGAGCACCACGGCGCCGATGAGGCCCAGCACCATGAGGGAGAAGTACTCCGCGGGGCCGAACTTGAGCGCGAGTTCCGAGAGCGGCACCGCGACGCCTGCGACCAGCATCGTGGCCACGGTACCGGCGAAGAACGAGCCCAGCGCCGCGATCGCGAGCGCGGCCCCGGCGTGGCCCTGCCGGGCCATCTGGTGGCCGTCGAGGCAGGTGACCACCGACGAGGCCTCGCCCGGCATGTTGAGGAGGATCGCCGTGGTCGAGCCGCCGTACTGTGCGCCGTAGAAGATGCCGGCCAGCATGATCAGCGCGGAGACCGGCTCCAGCGCGTAAGTGGTCGGAAGGAGCATCGCGATGGTCGCGACGGGGCCGATGCCCGGCAGCACGCCGATCAGCGTGCCGAGGAGGCAGCCGACCAGCGCGTACACCAGATTCACGGGCGTGAGCGCGACGCCGAAGCCGATCGCGAGGTGCTGGAGGAGCTCCATGCGATCAGTCCCGGCCGAAGAAGGTGGGCCAGATCGGCAGCTGCACCCCGAGGCCGACGACGAACACGCCGACCGCCAGTGCCGACAGGATCACGCCCGAGATCAGTGCCTCCCGGGGGCGGAACTCGTGGCTCGCCGCCGCGGAACCCACGATCAGCAATACCGTGGTGATCGCCATGCCGAGCTTGTCGACGATCAGGCCGAAGACCACCACCGACCCGAGCACCACCAGCGTCGGCCGCCAGTGCCATGCGGCTATCTTGACGCCGGGCACCCGCAGGCCCGAGAAGGCGACGATCGCGCCGAGCACGATCAGCAGGATGCCGAGTATGCGCGGGAAGTAGCCGGGCCCCATGCGCGCGGCGGTGCCGAGCGAATAGTTGGAGCCGATGACAATGGCGAAGATGCCGAGGGCGATGAACAGCACGCCCGCCCAGAAGTCCTTCGGACCGCGTATGAAATCCACCGGAGATGAGCCTTTTTGGTTGTGGGGCCTGGCGGCCGGGATCAAATGCTGGCGATTCGGAACTTTAGGTCCGCAACCTTTCAGTTCGCTTTCACTTTCCGGTGTGCGGCGCAGCAAGTCCAGCGGATTGCGCGCGCGGCGACTCGCCATTCGCGGTAAATTCGCAACGTGCAGATCAGGATCCTGGCGGTCGAGGACGACCCGCATATCGCCCGCATGCTGGCGCTCGAGCTCGGGCGTCTGGGCTACATGCTGCAGGCCGTGGGCACCGCCGCCGACGCGCTCGCGCAGGCGAAATGCTGGTCGCCCAGCCTCATGCTGCTCGACCTGGGCCTGCCCGACCGCGATGGCGCGGAGGTATTGCGCGAGCTTCGCGCACGCGCGGATCCGTTGCCCGTGATCTGCCTCACGGCGCGCGACCAGCCGGTCGAGCGCGTCGGCGGGCTGCGCGCGGGCGCCGACGACTACATCGTGAAGCCGTTCGACATCTCGGAGCTCGACGCGCGCATCCGCGCGGTCCTGCGGCGCTCCGATCGCGCCGCGCCGCAGGAGCTCGTGCTCGGCACCCTGAAGCTCACTGCCGACGAGTCGCGGGTGCTCGCGCAGGACGCCGCGCTGCCGCTGACGCCGCGCGAGCTCTTCGTGCTGCGTCGGCTCATGAAGAACGCGGGCCGGGTGGTGACCAAGGCGCAGCTCACGGAGACGCTGTCCGAGCTCAACGAGGACATCGGCGACAAGACGGTGGAGGTCTACGTCCACCGCATCCGCAACAAGATCCAGGCCAACGACGTCGAGATCGTCACCGTGCGCGGCTTCGGCTACCTGCTGCGGCAGGTTCCCCCCGTCCGCTAGATGGCGCGCGCGCCCGCCGCATCGGCGAGCCTGCGCCGCAGGCTTGTGCTGCAGCTCGCGCTGCCGCTGCTCGCGCTGTTCGCGATCGGCGGCGCCATCACGTCGTGGGCGGCGCGGCACTATGCCGACCGCATCTACGATCGCTGGCTGTACGACTCCGCGCAGAGTCTCGCGCAACAGGTGCGCGTGACGGGGGGTCTTGCCGCGCTCAACCTGCCGAAGATCGCGCAGGAGATGTTCGAGTGGGACGCGGAGGATCACATCCAATTTCGCGTCGAGGGCTCGGAGAGCGGCCTCATCGCCGGGCGCCAGGTGCCCCTGCACGGACGCAACGAGGAACTGCACTACAACTACCGGTATTTCGACGCCGAGGCGGAAGGCTTTCCGATGCGCTGGGTCGTCGTTTCGACGCCGCTGCCGCCGCGCAGCGAGGAGGTGACCATCGTGGTCGGCGAGACCACGCGCAAGCGCGATCGCCTGGCCGAGGAGATCCTGTTGACCGTGTGGGTGCCGCAGATCGTGCTGCTGGTGATCGCGGGCTGGATCGCCTATCGCGCGATCTTCGTGCAGACGGAAATGCTGTACGCCCTATCCACGTCGCTGCGCGACATCAGCTATCGCCGGCTGCGGGCCGTCTCGGGCGACAACATGCCGGCCGAGATGCAGCCGCTGATCGAGGCGTTGAATGCCACGATCGCGCGCCTCGACGCCGCGGCGCTCGCCCATCGCACGTTCATCGCCAACGCCGCGCACCAGCTGCGCACGCCACTCACCGCGCTCAACCTGCAGGCGGAGCAGGCGCTCCACTGCGGCACGCCCGAGGAGATGCGTGCCGCGATCGGACGGCTGCAGGTCTCGGTGCATCGCGCGACGAGGCTCGCCAACCAGCTGCTGCTGCTGTCGCGGGCCGAGCCGGACGCGCAGTCCGGCGCGAATCGCGTCCGCACCGACCTCTACGAGCTCGCGTTCGACACGGCGCGCAACTGGGTGCCGGCGGCGGTGGCCGCCGCGATCGATCTCGGCTTCGACGAGACATCCGACCACGCGTTCGTGGAAATCGACGCCGCGCTCGTCGCCGAGGCCATCAACAACCTGCTCGACAACGCCCTCAAGTACTGTCCGCCGAATGCGCGCGTCACCGTCTCCGTGCGGCTGCTGCCCGAACCCACGGTGATCGTCGAGGACACGGGCCCCGGCATTCCGGTGGCCGAGCGCAGCCGCGTGGTGCAGCGCTTCTATCGCGGCGACAACGCGAGCGAAGGCGGCACCGGCCTCGGGCTCGCGATCGCGAACGAGATCGCGCTCGCACATTCGGGGCAGTTCGTGATCACCGATTCGGCAGGCGGCGGCACGCGGTTCGAGATTCACCTGCCGGCGGCCTAGCGTGCCGCAGGCAGGAGCAGGGCCCCACCCGCTACGCGAAGAGCTTGCGCTCCGCCAGCCATTCCAGCGTCAGATCGATCGCCGACTCCATCAGCTCCGGCTGCCCGACGTAGTAGTGCGTCGCGCCCTTGATGACGCGGAACGACTTGTCCGGCGCTCGCCGTCGCGTCGAAGATGCGCCGCGTGTGCGGCTGGGGCACCGCATCGTCCGCTGAATTCTCGATCGCGAGCAGCGGCACGCGGATGCGCGCCGCGCACTTCTCCCCATGCGCATTGGTGTCGTCCACCGACCATTGCGACAGCCACGCGCGCAGCGTCGAGAAGCGGCCGATGCCGACCGGACCCGTGTTCACGGTCTCGGGATTGCCGAGGTAGCACGTGCCGATCGGCCGGTCGTTGGGATCGAGCGCGGGATCGAGGAAGCGCGGATCGGCGAGCGTGCGATGCGTGACGAAACCGCGCTCGACCTCCGCGCCCCCGCGCGTGCGGAAGCGCTCCAGCATGTCCCGCACCCATGCCGTGCGCCGGCGGATGCGCGCGAGCTGCGCGGCGCGGTAGCGTGCGATGTACTCGGGCGAGTAGGGCGGCCGGTGCGGGTTGCGCGGATCGTAGAGATCGAGCTCGACGTCGCGGTCGTCCGGATCGTCCTCGTCGCGTACCGACGGATCGATGACCTCGGCGAGCATCACCGCACGCGATACGTGCGCGGCCTGGAAGATCACCGCGTCCGCGGGGACCAGCTGCGCGCCGGCCACGTCGACCGGATCGCCCGCCGGGGTATGCCTGAGGGTCGGCTGCTCGGCCTCCGCCTGGTAGAGGAGCGACAGCGAGCCTCCACCCGACCAGCCCGCGAGCACCACGCGCTCGTAGCCCCACGCCTCCTTCGCGTGCCGCACGTAGGCGGCGAAGTCCAGCACCACCTTCTCCATGATGAGCGCGGTGTCGTTGCGCGCGTAGCGGCTGCCGGCGCAAAGCACGTGCATGCCGCGCCGGGCCATCGCGCGCGGCACCGGCAGGAGCTGCAGCGTCGACGCCGGGTGCATGTACACCATCAGCGTGCGCGACGGACGTCCCCTGGGCACGTAGCGAATGCCTTCGAGGTTCACCGTGCCCTGCGCGCTCGCGAAGCCGTACACCTCGCGAAACGTCGCCTGCTCGGCGTATTGCAGGTGCACCCATTCGGCAACCACTTCGTGGTGTTCGCGCGTCATCGCTTCACTCGGGCTTGATGCCGACCTCGGCCATGAGCTTGCCCCACAGGGCGAGCTCGCTCTTGACGAACGCGGCGCACTCGTCGGGCTTCGATTCGGTGAGGTCGGCGCCGAGCGCGGCGAACTTCCTCTTCATCTCCGGATCGCTCACCGCCTTGTTGATGTCGGCATTCAACCGGGCGACGATCGGCGCCGGCGTGCCGGCAGGCGCGATCAGCGCGTACCAGACCACGAACTCGTAGCCCGGGTAGCCGGATTCGGCCACCGTCGGCAGGTCGGGCAGGTCGGCGAAGCGCGTCTTGCTGGTCACCGCGAGCGCGCGAACCTTGCCGGACCTGATCTGCGGGATCGACGTCTGCACGGGGTCGAACAGCACCTGGATGTTGCCGGCGATGAGGTCCTGCATCGCGATCGCGTTGCCCTTGTACGGGACATGCACCATGTCGATGCCCGTCGCGCGCTTGAAGAGCTCGGCGGACAGGTGCGCGGAGTTGCCCATGCCGGCCGATCCGAAGTTGAGCTTGCCCGGATTCGCCTTCGCGTAGGCGACCAGCTCCTGCACGTTCTTCACCGGCAGCGACGGATGCACGTCGAGCACGAACGGCGTCGTGCCCGGGCACGCGAGGTAGGCGAAGTCCTTCGTCGGATCGTACGGCAGGTTCTTGATCTGGTACGGCGCGAGCACCAGCGGCGACGTGCCCGACATGCCGATCGTGTAGCCGTCCGGCGGCGACGTCGCCACCAGCTGATGCGCGATCGCGCCCGTGGCGCCGACGCGGTTGTCGGCCACCACCGGCTGCCCGAGCGACGCGGTGAGCTTGTCCGCGATCGCGCGGCCGAGCACGTCCACCGAGCCGCCGGCGGGGTAGGGCACGATCATGCGGATCGCATGCGTCGGGTATGCCTGCGCTGCGGCGGCGAGCGGCCATGCGGCCGCGACCGCGATGCCGCCGCGACGGCGGCGGACAGCCGTCGCCCCAGCGAAGCCGCACGTGCGGCGGATACGTCCATCATCGCGATTCCTCGCTGTCGTTGTCGGCACGGGCCCCGATTGTATGCGGGTCGGCGCGGAGCGGCGTGCACGGCTCCGACCGGTTACAATCGCAGCCCTCGCGGGCGCCGTCCCGCCCCGTGCCGGCGGTGCCTCGCGTGCCGCCGCCCTAGCCGTCGTGAGCCTGTATTCCCTCGTCGGCCGCTTCGCGTGGCGGCACCGCAATGCCTATGCCGGCGCCGCCGCGATGCTCACCGCGATCGCGGTGCTGACCGTGTGGGTGCCGCGCCGGATCGGCCACCTCATCGACGGCCTCGTCGCCGACCGTCTCACGGGCATGGCGCTGGCGCAGGAGCTCGCGATCCTGATCGCCATGGGCGTGGCGATCTACCTGCTGCGCGTGGGCTGGCGGATCGCGCTCTTCAGCGCGGCGTTCCGGCTGGGCATCGAGCTGCGCACGTCCCTGTACGAGCGGCTGACACTGCAGGGCGCCGTCGTTCTTCCATCGCCAGCGCACCGGCGACCTGATGGCGCTCGCCACCAACGACGTCGACGCGGTCGAGATGGCCGCGGGCGAGGCCTTCCTCGCCGGCGTTCGACGGCACGCTCACGCTCGTGCTGGTCGTCGCGATGATGACGCTCGGCGTCGATTGGCGGCTCGGCCTCGTCGCGCTGCTGCCGTTTCCGCTGATGGCGCTCGCCTTCTGGCGCATCTCCACCGAGGTGCACGACGCATGGCGCGCGTCGCTCGACCGCTTCTCCGACCTCAACGAGCACGTGCAGGAAACCGATGGCCGCGGTGCGCACGCTGCGCGCGCTCGGGCTCGAGGACCGCGCCGGCGTCCGACTTCGCCGAGCGCGCGCGAGCGCGCGGCGAGCGCGCGGCTACGACGCGCAGAAATGGGAATCGGCCTACGAGCCGGCGGTCGGGATCACGCTGACGGCGGCGTCGATGCTGACGCTGGGCGTCGGCGGCCTGCTCGTGTGGCGCGGCGAGATGACCATCGGCACGCTCACCGCGTTCACCATGTACCTCACGCAGCTCATCTGGCCGATGTTCGCGGCGGGCTGGGTGCTGTCGCTGATCGAGCGCGGCAAGGCCGCGTGGGAGCGCCTCGATCCCGTGCTGCGCGCGCCGCTGTCGATGGCCGACGCGCGGTACGCGCGAGACGCCGCCCGCCGGCGCCTGCGCTTCCGGCGTGCGTTTCGCGTATCCGACGCCGCGGGCGAGGGCGACTCCGGCGTGCCGCCGGTCGCGGTGCGCGACGTCGAGCTTCGCGCTCGCTCCCGGGCGCAGACGCTCGGCATCGTCGGTCCGACCGGCGCCGGCAAGTCGACGCTGCTGCACCTCATCCTGCGCCACTACGAGCCCGACGCCGGACGCATCGCCTGGGGCGAGCACGCGCTGCCCGAGTTCTCGCTCGCCGCGCTGCGCGCGGCGATGGCGTGGGTGCCGCAGGAGCCGTTCCTGTTCTCGGCGTCGATCGCCGACAACATCGCGCTGGCGCGCGCCGGACGCGTCGCGCGAGGAGGTCGAGCACGCCGCGCGCATGGCCGACCTGCACGCGGACATCCTGCGCTTCGCCGACGGCTACGACACGCTCGTGGGCGAGCGCGGCGTCACGCTGTCCGGCGGCCAGCGCCAGCGCGTGGCGATCGCGCGCGCGCTGCTTGCGCAGGCGCCGCTGCTGCTGCTCGACGACGCGCTGTCGGCGGTCGACACCGGCACCGAGGCGCGCATCCTCGCGCACCTGCGCGAGGTGCGCGGCGGGCGCACCGCGATCATCGTCAGCCACCGGCTGTCCGCGGTCATGGACGCGCAGGAGATCCTCGTGCTGAAGGACGGCCGCATCGTCGAGCGCGGCACGCACGACGCGCTGGTGCGCGCGCGACGGCTGGTACGCGGCGCAGTGGCGTTACCAGCAGCTCGAGGCGAGCCTGGAGGCGCGCGTGACCGGCGCCCGCCTTCACCCGCGCGGCGAGCCGGCGATGAGCGGCGCCGCCTCCACCGCCGAAGCGCATCCGGACCTGCGCCGCATCGACAAGGGCGAGCGTCGCCGTGCGGTAGCGCTGCTGTGGTGGGCCGCGCGTCCGGATCGCGCACGTGGTCGTGCGCGCCGCACTGTGGCTGTGCCGTGGCCGGCCTGCTCGAGGCCGCCGGCCCGATCTTCGGCAAGCGCTTCATCGACCACTACCTCGTGCCGCGCGTCGCCGACGTGCGCGATGATCGCGCTGCTGCTCGCGGGCTATCTCGCGACGGGCGTGCTCGCGACCGTCGATCCGCTACTTCCAGCTCCTGCGGCTCGCGGGCCTGTCCACGCGCTCGGTGCGGCGGCTGCGCGAGGCGGTCTACGGCCACGTGATGCGCGCTGCCGATGAGCTTCTTCGACCGCGCGATCACGGGCCAGCTCGTGAGCCGCATCACCAACGACACGGAGGCGGTGAAGGAGCTCTACACCAAGGCGCTGTTCGAGGTCGCTGGTCGGCCTCACCGTGCTCTTCGGCGTCGCCGTCGGCGATGCTGTGGCTCGACTGGCGGCTCATGCTGATCGTGCTGCTGCTGGTGCCGGCGACCGTCGGCATCGTGTGGGGCTACCAGAAGCTCTCGGCCGACCGCGGTGACGCGCCACGCGCGCGCTGCGCAGCGACATCAACGCGCAGATGGCCGAAGGCATCGCCGGCATGAGCGTGCTGCAGGCCGCCGGCGCGGCGCCGGCGCTTCGCGCAGCGCTTCGCGCGCACCAACGACGCGCACTACCACGCGCGCCTGGGCGCGCTGCGCGCCAACGCATGGCTCCTGCGGCCCGCGCTCGACTTCGTCAACATCCTGCTGATCGTGGCGCATCGTCGCCGCGGTCGGCACGCCACGCAGATGCAGGGCGTGGAAGTCGGGCCTGCTGTACGCGTTCATCGCCTACGTCGCGCGGGTGGTCGAGCCGCTGATCCAGATCACGCTGCAGTTCTCCACGCTGCAGCAATCGGTGGTCGCGGCGTCGCGCGTCGACGCGCTGATGCACGAGGGCGAGGCGCCGCGCGCGACGCACTCGCGCCGCATCGGCGCGGGCCGCGTCGAGCTCGCCAGCGTGACCTTCGGCTACGATCCGGCGCACGCCGGTGCTGCACGACGTCTCGCTCGCGGTGCCGGCCGGCAGCTTCGTCGGCATCGTCGGGCCACACCGGCAGCGGCAAGTCGACGCTGCTCGCGCTGCTGCTGCGCTTCTACACGCCGCAGGCCGGGCGCATCGAGATCGACGGCATCCCGCTCGCGCAGATCGGCGACGCGCAGTTCCGCGCGGACGTCGGGCCTGGTGCCGCAGGAGCCGTTCCTGCTCGCGGCGAGCGCGCGCGAGAACATCGACATGGGCCGCGGGCTCAGCGAGGACGCGATCGCGGCCGCGGCGCGCGCCGCGCATGCGCACGGCTTCATCGAGCGGCTCGAGCGCGGCTACGACACGCCGCTCGGCGAAGGCGGGGCGCGCCTGTCGGCGGGACAGAAGCAGCTGATCGCGGTCGCCCGTGCGCTCGCCGGCCGTCCGCGCGTGCTGTTCCTCGACGAGGCGACCTCGCGCATCGACAGCGAAACCGAGCGCGAGGTGCAGGCGGCGGTGGCGGCGCTGGCGAGCCGCACGACCGTCATCGCCATCGCGCACCGGCTGTCGACGATCCGCGCCGCCGACCGCATCGTCGTGCTGAACCACGGCCGCATCGCGGAGCAGGGCACGCACGACGAGCTGATGGCGATCGCCGGCGGCATCTACCAGCGGCTGTATCTGCTGCAGCAGATCGGCGACTAGGAGTCTTCGCGGCAGTCCGACACGATGCGGGCATCGGCGTCGAAAGTTTGATTTGCGAACGCGAGCTCGGCCATCTCGGCGTGGTGCGTGAGGCGAAACCAGGTCATCGGTGTCGCTCCAGAGCGTGCAGACGATCGGTTGGCATCTGCCGTTGCGATCTGGTCATGCCAAGTAGGCCAGTCGCCGTAGATTCAGCGCGAGGCAGACGAGTTGCCACTCGGCCCGCACGTTCTTGAAGCCCCGGAAACTGAATTGCCGGAAACCGAGCACGGCTTTGATCCAGCCGTTGGACGGCTCGACGATCGCCTTGCGTCGTCGGTAGGTATCTTTCGCCGCCGGGTTCTGCAGGTGGCTGGACATGGCCGCCGTGTGCGGGTACTTCGCAGCGTCGATCGTTGCCTGATCACGTCCCTCGCATCCGAGCGCCCCGATCAGCGTATTCCACCAGGGACGGAGGCCACGGCCTCAATCACAGTTCGGATCTATGGCCACGATCTCCTCCTTCTCGGCATCACCGACTGAAAGCATGACCAAACGGGGGCGGCCATCTGTGCCGGGGAATACTTACCCCGTCTTCTCGCCCAGCTCGAGGTCGACCATCATCTCGTTGGCCAGCGCTTCCATCGCGCGGCGCACCTCGTCGTTGGTCACGTTCTTCGGCACGAGCAGGATCGCCTTCACCTTGAACAGGTGCTCGGCGGTCATCGCGCCGCTCACGATCTCCGTGTGCAGCTCGACGATGGAGACGCCGCGCTGCGCGAGCGCGCCCGACATGTCGCGCACGATGCCCGGGCGGTCGTGGCCGACCACCTCGATGCTTGACCGCGCGCCGTCCCTCGGGCACCGCGCGCGCCGCCGCTCTTCTCGATCAGGATCCTGAGGTCCGACGACTCGAGCGCCTTGAGCAGCGGCCGCGGCAGCGCGTCGGCGTTCTCCGGCGGCACCTCGAAATGCACCATCCCCGCGAAGTGGCCGGCGAGGCTCGCCATGCGGCTGCCCGCCCAGTTGGCGCCGAAGCCCTGCGCCTTCGCGGACAGCAGGCTCACGATGCCGGGGCGATCGGGGCCGATCACGGTGACCACGAGCGAAGTGATCATGGGTGTGTTCTCCTCCGTCAGCGAAACGGTCCGCTTGATCATCGGTGCGCGCGTGGCGAAGCGCTCGTCCTGCGCGTAGGCGGGCAGGCTGCCGTGCTCGTCGGCGTGGTGCACCACCTGCGCGAGCAGGCGCAAGCCCCATCGGCGCCAGCGCGCGCTCCCACAGGTCGCGCGCCGATTCGCCGCGCGCGACGAAGCACCAGTCCTGCGCGGCGACCGCGCCCTTGTCCCAGCCGTCGGCCAGGTGATACACCGAGCCGCCCGCGATCGGATCGCCTTCGAGGATCGTCCATTCGACGGCCGCGATGCCGCGATGCCGCGGCAGCAGCGACGGGTGGTAGCCGATGCCGCCCAGGCGCGAGCGCGCCAGCGCCTCGTTGCTCACGCGCGCGTGCGTGTGCGCGGCGATGATGAGATCGGTGCCCTCGGGGATCGGCCTCGGCCGGAACGAGCTTCGGATTCGCGAGCACGTGCACCGAGATGCCGGCCGCCTGCGCGGCGATCGCGAGCCGGTCGTCTGCGGCGGGCGCGACGACGTGCGCGATGTCGATGCCTTCCTTGCGCAAGGCCGTCGAAGACCGTCGCGCCGAAATAGCGCGAACCCACCACCGTGCACTTCATTGCCGATCCCTCCCTGGCTCGATGAATGAATTATAGGGGAAGCGCCGGCACCGTCCCTTGCGCGGCGTCATCCCGACGAGCGGCCCATTGAAAACCTGCGCCACGGCGCCGACTATGGAAGGATGGGCGCGGCGCGCGAGTCGCCGCGCCGTCCCCCTGCCGCCCATGCACATCCACGCCAGCGATCCCGCGTACGTCCATTCCCCGCAATCGAAGGCGGATTTCCAGGCCGCGTGGATCCTCGCGCTCGCGTTCGTCGCGGTGCTCGGCATCGTGCACATGGCGAATCGTGGCGATGGGCCTCGACCTGCAGCGCTTCGGCGTGCATCCGCGCGATCTCGCGGGTCTGGCCGGGGTCGTCGCCGCGCCGCTGCTGCACGCCGACTTCGCGCACCTGCTGTCGCAACGCGCTGCCGCTCGCGATCGCGGGCACCGCGATGCTGTTCCTCTATCCCGATGCGTCGCGCTTCGTGCTGCCCGCGATCTATTTCGGTCCGGGCGTCGCGGTGTGGCTGTTCGGACGCGACTCGATCCACATCGGCGCGAGCGGCATCGTGTACGGCCTCGTGAGCTACGTGTTCGTCGCCGGCATGATCCGCCGCGACCGGCGCGCCATCGCGGCATCGCTGCTCGTCGCGTTCCTGTACGGCGCGCTGGTGTGGGGCGTGCTGCCGATCAAGCTCGGCGTGTCGTGGGAGACGCACCTCGCCGCGGCCGTGATCGGCGTGGCTGCTCGCGATCGCGCTGCGCCGCGCGCGACGTTCCGCCGCGCAAGCGCTACTCGTGGGAAGACGAGCCGGAGCCTGCCGACGAGGACGGCGACTGGAGCGCGCCGCATCCACCGCACGATGCAGGCCCGGAGGTGCGCGACGGCGACGCACCCGCGCCGCCGCTGCGCGAGCGCGCCTGACGCAACGCGTTACTGCCGCGTCGCCTGCCGGTTGGCGGACAGCTTCGCTTCGACCGCCGCGACCACCTCGTCGACCACGGGGGAGTGCAGCCCGCGCCGCGCGGCGATGCTCTGCACCAGGCTGTCGACGCGCTCGATGTTGGGTGCGCCGCTGAAGAGCGCGCGCGCGGCGGACGACGGCTTCGCGAGCCCCTGCGCCGCGTTCGCGTATTTCTCGAACGGCACCTGGTCGGTGGGGGCGGCGCCCAGGTCGCGGCACAACGCGGACACCCAGTCGTACACCGAGCGCGACTGCGTCGAGGTCGCTGTGCACCGCGTCGCGGATCGAGCGCATCGAGTCCCTCTGCACGCAGCGATAGTTGCCGGTGAGCAGCATGCTCCACTTCGCGAGCGGCACGAACACCGAGTCGTGCACCTTGAGCTTCACCGGCAGCTCGACGCTGCTGCCGTCGCCCGTGTCGTAACGAACCGCCTCGATGTCCGCCTGCAGCTCGCGCAGCATGGCGGTGTGCGCGTCCGACGGAAAGCGCGCCACCTTGAAGTTGGTCGGCAGGCTCACCTGCAGCACGTTCACCTTCTCCTCCGGCGGCCGGAACGCCTGCGGGTCGGGGCTGCACAGCGTCATCAGCGCCGGATCGAAGTCGTCCCACACCGTGGGATCGGTGTAGCAGTGGCGGAACTCGGACGCCGCGATTCCCGGCAGGCGCGCGAGATAGGGCAGCGGCGGCATGTTCATGATCGACATGCAGGGCACGCGCGACCTGCGCGACCGCGGTCGAGCAGCTCGCGCACGCCCGGCGAGCGGTACTGCGGCTCCTGCATGGCGAGCGCGACGAGGTCGAAGTCGCGACGGATCGACGTCCTGCGGGCCCGACGCGGAGAGCGTGCCGGGAAGCTTGCGCGAGTCGACCTCGACCAGCGCCTCGCGGCCCTTCACCGGCATGCGCACGCGGATGCCTTCCGCGTTGACGAGCGCCGCTTCGGCGGGCAGGCACACGAGGTGCACGTGGTGGCCGGCGGCGAGCAGCTTGCTCGCCAGCAGGGAGCCGTAGGACGCTCCGAGGATCAGAATCCTGTACGGGGTACGCATCAAGTCCTCCTCCAGGTGACGCGGCGGCGCGGGACTTTTGGTCCTCGTGGCGCGCGGCGCGGGTGTCCGCGCGAGCCGTCGTCGTGGGAGACGATCGTATACAATAAACCGAAGCACGACAAGCAACGAAACACGCTCGCCGCATCGTCGGCGGTCGGTGCGCGTTAGCCCGCCGTGAGCGCGGCTTCGAGCCTGTCGAGCAGCATGCGCGTGCCGCGCTCGCGGCCGCCGACGCGGAAGTCCACCAACCGCTCGACCTCCCGCCAGCCGTTCGGGCCGACGAACCATCGGCGCTTCGCGGCCGCGTCCGACCACGCCGCGAATACGCGAGCGGGCGGGGCTGCGTAGTGGTGCTCGATGGCGAACGAATCGTGCTGCGCGCTGCGTGTGCTCATCGTCGGTCCCGTTGGGTTAAGACGGATCGATGGCACGGACGCATTGTGCCGCGCGGGCGAGCAGCAGCTCGCGCTCGCGCTCGTTGCGCGTGAGCTCGGCCGCGCGGCGGAACTCGCCCGCGCGCTTCGGCGTGCGCGGCCGAGCTGCGACAGCAGGTCGCCGCGCACGCTGGGCAGCAGGTGATAGCCCGCGAGCGATGCGCTCGGTGCGCAGCGCATCGACGAGCGCGAGCCCGTCCGCGGGCCCGAACGCCATCGCGACCGCGACGGCGCGATTCAGCTCGACGACGGGCGAGGGCGCAACCTGCGCCAGCGCGTCGTAGAGCGCGGCGATGCGCTGCCCAGTCGGTCTCGTCCGCGGCGCGCGCACGTGCGTGGCAGGCGGCGATCGCGGCCTGCAGCGCGTACGGCCCGAGCGTGCCGCGCCAGCGCCTCCGCGCGCGCGAGCGCGGCGAGACCGCGGCGGATGAGCAGCTGGTCCCAGCGCGCGCGGTCCTGGTCGAGCAGCAGGATCGGCTCGCCGTCCGGCGCCGACGCGCGCGCCGCAGGCGCGACGCCTGGATCTCCATCAGCGCGACGAGGCCGTGCACCTCGGGCTCGTCGCGGCATCAGCTCCGCGAGGATGCGGCCGAGGCGCAGCGCGTCGTCGCACAGCGCGGGGCGCATCCAGTCGTCGCCCGCGGTCGCCGAGTAGCCCTCGTTGAAGACGAGGTAGAGCACCTCGAGCACCGACGAGAGCCGCGCGGCGCGAGCTCGTCGGCGCGCGGCACCTCGAACGGCACGTGCGCCTCGGCGAGCGTGCGCTTGGCGCGCACGATGCGCTGCGCGATGGTCGGCTTCCGGCACGAGGAACGCGCGCGCGATCTCGTCGGTGGTGAGGCCGCCCAGCAGGCGCAGCGTCAGCGCGACGCGCGCCTCGGTCGACAGCACCGGATGGCACGCGATGAACACGAGCCGCAGCAGGTCGTCGCCGATGTCGTCGTCGAGCGCGTCCGCGGGATCGGTCTCGCGCAACTCCTGCTCGACCTCGAGCTCGCGGCCGTAGTTCCTCGTGCTTGCGCTCGACGCAGCTTGCGCTGGCGCAGCCGGTCGAGCGCGCGGTGCTTCGCGGTGGTCATGAGCCAGGCGCCGGGATTGTCCGGCACGCCGTTGGCGGGCCACGTCTCGAGCGCGGCGACGAGCGCGTCCTGCGCCAGCTCCTCGGCCAGGCCGACGTCGCGCACCATGCGTGCGACGCTCGGCGATGATCTTCGCGGACTCGATGCGCCAGACCGCGTCGATCGCCCGGCGCGTCGGCGATTCGCCGGTCACCGCCGTGACCCTGCGCGATTCACGCGGGGACCGTCACGCGGGCCGCGACGGACGTGGCGCGTCGGGAAAGCACGCGGCCTGCGCGTGCAGGTCGTCGCCGAAATCGGCGAGCTCGTGCACCTGCCGCACCTCGATCACGTCTGGCCGTCGGCGGCCGGGCAGCGCGAGGCCCACGCGATCGCCTCGTCGCGCGACTTCACCTGGAGCATCCAGTAGCCGCCGATCACTTCCTTCGCCTCCGCGAACGGGCCGTCGGTCACGCGCGGCCTGCCGCCGGCGAACGACACGCGCGCGCCCATCGAGGGCGGATGCAGGCCGTCGAGCGCGAGCAGCACGCCCGCCTTCTGCAGCGACTCGTTGTACTTGCATCATCGCCGCCATCGCCTCGCGCGGCGGGCAGGCTCGCCCGGCGGGGCGCACTCGTAGCCTTGCGGAATCATCAGCAACATGAAGCGCATGTCGTTCTCCCCGTTGGCGCGGTCGGGACCGCGGCCCGGCGCGATGCCGCGCCAGGCGGCAATCGCGCCCGCATCGACGCCGATGCGTCAGGCGCCCGCGATCACCATCCAGCCCATGCCGAAGCGATCGGTGCACATGCCGAACCTGGACGCGAAGAACGTCTTGCCCATCGGCATCTTGACCTGCCCGCCCGCGGATATCGCGGCGAACAGGCGTTCCGCCTCGGCGTCGTCCGCGGCCGTCAGCGACAGCGAGAAGCCGGCGAACTGCGACGTGCCGCCGCAATCGCCGTCGGAGGCCATCACGATCGAGTCGCCGATGCGCAGCGCGGCATGCATCACCTTGTTCTCGGAGCCGGGTGGCAGCATGCCGGGCGGCGGCGACTCCGGCGCGTCCTTGTAGCGCATGAGCATGTCGACCTGCGCGCCCACCGCGCCCTTGTAGAACTCGATGGCTTCCTCGCAGCGTCCGTCGAAGAAGAGATACGGTTGCACGACCATGAGGGTGTCCTTTCGTGAAATGGGAATGGGCGATGCCGCTTACTTGCGTGCAGCGACTTCGGCCCGCAGCCGCTCTTCCTGCGCGCGCAGCTCGGGCGTGAACGCTTCGCCGAAATCGTCGGCCTCGAGGATCGGGCGGATCTCGATCTCGGACGAGTCGCCGGTGGGATTGGGGCAGCGCTTCACCCACTCGATGGCTTCCGCGAGCGACTTCACCTTCCAGATCCAGAAGCCGGCGACGAGCTCCTTCGTCTCCGCGAACGGACCGTCGATCACCGTGCGGCGGTCGCCGTCGAAGCGCACGCGCGCACCCTTGCTGCTCGGATGCAGGCCTTCGCCGGCTTCCATGATGCCCGCCTCGACGAGCTCCTCGTTGAACCTGCCCATGTCGGCCAGCAGCTTCTCGGTCGGCATCACGCCGGCCTCGGTGTCGCGATCCGCCTTTACCATGACCATGCAGCGCATGTGATCTCTCCGTTGGGTTGGGAGTCCCGCGGGCGCCGGCGACGGTTCGCCGACGTTTCCGCGCTCCTGCAATGCCACGACGAACGGCGATGCGGGATTTCGACAGCGCGCCCGCCCGCGCATTATCCGGTGCCCGCGACGGCGCCCGGAGTACGCGCTTCGGCGAGGGCCGCCAGCGTTTCCGCCAGGCCGTACAGCGAGCCCAGCCAGCGCGCTTCGACCGCCTCGGCCGCGCCGCGCGGCACCCCGGCGTGGGTGAGCTCGAGGCGGCAGCCGCGCATCGCGGGCACGATTTCGACGTCGACGCGCGTGTCTGCGGACCGCGCTTCCGGCAGCGCGAGCGCGAAGGCGAGGCGCGTCGGCGGGGCGATGCGCAGGAAGGTGCCGCGATGCTCGACGATGCGATCGCGATCCCGGGCGAGCAGCACGAAGCCGCCGCCTTCGCGCGCGTCGACGGCCGCCGCCGCCAGTGGCCGCATGGCGCCGGCGAACAGCCAGCGCTTCACGAGCGCCGGATGCAGCCACGCCGCGAACACTTCCGATGCCGCGGCGGAATAGCGTTGCGCGAGGTGCAGCGCGGGACAGCGATCGTGCGGGCGGACGGACGTTTCCATGGCATCCCGGACGCGAAGGGTCGGTTCTTCCACGACGAATGGCCGCGCGCGCAATCGACACGCCCGCGCGACTTTTCTTTCGGTTGCCGGCCGCCCGCACCTGCGCAAGCCGCTCGAGCAGCCGCCGGCCGCCTTCCTCGGCGCCGAATTCCTCGAACACCTGCCGGCGGCGCCCGGCGGTCTGTCATCCCGAATGCAGGGTCACCAGCGTGCCGCCGTCGCAATGGTGCGGGCAAGCACCAGCTCTGCGATCGTCGGCTCGGGGATCAGCGCTTGCGTCCATGGTGCCTTTCCTTGTCCTGTACCTCGTTGAGATAGGCGTCGAGGCGGTCGAAGTTCTGTTCCCAGAACCGCCGGTAGTGCGCCACCCAGTCGGAGACGCCCTTGAGCGGCCCGGCGTCGAGCTCGCACGGCCGCCACTGCGCCTGCCGCCCCTGCACGACGAGACCGGCGCGCGCGAGCACCTTCAAGTGCCGCGAGACGGCCGGAAGGCTCATTGCGAACGGCTCCGCCAGCTCCGAGACCGATGCGTGTCCCTTGGCGAGCCGCGCGAGGATCGCGCGCCGCGTGGGATCGGCGAGCGCGGCGAAGGTGGTGCTGAGGTGGTCGGGCGTCATGGCGGTGCCGCTTGTATTTAACGGATAGGTTAAATAAATGGGTCCCGCGACGTCAAGCGAAAATGCGGCGAGCGAGACGGACGCGGGCCCCGCCGATGGTCGCGTCCTATAATCGTGCACAGGCGCAGCGCTTGCTTGCCGCTTCACCATGCGATCCCCGCTGGCGCTCCCTCGATGAACGATCCCGGCGAATTCCCTGGCGCGCGCACGGACACCGATTCCGGCGCTGCCGAACCGTCCGCCGACGAGGCAACGCACGACGCGCTGACCGGGCTGCCGGGCACGGCGCTGTTTCGCGACCGGCTGGCGCAAATGCTCGAGGGCGTCCGCTACGGAGGACCGCCCGGCGCGCTGATCCTCGTCGCGCTCGATCGCGTGGACGAGATCGCGCAGCAGTGCGGGCGCGAGGCGGTCGATGCGCTGGTGCGCGCGGTGAGCGGCATGCTGCGCGAGGCGGCGCCGCGCTCTGCGTCCGTGTGCCGCACCGATGCGACGTCGTTCGCGATCCTCGTCACCGGCATGATCGATGGCGGGAGCGTGGGGGCGCTGCTCGAGCAGGCGATCGTTCCCGCGCTGTCGGGCAGCGTTCAGGTCGGCGAGCGCGACATCCCGATCAGCGCGAGCATCGGGGTCGCGCTGTTTCCCGCCGACGCGCAGGACGCCGAGCGCCTGGTGCAGCTCGCCGAGGGCGCGCGCCGCCGCGCGCAGGAGAGCGGAGCGCGCCTCCTCTTCGCCGCCGCGGACGCCGACGCGCGCGTCTCGGAGCGGCGCGCGTTCGAGGATCGCCTGCGCGATGCGCTCGACGACGAGGAATTCGTGCTGCACTACCAGCCCAAGGTGGAGCTGGCCTCGGGTCGCATCATCGGCGGCGAAGCGCTCGTGCGCTGGCAGCATCCGGAGCTCGGCCTGCTGCGTCCCGACCGCTTCCTGGGCGCGATCGAGGGCGGCGGCCTGGCGGTGGACTTGTCCGACTGGGCGTTGCGCAGCGCCTGCGGGCGCCTGCGCGCGTGGCAGGCCGCGGGGCTGCCGTCGGTCTGCATCTCGGTCAACCTGTCGTCGCGGCAGTTCGCCGACGAGGCCCTGGTCGCGCGCGTCCACGACGTGCTGCGCGAGCACGCCCTCGACCCGAGCCTCCTCGAGTTCGAGCTCACCGAGAACATCGTGATGCACGACGCCGAGCGATTCGGCGAGAAGCTGCGCGCGCTGAAGGCGCTCGGCGTGGGTCTGTCGCTCGACGATTTCGGCACCGGCTACTCCAGCCTGCGCTATCTCAAGCGCTTTCCGCTCGACCGCCTCAAGATCGACCAGTCGTTCATCGCCGATGTGACGACCGATCCCGACGATGCCGCGATCGTGCGCGCGGTGATCTCGCTCGGTCACAGCCTCGGACTCGAGCTCGTCGCCGAAGGGGTCGAGACCGAGGCGCAGATGGCGTGGCTGCGGCGCGAGCGCTGCGACCAGATCCAGGGCTTCTACTTCAGCGAGGCGGTTCCCGCCGAGGAATTCGAGCGCCTGCTGCGCGAGCGCAAGAGCCTGTTCGCCGAGCCGGTGCGGGACGGCGACGAGCGCAAGTCGCTGCTCATCGTCGACGACGAGCCGAACATCGTCGCCTCGCTCGTGCGCCTGCTGCGCAGCGAAGACTATCGCGTGCTCACCGCCGCCAACGCGACCGACGCGCTCGAGCTCCTCGCGCTCAATCCGGTGCAGGTGATCATCTCCGACCACCGCATGCCGGTGATGACCGGCGCCGAGTTCCTCGCCAGGGTGAAATCGCTGTATCCGGACATCGTGCGCATCCTCTTCTCGGGATACATCGAGATGGACGCGCTCACCGACGCGGTGAATCGCGGCGCGGTCTACCGCTTCCTGCTGAAGCCATGGGACGACGACGTCCTGCGCGAGAGCATCCGCGACGCGTTCCGCCATCACTGGCTGACGCACAAGGGCGACGCGTCGGCGTAGTCCGCGCGGTCACGCGGCGGCGGCGTGCTCCACCGTGGGCTGGCGGATCGGCAGCCACACGCGAAAACGGGTCCCCACGCCGACCTCGCTGCGCACGTCGATGCGGCCGTGATGCTCGTCGACGATGCGGTACGAGAGCGCAAGCCCCAGCCCCGTACCTTCCCCGACCGGCCTTGGTGGTGAAGAACGGGTCGAACACGCGCGCGAGGTGCTCGGGGCGGATGCCCTCGCCGTCGTCGGCCACCTCGACCCACACGCGGCCGCCCTCGGCACCGGTGGCCACGCGGATGGTCCCGCGCTGGCGGATCGCCTGCGCCGCGTTGACGAGCAGGTTCATGAATACCTGGTTGAGCTGCGACGGCCGGCATTCGATCGCCGGCAGCTCGCCGAAGTCGCGCACCACCTGGGCCTTGTACTTGAGCTCGTTCCAGACGATGTTGAGCGTGCTCTCGATGCCCGCGTGCAGGTCCGCGACCTGCCACGTCTCGTCGCTCGCCGTGCGCGAGAAGTTCTTGAGGTCCTGCACGATCTTCTTCACGCGCGCGATGCCTTCGCGCGACTCGGACAGCAGCGCCACGAGGTCGCCCTTCACGAACTCGAGGTCGGCCGCGTCCTTCGCCGCACGCAGTCGGCGAGGGTCGCCGGATCGGCGATCTTCGACTCCGCCGCGCCGTAGCGGTCGAGCAGGCACAGGATGCCGTCGAGATACTTGTCGAGCGTGCCGAGATTCGAGTAGACATAGCCGATCGGATTGTTGATCTCGTGCGCCACGCCCGAGGCGAGCTGGCCGATGGACGCCATCTTCTCCACCTGCAGGAGCTGCTCCTGCGTCTGCCGCAATCGCTGGTTGATCTCCGACAGGTGCGCGTTGGTCCGCCGCAGCGCCTCGGTGGCCCGCTGGCGCTCCGTGATGTCCTGCACCATCGCGTAGAAGCCGACCACGCTGCCATCGTCGTCGCGCCGCGGCACCAGCGACGATGCGATGAGCTGCCGCGTGCCGTCGCGGGTGACGTTCGGTCGCTCGTAGGACACCTCGTCGCCCGCCAGCACGCGGGTGATGTGGCCCTCGACCCGCGCGTAGTTCTCCGTCCCCAGCACCTCGTGCGCGGGCCTGCCGTCGATCGCGTCGTCGGCGCATCCGCACCAGGCCGCGAAGCGGGCGTTGTGATGGCGCACGACGAGACTGCGATCGACGTAGGCGAGCGCGAGCGGGAGGTGATCGACGATCGTCTGCAATTCGTCCGCGGTCTGGCGGTGCGCGTTGGCGGCGTGCTGCCACGCCGCGGTGCGCTGCACGACGCGCTCCTCGAGCTCGTGCTGGTGGGCCAGGTTCCGCTCGTGGCCGGCGCGCAGCTCCTGCGCCATCCGGTTGAACGCGGTGCCGAGCGCGCCGATCTCGTCGTGCGAGCGCACCGGCACCGCGACGTCGTAGCGTCCCTGCGCGAGCTCGGCGGCGCTGCGCTCCATCTCGGCGATCGGCGTGGCGATGGCGGCCGCCACGCGGCTGCCGAGGAGCGCGATGAGGACCACCACCGCGATGCCGATCGCCGACAGCCACTCGGCCGAGGCCCGCGCGCTCGCGACGAGCGTGTCGTGCAGGTCAGAGTACTCGACGACCAGCACGCCGATGACGGCGCTCCCGATGTCGGTCGGCTCCGCGCGCAGCGGGGCCACGAGTACGCGCTCCGGCGGACCGCCGATGCCGAGGCTCTCCGCGGGTCGCCGCACGCCGTCCGCGAGCACGGCCGCGATCACCTTCGCCGGCGCATCGGCGATGCGCAACCCGGTCAGCCCGGGATCGAAGCTCGCCACCACGCGCTGCGCGGGATCGAGCGCGTACACCGTACGGTCGTCGCGCTCGTGGAGCTGCGTCAGGTAGCGGCGCAGCACCTCGGGATTGCGCACGACGTCGCGGCCGCCGGCGATCGCGATGGCGCGGGCGATGTGATGCGCCTCGTAGAGCGCGGCGCGCTCGGCCTCCGCGAAGCGGTCGACGAGCGCGGTCACCACCAGCCCGCCCGCGAGGAGCGTGGCGAGCAGGAACGCGCCGGCGATCTTGATGCGCAGCGTGAAGCGACCCACGCCTGCCGGCCGCACGGGCGTCGTGTCGCCGACCAGCATCGCCACCGCCAGCAGCAAGGTGGCGACGCACGCGATGGCGGCCGCGAGCCAGAACCCGGTGAACGGCTGCACGAGGGTCGCGCCGGGCGGGACGGCGTCGAAGCGGCTCGCCGCCGCAATGCCGTAGTCCACACCGGCCATCGCGAGGCCGAGGACGATCGCCGCGAGGAGCCGCCGGCGCCGCGCGCGGTCCGCATCCGCGTCGCGGGCATGGGCCGCCATGCGCAAGGCCGCCAGCGAGGCCGCGACGCCGATCGCGAGCACGACGCGCAGCAGCGGGGCATCGTACGACACGGGAGACGACGCCGGCATCGCCGGCATCGCGGTGAAGTGCATCGAGGCGATGGCGATCGCCAGCACGACGCTGGCGCACAGCAAGCGCCAGAGCGCGTAGCCGTCGTGCGCGGCGAGGCGCAGCGCGCCGCCGGCCAGCAGCGCCGCCGCCACCAGCGACCATCCCGTCGCGACCGCGTCGTAGGGGCCCGGCACCGGCAGCGCGAGCGCCAGCATCGCGACGAAATGCGTCGACCAGATGCCGGCGCCCAGCGCGAGCGCGGAAAGCGTCCACCACCCGGCGCTCGCCCGGCCGCTGCCGCCCGCGGCGCGCGCGGCGACGCGCAGCGCCACCGACGCAGCAAGCACCGCGATCAGGTACGAAAGGGCGATCAGCAGCGGATCGGGCGCGCGCGCCACGGCGTCAGGCGGCACGCTGGGGTGCGCCGTCGAGGGAAGCGCAGGCGGGGCAGGCGGACATAGAGGGCGTCGTGTCGAAGCGGTGCGCGCAACGCGACGCAGTGAGCTCGCGCCGCCCGCATGTCCCCTGCGGGCGACCCGAGGTGGCGCGCGTCAGACGAGCAGGATGCCCCCGTCGTTGGTCCACGCCATCGGCATGAACGGCGTCGCGGCGGCGCCGCGCGCGTGGGCGGCGAGTGCCAGGTCCGGCTCGAAGATCGCGTAACCGCCGACGTCGGCAACGCGCAGCGACTCGCGAATGACCCCGCGAACGGCGAAGGCGCTGGCGACGGCCTGCTTCAGTTCTTCCTCGTCCTCGGGCGTGGCGACGAAGGTGCGGAAGCCGGCGCCCGGCATGGCGACATCGATGCCGCTGCCATCGGCGACGTCGCCGAGCACGATGCGCACGACGTCCGGCTGCAACGATCGCAAGCGGGAAAGGAAAGTCCCGCCGCTCATCCCGTGGGCGCCGAACGCGGCGACCACCACGTCGACGCGGGATCGGCGCGCGTGGTCGAGCGCCTCCTGCGGCGAGCTGCAGACGGTGATCCACAGATCGGGCAGCGCAGGGGAGATCGCATCGTTGCGGATCACCCGCACCATTGCCTTGCCCATGTCCGCGTCGTCGGCGACGATCAGGAGTTCGTTCATGGCGGTGCCCTTGGCAGTCCCACCGCGCGGCAGCCGATCCGCCGCGTCCCGGGGTGAGCCTATGCAAGCAACAAGGGTGCCAAAACGACTGTCTAGCGCCCGCCGTGGGCCAGGACCATGCCGACCAGGGCGGCGAGGGACGGCGCCTCCATCTTGTCCATGACCCGGAACCGGTGGACCTCGACCGTCCTGGGGCTGACGTGCAGCTCCCGGGCGATCTCCTTGTTGGTCTTGCCGGTGACCACCAGCGTCATTACCTCGCGCTCCCGCGGCGTCAGGGTGGCGACCTTGCGCTCGTAATCCGCGCGCCGGGCATGGTCTTCCGGAGGGGCGACGCGGCCGAAGGCTGCCCGCACCCGGGCCACCAGGTCGTCGTTCTCGAACGGCTTCTCGACGAAATCCACGGCGCCGCGCTGCATGGCGGCGACCGCCATGGGAACGCTGTGCGAGGCGGTGAGGAACACGATCGGCGGGGCCGCGCCGCGCGCGACCAGGACCTCCTGCAGCTCGAGCCCCGTCATGCCGGGCATCAGCACGTCGAGCAGCAGCACGCCGGGGTAGGGGAGGTCGCCCGCGTCCAGCAGCGCCTGCGCCGAGGCAAAGGTCGTCACCTCGAAGCCGGAGGACTTGAACAAGCGATGCAGCGCGGCGCGCATCGCGTCGTCGTCGTCGACGATGAACACGCGCGGAGGTGCGGTGGCGCCGGATTCGGTCATCGGTGAGAGGGCAACGGTGTCGGGGCAGGCGCCGCCACCCGGATGCGGAAGCGCTCCGGGGTGCGGTCGTGGTTTCGATTCTGCCACGTTTGACGGCGGCGCCGCGTGCGGCGTGGCGCGCGCACGACCTGCGTTGCGCACGAACATGCGCCGTGCGCAATCCCGCTCCGGACGTGCGCGGTGCTAACCTGCCTCTTTGGCCGACGGCAGGACGATCACATGCAGACACGACAACTGGGCCGCGACGGCCCCCGCGTATCGGCGCTGGGACTGGGTTGCATGGGCATGAGCGATTTCTACGGCGGCCGCGACGAGGCCGAAGCGATCGCCACCATCCATCGCGCGCTCGACATCGGCGTCAACTTTCTCGACACCTCGGACATCTATGGTCCGTTCACCAACGAGGAGCTGGTCGGTCGTGCGATCAAGGGCCGCCGCGACGAGGTGTTCCTCGCGACGAAATTCGGGATCCTCCGCGATCCCAAGGATCCGTCGGTGCGCGGGTGGAACAGCCATCCCGACTACGTGCGGCGCGCGATCGACGGCAGCCTGACCCGCCTCGGCGTGGCGACCGTCGACCTCTATTACCAGCATCGCGTCGATCCCGACGTGCCCATCGAGGACACGGTGGGCGCGCTCGCCGATCTCGTGCGCGCGGGCAAGGTGCGCTACATCGGACTGTCGGAGGCGTCGATCGCCACGCTCGAGCGCGCGCACAAGGTGCACCCGGTCACCGCGCTGCAGAGCGAGTATTCGTTGTGGACGCGCGACCCGGAGGACGGCGTGCTCGCCGCGTGCCGCCGGCTCGGCATCGGCTTCGTGCCGTACAGCCCCCTCGGCCGCGGCTTTCTCACCGGCGCGATTGCGAGGCCCGAGGACTTCGAGCCCGGCGACTATCGGCGATCGAGCCCGCGCTTCCAGGGGGAGAATTTCGCGAAGAACCTGGCGCTCGTCGACAAGGTGAGGTCGTTCGCCGCGCAGATCGGCTGCACGCCGAGCCAGCTGGCGCTCGCGTGGGTGCTCGCGCAGGGCGAGGACATCGTGCCGATCCCCGGCACCAAGCGGCGCAAGTACCTCGACGAGAACGTCGGTGCGCTGGACATCCGCCTGACGCGCGAGCAGCTCGCGGAGCTCGACGCCGTGTTCCCGCGCGACGCCGCGGTGGGCGAGCGGTATCCGGCGCACATGATGGCGGCGCTCAACCGCTGAAGTGCCATCCGCGATGAGGGGCACGTGAACGGCTTGACAAACCAATAACCGTTTGGTTATTGTTTTGGCCGTGCCCGCCGCCAACGCCTGTCCCAGGCCCTGCAACGACGCCTGCCGCCAGCGCAGCTCCCCGCTGTGCGTGGTTACTCGCGCACCGAACGCGTCGTCATACGCCCGACCAGTCCTTGCCGGCATGCAGCGCAAAGCCGCCGCGACGACCTTCGCCGCGGTCCGGTAGGCGGGTGCGCATGCGGATCTCGCCGGACGCCGTGCTGAAGTCGCTTGCGGATCCCACGCGCCGCGCGATCTTCGAGCGCCTGTGCCGCGACGGCGAGCAGAACGTGCGCGTACTGACCGAAGCGTCCGGCGTGTCGCAGCCCGCCGTGTCGAAGCATCTGCGCATTCTCAGGCACGCCGGCCTCGTGCGCGAACGGCGCGCCGGGCGCGAAACGCACTACCGTCCGCAACCCAGGGCGCTGGCGCCGCTCGTCGACTGGATGCGCGTGTACGCGGGCTTCTGGCACGAGCGGTTCGATCGACTGGAATCATTACTCGACAGGATGGACAGATGAGCCCTCGCGATTCGTCGTTGCAAACCCTTGTCGTCGAACGCAGGCTGCCGCACGCGCCCGCGAAGGTCTGGCGCGCGCTCACGCAGCGCGCGCTGCTGGAGGAATGGCTGATGGCGAACGACTTCCAGCCGGTGGTCGGCCATCGGTTCCACCTGCGTGCGCCGGCGACGCCCCACTGGAATGGCGTCGTCGCCTGCGAAGTGCTGGAGGTCGTGCCCGAGCGGCGCCTCGTCTACACGTGGAGTTCGACCGGCGACGCGCCCGGCGCGGGATTGCGCACGACGGTCACGTGGACCCTGGCGCAAGCGGGCGACGGCACCGACCTGCGCATGGAGCAGTCCGGCTTCGCCGCCGACGACACGCGCAACTACCAGGGCGCGGCCTACGGCTGGCCGAAGTTCATCGACGCCCTGGTGCGCGTGTGCGGCGCGATGGCGTGATCCGCCGGCGGCGTTGACGCGGTTTCTCGTCACCGGCACCTGGGCGTCCCCATCGTGTGGCGCGATCGCCCGCAGGGTGTTCCTCGTACGCTTCCGCGCGAAAGGCAGGCGTGGTGGCCGGAGGCGCTCGCGTCGCTGCTGGCGTCGATCGCGCCGGGCCGCTTCGCGGCGACCGGTGAAGCGTCCGCGGCGCGCCCGTGGGCCGGAACCCCGGGGAAAAAAAGGCGCCCCTGCGCGTGCGCAGGGGCAGCGAACCCGCCACGGTGGCGGGACCAATCGGCCGGCGACCGTCCGCTATCGGAAGAACAGGAGCGTGAGCACCGCGTAGACGGGTCCCAGCGCGAGCAGCGACCAGCCGAGGTAGGCGAAGAAGCTCGGCATCCGCACGCCGCGCGCTTCGGCGATCGACTTCACCATGAAGTTGGGCGCGTTGCCGATGTACGTGTTGGCGCCCATGAAGACGGCACCCGCGGAGATCGCCGCGAGCGTGGATGGCGAGCGGCCCCATCAGCGTCGCCGGCGTCGCCGCCGGCGAGGTTGAAGAACACGAGATAGGTCGGTGCGTTGTCGAGGAACGAGGAGAGCGCGCCGGTGAGCAGGAAGTACAGCGTGTCGTCGGGCGCGCCGTCGGCGCCGCGTCGACGAGCGCGACGACCGGCGCCAGTGCGCCTTCGTTGCCCGCGCGCAGCATCGCGATGGCCGGGATGATCGTGAGGAAGATGCCCGCGAAGAGCTTCGCGACCTCGACGATCGGCGCCCACTCGAACTGGTGCGCGTGGCGCACGCGCCGCGGCGTCCACCTTCCACGAGGCCCACGCGATCGCCAGCAGCGCGATGTCGCGCAGCACGTTCTGCAGCTCCAGCGTCGTGCCGTAGACGGTGAGCGTCAGGCCCGGTTTCCACAGGCCGGACGCGAGCACGCACGCGAGGATCGCGCCCAGCAGCACGAAGTTGATC
Organism: uncultured beta proteobacterium; assembly: GCA_963725735.1. GTDB lineage: Bacteria > Pseudomonadota > Gammaproteobacteria > Burkholderiales > Casimicrobiaceae > VBCG01. The sequence goes on along the minus strand of CAVRZM010000012.1, from coordinate 172,451 downwards.
TTGCCCTCGATGCGGACCGGCGAGTCGGGCGTGGGATCGTACGCGCGGCGAGTCGCAGCTCGTCGTCCTGGCTGTCACAGCCAGCGGTCGACCGCATAGAACATCGCGAGCAGGATCGCCGTCGCGGTGAGCGTTGGCCACAGCATCGCCTGCGTGGTCCAGAAGAAGTCGACGCCCTTCAGGAAGCCGAGGAAGAGCGGCGGGTCGCCGAGCGGCGTCAGCGCGCCGCCGATGTTGGCGACGAGGAAGATGAAGAACACGACCACGTGCGCCTTGTGCCGCCGATTGTCGTTGGCGCGCAGCAGCGGCCGGATCAGCAGCATCGCCGCGCCGGTCGTGCCCATCACGCTCGCGAGCGCGGTGCCGAGGCCGAGCAGGCCGGTGTTGAGCCGCGGCGACCCGTGCAGGTTGCCGCGGATGTGGATGCCGCCCGACACGGTGAACAGCGCGAACAGCAGCACGATGAACGGCACGTACTCGAGCAGCAGCGTGTGCAGCACCTCGCGCGCCGCGAGCTCGATGCCGTAGTGGGCCGCGAACGGCACGAGGAACGCCAGCGCCCAGAACGCGCTCGTCTTGCCGAAGTGGTGATGCCAGAACGACGGCGCGGTGACGGGCGCGACGGCGATCGACAGCAGGATGCCGGCGAACGGCACGACCCACAGCGGCGACAGCGTGCCGCCGTTGAGGGCGCCCTCGGCCGCCGACGCCGGCGCGGCGGCCGCGAGCAGCGACCAGCGCGAGAAGCGGCGCGCGCCATGCGCCTGATCGCCGCACGCAGGCCTCGCTACGCGACGAGCGTGACCGGATGCGGCGCAGTGGCCGATCGCCGCGCTCGCGCCACGCGAAGAGCCGCAGGCGCGGCGGCGGCAGCAGCACGCGGTCGATGTCGGCGCGGGCGAGTGGCTGCGCGCAGCGTCGCGCGCACGGGGCCCGACGATCACCTCGCTCGTGCACGGCACGCGCGCCGCCGCGCAACGCGGCATCGAGCGGCGCGAGCCAGCGCTCGCCGGCGGCGCGGGCCTGCGCCGCCGCCGCCTCGGCGCTGACGAACATGCGCACCTTGCCCGGACGACGCACCTCGACGGCCGCGAGGAGGTGCACGATGAGCCGCGGATCGGGCGCCTCGTCGAGCAGCTGGGCGACGGCGCGCAGCGCGCCGTCGGGTTCGGCAAATGGAATGAGTACGCGTGCCATCGCCTGGATCCTTCGCGGGGAGGAGGCGCGCGCATCGGCGCGCCAGTCCTGCGAAGGTTAGCGAGTGCCGCCCGCGGCCGAAATTCGCGGGACGGGTACGCGGCCGCGCGCCGGAAAGCGGCTACACGGATCGGGGTCGGGGTATGCTGCGCCCGCTTGCGTACGGCAAACCCTTATCCGCGTTCGTGCAGCGAGTGCTCGAGCGACAGGCGAATGAGGTCGGGCAGGCGCTCGACGTCGAGCTTGTCCATGAGCCGCGCCTTGTAGACCTCGACGGTGCGCGGGCTGATGCCGAGCGCCGCGGCGACTTCGCGGTTGTGCCGTCCGTCGACGACCATGGCCAGCACCTGACGCTCGCGCGGCGTGAGGCGCGCGAGGCGGCGATCGGTTTCGGCCTTGCGCGCGGCGGATTCCTCGGCGGCCGCGGCCTCGCGCGCTCGCCTGCGCGAGCGCGGCGAGCAGCAGCTCGTCGTCGACCGGCTTCTCGATGAAGTCGCACGGCGCCGGCCTTCAGCGTGTTGCGCGCCGAGGCGGCGTCGCCGTGGGCGGTCAGCATGATGACCGGCCACTCGCATGCCGCGCGCCGCGAGCTCGGCCTGCACCTCCGCGCCGCCCGATTTGCCGGGCATGCGCAGGTCGAGCAGCACGATGCCGCACGGCTGCTGGGCGTCCACCGCGTCGAGGAAGAGCATCGCCCGAGGCGTGCGGAATGCACGAATAGCCGTGCAGTCGCAGCAGCAGGCGCAGGGAATCGCGGACGGCGGCGTCGTCGTCGACGATGTGAACGGTAGGTCGAATGGCCATGGCGTACGGGATGTGGGTAGTCAATGCGCAACCGGAAGGGTAAGGCAAAACGCGGCGCCCGTGGTCGCGGGTTCGAGCGAAAGCCGTCCGCCATGGGCCTCGACGATCGTGCGGCTGATCGCGAGGCCGAGCCCCAGGCCGTGCGACTTGCTGGTGGCGAGCGGCTCGAACAGGGTGTCCATCATGTCCGCCGCGACGCCGGGCCCGTTGTCGGCGACGGTGAGCCGCAGCGTCTCCGGCGCCGGCGCGCGCCGCGGACAGGCGCACCGTGCGCGGTCCGCGCTGCTCGGCCAGCGCATCGATCGCGTTGGTGACGAGGTTGTGCAGCACCGTCTCGAGCTGCAGGCGATCGCCGGCGAGCGGCGGGCAGGTCGGCTTCCGCCGTGACCACCAGCGCGACGCCGTGCCGCTGGCGCATTGGCCTGCGCCGATTCGGCGACGCCTTCGAGCAGCCGCAGCGCCGACAGCGGGCGCACGCGCAGCGCGCCCGTGCGCACGAATTCGCGCAGCCGGCGCACGACGGTCGCCGCCCGCTTCGCCTCGGCGACGACCTGGCGCATGGTGGTCACGCACCTCGCCGTCGCGATCGCCGCGCTCGAGCATGAGCTCGCACGAGCGCGTGTACGTCGCGATGGCGGACAGCGGCTGGTTCAGCTCGTGCGCGAGCGTGGAGGCGAGCTCGCTCGCCGCGGCGGCGCGCATGCTGCGGTCGAGCTCCGACTGCTTGTCGCGCAGCTTCTGCTCGGCGGCGAGCCGCTCCTCGACCGCGGCCGCCGAGGAAGAGCCCGGTGAGCGCGAAGCGCGAGCATCAGGAACTGGAAGTCGAGCACCGTGCCCGGCGCATGGCCGCCGAACTTGAGCGCCGCGATGAGGCCGATCTGCACGAGCAGCACGGCCGCGGTGGTGCCGGCCACGCCGCGCCGCATCGCGATCCACACCAGCGGCAGGAACAGCACGTAGAAGAGCTTCAGCTCCTGCCCGATGCCCGAGCCGAACACGAACGCGAGCGAGAGCAGGATCGCGAGGCCCTGCAGCACCGTCTCCCACCAGCGTCCGCGGTTGGTCTCGCGCCGTGCGCCTCGGTGAAGGCGAGCAGGAACGGCGTGGTGACGACGACGCCGATCAGGTCGCCGATCCAGAACTGCGCGACGCTGCGCCACAGGTCGTCCAGCGCGGATGATTCCCAGCGCGGTGTAGAGCCCGATGAACGCGAGTCGCGATCAGCAGCGTCCCCGCCACCACGGCCGCGGCGAACGCCGTGACATCGCGGATGCGCGCGAACGCCGTCGTCGAAGCGCAGCGGCCCGCGCAGCAGCGCCGCGACTGCCGCGTAGCCCGCCGTCGAGCAGCAGGCCGCCCGCGATGACCGCGGCCACGACGCGGGCACGCCGCGCACCACCACCTCGGCGAGCAGCGTCGCGACGAAGAGCCACGGCGATCATCGCGAGGCCGAAGCGCAGCAGCAGGAACAGCGAGAGGCCCGGCGGCGGATTCCACGGCGTGATGCCGAGCGGACCGAGCGGGTCGATGAAGCTCACCCAGTCGAGCGCGACGTAGAGCACGACGTAGGCGGCCACCAGCGGCACGCCGCCGGCAGCGGCAGCGAGCGGGAGCCCAGGCGAAGGGTGGTCATCGGCACGACGGGGATTCGAGCACGCCATTGGATCACAGCGGCGCGCCCTTGCGCCGTGACAGCGCGACGGTCATCCGGAGACAGCGCACGCGACAAGCCGTAGGGGCAGCGCGGCGATGCGCGACGGGGAACCCCTCCCGGCCGGTGCCGCAGACGCGGCCTCGACCGCGCCTCCCTTCGAGCCCCCCGAAGCGTGCATAGAAGCTCGCGTTCGCGGGCGGCAGCGGCTCGCCGTCGACCAGCGTCGCCGCGAGGTGGCGCTCCGGCGGAGCGATGCGTGCGCCGGTAGAAGTCGCGGCACAGCGCGTACGCCGCGGCGCCGGGCCAGTCGAGCGGCAGCAGCGCCGCCGGCAGCAGCGGATCGCGCAGCAGCACGCGGCGATACGCGTGGATCAGCAGCGTGCGCACGACGAAGCACTGCGCGGGATCGTGCGCGCCGTCGGCGCGGAAGCGCTCGATCACCGCGCCGAAGCGCTGCAGGAACTGCCGATAGTCGGCCGCGAGCGCGTCGCAGGTCCCACGCGCGGTCCACGACCGTCGGCGAGCGGCCGCGCGCCGGGGAAGTCGGTCGCCGGACGACCACGGATGCCGTCGGCCGACGCCCGGCGTCGCGAGGACCGACGGCAGCGCGCGACCGGCCTCGCGCGGCCGGATGAACGCGCGCCGGCCCGAGCTCGCCGAAGCCGGCCCACGCGAGCTCGTCGCGCAGCGCGCGCGCGCTGCGCCGGCGGCACGGCGTCCACCAGCACGAGCTCCCACTGCGCCGTGCCAGTCGTCGGCCGGCGCGGTCGTAGATGCGGCGATAGCGCGTCGTCGAACCGGCGCGCGCCGTCGCGCGTCAGGCGGTAGCGGCTGCGCCGGCCGTGGCTCGACGCCGTCGAGCCAGCCGTCGCGCGCCAGCCGGAACACGCTGGTGCGCACGAGTCGGTCGTTGATCGCCGAACGGCGCCATCAGCCGGATGAGGCCGGCGAGCCAGACGCGCGCCGCCGTGCGGCGCCAGCGCGTCGCCCCACACGGTGACGATCAGCGACTTCGCGCGCGGCGGATCGGCCGCGAGCGTGCGCTGCAGCCAGCGGCGCGATGGCCGGGTCGGCGGCGGCACCGGCGCCGGGCTCGGCCTATCTGATACAGGTTCTTGTTGACGCATCTGAAAACTGTATCATATAATCGCGCCGCTTGCGCAACGGCCGCGGGCCGGACGGCGGCAGGAGGAAGCCGATGTACGCGCAGCTGGTCGACACGGGCGTCGCCAAGGTCCGCGCGCGCGCCGACATGACGCCGGAGGAGCAGGCGTTCCAGGCGCGCATCGACGCCGACGTCAAGGTCGAGCCGAAGGACTGGATGCCCGACGCCTACCGCCGCACGCTCGTGCGGCAGATCCAGCAGCACGCGCACTCCGAGATCGTCGGCATGCTGCCCGAGGGCAACTGGATCACCCGCGCGCCCTCGCTCAAGCGCAAGGCGATCCTGATGGCCAAGGTGCAGGACGAGGGCGGCCACGGTCTCTACCTGTACGCGGCGGCGGAGACGCTCGGCGTGTCGCGCGACCAGCTCATCGCCGACCTGCACGCCGGCAAGGTCAAGTACTCGTCGATCTTCAACTACCCGACGCTGACGTGGGCCGACATCGGCGCCATCGGCTGGCTGGTCGACGGCGCGGCGATCATGAACCAGATCCCGCTGTGCCGCTGCTCGTACGGGCCCTATGCGCGCGCGATGGTGCGCATCTGCAAGGAGGAGTCGTTCCACCAGCGGCAGGGCTACGACATCATGCTCGCGCTCGTGCCGCGGCACGCCCGAGCAGAAGGCGATGGCGCAGGACGCGCTCGATCGCTGGTGGTGGCCGTCGCTCATGATGTTCGGGCCGCCCGACGCCGACAGCGTGCACAGCGCGCAGTCGGCGCAGTGGAAGATCAAGCTCCTGTCCAACGACGAGCTGCGCCAGCGCTTCGTCGACCAGACGGTGCCGCAGGCCGACTACCTCGGCATCACGATGCCCGACCCGGACCTCAAGTGGAACGCGCGAGCGCGGCCACTACGACTTCGGCGCGATCGACTGGTGCGAGTTCCACGCAGGTGCTGAAGGGCAACGGCCCGTGCAACCGCGAGCGCCTGGCCGCGCGCGTGAAGGCGTGGGAGGACGGCGCGTGGGTGCGCGACGCGGCGGTGGCGCACGCGGAGAAGCGGCGCGGCGCGGGCGCAGGCCGCCTGACGCCCGCGTCCACGATCGAACGGAAGGACACGGCGATGAGCAACGAATGGCCGCTGTGGGAAATCTTCATCCGCTCGCAGCACGGGCTCGCGCACAAGCACGTCGGCAGCCTGCACGCGCCCGACGCGGAGATGGCGGTCAAGAACGCGCGCGACGTGTACACGCGCCGCAACGAAGGCGTGTCGATCTGGGTCGTGAAGTCCGACGGACATCACCGCGTCGAGCCCCGGCGACAAGGAAGCGCTGTTCGAGCCTGCCAACAGCAAGGTCTACCGGCATCCGACGTTCTTCCCGATGCCGGACGAGGTGAAGCATCTATGAGCCCGCCGGGCCTGGACGCGAACCTGTTCGCAGTACCTGCTGCGCCTCGGCGACAACGACGTCGTCCTCGCGCAGCGCCTGGGCGAGTGGGTGGGCCACGGGCCGGTCCTCGAGGAGGACATCGCGCTCACCAACGTCGGGCCTCGACCTGCTGGGGCAGGGCCGGCTGTGGCTCGCGTACGCGGGCGAGGTCGACGGCCGCGCGAGCGGCAAGGCGCGCACCGAGGACGAGCTCGCCTTCCTGCGCGACGGCACCGCGTTCCGCAACGTGCAGCTCGTCGAGCTGCCCAACGGCGACTTCGCGCAGACGATGGCGCGGCAGTTCTACTTCGACCACGCGCACCTCCTGCTGCTGCGCGGCGCTCGCGACGCTCGACGGACGCGCGCATCGCGGAGATCGCCGCCAAGGCGGTGAAGGAAGTCGCGTACCACGCCGAGCGCAGCGCCGACTGGGTGATCCGGCTGGGCGACGGCACGACGGAGTCGCACGCGCGCATGCAGCGCGCGCTCGACGAGCTGTGGCCGTACACCGGCGAGCTCTTCGCCGCCGATGCGATCGATCTCGCGCTGGTCGACGCGGGCGTCGCGGTCGATGCGCGCACGCTGCGCGCGCCGTGGCTTGCGACGGTGGGCGCCGTGCTCGCCGAGGCGACGCTGGCGCTGCCCGCGGGCGAGTGGATGCACGGTGCCCACGATCGCGGCGGCAAGCAGGGCGTGCACACCGAGCATCTCGGGCACCTGCTCGCCGAGATGCAGTTCCTGCAGCGCGCCTATCCGGGCGCGCAGTGGTGATGGTCACGCCCGAGCAACGCGCGCTCGCCGCCGCCGGCGACCGCGCTGGCCGCACCGTCGCCGGCGCTCGACGTCGTGTGGGACGCGCTCGCCGGCGTGCCCGATCCCGAGGTGCCGGTGATCTCGATCGTCGAGCTCGGCATCGTGCGCGGCGTCGACTATGTTGCGCGGCCGGTTGCGCGTCGAGGTGACGCCGACGTATTCCGGATGCCCGGCCACCGAGCTCATCGCGACGCATGATCCGCGAGAAGCTCGGCGTCGATCGGGCTGCGCGACGTCGACCTCGTGCAGCGGCTGTCGCCGCCGTGGACCACCGACTGGATGGCGCCCGCGGCGAAGGCGAACGGCTTGCCGCGTTCGGCATCGCGCCGCCGCAGGGATCGGCCACGCGCATCGACGTCGCCGGCATCAGTCCGCTGCGCCGCGCGCGCGTCGTGGTGCCGTGCCCGCGCTGCGGGTCGCGCGACACGCGGCTCGTCTCGCAGTTCGGCTCGACGGCGTGCAAGGCGCAGTACCGTTGCAACGCCTGCCGCGAGCCGTTCGACTACTTCAAGCCGCATTGACGCCCATGAGCAAATTCCACCGCTTGCCCATCGCCCGCGTCGAGCGCGAGACGCGCGACGCCGTCGCCATCACGTTCGCAGTGCCCGAGGCGCTCGCGAGCCAGTTCCGCTACGAGCAGGGCCAGCACCTCACGCTGCGCGCCGACATCGGCGGCGCAGGACGTGCGCCGCTCGTACTCGATCTGCTCGGCGGTGCAGGACGGCGCGCTGCGCATCGCGGTCAAGAAGAGCCCGGGCGGCGTGTTCTCGAACTGGGCGAACGAGACGCTGAAGGCGGGCGACACGCATCGACGTGATGCCGCCGCTCGGCCACTTCAACGTGCCGCTCGACGCGGCGCAGGCGCGGCACTACCTGGGCTTCGCGGCCGGCAGCGGCATCACGCCGCTGCTGTCGATCGTCAAGACCACGCTGGCGGCGGAGCCCAGGAGCCGGTTCACGCTGGTCTACGGCAACCGCGCGTCGAGCACCGTGATGTTCCGCGAGGAGCTGGCGGCGCTGAAGGACCTCTACCTCGGCCGCTTCAACCTCGTGCACGTGCTCTCGCGCGAGGCGCAGGACATCGAGCTCCTGCACGGGCGCATCGACCGCGCGAAGGCCGACGCGCTGCTCGCGCACTGGGTGCCGCTGGACGACATCGACGCGGCGTTCGTGTGCGGGCCGGAAGGCATGATGGAGGCGGTGGTCGCGGCGCTGAAGGCGCGCGGCTTTCCCGACGCGAAGATCCGCATCGAGCGCTTCGCGGCGAGCATCCCGAAGCACACGCACGTCGCGCTCCGCGGAGCAGGCCGCCGGTCGCGCCGAGTGCGAAGTCACGGTGACGCATCGACGGCGCCGTGCGCACGTTCACGCGTCGGAGAAGGGCAAGGAGAACCTGCTCGAGGCGGGCCTGCGCAGCGGCGTCGAGCTGCCGTACTCGTGCAAGGGCGGCGTGTGCTCGACGTGCCGCTGCCGCGCTGGTCGAGGGCGAAGTCGACATGGACGTCAACTTCGCGCTCGAGGACTACGAGGTCGCGCGCGGCTACATCCTCGCGTGCCAGAGCTACCCCGTGACCGACGCGGTCAGCGTCACCTTCGACGACTGAGTCGCCGTTGCCCGCGGCGCGCGCGGGCATCCCCAGCGTATCCGGGCACCGGCGGGCGTTGCGCAATGCCGGTAATATGGAGGGCTGGCTGCAATCGTCGGTCATTCCGCGAGGAGCCGTCCGTGCCGCATCCCTTTTTCGAACGCCATCGCGCCACGCTCGAGCGCGCGGTGCAGGCCATCCACGAGCGCAGCCTACTGGAGCGCGTACCCCGAGTCGGCGAGCCCGAAGGTCTACGGCGAAGGCGCGGCCGAAGCGGGCAAGCGCCGCGTTCGACGCGCTGCTCGGCAAGCGCTTTCCGCTGCACGCAGCCGGCGACCGTCGGCGAGGTCGGCGGCGAGAAATCGCCGTTCGGCCTCGCGCTCGGCATCACCTATCCGAAGCCCGACATCGACGGCCTGTTCGCCGCGGTCGGCCGCGCGCACGACCAGTGGCGCAAGGCCGCGCCCGAGGTGTGGGCGGGCGTGTGCCTCGAGATCCTCGCGCGCATCAACAAGGCGAGCTTCGAGATCGCCAACGCCGTGATGCACACCACGGGACAGGCGTTCCTGATGGCGTTCCAGGCGGGCGGACCCCACGCGCAGGACCGCGGCCTCGAGGCCGTCGCCTACGCGTGGGACGAGCTGTCGCGCATCCCGCCGTCGCGCGCAGTGGGAGAAGCCGCAGGGCAAGAACGAGCCGATCCGCATGGAGAAGCATTTCCGCGTCGTGCCGCGCGGCGTCGGTCTCGTGATCGGCTGCTGCACGTTCCCGACGTGGAACGGCTATCCGGGCCTGTTCGCGAGCCTCGCCACCGGCAACGCGGTGATCGTCAAGCCGCATCCGGCGGCGATCCTGCCGCTCGCGATCACCGTGAAGATCGCGCGCGAAGTGCTGGCCGAAGCGGGCATGGATCCCAACGTCGTCACGCTGTACGCGCACGAGGCGGGCAGCAGCGTCGCGCAGGAGCTGGCGCTGCGGCCGGAAGTGCGCATCATCGATTTCACCGGCAGCACCGCGAACGGCCGCTGGCTCGAGGAGCACGCGCGGCAGGCGCAGGTGTACACCGAGAAGGCCGGCGTCAACCAGATCATCGATCGACAGCGCGGCCGACATCGAAGGCGGTCGCGCGCAACATCGCGTTCTCGCTGTCGCTGTACACCGGGCAGATGTGCACGGCGCCGCAGAACATCTACGTGCCGCAGCGACGGCATCGACACCGCCGACGGCCATCTGTCGTTCGACCAGGTGGCCGAGGCGATCGCCGAGCGGCGTGCGCAAGCTGCTCGCCGATCCGGCGCGCGCCGTCGAAGTGCTGGGCGCCGTGCAGAACGACGGCGTGCTGCGGCGGCTCGAAGCGGCGCGCTCGCTCGGCACGGTGGTGCTCGACACGCAGGCGATCGCGCATCCGGCGTATCCCGACGCGACGATCCGCACGCCGCTGATCGTCAAGCTCGGCACCGGCCGATCGCGCCACCTATCTCAACGAATGGTTCGGGCCGATCGCGTTCGTGATCGCGCACCGAGAGCACGGCCGAAAGCCTCGAGATCGCGCGCGATGCCGTGCGCGGCGCACGGCGCGCTCACGCTGTCGGTGTACTCGACGGAGCGAGGCCGTGATCGACCGCGCGATCGACGTCGCCGAGGACGCGGGGGTCGCGCTGTCGATCAACCTGACGGGCGCCGTGTTCGTCAACCAGTCGGCGGCGTTCTCGGACTTCCACGGCACCGGCGCCAATCCCGCGGCCAACGCGTCGCTGACCGATGCGGCGTACGTCGCCAATCGTTTCCGCGTCGTGCAGCATCGGATGCACGTGTAAAGACCATCATGCCTACGAATCCATTCTCTTCGAGAGCGCGGACGGCATCGCCCGCATCACGCTCAACCGGCCCGACCGGCTGAACAGCTTCACCGCGGCGATGCATGCGGAACTGCGCGACGCGCTCGCCGCGGTCAAGGCCGACGCGCGGCACGCGCGTGCTGCTGCTCACCGGCGCCGGGCGCGGCTTCTGCGCGGGACAGGACCTGTCCGATCGCGCCGTCGCGCCGGGCAGCGCGCCGGTCGACCTGGGCGAGTCGATCGAGAAGAACTACCGTCCGCTGGTCCTCGCGCTGCGCGCGCTGCCGCTGCCGGTGGTGTGCGCGGTCAACGGCGTGGCCGCCGGTGCCGGCGCCAACATCGCGCTCGCGTGCGACATCGTCATCGCGGCGAAATCGGCGAGCTTCATCCAGGCGTTCTGCAGGATCGGCCTCATCCCGGATTCGGGCGGCACGTATTTCCTGCCGCGGCTCGTCGGCTCGGCGCGCGCGATGGGTCTCGCGCTGCACGGCGACAAGCTGTCCGCCGAGCAGGCGGCCGAGTGGGGCCTCATCTGGAAGTGCGTCGAGGACAGCGAGCTCAATCCGACGGTCGAGGCGCTGCTCGCGCAGTTCGCGCAGGCGCCCACGCGCGCGCTCGGCGAGATCAAGCGCGCGCTCCAGGCGCTCGGCGCACGCCACGCTCGAGGCGCAGCTCGATCTCGAGCGCGACGTGCAGCGCGCGCTGGGCTACAGCGACGACTATCGCGAAGGTGTCGCGGCGTTCATCGCCAAGCGCCCGCCGCAATTCACGGGGCGCTGATCGGATGGCCGACGCGCTTGCCGCGCACGTCGGAGGTGCGGCGTGATCGGCGCGGGCGCGATGGGCGCGGGCATCGCGCAGATCGCCGCGCAGGCCGGCCATCGCGTGCACCTGTTCGACAAGCGGATGGGCGCGGCCGACCAGGCGAAGGCGGCGATCGGCGAGACGCTCGCGAAGCTGGCCGCGAAAGGCAAGCTCCCGCCAAGGCCGACGCCGACGCCGCCGCGGCGCGCATCGTCGCCCGTGCACGCGCTCGGCGACCTGGTGAGCGCGGGCTCGTGGTCGAGGCGATCGTCGAGGACCTCGAGGTCGAAGCGCAAGCTGCTTCCGCGAGCTCGAGGTCATCGTGGCGCCGGAGGCGATCCTCGCGACCAACACGTCGTCGCTGTCGATCACCGCGCTCGCCGCCGGCATGAAGCACGCGGGCCGCATCGTCGGCATGCACTTCTTCAATCCCGCGCCGATCCTGCCGCTGGTCGAGGTGGTGAGCGGGCTCGCCACCGATCGCGCGATGGCCGACGTCGTGTACGCGACCGCGCAGGCGTGGGGCAAGGTGCCGGTGCACGCGACGTCGACGCCGGGCTTCATCGTCAACCGCTGCGCGCGTCCGTTCTACGGCGAAGGCGCTGCGCCTCCTGCACCGAGCGCGCGGCGGACCCCGCGACGATCGACGCGGTGATGCGCGAGGCGGGCGGCGTTCCGCATGGGCCCGTTCGAGCTCATGGACCTGATCGGCGCACGACGTCAACCTCGCGGTCACCAAGAGCGTGTGGGAGGCCTACTTCCACGATCCGCGCTTCACGCCGTCGGTGCTGCAGCAGGAGCTGGTCGCGGCGGGCTACCTCGGCCGCAAGTCGGGGCGCGGCTACTACGTCTACGCGCCGGATGCGCCGAAGCCGCCGCCGCGACGGAGGCGCCGCAGGCCGCGCCGCCGCGCATCGGCATCGCGGGCGACGGGCCCGCTGGTCGCGGGTCTGCGCGACGCGCCTCGCGGCCGCCGGCATTCGACGTCGGCGCGCTGCCGCGCGGATGCGGCGGTGGCGCCGGCGCTACCTCGCCGTCGGACGACGCGCTGCTCGTGCCTAGCGACGGGCGCACGGCCACCGCGCGTCGCCGCCGACGAGCGGGCAGCCGAACGTCGTCGTGTTCGACCTCGCGCTACGACTACGCGCACGTGCACGCGGCTTGGCGATCGCGTGCGCCGACACCTGCTGCCGACGCAGGCGGCGGCCGCGGCCATCGGCGCGCTGCAGGCCGCCGGGCATCGCGGTCACGCGCATCGACGACGTCGCCGGGCTGGTCGTGATGCGCACCGTGGCGATGCTCGCCAACGAAGCGGCCGACGCGGTCGACGCAGGGCATCGCCAGCGCGCGCGACATCGACGTCGCGATGCGCAACGGCGTCAACTATCCGCGCGGTCCGCTCGCGTGGGCAGACGCGATCGGCGTCGCCCACGTGTGCGCGGTGCTGCGCAACCTCGGCCGCGCACTACGGCGACCGAGCGCTATCGCATCGTCGCCGCTGCTCGTGCGCCGCTGCGCGACGCGGCGCATCGATCGGAGCATGACCGCATGGACGTCGAGACGTCCATCGCTTGACGCCGGCCGAGGCGCAGGCGCTCGCCGAGCGCGTCGCCGCCGGGCATGTTCGCGCGCGACCATGCGTCGCAGGGCCTCGGCATGCGCATCGTGCGCGTCGCGCCCGGCTTCGCCGAGCTCGCGATGACCGTGCGCGCCGACATGGTGAACGGCCACGCGATCTGCCACGGCGGCTTCGTGTTCACGCTCGCCGACAGCGCGTTCGCGTTCGCCTGCAACAGCTACAACGCGAACACGGTGGCGGCCGGCTGCTCGATCGAGTTCCTGGCGCCGTCGCGCGAAGGCGACGTGCTGACCGCCACGGCGCGCGAGCGCGCGCTGGTCGGCCGCAACGGCATCTACGACGTCGACGTGAAGAACCAGAACGGCGAGACGATCGCGCTCTTCCGCGGCAAGAGCACGCGGATCAAGGGCCACGTCGTCAGGCGACTCAGCTCGTTCGCCGCTGCCGCAGAGCGGATCGCGCGGATCCATCGGACTGGAGGAGCCATGACCGCGAAGAAGCCGCGTCCCGAGGAACTGGAGCCGATCGAGCGCGCGAGCCGCGACGAGCTCGCGGCGCTGCAGCTCGCGCGCCTGCGCTGGTCGCTTGCAGCACGCCTACGACAACGTCGCCGCACTACCGCCGCGCGTTCGACGCGAAGGGCGTGCATCCGCGCGACCTCGTCACGCTCGCGGACCTCGCGAAGTTTCCGTTCACGGTCAAGACCGACCTGCGCGACAACTATCCGTTCGGCATGTTCGCGGTGCCGCGCGAGCAGGTCGTGCGCATCCACGCGTCGTCGGGCACGACCGGCAAGCCCACCGTCGTCGGCTACACCCGCAAGGACATCGACACGTGGGCGACGGTGATGGCGCGCTCGATCCGCGCGGCGGGCGGGCGCGTCCGGGCGACATCCTGCACGTCGCGTACGGCTACGGGCTCTTCACCGGCGGCCTCGGCGCGCACTACGGCGCGGAGAAGCTCGGCTGCACGGTGATCCCGATGTCGGGCGGACAGACCGAGAAGCAGGTGCAGCTCATCACGGACTTCAAGCCCGCGATCATCATGGTGACGCCGTCGTACATGCTGGCGATCGCGGAGGAGATGGAGCGGCAGGGCCTCGACCCGAAGGCCTGCTCGCTGCGAGATCGGCATCTTCGGCGCCGAGCCGTGGACGCCGACGATGCGGCAGGCGATCGAGGCGAAGCTCGTCGATGGACGCGATCGACATCTACGGGCTCTCGGAGGTGATCGGCCCGGGCGTCGCGCAGGAGTGCATCGAGACCAAGGACGGCCTCACGGTGTGGGAGGATCACTTCTATCCCGAGATCATCGATCCGGAGACCGGCGACGTGCTGCCGGACGGCGAGAAGGGCGAGCTCGTGTTCACGTCGCTCACGAAGGAGGCGCTGCCGATCATCCGCTACCGCACGCGCGACCTCACGCGCCTGCTGCCGCCGACCGCCCGCGCGATGCGCCGCATCGAGAAGATCACCGGCCGCTCCGACGACATGATGATCATCCGCGGCGTCAACGTGTTCCCGACGCAGATCGAGGAGCTGATGCTGAAGGACCCGGCGCTGGCGCCGCACTACCAGATCGAGATCACGCGGCCCAAGCAGCCTCGACGAGATGACCGTGCTGGTCGAGCGCGTCCGCCGGCGCGGGCAGCGCCGACGGCGACGCGGCCGGCCGCGCGCTCGCGCACCACATCAAGAGCATGATCGGCGTCAGTGCAAGGATGTCCGTGCTGCCGCCCGGATGGCATCGAGCGCTCGCTCGGCAAGGCAAGCGGATCGTCGACAAGCGACCGAAGCAGTGACGTCGCCGGGCGCGTGCCGCCCTTCGTAACCCTTTCGCGCGCCCATGTTCCAACCCAAGCGTTTCTGCATCGTCGGCGCCGGCGCCATCGGCGGCTTCGTCGGCGCCCGGCTGGCCATCGGCGGAGCGGACGTCGTGTTCATCGCGCGCGGCCGCAATCTCGCGGCGATCAATGCGAGCGGCATGCGACGTCGTCTACCGCGACGGGCGCGAGGAGACGGCGCCGGTCACGGCCACCGACGACTACGCCGCGTGCGGGCCGTTCGACGTCGTGGTCCTCGCACTGAAGGCGCACCAGCTGCCGGCGGTGGCCGACCGGCTCGCTCCGCTGTATCACGCCGACACGGTCGTGATCCCGATGCAGAACGGCATCCCGTTCTGGTACTTCCAGAATCACGGCGGCGAGTTCGCTGGCCGCACGGTCGAGAGCGTCGACCCCGGTGGCGTCGTCAAGGCCGCGATCCCGGCGTCGCGCATCCTCGGCTGCGTGGTGTATCCGGCGACCGAGCTCACCGGCTCCGGGCACGGTGGTGCACATCGAGGGCGACCGCTTCCCGATCGGCGAGCTCGACGGCAGCGCGAGCCGCGCGCGCGCAGGCGGTGGCGGAGGCGTTCGTGCGCGGCGGGCTTGAAGTGCCCGGTGCTCGACAACGTGCGCGCCGAGATCTGGCTCAAGCTGTGGGGCAACCTCACGTTCAATCCCATCTCGGCGCTGACGCACGCGCTGCTCGTCGGACATCTGCGAGAACCCGCATGGGCGGGCGCTCGCCGCGCAGATGATGCGCGAGGCGCAGGCAGTGGCCGAGAAGCTCGGCATCGCGTTTCGCGTGCCGCTCGAAAAGCGCATCGACGGCGCGCGCAAAGGTCGGCCGCCACAAGACGTCGATGCTGCAGGACGTGGAAGCGGGCCGCGGCCCTCGAGATCGACGCGCTCACCGGCTCGGTCGTCGAGCTGGGCGCTCTCGCCGGCGTGCCGACGCCGACGATCACCGCGATCTACAACGCCGCGAAGCTCCTCGATCGCACGATCACCGCGGAAGCCGTCGCGGTACGCGCGGTTCCGTATCCGTCGTCCTAAGGCGGGCAGCCCAAGCGGCGCGAGATGTCCGCGGCGCACGCGCGCAGCTGCTGCGCAAGCGCGCCATCCCATGCCGGATCGAAGCTGCCGGCCGGACCCAGCGTGGTGACGGCCAGCACGATCGCCTGCGTGTGATCGAACACCGGCGCCGACAGCGCGTTGATGCCGGGGATCGGCTCGCCGACCGCACGCGCCATGCCGTGCGCGCGGACCTCGGCCACCAGGCGTCGAGCTCGGCCTTCGGCGGTCGCGACGATTCCGCGCGATCACGTTCGGATCCTTGAGCTCGCGCGCGATGTGATGCAGCGCGACCTTCGGCGGCAGGAACGCCGAGAACACGCGGCCCGGTGCGGTGTTGACGGTCGACATCACGGTGCCGGCGCGCATGTTCACGTGGATCGGCCGCGCCGATTCGTGGATGTACACGATGGTGGGCCCGTGCGTGCCCAGCACGGCGAGCGCCACCGTGTGGCCGATCGCCTCGCCGAGCGCGGTGATCGCGGGCACCGCGATGCGCACCGGCGACAGGAGCTGCAGGCTCACGAGGCCCAGCTGCAGCGCGAACGGGCCGAGCCCGTAGTGGCCGGTCAGCGGGTCCTGCTCGATCAGCCCGAGCTTGCCGAAGCTCACGAGATACGGATGCGCCTTCGCGGAGCTCATGCCCGCGCGCTGCGCGAGATCGCGCAGCGGCAGCGGCGCGCCGGCGTCGACCAGCGCCTGCAGCAGCGTGCCGCCGACCTCGATCGACTGGATGCCGCGTTGGGGTTTGGTCATGGGGCGTCGCGCATGCGCTTCGCGCGATGTTATCAACCCTCGCCGAACAGCGCGACGATCCGCTCGCGCAGCCAGCGGTTGGCGGGCTCGTTGGCGAAGCGCCAGTACCAGTGCACCGAGACGTCGAAGCGCGGCAGGCCGACGCGCGGCCGCCACACCACGTAGTCGCCGAGCGCCTGGAACGCGTCGGCGAGCCGCGACGGCATCAGCGCGGCGAGGTCGGTTTCCGCGAGGATGCGCGGCAGCACCATGAAGTGCGGCAGCTCGAGCCCGACGCGATCGGCGAGGCCGAGCTCCGCGAGCGCGCGGCCGGTGGCCGGGTGCGAGCGCACGAGCGCGTAGCGCAGCCGCGCCAGCGCCGCGCGCGTCGGCGTGCGCCGCGCGAGCGGGATGACCCGCGCGCATCACGACGACGTAGCGCTCGGACAGAAGGATACTGCCGCTGCGCGCCGGCCGAGCGCGGGAATGTAGCCGAGCGCGAGGTCGATGCGGCCGCTTTCCAGCGCCGGCAGGATGTCGCGGTCGTCGAGCTGGAACGCCGCGAGCCGTCACGCGCGGCGCGATCGTGCGCGAGACGCGCGGATCAGCGGCGGCAGGAAGATCGTCTCGCCGATGTCGGTGAGGTGCAGCCGGAACGTGCGGTCCGAACGCGCGGGGTCGTACGTCTCCGTCTCGCGCAGCGCGACGTCGAGCGTGGTCAGCGCGTGCTCGACCGCCTTGGCGAGCCGCTGCGCCTTCGCCGTCGGCGCCATGCCGCCCTGCGTGCGGACGAACAGCGGGTCGCCGTGCAGCCGCCGCAGGCGCTGCAGCGCGTGGCTCACCGTCGGCTGCGACACGCCGAGGCGCTCCGCGGCGCGGCTCACGCTGCCCGTGGCGTGCACCGCGTGGAACGTCTGCAGCAGGTTGAGGTCCAGGTTTCTGAGTATGCACGAATTCTATAATACTTCTAAAGTTTATGTCATGGACAAATAATGTGCCGGCGGTAGGATGACGGCCATAACAGGCGGTCGCGGTCGAGGAGGAGGCGCCGTGGAAGTCTCGTTCAGCCAGGGAAGCCGGCATGCTGCGCCGCGGCGCGGCGAGACGTTCCATGGCGAGGGCATCCTCGCGATCACCAAGGCGCTGCTGCAATCCGGCGTGGCCTACGTCGGCGGCTACCAGGGCGCGCCGGTGTCGCACCTGCTCGACGTGCTCGTGCAGGCGAAGGACTACCTGGCCGAGCTCGGCGTGCACGTCGAGGCCTGCGCGAACGAGGCCTCCGCCGCCGCGATGCTCGGCGCGTCGATCCACTACCCGCTGCGCGGCGCCGTCACGTGGAAGTCGATCGTCGGCACCAACGTCGCCGCCGACGCGCTGTCGAACCTCGCCTCGCCCGGCGTGACCGGCGGCGCGCTCATCATCGTCGGCGAGGACTACGGCGAAGGCGCGTCGGTGATCCAGGAGCGCACGTACGCGTACGCGCTCAAGTCGTCGCTGGTGCTGCTCGACCCGCGGCCCGAGCTCGCGCACATGGTGCGCATCGTCGAGCACGCGTTCGCGCTGTCGGAGGCGTCGAACATGCCGGCGGTGCTGCAGCTGCGCATCCGCGCGTGCCACGTGCGCGGCAGCGTTCGAGTGCCGCGACAACGTGCCGCCCGCGGTGTCGACGCGGCACCTCGCTGGCCGAACCCGCGGCGTTCGACTACGGCAAGCTCGCGCATCCGCCGGTCACGTACCGGCAGGAAAAGCGCAAGAGCGACGAGCGCATGCCGGCCGCGCGCCGCTACATCGTCGCGCATGGCGCTGAACGAGCGGCTGCGGCGGCGAGCGCGCGGACCTCGGCCTCATCGTGCAGGGCGGGCTCTACAACTCGCTGGTGCGCGCGCTGCAGCAGTTCGGGCTCGCCGACGCGCTCGGCGAGCCCGCGCTGCGCGATGCTCGCGCTCAACGTCGTCTATCCGCTGGTGCCCGACGAGATCGCCGGCGTTCTGCCGCGGCAAGCGCGCGGTGCTCGTGCTCGAGGAAGGGCAGCCCGAGTTCATCGAGCAGGAGATCGCTCGCGATCCTGCGGCGCGCGGGCGTCGCCACGCCCATCGCCGGCAAGGACGTCGCTGCCGATGGCCGGCGAATACACGGTCGAGGTGATCGCGCGCGGGCTCGCGGCGTTCCTCGCGCGAGCACGCGCCGGAAATGCCGCTCGGCCGACGGCAGCGCGTGGCTCGCCGCGACCACGGCCGCGCCGCGACGACGGTCGCACGCGCGCTCGGCAAGCCGCTGCCCGCGCGGCCGCCGCAGTTCTGCATCGGCTGCCCGGAGCGGCCGGTGTTCGCGGCGCTGAAGCTCGCGCAGCAGGACATCGGGCCGCGTGCACGTCGCCGGCGACATCGGCTGCCACGCCTTCGCGACGTTCGAGCCGTTCTCGATGGGGCACTCGATCCTGGGCTACGGCATGAGCCTCGCGACGCCGCGCCGGCGTGTCGCCGATGATGGCAGCGGCGCACGCTCGCCGTGATGGGCGACGGCGGCTTCTGGCACAACGGGCTCCTCACCGGCGTGCAGTCGGCGCTCTTCAACGGCGACGACGCGGTGCTGCTGATCCTGAAGAACGGCTACACGTCGGCGACCGGCACGCAGGAGATCATCTCGCACGCCGGCCGACGACGCGCAAGGCGCACGCGGCCGACAAGGCGCGAATCGCGCGTCCACGACGAACCAGGTGATCGAGCGCACGCTGCGCCGGCATCGGCGTGCAGTGGCTGCAAGACCGTGGACAGCTACGACGTGACGCGATGCGCGCGACGTTCGACGAGGCGTTCACCACCGACTTCGCGGGCCTCAAGGTGATCATCGCCGAAGGCGAGTGCCAGCTCGAGCGGCAGCGGCGCGTGAAGCCGTGGCGCGCGCGCCTGCTGCGCGAGCGGCAAGCGCGTCGTGCGCGTGAAGTACGGCGTCGACGAGGACACGTGCTCCGGCGACCACTCGTGCATCCGGTTGTCGGGGTGCCCGACGCTGTCGGTCAAGCCGTCGTCCGATCCGCTGCGCGTCGATCCGGTGGCGACGGTGCTCGACGGCTGCGTCGGCTGCGGCCTGTGCGGCGAGAACGCGCACGCGGCCACGCTGTGCCCGTCGTTCTATCGCGGCGAGGTGATCCAGAATCCGAACTGGCGCGATCGACTGGCGGCGCGGCTGCGCGGCGCGGTGATCGGTCTGTTGCAGCCGGCGTGACGCGCATGCACCGCGACGAATGGCCATCACGATCCTCATCGGCGCGCTCGGCGGCGAGGGCGGCGGCGTGCTCGCGCAGTGGCTGGTCGAGGCGGCGACGCCGCCGGCTATCCGGCGCAGAGCACGTCGATTCCCGGCGTCGCGCAGCGCACCGGCGCGACGACGTACTACGTCGAGGTTTTTCCGCGCACCGCTCGCGTCGCTCGGCGGCCGCGGGCCGGTGCTGTCGCTGTTCCGGTGCCCGGCGGCATCGACCTCGTCGTCGCGTCGGAGCTGCTCGAGGCCGGCGCGCATCGTCGCGCACCGGCATGGTGAGCGCCGACCGCACGATGCTCGTCGCGTCGACGCGCCGCACGCTGACCACGGCCGAGAAGATGGCGCTCGGGCGACGGCCGCTTCGACTCGGACGCGCTGCTCGACGTGGCGCGCAGGCACAGCCGGCGGCTGCGTCGCCTTCGACATGGAGGCCGCGGCGCGCGAGGCGGGCACGGTGGTGAGCGCGGTGATGTTCGGCGCGATCGCCGGCAGCGGCGTGCTGCCGTTCGGCGCGCGACGTCGTGCGAGGCGCGATCCGCGCCGGCGAGCGCGGGGCCGACGCGAGCCTCGCGGGCTTCGCGCGCGGCTTCGACGCGGTGCAGCGCGTCGCCGACTGCGCGCCTGCGGCGGCAAGTCGCCGACCGCTTCCCGTCGCGACGCCGACCGTCGCGGAGTTCCCGCCTGCGACGCGCGAGCTCGTCGCGCTCGGCAACGCGCGCCTCGCCGAGTTCCAGGACGCCGCCTACGCGGACCTCTATCTCGCGCGCGCTGTGCGCGTGCTCGCCGCGGAGCGGCGCGACCGATCCGGCCGGCGCGCCACGGCTTCGCCGCTGACGCGCGAGACGGCGCGCTTTCTCGCGCTGTGGATGGCGTTCGACGACGTCGTGCGCGTCGCGGGCTTGAAGTGCCGCGCGAGCCGCTTCGCGCGCGTGCGGCGCGAAGTCGGGCGCGGAGGACGGCGACATCGTGCGCATCGTCGACCACTTCAAGCCGGGCGTTCCGGAGCTCGCCGGCCTGCTGCCGCCGTCGCTCGCGCGCACTCTGTCGCGTGGGACCGCCGGCGGCAGGCGCGCGGCAAGCCACCGCTTGCCGCTCGCGCTGCACCTGCGGAGCGACAGCGTCACGGGATTCGTTGCGCTGCGCGTGCTCGCGGCGCTGAAGGGCATGCGCCGGCGCGGCGCGCGCTACGCGCAGGAGCAGGCGGCGATCGAGCGCTGGCTCGCGGCGCGTCGAGCGCGGCGGCGACCGACTGGCAGGTGCGCGCTTCGAGCTCGCGCTGTGCGGGCGGCTGGTCAAGGGCTACGGCGCGACCAACGAGCGCGGCAAGCGCAATCTCGCGCACATCGTCGAGCATCTCGCGCACGGCGGCGCGTTTGCCGATCGTAGCGCGCGCCGCGGCGATCCGCGCGGCGCGCGAGGCGGCGCTGGCCGACGAGGGCGGCCGGGCGCTCGACCAGGCGCTCGTCGCGCACGGCGCGCCGGCGCGGCCGGTCGTCGCGCAGCCGATCCGCTGGACGCGGCGTCCCGGCGGCCCGCCGTACCACGAGCACCGGTTGACATGCACAAGGTCACGCAGGACGACATCCTCATCGACGCCGCGCGGCTGCACCGACGCGGTCGCCGCCACGTTCGCCGCCGCCGGCTGCGCCGCGAGCGAGGCGCGCCAGATCGCGGACGGCCTGGTCGAGGCGAACCTGTTCGGCCACGACTCGCACGGCGTCGGCCTCGTTCCGCGCTACGTCGAGCAACCTCGCGGAGGGCCTCGCGCAGGCCGAACCAGACGCTGCGCGATCACGGCCGACCACGGCGCGCATCGTCGGCGTCGACGGCCAGCGCGGGTTCGGCCAGGCGATCGGCGCGCAGGCGATGGCGCTTGCGATCGAGCGCGCGCGGCGCGACCGGCGTGTGCGTCGATCGGCGTCGCCAACGCGCATCACCTGGCGCGCATCGGGCGCTGGGCCGAGCAGTGCGCGGCCGCCGGCTTCGCCTCGGTGCACTTCGTGAACGTGCTGTCGACGCCGCTGGTCGCGCCGTGGGGCGGCACCGACGCGCGGCTCGCCACCAATCCGTTCTGCGTCGGCGTGCCGCACGCGCCGCATCCGCTGGTGCTCGACTACGCGACGAGCATGGTCGCGCTCGGCAAGGTGCGCGTCGCGCTCGACGCCGGGCGTGCCGATGGCCGAGGGGCTGCTGATCGACGCGCAGGGCCGGCCGACGACCGATCCGGCCGTGATGTACGGCGAGCCGATCGGCGCGCTGCTGCCGTTCGGCGCAGCACAAGGGCTTCGCGCTCGCCGTGATGTGCGAGCTGCTGGGCGGCGCGCTGTCCGGCGGGCGCGTGCAGGACCATCATCCCGAGCCCAACCCGATGATCAACAACATGCTGTCGATCGTGTTCGCCGCCGGACAAGATGGCCACGCGCGCGCGCGTTCGACGCGCAGGTCGCGCGGCTCGCGCGCCTGGCTGCGCGGGTCGCCGCGCGATCCCGGCGCACGACGGCATCCACCTGCCGGGCGAGCCGGAGCGCGCGACGGCGCGCATCGCGCTCGCGCGACGGCATCCCGCTTGCCGCGCACGACCCGCGACGCGCTGGACGCGGCCGCGCGCTCGCGTCGGCAGCGACGCGTTTCGACCGCCCTGTTCGCGGAGGCATGGCGCGATGAGCCGCGCAGCACGTCACCCGCTTCACCGTCGAGTTCGGCGACTGCGATCCCGCGCAGATCGTGTTCTATCCCGAACTTCTTCCGCTGGATGGACGCGGCGTCGCTGCACTTCTTCCGCGCGGCCGGCGTGCCGTCGTGGCGCGAGTTCGAGGCGCAGACCGGGATCATCGGCACGCCGCTGGTCGACGCGTCGGCGCGCTTCCTGCGCCCGGCGACCTACGGCGACGTGATCGACGTTCGCACCAAGATCGACGAGTGGCGCGGCAAGAGCTTCGTGATGTCGCATATCATCTCGTCGCGGCGACGACGTGCTGGTCGAGGGCCGCGAGGTGCGCGTGTTCGCGCGGCGGCATCCGGACGATCCGGCGCGCATCCAGGCCGTGCCGCCGCCGGAGAGCATTCGCCAGTGGTGCCAGTGAGCGTGCCAGGACAGCGCCAAGGCGGCCACAGAGACGCCGCGCCATGCAGGGAGGAGCAGCGCATGGAGAATCCGGCGTGCCGAGTCGGCCGCGCCGGCCGTGCCTCGTTCGGACCGGCGGGCCGCGCGCTGCTCGCCGCCAGCAAGTACCTCGCGATCGCCGGCGGCCTCGTGTTCGTCGCGCTGGTCGTGATGTCGATCGTGTCGATCACCGGCCGCAAGCTCTTCTCGTGGCCGGTGCCCGGCGACGTCGAGATCCTGCAGATGTGCGCGGCGTTCGCGTCGTCGTGCTTCTTCGCGTACTGCCACATGATCAACGGCGACGTGAAGGTCGACTTCTTCACGCACAACCTGGCGCCGCGCAAGGTCGCGACGCGATGGACGCGCTTCGGGTCGCTGCTGGTCGGGCCTCTTCGGCGCGCTGATCGCGTGGCGCACCGCGGCGGGCGCGCTGCGCGGTGAAGGAAGTCGGCGAGACGTCGGCGATCCTCGGCTGGCCGGTGTGGATCGCGCAGATCCTGATGGTGCCGGGCTTCGTGCTGCTCGCGCGCGCGCGGGTTTCTACACGATGCGTGCAGCACCTGCCGCGTGGCGTCTGGGCACGGCTCCGCGCCATGACGTCGATCGCGCGACCGCCGGACCCGGGGCAGCGCCCGTGAGCGGCACCTCGGTCGGCTTCATCATCTTCGGCGTGATGCTCGCGCTGATGGTGGTGCGCGTGCCGATCGGCATCGCGATGTTCACCGTCGGCGCGCGCGGGCTACGTGTACCTCACCGGCGGCAACGTCAACGCGCTCCTCAACTCGCTCAAGAACCTCGCCTACGCGCGGCTCTCCAACTACGACCTGGTCGTCATCCCGCTGTTCTTCCTGATGGGCCAGTTCGCCACGCACGGCGGGCTGTCGAAGGCGCTGTTCCGCTGCGTGAGCGCGTTCCTCGGCCATCGCAAGGGCGGCATCGCGATGGCGGCGGTCGGCGCGTGCGCCGGCTTCGGCGCGATCTGCGGATCGTCGCTCGCCACCGCGGCGACGATGGGGCAGGTCGCGCTGCCCGAGCTGCGCCGCTACGGCTACTCGGGATCGCTCGCCACCGGCGCGCTCGCGGCGGGCGGCACGCTCGGCATCATGATCCCGCCGTCGGTGCCGCTCGTGATCTACGCGATCCTCACGCAGGAGTCGATCGGCAAGCTGTTCATGGCGGCGGTGATTCCGGGCGTCATCGCGATGCTGGGCTACATGCTGGTGATCCGCATCATCGTGACGCTGAAGCCGTCGGCGGGACCGGCGGGCGCCGGAGGTGCCGCTGGCGCGAGAAGCTGAAGAGCCTGCTCGAGGTGCTGCCGGTGCATCGGCGTGTTCATCGTCGTGATCGTCGGCATCTACGGCGGCTGGGCGAATCCCACCGAGGCGGCGGCGATCGGCGCCGCCGCGTGCGGCATCCTCGCCGTCGTCAGCGGCGGCATGCGCACGAAGGGCCTCGTCGACAGCGCGCTCGGCACGGCGCAGGCGACGGCGATGATCTTCCTCGGTGCTGCTCGGCGCCGACATGCTGAACACCACGCTCGCGCTGTCGCAGATGCCGGCCGAGCTCGCCGACCTGGGTGAAGGGCAGCGGCATGCCGCCGCTGCTCGTGATGTTCATGATCCTCGTGATCTACATCTTCCTCGGCTGCGTGATGGACTCGCTGGCCATGATCCTGCTCACCATCCCGATCTTCTACCCGATGGTCATGGGGCTCGACTTCTGGGGCATGCCGGCGCAGGACAAGTCGATCTGGTTCGGCATCCTGGCGCTGATGGTGGTGGAGATCGGCCTCGTGCACCCGCCCGTGGGCATGAACGTGTACATCATCAATCGCCTCGCCAAGGACGTGCCGCTCACGGAAACGTTCAAGGGCGTGGTGCCGTTCCTGCTGTCGGATTTCGTGCGCATCCTGCTGCTGCTCTATTTCCCCATCGTCTCGCTGTACCTGGTCCACACGTTCAAGACGTGAGCAAGCCCACCCGAGGAGGAGAAACCATGAAGAGAGCCAAACCGCTGCTGCTCGCGGCCGCCGTCGCCGTCGCGCTGGGTGCGAGCCCCGCGCGCGCGCAGGAGGTCGTGCTGAAGCTGCATCACTTCCTGCCGCCGCAGGCCACCATTCAGGCGCAGGTGTTCAACCCGTGGTGCGAGAAGATCGGCAAGGAGTCGGGCGGCAGGATCAAGTGCCAGATCTACCCGGCGATGCAGCTGGGCGGCACGCCGCCGCAGCTCTTCGACCAGGCGCGCGACGGCGTGGCGGATATCGTCTGGACGATACCGACCTACCAGGCCGGACGCTTCATCAAGTCGGAGGTATTCGAGCTGCCGTTCATGGCCAGGAACGCCGAGAGCGGCAGCCCGGCGCTGTGGGACTACGTCCAGAAGAACTCCCTCGACGAGTTCAAGGGCGTGAAGCTGCTCGCGATGCATCTGCACGACGGCTCGCTGCTGCATTTCACGAACAAGCGCGTCACGAATCTCGACGAGCTGAAGGGACTCAAGGTGCGGGCGCCGACCCGCATCGGCACGAAGTTCCTGTCGGCGATCGGGGCGGTCCCGGTGCAGATGCCCGTGCCGCAGGTGACGGAGTCGCTGACGCAAGGGCGTCATCGACGGCGCGATGGTGCCGTGGGAGGTCGCGCCCGCGCTCAAGCTGCAGGAGGTCACCAAGTATCACCTCGACACCGCGGCGGGCGTGCCGCGGATGTCGAACTCGATCTTCGTGATTGCGATGAACGAGGCGAAGTACAACAGCCTGCCGCCCGAGCTCAAGAAGGTGATCGACGCCAACAGCGGCCTCGACTGGTCGAAGCAGATCGGCAAGGTGTTCGACGGCACCACCGTGCCCGCGCGGAAGCTCGCGCAGGACGCGGGCGGCGTATTCGACACGCTGACGCCGGCGGAATACGACCGCTGGGTCAAGGCGACCGAGGGCGTGAACCGGGAATGGGTCACCGACGTCGGCGCCAAGGGCGCCAACGGCGAGGCGCTGCTCAACGACGCGCGGGCGCTGATCAAGAAGTACGGCGGCTAGCGGCGCGCGCGGTGCTCGCAACGGGTCGCGGCTGCGGATCGCGACCCGTTTCTCATGGGCACTCGTGCGGCGCGGAAGCGCGCTACCGCCAGCGGTAGCCGCTGCGTACGGCAGTTTGCAGTAGCATTCCCTTCTTTGAGGAGTCGATCATGCCCACACCCGACTCGAACGCCCCGAACGTCAGGACCACCGACGGCCGGCTCGGACGCACGCAGCCGATGCCCGACGAGCGCGTGCGCATCACGCTCGCCGACGGCCGTTCGCTCGTGGTCGCCGCCGAGCGCCTGCAGCCGCAGGGCGACGGCACCTATCTCGTGGCGCTCACCGCCGCCGATCGCTAGGCAACGCGCGCGCGACCGTCACAGGCCGCCGATCCGCACGATGCTGCGGCCGGCGAACGACACGTAGAGCGCCGGGTCGCGCGGCTGCGCAATCCAGTCGAAGAAGCAGTTCGCGGGCCGGCCGCGCAACGCGCCCGTGTCGAGCAGGCGTTCCCAGTTCGCGCCGTCGCGCGTCATGAACGCGCCGCCCAACCCGATGGCGAAGCGCCGCCGCGGATCGTGGGGATCGAACTGCATGTCGGTCAGCACGACGTCGAGGTGATCGCCGAGGCCGTCGTCGTCATCGTTGCGCTCGATCGGGATGCGGCCGCCGCACGTGAGCTGCTGCTCGAGGCTCGCGTCGACGTGCCATGCCGCGCCGCCGTCGTCGGACCGGAGAACGTGCGCGCTGTCGAGCACGTAGAGCGTGTCGGGGACATAGGGATTGACGAAGAAGCGCCGCGCCGCGCCGGCGCCGCGGCCGGGGACGATCTGCTGCCACGCCGGCATGCCGCTCGTCCACTTCCACAATCGCTTCAGGCTGTCGCCGCCGACGTAGAACACCGTGGCGTCGTGCCCACCCGAACCCTGCACGATCCCGACGTTCGGCTCGGGCAGGAAGGGCCCGACCTGCGTGACCATGCCGTTGTCGCCGTAGCCGAAGTTGGGAATCACGAACAGCGGCAGCGGCTGCAGCGTCCCGTCGCCGTTGCCCCGCGACACCAGCACGCCGGCGTCGCCGAAGCCCACGATGTCCGCGCAGCGATCGCCGGTGACGTCCACCGCGAAGCGAGGATGCCGGTCGACATGCCACCCGCCGGCGTCGCGGCCGAAGTCGTTGAGCGCGGGCTGCGGCGTGAAGGCGAACGTGCCGTCGCCGTTGGACAGCGCCACGTAGACGCCGTCGTTGCCGAACGCCACGATGTCGGCGCGGCCCAGCGCGCGCAGGTCGGCCAGCATGCGCGGATGCTCGTCCACGCGCCATCCGCCCGCCTCGAAGCCCAGATCCGCGAGCACGAACTGCGGCGCCTGAAACGTGCCGTCGCCGTTGCCGCGCGCCACGTAGACGCCGGCATCGCCGAAGCCGACGATGTCCGCGCATCCGTTGCCGGTGACGTCGGCGGCGAAGCGTGGATGCCTGTCGACGCGCCAGCCGCCCGCCGCGAAGCCGAAATCCTCGATCGCCGGCAGCGGCGTGAAGGCGAACGTGCCGTCGCCGTTGGACAGCGCGACATACACGCCGGCATCGCCGAAGGCCACGATGTCCATGCGCTTCCGGTTGCGCAGATCCGCGAGCGCGCGCGGGTGCCGCTCGACGCGCCAGCCCTGCGTCGTAGCCCAGATCGGCCAGCACGAATTGCGGCGGCTGGAACGTGCCGTCGCCGTTGCCGAGCGCGACCCAAACGCCCGCGTCGCCGAAGCCGACGATGTCGGCGTGGCCGTTGCCGGTCACGTCGGCGACGAAGCGCGGATGCCGGTCGACGCGCCAGCCCTGGTCGTAGCCGAAATCGGCGACGACCGTCTGCGGCTGGAAGGTGAACGTGCCGTCGGCGTTGGACAGCGCGACGTAGACGCCGGCGTCGCCGAACGCCACGATGTCGGCGCGACCGTTGCCGCGCAGGTCCGCGAGCACGCGCACGTGCTTGTCGACGCGCCAGCCGCCGGCGCTGTAGCCCAAGTCGGCGAGCACGAACCGCGGATCGGCGAACGTGCCGTTGCCCTGCGAGAGCGCGGTCCACACGCCGTCCTCGCCGAAGGCGACGATGTCCGCCCGTCCGGCGCCGCGGAGGTCGCCCAGGAGGCGCGGATGCCGCTCGACGCGCCACCGTCCCGGCGTGTCCCAGTGGCTGCGCTTGGTGATCTCCGGCAGCTGCCGCGTGCGCAGCAGGACTGCGAGGTGGTTGGAGCGAAAGAGCGGGATCGACGAATCCGCGAAATTGCCGAAGTAGCGGACGAAGAGGTAGTCGCCCGGCGCGTCGGGCGCATCGCCCGCAAGGTTCGGCACGATCGGGCGGTAGCCGCGCAGCGCGAAGCCGCTGCTGGCGTTCCAGATCGTGCTCTTCGGCCGCAGCATCGGACCCGGGACGATCTGCCGCATCGCGGTGGTGGCGAGATCGGGCAGCGCGCCGGGGGACGCTTCGTACAGCGTGACCGTCTGCCCGAGGGCGGCACCGGGGCCGCCGCCGTGCTCGTCCCAGCGCGGCGTGAAGACGAGCATGGAGTGCGGCCGCAGCGGATCCGCGAACGTGCAGTCGTTGTCGCCGCCGCCGTAGTTCTGCTTGCGCCACGAGGCGCCGCCGTCGTCCGACGTGAAGCCGTCGTTGTCGCCGGTGTTGAGCGAGATGACGGGCCCCTTGCCGGGCAGCGAGACGCCGGCGATGTTCACGCAGGAGAGCGTGTTGATGCCGACGGCGCTGTGGAACGTGTCGCCGCCGTCGGTGCTGCGGAAGATGCCGCCGTCGCTGGCCATCCACGCGGTGCCGGCGACGTGGCGGTACTGGCCGTCGACGAAGGCGGCGGCGAAGTCGGGCGACAGGAAGATGCCGTGGAGGTCGAAGTGCACGTGCTGACCGTCGTCGAGCTCGTGCCAGTCGGCGCCGGACGCGGGATCGAGTCGCGCCACGAAGGTCTTCGCGCGCTGCGGTCCGTAGAACACCATGTCGCCGCGGCCCGGACGCGGCGCCGCAATGAACGCGTTGCCGCTGAGTTGGCCGCCCATGTTGTCCGGGGGCGGCAAGTGCCTGCCAGCTCGATTGCTGGGTGGCGGCGAACTGCGAGTAGTCGCCGCGCGACACGACCGGCTGCGCGACGTTGGCGTTCGCCGCCACGTACACCTCGAACGGCGAGCGCGGCGACACGACCAGCACGCGGTCGTTCTGCGCGTTGGCCGTGCCCACGGGTCCGCCGGCATTGCCCGGCACTTTCACCGTGTCCGGCGTCCACGTCACGCCGGCGTCGAACGAGACGTACATCTGGCCGCTGGCCAGTGCATACACGGCCGGCGGCGCGAGTGCGCCGGGCGGCGTCTCCGCCGCCGCGACGTGATACACCGTCTGGAAGCCGCCGGTCGGCATCGGCATCACGTCGGTGAACGTGGCGCCGCCGTCGGTGCTCACCGCGAGCGACGAACCGCCGGCCGCGTACACGCAATTCGCGGTGCCGGGCGCCCACACGATCTGGCCGGCGCCGGGCAGGCGCGCGCTGCCCGCGTTGCGGGGGAAGGCGTGCACGCGCGTCCACGTATGGCCGCGGTCGCTCGAACGCCACAGGTCGGCGTCCTCGCGCTCGCGGTCGCATTGCATGAGCGCGAGGACGGTCGGCTCGCCGCCGAAGTGCGGGTGCACGAAGCGCGGCTGCGCGAACGTGCCGTCGCGATTGGCGAGCGCGACGTAGACGCCGGCATCGCCGAACGCGACGATGTCCGCGCGTCCGTTGCCGCGGAGGTCGGCGAGCGATGCGCAGGTGCCGGTCGACGCGCCAGCCGCCGGCCGCGTAGCCGAAATCGGCGATCACCGGCTCGGGCCGGTAGGTGAACGTCCCGTCCCCGTTGCCGCGCGCCACGTAGACGCCGGCGTCGCCGAAGCCGACGATGTCGGCGCGACCGTCGCCGCCGATGTCGGCGACGAAGCGCGGATGGCGGTCGACGCGCCAGCCGCCCGCCTCGAAGCCGAAGTCGCCGATGACGGGCGTCGGCTGGAACGCGAACGTGCCGTCGCCGTTGCTGATCGCGACGTACACGCCCGCATTGCCGAACGCGACGATGTCCATGCGCTTGCGATTGCGCAGGTCCGCGAGGAGGCGCGGATGCTTGCTCGACGCGCCATCCCTTGTCGTAACCCAGGTCCGACAGCACGAAGCGCGGCGGCTGGAACGTGCCGTCGCCGTTGCCGAGCGCGACGTAGACGCCGGCATTGCCGAAGCCGACGATGTCCGCGTGGCCGTTGCCGGTGATGTCGGCGACGAAGCGCGGATGGCGGTCCGACCTGCCAGCCGTGATCGGTGCCGAAGTCCGCGAGCACCGGCTGCGGTCGATAGGTGAACGTGCCGTCGCCGTTGCTCAGTGCCACGTACACGCCGGCGTCGCCGAACCCCACGATGTCCATGCGTCCGTTGCCGCGCAGGTCCGCGAGCGCGCGCAGGTGGCGGTCGACGCGCCAGCCGCCCGCGACATAGCCGAAGTCATTCAGAACGAACTTCGGGTCCGCGAACGTGCCGTCGGTGCGGGCGAGCGCGGTCCAGACGCCGTCGTCGCCGAAGCCGACGATGTCCGCGCGCCGGCTCGCCGTCAGCGCACCGAGCAGGCGAGGGTGGCGATCGACCTGCCAGCCCCCGGCCTCCACGCCGAAGTCGGCGAGCACGATGCGCGGCGGCGCGAACGTGCCGTCGCCATTGCCGCGCGCCGTCCACACGCCGGTGTCGCCGAAGCCGACGATGTCGGCACGCCGATCGTCGGTGACGTTGGCGAGCGCCCGCGGATTGCGGTCCGGACGCCACCGCGCGGCATCCGGGCCGATGGCGAGCGACGTGACGCAGCAGCCGCCGATCGCGCCGGGCACGCCGAACTGCCCCGCGGGCGGCTGCGGCCATTGGGCTTGCGCAAACGTCTCGCCGCCGTCCTCGGACAGCCACACGCTGCTGGAGAACGCGCCGGCGACGACGAACCGTCCGTCGTCGGAGCTCGCGACCGACAGCATGCGCCCGGTCGTGTAGGGCCATCCCGATCCCAGCGTGGTGTTGGAGCGTGTCGGACTGACATCCTGGATGGTGGCCACGAGCGGCCTCCTGTGACGGCGTGATGCGCGCGAACGCTCCTGCCTGCGCGCGCGGGTGCTTCGCCTCGAAGGTGACGAGGAGGGGCCGACGGTGTCGGCGGCTCGCCGTTGCGGCCGCCTGCTACTTGCGGCGGCGCTGCCGGCGCACGATCAGGTACGCGATGCCGGCGAGGGGAATGGCGAAGAGCAGAAGCTCCAGGCTGCCGGAACCGCCGTCGGGAGCGAAGCCGAAGATGCGCTCGATGAAGTCCATGTCCGTCTCCGGAGGGAAGGCGAAGAACGACGCTCCGTAGGCTAGTCCAACGCGGAGCTGTAGTCAACAAACTATCGCGCACTCGTGCTGCGTCAGGCGCCTCTGAACACTTCGGCGCCGGCGTGGCCTGGCGCACGCACCGAATGCGCGCAGGCGATTCGTCATGAGCGGTCGCGATGTCCGCTCACCCGCCGAGCGTGCCGAACATTCCCATCGACGGCGGACGGCGCGCGCGTCACCATGCAACTCGACGAAGTCCACCGCGACATGACGATGAACCGCCTTGCTCGCCGGCCGGCTGCGCTCCGCGCTCGGCGTCTTCCTGCTCGCAGCGAGCTGCGCCGCGATCAGCCTCGCGAGCGCAGCGCCGCCGCTGCGCGCGTACGACGCGGACGTCCGCCAGACGTCGGTGTCGGGCATTTCCTCGGGCGCGGCGATGGCCGTGCAGCTCGACGTCGCGTATTCGTCGATCATGAAGGGCGTGGGCGTCGTGGCCGGACCGCCCTACGGGTGCGCGCAGGGCTCCGCGTACGCCGCGCTGTCGACCTGCATGAGCGCGTCGACCCCGATCGATGCCGGCGCCCTCGTGCGCCTGACGAAGGACAGCGCACGGCGCGGCGAGATCGACGCGGTCACGCATTTGCGAACGCACCGTGTCTGGCTTTTCTCGGGCGGACGCGATTCGCAGGTGAAGCCGGCCGTCGTCGACGCCGTCGAGCGCTACTACCGCACGCTCGGCACGCCGGCCAAGGTGGTTCACCGGCGGAAGGCGGGCGCGCAGCACGCGATGCCCACGCAGGCGTTCGGCAACGGATGCGGCGTGCTGGGCGATCCGTACATCAACGACTGCGACTTCGATGCGGCGGGCAAGCTCCTCGCCTGGATCTACCCTGGGCTCAGGCCGCGCGCGACGGGCGCGCTGCGCGGCACGCTGCTCGAATTCGACCAGCGCGAGTTCATCGCGAGCCCGGCGGCGCACGACATGGCCGACACGGGATACGTGTTCGTGCCGGCGCAGTGCAGGGCAGGCAACGCGTGCCGGCTGCACGTGGCGCTGCACGGCTGCCTCCAGTATCCGGAGTACCGCTACGTGAAGGACGGCGCGTTCGTCGACTTCGGCCGCACGTTCGCCGAGCATGCCGGCTACAACGAGTGGGCGGATGCGAACGGCATCATCGTGCTCTATCCGCAGGCACGGCGCAGCGCGCCGCTGTTCCTCGGCGTGCTGGAGGTCGACCGCAATCCGCTGGGCTGCTGGGACTGGTGGGGCTACGACGACGCGGCCTATGCGACGCGCGAGGGCACGCAGGTGAAGGCGATCCGCCGGATGATCGACCGCGTCACCGGCGGCTAGCCTGGGCTCTCGCGCAATGCCGCGTGCGCCGCCGCGAGCCGGGCGACCGGCACCCGGAACGGCGAGCAGCTCACGTAGTCGAGCCCGATTCGGTGGCAGAAGTCGATCGACTTCGGATCGCCGCCGTGCTCGCCGCAGATGCCGACTTCGAGGTCGGGCCGCGTGGCGCGCCCCAGGCCGACGCCGATGCGCATCAGCTGGCCTACGCCCTGCTGGTCGAGGGTCGCGAACGGGTTCTCCGGCAGGATGCGCTTGGCGAGGTACTCCTGCAGGAAGCCGGTCTCCGCGTCGTCGCGCGAGATGCCGAACGTCGTCTGCGTGAGATCGTTGGTCCCGAACGAGAAGAACGTCGCCTGCTGCGCGATCTCGTTGGCGGTCACCGCCGCGCGCGGCACCTCGATCATGGTGCCGAACTCGTAGCGCACCCGGCGTCCCTGCTCCTTCATCACGGCGCGCGCCTCCGCCTCGAGCTCGGCCTTCTCCCACTTGAGCTCGTTGTTGTGCGCGGTGAGCGGGATCATGATCTTCGGCTTCACCTTGATGCCGTCGCGCGCGCAGGTGCAGGCGGCCTCGAGGATCGCGCGCACCTGCATGCGCACCAGCGCCGGCAGGTGGATGCCCAGCCGCACGCCGCGCAGGCCGAGCATCGGATTGGCTTCGCGCATGCCGTCGACGGCGGCGAGCAGCTTCTTCTTCTGCGCGAGCGTGCCGGCGAGACCCAGCGGATCGTCGCCCGCGGCGAGCGCCGCGCCGGCCATCTGCGCGCGGGTCTCCATGACCGTGACGTCGCGCAGGAGGTCGTCGTGGTTCGGCAGGAATTCGTGCAGCGGCGGGTCGATGAGCCGGATGGTCACCGGCGCGCCGTCCATCGCGCGGAACAGGCCTTCGAAGTCGGCCCGCTGCACGGGCAGGAGCTGGGCCAGGCACACGTCGCGCTCGGCGTCCGTCGGCGCGAGGATCATCCGCTGCACGATCGGCAGCCGGTCCGTCTGGAAGAACATGTGCTCGGTGCGCGCGAGGCCGATGCCCTCGGCGCCGTACCGGCGTGCACGCTGTGCGTCGACCGGATAGTCGGCGTTGGCCCAGACGCCCAGCCGCCGGAAGCCGTCGGCCCAGGAGAGCAGCGTGAGCAGCGCCGGATCCTCGAACTCCGGGACGACCGTGTCGAGGCTGCCCGCGAACAACTCGCCGGTGGTGCCGTCGATGGAGACCGCATCGCCTTCGCGCAGCAAGCGCGCGCCGACCTTCAGCGTGCGGGACGCGCCGTCGATCTCGAGCGCCGTGACGCCGACGACCGCGGGCTTGCCGAATTGCCGCGCGACCAGTGCGGCGTGGCTGGTGCGCCCGCCGCGCGACGTGAGGATGCCGCGCGCCGCCAGCATCCCGTGCACGTCGTCCGGCTTGGTCTCGGGTCGCACCATGATGACGGCCTTCTTCTCGTCGCGGGCCCAGCGCTCGGCCGTGTCGGCGTCGAATGCGAGGATGCCGGAGGCGGCGCCGGGCGATACGTTGAGGCCGGTCGCGAGAAAGTCGCCGCGCGCCCTGGCGGCGCTGCGCACGGCCAGCGGGAATTGCGGGTGCAGGAAGTAGTCGACGTGCTCCGGCGTCACGCGGAGCACGGCTTCGGCGCGCGTGATGCGGCGCTCGTTCGCGAGATCGACCGCGATGCGCACGGCGGCCTGCGCGGTGCGCTTGGCGTCGCGCGTCTGCAGCACCCACAGCTTGCCGCGCTCGACGGTGAACTCGACGTCCTGCACGTCGCGGCAATGCCGCTCGAGCGTCGTGCAGGCACGCTCCAGTGCCTTCCACGCGCCGGGCAGCACGTCGACGAGGGTGCCGATGCGCTGCGTGTCGCGCGTGCCGGACACCACGTCCTCGCCCTGCGCATTGAGGAGCCAGTCGCCTTCGATCGCACGC
This sequence comes from uncultured beta proteobacterium, assembly GCA_963725735.1. GTDB lineage: Bacteria > Pseudomonadota > Gammaproteobacteria > Burkholderiales > Casimicrobiaceae > VBCG01. Next base: position 137,997 of record CAVRZM010000012.1, on the reverse strand, counting down.
TCGCCGGTGGTGACGTTGCGCGTGGTGAGCACCCCCGTCGCGGAATCGGCGCCGAGGTTGCCGAACACCATCGCCTGGATGTTGACCGCGGTGCCGAGGTCGTGCGCGATGCCGGCGGCATTGCGATAGTCGATGGCGCGCTTGCCGTTCCACGAGCGGAACACGGCCTCCACCGCGAGCGCGAGCTGCTCGCGCGGATCGGCAGGGAACGGGCGGCCCGTGTGCGCCTTCACGAGCGCAAGGAAGGCATGCGTCACCGCACGCAGGTCGTCGGCGGCGAGGTCGGCGTCGTTCGCGATCGCGCGCTCGGCGCGACGGCGCGCGAGCTCCGCCTCGAAGGGCTCGTGGGGCATCCCCAGCACGACCGTGGCGAACATCTGCACGAGCCGCCGGTAGGCATCGAATGCGAAGCGCGGATCGCGCGTGAGCTTGGCGAGGCCCTCGGCCACGTCGTCGTTGAGCCCGATGTTGAGCACCGTGTCCATCATGCCGGGCATCGAGAACTTCGCGCCCGAGCGGCACGACACCAGCAACGGGCGCTGCGGATCGCCGAAGCGCTTGTCCGAGGCGCGCTCGATCCTGCCGAGCGCGTCGTGCACCTGCTGCCACAAACCTCCGGGCGCGTGCCCCGCGGCGAGATACGCGTTGCAGGCTTCGGTGCTGACGATGAAGCCGGGCGGCACCGGCAGGCCCAGACGGGTCATCTCCGCCAGGTTGGCACCCTTGCCGCCGAGGAGCGACTTCATCCCGGCGTTGCCTTCGGCGAACAGGTAGACCCAGCGTTCCCCGCGACGGCGCGGCGCGACGGCGGAGGCCGACGCAGCGCTGCGGCGGCGTGGTGGCGATTCGATGGTGCGGTTCATGGCGCTTCCTGCAGGAGGGGCCGGCCGTCGAGCGCGCCACCGCGATCGCGCGATGGTCAGGGCGAGGCCCGCAAGCCTTCATTGTCCGCGCAGGCGCATGCACCCATGCTGACTGTCGTCAAACGATGCGGCGCTCGCCGGGGTGCCCGGGTTCGACAGGGCCGCGCGTCGCCAGCGTCATTTCGTGCCGGTCGCCTGGGCGAGCACGGCGCGCGCGCCTTCGCCATACGTGCCGCCGGCAGCGAGGCCGAGCGCCGCGCAGACGGCGCTCGGCAGCGGATTGCCGCATCCCGTGAGATGCCGCGCGAGGGCGATCGCGCGGACGCGGTCGCTGTCCTCGAGCGACGCGAGGAAGAGATCGCGAATTCCCGCGGGCGCGTAATCGGCGTCGGCCGCAGGTGCGTTGCTGACGGTGGAGTTCATCGGATCTCTTGTGGGTGGACGAGCGTTGGCGGTGCCGCGCCGCCGCGGCGACTGCGACCGGGACGACGATGCGTCAACGCGTGGCCTGGATGGCGTCGCCGACCCATCCGCGAAGCGTGCGGTAGGCGCCGGCGTCGTCGAGCAGATCGAAGTGACCGATGCCGTAGCCGATCCACTGGCGCGACTCGGGAATGCGAAGCGCCCGCGCGGAGTCCTTCCGGTGGCCGAGCGCGCTGTCCACCGGCACGAGGCCGTCGCCCCACAGTCGCGCCACGCGCGACGTGCGGTGCGCCCGCCGGCTCGCGGCCATCGCGTAGCAGCGCACGTGGGAGGGCAGCGGCACCGTCGTCGTGAGGTAAGCGCGCCGCCGAGCGCCCTCGTGCGGCGCCCAGTCCTCGTCGCGCAGGTACGCGTGTCCGAGGTCCTGCACGCCGGCGCTGCGCACCTTCCCGAGCCGCGCGAACGGCGCGGAATACGGGCTCACCGCCATCAGCATGTCGGCGACCTTGCCTGCGCGCTCCATCGGCGCGCCGAAGTGGGGGGTGCCGGCGAACACCAGCCGATCGAGCCGCGGCAGCCATGCGTGACCGCCGGCCTCCGCGTAGTGACACGCGCTGCGCGCGACGAGCCCGCCCATGCTGTGGCCGATCAGCGTGAGTTCCGCGATCGGATGCGGCCATGCGCGCAGGAGCTCATCGAGCAGCGTCGCGAGCTCGCGGCCGTTCTGCGAGATATGGCGCCCGCTGTTGTAGTGCAGGTAGAGCGGCGTGCATCCGAGGTCGCGCGCCAGCGCCTGCCCGTGATCGTGGCCGTTGCGCGACCACTGCGACGGGCTCATGCACAGGCCGTGCACCAGCACGACGACATGCGGCATCGCGTGGGGTACGGCCGCGGCAAGCGCGGTGCGCTCGAGTATGAGCGGCACGCCCGCATGGCGGATGCGCATGGGCAGCGCCAGTGGGTTGCCGGTCGCCTCGAGGTAGTCGCCGAGCACGCCGTTGAGCGCCGCCACCGTCGCATCGCGCTGCGGCGACGAGTGCTCGCGATCGAGCGTCGTGGCGGTGCGCGACAGCACGGCGTCGAGGCTGCCCCCGACCAGGCGCGTGACCCCGCGCACCGAGCGATAGACGAAGCCGGTGATGCCGCGCGGGCGGCCCGGCGGCGCCTTGCCCACGGGCGCGGGAATGCGCAGGATCGTGTGGTGCACCGCCTCGACCAGGTCGACGATGCCGAGAGTGGCGTCGCTCGCGAGCCGTTGCAGGCCGCGCACGTCGGACCAGCGCAGATGCGCGGGCTGGGACACGGCCGGCTTGCCGGCTGCGCGTGGCGTGGCCGCCGGGCGTGCGGCGCGCGGGCGCGCCATCGCGTCGGGCGCGCTCAGCGCCGCCCGTAGGTGGGACGGCGGTTCGGCGTTGCCGAGGGGGCGCGTTCGTCCTTGTGCCGGAACGTGATGCGTCCCTTGGTGAGATCGTACGGCGTCAGCTCGATGCTGACCTTGTCGCCCGCGAGGATGCGGATGCGGTGCTTGCGCATCTTGCCCGACACGTACGCGATGACGTTGTGCCCGTTGTCGAGCCCGACGCGAAACCGCGTATCGGGCATGACCTCGTTCACGACACCTTCCATCTCGATCATTTCTTCCTTGGCCATGGCTTGCCCTCGTTGATGGAAGGAGTCGGCGGCGGCGCGCCGCGAGGCGGCCGCCGGAGTGGCGCGATCAGAGCGCGGCCAGGTTGGCGGCCGAAACCTTGCCGTTGGTGCCGCGCTCGAGCTCGAACGACACGCGCTGGTTTTCGTTGAGCGTCGCGAGGCCGGCGCGCTCGACGGCGGAGATGTGGACGAATACGTCCTTGCTGCCGTCTTCCGGCTGGATGAAGCCGAAGCCCTTGGCGTTGTTGAAGAATTTCACGGTACCGTTGATCATGGTGTTGCTCCGAAATGGCATCGCGCCGCGCGAGAGTGCGCGACGCATCAAATTATCGATTGGGAAAGAAACTGCTGGGGACCGGCAGGGGGGACTGCGCGCCGATCCGATCGAATTCGATGCCCGCATCATACGCGCTTTCCCCGGCGAGCGCCAGTGCGGCATGCCATGGCTCCACACGCCGTGCGCGCGCAGACGCCGACGATCAACCTGCGTCGACGCGATCGAGCTTGGCCGGGTCGATGGTCGTCGAGTGCGTCGCGAGATACACCTCGCGCAGGAACGCGGACAGGCCGCCGATGATCGCGAGCATCGACAGCGTGAAGAAGGACCCCGCCACCCACTTGAGGTTGGGTCCGAAGAACTCCTCGACGAACAGGGACACGATCACGAGGCAGATGAGCAGCGCGGCGACGGTGCACAGATTGATCGACCAGCTCGCGAGGTGCCGCCGCCGCTCGAGCATGAGGAGCTCCGCGCGGGCGTCGTCGCGCGCGAGCCGGCCCATTCGCGGCCATGCTTCGGCGAGCCAGCGTGCGCGGTCGATCACGCGCGACAGTCGCGTGGCCATCACGCCGAGCAGCGCCGCGATGCCCGTGAGCAGGAACACGGGCGCGACGGCGAGCTGGATCGCGTGTGCGACGAACGGCGGCATCACTTCGGTGGCCATGGCCTCTGCACTCGGGAGAAAGCGGGGATCTCACCGGAAATTCTAGCAGCGCCCCGCGCGATGGCCCGTCGGATGCATGCGCTTGCCGGTAGAATCGTCCCCTTGCGACGCGGGGTTGCCCGTCCGCGTTGCGCGACCTTCCTCACACGGGAACGCCCTCGATGAACGCACGTCACGCGCTGCGCGCCGCTGTTGTCGTCCTCATGATCGTGTCGGGTCTCGTGGCGACCGCGGCCACCAGGCCCGCGCCGCCGCCGCCGATGCAGGCGGACGCGTGGCCGCGCGAGGTGAGGCTCGCGCAGGCGACGCTGCGCGTCTACCCGCCGCAGGTGTCGCGCTGGGCCGATTCCGAGGTCGACTTCCGCAGCGCGGTCGCACTGCGGACCACCGACAACGCACCCGAGACGTTCGGCGTGGTGTTCGCCACTGCGCAGACGCACGTCGATCGCGTCGCGCGCACGGTGATGCTCGACGCCTTCAAGGTCACGCGCGTCGAGTTCCCGGCGCTGCCCGACAGGGGCGCAAGCTACGCCGCCGACATCGGCAGCAGGATGGCCGGTGTCGTGCGCACCGTGGCGCTCGACCGCCTGCAGCTATCGCTGGCCGTGGCGGGGGTGAGCGGCAAGCCGGTGGCGGTGCGCAACGATCCGCCGCGCATTCTCGTCAGCGAGGCGCCCGCGATCCTCGTGCCGATCGACGGCGCGCCGGTGATGAAGCCCGTGGCCGGCAGTCCCGGCTTCACGCGCGTCGTCAACACCCGCGCGCTGATCCTGAAGAGCGCCGCGGCGCCCCAGTACTTCCTGCACGTGTACGACGGCTGGCTGATGGCCAACGGGCTCGACGGCCCGTGGACGCAGCCGTTCCTGCCGCCCGACGGCATGGACGCCGTCGCGCGCAAGATCGTGGCGACCGGCGTGGTCGACATGATGGACGGCGGCCCCCGTGCCAATCCGAGGCCGTCGCTCAACAACGGCGTGCCGCTCATCTTCACGAGCACGACGCCGGCCGAGCTCATCGTGTTCGGCGGCAAGCCGGACTTCGCGCCGATCGTCGGCACCTCGCTCGCGTGGGCGACCAACACGACGAGCGACGTCCTGCGCGACGGGAACGGCTACCTCGTGCTGCTCGCGGGGCGGTGGTTCCGCTCGGCATCGCTCGACGGGCCGTGGACCTACGTCGCCAACAACGCGCTGCCCGCCGACGTCGCGAAGATTCCGGCGACGTCGCGCGCCGGCGCCGTGCTCGCGGCGGTCGCGGGCACCACCGCCGCGCGCGAGGCGATCATCGAGAACACGATTCCGCAAACGGCGACGGTGCCGCTCGTCAACGGACCCACGTTCGTCGCGCGCTACGACGGCGCGCCGCAGTTCGCGCCGATCGACGGCACCTCCCTGTCGTACGCGGTGAACGCGCCGATCCCCGTGATCCGGGTCGCGCCCGACGCGCTCTATGCGGTGAAGGCGGGGGTCTGGTTCACCGCCAAGGCCCCCACGGGCCCGTGGACGATCGCGACCTCCGTGCCGGCGTCGATCTACGCGATCCCGCCATCGTCGCGCCTGTACTTCGTGACGTTCGTGCGCATCTACAACGCGACGGCCGACGCGGTGTTCACCGGCTATACGCCCGGCTACCTCGGCGCGATGCTCGGCAGCGCCGGCACCGTCGTGTACGGCACGGGCTACGCGTACACCCCGTACGTCGGCAACGTGTGGGTGCCGGGACCGGCGACGTACGGCGTCGCGGCCGCCCCGGTGTACAACCGCTTCGTCGGCTACACCTACGGCTTCGCGATGGGACTTGGCACCGTGTCGTTCGCGCAGGGCGCGGGCGGGGCGCACTTCCACCCCGGCTACTGGGGGGGCTATCCGTGCTGCGGCTCGGCCAGCGCCAACGTGTACAAGTACTGGGGCCGCTCGACGTACGCGAAGGCACGGACGAAGGAGGGTGCGGGCAAGCTGCCGAAGGCGCACGCCAAGGCGCGCGCCGGCGCGCCTGCTCGCGCCTCGGCGGCGCCCATGGCGACCGCCGGCTTGCCGCCGCCCGCGATCATTCCCGCGTCCGCGCCAGCCTCCGTCGCCGCGCAGCAGGAAATGACGATGGCCAATCGCGGCTACGACATGACGATGGTGACCAACGCGGACGCATCGAGCGCCGGGACCACGCCGGCGGTCGCGCAGGCCATCAGCGCGGCGGCGCCGCCGCAGTACATCTCCGCGGTCGAGTACTACAAGAGCATCGGGCAGTCGCCGCCGACGGCGTCGTCTTCGCCGGCGCCCGCCAACGTGTACGCCGACGCGCAGGGCAACGTGTATCGACACGACGGGCACGCATGGCAGCAGCAGTCGTCGGCGGGCTGGACGAGCGCGCCCGCAGCACCGCCCGGCATGGACGACGAGATGAGCGCCCGCAGCCGCGCCGACCAGGCGGGCATGAGCGCCGGCGCCTATGCGATGAGCAACACCACGCGCTTCACCGGCGCGCGCGGCGACGGCTGGACGCGCCGCGATTCCGGCGACGGCGGCTACAGCCGCACGCTGGGCGGCGACGGCGGCATCGGCGCCGAGGCGTGGCAGTACAACAACGACGTCCTCAACAACGAGTTCGACATCGCCATGAACGGCGGCTGGTGGGAGCAGGGCGTGTACGTCGGCGGGATCGGCTGGGGCGGCGTGTACGGCGACTAGCCGCTGGGCGGTGAACGCAGGCCATCGAGGACTGGCTGTGCGCAGCCCGTTGTGCCCGCCTGCACGAGCTGCTGCCGGCGGACGACACGCCGCTGCGGCCGGTCGACCGCGTGCTCTTCGCCGGCGACGCGCGCAAGCGCGCGCCAATGCGCCGGCGCGGCGGCAGGCGCCGCGCCGTGCGTGCGGTCAGCGCGCGAGCGTCGCGTTCTCGACCAGCACCTTGTAGCTGTACCCGGAGCCGAGATCGACGTCGGTCTTGACCACGCCCTTCGCGATCACCACGTCCCCTACCTTCGTCTCGCCTTGCGTGGTGACCAGCACGTCGTTGGTCTGGTCCTTCGCCGATCCGGATCCGTCCTGCAGGTGCACCCAGTTCTTGCCCATCACGGCAGGCGTGAACTTCACGACCTTGCCGCGCACCACGACGTTCTTGTCCTTGAGCGCCGTCCGGTTGCCGACGATCTCGGAGACGGTCTTCGCGTCCGCACCGGTGGCCTTCGGCACCTTCACGTCGCCGACGTCCGCCGGCTTCGCGAAGCCGGAGTGCATCGCGCCGAGATCGGCGCCGCCGGCCGCCTTGGGCGTGGCTGCGGGCGCCGCCGGAGCGGCGGGCGTGCCCGGTGCACCCGCAGGCTGGGCGACGACGGCAGTGCTGGCAAGCAGGAGGCCGGCGAGGAGCAGGGATGTCTTGCGCATCATTTCACCTTTGATTCGTAACGTGGATTGGAGGTCTGGCGTCAGGCCACACTGTTCCATGGCCCGTAACAGGCGACCTTGATCTAAATCGCATCGGGTGCGTTTTGGCCCCGGACGGGTGCCGCGCGCCAGCGGATGCAGCGGTTGTTCGCGGGCATGGCCCGGTCTTCCACCAGGGCCAGCCCGGCGGCGCGGGCGAGGCGGTCCACCGCCTCGAAATCGCGCACGCCCTGCCGCGGGTCCTCGCTGCGCAGGCGTGCGTCGAACGCGGCGTTGCCGTCGCTGGTCGCACGGCCACCATAGTGGAACGGCCCGTACACGATCAGCGTGCCGCCGGCCTCGAGCACGCCGGGCAGTTGCGCGAACAGTCGCCGCACCTCGTCCCAGCCCATGATGTGGAGGGTGTTCGCGGTGAACACCGCGTCGAAACGCTGCGCCGGCCACGCGCCGTCGACGTCGAGCGCAAGCGGCTGCGGCGTGTCGGGCAGCGCCGCCTCCGCGAGCCACATGCGGATGCCCGGCAGGTTCTGCGCGCGGTCGGACGCCTGCCAGCGCACGTGCGGCAGCGCCGCGGCGAAATGCACCGCGTGCTGCCCCGTGCCGCTGCCGATCTCGAGCACGCTCGCGCGATCGGCGAGCCATTCGCGCAGCACCGCGAGGATCGGCTCGCGGTTGCGATCGCACGCCGGCGCGTAGGGCTTGTCCACGCGCTTTAGAACTGGGACGCGACCCCGTCGATGCGATCGAGGCGGATCACGATCCTGCCGGACTCGCGATTCCTCGCGATCACGTAGCGGTCCTCCATCGCCACCACCACCGCCTGGATCGTGGCACCGTTCGTGTAGATCGACACGCCGCGGCCCTTGTCCTTGCTTTCGGCGAGCAGCGCGCGCATCGCGTCGCCGTCGCCCGCGGCCTTGGCGGTTGCGGGCGGATCCGCCGCCTGCGCGCCCAGCGCGAGGGCGAAGGCGAGGCAGAAAGCGGCGGTGTCGCGGGGCAATGCGCGGGATGGCGAGGCCATGCGTGCGTTCTCCTTGTCGTCGTGGCGGTGCGAAAGCGCGGGTTGCGCGCGGCGAAAGGCGAAATGTACTATGCCCGCGGCGCGTGTAAGGCGCCTTTCACGGCGCCCGATGCACGCACGCTCCCTCCTGCTGTCCCTGTTCATGGCGTTGCCGGTCGCGCCGTCGGCGCTTGCGCAGTGCCCGCCGGTCGTTCCCGCGCAGGGCGCGGCATTGCCGGGGCCGCTGCCGCTGTTGCCCGCCGACAACTGGTGGAATCTCGACGTCGCTTCGGCGCCGGTCGATCCCGCATCGGCGAGCTACATCGCGTTCATCAACAACGGCGGCACGCGGCGGCTGCATCCGGATTTCGGCGGCGAGGCATCGCCGGGCGGCGCCGAGATCTACGGCATGCCGTACGTCGTGGTGAACGGCACCCAGCCCAGGGTCGCGGTGACGTTCCAGTATGCGAGCGAGAGCGACGGCGTCGATGCGTCCGGACGCGGCGTGCCGTTCTATCCGATCCCGACGGAGGCGGCGACGCAGCCGCACTGGGTCGAAGGCGGCGCCCCCGGCAACGTGGACCAGCGCAACGCGAGCGACCGGCACCTGCTCATCGTCGATTGCGCGCGGCGCGAGCTCTTCGAGCTCTACAACGTCTGGTACAGCACGGCGCAGGCGCGCTGGTACGCGGGATCGGGTGCGTTCTTCGCGCTCGACGCCGACACCCGCCGTCCCGACGGATGGACCTCCGCCGATGCCGCCGGGCTCGCGATCCTGCCGGGCCTCGTGCGCTACGACGAGGCATGGGACCCGGCGATCACGGAGATCCGCCATGCGTTGCGCGTGACGCTGCGCGCGACCAACGGCTACGTGTTCCCCGCGTCGCATCGCGCGGGATCGACGAGCGGCGCACTGCCGATGGGCGCGCGGCTGCGCCTGAAGGCACTCGTCGCCGGGCAGGACCCGGTGCTGCGCACCAGCGATCCCAACGTGCGCAAGATCTTCCGCGCGATGCAGAGGTACGGTCTCATCGTGGCGGACAACGGCAGCGACCTCTACGTCACCGGCACGTTCGACAAGCGCTGGAACAACGACATCCTGAACCCCGCGTTCGGAATGCTGACCGCCAGCGACTTCGAGGTGGTGAAGCTCGGCTGGAATCCCGCGCCCGCGCCGTCGGCGCTGGCCGGGCTCGCGCTGTTGCCGGCGCACGTGAAAGGCGGGGTGTCGTTCTTCGCCGTCGTCACGCTTGCGGCACCCGCGCCGGCCGGCGGCGCGGAGGTGTCGCTGGCCAGCTCCGATCCCTCGCGGGTGATGGCGCCCGCGACCGTCACCGTGCCGGCCGGTGCGTCGTCGGCGAAGGTGATGGTCGCCACGCGCGCGGCACGCACCGAGCGCACCGCGACGCTCACGGCGACGCTGCCGGGGTCGTCGCGCGCCGCCACGCTCGCGCTCACGCTGCGCTGAATCGTGTCGATGCTCGGCATCCTCGCGGTCACGTTTCCGTTCTTCGCGCTGGTGCTGTGCGGCTACCTGGCCACGCGCCGCCGCTTCCTGCCCGAGATCGCGATCCCGGGCCTCAACACCTTCGTGCTCTATTTCGCGCTGCCGTGCCTGCTGTTCCGCTTCGGCGCGACCACGCCCGTCGCCATGTCGCTGTCCGTCGGCGTCGTGGGCGTCTACCTCTTCTGCGCGATCGTCATGGTGACGTTCACCATCGTGGCCACGCGCTCGCATCGCGTCGACGCGAACGACGCGGCGTTCGGCGCGCTCGTCGCGGCGTTTCCGAACACGGGCTACATGGGCGTGCCCCTGCTGGTGGCGCTGCTCGGCCCCGGCGCCGCCGGGCCCGCGATCGTGACCATCCTGATCGATCTCCTGTTCACCAGCTCGCTGTGCATCGCGCTCTCGCGCCTCGCGGCGGCCGGCACGCACGGCGCCGCAGTGGCCGTGCGCAACGCGTTCAAGGGCGTGGTCGTCAATCCGATGCCGTGGGCGATCGTGGCGGGCGTGGCCGCCTACACGTCGGGGCTGACGCTGCCGGCGCCGGTCATGCAGACGATCGGGCTCTTGGCGGATGCGGCGTCGCCGGTCGCGCTGTTCACCATCGGCGCCGTGCTCGCGCGGTCGCAGATGGTGACCGCCGATCGCACGCCGCTCGTCGACTACGTGCCCGTCGCGCTCAAGAAGCTCGTGCTGCATCCGCTGCTGGTGCTCATCATGGGCCGCGCGGCGATGAGCCTCGGCATTCCCATCGACCCCTTCGCGTTGACGGTGATCGTGCTGGTGGCCGCGCTGCCCAGCGCCAGCAACGTCGCGATGCTGGCGGAGCGCTACGAAGCGGACGCGGGACGCATCGCGCGCATCATCCTCGTGTCCACGGCGCTCGCGTTCCTGACCTTCTCGGGGGCCGTCGCCCTCCTGACGTGACCGGTGGGCCGGCGCGCGAATGGTTATAGTAGGCGCCGGCGGTCGGAACGGCCGCGACGCACGGAGCCAGCGCATGACCACCCGCGGATTCTCGGGACGGCGTCCCGCCAGCGACATCGCCCAACGCCTGCCGCCCGGCCAGTACCAGACCGACGACTTTCCCGGTGCTGTCGATGGGGCCCACGCCCGACGTCGACCTTGCCGACGTGGCGCTTCACCCTCAACGACGGCCCGCGGCCGCTCGCGACGCTTCTCGCTGGGCACGAGTTCGAGGCGCTGCCGCGCACGCGTGGCGCGGCGACATCCATTGCGTGACCAAGTGGTCGAAGTTCGACACGCATGGTAAGGCGTGACGCATCGACGACCTGTTCGCGGCGGCCAGCGTCGTGCCGCCGACACCGCTATCTGCTCGCGCAGTCGTACGACGGCTACGACACCAACGTGCCGGTGGCCGACCTCGTGGGCGGCCGCGCGATGATCGCGACGCGCTTCGCCGGCGCGCCGCTTGCGCCGGAGCACGGCGGCCCGGCGCGGCTGCTGGTTCCTCACCTGTATTTCTGGAAGAGCGCCAAATGGGTGCGCGGCCTGCGCTTCACGCGCCGCGACGAAGCGGGATTCTGGGAGCTTCGCGGCTATCACATGTACGGCGATCCCTGGCGCGAGCAGCGTTACACGAACGACCCATGACGACGACGCTGCGGCCGCCTGTCGCCATCGCGTGGCGGCCAGCGGTGATCGAGCGCATCGTCGCGCAGACCGCCGCGCGTGAAGAGCTTCTTCCTGCCGTACGACCGCCGCCGGCACGTGGCCGGCCAGCACGTCGACGTGCGTCTCACCGCCCCCGACGGCTACCAGGCGCAGCGCAGCTACTCCATCGCGTCGGCGCCGGGGCGCCGAGCATCGAGCTCGCCATCGAAGAGGCTCGACGACGGCGAGGTGTCGCCCTATTTCCACGAAGTCGCGCGCGCCGGCGACACCTTCGAGGTGCGCGGTCCCATCGGCGGCCACTTCGTGTGGCGCGCGCGCGACGGCGGCCCGCTGCTGCTCGTCGGCGGCGGCTCGGGCGTCGTGCCGCTGGTGGCGATGCTGCGCGAGCGGACGGCGACCGCGCCGGACACCCCGGCGCTGCTCGTCTACTCGGCGCGCACATGGGACGATGTGATCTTTCGCGACGAGCTGCTGCGGGCCGACCGCGACGATCCCGCTTCACCTCGTGCTCACCACCACGCGCGGGCCGGCGCAGGGCGCGGGCGACCGCGAGCGGCGCCTCGATCGCGCGCTGCTCGACGGCATCCTCGCGGGCTGGGGACGCGTGCCGCGGCATGCGTACGTCTGCGGGAGCAACGCGTTCGTGGGCAGCATGTCGGAGACGCTGGTGCGCGCAGGCGTGCCGGCGGCGTCGGTACGAACGGAGCGATACGGCGGATAGCGCGCGCGACCCGCCGCGCCGGTGCCGCAACCGGCGACTTTCGCCACGGCCGTCGAGGCGTCAGGATATGCTAATATCAAACGCGTTAAACATAAACGGATGCCGCGCGGGCCCTCGCGGGGGCGTATGGTTGGCAAGCGCCTCCGCGCGGCGTCACACGGGGGCCGAACATGCCTGCGCATCGCCGTACGCGACGACCGGAGCACGCCATGACTGAAGACAAGAAATTCGCGTCGCACGCCGACCTCGAGGAGAAGAAGATCAGCTTCGACAAGCTCTCCGACCACGCGTACGCCTACACGGCCGAGGGCGACCCGAACACCGGCATCGTCGTCGGCGACGACGCCGTGATGGTGATCGACACGCAGGCCACGCCGGTGATGGCGCAGGACGTGATCCGGCGCATCCGCGAGGTCACCGACAAGCCGATCCGCTACGTCGTGCTGTCGCACTACCACGCGGTGCGCGTGCTCGGCGCGTCGGGCTACCGGCCCGAGCACGTCATCGCGAGCCGCGACACCTACGAGCTCATCGTCGAGCGCGGCGAGCAGGACATGAAGAGCGAGATCGAGCGCTTCCCGCGGCTCTTCCGCGCGGTCGAATCGGTGCCCGGGCTCACCTGGCCGACGATCGTGTTCGAGAAGCGCATGACGCTGTGGCTCGGCAAGCTGCAGGTCGAGATCATGCAGCTCGGCCGCGGGCACACCAAGGGCGACACCGTCGTCGTGGCTGCCGCACGAGACGCATCCTGTTCTCGGGCGACCTGGTCGAGTACGACGCGACGCCGTACACGGGTGACGCCTATCTCACCGACTGGCCCGCGCACGCTCGACGCGCATCGCCGCGCTCGCGCCCGAGAAGCTCGTGCCCGGCCGCGGCGCGTCGCTCATGAACCCGGCCGCAGGTGAAGGCGGGGCTCGACGGCACGCGCGCGTTCGTCACCGCGATGTTCGAGAGCGTCAAGCAGCGGCGCGCGCGGCGGGCAAGGACCTGCGCACCGTCTATCGCGAGACCTACGACGCGCTGAAGCCGCGCTTCGGCCACTGGGTGATCTTCGACCACTGCCTGCCGTTCGACGTGACGCGCGCGTACGACGAGGCGACGCAGCTATCCGGATCCGCGCATCTGGACCGCGCAGCGCGACAAGGAGATGTGGGAGGCGCTGGAAGGCTGACGGGCCGGCGCTCGCGAAAGGGCGCCGCTCGCAGCCGCCCGATGCGGCGGAATTCGCGAGCACGGGGCGGCCCTTCGCCGTCGAATCGCATGACGCTTCGTCAATCCCACGTACGAGTACCGGCGCGCCGCCGGAGCTCGACGGCGCCGGCGCGCCACTGCCGCGGTGATCGTCGTCGGCGCGGGCCCGGTCGGCCTGACCGCCGCGATCGACCTCGCGCAGCGCGGCGCTCCCGGTGCTCGTGCTCGACGAGGACGACACGGTCAGCGTCGGCTCGCGCGCGATCTGCTACTCGAAGCGCACGCTCGAGATCCTCGACCGCCTGGGCTGCGGCGAGCCGATCGCGCGCAAGGGCGTGGGCTGGAAGGTCGGCAAGGTCTACCAGGGCGACGAGCTCGCGTATCAGTTCGACCTCCTGCCGGAGACCGGCCACCACCGCCCGGCGTTCGTCAACCTGCAGCAGTATCACTTCGAGGAGTGCCTCGTCGGCGCGCGCGCATGCGCATGCCGGCGCTCGAGCTGCGCTGGCGGCACAAGGTCACGGCGGTCGCGCCGCGACGGCGACCGCGTCACGCTCACCGTCGCCACGGCCGACGGCGACTACGCGCTCGACGTGCGACTGGCTCGTCGTGTGCGACGGCGCGCGCAGCCCGATCCGCCACATGCTGGGCCTCGACTTCGAAGGACAGGTGTTCCGCGACCGCTTCCTGATCGCGGACATCCGCATGACGTCGGACTTTCCGGCCGAGCGGCGGTTCTGGTTCGACCCGCCGTTCCATCCCAACCAGTCGGTGCTGCTGCACCGGCAGGCCGACGACATCTGGCGCGTCGACTTCCAGCTCGGCTGGGACGCCGATCCGGAGCGCGAGAAGCAGCCCGAGCGCATCCTGCCGCGCCTGCGCGCGATGCTCGGGCCCGACGCGCAGTTCGAGCTCGAGTGGGCGAGCGTCTACACGTTCCAGTGCCGGCGGATGCAGAAGTTCCGCCACGGCCGGCTGCTGTTCGCCGGCGACGCGGCGCACCTCGTGAGCCCGTTCGGCGCGCGCGGCGCGAACAGCGGCATCCAGGACGCCGACAACCTCGTGTGGAAGCTCGAGCTCGTGCTGCGCGGCGAGGCGCCCGAGGCGCTGCTCGACACCTACGACACGCGAGCGCGGTCGCGGCCGCCGACGAGAACCTCGCGCAACTCGACGCGCTCGACCGACTTCATCACGCCGAAGAGCGCCGTGTCGCGCACGTTCCGCGACGCCGTGCTCGCGCTCGCGCGGCGGCATCCCGTTCGCGCGCAGGCTCGTCAACAGCGGACGGCTGTCGGTGCCGGCGGTGCTCGCGCAATCGCCGCTCAACACGCCCGACGCGCGACTGACGTTCGCCGGGCGCGATGGTGCCGGGCGCGGTGGCCGCCGACGCGCCGGTGCGCGGCCCGCGCGGCGACGTGGCTGCTCGACTACCTGGGCGGCGGGTTCGTGCTGCTCGCGTTCGGCGACGTCGTGCCGGCGGCCGCGGCGCGGCGCTGCGAGGACGATCCGTGCCTGCCGGGTCGTGCACGGTCGGCGGCGCGGCGGCGCGAGCGGCCGCGTCGTGATCGACGACCACGAGGGCCTGCGTCGCGCGCGCGCTACGATGGACGCGACGGGCACCTGCTACCTGTTCCGCCCCGACCAGCACGTGTGCGCGCGCTGGCGCGCGTTCGATCTCGCGGCGGTGCGCGCCGCGATCGCGCGCGCCACCGGCGCAGCACTGAAGGCCAGCGACCGATGGCCGACGCTCGATCACCGACCCCAACATCGCGGCGCCCGACGACTTCTACGAGGAGCTGATCGGCGCTGCACCGCGACCTCACCGATGCGCAAAGCGCGCTCGTCAACGCGAAGCTCATCCTGCTGCTCGCCAATCACATCGGCGACGCGCGGGTGCTGCGCGCAGGCGATGGCCGCGGCGCGCGAGGACGTCGCCGCCGCGGGTTGACGCGCATACCGATTGCCAGCAGGAGATTGCGATGACCACGCCACCACCACCCGCGCCGCCGCGCGCGGCGTCGCGCGCCGACGAGACGCCGCTCGCCTACCAGACCGGGCTTCGGCAACGAGTTCGCCACCGAGGCGCTCGCCGGCGCGCTGCCGGTCGGCCAGAACTCGCCGCAGCGCGCGCCGTACGGCCTGTACGCCGAGCAGATTTCGGGCACCGCGTTCACCGCGCCGCGCGGCCGCCAACCGCCGCACGTGGACGTATCGCATCCGCCCGGCGGCGATGCACGAGCCGTTCCGCCTGGTCGAGCAACGGGCGCATCGTCAGCGCGCTTCGGCGACGTGCGCCACGCCGCCCAACCAGCTGCGCTGGGATCCGCTGCCGCTGCCGGCGGCGCCGACCGATTTCGTCGACGGCCTGGTGACGATGGCCGGCAACGGCGATCCCGGCGCGCATGTCCGGCTGCGCGATCCACCTCTACGCGGCGAACCGCTCGATGACCGATCGCTTCTTCTACGACGCCGACGGCGAGCTGCTGATCGTGCCGCAGCAGGGACGGCTGCGCCTCGCGACCGAGCTCGGCCGCCTCGACGTCGCGCCGCAGGAGATCGCGCGTGATCCCGCGCGGCGCTGCGCTTCCGCGTCGAGCTGCCGGACGGCGCCGCGCGCGGCTACGTCTGCGAGAACTACGGCGCGCCGTTGCGGCTGCCCGACCTCGGCGTCGATCGGCTCGCAACGGGCTCGCCAATCCGCGCGACTTCCGTACGCCGCATCGCGTGGTACGAGGACCGCGAAGGCCGCGTTCGAGCTCGTCGCCAAGTTCAGGGCAACCTGTGGACGGCCGCGATCGACCACTCGCCGCTCGACGTCGTCGCCTGGCACGGCAACTACGCGCCGTACAAGTACGACCTGCGCCGCTTCAACGCGATCGGCTCGATCAGCTACGACCATCCCGATCCGTCGATCTTCCTCGTGCTGCAGTCGCAGAGCGACACGCCGGGCGTGGACACGATCGACTTCGTGATCTTCCCGCCGCGCATCCTCGCGATGGAGCACACGTTCCGCCCGCCGTGGTTCCACCGCAACGTCGCGAGCGAGTTCATGGGGCTCATCCACGGCGTGTACGACGCCAAGGCCGAGGGCTTCATGCCCGGCGGCGCGAGCCTGCACAACTGCATGTCCGGACACGGTCCGGATGCCGACACGTTCGCGAAGGCGAGCAGCGCCGACCTGTCGCAGCCCACGCGCATCCGGACACGATGGCGTTCATGTTCGAGACGCGCGCCGTGATCCGGCCGACGCGGTTCGCGCTCGAGTCGGCGCAGCTGCAGCGCGAGTACTTCCGCTGCTGGCAGGGCCTGCCGAAGCAGTTCGATCCGACGGCACGGTGACACCATGCACAGCTACGAGACCCTGATCGTCGAGACGCGCGGACGCGTGGGCGTCGTCCGCCTCAACCGGCCGCAGCGCCTGAACGCGCTGAACGATGCGCTGGCCAAGGAGCTCGTCCGTCGCGCTGCACGGCTTCGACGACGATCCCGCCATCGGCTGCATCGTGCTGACCGGCAACGAGCGCGCGTTCGCCGCGGGCGCCGACATCGGCGCGATGGCCGAGTGGGACTACGCGAAGGTGCTGTCCGACGACTACATCACGCGCGACTGGGAGGAGATCCGCCGCATCCGCAAGCCGGTGATCGCCGCGGTGGCGGGCTTCGCGCTCGGCGGCGGCTGCGAGCTCGCGATGGCGTGCGACACCATCGTCGCGGCCGACACCGCGAAGTTCGGCCAGCCCGAGATCACGATCGGCACCATGCCGGGCATGGGCGGCACGCAGCGCCTGCCGCGCGCGATCGGCAAGGCGAAGGCGATGGACTGGTGCCTCACGGGCCGCATGCTCGACGCCGCCGAAGCGGAGCGCTCGGGGCTCGTCGGCCGCGTCGTGCCGGCCGACAAGCTCGAGGAGGAGACGCTGGCGATGGCCGACAAGATCGCGTCGTACTCGCTGCCGGTGGTCATGAAGATCAAGGAGTCGATCAACCGCGCGTACGAGCTGCCGCTGTCCGAGGGCCTGCTGTTCGAGCGCCGCGCGTTCCACGCGACCTTCGCGCTGGACGACCAGAAGGAGGGGATGCGGGCCTTCGTGGAAAAGCGCAAGCCCGCGTTCAAGCACCGCTAGGCGCCGGCGCGCGTGGGCAGCCTCTTCCTCGGAATCGTGGCGGGCGCGGTGGGCATGGCGTACATCGTCTACGGCCGCAGGCAGGCGAAGTTCAGCGCCGTCATCGCCGGGGTCCTGCTTTGCGCCTATCCGTACTTCGTCGACAGCGCGCTCTGGACTGTCGTCGTCGGCGCGGTGCTCGTCGCGGCGCCGTTCGTCATCGATTTCTAGGCGACGCCCGCGTCGCCGCCCTGGAGCAGCACGATGCCTGATCCCGTCGACGCCCTCGTGCTGGACCTCCTCGAGTGGATCGGCGATCGGCCGCGGCCGTATGCCGAAGTGATGGAGGCATGGCGCACGTCCTGCCCGCGCCTGCCGGTGTGGGAGGACGCCAATGCGCGCGGCTACCTGCAGCGCGAGCATCGCGAAGGCAGCGGTGCGGTCGTCGTCGTCACGCCTTCGGGGCGGGCAGCCCTTGCCCGGCGCATCGTCCGGGACACGCCGGTTGCGGCACCGCTGCCCCATCACGAGTGTCCGGCATGCGGCGGACCCAACGAGTGCGCCCCCGCCCGAAGCGGCACGTTCGATACATCGTGCTGGTGCGCTTCGGTGACGGTGTGTGCTTCCGCGCTCGCGGGCTTGCCCGTGGCGCAACGCGATCGGGCGTGCCTGTGTCGGAAGTGCGCGATGGCCGCAGGGCCTCGATCCGGCCGGTAGGGGGCCGCGGACTCGAGGTCGCGATGCGCGCGACCTCCTTGCATCCAGCCGCGCGGGTGAACAAGCCGGCCTGACCCCGGGTCCGCGAGAAGGCGATCCGGTAGAATTCGGATTCCGCTGCACAGTCCCGTTCGCCAGCCGCATGATTCCCATCAAGCACCGTCTCGCCGTCGTGGCGCTCGCCGCGCTCGTTGCCGCCTGCGGCACGGTGACGACCCTGTCGGACACGACGCGGGTGGAGCTGCAATGGCGCGACCCGAAGTTCACCGCGCCGCCGATGAGGAAGATCTTCGTCATCAGCCTCATGAAGATCGAGCCGGGCGGCCGCGATGCGGTCGAGGACGCGATCGTGGCGCGGCTGGCGACGGCCGGCGTCACTGGCGTCGCGTCGCATGCGGTGATGTCGAAGGACGCCGAGAAGCCAGGCCCCACGCTCGAGGAAGCGATCAGGGATTCGGGCGCCGACGGCGTGCTGCTGGTCGAGGTGCGCGCGGTGGGCGCCATAGAGCCCTACACCGTCGGCAGCGCGATGACGTCGCTGTCGCCGGACACGGTGGCCTCGTACGACTTCCTCAGGCACGAGCACGTCTACCAGCCGGGCGACTACAAGGTCGCGCGCATCTCGAGCCAGATGTACACGCCGTCCATGGGCAAGGAAGTCTGGATCGCGTTCACGCATTCCTACGATGCGGCGAACCTCGCGAAGAACCTGCCCGATTTCACCCTCAAGCTCGTCGGCGCGCTCGCCAAGGATGCGATGATCCCCGGCGCGCCCAAGCCCGTCTCCTGATCCGAGCCCACGAAGGAACGAACCTCATGCGTGCCCTGCGTTACCTGATTGCCGCCGCCGCGGTTGCCCTGCTGGCCGCCTGCCAGACCACTTCGATCCAGTCGGCGTGGTTCGACTCGACCTACAAGGGCGGCGCGTTCCGCAAGGTCGTGGTGGTCGCGAGCGACGGCACCACCGCCGACAGCCGCGTGTTCGAGGACATCTTCGTGTCGAAGCTGCAGGCGGCGGGCGTGCAGGCGCTGCCGGGCTACACGACGATTCCGGCGGATGCACGGCGCGCCGAAGGCCCGTTCTCCGCCGCGGTGGCCGCCACCGGCGCCGATGGCGTGGTCCTCGTGCGCCTGCTCCGCGTCGACACCAAGACCCAGGTGTCGACGATGATGGTGCCAGGACCGATGGTCGGGCCGTGGGGCGGCTTCTACGGTCCCTACATGGCGGGCGGCTTCTACGCGGTGCCGGACGTCTCGCAGTACCAGGTCGCGTCGGTGGAGACGAACGTGTACGCGGTGGCGACCAAGTCGCTGGTGTGGGCCGCGACCACGCAAACGGTGAACCCGACGACGGTGGCGAAGGAAGCCCCCGGCTACGCCGACATCATCATCGGACAGCTGCGCGCGCGCGGCCTCGTGCCGCCCGCCAAGTAGCGCTCAGCGGCCCGCGGCCCGGAACGCCATCGTCGCGCCGTCGACCAGCGTCAGGGTGAGCTCGCCGTTGGCGATGCCGTAGTTCGCGGCGCGCGCGAGCGCGCTGACGAACGCGTTGTCCTGCGATCCCTGCGGGCACGCCATGCGCGTCAGCGCGGCGGGCCCCATCTTCATCGCGCCGCCGGTCACCTCGTATGCGCCGCCGCCGCGGTTGCAGTCCGCCAGCAGGAAATAGCGGCCGCCGGCCTCGAACTTGATCGTGTACTTCTCGGGTTGCGCCGCGGGGATCGTGCGTCCGTCCGGATACTGGATGCGCTGCCACTGCCAGGTGGGGCCGGTGAGCTGGTCGGACGCGACGGTCACGGTCGGCGGGGCGGCGTTGGACGGGTCGTACGAAGGCGCGCCGGAGGCGGGCGCGAGGTTCTTGTCGCTCAATCCGCACGCGGCGAGCGCGAGCGTGGTGGAGAAGAGCAGGGCGAGCTTGGGGGACATCGGCGTTTCCTCGACATCGGAGCAGCGCGCATTATGGCGACTATCGGGGACGCGCGCCTTGATCCGGCGCGAGGTCAGTCGCCGGCGGCCTCGTTGCGCGCGCGCCCGCCGAGCACGTCGGTGAGATCGCGCGCCGTGCTGCGCACCAGCGCGCCGAGCGCCGCGATGCGCTCCGGCGTCAGCCGCGTCGTCGGGTCCCGCGAGCGACACCGCGGCCCAGGGCGCGCCGTTCTCGTCGAGCACCGCGGCGGCGACGCAGCGCAGCCCGAGCGCGTGCTCCTCGTCGTCGATCGCGTAGCCGCGCTCGCGGATCGCCGCCAGCTCGCGGGCGAGTTGCTGCCGGCGACGACGATCGTGCGCGCCGTGTAGCGCGGCAGCTCGCGCGCGGCCGAGCGCGGCGCTCGCGCCGCGCGCGTCCATCGCGGCCAGCATCGCCTTGCCGACGCCGGACGCGTGCATCGGCGCGCGCGCGCCCAGCTTGGCGCTCATGCGCATCAGCTCGCGGCACTGCACCTGCTCGACGAACACCGCCTCGCCCGACTCGATCACCGCGAGGTTCGCCGTCTCGCCCGACTGGTCCATCAGGTCCTTCAGGTGCGGGTACGCCTGCACGACCAGGTTGCGATGATCGAGGAACGCGCTGCCGACGCGGAACGCGCGCACGCCGACACGGCCACTCGCCGTTCGCGTCCTGCTGCACGTAGCCGGCGGCTTCGAGCGTGGCGAGCAGTCGGTGCGCGGTGGGCGCGGGCAGGTGCGAGCTGTCGCCGCGAGCGCGGTGAGCGTCGCGCCGGCGTCGGTGGCGGCGAGCGCCTCGAGCACCGCGAGGCCGCGCGACAGCGCCTGCGTGTGGCCGGCGCCCTTGTCGGCGCGGCGCGCGCGGCGCCGGTGCGCACGCGCGCGGCGAGGCGGCACGCTTGGCGGGCGGGGCGGAGGCGGGGGGCCATGGCGCGGCGGATTCTAGCACCGCGGGCCCCGGCCCGAGCGTTTGTGAAAGCGACTTTCACATTCTTCGCGCCCGGCGCGGCGGGTAGAATCGCGGCTTCCGCGTGACCGCACGCGTCCCCCGATGTCCGCAGCGCCCACCGCCGTCCTTGCCCATCTCGACGCGCAGCGCGTGTGGGATCGCTGCGACGCGCTCGCGCGCCTGTCCGAGACTGGACGGCGGGCTGACCCGCGTGTTCCTGTCGCCGCAGCAGCGCGACGCGAACGAGCTCGTGCTCGGCTGGATGCGCGAGGCGGGCATGGAGCGCGCGCCTCGACGCGATCGGCAACTGCGTCGGCCGCTACGAGGGCGAGCGCGCCGGGACTGCCGTGCCTGATGCTGGGCTCGCACCTCGACACGGTGCGCGACGCCGGCCAGTACGACGGCATGCTCGGCGTCGTCGCGGCGATCGAATGCGTCGCGCGCGCTGCGCGCGCGCGGCACGCGCCTGCCGTTCGCGATCGAGGTCGTCGGCTTCGGCGACGAGGAGGGCGTGCGCTTCGGCTCGACGCTGCTCGGCAGCCGCGCGGTCGCCGGCGACGTTCGATCCCGCGCTGCTCGACAAGGCCGACGCGCGACGGGCATCGCGATGCGCGACGCGCTGACCGCGTTCGGGCTCGATCCCGCGCGCATCGCGCGAGGCGGCGCGCACGGCCGGCCGACGTGCTCGCGTACGCCGAACTGCACATCGAGCAGGGACCGGTGCTCGAGGCCGAGGGCTTGCCCGTCGGCGTCGTCACCGCGATCAACGGCGGCAACCGCTTCGCGATCGAGCTCGCCGGCATGGCGGGCCACGCCGGCACGGTGCCGATGGGCCTGCGCCGCGACGCGCTCGCCGCCGCGGCGGAATGCGTGCTCGCGGTCGAGCGCATCGCGTCGTCGCATGCCGCGACGTCGTCGGCACCGTCGGCCGCATCGAGGCGCTGCCCGGCGCGATGAACGTGATTCCGGGCACGCGTGAAGTTCTCGCTCGACGTGCGCGCGCCCGACCGATGCGCAGCGCCATGCGGCCGTCGCACGCGATGCGCGCCGAGTTCGCGGCGATCGCGCGCGCGGCGCGACGTCGAGCTGGCGATCGCGCCGCTGTGGGAGGCGAAGACCGCGCCGTGCGCGCCGGACCTGCAGCGGCAGATCGCCGCCGCGATCGCCGCCGAGGGCCTGCGCGTGCATCACCTGCCGTCCGGCGCCGGCCACGACGGCATGGCGATCATCGACATCGCGCCGATCGGCATGCTGTTCGTGCGCTGCAAGGGCGGCATCAGCCACAATCCCGCCGAAGCGGTCACGCTGCGACGACGTCGCGACGGGCCTCGCGCGTGCTCGCGCGCTTCATCGTCGCCTTCACGCCGCCGCCGCGGGCTGACGCATGCCCGCGTCCGCGCAGCGATCCACGCCTTCCTCGCCGCGCATCGCGCCGAGGAGGAAGCGCTTCCTCGCCGAGCTGGTGCGCGTGCCGTCCGACAATCCGCCCGGCGACTGCGCGCCGCACGCGGAGCGCGCGGCGCAGCTGCTCGAGGCGATGGGCTTCGCCGTCGAGCGGCACGCCGTGCCGCCGGACGCGGTCGCGCGCGAACGGCATGGTGAGCTGCACCAATCTCGTCGTGCGCGTGCGCTTCGGCCGCGGCAAGGGCCCGGTGATCGCGCTCAACGCGCACGGCGACGTCGTGCCGCCGGGCTCGGGCTGGACCGCCGACCCGTACGGCGCCGAAGTGCGCGACGGCTACATGTACGGCCGCGGCGTCGCGGTGTCGAAGTCCGACTTCGCGACCTACGCGTTCGCGCTGCGCGCGCTGGAGGCGGCGGCCGCGGCCGGGGCGCGCGCTCGACGGCACCGTCGAGCTGCACTTCACCTACGACGAGGAGGTGGGCGGCGGCGATCGGTCCGGCGTGGCTGCTCGCGCAGGGCATCACGCGAGCCCGACTTACGCGATCTCCGCCGGCTTCTCGTACGGCATCACCACCGCGCACAACGGCTGCCTGCACCTCGAGGTCGAGGTGATCGGCAAGTCCGGCCACGCCGCGGAGCCGGAGAAGGGCATCGACGCGCTCGAGGCCGCGAACGGCGTGCTGGCCGACCTCTATGCGCTGCGCAGGACGTACGCGTCGGTGCGCTCGACGATCGCCGGGCATCGCGTCGCCGACGCTGGTGGTCGGCCTCATCGAGGGCGGCATCAACACCAACGTGGTGCCGGACAAGGTCACGTTCCGCATCGATCGCCGCATCATTCCCGACGAGGATCCGGCGGCGGCCGAGGCGACGCTCACGCGCCAGATCCAGGAATACGCGCGGAAAGTGGCCCGGCGTGACGGTGAACGTGAAGCGCATCCTGCTCGCGGTGCCGTTCGTGCCGATTCCCGGGCCAGGAGAAGCTGGTCGCCGCGCTGCAGAAGCACGGCGCGCGCGATGCTCGGCGAGGCGTTGCGCACGCACGGCGTGCCCGATCTACACCGACGCGCGCCTCTACACGACGGCCGGCGTGCCCGCCGTGCTCTACGGCGCGGGCCCGCGCACGCTGGTCGAGGCGAACGGCCATCGCGCCGACGAGAAGCTCAGGCTCGCCGATCTCCACCAGGCGACCGAAGTCGTGGCGCTCGCGCTGGCCGACCTGCTCGCGGCGCCCTGACGCGCCGTGGCGAGATGGAGTCCGCGCCGTCCGCGCAGCGCGTGCCGTTCTGTGGCGCCGCGTGTGCGCGCTGGGCGTCGCGCAGATCGTCTCGTGGGGCACGCTGTTCTACACCATCGCCGTGCTCGGCGACGCCGATGCGCGCCGACACCGGCGTGGGCGACCTGTGGCTCTTCGGCAGCTTCACCGCGGGCCTCTTCCTGTCGGGCATCGCTGTCTCCGCTCGTCGGTCGCGACATCGACGCGCACGGCGGCCGGCGCGTGCTCGTCCGCCGGCTCGCTGCTCGGCGCGGCGGCGTGCGCGCGTGCTTGCCTTGGCGCAGGGACCGCTGACCGTGCTCGCTCGGGTGGGCTGCTCGCCGGCGTCGCGATGGCGGCCGCGCTGTACGATCCCGCGTTCGCGACGCTGCACCAGATCGCCGGCGCGGCCTATCGCCGCGCGGTGACTGCGCTCACGCTGTTCGGCGGCTTCGCGAGCACCGTGTTCTGGCCGCTGTCGCAATTCCTGCTCGACACGGTCGGCTGGCGCACGACGTTCCTCGTCTACGCGGGGCTGCACATCGCCGCTGTGCCTGCCGATCCACCTCGCGGTGCGTGCCGCGCGGGGCGCGTGCCCGGATGGACGCACGCCCCCGCGGCCGAGCGGCACGGCCGTGCGTCCGCGCGGCGGACCCACGTTCGTGTGGCTCGCCACCGCGCTGTCGCTCGCATCGTTCATCGGCTCGGCGGTGGCCGCGCACCTCGTCGACGCTGCTTACCGCGACGGGCCTGACGGCGCGCGATGCCGTGCTGGTCGGCTCGATGATCGGGCCCGATGCAGGTGGCGGGGCGCATCGTCGAGTTCGCGTTCACCGCCACGTGCGCGCGCTCGCGGTCGGCAGGTTCGCCTTCGCGCTGCTGGCGGTCGGCCTCGCGATCTTCACGCAGGTGCGCGGCGTGTGGATCGTCGCGCTGGCCTTCGCGATTCCCTACGGCTGGGCCAACGGCATCATGACCATCGTGCGCGGCACGGTGCCGGCCGAGCTCTTCGGCCATCGCGACTACGGCGCGCTGCTCGGCCGCCTCGCGCTGCCGCAGTTCATCTTCAAGGCGGTGGCGCCGTTCGCGCTGACGCTGCTGTTCCTCGTCGACCCGGCGCGCACGCTCTCGCCGTACGCGCTGCTCCTCCTCGGCGTGCTCGCCTTCGCGGCCTACCTCGCCGCCGTTGCGGCGTCGCGCCGCGCGCATCCCCGCGGCTAAGGCGAGCATCGTCCCGGCGCGCGCGTCGGACGCGCCCCGACGCGCGCGCCGGTGCTTGTCCGATAGGCGGCGCCGCCCGGCCTTGCGAGGATGTCGGGAACGCGCATCGCGGGACCGCCGCAGGGCGCCGCGTGCGTCGAGCCGGAGCGGCTGACGCGCGAGGTCGCGCTGTGCCGGCGCGAGCGTAACCGAGGAGGTTGTCAGCGATGCCCTATCGAACCGTCGCCGATCTGCCCAAGGCGCAGACCGACCAATACAACCCCCACCAGAGGAAGGCCTTCCTCGAGGCCTTCAACCACGCGTACGACGAGTACCACGGCGACGAGCATCGGGCGTTCGCCGTCGCGCACGCCGCCGCCAAGAAGGCGGGGGACAAGCCCGGTCCGGGCTGAACGGTCCGTCGCTTCAGGAAGCCGGCGAAAACCGCGCGCACGTGGACGGGCTCTCGCTCGTGCAGTGGCCGGCGATGCTGGTGACGGTGGCGGCCTCGTACCTCGTCGGGTCGTCTTCGCCCGCGCGCCGGCTGCACGGCTTTCGCCTGTTCCTGCTGTCCAATGCGCTGTGGATGCTGTGGGGCTTCCACGCGTCCGCGTGGGCGCTGATCGTGCTGCAGCTGGCGCTCGCGCCCACCAACGTGCGCGGCGCGCGCAAGACGGAGGACGCGGCGCCGCAGCCCGGTGCCGACTAGTGCGCGTGCGGGACGTGGTGATCGTCGCTCGGCGAGCGCGTCCGCACCTCGGCCTCGACGGGAATGTCCTGCGTGGTGC
The DNA here is from genome assembly GCA_963725735.1 of uncultured beta proteobacterium. Taxonomy (GTDB): domain Bacteria; phylum Pseudomonadota; class Gammaproteobacteria; order Burkholderiales; family Casimicrobiaceae; genus VBCG01. The sequence continues at coordinate 112,322 of CAVRZM010000012.1, read as the reverse complement.
CGTCGCGGGCAACGATCGTCAGCGTGAGCGGCACGTGGTCGCCGCGCCGCAGCGCGCGGTTTACGTGCGGCAGCCGGATGCGCGAGGCCTTGGGCGCGAGTCGCAGGAGCTGCCCGGCCTCGATGGCGAGTGAGGTGGCCTCACCGCGAGCGTCCACGACGGCGATGCGGGCCGCGACCTCGCTGCGGACCGCGGTCAGCGTGACGGGTTCGGAGCTCCGCAACTCCATGTAGGCCTCGGTCGCCGCGCCGGCGGCCGCGGGCCGCACCCACGGCTCGGCGACGACGAACACGGGGCTGGCGCCGGCGGTGGCGGCGGCGAGACAGGGCACGGCGAGCAGCGCCCGGACCGCGGCCGCGGCCACGCGGAATCGGGCGTCGGGGAATAGTCCCGCGCGCCCAATGTTCGCTCCACCATTGCGTGCCTCGGGAGACTGCGATGAACGTGTCGTTGCGCGGGTGGCTGGCTGCCGCGATGCTGTCGTGCGCGATGTCCGCACAGGCGTCGTTCCATCTGTTCCGGATCGAGCAACTCTACTCCAACGCCGACGGCAGCGTGCAGTTCGTGGTGCTGCACGAATCGAGCGGGTCCAACGGCGAGAACATGTGGAACGGCCTCTCGCTGCGCGCCACGCCCACCGGTGGCGCGCAGCGGCTCTTCGAGTTCCCGCGCGACCTGCCGAACAACACCGCCAATCGCCGCGTGCTGGTGGCCACACCGGGTTTCGCGGCCCTCGGCATCGTGACGCCGGATTTCACGATGCCCGCGGGCTTCCTGCCGACCAGCGGCGCCACCGTCAGCTACGCCGGGGTGAGCCAGGTCACGTACCTCTCGCTGCCCACCGACGGGACCAACGCGCTGTTCGCGAACGGCACGGTCGGCCAGAACGTGGCCACCAACTTCGCCGGACAGTCGGCGAGCGTCGTGCCGTCGGCGGCGCCGCCCGTGGCGCTCGCGATCGAGTACTACAACGCCGGGCTCGACCACTACTTCCTCACGCACATCGGCAACGAGATCGCGATCCTCGACGCGGGCGTGCAGATCCGCGGCTGGACCCGCACCGGGCAATCGTTCAACGTGTACGCGGCGGCGGGTGCCGGCACCTCGCCCGTATGCCGCTTCTACATTCCGCCCGAGAAGGGCGACTCGCACTTCTATGGACGCGGAACGGCCGAGTGCGACGCCACGGCGCTGGCGAACCCGACGTTCGTGAACGAGGAGTCGCAGTTCTTCCACGTGATGCTCCCGGACGCGGGCGTATGCCCGGCGGGAACCATCCCGGTATATCGCGTGTTCAGCAATCGCGCGGATGCCAACCATCGCTACATGATCGACCGGACGCTGCGTGACCAGATGGCCAACGACCGGCATTGGCTCATCGAGGGCGATGGTCCGGACTTCGTCGTGATGTGCGTCCCGCCGGCCGTCACGGCCCTGGCGCCGCCGCCGTCGCCGCCGGTACCGACCACCGATCCGCCGGAGACGCCGGGCTACGGTTACTACCCGTAGCGCATCAGCCGGCGCATCGCCTGCGCGATCGCGAGGGGCACCGCGATGTAGAACACCACCGACGCGAGGAGCGTCGTCCAGGGCACGGTGATCGACGAAAGGCCGAGCAGCAGCGCGACGATCGGCGCGAACGCGACGAGCATGATCGCGTCGTTGAGCACCACCTGCGACAGCGTGAAATAGGGATCGCCGCGGGTGAGTTCGCTCCAGACGAACACCATCGCAGTGCACGGCGCCGCGGCGAGCAGGATCAGGCCCGCGACGTAGCTGTCGTGCATGCCGGCGGGCAGCAGGTCGGCGAAGACGTGGCGGATGAACAGCCATGCGAGCAGCGCCATCGTGAACGGCTTCACGGCCCAGTTCACGAACACCGTCACGCCGATGCCGCGCCAGTGCGCGGTAACCTGCCGCAGCGCGCCGAAGTCGATGCGCAACAGCATCGGGATGATCATGACCCAGATCAGCACGCCCACCGGCAGGTTGACCCGCGCGACCTCCATGCGCGCGAGCGTGGCGACCTCGCCGGGGAAGACCTGTCCCGCCACGATGCCGGCCACGATGCACAGCGCCACCCACAGCGAGAGCCAGCGCTCGAAGACGCCGATTGCCGGCGGCGGCACACCGGCGGCGGCGGGCGTGCTCACGGCACGGTGCGCGCGATGTCGGCGATGCGCTCGCGCAGCGCGAGGCGGTCGAGGGTCGCGAGCGGCAGGCTCGTGAGCAGGCGGATGCGCTCGCGCAGGACGCGGAACGCATCCGTGAATGCCTTGCGCTTGGCATCGTCGTCGCCCGCCACGGCCGCCGGATCGGGGATGCCCCAGTGCGCGGTGGCCGGATGCCCGGGCCAGACCGGGCATGTCTCGCCGGCCGCGTTGTCGCAGACGGTGACGATGAGATCGATCGGCGGGGCATCGGTGCCGGCGAAGACGTCCCACGACTTGCTCGACAGGCCGTCGCTGCGCACGCCGTTGGCGCGCAGCAGCGCGAGCGCGTACGGATTCACCTGGCCCGCGGGATGCGATCCGGCCGAGCACGCGCGGAAGCGATCGCCGCCGATCTCACGCAGGATCGCTTCCGCGAGGATGCTGCGCGCGGAGTTGCCGGTGCACAGGAACAGCACGGTGAATGCGCGCTCGCTCATGGATCAGCCGCAGCAGGCGCGCGCCGCTTTCGTTGCGGGCGCGGGCGTGCAGCAGCCCGTACCTTGCGTCGTCGCTGCGTCCGGGGCACGGCACGTCCCATCGGACGCCTCGGCCTGCGCGGGCGTGCAGCAGGCCGTCGCGGCCGGTGCCTTGCCTTCCGCGCCACAGCATCGGGCGTTCGCGGCGTCGCCGGCACCGGCGTCGGCCTCGTCGCCGAAGAACGGCACGCTGCCGAGCGAGTGGAACGCCTCCCACGGGATGCCCAGCGGATCGCGTACCCAATGCTTGTCCGAGCGCGCGTAGCAGCAGCTCACGTTCGTCTCGTCCTGCACGGATCGCGCGTCGGCCGCCGTGAAGCGCGCGCGGAGGTCCGCGAGCTCTTCGGCGGAGTCGGCCTGCAGGCCGAGATGGTTGAGGCCCGTGCGCGTGCCGCGCTGCGAGATCGCGAAGTTCACGCGCGGATCGTCGAGCATCCACTTGGCGTAGTCGGGCTTCTCGACCGCCGGCGATTGGCCGAAGAGGTCGGAGTAGAAACGGATGCCGGCGGCGAGGTCGGGCACGCCGAGGTGGACGTGGAAGCGCTTCATCGTGAGGTCCTCTTGCGCGAAGGGTTCGGGGTGCATGCGGCGGGTGCGCAGGCCGGCCCGCAAGCGGCGCCGCCGTCGGCGCGGCAGCAGTTCTCGGTGAGGTAGCCGACGAGGCCGTTCATCGCGGCCATGTCGGGCCGGTACCAGATGAAGCGCCCCTCGCGGCGATCGTCGAGGAGGCCCGCACGCGCGAGCTCCTTCAGGTGGAACGACAGCGTCGCGGGCGCGAGCTTCAGCGAAAGCGCGATGGCGCCCGGCGTCAGCCCTTCACGGGCGTGCTCCACGAGCAGGCGGAAGATGGCGAGCCGCGTCTCCTGCGCCAGCGCGGCGAGCGCCGCGACGGCGCGCGAGGCGTCGGTCGCGTCGGCCAGGACTGCAGCATCAGATTTCATAATTCCAATATTATCGAAATAATTGGCGATGTCAAGCCCCATGGCGGACGCGTCGCCGGATCAGCGAAACCAGCGCCGGCGCATGGTCGCCGCGACCTCGCCGGCTTCGCGAAAGATGGGATCGAACAGCGTGTTGTAGATGCCCGAGCCCATGAGCGAGCCGAGCGCGATGGCCACGATCGATGAACAGCGTCGTCGTGAAGTTCTGCACGCCGGCGAGGCGATCGTCGCTCGCGAGCTCGGCGAGCCCGATGCAGCCCGAGCGAGCTCGGCACCAGCAGCCACAGCGCCGGCGTGAAGCGTGACCATCGCGGGCGGGCCGCCCAGCCGGTACTGCATGAGATACGCGACCGGGCGTGACCACCAGCGCGCCGACGAAGCCGCTCATGTAGCCGCCGAACGCGGCGTTGGCGGCGAGCTGCGCGGCCATCGCGATCGCCAGCGCCAGCGAGCATCCACGGGAACGTCTTCGGCGCCGTCGAGTAGTGCAGCAGCGTGCCGACGCCGAAGAAGAGCATGCCGGCCACACCGCCCACGGCGACAGCCGCACGTCCGGATCGACCAGCAGCCGCTCGGGCGGCAGTCCCACGAGCGAGGCCGCGATCGTCATTCCGAGCATCAGGAACAGGAGCTGCACGAGGCCCATCACGAAGCGGCTCGCGCCCGACACCATGTCGGCGTAGGCGAGGTCCATCGTCGGCGACCGCGAGGATGCCGCCCGGGCAGGAACGTGACGAGCGAGGCGATCAGCGCGCGCAGCGGACTCGCGTCGATGCCGTAGCTTGACGGCGGTGAGCGCGAGCGATCGCGACCACGAACGCGGCAATCGTCGGCAGGAGCGTCTCCAGCATGCCGCGATTGCGCGCGAAGACCTTGAGCACGCCGACCACGAGCCCGTAGAAGGCGGCCGCGCCCAGGCCCTCCCACGTGGGCTTCAGGCACAGCGCGATGCCGACCGTCATCAGCATGTGGCCGACGACGCTCGCGGTCACCCCGAAGCGCGGCGGGCTGCGCGAGGATCGCCTGCAGCCGCGCGAGTCCCTGCTCCGGCGTCACCGCAGCGCTTCTGCGCGTCGCTCGCCAGCGCAAACGCGCTTTCGATCTGGTCGAAGCGCAGCGTCATGCCTTCCTCGGACGTGAAGTCGAGCCGCGGCCCGTGGCCGTCGTCGAGCTTCACGAACAGCACGGTCGGCAAGCGCGACGACGCTGACGTGCGGCACGCCATGCGCGCGCGCGATGCGCCGCAGCGATCCTCGATGACGGCGACCGCTTCGCCGCTCGCGATCAGCACGTGGCCGAGCTGCGAGACGAAGCGCGGCAGCAGCGTCGGCGGCGGTCGCGGCGGCGGCGCGCGGAGGCCCGCGGACGCGGTCACGCGTCGTCACCGGCGCGGGCCATCGCGCCTACAGCGAGCGCGGCGCGTCACCGGTGCCGTCTCTTGCACGTACAGTCGGGCTCGGTGAAGAGCGACGTGACGACGACCCTGCGCGATGTCGCGCGCGTCGGGCACGACGTAGAGGATCGGCGTGATCAGCTCCTCGAAGATGCCGCGCAGGCTGCGCGCGCCGGTCTTGTACTCGATCGCGAGCTCGGCGATCTGCTCGAACACGCGCGGCTCGACGACGAGCTCGACGCCCTCGTCGCGCGAAGATGTCGCGAAACTGGTTGTAGATCGAGTTCTTGCGGCTCGGTCATGATGCGCACGAGCATCGTCGCGCGTCAGGTCGTGGAAGCGCGCGATGATCGGCAGCCGGCCCGTGAACTCCGGAATGAGTCCGTACGTGAAGAGGTCGGTGGGCTTCACGCGCGTGTTGAGGCGGTCGAGGATGCGCTGGTTGTCGCCCTTCGACGTCGCGATGAAGCCGTAGCCGTGCGTCTGCGACGCGATGATCTCGTCCAGGCCCACGAACGCGCCGCCGCAGATGAACAGGATGTTCGTCGTGTCGATGTAGCGGCCCGTCGCGAGCTTGACCTGCGCGCCTTCCATGATCTTCAGCAGCGCGTGCTGCACGCTCTCGCCCGAGCTGCCGCGCTCCTCGCCTTCGGGCGCCTTCAGCTTGTCGATCTCGTCGATGAACACGATGCCGTTCTGCGGCCTTGCCGACGTCGCCGTCGCGCGCGGTCGACGAGGCGCTGCAGGACGGCCTCGATCTCCTCGTTGACGTAGCGCGTGTGCGCGAGCGACGTCGCCTCCGCGGTGACGAACGGCACGTCGAGCAGCGTGCGACAGCGTCTCGCACATCAGCGTCTTGCCGGTGCCCGACGAGCCGATCAGCAGCACGTTGCTCTTGGCCATGCGCGCGCCGTCGGCGCGCGAGCGCGCGATCTTGCGGTAAGTGCGCGTACACCGCGACCGCGAGGATCTTCTTCGCGTCCTCCTGGCCGATGACGTACTGGTCGAGGTACCGGACGATGACGCTGGGCTTCATCCCGCCACGGTAGCAGGGAGCGCGTGCCCGGCGCAACCGACGGTCCAACGCGGTTCCGGCCCGTCGTCCCCGCGCAGGCGGGGACCCAGCGGCGTTCGAGTTCTGCAGAAGCGACACTGGGTCCCCGCCTTCGCGAGGACGACGACGGTTCAGATCCCGCGCTCCTTGCGCCACGCCGCGAACGCCGCCTTCGTCTCGTCGTTCGGCGGATAGGTGCCGGCGAGCTTCGCGCCGTCCTGCACGCGCTCGAGGATGAACGCTTCCATCTTCTCCTGCTCGACCGCCTGCAGCGGCGACCTCGTCGGCGAGATGCTGCGGGAATCACGACCACGCCCTCGTCGTCGCCGACGATCACGTCGCCCGGATAGACGGCCACGCCGCCGCAGCCGATCGGCACGTTGAGGTCGATGCGCGTGGTGATGGAGCAGGTTGAGCGGCGCGCTGCCGCCGGCGCAGTAGACCGGGAAGTCCATCTGCGCGATCTGGCCGCTGTCGCGCACCGGCCCGTCCGACACGAGGCCCGCGGCGCCGCGCACCTTGAGGCGCGTGGTGAGGATCTGGCCGCCGGAGGCGACGCGCTTCTCGCCGCGGCAGTCGAGCACCAGCACGTGGCCGGGCGGCACGCTCTCGATCGCCTTGCGCTGCGGATGGTCGGGATTGTCGAACGCGCTGATCTGGTCCAGGTCCTCGCGCGCCGGGATGCTGCGCATCGTGAACGCAGGGCCGACGAGGTTGCCGCCGGACGGGTTGGTCAGGCGCGAGATGCCCTGGATGTAGACGTTGCGGAAGCCGCGCTTGAAGAGCTGCGTGCAGAGCGTCGCGGTGCTGACGTGGCGCAGCCGCTCGCGGGTGTGTCGGGTTGAGTTCCATGATGTCCTCCTCGTGGTCGGTTCAGTTGGGCTTCGCGCCCGGACTTCTTCACCAGCTCGCGCCCAGCGCGGGATCTCGCTTCTGCATCAGCGCGGTCAGCTCCTCGGGCGTAGCTGCGCGACGATCTCGATGCCCATCGTGTTGGCCATCTTGCTCGCGCGCCTCCGGCGTCTTGAGGATCTTCACGATGTCGGCGTTGAGCGTTGTCGACGATCGGCTTCGGCGTGCCCTTCGGCGCGTACACCGCCTGCCACGACACCATCTCGAAGTTCTTGACGCCGGCTTCGGCCATCGTCGGCGTATCGGGCGCCAGCGGCGTGCGCTTCGGCGTGGTCACCGCGAGCAGCTTGCAGCTTGCCGGCCTTGACGAGCGGCGCGCCGGCGGTCAGCTGGTCGAACATGAACGCGACGCTGGCCGCCCGACGACGTCCTGGAACGCCTGCGGCGTGCCCTTGTACGGGCACGTGCGTGAGCTTGACGCCGATCAGGTCGCCGAAGAGCTCGCCGGCGAGATGCGTCGAGGTGCCGGCGCCGGACGACGCGAACGTGCGCGCGGTCGGATCCTTCTTGAGCGAGCGCGATCAGCTCCTGCACGGTGTTGACGCCGCAGGTTCGGATTGACGTACAGCGCGTTCGGGATGAAGCCGACCAGCGTGATCGGCTCGAAGTCCTTGATCGGGTCGTACGGCAGGTTCGGAGTAGAGGCTCGCGTTGATCGCGTGCGTGCTGATCGTGCCGCCGAGCAGCGTGTAGCCGTCGGGCTTCGCCTTCGCGACGGCGGCCGCGCCGACCGCGCCCGCCGCGCCCGGCTTGTTGTCGACGACCACCGGCTGGCCGAGCATCGGCGCGAGCTGCTGCGCGATGGTGCGGCCGATGACGTCGGTCGTGCCGCCCGGCGTGAACGGCACGATGTAGGTGATGGGCCGCGTCGGCCATGCGTCTGGGCGAGCGCGGGCGAGCGGTGCCGCACGCGAGCAGCGCGGCGGCGAGCAGGGCGAACGAGACGGCGGTTCATGCGGATCCTCCTTGGATGGCGTGATGCTAGTGGATCTCGGGGTCGGGCGTGGCTGCGCCCGCCTCGAGGAAGTCGAAGTCGCAGCCTTCGTTGGCCTGCGTGACGTGCTTCAGGTAGAGCGTGCCGAAGCCGCGCGTGTAGTGCGGCTTCGGCGGCGTCCATGCCGCGCGGCGGCGCGCGAGCTCGGCGTCGTCGACCTGCAGCGTGAGCTTGCGGCCCGGAACGTCGAGCTCGATGAGGTCGCCGTCGCGCACGAGCGCGAGCGGGCCGCCGACGTACGACTCCGGCGCGACGTGCAGCACGCACGCGCCGTAGCTCGTGCCGCTCATGCGCGCGTCCGAGATGCGCACCATGTCGCGCACGCCCTGCTGCAGCAGCTTCTTCGGGATCGGCAGCTGGCCCCATTCGGGCAGGCCGGGCGCGCCCTGCGGGCCGGCGCTCTGCAGCACGAGCACGCGAGTCCTGCGTCGACGTCGAGCGCTCGGGTCGTCGATGCGCGCGGCCATGTCGTTGTAGTCGCGGAACACGACCGCGCGGCCGGTGTGGCGCTGCAGGTGCGGCTCCATCGCGGCGGGCTTGATCACCGCGCCGTCGGGCGCGAGGTTGCCGCGCAGCACCGCGAGCCCGTCGTGCTCGACCAGCGGATTGTCGCGCGGTGCGGATCACGTCGTCGTTGTAGACGCGCGGCGCCCTCGAGGTTCTCGCCGAGCGTGCGGCCGTTCGACGGTGCGCGCCGGTCGTGTCGAGGAGATCGGTCGAGCTGCGACAGCATGCGCGCGCAGGCCGCCGGCGTAGTAGAAGTCCTCCATCAGGTACTTGCCCGACGGCCGGATGTTGGCGAGCACCGGCGTGCGGCGCGCGAGCGCGTCGAAGCGGTCGAGGTCGAGCGGCGACGCCGGCGCGGCGCGCGATGGCGATCAGGTGCACGATCGCGTTGGTCGAGCCGCCCAGCGCCAGCACCGTGGTGACCGCGTTGTCGATCGCGCGGCGCGTCGACGATGTCGCGGATGCAGAGGTCCTCCCACACCATCTCGACGATGCGCTTGCCGGAGAGCGTTGCCATCTGCGCGTGGCGCGAGTCGGGCGCCGGGATCGACGCGGCGCCCGGCAGCGTGAGGCCCATCGCCTCGGTGGCGCTGGTCATCGTCGACGCCGTGCCCATCGTCATGCAATGGCCGGGCGAGCGCGCGATGCCGTCCTCGACGCCGCGCCAGTCGTCCTCGGTGATGTTGCCGGCGCGCAGTTCCGCCCAGTACTTCCAGGTGTCGCTGCCGCTGCCGAGGAACTTGCCCTGGAAGTCGCCGCGCAGCATCGGGCCGGCGGGGACGAAGATCGACGGCAGGTTCATCGACAGCGCGCCCATCACGAGCGCCGGGCGTGGTCTTGTCGCAGCCGCCCATCAGCACGCAGCCGTCGGCCGGATAGGAGCGCAGCAGCTCCTCGGTCTCCATCGCGAGCAGGTTGCGATAGAGCATCGTCGTCGGCTTCTGGAACGGCTCGGCGAGCGAGATCGCCGGCATCTCGACCGGGAAGCCGCCGGCCTGCCAGATCCCGCGCTTCACCTCCTCCGCGCGCTGCCGGAAGTGCGCTGTGGCAGGGAGTTGATCTCGCTCCACGTGTTGATGATCGCGATCACCGGCTTGCCCGCGTAGTCGGAGCGGTGATAGCCCATCTGCGCGGTGCGCGAGCGGTGGCCGAACGAGCGCAGGTCGTTGACGCCGTACCAGCGGTGGCTGCGGAGCGTTTCCGGTTTCTTGCGGGGCTTGCTCATGAGGACCTCGGGGAAGGCGGCGTGCACGAGCGTAAGGCAATAAATGATAGCGCAATCATTTTGTCGGTGTCAAACAACGCAGGACCATCCCGGCGCGCTAGGTGGTGGCGCGGTCGATGATCGTGAAGCCGACGTCGACGACGTTCGCGGGCAGGGCCTCGTGGCTCATGCGCGCCAGGATCATCTCCGCCGCGCGGCGGCCGATCGCCGCGCGATCGACGCGCACGCTCGACAGTGCGGGAAACGTGTGCTGCGCGAACTCGAGGTCGCCGAAGCCCATCAGCGCGAGCTGCTCGGGCATCGCCAGCCCGCGCGAGCGCGCCTCCTCGAGCGCGCCGTGCGCGAGGAGATCGGAGCTGCAGAACACCGCGGTGGGCGGCTGGCCGGCATCGAGCAGCCGCGCGAGGCCCTGCCGCCCGAGGCCGAGCGTGGACGGCGCCGGCACCGTCTCGATGCGCGGCTCGGCCACGCCGCGCGCGGCGAGCTCGTCGAGGAACGCCGCGTCGCCGCGCGAGCGCGCGCTCGTCGTCGGCCCAGATCATGCCGAAGCGGCGATGGCCGCTGGCGAGCAGGTGCCGCGCGACCGCCGCGCCGACCTGCTCGTGCGAGAAGCCGACCAGCATGTCGATCGGCGTGGGCGTCATGTCCCACGTCTCGACGATGGGGATCTTCGCCGCCATGAGCCGCTGCCGCGCTCGGCGCCGAATGATTGATGCCGGTGAGGAAGATGGCGTCCGGGCGCCGGCTCGAGCACCGCGGCCAGCAGCGCCTCCTCGCGCGCCGGCGGATAGCCGGACAGGCCCAGCAGCACCTGGTAGCCGGCTTCCCACAGGCGATCGGTGAGCGCCTGCACGGTCTCGACGAAGATCGCGTTGGTGATCGACGGCACGATCGCCGCGACCAGCCGGCTGCGCTTCGACGCGAGCCCGCCCGCGAGGAGATTGGGCACGTAGCCCGTGCGCGCGATGACCTGCTGCACGTGCGCGATCGTTTCCGGCGTGACGAGCTCCGGATGATTGAACACGCGCGACACCGTGATCGGCGACACGCCGGCGAGCTTCGCCACGTCGGCGAGCGTGACGCTGCCGGTGGCGCGGGGCGAGGCGGTGGCGCTGCGGCGGGAGCGGGCGGGCTTGGCGGGCATGCGTGGGCGACGCACGGAGCGATCCTGCGCATTCTACCGTACGATGACAGCGTTAGCATTTCACGGCCTGCCGTCCGCGCGTGCCGGCCCTTTGTCACAATTGCGCGATGTCCCGCGCCGAACGCCTGCTCGCTCTGATCGAGGTCCTGCGCCGGCATCGCCGTCCGGTCAGCGGGGCGAAGCTCGCCGGCGATCTCGGCATCAGCCTGCGCACGCTGTATCGCGACATCGCATCGCTGCAGGCTCAGGGCGCGCACATCGACGGCGCGCCGGGCCTGGGCTATGTGCTGCGCCCGGGCTTCACGCTGCCGCCGCTCATGTTCGCAGCCGAGGAGATCGAGGCGCTCGTGCTGGGCTCGCGCTGGGTGGTCGATCGCGGCGATCATCGGCTGGCCGCCGCCGCGAGCAGCGCGATTGCGAAGATCGCCGCGGTGCTGCCGCCGGAGCAGAAGCACGAGCTCGAGTCCTCGGCGCTGCTGGTCGGGCCCGGCGCGCCGATCGCCGCCGGCGACGCGGAGCTCGTCACGGTGCGCCACGCGATCCGCAACGAGCGCAAGCTCGACGTGACATATCGCGACGGCGAAGGCCGAACGTCGCAGCGCACGGTCTGGCCGTTCGCGCTCGGGTTCTTCGACCGCGCGCGGGTGCTGGTCGCGTGGTGCGAGCTGCGCACGTCGATCCGGCACTTCCGCACCGACCGCATCACCGCGCTCGCCCTGCGCGCCGAGCGCTATCCGCAACGCCGGCAGGCGCTCCTCGCCCAGTGGCGCAGGAGCCAGGGCATCGCTGCTGACGGAAACTGACACGGTCCTGCGGGAGGATGGCGGCCATGGATCGGCGCCGTCGGTCCACCCCCGAGGAGCCGCCATGCCCGATCCGAACTTCATCATCCTGTACGTCGACGACCCGCCCGCCAGCGCGGCGTTCTACAGCCGGCTGCTCGCCCGGCCTGTCATCGAGTCCTCGGCCACCTTCGCCCTGCTGCCGCTGCGCGAAGGCACGATGCTCGGCCTGTGGTCGCGGCACACCGTGGCGCCGTCCGCGGAAGGCGGCGGCGGCGGCGCGGAAGTTGCCTTCACGGTGAGCGCGCGCGACGAGGTCGACGCGACGCACGCGCAGTGGCGCGCGCTGGGGCTGACCATCCTGCAACCGCCGGACGACATGGACTTCGGCCGCACGTTCGTGGCGCTCGATCCGGACCGGCATCGCCTGCGCGTGTTCGCGCCCAACGGCTGACGCGCAACCGCGCGACGCGCAACCACGCCGCTTGCGGCAGCTCGCGGCAGCGTGCGGGCGGTCGCGCGGCAAGGGTCGCTGCGAGGCGAAGCTGCGGCCTCGTCTGTGTAGAATCCGGGGCATGTCCCCCGTGGAGTTCCCCGCGCACGCCGCCGGCGCGTGTGCGCGACCGATCGTTCCGGCGCCGCGCGCGCCGGTCTTGCGGCGGTCGTGACCCGCTCCGCGTTCCCGCCGAGCTTCCGGCGCTACCTCGGCACGCGCCTGCTCGGCACCACGGGCAACCAGATGCTGATGGTGGCCCTCGCGTGGCAGATGTACGACATCACCGGCCGCGCGTGGGACCTCGGCATGGTGGGGCTGCTGCAATTCATTCCCGCGTTGCTGTTCACGCTGCCGGCGGGGCAGTGGGTCGACCGCGTCGACCGCCGCGGCGTGCTCGCGGTCGCCCTGCTGCTGCAGGCCGTTGCGGCCGGCGTGCTCGCGATCGGGAGCCCGCTGGGCTTCGTGACCCGCGGCCTCATCTTCGCGATGTGCGTGATCCTCGGCATGGCGCGCGCGCTGCAGATGCCGGCGCAGCAGGCGATCGTGCCCGCGCTCGTCACGCCGGAGCACTTGCCGCGCGCGTTCGCGCTCGCCTCGACGCTGCTCAAGTTCGCGGTTGTCGGCGGGCCGGTGCTGGGCGGCTTCGTCTACGCTTTCGGCGCGGCGGCCACCTATTGGCTGTGCCTCGCGCTCCTCGTCGTCGCCACGTTCCTGATCGCGACCATCCAGCGCCTGCCGCCCGCGACCGCGACCGCACCTGTCTCCCTCGCGACGCTGTTCGCCGGCGTCGCGTTCATCTGGCGCAAGCAGCAGGTGCTGGGCGCGATCTCGCTCGATCTGTTCGCCGTGCTGCTCGGCGGGGCGACCGCGCTGCTGCCGATCTACGCGCGCGACGTGCTCGCCACGGGCGCGTGGGGCCTGGGCTTCCTGCGCGCGGCGCCGGCGGTGGGTGCGCTCCTGGTCGGCGTCGTGCTCGCGCGCTGGCCGCTGGCGCGCCACGTCGGACGGCGCATGTTCGTCAGCGTGGCGATCTACGGTGCCGCGATCGTCGTCTTCGGACTGTCGCGCAGCTTCGCGCTGTCGATGATCGCGCTCGCCGTCAGCGGCGGCGCCGACATGGTGAGCGTAGTCATCCGCCAGACGCTGGTGCAGCTCGACACGCCCGACGACATGCGCGGCCGGGTGAGCGCGGTCAACAGCGTGTTCATCGGCGCCAGCAACGAGCTGGGCGAATTCCGCGCGGGAACGGTGGCGGAGTGGCTGGGGCCGATCGGCGCCGTCGTGGTGGGCGGCGTCGGCACGCTGCTCGTGGCCGGGTTGTGGATGCGCGGGTTCCCCGCGCTTGCGCGGCGCGACCGGTTGCTCGCGCCTTCCTAGTGTCCGGAGTCAGAAATTCACTCGCAGGTTCGCGGCGAGATCGGCCGCCATGCTGCGTTGATGGGCCTCACCGCATCACGGGATACGCTGCCGGCCTCTGGCCTTGCCTGGCGGCCGATTTCATCCGCGCCTCTTGCTTCGGAATTTCTGACTCGGGACACTAGCTCGCGGCGCGCAGCAGCACGCCGAAGAGTCCCCACGCGGCCAGCGCGAGCCCGGCGAGCGCCGCCAACCCCCACACGCGCGCCGCGACGTCCGACGGCCGCGTCGGCGGCGGCAGCACGTCGGGGTCGCGCAGGTCCTCGGGAAACGGTCGCGCGGGCAGCGGGATGATCTTCTGCAGCGCCGGATCCTTCGGGATGCGCGCGCGGTAGTCGTCGGTGGTGAGCGCGGGCGCGTCGCCCCATGCGCGGCTCGACGGAAATTGCGGCAGCCGTGCGAACGCGAGCGCGGACAGGTCCTCGGCGAGCAGGCGCGCGAGCGCGCCATCCTCGAGCGCGCCGCCGCCATGCGCGAGCGACCAGAGGCTTCCGAAGGCCTCCTCGATCGCCGCGGCCGGCAGCAGGCGCGTCTGCTCGACCGCGAGGTAGTCGAAGGCGAGCTTCGCCTTCGCGACCGACCGTTCGCGCAGCGCGATCCACGGGAAGCCGAGCCACGCGAGCAGCGGACGCGACGGCCCGCGCCGCGGCACGCTCCAGCCCAGCGCGCGCAGCGTGTCGACGCTGATGCTCGTGCAGTTGTCGGTCGGATGGTGATAGACGATCTGGTGGCGGTAGAACTGCAGGTACACGCGGTACGAGCGCGTCCTGCACGAGCGCCGCCGCGCGCTCGTCGCGCAGCACTGCGACCAGCAGGCACGATGGCCGGTACCATGACTGCCCGCTGTTGAGGTCACCCTGGTAGTTGTCGAGCGGCAGCGGCGCCGCGAGGATGCCTTTCTCGCTCTCGACGTCGAGCGAGTAGAAATTGTTCACCAGCCACGTCGCCGATCGCGCCGTCGTCGGCGATGCGGCCGGTGGCGAGCGCGAAGTGCCCGCCGTGCGCCTCGTCGTCGTCGCCCTGCGCCCCGTTGACCATGAGTGCCAGGATCGGGCGTCCACGCCAATCGGAGTCGCGGGCATCGCGCTGCCACAGCGTCATCGCCGCGAACGGCGCCTGCGCGCCGCCGTGCGGCATTTCGTGCATGAGCGCGCGCAGGGCCAGCGTCGGCGCGGGGGCGTCGGGCAACGCGCGCGGCGGCGGGGCCTGCGGACCGATGCGGAAGTCCTCGGGCCACAGCGTGCGCGCGACGAAGGTATCGCCGTCCCATGTGCCGCGCAGGCTGGTCTTGCGCCGCGCGAAGAACGCCGTCGACGACGCATCGAAGTACGACCGGTTCATCGCGATCCTCGGGACGAGGCGCAGTGGCGCCGCGCCGTCCCCCGTGACGAGCGAGCCGGCCGTCGCCGGCGACGCGCGCGCCGCGCACGTGTGCCGGCGCGGCGATCCACACCAGCGGCGGATAGCCCGGCCGGCGTGTCGGGCGGGCGCGTGGCGGCCCACTGCGCGCACGTCGTCGAACGTCGCGCACGCCGGGCGCGAACGTGACGCGCGGCGCGCCGGTCCGCGGCACGGCGATCGTCTCGTCGCGGAAGTACCACTTCGCCTGCCGCTGCGATCGGGCGCGCAGCGCGCCGCTGGTGATTCGGAAATCGTCGGCGGAATGAAGGCCGAGCGCGGCTTGCGCGCGCTGCCTGGAAACGGAAGCGCCGGGTGCGCTCATGCTGCGGCGTCCCGGCGCCGGGTCGGAGCCGGCCCGTGCCGGCGCGGCGTCATCCCGCGATTTCGCGCGACGTGATGCGGTACTTGAAAGTGTCGGGGTCGAGACTGTCGACCCGCTCGCCGCGCGTCTCCGCCTGCGGGTACATGAGGAACGCGACCTTGGGTCCCGCCGAACCGACGCAGCGCCACGTCGTGCGCGACGTTGTAGCCCATCCAGTTGCCTTCCCAGCTGCCGAAGAGCGCGGCGTAGACCGGCGCCGCGACCTCGTTGCGCGGATCCTTGATCCACTGCGGCGTTTCCAGGCGCATCACCTTCGCGACGTCGGCCGGATCCATCGCGACCCAGCCGTAGTCCGCGAGCTAGACCTCCGCGCGGCAGTGCTGCGCCTTCGAGATGTCCGCGCTGCCGGCGCCGAGCTCCTTGTAGCCGAAACGCCGACTTGGCGACGCGGATGCCGTAGACGTCGCGCGCGGGGATGCCGGCCGCGCGGCACAGGCCGACGAACAGCGCATTCAGGTCCGCGCACTTGCCGCCCATGTTCTTCGATTCGAGCATGCCCTTGATGTCGCCGACGCCGCAGCCGCGCACGTCGGGGTCGCGATAGGTGTTGGTCACCACCCATTCGTACAGCGCGCGCGCCTTGTCGACGTCGGCGGTCTTGCCGCGCGACCGCGCGCAGCGCCGTGTCCTTGACGATGCCGTCGATCGGAATCAGCGCGGTCGGCTTGCAAGCTCGTGCGCGAGCTCGTCGCGCGAGGCCGCCGGCGCCGACTTCTTCGTCCAGTCGACGGCGCGGTCGCGCGTGCGAATGCGGCTCACGACCTCGATCGCCGGCTTGGCCTCGCTGTCGGCCCACGTCGCGCGCACCATGCGCGCGCCGTACGCGGCGTCGGTGTCGAGCACCGTGGACGCCATGTTGCCGGTCCAGTTGCTGGCCAGCGACTCCTGCCATTCCGTGTTGACCGACGGGACCGGAATCCACGCGCGCGTGCCGGGGCCGGCGTTGGCGATCTCGAGGCGCGTGGTGACCTCGAACGTGCGCCACGCGCCGGCGCCGGGCGCGAACGTGCGCGCCTGGGCCTGCGACGAGCCGCGGCCAGGCGGAGACGAGCGGCAAGGCGGCGGCGGCGGCGATGAACGAGCGACGATCCATGGCGGTCTCCTTCGATGGCGCGATCGGCGGGCGTTCGACGCGCCGGTCTTCAGCGCAAGCCGCGAAGGCGAGATTCTACTCGCGGGTCCGACCAGTCGACCTCTCCCGCCGCGCTACCCCGCGATGCGCTGGTCCGGGGCGACCACGAACGACGCGGGAAACACGTTGACCTTCCACGCGGCGCGCAGCGTGCCGTCGTGATCGCGCACCACGGGGAACGTGAGGCCGGCCTGCTCGACGAACGGGCGAATGCGCGCGGCGTTCTCCTGGAAGTTGACCGCGATCACCTCGACGCCGGTGGCGGCCAGGCGGTCGCGCAGGCGCTGCAACGCCGGCATCTCGGCCACGCAGGGCGCGCACCACGTCGCCCAGAAGTTGACGATCACGGTGCGGCCGCGGAAATCCGCGAGGCGGATCGTCCTTGCCGTCGAGCGTGCGGGCACGCAGTTCGGGCGTGGGTCCGCCCGGCCACGGCGCGAGCGGTTCGGCCGCACGCGACCACGCCGGCACCAGCGCTGCCAGGGCCAGCGCCCGTAAGCAGCGCCTGCGCGCGACGACCGTTATCATGACGCCTCACACTCCTCGATCCGCGACGCCGATGCCGCGAGAGCGCCGACGATTCCTACGGTTCAGCGTTGCGCCCTCGCCGGACGGCGCAATGGCGAACGCCGTCCGCACGGAGGCCCATCCATGAGCGACTATCGCATTCTCGAGCGCCTCGTCCGCGATCCCGCGGCCGAGCGTGCCGCGCTCGTCGCGGGGCTGCGCGCAAGCCCGGCGGCGATTCCGCCCAAGTACTTCTACGACGCCGTCGGCTGCGCGCTCTTCGGCGCGATCTGCGAATTGCCCGAGTATTACCCGACGCGCACGGAGCGCGCGATCTTCGGCGAGCATCGCGACGCGATCGCCGAGTGCGCGGGCGTCGGCAAGCAGTTCGTCGACCTGGGCGCCGGCGACTGCTGCAAGGCGGCGGCGTGGCTTCCGTATCTCGCGCCGGCGCGCTACATCGCGGTCGACTTCGCCGGCGACGAGATCGCGCGCTCGCTGGCCCGCATGGCGCCCGAATTTCCCGGAGGTCGAGATGCTCGGCATCGTCGCCGACTTCACGCGCGGGCTCGATCTTCGCGCACGACCTCGGCGCGCGATCCCGTCACGTTCTTCTACCCCGGCTCGTCGATCGGCAACTTCGCGCCCGGCGAGGCGCTCGCGCTTCCTGCGCGACGTCCACCTGCCATTGCGTCGGGCGCGCGGACAGCGGCCTCCTGATCGGCGTCGACACCAAGAAGGACAAGGCGCGGCTCGACGCCGCGTACGACGACGCGGTCGGCGTCACCGCCGCGTTCAACCGCAACGTGCTGCATCACGTGAACCGCCTGCTCGGCAGCGACTTCCGGCCCGAGGCGTTCGCGCACCGCGGCGTTCTACGACGCGGCCGCGGGCCGCGTCGAGATGCACCTCGAAGCGATGCGCGCCCCAGACGGTGCGCCTGCCCGGCGCCGCCCGCACGTTTGCGGCCGGCGAGCGCATCCACACCGAGAACTCGTACAAGTACGCGCCGGCCGAGTTCACGCAGCTGCTGCAGCGACGCCGGCTTCCGCAGCGTGCGCTGCTGGCAGGATGCGCGGCGGGATTTCGCGGTGTTCTACGCGGCCTGATCGCGCGCCAGGCGCGAACCCCGGAGAACTGCCAGCGCGCGTCCGGCGGAAAGAAATTGCGGTACGTCGCGCGCAGGTGCGACTGCGGCGTCGCGCAGCTGCCGCCGCGCAGCACGTACTGGTTGCTCATGAACTTGCCGTTGTACTCGCCGACCGCGCCCGGCGGCCGGCACGGAAGCCGGGATACGGGCGCGTAGTCGCTGCGCGTCCACTCCCACACGTCGCCGTAGATCTGCGCGGGTGCCGGCGCGGCGGCGCGCCGTCCGGCGCGCGGCAGCGGATGCAGCGCGCCGGTTTCGAGGAAGTTGCCGGCGACCGGCTGCTGCGCGCGCGGCGAGCTCCCACTCGAACTCGGTCGGCAGCCGCGCGCCCGCCCAGCGCGCGTAGGCGTCGGCCTCGAAGAAGCTCACGTGGCACACCGGCGTGTTGCGGGTCGATGTCGGCCATGCCGTGCAGCGTGAACGTGCGCCACGCGTCGCCGTCGCGCTCCCAGTACAGCGGCGCCTCCCAGCCGCGCGCCTGCACGCGCGTCCCAGCCCGCGGACAGCCACAGCTCGGGGCGCGCGATAGCCGCCGTCCGCGATGAACGCCGCGAACTCGCCGTGCGTCACCGGCGCGCGACGCGAGCTCGAACGGCGCGACGAACACGCGGTGCGCGCGGGCCCTCGTTGTCGAACGCGAAGCCGTCGCCGGCGTGGCCGATGCGTCACGCAGGCCGCCGGCGTAGCCGTGCCACGCGAGCGGCTGCGGGCGCACGCGCGCGAGCGGCCAGCGCGGGTGGTACGCCGGCCGTGCCGGGTTGCGCGACAACAGGTGCTTGACGTCGGTGAGGATCAGTTCCTGGTGCTGCTGCTCGTGATGCAGTCCCGAGCTCGATCAGCGCCGCAGCTCCGGCGCGCAGCGGCCGTCGCCATGAGCAGCGCGCATCGCCGCGTCGACGTGCGCGCGATACGCGCAGCACGGTCGCGAGGTCGGGCCGCGAGAGCAGCCCGCGCTCGGGCGCGCGGATGCTTGTCGCCGACGCCGTTGTAGTACGAGTTGAAGAGCACGCGGAACGCGGGGTCGAACGGCGCGTAGCCGGGCCGGTGCGCCGCGAGCACGAACGTCTCGAAGAACCACGTGACGTGCGCGAGATGCCACTTGACCGGGCTCGCGTCGGGCATCGACTGCAGCGCGCAGTCCTCCGGCGACAGCGGCGCCGCGAGCGCCGCGTCTGCGCGCGCACCGCGGCGAAGCGCGCGGCGAGCGAACCGGCGGCCGGCGCCTGCGGGGCAGGCAGCCGGCATGGATGCGGAACGGCGACTTGACGGACGACACGGCGACTCCTTCGCGGCCCACCAAGCGATTCACCGTAGCACAGGCGGGCGCCTTGCTCCCTTGGCAGCGAGGGCAGAAGAAGAGCCGCCGGCCGCCCGTCGAACCCGGCGGATCGGACGGCCGCATCCGTAGCACGGCTCGCGCCTCGCGACCGTAGACGAGGAAGCGCGCAGCGTCGAAGTCCACTCCCTGCGCTTGCAGCTTGCGCACGCGTACAAGGTCGCTCGTCGCGCGGATCTCGCGGACCTCAGGCATCGGCGCGGTGACCTGAGGTGCGCCTAGCGCACCGCCACGCGCGGTGCGCCGGCGGTGATCTCGCCGATCTCCGCGGCGTCGGCGAAGCCTTCGTCGCGAAAGACGCCGAGCACGTCAGCGACGGCGTCCGGCGCGCACGCGACGAGGAGTCCGCCCGACGTCTGCGGATCGGTGAGCAGCGCCTTCTCCGCGTCGCCGACCGCGGCGCCGAGGTCGACGTCGCTGCCGTAGCCCGCCCAGTTGCGGCCGGACGCGCCGGTGAACGAAGCCCGCGCGCGCGAGCGTCGAGCGTGCCCGGATGCAGCGGAATGCGCGCGAAGTCGATCGTGCGCGCCGACGCGCGACGCCGCGGCAGATCTCGAGCAGGTGGCCGAGCAGGCCGAAGCCGGTGACGTCGGTCAGCGCGTGCACGCCGTCCATGCGTGCCGAGCGCGATGCCCGGCGTGTTGAGCTGCGTCGTGCTCGCGATCATCGCCGCGTAGCCGTCGGCTGACGAGCTTCTCCTTCTTGAGCGCGGCGCTGTAGATGCCCACGCCGAGCGGCTTGCCGAGCACCAGCCGGTCGCCGGGCCGTGCGCCCGGCGTTGCGCTTCAGGTTGCGCGGGTCGACGAGGCCGATCGCGACGAGGCCGTAGATCGGCTCGACGGAATCGATCGTGTGGCCGCCGGCGATCGGGATGCCCGCCTTCGCGCAGACCGACTCGCCGCCTTCGAGGATCCTGCGGATCGTGTCGACGCGGAAGCTGGTTGACCGGCATGCCGACCAGCGCGAGCGCGAAGAGCGGCGTGCCGCCCATCGCGTAGACGTCGGAGATCGCGTTGGTCGCGGCGATCGCGCCGAAGTCGAACGGATCGTCGACGATCGGCATGAAGAAGTCGGTGGTCGCGACGATCGCCTGCGTGTCGTTGATCCGGTAGACCGCGGCGTCGTCGGACGGTCTCGATGCCGACCAGCAACTGCTTCGGCAGGAGCGACGGCGCCGACTTGGCGATGATCTGCTGCAGCACGGCCGGGCGCGATCTTGCAGCCGCAGCCGCCGCCGTGGGAGAACGAGGTGAGGCGCAGCGGGACGGCGTCGGGGCGTTCATGGCGAGCGCTTTCGTGGTCGCGGATCAGGCGTGCATTCTATGCCGCCGCGCGGCCAGCGCCGCCTCCACCGTGGCGGCGAGCGCGGCGGCCTCGGCGGCGGGCGTGAATCGCGTCGCGCGCGCCGCGCATTGCCGCGGCAAGCGAGGCGAGCGCCTCGCGGTCGCGTCGCGAGGCGCTCCAGCAGAGCGGCCAGGCCCGCCGCGTCGCCGACCGCGAAATAACCGCCGTAGTCGTCGCCGAGCATGCCGACGTTGCCCGACATGCGGCTGGCGACCACCGGCGTGCCGGCGGTGATCGCCTCGACGACCACGTTCGCGCCGCCCTCCATCCGCGAGGGCACGACCAGCAGCGTGCGCGCGCTTGATCGCCTGCCGCGTCCACGGCATGGGCGCGCGGGCCCAGCCACTGCACGCGCGGATCGGCCGCCGCGAGGCCGCGCGCGGCGCGGCCGAGCGCCGGATCGAGCGCGGCGCCGATGATCGTCAGCGTGTCGGCAGTCGCGCGGTCGAGCCGGCGCCACGCGGCGAAGCGCGGTCGCCGGATCCTTTTCCTCGCGCAGATGGGCGACCAGCACGCAATGCAGGCGCGCAGGATGCTTGTGCGGCCACGGCGCGAGCGTGCGCGCCGACTGGAACACGACGCGCGCCTTGTCGCGCTGTGCGCGCGGGCACGTGTCGCGGCGCGTCGTCCTGCAGCACGACGAGCCGGTCGGCCAGCGCGAGCGACGCCTGCGCGTCCGGCATCGCCCGCCGGCAGATCGCGATAGAGATCGGTGCCGGTGAGTGCGACGACCAGCGCGCGGTCGGGATGCGCGCGCGCCACGCGGCGATGGCGCCGATGGCTGCGCCGGGCGTGCAGCGCGATCATGGCGACCGCGTCGTCGCGGCGGCCGCCGCGCGATCGGCGCGCCGGCCGCTTGTACAATCACGCGGTACCGCGGCGCGAGCAGGCGCGCCCAGCGCGCGGCGGTGCGCCAGTTGCCGTTGTTCGCGTCGGCGAGGGACGGCGTGACGAGCAGCAGGACGGGCAGGTGCGGAGCGCGGCATGGGCGAAGGGCGGGACATCACGACCGGCGCGCGCGCCGCGCCGCGGAGCGCGTCGCCTGGCCGCGCCCTCGTCGATGCGCGCGATTATACGAAGCGCATCTACGCGCACCTGACGCGCGGACGAGCACGCGTTCCCGCAGATGGCCGACGGTGTCAACCCGCCGCGCTGGGAGGTCGGCCACATCGGCTGGTTCCAGGAGTTCTGGTGCCGCCGCTACCGGCCGGACGATCCGCGCGGCGCGCGCACGCCGTCGCGGCTGTCCCGACGCCGACGCGTGGTGGGATTCGAGCCGCGTGCCGCACGCGACGCGCTGGACGCTGCCGCTGCCGATTGGGACGGCATCCACGCCTACCTCGACGCGACGCTCGGCCGACACGCTCGAGGCGCTCGCGGCACGCGCGACGGCGATCCGCTACTTCTTCGAGCTCGCGCTGTACCACGAGGACATGCACGACGAGGCGCTGCTGATGACGCTGCAGACGCTCGCGCTGCCGCGGCCGCCGGCCTATCCCCCGGCGGTTCCCGTGGCGCCGAGACCGTGGCATCGCCGGCGACGCGACGTCGCGTTCGCCGGCGGCACGTTCGCGCTCGGCGCCGATCGCGCCGGCGCCGCGCGCGCCGCTTCGTGTTCGACAACGAGAAGTGGGCCACGCCGTCGACGTGGCGCCGTTCGCGATGGCCGCGCGCTGCGTCGACCAACGCCGAGTTCGCGGCGTTCGTCGCCGACGGGGGCTACGCGCGCGCAGCGAGTTGTGGTCGCCGGCCGGCAACGCGTGGCGCATCGCGCACCGTGCCGCGCATCCCGCGTACTGGCGCCGCGACGGCGAGCGCTGGCAGCAGCGGCGGTTCGACCGATGGCTGCCGCTGGCGGACGACGAGCCCGTGATCCACGTCAACGCGCACGAGGCGGAGGCGTACTGCGCGTGGGCGGGCCGTCGGCTGCCGACCGAGGCCGAATGGGAATTTGCCGCGGCCGGCCGCCGCCGCCGCGCGACGACGCGAACCTCGACCATCGCGCGCGGCGGCCCGGTGGCCGCGACACGCCGCGCACGCAGGACTCGCGCATCTCCTCGGCAACGTCTGGGAATGGACGGCGAGCGACTTCCTGCCGTATCCCGGGGTTCGCGGCCGATCCCTACGCCGACTATTCGGCGCCGTGGTTCGGCGACCATCGCGTGATCCGCGGCGGCTCGTTCGCGACGCGCTCGCGGCTCGTCGCACGCGCGCTTCCGCAACTTCTACCGCCCCGAGCGGCACGACATGTTCGTCGGATTCCGGACCTGCGCACGCCGCTGAAGCAGCCGCGGCCGCGCTGCGACGTATTAACGCGGAATCACTGACGAAGATCAAACCCCGCCGACGACGAGGCGGGATGCCCTCCTGTAGCATCAGCCCAAGTCGATTCGGCCTCCTGCGCGCGCCACGAAGAGCGACGCTACGAGCGCGCGGACGACCTCGCCAGGAGGAATTGTCGTGCTGTCGGCAAACGGCTCGAACGTCGCACACCGCGCAGGCAACGGCGCAGTGCAGAGGCGTTTGCGGGCCCGCAGCTCGTCCTCCCGCGATCCCAAGCGCTTCGTGACCGCCGGCCGTGCGGCCGGCGCTCCTTAAGGATCGTCGCCATGTCGCAATTCGAGATCATCGCCCGCGAGGATTTCTCGCCCGTCACGTACCTGCTCGAGGTGCGCCACCCGATGATGGCGAAGGCCGCCAAGCCGGGGCAGTTCGTCATCGTGATGGCCAGCGAGCACGGCGAGCGCATACCGTTGACCATCGCGGACTATGACCGCGA
The DNA here is from genome assembly GCA_963725735.1 of uncultured beta proteobacterium. Classification (GTDB taxonomy): domain Bacteria; phylum Pseudomonadota; class Gammaproteobacteria; order Burkholderiales; family Casimicrobiaceae; genus VBCG01. The sequence goes on along the minus strand of CAVRZM010000012.1, from coordinate 88,738 downwards.
GCGCGGCACCATCACGCTGGTGATCCAGGCGGTCGGCAAGACCACGCGCGAGATGCAGCAGAACTGCAAGGTCGGCACGCACCTGTACGCGATGGTCGGCCCGATGGGCGTCCCGAGCCCGATCGCGCACGTGAAGAAGGTGCTGTGCGTCGGCGGCGGCCTCGGGGTCGCGCCCACGTTCCCGCAGGCGCGCGGCCTGCAGGAGGCCGGTGCCTACGTCATAGGCGTCATCGGGTTCCGCAGCAAGGACCTGGTGTTCTGGGAAGACAAGTTCCGCTCGGTGTGCGACGAGGTGATCGTGTGCACCGACGACGGATCCCTGGGCGTGAAAGGCACGGTGGCGGAGGGGATTCGCATCGCCGTCGAGCGCCACCCGGACATCGAGGAATGCATCGCCATCGGCCCTCCGATCATGATGAAGGGCTGCGCGGAGGCGACGCGTCCGTACGGCATCAAGACGATGGTCAGCCTCAATCCGCTGATGGTCGACGGCACCGGCATGTGCGGCGGCTGTCGCGTGAAGGTCGGCGACACCGATCAAGTTCGCGTGCGTCGACGGGCCCGACTTCGACGGCCACCAGGTCGACTTCGACGATCTCATGGCGCGGCTCAAGCGCTTCACCGCCGAGGAGCGCGTGGCCCTCGAGCACTGGAACGACACCTGCCGCATGATGAAGCAGGCGGACGAGCTGTCGGCGACCCAGAGCAACGACCAGGAGCTCTACTGAAATGGCCGCCAAGAAGAAGACGATCCGGACGATTCCGCAGGAGCGCACGCCGGCGCGCGAGCAGGATCCCAAGGAGCGGGCGCGCAACTTCAGCGAGGTCTCGCTCGGCTACCTCCTCGAGGACGCCCTGCGCGAAGCCGACCGCTGCCTGCAGTGCGCCGACGAGCCCTGCGTGCGCGGCTGCCCGGTGGGCATCGACATCCCGAACTTCATCCAGAAGATCGCCGAGAAGCACTATCACGGCGCGTACGACATCATCACCGACACCAACCTCCTGCCCTCGATCTGCGGCCGTGTCTGCCCGCAGGAGAACCAGTGCGAAGGCGTGTGCACGGTCGGCGACACGCTGGAGCCAGTCGCGATCGGACGCCTGGAGCGCTTCGTCGGCGACATGGCGATCAAGGAAGGCTGGGCCAACATCCCGTACATCGAGCCGTCCGGGTACAAGGTCGGCATCGTCGGTGCCGGCCCCGCGGGCATGGCATGCGCAGCCGACATGGCGAAGGCCGGCTGCGAGGTGACGGTCTACGAGGCGTTCCATCAACCGGGTGGCGTGCTGAAGTACGGCATTCCCGATTTCCGGCTGCCCAACGACGTGATCGACGCGGAGATCGACAAGCTCGTCAAGCTCGGCATCAAGTTCGAATGCAACACGCTGGTCGGCCGCCTGTTCACGCTGGAGCAGATGGTCACCGAGATGGGCTATCACGCGGTGTTCGTCGGCACGGGCGCCGGTTACCCGAGCTTCATGGGCATCCCGGGCGAGACGCTCAACGGCGTGCTCTCCGCCAACGAGCTTCTGACGCGCTGCAACCTCATGCGGGCGCGCGACTATCCGAACTTCGACACGCCGCTCAAGCCCGGCAAGCACGTCGCCGTGATCGGGGCGGGCAACACCGCCATGGACGCGCTGCGCGTGTCGCTGCGCCTCGGTGCGGAGTCGGTGCACTGCATCTACCGCCGCTCGCGCAAGGAAGCGCCGGCGCGCGCCGAGGAAATCCATCACGCCGAGGAAGAGGGCGTGGACTTCAACTGGCTGTCGAGTCCCGTCGAGATCCTGGGCGACGACACCAAGACCGTGCGCGCGCTGCGCTGCGTGAAGATGGAGTTGGGCGAGCCCGATGCCTCCGGCCGCCGCCGCCCGGTGCCGGTGCCCGGCAGCGAGTACGAGGTGGAGGTGGACATGGTCGTGTACGCGATCGGCACCAACGCCAATCCGATCCTCGGGCAGACGTCGAAGCTCGCGCTCGACAAGCGCGGCTACATCGCCACCGACGAGAATCTCGCGACGTCGATTGCCGGCATCTTCGCCGGCGGCGACATCGTCACCGGCGCCGCCACCGTGATCGAGGCGATGGGCGCCGGCCGCAAGGCGGCGCGCGGCATGAAGGCCTATCTCGGCCTCCGCGACACCGACACCGTGTACGAGGCCGCGGGTGCGACCCGCTTCGGCATCCCGAGCGGCGAGCACAGCCTCGCCCGCGTGCGCCTCGCGTAACCCCTGTCACCGACGAGCCAACCCATGACCGAAGCCGTACTCGCCGATCGGCCCGCCACCGCCAAGACCTCCGGCAAGCGCCCGCTGATCCTCTCCGAACACATCGTCGAGGTCATCAGCGACTCGGGCGAAGGCGCCCAGCGCTGCGGCCAGTCGCTGGCCGCCATCGCCGCGCGCAGCGGCAACGGCATCTGGACCGTGGAGATCATCCCCGCCGAGATCCAGCCGCCCGCGCGCAGCGTTGCCGGCGCCTCCGGCATCCGCATCCGGATGGGGGCCGAGCGCGTCACCAACGGCGGCGACGAGACCGACCTCGCGATCGCGTTCAACGAGCAGGTGCTGCTCGGTCGCGTGCGCGCCGGGGAGCTCAAGGCGGGCGCCACCATCCTGCTCGAGAGCATGTGGCGCGAGCACAAGGACCCGAAGATCGCGCAGTCGTACGTCGAGGCCGTGGCGTCGCTGAAGAAGAGCGGCTTCAAGGTCTACGAGATTCCGCTCGAGAAGGAATGCCGCTCGCTGATGACCGATGCGCGCCGCGGCAAGAACATGTTCGTGCTCGGCATGCTGTGCAGCATCTACAGCCTCGACATGCAGCTCGCGCGCGACCAGGTGGCGCGCATCTTCGGCAAGAAGGACGCGAAGGTGATCGCCACCAACGTGAGCCTGCTCGAGGCCGGCTTCACGTGGGCGGAGGCGAACCTCGACTTCAAGTACGCGATCCCGGCGGAGAAGGCGCAGGTGCCGCAGATCGTGGTCAACGGCAACACGGCCATCGCCCTTGGCGTGCTCGCCTCGGGCATGGACATCTGCGCGATGTATCCGATCACGCCGGCCACGTCGGCGTCGCACTACCTGTCCGAATGCTTCGAGAAGGTCGGCGGGCTCGTGCACCAGGCGGAAGACGAGATCGCCGCGTGCGCGTTCGCGATCGGCGCCTCCTATGCCGGTCGCGTGGCGGTCACCATCACCTCCGGTCCCGGCTACTCGCTCAAGCAGGAAGGGATCGGCCTCGCGGTGATGGCGGAAATCCCGCTCGTCGTCGTCAACGTGCAGCGCGGGGGGCCGTCCACCGGCCAGCCGACCAAGGTGGAGCAGGGCGACCTCATGGCCACGATGTTCGGCAGCCACGGCGACGCCCCGAAGGTGGTGATCGCCGTGAGCGACATCGAGGACTGCTTCTATTCGATGATCACCGCGCGCAAGATCGCCGAGACGTTCAACATGGTGGTGGTCGTGCTGTCCGACGCGAGCCTCGCCACGGCGCAGCAGCCGTTCCCGCGGCCGAATTTCTCGGAGGACTGGCTGGCGCCTCCGCTCGACCAGACACCCGTGCCCGAGGGCGCGAAGCCCTACGACTGGGACCCGATGACCGGCATCGCGCGCCGCTTCATTCCGGGCCAGCCGGGCGGCATGCACACGCTGACCGGGCTCGCGCACGACGCGCTCTCCAAGGTGGCGTACGACCCGTCGACCAACGAGCTGGGCCTGCGCATGCGCAGCCTGAAGCTTGCCACGCTGCAGAAGACGCTGAAGACGCCGCCGGTGCACGGCGATTCCGAAGGCGACCTCCTGGTGATCGGCTGGGGCAGCAACAAGGGCGTGATCGAGGAAGCGGTCGATCGCGCGCGCGCCGAGGGCCTCAAGGTCTCGTCGCTGCACTTGAAGTTCATCCAGCCGATGCCCTCCGGGATCGGCGCGATCATGAAGCGCTTCGGCAAGGTGATGACGGTCGAGGGCAACTGGTCGGACAGCCGCACGGACGAGATCATCGACGAGGAAAACCGCCGGTACTCGGCGCTGGCGATGCTGCTGCGCTCGCGCTATCTGGTGGACGTCGACTGCTGGAGCGAGGCCCGCGGCCAGCCCATCAAGCCGGGCGACGTCGTGCGCGTCATGAAAGCCAAGCTGGAAGAGGGACGTTGACCATGGCCATTCCCGTCACCCAATGCATCATCAAGCTCCACGAGGAGCATCACAGCCTCGAGGATTACCAGGGCGGCGTGCCGCGCTGGTGCAGCGGCTGCGGCGACAACGCGATCCTCGCGGCGGTGCAGCGCCTGTGCCGCGACGAGGACTTGGCCCCCGAGCGCACGGTGTTCGTGTCGGGCATCGGCTGCTCGTCGCGCTTCCCGCACTACATGAAGACCTACGGCTTCCACGGCATCCACGGCCGCGCGTTCCCGATCGCGGAAGGCGTGAAGATGGCGCGGCCGGACCTCTCGGTGTTCGTCAACACCGGCGACGGCGACTGCTGCAGCATCGGCGCCGCGCACTGGATCCACGCGATCCGCTACAACATGAATCTCACGGTGATCCTGCACGACAACCACGTGTACGGGCTCACCAAGAAGCAGGCCTCGCCGACCTCGCCGATCGGCATGAAGAGCAACACGACTCCGCGCGGCTCGGTGCTGGAGGCGCTCAACCCGCTGACGGTGACGCTGGGCGTGCAGAACGTGTCGTTCGTCGCGCAGGGCGTGGACTGGATCCCCGACCTCCTCTACGACATCATCAGCAAGGCGTACCACCATCGCGGCTTTTCGTTCGTGCGCATCATCCAGCGCTGCCCCGAGTTCCTGCCGAAGATGTTCGAGCCGTGGCTCCACGATCCGGCGCGCACGCTGCTCCTCACGCACCCGAACGGCCTCACGCCGTCGGCGGAGACGAGCCGCATCTACAAGAACCAGCGCGAGCACGACCCGCTCGACATCCACAAGGCGCGCGAGATCGCGTCGGCGGAAGATCCGATCCCGGTCGGCATCCTCTACCAGAACCCCGAGGTACCGTGCTACGAGGACTTGCGCGGCGCCGGGGCCCCCCGCACCGCCGAGCGCACCCGTGCCGGCCTCGACGCCGAGCTCGACAAGGTCACGATCTGGCCCGACGAAGCTCCCGCGCGCGCCGCGTAACGCCGTGCGCGACACCATCACTTCCGAGCGACCCGCCATGGATATGGCCGCGAAATTCCAGGAACAGCTTGTCTTCCACATGACCGGCAAGCGGGGCGACGGCCTCGCCGCGGTCGACATCGCAACGCTGCGGCCGGCGCTGCTCGCGCCGTATCGCGACCTCACGCGGCTGCGCTACGACTATCCGCTCGTGCTGGCCGAGCCCACCGCCACGGACGCCGGCGTGCATTCGCTGTCGGCGCTGGTGAGCCGGCTGCTGGTCGACGTCGCGCCGCGCGGAGTCGAGGGCGAGCGCCTGCGCAAGCACGTGCTGCGGCTCGAGCAGGAGCTGCGCGCCATGCTCGCCGCGGGAGCGCAGGGCACGCTGTCGGAGCTGTGGGTCGCAGCGGCCTCGCGCCTGGCACGCGGATCCGATCCCAATGCACAGAAGGTGCTGGTGCAGGCGGCGGATTCGCTGGCCGCCGACGGCGAGCTCGCCGATTGCGACGCGCGACTGCCCGCACGCCTGCTGCGGCACGAGTACGCGGCGGCGCAGGCGCGCAAGGGACGCGAGTTCCGCGTCCTCGTCGACGGGCTCATGCGCAAGCTGTCCGACATCCGCCGTGCGGCGTACGCGCGCTCGGCCGCAGGCCGGGAGCCGGCCGCGCTCGCGGCGACGATCGGCGGTTCGGACGCCGACGTGTTCGATTTCGACGTGATGTCGAAGCTGGTCATCCGCGGCGCGCCCAAGGACGAGCTGCCGCCCACGCGCCGGCGCCGCATCGAATGGGCGCTGGAGGTGATGCGCTCGCAGCCGTTCTACGTCGACGGCGTCGCCCCGCGCAACGTCGAGCACTTCGACTTCGTGTTCGACAACTGCGCCGCCGCGGTCGCCGCGTGGCGCGTGCGCCTGCCCCGTCTCACCGAAGTGGTGAAGGCGATCTCGATCGCCGAGCTGGAAGCCAACGGCGCGTACGTCGAGGCCGATCACGACGCGTTCTTCGAGCGCTACGACGAAGGCGCGCTCACCGCCGACGACCTCGCGCTGTTCCCCGAGTACCTCGTCTGCATTCCCGCCGCGCAGAACGATGCGCCGGAGAATGCCGGGCTCATCGACATGCTGTCCGCCGGTTTGCCCGTCAAGGTGCTGGTCGAGCAGACCGACCTCCTGGAAGAGGCATCCATCGGCACCGGCCATTTCGCGTTCGGCGTGCGCAGCGCGCGCCTCGCCACCACCGCGATGGGGCTGGGCGGAATGTTCGTGCTGCAGGCCACGAGCGCCGATCTGTATGCGCTGCGCGAGCGCGTCGCGCGCGGACTCGCGTGCCGCGGCCCCGCGCTGTTCTCGATCTTCGCCGGGTCGCCGGCCGCGGCCGGCGACCTGCCACCCTACCTGACTGCCGCCGCCGCGCGCGAGTCGCGCGCGTTCCCGGCGTTCGCGTACGACGCCACGGGCGGCGACAACTGGGCCACCCGCTATTCGCTCGATCACAATCGCAACGCCGACGCGGACTGGCCGCTCGACACGCTCGAGTACGCCGACGAGACGCTGCAGCGGGTCACCGAGCAGGTCGCGTTCACGTACATCGACTTCGTGCTGTGCGACCGCCGTTACGGCCCGCACTTCGCCGCCGTGCCGCGCGACCGCTGGTCGGGCGCCATGCTGCCCGTCGCCGATTGGCTGCGGCTGCCCGAGAAGTCGGCAGGCGACCGCATCCCCTTCGTATGGGCGATCGACGAGCAGGACCGCCTGCATCGCGTGATCGTCGACGTGCGCCTCGCGCAAGCCGCGCGGCGCTGCCTGCTGCTCTGGCATCGCCTGCAGGAGCACGCCGGCATTCACGACTCGCACGCGGAGCGCCTCCTCGCGAAGGAGCGCGAGGCATGGGAGGCCGAGAAGCAGCAGGCGCTTGCGGCACTGGCGCAGGCCGCGAACGCCACGGCAGCCGAGCCCGCGGCGACGGCGCCCGTCGCGGCAGCAACAGCCTCGGGCGTGGCGGCGGAGCCGGCAGCGGAAGCGGCTGCGGCGCCGTCGTCGGACGAGGCGTGGATCGAGACCGCCCGCTGCCCGAGCTGCAACGAATGCCAGAACATCAACGACAAGATGTTCGCCTACAACGAGAACAAGCAGGCGTACATCAAGGACCTGAAGGCCGGGACGTACCGGCAGATGGTCGAGGCGGCCGAATCCTGCCAGGTGGCCATCATCCATCCCGGCAAGCCGTGGAACGCGAGCGAGCCCGGTCTCCCCGAACTGATCGAGCGCGCCAAGCCATTCCTGTAGGCGTCCTGCGGTCGGTCGGCAAGCGCGCTTGTTGCGACGCAACAGGCGCGCGTTGCTCGAAGCGAAAAGCCCGTATCTCCAACGTGGTCTAGCCGTATCCGGGACCACGCCTTTCGCTGCCCGGCGGGCAGGCGTAGCATCGCGTGCAGCCCGTTTCCCGGCCGGCAACCGCGTGCCCCGCGCGCGGACGATCACAATGAGAAGTTGCCGCGGCCGCGGATCATGAGGAACACGTGAAGGAGGCTGTTTGAAGCCGACGGATATTGCGCAACCCGACTATTTCCACAAGGTCGTCGATTGTCAGTGGGCGTGTCCCGCCCACACCCCCGTTCCCGAGTACATCCGCCTGATCGCCGCCGGGCGCTACGACGACGCGTATCTCGTCAACTGGCAGTCGAACGTCTTTCCCGGAATCCTCGGCCGCACCTGCGATCGACCGTGCGAGCCGGCCTGCCGCCGCGGTCGCGTGGAGGAGGGCGGCGACCTCAAGGCGAAACCCGAGCCCGTCGCGATCTGCCGGTTGAAGCGCGTGGCCGCCGATGCCAAGGGCGACATCCGCGCGCGGCTGCCGCTGCCCGCGGCGACGAAGAACGGCAAGCGCGTGGCGCTCGTCGGCGGCGGTCCCGCGTCGCTGACCGTCGCGCGCGATCTCGCGCCGCTCGGCTACGAGCTCGTCGTGTTCGACGGCGACGCGCGCGCGGGCGGCATGATCCGCACGCAGATCCCGAAGTTCCGCCTGCCCGAGACCGTGATCGACGAGGAAGTGGGCTACGTGATCGACCTGGGGGTCGAGTTCCGTGCCGGGCAGCGCATCGACAGCATGAAGGACGCTGCTCGTCGCGGGGCTTCGACGCCGTGTTCGTCGGCAGCGGCGCGCCGCGCGGACGCGACCTCGACGTTCCCGGCCGCGCCGAGGCCGCGGCCAACATCCACATCGGCATCGACTGGCTTGCCAGCGTGTCGTTCGGCCACACCACGCGCATCGGCCGGCGGGTCGTCGTGCTGGGCGGCGGCAACACCGCGATGGACTGCTGCCGCAGCGCGCGCCGCCTGGGCGGCGAAGAAGTGCACGTGGTCGTGCGCTCCGGCTTCGACGAGATGAAGGCCTCGCCGTGGGAGAAGGAAGACGCGGCGCACGAGGGCATTCCGATCCACAACTTCCTCGTGCCCAAGGCCATCACGCACGACGGCGGCAAGCTCACCGGCGTGACGTTCGAGAAGGTGGCGCCGCAGTACGACGAGCGCGGCCGCCGCAAGCTCGTGCCCACCGGCGAGCCCGACGTCCACTTCCCGTGCGACGACGTGCTGGTGGCGATCGGCCAGGAGAACGCCTTCCCGTGGATCGAGCGCGACCTCGGCCTCGAGTTCGACCAGTGGGACATGCCGGTCGTCGACAAGGTCACGATGGCCGCCACGCGGCCGGGCGTGTTCTTCGGCGGCGACGCCGCGTTCGGCCCCAAGAACATCATCTGGGCGGTGGCGCACGGCCACGAGGCGGCGATCTCCATCGACCTTCTCTGCCGCGGCGAGGACATCGCGCAGCGGCCGCCGCCGCACACCACGCTCGTCTCGCAGAAGATGGGCATCCACGAGTGGAGCTACGACAACGCGATCACCGGCGGACCATCGCTTCCGCGTGCCGCTCAAGGACACCAAGCTCGCGCTCAAGAACATCAAGATCGAGGTCGAGCTGGGCTACGACGTCAAGGTCGCATTCGCCGAGGCGCAGCGGTGCCTCAACTGCGACGTGCAGACGGTGTTCGCGACCCAAGCTGTGCATCGAGTGCGACGCGTGCGTCGACATCTGCCCGATGGACTGCATCACGTTCACCGACAACGGCGAGGAAGCCGACCTGCGCGCGCGGCTGAAGGCGCCCGCGCCCAACCTCGCGCAGGCGCTCTACGTGGCCGACGGGCTCAAGACGGGCCGCGTCATGGTGAAGGACGAGGACGTGTGCCTGCACTGCGGCCTGTGCGCCGAGCGCTGCCCGACCGGCGCGTGGGACATGCAGAAGTTCCTGCTCGATCCCGCGCACGCCGACGATCGCTGCCACCGGCATCACGCGCCCGCCGAGCCGTATCCGGCGGCGGCGGATTGAGGGCGATGCGATGAGTGCGGCCATGGACAACCTGAAGGTCAACGATTTCGTCGTCAAGTTCGCCAACGTCAACGGCTCCGGCTCGGCATCGGCGAACGGGCTCTTCGCGCGCGCGATCCTGCGCATGGGCGTGCCGGTCGCCGCGCGCAACATCTTCCCGTCGAACATCCAGGGCCTGCCCACCTGGTACGAGGTGCGCGTCGTCGAGGACGGCTGGCGCGGCCGCCGCGGCGGCGTCGACCTCATGGTCGCGATGAACCCGCAGACGTGGGACAAGGACGTCGCCGAGGTCGATCCCGGCGGCTACCTCTTCTACGACTCGACCAAGCCGCTGCCGCCGTCGCGCTTCCGCGACGACGTCACCGTGCTCGGCATGCCGCTCACCGCGATCTGCAACGCCGAGTACACCGACGCCCGGCAGCGCCAGCTCTTCAAGAACATCATCTACCTGGGCGCGCTGTCGGCGCTGCTCGACATCGATCCCGCCGAGATCGAGAAGCTCTTCGGCGAGCAGTACAAGGGCAAGGAGGCGCTGCTCGAATCGAACCGCAAGGCGTTCCACCTGGGACGCGACTACGCGCTGGCGAACTTCACGTGTCCGCTGCCGATCCGCGTGCGCAGCGAGCGACCGCGGTCGGCGACCGCATCTTCATCGACGGCAACAGCGCGGCGGCGCTCGGCAGCGTGTACGGCGGCGCCACGGTGGCCGCGTGGTACCCGATCACGCCGTCGTCGTCGCTGGCGGAAGCCTTCGCCAAGTACTGCCGCAAGTACCGCAACGATCCGGCCACGAAGAAGAAGCGCTACGCGATCCTGCAGGCGGAGGACGAGCTCGCCTCGATCGGCATGGTGATCGGCGCTGCGTGGAACGGGGCGCGTGCGTTCACCGCGACGTCCGGCCCGGGCGTCTCGCTGATGCAGGAATTCCTGGGGCTCGCGTACTTCGCCGAGATCCCGGTCGTGCTGTTCGACGTGCAGCGCGGCAGCCCGTCGACCGGCATGCCGACGCGCACCCAGCAGGCCGACCTTCTGTCCTGCGCGTACGCGTCGCACGGCGACACCAAGCACGTGATGCTGCTGCCCGAGGATCCGACCGAGGCGTTCAGCTACGGCGCGCTCGCCTTCGACCTCGCCGACCGCCTGCAGACGCCGATCTTCGTGATGCTCGACCTCGACATCGGCATGCAGGACTGGCTGACCGCGCCGTTCCAGTGGGACGACGCGCACCGCATGGACCGCGGCAAGGTGATGACGGCCGCCGACCTGGAAGCGGGCAAGGACTTCGGGCGCTACCTCGACGTGGAAGGCGACGGCATCCCGTATCGCACCTATCCGGGCACGCATCCGACCCGAGGCAGCTACTTCACCCGCGGCACCACCAAGGACCGCTACGCGCGCTACACCGAGGAAGGCGTGGCCTACGTCGACAACATGCAGCGGCTGCTGCGCAAGTTCGAGACGGCGAAGACCTCGTCCCGCAGCCGGTGATCCGCAAGGCCGCGAAGCCCACGCGCAGCGGCGTGATCTGGTTCGGCTCGACGGGCGCCGCGATGGCGGAGTCGCTGGCGGCGCTGGAGCTCGACGGCATCCACCTCGACTGCATGCGGCTGACGCGCGTTCCCGTTCGCCGACAGCGTGGCCGACTTCATCGCCGCGCACGATCGCGTGTTCGTGGTCGAGCAGAACCGCGACGCGCAGATGAAGGCGCTGCTCGTCAACGAGTGCGGCATCGATCCGTCGCGCCTCATCTCGGTGCTGCACTACGACGGCACGCCGGTCACCGCGCGCTTCATCACGCGCGAGATCGCGGAGAAGGCGCGGCTCTTCAACGTCACGCCGCTGCGCAAGGTCGCACCCTGAGGCATTCCGGAGTCATCGCATGACCTACCTCGCCAAGCCCAAGATCCACCACCCGTCGCTGCCGAGAACGCGCTCGGCTACACGCACCGCGACTACGAAGGCGCCATCTCGACGCTGTGCGCCGGGTGCGGGCACGACTCGATCTCCGCGGCGATCATCCAGGCGTTCTTCGAGATGGACGTGCCGCCGCACCACGTGGCCAAGCTCTCCGGCATCGGCTGCTCGTCGAAGACGCCGACGTACTTCCTCGGCAACTCGCACGGCTTCAACAGCGTGCACGGGCGCATGCCGTCGGTGCTGACCGGTGCGGCGCTCGCCAACCGCGACCTGATCTACCTCGGCGTCTCCGGCGACGGCGACTCCGCGTCGATCGGCATCGGCCAGTTCGCGCACGTGATGCGCCGCGGCGTGAACATGGTCTACATCGTCGAGAACAACGGCGTGTACGGCCTCACCAAGGGCCAGTTCTCGGCCACCGCCGACAAGGGCAGCAAGAGCAAGCGCGGCGCGGTGAACAGCGACGAGCCGATCGACCTCGCGATGCTCGCGCTGAACCTCGGCGCGACGTTCGTCGCGCGCGGCTTCTCCGGCGACAAGGAGCAGCTCATCCCGCTCATCAAGGCGGCGGTCGCGCATCACGGCGCGGCGTTCATCGACGTCGTGAGCCCCTGCGTGGCGTTCAACAACCACCCCGGCTCGACCAAGAGCTACGACTACGTGCGCGAGCACAACGAGTCGGTCAACCGGCTCGACTTCATCTCGTCGCGCGAGGAGATCACCACGAGCTACGAGCCGGGCGAGGTGCGCAGCATCGTCCTGCACGACGGCGGCACGATCCGCCTGCGCAAGGTCGATCGACGGCTACGATCCGTCCGACCGCATCGCGGCGATGACCTACATGGAATCGCGCCGCGCCGCGGGCGAGGTGGTGACGGGACTTCTCTACCTGCACGCGGACACCGCCGACATGCACGACGCGCTGGAGACGGTCGACGATGCCGCTCAATGCGCTCGGCGACGCCGACCTCGTGCCCGGCAGCGCGGCGCTGGCGGAGCTCAACGCGTCGCTGCGCTGAATCTTCGTGGAACCTGCCGCGCGCGGCAGATGGTTGCCCCCTGCGCTTCCGCAGGGCGAGGCGTGCGCTGGCCGATGATGTACCGCACCGATCCGTCGGGCAGCGTGAGCTTGCACTGCAGCCGCACGACGTGACGAATCCGGCGCTTCCGGGAGCGAGTCCGGCAGCAGCCGGTGCGAGTTCGGCCGCGTCGCGCCTGCGCGGAAGGCTACATCTGCTTGAACAGATGCACGTAGTTCTCGCCCACCGGCAGCGTCTCCTTGCGGTGCTTCAGTCGCACCGTGAGGTGCCCGCGGAAGTCGCGGTTCACACCCGCGATCTCGCGCACGTTGACGAGCGCGGAGCGGTGGATCTGCCAGAACGCGTTGGGGTCGACGTCCTCGGCGAGCGACTTCAGCGGCCGGCGGATCAGCGCCTCCGATTCCGGCGTGACCACCAGCGTGTACTTGTGGTCGGCGCGGAAGTAGCAGATCTCGTCGACGGTGATGAGGCGCAGCGAATCGCCCTGCGACGCGGTGATCCAGCGCAGGTAGTCCGTGCGCCGCGTCGAGCGTGCGTCGCGAGCGAGCGCAGGAGGTCGTCGAGGTCCGCCGGCGGCCCGGCGAGCCGCTGCTTCAGGCGCGCGATCGTCGCCTCGCAGCCGCGCCGTCCGAGAACGGCTTCATCACGTAGTCGACCGCGCCCTGCTCGAAGGCCGCGACCGCGTACTTGTCGTAGGCCGTGACGAACACGACGTGGCACTGGCCGCTCACCCGCTGCGCGACCTCGAGGCCGGTCATGCCGGGCATCTCGATGTCGAGGAACAGGATGTCCGGCGCGATGCGTGGCGAGCGCCTCCAGCGCGGCGAGCCCGTCGCCCGCCTCGGCCACGATCGCGAGCTCGGGCCACTGCTGCGGCGAGCATCTCCCGCAGCTCGCCGCGCAGGCCGGGCTTCGTCCTCAGCGAGGACCGCGGTCGGGGCGCTCATGTCATTGCTCCCGGCTGTCCGTGCGCGGCGCGCCGGGCCACCGGCACGGGCACCGCCGGCTCGTACGGCATCTCCAGCGCGAGCCGCTGTCGGTGTCGGTCGCGCCGACGTCGAGGCGCGCGGCGTCCGCCGTACACCGAGCGCAGGCGCTCGCGCACGCCGTCGCCGACCGCGTCGTCGGCGGCGCGGGCGCGAACCAGTCGCGCGCGCCCGTCACCGTCACGTGCAACCGCTGCCGACGCCACCATCACGCGCACGCGCAGCGTGCCGTCGTCGCGCGTCGTCGCTGCGCCGCGCGCACCGCGTAGTCGATGAGCGGCAGCAGCAGCATCGGCGGCATGCGCGCGTCGTGCGCGTCGCCGACGATCGCGATGTCGAACGCCAGCTGCCGGTCGTGGCGCTGCCGCTGGATGTTGAGATAGGCGGTGGCGAGCCGCATTCCTTGCCCACCGTCGAGTTGGTGGCCGCGAGATGCGGCAGCGCCGCGCGCAGGTAGGCGATGAGGTCGTCGAGCAGCTGCACCGCGCGCGCGGTCGTCGTCGCGCTGCAGGCGGTCGACGTCGCCCAGCGTGTCGAACAGGAACTGCGGCTCGATGCACGCCTGCATCGCCTGCAGCCGCGACTCCTGCATCTCGCCGCGTCACGCGCGCGCGCTCGAGCTCGGCGGCGCGCACGCGCGCGCAGTGCGCTGCGACGCGCGCTGGCGATAGCAATAGCCGGCGGTGATGAAGCCGCAGATGAGAGGCTGTCGGGCAGCATGTTGGCGATGCGCGAGCCCGGGGCCACGTGTCCATGGAGCACGCGCACGGTTCCATCCCGAGGCTCGGCGCCAGGCGTGCGGAACAGCGTCTCGCCCGAGGACGGACGCGCCGATCGCCGCGACGGCGTACGGCGTGGCACGGACAGGCGCGTCCCGCGCGACAGCGCGTCGGCGATCGCGAGCCCCGGCACGAGGAGGAACAGCGGCAGCACGCTTTCGCCGATGAAATGCTGCAGGAGCTGCGCCGCGTCGTCCGAGCCGTGGCCCAGCCAGAAGCCGAGCGCATTGGCGCCGCCCCAGGCGACGCCGAGCATGGCCGCGACGATGAAGTACGCCGGGACCAGCGCGTCCCACGCGGAGCGCCACAGGCGAGCGTCGCTGCGCAAGGGGGCCTCGGTGAGCGCGGGCGCGGTCATGATTGCCCGCCGCGCGTGCGCCGAGAGGCAGTTCGCGCTTCGGAGCGGCCAGGCGCGCTCATAGCACTTCCCTCCGCGCTGCCGCGCTTCGACGGCCATGCGCGCCGGGACGGCCTGCGCGTTCATGCCGCCGCCTCGGTCCGCACGGCCGGCTGCAGCGGCAGCTCGATGGTCGCCAGTCACGCCCGACCCGGGCTGCTGCGCGAGCAGCAGGCGCGCGCGGCCTTCGAACAGCGTGGTCAGCCGCGCGCGGATGTTCGCGAGCCCGACGCCCGGGCCCGAGCTCTCCGCGAGCCCGCGGCCCGTGTCGGCGACCTGCACGCGCAGCCGACCGTCGCTCGCGCGCGCCGTGATGCGCACCTCGCCGCCCTGCGGCAGCGGATTGAGCCCGTGGCGGATCGCGTTCTCGACCAGCGTGACGAGCATCATCGGCGGGAACGGCACGCCAGCCAGCGATTCGGGCACGTCGATGCGCACCGCGAGCCGCGGCCCCATGCGGATCGCTGCACCTCGAGATAGGCCGTGGCCAACGCAGCTCGTGCTCGAGCGTGGACACCGACGAGCGCATGCGCGGCAGCATCGCGCTCAGGTACCGCACGAGGTGCTCGAGCATCGCGCGCGCGGCCGCGGCATCGGTGCGGAACAGCCGCCGCACGTGCGCGAGCGTGTTGAACAGGAAATGCGGCTCGACCTGCGCCTGCATCACCTGCAGCCGCGCCTCCGCGAGCTCGCGGTCGAGATCGACGCGCCGCAGCTCCTCGTGATGCAGCCGCGCGGCGGCATCCTGCTCGCGCAGCATGAAGAAGTAGCCGAGTACTGCCGGCGGCGATCACGTGGCTCCACAGGATCACCGTCGAGAACCCCCGGAGGAGGCTCGGCAGCCTGCCCTCGTTGGGCATCCACTGCGTCACCGCGTAGGCCACGATCGAGGTGACCGCGACGATGCCCACGATCACCGCGGTGGCGAGCGTCAGCACGCGCGGCCCGGTGCGCGCGGGTGCCCAGTTGCCGCTCACGACGACGGACACGGTCACGGTGCCGAACAGCATGAAAAGGAACAGGTATTCCTGCACGAAGGCCTTGACGGCCAGCACCGGTGCCTTGCCCGGCATGAGCAGCGTGGAGATCGCGTGGCCGACCGACGCCAGAGCGATCACCCCGAGGAACACGACGAAGCGCCGCCACGTGAAGCCGCGCACCGATCGCCGCCACGCGTCGCGCACGGGCGAGCCGCCGGGCGGCCGCGCGACCGGCGTCACGGGCGCACCCCCAATGGACGACGGGCGAGAGCAGTGCCGGAGGACCGTCGGGGAGGGCTCATGATGGTGCGCTCCGCAAAGCCCGCTCGTGGCGGGCGTCAAGGATCGAGGCGCCCGGGATGATAGTCCCGCGGCGCGTGGGGATCGCGTACTGCCCGTCATCGTAGCGGGGACGGCCCGCGCGCGGCGGGCATGTGACGAACCGGCCGGACCGGCGACGAACCACCCGCCCGCCGGATCCAAACGGACCCCGGTCGGGCCCGCGCCGGCAAGCTGGCGGCGGCACGTCCGGCGCGTAGAATCCGCCGGATGCGCACCGCGCTCAAGATCCTCGCGGGAGCCTTCGCACTCGTCGTGGTGGTGGTCATCGGCGTCGCCATCGCGTTGGCGACGGTCGACGTCAACACGCTGATCGGGCCCGTCAAGGACCGCGTGAAGGCCGCCACCGGCCGCGATCTCGCGGTGAACGGCGGCGCGCACCTCGCGCTATCGCTCGAGCCGCGGCTCGTGCTCGACGACGTGACGTTCGAGCAATGCGCCGTGGGCCAGCGGCGAAGGACATGATCTCGGCCAAGCAGCTCGAGCTGCAGGTCGCCCTGCTGCCGCTGCTGTCGCGCCGCTTCGAGCTGGTCGAGCTCGCGCTGGTCGAGCCCACCATCGCGCTGGAGATCGACGCGCAGGGCCGCAGGAACTGGGACACCGCGCCGACTCCCACCGCGGTCGCGCCGGGCGCCGCTGCGCCGGCGCTTCCCGCCGGATTCGCCACCGGCAACGTCGGCATCACCAACGGCCTCATCACGTTCCGCGACGGCGCGAGCGGCGGCGTCACGCGGATCACGGTCGACGAAGCTGCTCGGTGCATGCGCGCAATCCGTCGTCGCCCATCTCGGCGGAATTCCGCGGCGCCGTGAACGACATCCCGATCGCGGTCGAAGGCACCCTCGGCCCCGCGGCGGATCTCCTGGCGCGGCGCTGGCCCTATCCGGTGAGCCTGCAGGGCGAGGTCGCGGGCCAGAAGACGGCCCTCTCGACCAAGGTGAAGGCGGTCGACCAGCAGTACGCGCTCGACGATCTCAAGTTCACGCTAGGGGCCAACGCGCTGACGGGATCGTTCGCCGTCGCGAGCGGCGGGCCGCGCCCGAAGTTCGTGTTCGACCTGCGGGGTCCTGCGCTGGCGCTCGATGCGCTGCCTGTGCCGGTGGCGACCGCGGCCCCGCCACCGTCCGCACCGGGGACGGCGCCCAAGCCGGCGCATGCGTGGCTCATCCCGGACACCCCGGTGAACTTCGCGCCGCTGCGCATGGCCGACGCGCAAGGGTCGCTCGCGATCGGGCGCGCTCACGCTCGCCAACGGCCGGGAGTACGACAACCTGCGCGTCGCGCTGGCGCTCGACGCCGGTCGTCTCGACGTGTCGAGCTTCAGCGTCGCGACGCTGGGGGGCACGGTGGCCGGTTCGTTCGCGGTCGATGCGAGCAAGCCGGCGCAGGCCGTGCTCCGCGCGCGGCTCACCGGCAAGGACCTCGCCGCGGGTGCGCTGCTGGCCGCCATCGGCGCAGAAGCGGGACGTGAAGGGCGGCAAGACCGACGTCAGCCTCGACCTCGCGAGCGCAGGCAACTCGCCGCATGCGTGGGCGAGCTCGGCGACCGGGCAACGTCCGCCTGGTCGACGGTCCGGCGACGCTCGCCAATCCGAAGCTCGATCCCAACTCGTCCGCTCGACAAGCTCAACGCTGGCGATCAATCCGTTCCGCGGCGAGCGACCCGATCGACCGAGCTGCGCTGCGCCGTCGTGCGCTTCCCGATCAGCAACGGCATCGCGCGCGTCGATCGCTCCATCGCGATGGAGACCGCGAAGATCGGCGTGTCGGCGAGCGGAACGCTCGATTTCCGCAACGAGACGCTCGACTTCACGTTCGCAGCCCAAGGTGCGCAAGGGCATCCCCGTCGACATCACGAATTTCGCCAACCTGGTGCGCATCGAGCGGGCCGTTCGCGTCGCCGCAGCTCAAGATCGATCCGGTCGGGTTCGGCCAAGGCGATCGCCTCGCATCGGCGCCGCGGTCGGCACCGGCGGCCTGTCCGCCCTCGGCCAGACGCTGTTCTCATGGGCCGAGAACCAGGGGCCCGGACCGTGCGCCATCGCGGAAGGCGCTGCCCAACCGCCACCGGCAACCGGCGGCGAGCGCCAAGGGGGCGGCGCCGCAGGCGAGGGACCGACCCGGTCACCGAGGTCGGCAAGGCACTCGGCCGGCTGTTCGGCAAGTAGCCTCCCTGCACCGCGGCGCCGTGCCACGGAATGCGTAGCATTTGATGCGGATCACGCTCACCGGGCCGGTCCCGCAGGTACGATGGGCCCGGAACCTGCCATGAGCCGCCGCACCCACCGCTTCGTCGCCTTCGCTCCTGCTGCTGGGAACTGCTGTTCGTCGCAGCTGCCGGTGGCGGCGTTCGCGTGCCCGCTCGTCGTCCCGCGCGGCGATGCGCCGCCGATGCCCGCGATCCACGAGGGCTGCGCGGGCACGCATGCGGCGCAGGCGCCGACTCCCGCGCCGGCCAATACGGCGCTCTGCGAGCTGCATTGCCAATCCGCCGTCTCGGTGCCGTCGACGCCGGCGCCGCCCGTGGCGCTGGTCTCGTCCGCGCCGCTGGTGATCGAGGTGCACGACGCCGCCACGCCCTCCGACGGCGTCCGCAACGTCCGGCGTGCAGGGCACCCTGATGGCCACCGCGCCACCGGTGTCCATCCGGTTCTGCCGCCTCCAGGTCTGATCCGACCGTTCGCGTAGCACGGCGCCGCCGCGGGTGCGGTCGCGCCGCGGATTCCCGTCGCACGCGGAGGTCGCATGTTCTACGGCAGTGGCAATGCCCGCAAAATGCGGGTCACGAATCTCATCCTGGCGCTGACGCTGTGCGTGCCCGTGTTCGCGGCGCGACGCGGCCGACGCCCCGCTGACGCTTGCCGAAGCGCAGCGGCGCGCGGTCGGCGCGCTCGCACACTGCTCCCCGCGCAGGACGCCGCGGCGACGGCCGCGAAGGAGATGGCGGTCGCCGCGGGCCAATGGCCGGATCCGGTGCTGAAGCTCGGCGTCGACAACCTGCCCGGTGAGCGGTCCCGACGCGTGGAGCTTCACCAAGGACTTCATGACGATGGGCCGCATCGGCGCTCATGCAGGAGATCCTGTCGTCCGACAAGCGGGAGACGGCGCGCCGCGCGGTACGAGCGCGAGGCGCGACAAGGCGCGAGGTCGAGAAGATCGGCGGTGCAGGCGAACATCGCGCGCGACACGGCGCTCGCCTGGATCGACCGCTACTACGCCGAGGCGACCGTCGCGCTGATCGCGCGAGCAGACGGCGGAGGCGGCGCTCGAGATCGAGGGCGCGGAGTTCGCGTATCGCGCCGGGCGCGGCACGCAGGCCGACGTGTTCGCGGCGCGCGGCGCGCGGGCCGCGCTCGCGCGAGAAGGCGAGCGAAGCGCGGCGTCGCGTCG
The DNA here is from genome assembly GCA_963725735.1 of uncultured beta proteobacterium. Lineage (GTDB taxonomy): Bacteria > Pseudomonadota > Gammaproteobacteria > Burkholderiales > Casimicrobiaceae > VBCG01. The sequence continues at coordinate 69,413 of CAVRZM010000012.1, read as the reverse complement.
CCACCGCGATCACGATGCTCGCGCGCTGGGTCGGACCCGGCGCCGATGCGCCGCTCGCCGGCACGCCCGAGTTCGCGACGGTGCCGCTGCGACCGTGCGCGCCTGGCCGACCCAGCTCGCGCACCATCCGCAGATCGCGACGCTCGCGCAGGCAGGTAGCGCTGGCGACGGCCGAGGTGAAGGTCGCGCAGGCCGATCGCGACCCCAACTGGAGCGTCGAGGTCGCGTACCAGCAGCGCGGTCCCGCGCTACGGCAACATGATGTCGTTCGGCATCAACGTTCCGCTGCCGTGGGATCGCGCGAACCGCCAGGACCGCGACGTCGCCGCCAAGCTGGCGCTGGCCGACCAGGCGCGCGCGCAGCGCGAGGACGCGCTGCGCACGCACGTCGCCGAAGTCGCCAGCGATGCTCGAGGAATGGGAGAACGGCCGCGAGCGTCTCGCGCTCTACGCCGATTCGCTGCTGCCGCTCGCGCGCGAACGCACCGACGGCGGCGGTCGCCGCCTATCGCGGCGGCAAGGGCGCGCTCGCCGACGTGCTCGCCGCGCGCCGCAACGAGCTCGACGTCCGCCGCGACGCGCTGATGCTGGAGCGCGAGACCGCGCGCCTGTGGGCGCAACTCAACTTCTTCGACGTCACGGGCATCGCGCCACGGCGCACTGGCGCGCCCGCAGGAACGGCCATGCACGATGAAGACGATCCACCATCTCGCGCTCGTCGCGGTCGCGCTCGGCTCGTCGCCGCTGTCGCGGGCGGCGCGTACTGGCTCGGACCGCCAGCAGCCCGATCGACTGCGCCGCGGCGCTGCCGGCGCGGCATCGCCGCGGCGCCACCGGCGGTCGCGCCGCAGAAGCCCGGCGACGTCGATCCCGCGACCGGCACGCAAGGTCCTCTACTGGCACGACCCGATGGTGCCGGGGCAGCGCTTCGACAAGCCCGGCAAGTCGCCCTTCATGGACATGATGCTCGTGCCCGTGTACGCGGACGGCGGCAGCGACGAGTCGCACCGTCACCATCAGCCCGCGCGTGCGCCAGAACATCGGCGTGCGCACCGCGGAGGCCACCGCGCGCGCGCCTCGCCGCGCCGCTCACGGCGGTCGGCAGCGTCGCGTTCAACGAGCGCGACCAGGCGGTCGTGCAGGCGCGCGCCAACGGCTTCGTCGAGAAGCTCTTCGTGCGCGCGCCGCTCGACCCGGTGCGCGAGGGCCAGCCGCTGCTCGAGCTCTACGTGCCCGACTGGGTCGCCGCGCAGGAGGAGTATCTCGCGGTGCGCCGCCTGAAAGGCCCGGGCATGGATGCGCTGGTCGACGCCGCGCGGCAGCGCATGCGCCTTGCCGGCATGTCCGACGAGCAGATCGCGCGGGTGATCGCGAACGGGCGCGGTGCAGCCGCGGATCACGATCGTGACCGCGCCGATCGGCGGCGTGGTCACCGAGCTCGCCGTGCGCGAAGGCATGACGGTGGCGATGGGCACGCCGCTGTTCCGGATCAACGGCCTGGGCTCGGTGTGGATCAACGCCGAGGTGCCGGAGTCCGCGGCGGCGCGCGTGCGCGCCGGCACGCCGGTCGAGGTGCGCACGCCCGCAGCGCCCGACGTCGTGTCTCAAGGGCCGCGTGGGCGCGCTGCTGCCCGAGGTCAACGCGCAGACGCGCACGATCAAGGCGCGCATCGAGGTCGCCAATCCGCGGGGCGCAGCTGGTGCCGGGCCTGTTCGCGTCGGTCGACTTCGTGCCGGCAGCGCGGCCGAGGAAACGCGTGGTGCCGACCGAGGCCGTGATCGTCACCGGCAAGCGCACCGTCGTGTTCGTCGCGGAAGGCGAAGGCAAGTTCCGCGCGGTCGACGTCGAGATCGGCATCGAGGCCAACGGCATGACCGAGATCCGCAAGGGCCTCGAGCCCGGCCAGAAGGTCGTCGTCTCGGGCCAGTTCCTGATCGACTCCGAAGCGAGCCTCAAGGGCGTCACCGAATCGCCTGTCCGAGCCCGCGCCGGCACGGCTGCGGGCCGCCGGCACGGCGAGCACCGAGGCGCGGGGTCGCGTCGAAGCGATCGCGCAAGGACGAGATCATGCTGTCGCACGAGCCCGTGCCGGCGCTCAAGTGGCCGGCGATGACGATGGGGTTCGTGCCTCCCGCGACCTGGCCCGCCGGCGTGCAGCGTCGGAGACCGCATCGCGTTCACGTTCAAGGCCCGGATCCTGCGACCCCGCGGCGCAGTTCGTGATCACGTCGCGAATCCGACGCAAGCGCCCGACGTGCCGACCTGGCAGCAGCCGCGCGCCGGCGCCGGAGCGAAGCCATGATCGCTGCGCATCATCCGCTGGTCGCTCGACAACCGCTTCCTCGTGCTGCTCGTGACCGTGCCATCGTCACCGCGTGGGGCGTCGTGGGCGCGTGCCGCGCACGCCGCTCGACGCGCTGCCCGACCTGTCCGACGTGCAGGTGATCATCCGCACGACGTTCCCGGGCAGGCGCCGCAGATCGTCGAGAACCAGGTCACGTATCCGCTGACCACCACGATGATGTCGGTGCCGGGCGCGAAGACCGTGCGCGGCTATTCGTTCTTCGGCGACTCGTTCGTCTACGTGCTGTTCGAGGACGGCACCGACCTGTACTGGGCGCGCTCGCGCGTGCTCGAATACCTGAACCAGGTGCAGGGACGGCTGCCGCGCCGAGGCGAAGCCCGCGCTCGGTCCCGATGCGACCGGCGTGGGCTGGATCTACGAGTACGCGCTCGTCGACCGCAGCGGCAAGCACGACCTCGCGGAGCTGCGCGCGCTGCAGGACTGGTTCCTCAAGTACGAGCTGAAGTCGGTGCCGAACGTCGCCGAGGTCGCGACCGTCGGCGGCATGGTGCGCCAGTACCAGATCGTGCTCGACCCCGACCGGCTGCGCGCGTACCGCATTCCGCACGGCAAGGTGATCGAGGCGGTGCAGACGGGCGAACCAGGAGACCGGCGGCTCGGTGCTCGAGCTGGGCGAGGCGGAATACATGGTGCGCGCGTCCGGCTACCTGAAGTCGCTCGACGACTTCCGCAGGATCCCGCTGTTCACGAGCGAGGCAGGCGTTCCGGTGCGCCTCGGCGACGTGGCGCGCGTCCAGATCGGCCCGGAGATGCGGCGCGGCATCGCCGAGCTCGACGGCGAAGGGCGAAGTCGTCGGCGGCATCATCGTCATGCGCTCCGGCAAGAACGCGCTCGAGACGATCGACGCGGTGAAGGCGAAGCTCGCAGGCGCTCGAGGCCGGGCTGCCCGAAGGCGTCGAGATCGTCCCGATCTACGACCGCTCGACGCTGATCGGCGCGCGGTCGCGAACCTCGGCGAGAAGCTCGTCGAGGAATTCGTCGTCGTCGCGCTCGTGTGCCTCGTGTTCCTGTTCCACCTGCGCTCGGCGCTCGTCGCGATCGTCTCGCTGCCGCTCGGCGTGCTGATGGCGTTCATCGTCATGCACTACCAGGGCGTCAACGCCAACATCATGTCGCTCGGCGGCATCGCGATCGCCATCGGCGCGATGGTCGACGCCGCGGTCGTGATGATCGAGAACGCGCACAAGCACCTCGAGCGCGTGGCGCCACGCGCACGGCGGGGCAGCACCGCAGGGCGAGGAGCAGTGGCGCGTCATCGGCGAGGCCGCGGCCGAGGTCGGGCCGGCGCTGTTCTTCTGCCTGCTCATCATCACGCTGTCGTTCGTCCCGGTGTTCACGCTCGAGGCGCAGGAAGGGCGGCTGTTCGCGCCGCTCGCGTTCACCAAGACCTACGCGATGGCGGCCGTCGGCCGGCCTCGCCGTCACGCTGGTGCCGGTGCTGATGGGCTACCTCATCCGCGGCCGCATTCCCGACGAGAACGCGCAATCCGCTCAACCGCGCGCTGATCGCGCTCTACCGGCCGCTGCTCGACGTCGTGCTGCGCTTCCCGAAGACGACGCTCGCTCGTCGCGCTGCGTTCTGGCGGCGCTCACCGTCATTCCCGGCGCAGCGGCTCGGCGGCGAGTTCCTGCCGCCGCTCGACGAAGGCGATCTGCTGTACATGCCGTCGGCGCTGCCGGGCCTCGGCGGGCAAGGCGGCGGAGCTCCTGCAGCAGACCGACCGCCTGATCAAGAGCGTGCCGGAAGTCGCGAGCGTGTTCGGCAAGGTGGGCCGCGCCGAGACCGCGACCGACCCGGCGCCGCTCGAGATGTTCGAGACGACCATCCAGTTCAAGCCGCGAGCCGAGTGGCGGCCGGGCATGACGCCGGACAAGCTGGTCGACGAGCTCGACCGCATCGTGCAGCGTGCCCGGCCTGTCCAACATCTGGGTGCCGCCGATCCGCAACCGCATCGACATGCTCGCCACCGGCATCAAGAGCCCGGTCGGCATCAAGGTGGCGGGCCCCGACCTCGCGGAGATCGACCGCGTCGACCGGCGAGATCGAGCGCGTGGTGAAGCCGGTCGCCGGCGTGACCTCGGCGCTCGCCGAGCGCCTGACCGGCGGGCGCTACATCGACGTCGACGATCGACCGCGACCGTGCGGCGCGCTACGGCCTCAACATCGCCGACGTGCAGGAGGTCGTGGCGTCGGCGATCGGCGGCGACAACGTCGGCGAGACGGTCGAGGGCCTGCGCCGCTTTCCGATCAACGTGCGCTATCCGCGCGAGTTCCGCGACTCCGTCGAGCAGCTGCGCGAGCTGCCGATCGTGACCGAGCGCGGCGCGCAGATCCGCCTCTCCGACGTCGCCGACGATCGAGATCGGCGACGGCCCGCCGATGCTGAAGAGCGAGAACGCGCGGCTCTCGGGCTGGGTCTACGTCGACATCCGCGGCCGCGACCTGCAGTCGGCGGTGCACGACATGCAGCGCGAGGTCGCCGCGAAGGTCAAGCTGCCGCCGGGCTATTCGGTGTCGTGGTCGGGCCAGTTCGAGTATCTCGAGCGCGCGACGGCGCGGCTCAAGGTCGTCGTGCCGTTCACGCTGCTGATCATCTTCGTGCTGCTCTACCTCACGTTCCGGCGCTTCGACGAGGCGCTGCTCATCATGGCCGCGCTGCCGTTCGCGCTGGTCGGCGGCATCTGGCTGCTGTGGCTGCTCGGCCACAACGTGTCGGTCGCGAGCGGCGGTGGGCTTCATCGCGCTCGCCGGCGTCGCGGCGGAGTTCGGCGTGGTCATGCTGCTCTACCTCAAGCACGCGTGGGACGGCGCGCATCGCCGCAGGGCCGCACGACCGACGCCGACCTGCTCGACGCGATCCGCGAAGGCGCGGTGCTGCGCGTGCGGCCGAAGGCGATGACGGTGGCCGTGATCCTCGCGGGCCTGCTGCCGATCATGGTGGCGCACGGCACGGGCTCGGAGGTGATGCAGCGGATCGCCGCGCCGATGGTCGGCGGCATGATCACCGCGCCGCTGCTGTCGATGCTCGTGATTCCGGCGGTCGTACCTGCTGCTGCGGCGGCGGGGACGCACGGCGACCACCGCGCGCCTGTCGCCGGCCCGTGCCGGCATGATCGAGCGCTGCCGTGCCGCCTACTCCACGGTGCCCTGGGTCGCCGCCACCTGTGCGAGCTCGCGCTCGACCGCTTCGCCGGTCCCCGGCCGTTGTAGAACGCGTTGAGCAGGATCGCGCAGACCGCCGTCAGCGTGATGCCGCTGTGCGTGATCGCGTCGAGCCACTTCGGCGCCTGCGCGAAGAAAGTGGGTGACACCAGCGGAATCATCCCGACCGCGATGCTCACCGCGACGATGATGAGGTTGTGGCGCGGCGTGTAGTCGACGCGCGCCAGGATCTTGATGCCCGTCGCCGCCACCATGCCGAACATGCACAGGCCCGCGCCGCCGAGCACCGCCTGCGGGATCGACGCCACCACCTCGCCCATCTTCGGAAACAGCCCGAAGGCGAGCAGGATGCCGCCCGACACCGCCACGACGAAGCGGCTGCGCACGCCCGTCATGCCGACCAGCCCGACGTTCTGCGAGAACGACGTGTACGGAAACGTGTTGAAGACTCCGCCGATGACGGTGCCGAGGCCGTCCGTGGCGAGTCCGCGCGCGAGGTCGCCCGGGCCGATCCGCTTGCCGCAGATTTCCCCGAGTGCCAGGAACATCCCGGTCGACTCCACCATCACCACGACCATCACGATGCACAGCGAGACGATCGGCCCGATCTCGAACGTCGGCGCGCCGAAGCGGAACGGATAGACCAGCGCCACCCAGTCCGCGGCCGCGACGCCGTCGAACTTGACCATGCCTGCGCGATGGACCACGACGTAGCCCACCGCGAGCCCGATCAGCACCGCGATGTTGGCGACGAAGCCGCGCCCGTACTTGTTGAGGCAGCAGGATCACCGCGAGCACGAGCGCGACGATGACGAGATACTCCGGCGCGCCGAAGTTCTTGTTGCCGCGCGCCGCCGCCGGCCCACGTGATGCCCGACGCGCAGGAGCGTGATGCCGATCACCGCGATGATCGTTCCCGTCACCATGCGGCGGGAAATAGCGCACCAGCCGACCGAAGAACGGGCGCCACGACGATCGTGAACACGCCGGCCGCGATCACCGAGCCGAAGATCGTCGTGATCCCGACGCCGGCGGTCGCCATCGCCGCGATCGGACCGACCGCGGCGAACGTCACGCCCATGATCACCGGCAGCCGGATGCCGAACTTCCAGACGCCGAGGCACTGGATCAGCGTGGCCACGCCGCAGGCGAAGAGATCGGCGTTGATGAGGAACGCGACCTGCTCGCGCGGCAACTTGAGCGCGCCGCCGATGATGAGCGGCACCGCGATCGCTCCGGCGTACATCACGAGCACGTGCTGCAGCCCGACCGCCAGCATCTGCGGCAGCGGGAGGACCGCGTCGACCGGGTGGGACGTGCTCTCGTTGACGGGCGGTGCGTTCATGACGGCATCCTCAGGCGGTGATCAGGGCATCCAGGCGGAAGCGGGTGATACGCTCGATCTGGGCCAGGCATTCGCGCGAGCTCGGTCGGCGCGATCGAGTTCGACGCGGCGCGCGAACTCGCGGATGATCGCCGGCGCGATCGTAGCCCTTTACCGCGAGGATGAACGGGAAGCCGAACTTCGCGTTGTAGCGCCGGTTGAGCTCGGTGAGCGTCGCGTATTCCTCCGGCGAGCACGCGGTGAGTCCGGCGCCGGATTGCTCCTGCGTCGAATCCGTCGTCAGCTCGCCGCGTATCGCGGCCTTGCCGGCGAGCTCGGGGTGCGCGCGCAGCAGCGCGAGCTTCCGCTCGTCGCTCGGCCCCGGTCACGACCGACTCATCGCCGCGTGCAGCGCGTCCACGCTCGCGAACGGGCCGCGCGGCGAGCGCACCTTGCGCGACCCACGGCGAATGCTCGAACACGCCGCCCAGCGCCGCGACGAACGCCGCTTCGTCCATCGCGTTGACCTCGGCCAGCGTCATGCGTCGGCCTCCGGCGGCGGATGCGCGGCGAGCCAGTGGCGCGCGATGTCGATGCGGCGCGCGACCCAGACGTCGGGGTGCCCCCCGCACGTAGTCGAGGAAGCGCGCGAGCGCCGCGGCGCGCCCGGGCCGACCGACGAGCCGGCAATGCAGTCCGACCGACATCATCTTCGGTGCGTCGAGACCGCGCGGATCGCCCTCGGCGTAGAGCGTGTCGAACGTGTCGCGCAGGTACGCGAAGAACTGCTCGCCGCTGTTGAAGCCCTGCGGCGTGGCGAAGCGCATGTCGTTGGCGTCGAGCGTGTAGGGCACGATCAGCAGCGGGCGCGACGCCGAGCCGCGTGCGCACCGGCACGTAGTAGGGCAGGTCGTCGGCGTAGCTGTCCGCGCTGTAGGTGAAGCCGCCGTGCTCGAGCAGCAGGCGCCGCGTGTTCGGGCTGTCGCGTCCCGTGTACCAGCCCGTCGGGCGGGCGGCCGGTGAGCCGCGTGATCGCGTCGACCGCGAGCGCCATGTGCTCGCGCTCGATGTACTCGTCGACCTGCTGGTAGCTGATCCAGCGCCAGCCGTGGCTCGCGATCTCGTGGCCGTCGGCGACGAACGCTGCGACGGCCGTCCGGATTGCGCAGCAGCGCCATGCCCGACGCCGAACACGGTGAGCGGCAGGCGGCGCTCGCGAAAGAGCCGCAGCACGCGCCACACGCCCCGCCCGCGAGCCGTACTCGTAGAGCGTCTCCATCGACATGTGCCGCTGCGGAAACGCCTGCGCGCCGACGATCTCGGACAGGAACGTCTCCGACGCGGGGTCGCCGTGCAGCACGTTGTTCTCGGCGCCTTCCTCGTAGTTCAGCACGAACTGCACCGCGATGCGCGCGCCGTTCGGCCAGCGCGCGTGCGGCGGCCGCGGGCCGTAGCCCGCCATGTCGCGCGGATAGCCGGGCTCGAACGGCGGGCGATCATCGCGCGGCGCTCCGGCGGCGGCTTGATGCGCAGCGCCTCGGCGATGTCCGCCGGCCGCTCGGCGACCGCATCGAGCGCCAATCGCGCCTCGCATGCCGTGAGGTGCGCGTGCATGAGCCGCTGCGCGCGGCGCTCGTCCCTGGCGGCGATGGCGTCGACGAGGGCGAGGTGCTCGTCGGCCGAGCACACCTGCTGGCCGCGCGCCATGTACAGCGCGGTCATGAGCAGCGACTGCGTGACGAGGTCGTTGGCGATAGTGCAGCAGCACGGGATTGGCGCGCCAGCGCCACGACGCGGCGATGGAATTCGCCGGAGAGACGGATCCAGCTGCGCACCTCGCCGGCGGCGAACGCGCCGTTCTCCTGCGTGACCAGCGCGCGCAGGTTGTCGAGCTGGCGCGGTTGCGCGCGCGCGATGGCGGCGGGCAGGATCGCGCCCTCCAGCATGCGCCGCGCCTCGAACACGGCGCGCGTTTCCTCGGGCGTGGGACGGGCGATGGACGCGCCGTGATTCGGCTTCAGCTGCACGATGTGATCGTGCGCGAGCCGCAGCAGCGCCATGCGGACGATCGTGCGCGAGACGCCGAAGAGCTCGGTCAGGCTCTGCTCGGTGAGGCGGACGCCGGGGGCCAGGCGCTGGTCGAGGACGGCCTCGAACACCGCGTCGTAGATGGGCTGCTCGGCGCCGCCCTGGAGAGTCGTCGGATACGATTGCATTGTTCGCGAGACCGCATACAATGTGCCAACAGACTGTATACAATATTGCGCGTGGTTGCAACGGGACACCGCCCGGCACCGGGCGCCGGTGCACACTGGAGCGAAACGAGGGAGACCGACGATGGGACGACTCACCACCCACGTGCTCGACACCGCGCGCGGCTGCCCGGGCGCCGGCATCCGCATCACGCTCTACCGCAACCTGGCCGAGCGCTACGCGCTCGTCGAAGGACGCGGTGACCAACGCCGACGGCCGCTGCGACGAGCCGCTGCTCGAGGGCGACGCGTTCACCGCCGGCCGCTACCGGCTGGTGTTCGCGGTCGGCGACTATTTCGCGCGCGGCGGGGCTCGCGCTGCCCGATCCGCCGTTCGTCGACGAGGTCGTGCTCGACTTCGGCGTGGCCGACGGCACCGCGCACTACCACGTGCCGCTGCTCGTGTCGCCGTGGAGCTGGTCGACGTACCGCGGCAGCTGACGCGATGGAAGCCTACGCGCTCGACTGGGCGCAGCTCGCTCATCCGCTGGGTCCACCTCATCACCGGCATCGCGTGGATCGGCGCGTCGTTCTACTTCGTCTTCCTCGACTTGAGCCTGCTGCCGCCGAAGCTTCCGGCGGACGCCGACGCAGGTGTCGGCGGCGAGCTGTGGGCCGTGCACGGCGGCGGCTTCTACCACGTGCAGAAGTTCAAGGTCGCGCCCGCCGAATTGCCGTCGCCGCTGCACTGGTTCAAGTGGGAGGCGTACTGGACGTGGATGTCCGGCTTCGCGCTGCTGGTCGTGCTGTACTACGTGCACGCCGATCTGTACATGATCGACCGCAGCGTGGCCGACATCGCGCCCTGGCAGGCGATCGCGCTCTCGCTCGCGCTGCTCGCCGGCGGCTGGCTCTTCTACGACCAGCTCTGCAAGCGGCTGGGGCTCGACCACGAGCGGGTCGTCGCGATCGTCATGATCGCCTTCTTCGCGCTGGTCGCGTTCGGGCTGTCGAAGGTGTACTCCGGACGCGCGATGTTCATCCAGGTCGGCGCGATGATGGGCACGATCATGGCGTGGAACGTCTACTTCGTCATCATGCCGTCGCAGCGCAAGCCTGGTGGAGGCGAAACGGCGGAACGTCGCGCCCGATCCGGTGTACGGGCTGCGCGGCAAGCAGCGCTCGGTGCACAACAACTACTTCACGCTGCCGGTGCTGTTCATCATGATCAGCAACCACTATCCGCTGACGTTCGGCCACCCGCACGCGTGGCTGGTGCTGGTCGCGATCCTGCTGATCGCCGCGTACGTGCGGCACTTCTTCAACCTGCGCCACGTCGGCCGCACGGTCTGGGCGATCCCCGTCGACTGCGGGCATCGCGACGCTCGCGCTCGCGTTCGCGATCGCGCCGGCGCCGCCCAAGGCGGGCGCGCAATCGTTCGCCGACGTCGAGCGCATCGTGCACGCGCGCTGCACGACCTGCCATGCGGCGAGGCCGACGCAGGCCGGGTTCAACGATCCGCCGAAGGGCGTGGTGCTCGACACGCCGCGATGCCATCGTCGCCAACGCGCAGAAGATCAACGAGCAATCGGTGCTGAGCCGCGCGATGCCGCTCGGCAATCTGACCGGCATGACCGACGACGAGCGCGCGACGATCGGCGCGTGGGTCGCGGCCGGGCGCGCAAGAGCCGAACTAGCTAGCAAGAGCCTTCGCGATGTCGCGCCGGGCGGCCGCGCTCAGCTCCGCCGCAGAAGAGCTCGGCTGCTCGGCGGCGGCCTCGCATCCGCTGCCGGTCGTCGCGGCAGGGCTCGGCCGCTTCGCCGCCGATCGCGGCTCGATCAGCGACGCGTCGTCGTGGCGCACCGCATTCACGCGGGTCGACACCGGGTAATAGGTCATCTGCGCGGCAGGATAGGGCGCGAGGATGTCCGCGACGTCGGCGACCGCCACGTCGAGCCAGCGGTCGTAGTCGGCCGGCGCGACGATCACCGGCATGCGGTCGTGCATCGGCGCGAGCAGCGCGTTGGCCTGCGTGGTGATGATCGTGCACGTGTCGAGCACCTCGCCCTCGGGCGACAGCCAGCGCTCGGTCAGGCCCGCGAACGCGAACGGCACGCCGTCCTTCATGCCGATGTGCAGCGGCTGCTTGGCGCCTCCGCCGCACCACCTTCCACTCGTAGAAGCCGTTGGCGGGAATGAGGCAGCGATGCTTGCGCAGCGCGGTGCGGAACGACGGCTTCTCGGCGAGCGTCTCCGCGCGCGCGTTGATCATCTTGGAGCCGATGGACGGGTCCTTCGCCCAGCGCGGCACGAGTCCCCAGCGCACCATCGACGAGCTCGCGCTCGCCGGCGGCCGACGTGCGGATCGACGGGCACGTCCTGCATCGGCGCGATGTTGTAGCGCGGCTTGATCGTCGGCGGGATCGGCAGGCCGAACGCCAGCGCGAGCGCGGCCGGATGCGTATGCAGCTCGTAGCGGCCGCACATGCGCGTCAGGTGTCCTCGCGCAGCCGGCGCGTCGAGCGAAGGATCGGCGAGCAGCCGCCGCGCGGTGCGTCGCGACCTGCAGCGTGTCCCAGTACGCGTACGCGCCCACGGCGGCGGCGCCGGCGATCGGCACCCAGCGGCTCGCGGCGTTGCCGGCGACGCGCTTGCTCACCGTCACGCCGACCTTGGCGACGATCGTCTTCAGCGCGCCGCCGGACAGCTGCTGCACGACGATGCGCTGGCCCGGTGCGCACCGCGACGTCGCGCAGCACCTGGCTCGCCGCGTGCCGGAACAGGCAGTACAGCATGTGCATGCGCGTGAGCTCGGCGGTGCGGCCGTACAGCGCGAAGATGTCGGCGACCATCTGCCGCTGCGTCTTCCAGATGAGATAGAGGTCCGGCAGCACGGTCAGCATGCCGAACGGCCCCGGCGGCAGCGCCAGCGAGCCGGACAGCACGGCGCGCACTGCGCGCCGCCGCCTTGGCGATGAGGTCGGCCTGGCGATCGGGGTCGGCGACCGCATGCGTGCGCGGCGACGGCACGTCGGAGATGACGCGCTCGATGGTGCCGTCGACGTCGTGGGGCGTGCCGGACGAGACCGGTAGCGAGGCAGCGGGCGGTGGCGGCATACGCTCGATAGGTGGGGGACGCGACGGCGCGTTTCTACTATAGGCTGCCGGGCGCGCGGCCGGCAAATCGTCGGGGCGGCCGACCGCGCGTCCGCGGCAGGCCGCGACGGGGGCGCGCTACAATCGTGCGTTTCGCGCAACATCTTCCGCCATATGAACATTGCCCGCTGGCTGCATCTGCTCGGCGTCGTCGTCTGGGTCGGCGGGATGTTCTTCGCCCACATGGCGCTGCGGCCCGCCGGCGCGCGCGCTGCCGCCGCCGCAGCGCCTGCCGCTGCTCGCGGCGACGCTGACGCGCTTCGTCGCGTGGGTCGCGGTCGCGGTGATCGCTGATCCTCGGCAGCGGCGTCGCGATGATCGCACCAGCTCGGCGGATTCGCGCGCGGTCGACGGCCAGCGTGCATGCGATGACGCTGCTGGGCCTCGCGATGATGGCGATCTACGTCTACCTCGTCGCGCGTCGCCGCTCGCAGCGGCTGCGCGCGGCGGTGGCCGCCGGCGATTGGCCCGGAGGCGGCGCGGCGATGGCGACCGTCCGCCATCTGGTGGCCGTCAACCTGGTGCTGGGACTCGTCACGATCACCATCGCGCGCGCTCGGCCGCGGATGAGGATCGGCGTACCGCGCGAGAGCAAGGACGGCGAGCGGCGCGTCGGTCTCACGCCGGACGGCGCGCGCGCGCTGGTCGCCGAGGGCCACGCGGTGGTCGTCGGCGCCGGTGCCGGCGCGGCGGTCGGCTTCGCCGACGACGACTACCGCGCGGCCGGCGCGATGGTCGTCCGACGACGCGAGCGCGGTGTGGGCGATGCGACCTGGTCGTCAAGGTCAAGGAGCTGCAGCCGGCCGAGTATCCGCTGCTGGCGTCCGGCACGACCGTGTTCGGCTTCGCGCAGATCAACCGCGATCCGGCGCTGCTCGAGGCCGTGCTCGCCGCGCGCGTCTGCTGCATCGCCTACGAGACCGTGCGCGACGCCGCCGGCGGGCTGCCGCTGCTGGCGCCGATGTCGCGCATCGCGGGACGCCTCGCGCCGCTCGTCGGCGCGCAACGTCGCTCGCGACCGATCGCGGCGGTGCGGGCGTGCTGCTGACCGGGGTCGACGACGTGCCCGGCGCGCCGCGTCGTCGTGCTCGGCGCCGGCAACGTCGGCGGCGAAGCCGCGCGCATCGCCGCGCGCCTCGGCGCCCGCGTCACGGTGTTCTCGCGCGGTGCGCGCGGCGCGACGCGCTCGCGGCGCTCGCTGGCCGAGGAGGGCCACGCGGTCGAGATCGCACGGCATGCCGCACGCGCACGACGCGCGATTCGCCGAACGCGGTCGCGCACGCCGACCTCGTCATCGGCGGCGTGCTCGAGCCAGGGACGCTGTCGCCCAAGCTGCTGTCGCGCGAGCTCGTGTCCGCGATGCGGCCGGGCTCGGCGCATCGTCGACGTCGGCATCGACCAGGGCGGCATCGCGGCGACGTCGCGGATGACCAAGCTGTCCGCGCCGACCTACGTCGAATGCGGCGTCGTGCATTACGCGGTGCCCAACATGCCGTCGCTCGTCGCGCGCACCGCCACGCTCGCGCTGACCGACGCCACGCTGCCGGCGTGCGCGCGCTGGCGGGCAAGGGCATCGCGCGGGCGCTGGCCGATCGACGCCGCGCTCGCGCCGGTGCGATGGTGCGCGACGGCGTCATCGTCCAGCCGGGCTCGCCGCCGATGCGGCCGCGCGCCACGGGCGACGATCGCGTGCACCGCCGCCTGCACCTGCGCGTCGCGGCACGCCGGCAACCGCAGCGCGCTACGCGCGACGACGGGCCGCGATGAAGATCTTCGGCTTCGCCGGCTGGTCCGGCAGCGGCAAGACCACGCTGATCGAGCAGTTGATCCCGCGCCTCGTCGAGCGCATGGGCACGCGTGTCGCTCGTCAAGCACGCGCATCACGAGTTCGACGTCGACCAGCCCGGCAAGGACTCGTGGCGGCACCGGAAAGCGGGCTGCACCGAGGTGCTGGTGAGCTCCGGCGCGCGCTACGCGCTGATGCACGAGCTGCGCGGCGACGCCGAGCTGACGCTGCCGGAGGCGCTGGCCGGTGCTGCGTCCGTGCGACGCTCGGTGCTGGTCGAGGGCTACAAGGCGCTTCCCGATGCCCAAGCTCGAGGTCTGGCGCGCCGGCGGTGGGCAAGCCGCTGCTGCATCCGGACGATCCCGCACATCCTGGCCGTCGCCACGGACGCGCCGTCGACGCTGTCCGGCTGCGCCGGCTGCCCGTGTTCCGGCTCGCCGACCTGGACGAAATCGCAACGTTCGTCGTGCGCGAAGCCGCTGTCTGGCCTGCCGGATTGACGTGCACAAGCGGTCGGAGTAGGTTGAACTTAGCGGGTTGCAGGCAGTGGACAAATGACACCGTCGCCGTCCCGTGGCTCCGCGGTTCGGCAGCCTGACTAGAAAATGCTTAAGAAACAAACACTTGCGTTCTTGCCGTCGTCCTCTGGCTGCTCGCGCCGGCGCCGCGCGCTGCGGCCGAGTCCCGGCGGCGGTCGCCGACGCCGCGGGCTTCTATGGGGGCATCTCGCTGCGCAACGCGGACGCGAGGGCGACGGGCTTTCGTTCGGCCACCTGAGTTCCGTCTGGAGCCGGTTCGCGCTGCCCGTCGTCCGACGACGCGGGTGCGCGCACGCTGGCGTACGGCGGGTATCGCTGGGCGAACGACCTGGCGCGTCGAAGCGGCTGTCGGCGACCACCGACCGCTACTGCGCTGCAACCGCGCGCTGCCGGGCGCACGCCGCGGCGTCGGCCTGGCGCTGGCCAGCGACGGCGACGTCGTCGGCAAGGCCTGGAACGTCGACGTCTACACGCACGTGGGAATTCCGCAAGAGCATGTCGCTGTACGGCCGGCTGGGCTATGCGCAAAGCGACGCGCAGCGCAGTCGTATGCGCCGGGATTCGTCGGCGACGTCCGCCGCACACGCGACGGCGTGAACTACGGTCTCGGCCTGCGCTACGACATGTCGTCCGGCGCTCGGCCTGCGCCTCGAATACGCGCGCTTCGGTCGCCTGCCCGGCGAGATCGTCCACCGGCGTGCCTGCCCGAGAACGACCAGCTGCAGTTCGGCGTGCAGTTCCGCTTCTAGTCGCGCGGCCGACAATCGGCCGGCGTCCGTCCGGCCTATAATGCGCAACGCCGGCCGATTGCTGCCGGCGTTTTGCATGTCGTCTCGACTCCGCCGCCGCAATGCCCGATTCCAGACATCCGATCCGTCCCGTCGCCGACGCGTCACCGCTGCGCCTCGTCTACCTCGCGCGGCTGCGGGACGCGTTCGGCGCGCAGCGGCGAATCGCTGTCGCTCGCGCCGGACGACGCGCCGACCGTGGCGACGCTGCTCGCGGCGCTGCGCGCGCGCGGCGGCGTCTGGGCGCAGGAGCTCGCGGCGGGGCGCGCCGTGCGCGTCGCGGTCAATCACGAACTCGCGCGCCGGCGAGCACCGCGTTGCGCGACGGCGACGAAGTCGCGCTGCTGCCCGCCGGTCACCGGCGGCTGAGGCGCGGAACGCGATGACCGTGCGCGTGCAGATCGCCGATTTCGACGCGCGGCGCGAGATCGCCGCGCTGCGCGCGCGGCGATCCGCGCGTGGGCGCGGTCGCGTCGTTCATCGGCACCGTGCGCGACGTCAACGACGCGGCGGCGGTGGCGACGATGACGCTCGAGCACTATCCCGGCATGACCGAGAAGGCGCTCGAGGCGATCGTCGCCGAGGCGCGCGCGCGCTTCGACATCCTCGACGCGCTCGTCATCCATCGCGTCGGCGAGCTGCGGCCCGCCGACCAGATCGTGCTCGTCGCGGTGACGAGCGCGCATCGCGGCGACGCGTTCGACGCGTGCCGCTTCATCATGGACTACCTCAAGACCCGCGCGCCGTTCTGGAAGAAGGAAGACACCGCCGAGGGCGCGCGCTGGGTCGACGCGCGCGCCAGCGACGACGACGCGGCCGCGCGCTGGGACGCGAAGCCGGCCCGGCGATGACGTCGTCGGCGCTCATCGCCATCGACTGGGGCACGACGTCGGCGCGCGCCTACCGCCTCGACGCGCGCGGCAGCGTGCTCGCCGCGCAGCGCGCCGCTCGGCATCCAGCACGTGCAGGACGGCCGCTTCGCGCGAAGCGCTCGCGACGCTGCTCGGCGACTGGCGCGACGAGCCGGCGCCGCGCATCGCCTGCGGGATGATCGGCAGCCGGCAGGGCTGGGTCGAGGCGCCGTACGTCGCCTGCCCGGCGCGCTCGCCGACCTGGTCGCCGGCATCGTGCGCGCGCCCGGACGGCGCGCTCGCCGTCGTGCCCGGGCGTGCAGCACGCGCGACGCCTACGGCGTGCCGGACGTGATGCGCGGCGAGGAGACGCAGATCGTCGGCGGCGTCGACGAGCGCGAGGAACGCGTGCTGGTGGCGCTGCCCGGCACGCACAGCAAGTGGGCGTGCGTCGACGTCGGGCCGCTCGTCGATTTCATGACGTTCATGACCGGCGAGATGTGGGACGTGCTGCTCACGCACAGCATCCTCGGACGCCTCGCCGACCGCCGGCGCGCAGGCGGGCGGCATCGGCGCCGGCGTTCGAGCGCGGCGTCGCGCGCGGCCTCGGTCCCGGCAACCTCGCGCACGACGCGTTCGGCGCGCGCACGCTGGCGCTGATGGGCGAGCTCGCGGCCGAGGACGTCGCGGACTGGCTGTCCGGCGTGATGATCGGCCGCGAGGTGCGCAACGCGCGCACGTGGGCGCAGCGCCACGGCTACGATGGCGCGCGCGTGCGGCTGATCGGCGAGGATGCGCTGGTTGCGCGGTACGCAGCCGGCGCTGCGCGCAGGCCGACGTCACCGTCGAAGCGCGCCGAATCGCACGCCGCCGCGCACGGCCTGTGGCGCATCGCGATGCGCGCGGGCATCGTCGGCCCGATCCTCGCGAGTCTTCAGCCGGAGCGTCGACCACCGCATGAACCCGCTGACCCGCTACCTCGATCCGCTGCCGCTCATCGCGGTCCTGCGCGGCATCACGCCGGAGGAGATCGCCGGCGTCGGCGACGCGCTGACCGACGCACGGATTCCGCGTCCTCGAAGTGCCGCTCAACTCGCCGCGGGCGTTCGAGTCGATCCGGCTCCTCGCCGATCGCTGGGGCGCGCAATGCCTCGTCGGCGCGGGCACCGTGCATCGCCGTGGACGACGTCGCGCGCGTGCGCGAGGCGGGCGGACGCGTCATCGTGATGCCGCACGCCGACGTCGCGGTGATCCGCGAGGCGAAGGCGCAGGGCATGCTGTGCGTTCCCGGCGTGGCGACGCCCACGGAAGCGTTCGCCGCGCTCGCCGCCGGCGCCGACGGACTCAAGATGTTTCCGGCCGAAGCGCTGCCGCCCGGGGCGCTGCAGGCGTGGCGCGCCGTGCTGCCGCCGGCGACGCTCGTGTTCGCCGTCGGCGGCATGAAGCCGGACAATCTCGAGCCGTACTGGGCGCGCCGGCGCATCGGGGTTCGGCACGGGCATCCAATCTGTACAAGCCGGGCGTCGCCGCCCGCGGCGGTGCGCGAGGTCGCGGCCGCCTACGCGGCCGCGGTGCGCGCGTTGCCGGCGCGCTGAGCGCTGCGCTGCACACGACGAGCGCGACGGAAGGGGGAACCGCATGACGCGAAGGATCGTTCTTGCGGCGCTGGTGGCTCGGCGTCTCGCTGTTCGCGGCGGCGCGCCGCGCAGCGCAGCAGCTCGGGATTCCTCACCTGCGAGAGCATCGGCTATCGCTACCAGTACTGCGCACGCGAACACGCAGGGCCGCGTGATCATGGTGCGCGAGATTCGACCGGCAACCTGTGCCAGCAGGGCCGCGGCTGGGGCTACGACAACAACGGCATCTGGGTCGACCGCGGCTGCCGCGCGGAATTCAGCTACGGCCGCGACGACGGCGGCGGCGGGTGGGGACGCTCCGGCACGCTCACCTGCGAGAGCATCGGCTACCGCTATCGCTACTGCAACGCGGACACGCAGGGCCGCGTGTCAGCCTCGCGCGCGAGCTCTCGACCGGCAACCTGTGCCGGCAGGGCTCGGGCTGGGGCTACGACAACGGCGGCATCTGGGTCGACCGCGGCTGCCGCGGCGAATTCCGCTACGGGCGCGACAGCGGCGGCGCGCAACGACGCGGCGATCGCCGCCGGCATCATCGGCGCGCTCGCGATCGGCGCGGCGATCGGCTCGTCGCAGAGCACGCCGCCGCCCGCGCCGCCGCCGCCGCCGGCACCGCCGCCGCCGGCCCGTCGCGCGGTGCCGCCGGCGTGGGCCATCGGCTCGTACCAGGCGTACGACCCGGATTCCGGCGACATCGTGCAGCTCGTCGTCGACGGCGGCGGCCGCGTGTACCTGCGCAACGAGGTCGGCGACGTGGTGAGCCAGGGCGACTTGCGCGACGGCATGGTCTACTGGAGCAACGGCAAGCGCTCGTGGCTCGCGCGCGAGGGTCCCGGCGTCCTGCGTCGGGCGACGTCGACACCGGCAAGCATTACTATTTCCGCCGCAATGCCTGACATCGTCGCGCTCGGCGAGCCGCTCGATCGAATTCAACCAGGCGCGCGTCGGCCGATCCGCACGCGTACCTGCAGGGCTTCGGCGGCGACACGTCGAACATGGCGATCGCCGCCGCGCGGCTCGGCGCGCGCGTCGGGCTACGTGACGCGGCTCGGCGACGACAGCTTCGGACGCATGTTCCTCGACCTGTGGCACGCGCGAAGGCGTCGACACCGACGGGCGTCGCGCTCGATCCCGAGGCGCCGACCGGCGTGTACTTCGTCGCGCACGGCGCCGAGCGGCCACGAGTTCTCGTACCTGCGCGCGGGCTCGGCCGCGAGCCGCATGCGTCCCGAGCACGCTGCCGCTGGCCGATGATCAGCGCCGCGCGGCTGCTGCACGCGTCGGGCATCAGCCAGGCGATCTCGGCGACCGCGTGCGACGCGGTGTTCGCCGCGTTCGACGTCGCGCGCGACGCCGGCGCGCATCGTCACCTACGATCCGAACGTGCGGCTCAAGCTGTGGCCGCTCGCCGCGCGCCCGCGCGATCGTGCATGGCGTCGATGGCGCGCATGCGACTGGTGCCTGCCGAGCCAGGACGACGCGAACGTGCTGTTCGCGGGCGCTGGCGCCCGACGCCGTGGTCGACGCGATTGCATCGCGCCGGCGCGCGCGGCGTCGTGCTGAAGCAGGGCGCCGACGGCTGCGTCGTCTCCGACGGCACGCGGCGCGAGCGCATCGCCGCGCATCGCGTCGCGAGCGTGGATGCGACCGGCGCGGGCGACTGCTTCGACGGCGCGTTCGCCGCGCGCCTGCTCGCCGGCGACGATCCGTTCGCGGCCGCGCGCTATGCCAACGTCGCCGCGGCGCTCGCGACCGACCGGCTACGGCGCCGTCGCGCCGCTGCCGCGCGCGGCGCGACGTCGACGCGGCTCCTGCGCGGCCGGCGTAACGCATGATCACCGACGACGTTTCGCGCCGGACCTCTTCGCCGGGCGGTCGTGCTGGTGGTCGGCGGCACGAGCGGCATCGGCGCGGGCATCGCCGACGCGTTCGCGCGACTGGGCGCCGTGGTCACGGTGACCGGCGCGACCGCCGGACGAGTGCGCGGCGCGCGCGCGCCGCGCCGGACTTCCGCTGCCGCGACGCCGTGTGCGCGCTCGACGTGCGCGACGAGGCCGCGGTCGGCGCGCTGCTCGAGCGACCTGCCGCGCCTCGACGTGCTCGTCAACTGCGCCGGCATCATCCGCCGCGGCGCCGAGCACGACCTCGCCGTGTTCGACGACGTGCTCGCCATCAACCTGACCGGCACGATGCGCACCTGCACGCTGGCGCGCGCCAAGCTGAAGGCGGCCGGCGGCTGCATCGTCAACACCGCGTCGATGCTCGTCGTTCTTCGGCGGCGGGCTGGTGCCCGGCTACGCGGCGAGCAAGGGCGGCGTCGCGCAGCTGACGAAGTCGCTCGCGATCGCCTACGCGGCCGACGGCATCCGCGTCAACGCGATCGCGCCCGGCTGGGTCGCGACGCCGCTCACGCAGGCGCTGCGCGACGACGCGCAGCGCAACGCGGCGATCCTCGCGCGCACGCCGCTCGGCCGCTGGGGCGCGCCCGACGACGTCGCGGGCGCGGCGGTGTTCCTGTGCTCGCCCGCCGCGCGCTTCGTCACCGGCGTGGTCCTGCCGGTCGACGGCGGCTACCTGTCGCATGGATCCACGTCAGGAGGAAGCGCCATGCCCATCGGAACCGCGGTTCGCTATCTCAAGAAGGGCGACTGGCAGAAGGCGCACGCGATCGTGCAGGAGGACGCGTCGCCGCTCGGCTGCTGGGCGCACGGCATCGTGCACCTGCTCGAAGGCGACCTCGGCAACGCGCGCTACTGGTACCGGCAAGGCGCAGCCGGCTCGTTTCCCAAGACGGATGCGACCCGCAGGCCGAGATCGCCGCGCTCGCCACCGCCGTCAAGGAGTCGACGCATTGAATGCACCGCTGCATCGCCGCCACGCACCGGCATCCAGCCCGAGATCGCGCGTCGCCGCCGATCCCCGACGACGAGCGCGTCTGGGTGCCGCAGGCGCCGGACGTCTGGTTCCGGCCGCTGCTGCTCAACACGGTGACCGGCGGCTGGTGCAACCTGCTGCGCGTGCGCAAGAGCGGCGTGCTGTCGCGCCACCGCCATCCGATGGTCGTCGTCGGCTACGTGATCAAGGGCGCGCTGGCGCTACCTCGAGCACGACTGGATCGCCGAGGAGGGCAGCTTCGTCTACGAGCCGCCCGGCGAGATCCACACGCTCGACCGTGCCCGAGCGACTGCGCGGAGATGATCACGTTCTTCAACATCAGCGGCGCGATGATCTACCTCGACGAGCAGGGCCGGCAGAACGGCTACGAGGACGTGTGGACGAAGATCGACATGTGCCGCGCGCACTACGCGGCGTGCGGGCTCGGCGCCGACTACGTCGACCAGTTCGTCCGCTGACGCAACCGTACAATGCGCCGGATGATCCGCGAATTCGCCGCGGTGGGCTTCGGCGCCGCGCTCGGCGCGTGGCTGCGCTGGGGCTTCTCGACGTGGCTCAACCCGCGCATCCCGCACTTTCCCGCTCGGCACGCTCGCCGCCAATCTGGTCGGCGGCTACCTCGTCGGCCTCGCGGTCGCGTATTTCCTGCGTCCGGCACGACCTGCCGCCGCAGTGGCGCCTGTTCGTCGTCACCGGGTTCCTGGGCGGGCTCACGACGTTCTCGACGTTCTCGCGCCGAGGTGACCGAGCTGCTGTCGCGCGGCGAATACGTCGACGGGCCTGCTGCTCGCGGCCACGCATCTCGTCGGCTCGCTGCTGCTCACGGCCGCCGGCTTCGCCACCTTCCGCGCGCTCGCCGCCTGACGCGCGCCGCCACCGAACCACGAGGAACGACCATGCCGCACGCGATTCGCATCCACGCCACCGGCGGCCCGGAAGTCCTCGTGCTTCGAGGAGGTCGCCGTCGGCGCGCCCGGTCCGGGCGAGGCGCGCGTCCGCCACACGGCGATCGGGCTCAACTACATCGACACCTACCATCGCAGCGGCCTGTATCCGCTGCCGCTGCCGGCCGGCATCGGGCAGGAGGCCGCCGGCGTCGTCGAGGCCGTGGGCGCCGGCGTGGACTGGGTGAAGCCCGGCGACCGCGTCGCGTACTGCGGCGGTCCGCTCGGGCGCCTACGCGACCGAGCGCGTGCATGCCGGCCGACCGGCTCGTCAAGATTCCCGACGGCATCGACGACGTCACGGCGGCGACGCTGATGCTGAAGGGCCTCACCGTGCAGTACCTGTTCCGCCAGACGTATCCGCTCAAGGCCGGCGAGACGATCCTGTTCCACGCGGCGGCCGGCGGCGTCGGCCTCATCGCGTGCCAGTGGGCGCGCGCGCTCGGCGTCACGATGATCGGCACCGTCGGCTCCGACGACAAGGCGGAGCTCGCGAAGGCGAACGGCTGCGCGCACACCATCGTCTACACGCGCGAGGACTTCGTCGCGCGCACGAAGGAGCTGACCGGCGGCAAGGGCGTGCCGGTCGTCTACGACGCGATCGGCAAGGACACGTTCCCGGCAGTCGCTCGACTGCCTGTCGCCGCGCGGCCTGTTCGTGAGCTTCGGCAACGCGTCGGGTCCGATCGCCGCCGTTCAACATCGGCCTGCTCGCGCAGAAGGGCTCGCTGTTCGTGACGCGACCGACGCTCTTCACGTACGCGGCGACGCGCGCAGAGCGCTGACGCGCGATGGCCGACGACATGTTCGCGCTCGTGCTGGCGGGCAAGATCAAGTCGGAGGCGCGGCAGCGTTTCGCGCTGAAGGACGCCGCGGCCGCGCATCGCGCGCTCGAATCGCGCGCGACGACCGGCGCGACGGTGCTGCTGCCCTGATCGCAGCGCTCGCTCGCGGCAGGACGCGGCAGTTCAGCCGCCGCGCGTCGCGGCGATTCAGCAGCGCGCGCGCGGCGTCGGGCAGCTCCGACGCGGTGAGGCCGAGCGGACCGCAGCCGCGCGCGACCAGCGCGTCGGCGGCTGCGCCGTGCAGGCACACGGCCAGCGCGCAACGACGTCTTCGCGTCGATGCCCTGCGCGAGCAGCGCGCCGAGCAGGCCCGACAGCACGTCGCCGCTGCCCGCGGTGGCGAGCGCGGGTCCGCCGCTCGCGTTGATGTCCCACGTGCCGTCGGGATGCGCGAGCACGCTGCCCGCGCCCTTCAGCACGACGTTCGCGCGCGAGTCGCTGCGACGAGCTCGCGCGCCGCGCGCATGCGGTCGCCCTGCACGACGTCGACGTCCGACGCGAGCACGCGCGCCGCCTCGCCGGGATGCGGCGTGGCGAGCGTGGGCGCGGTGCGCGCCTGCGTCGGCGGCGAGCAGTGCCGGATCGCGCGCGATCGAGGTTGAGCGCGTCGGCGTCGAGCGCGACCGGCACCGGCAGCGCGAGCGCGCGCAGCAGCAGCGAGCGCGCGGCATCGCTGGTGCCGAGGCCCGGTCCCACGACGAGCGCATCGGGCGCGGCATCGAGCACCGCGCCCGCGTGCCGCAGCATCAGCTCGGGCATGCCGGTGTCGAGCTTGGGCGGATCGGCCATCAGGAAGCCGAGCCACACCTTGCCCGCGCCGGTGCGCAGCGCGGCGCGTCCCGCGAGGATCAGCGCGCCGCCCATGCCTTCGGTGCCGCCCAGGATGCCGAGCGTGCCGAACGTGCCCTTGTTCACGTTGCGCGTCGCGCCGCGCGAGCACCGCCGGCAGCGTGCAGGCGAGCGCGGCCCAGTCGAGACGATGTCCGTGCGCGCGCGCCGGCGATCGTCGAGCCCGAGCGCATGCACGGAGATGTCGCCGCAGTAGTCGGGACCGTCGGCGGTCAGCAGGCCCGGGCTTCAGCGCGATGAACGTCGCCGTCGCCGTCGCGCGGATCGCCGGCGCGTGCGCCTGTCCGGTTTCCGCGTCGAGGCCGCTGGGCACGTCGAGCGCGAGGATCGGCGCGCCGCGCGCCGTTCGCCCATTCGACGAGCGCCGCATAGCCGTCCCTCCGGCGGCCGCGTCGAGGCCGATGCCGAACAGTCCGTCGACGACGAGCGCGCGGGCGCCGGCAGGCGGCGCGTCGACCGTCGTGTCCGCCGCCGTCGACGAACGCCGCGATGCGGCGGCCGCGGCATCCTGCGGCAGCCGCTCGCGGGTCGCCCGGAAACACGACCGTCACGTCGTGAAACCGCTGGCGCAGCAGGCGCGCCACGACGAACGCATCGCCGCCGTTGTTGCCCGGGCCCGGCGAGCACGACGATCGGACCGCCGCGGTCGCCGGCCATGCGCTGCGCCACCGTCGGCGGCCGCCGCGCCCGCACGTTCCATGAGCGGCTTCCGCGTGCGTTGCGCCTCGAGCGGCGCGCAAGGTCGCGATGTCGAGGATGGGCAGCAATTCCGTTGTCATGGCCGGATTATAGGGCGCGGCGCATCCGCGCGGCATCGCGGGAGGACGGCTGCGGTGCTCGCATAGACAAACCCGCGGGGGCGCCGCTACACTAGGTCGCTTCGGGCCCCGGCGGTCGCACCGCGGAACGGGTGGCGGCCGTACGATGCATGCCGATCGAGTCCCTTCCGACCCGCCCGCGCCCGGGCGCGGCGTTCAACTGGAGGTTTCGATGAAGTTTCTCCCCAAGACCGGATTCGTGCTCGATCGCCGCGCTGTTCGCGCGTCGCCGGTCAACGCGCAGGACCTGACCGGCACGCTCAAGAAGATCAAGGACAGCGGCACGATCGTGCTCGGCACGCGCGAGTCGTCCGGCGCGCTCGCCTACACGCTGGGCGACGGCAAGTACGTCGGCTTCCACACCGAGATGGGCGAGCAGCATCGCGAAGGACATCCAGCGCGACCTCAAGATGCCGAAGCTCGACATCAAGTACCAGCCGGTCACGTCGCAGAACCGCATCCCGCTCGTGCAGAACGGCACGGTCGACCTCGAGTGCGGCTCGACCACCAACAACGCCGCGCGGCAGAAGGACGTCTCGTTCGCGATGACGACCTACGTCGAGGAAGGCCGCATCGTGGTCAAGGCGAACTCGCCGATCAAGGGCATCGCCGACCTCAACGGCAAGACGGTCGCCACGACGACCGGCACCACGTCCGTGCAGACGCTGCGCAAGAACAAGCGCGCGGCGAACATGGACTTCAAGGAAGTGTTCGGCAAGGACCACGCCGACAGCTTCCTGCTGCTCGAATCCGGTCGCGCCGACGCGTTCGTGATGGACGGCCAGATCCTCGCCGGGCCTCGTGTCGAAGGCGAAGAACCCGGCCGACTACAAGATCCTGGGCGAGGTGCTGTCGGTCGAGCCGATCGCCTGCATGATGCGCAAGGACGACCCGGCGTTCAAGAAGGCGGTCGACGACAGCATCGAGGCGATGGTCAAGAGCGGCGAGCTCGCCAAGATGTACGACAAGTGGTTCATGCAGCCGATCCCGCCGTCGAACACCAAGGTCGGCCTGCCGCTGTCGGACGCCACCAAGAACGCGTGGAACGAATCCGAACGACAAGCCGATGGAAGAGTACGCGGTGCCCTGACGTGATGCGGCGGGCGCCGGCGCACGACACGCCCGCCGCAGCGACGGCTAGAAGCGCGGCGACGGTTCATCCGCGTCGCGCTTTTTTCTGACCCGGTCGACGACCGCAGGGGAGCGCGATGAGCTGGGATTGGCAGGTATTCTTCCAGGACACCGGCGGCGGGCAGACGTATTTCAACTGGATGATGTCGGCGTGGGGCTGGACGCTCCTCGTGTCCGCGCTGTTCGCTGATCGTCGCGCTGGTCGGTGGGATCGCTCGATGGGCATCCTGCGCACCACGCCCGTCAAGGCGTTCGTGTGGATCGGCAACGCGTGGACGGAGCTCTTCCGCAACATCCCGCTGCTGGTCCAGATCTTCCTCTGGTACCACGTCATTCCCTCGATCTTCAAGTCGCTGCAGCAGGTCCCCGACTTCATCGCGGTGGTCATCGCGCTCGGCTTCTTCACGTCGGCGCGGATCGCCGAGCAGGTGCGCGCGGGCATCCAGGCGCTGCCGCGCGGGCCAGCGCTACGCGGGCCTCGCGATGGGCCTCACGCTGCCGCAGACGTACCGGTACGTGATCCTGCCGATGGCGTTCCGCATCGTCATCCCGCCGCTGACCAGCGAGTCGATGAACATCATCAAGAACTCGTCGGTGGCGTTCGCGGTGAGCATCACCGAGCTCACGTTCTTCGCGATGCAGGCGCAGGAGGAGACCTCGCGCGGCGTCGAGATCTACCTCGCGGTCACCTTCCTGTACTTCATCTCGGCGTTCGCGGTGAACCGCGTCGCGGCGGTGATCGAGAAGCGCGTCCAGGTGCCGGGAATGATCGGAGGCGGGAAATGAACCTGACCTTCGGCTTCCTCGACTGGAACGTCATCTCGAGCTTCATCCTCAAGGGCTTCTTCTTCTCGGTCCAGCTCACGCTCGTCGCGATGGTCGGCGGCATCGCGCTGGGCACGATGATCGCGCTGATGCGGCTGTCGGGCAAGAAGTGGCTGGTGACGCCGGCCGCGGTCTACGTCAACACGCTGCGCTCGATCCCGCTGGTGATGGTGATCCTGTGGTTCTTCCTGCTGATCCCGCTGCTGATCGGACGCCCGCTCGGCGCCGAGGTGTCGGCGATGATCACGTTCACCGTGTTCGAGGCGGCGTACTACTCCGAGATCATGCGCGCGGGCATCCAGTCGGTGCCCAAGGGACAGGTGTCGGCGGGCTACGCGGTCGGCATGACGCTACGCGCAGTGCATGCGGTTCATCGTGCTGCCGCAGGCGTTCCGCAACATGCTGCCGGTGCTGCTGACGCAGACGATCATCCTGTTCCAGGACACGTCGCTCGTCTACGCGATCGGCGCCTACGACCTGCTGAAGGGCTTCGAGGTCGCCGGCAAGAACTTCAACCGCCCGGTCGAGATGTACCTGCTCGCGGCCGTCACCTACTTCGTCATCTGCTTCAGCCTGTCGATGCTCGTGCGCCAGCTGCAGAAGAAGATCGCCATCATCCGCTGAGAGTGCGCCCATGACCGAACCGATGATCGACATCAAGAACGTCTCGCAAGTGGTACGGCACCTTCCAGGTGCTGACCGACTGCACGACCGAGCATCGAGAAGGGCGAGGTCGTCGTGGTCTGCGGTCCGTCGGGATCGGGCAAGTCGACGCTCATCAAGTGCGTCAACGCGCTGGAGCCGTTCCAGAAGGGCGACGTCGTCGTCGACGGCATCTCGATCGCCGATCCGAAGACCAACCTGCCCAAGCTGCGCGCGCGCGTCGGCATGGTGTTCCAGCACTTCGAGCTGTTTCCGCACCTCACGGTGACGCAGAACCTGACGCTCGCGCAGATCAAGGTGCTCGGCCGCAACAAGGAGGAGGCGCTGGCAGCGCGGCCTGAAGATGCTCGACCGCGTGGGCCTCATCGCGCACAAGGACAAGTTCCCGGGCCAGCTCTCCGGCGGCCAGCAGCAGCGCGTGGCGATCGCGCGCGCGCTGTCGATGGACCCGATCGTGATGCTGTTCGACGAGCCGACGTCCGCGCTCGACCCCGAGATGGTCGGCGAAGTGCTCGACGTGATGGTGCAGCTCGCGCAGGAAGGCATGACCATGATGGTGCGTGACGCACGAGATGGGCTTCGCGCGCAAGGTCAGCCATCGCGTGATCTTCATGGACCAGGGACGCATCGTCGAGGACGCGACCAAGCAGGAGTTCTTCGGCACGCCGCGGTCGGAGCGGGCGCAGCAGTTCCTCGCGAAGATCCTCCAGCACTGATTCGAGGAAGTCAGCGCGAAAAGCTTCGGGCGGCCGGGCGCTTTTCGCGGATAAAATGCAACGAAGCGCGCCGATCACGAGGCGCTTCGCGCCTCGTTCAGCAGCGCGCGCATGCGGGCTGACTGCCTGCGATCCAGGAGGAGTGACACGTGCGTACCCGATCCTTGCTTGCCGTCCTTGCCTGTGCCGCATCGGCATCGCTTGCCCACGCCCAATACCCCGACCACACCGTCACGATGATCGTGCCGTTCCCGCCCGGCGGCGTGGCGGACACGGTGGCGCGGCCGATGGCCGAGGCGATGGGGCGCGAATTGAAGCAGCCGGTCGTGATCGAGAACAAGCCGGGCGCGGGCGGCGGCATCGGCATGGCGCAGGTGGCGAAGGCGAAGCCGGACGGCTACACCGTGCTGCTGTCGCTCGCGTCGCTTACCGTGCTGCCCGAGGCCGACAAGATCCTCGGCCGCGCGCCGATGTATCACGGTGGACCAGCTGAAGCCGATCGCGCGCTTCACCGCCGATCCGACGGTGTTCGCCGTGCGCGCCGACGCGCCGTGGAAGACGCTCGCCGATTTCATCGCGGACGCGAAGAAGAACCCGGGCAAGTACACCTACGGCTCGTCCGGCAACTACGGCACGATGCACGTGCCGATGGAGATGTTCGCGGGCGCGGCGGGCGTGAAGCTCGTGCACGTTCCCTATACCGGCGCCGGTCCGGCCATCGTCGGCCTGCTGGGCGGGCAGGTCGACGCGTTGGCGACGGGTCCCGCGACCATCGTGCAGCACGTCAAGGGCGGCAAGGTGCGCGTGCTGGCGCACTGGGGCGACGTGCGCCTGGTGGCGCTGCCCGACGTGCCGAGCCTCAAGGAATCGGGCACCGACGTGCAGTACGCGCAATGGTCGGGGCTGTTCGTGCCCGCCGGCACGCCCGACGCGGTCGTCAACCGGCTGCGCGACGCCGCGCGCGCTGCGGCCAACGATCCGAAGGTCAAGGAAGTGCTGCTCACCGCCGGCAGCCCGATGCAGTACCTCGATGCGCCCGAGTTCCAGCGCTACGTCGACGCGACGCGACCAAGATGGCCGACGTCGTGAAGCGCATCGGCAAGGTCGAGTAGCGCGCGGCGGGGCGCGCCTCGCCGCGGCCCGTTTGCGGGTCCGCCGCGCGGCGGGTTCCGCGCGGAGTAGAATTCGGCTTTACGCGCACCCCCAACGCGATGGCCGAAATCCTCTCGTTGGCCGGGCGGCCGGCGCTCTCGCCGTTCCGTGTGGCCAAGCTGCTCGCAGGACTGTCCCAAGCCCATTCCGCCCATCGCGTCGCCAGCCTCACCGCGACGTACTGGCATTTCGTCGAACTGGCGCGTCCGCTGGCGGCCACTGAGCGCGACACGCTCGAGCGCATCCTGACGTACGGCCCGGCGCCGCACGAAGCCGGCGATCGCGGCGGCGCCGAGCTCCTCGTGGTGCCGCGTCCCGGCACCATCTCCCCGTGGTCGTCGAAGGCCACCGACATCGCGCACAACTGCGGCCTCGATGCGGTCGCGCGGATCGAGCGTGGCGTGCTGTTCCGCGTCCACCCCCGCGACGACGCGCTGCTCGCGAGCGCGGATCGCGATGCGCTCCTGCCGCTCATCCACGACCGCATGACGGAGGCGGTGTTCGCCGAGATCGGCGACGCCGCCCGGCTCTTCGCGCATTTCCCGCCGCGCCCGCTCGCCACGATCGCGTTGCTCGGGGAGGGGCGCGCGGCGCTCGAGCGCGCGAACGCCGCAACTCGGCCTGGCGCTGGCGCCCGACGAGATCGACTACCTCGACGCGAGCTTCCGCCGCTCGGTCGCGATCCGACCGACGTCGAGCTCATGATGTTCGCGCAGGCGAACTCCGAGCACTGCCGCCACAAGATCTTCAACGCCGACTGGATCGTCGACGGCGTGCCGCAGGAGAAGAGCCTCTTCGGCGATGATCCGCGAGACGCACAAGGCGCACCCCGGCGGCACCGTCGTCGCGTACTCCGACAACGCGGCCGTGATGGAAGGCGCGACCGTTGCAGCGCTTCTACCCGCGCGCGGATCATCGCTACGGCGCGGGCGGCCGAGCTCACGCACACGCTGATGAAGGTCGAGACGCACAACCATCCGACCGCGATCGCGCCGTTCCCGGGTGCGGCGACCGGATCGGGCGGCGAGATCCGCGACGAGGGCGCCACCGGCACCGGCGGCAAGCCCAAGGCGGGCTTGACCGGCTTCACGGTGTCGAACCTGCGCATTCCCGGGCTCACGCATGCCTGGGAGCAGGATTACGGCAAGCCCGAGCGCATCGCGTCGGCGCTGTCGATCATGCTCGAAGGGCCGATCGGCGGCGCGTCGTTCAACAACGAGTTCGGCCGTCCGAATCTCGCGGGCTACTTCCGCACCTTCGAGCAGGAAGTCGCGGGCGAGGTGCGCGGCTACCACAAGCCGATCATGATCGCCGGCGGCGTCGGCAACCTCAACGCCGACGCACGCGTTCAAGCATCCGTTGCCGGCTGGTACGCTGCTGATCCAGCTCGGCGGCCCGGGCATGCTGATCGGCATGGGCGGCGGCGCGGCGTCGTCGATGGCGCACCGGCGTGAACACCGCCGACCTCGACTTCGATTCGGTGCAGCGCGGCAACGCGGAGATCGAGCGGCGTGCGCAGGAAGTCATCGATCGCTGCTGGCAGCGGGGCGGCGGACAACCCGATTCTCTCCGTCCACGACGTCGGCGCCGGCGGACTGTCCAACGCGCTGCCCGAGCTCGTGCATGGCGGCGGCGCGGGCGGGACGTTCGACCTGCGCGCCGTGCCGTCGGAAGAGCCCGGCATGTCGCCGCGCGAGATCTGGTGCAACGAAGCGCAGGAGCGCTACGTGCTCGCCATCGCGCCGTGCGTCGTTGGCGACGTTCGAGGCGATCTGCGCGCGCGAGCGCTGTCCGTTCGCCGTGGTCGGCACGGCGAACGCGGAAGGCCGCCTCGTCGTCGCGGATCCGCATTTCGGCAACCGGCCGGTCGACGTGCCGCTCGACGTGATCCTCGGCAAGCCGCCGAAGATGACGCGCGACGTGCGCCACGTGCGGCGCGCACTGCCGCCGCTCGACCTTGCGCGACGTCGACGCTGAAGGACGCGGCCTATCGCGTGCTGCAGCTGCCGGCCGTCGCCGACAAGACGTTCCTCGTCACGATCGGCGACCGCACCGTCGGCGGCCTGTGCGCGCGCGATCCGATGGTCGGCCCGTGGCAGGTGCCGGTGGCCGACGTCGCCGTCACGCTGATGGACTTCGCCGGCCACGCGGGCGAGGCGATGGCGATGGGCGAGCGCACGCCGCTGGCGCTGATCGACGCGCCGGCCTCGGGCCGCATGGCGGTCGGCGAGGCGATCACGAACATCGCAGCCGCCGACATCGAGCGGCTGTCGAAGGTCAAGCTCTCCGCGAACTGGATGGCGCCGGCCGGCCACCCCGGCGAGGACGCTGCGCTCTACGACACCGTGCGCGCGGTGGCGATCGACACCTGCATCCGGCTCGGCATCGCGATCCCCGTCGGCAAGGACTCGATGTCGAT
This sequence comes from uncultured beta proteobacterium, assembly GCA_963725735.1. Lineage (GTDB taxonomy): Bacteria > Pseudomonadota > Gammaproteobacteria > Burkholderiales > Casimicrobiaceae > VBCG01. The sequence goes on along the minus strand of CAVRZM010000012.1, from coordinate 38,354 downwards.
GCGCACGACGTGGACCGAGGACGGCACAGGCGAAGGCCGTCACCGCGCCGGTGTCGCTCATCGTCTCGGCGTTCGCGCCGGTGCGCGACGTGCGCGCAACGCTGACGCCGCTCCTGCGCCTCGACGTGGGCGACACATCGCTCGTCCTGCTCGACGTCGCCGCCGGCAGGCGCAGGCTCGGCGGCTCGGCGCTCGCGCAGGTGTACGGCCAGCTCGGCGACGAGGCGCCGGACCTCGACGATCCCGACGCGCTCGCCGCGTTCTTCGCCTACGTCGCCCACCAGCGGCACAACGGCATGCTGCTCGCGTACCACGACGTCGCCGACGGCGGCCTGTTCGCGACGCTCGCGGAGATGGCGTTCGCGTCGCGCTGCGCGACTCGACGTCGTGCTCGACGGCATCGCGGCGGAGCCGCTCGCCGGCCCTGTTCGCGGAGGAGCTGGGCGCGGTGGTGCAGGTGCGCACGAGCGACGCCGATGCGTTCGTGCGCGGCGCGCACGATGCCGGCACTCGCCGCGACGATCATCGGCAAGCCCGCCGCCGGCGCCCGCGTGCGCGTCGCTGCGCCACGGCGCGCGTGCTCCTCGACGAGGCGCGCGTCGACCTGCACCGCGCGTGGTCGTCGACGACGCACGCGATGCAGGTGCTGCGCGACAACCCGGGTGCCGCCGAGCAGGAGTACGCGCGGCTGCTCGACGCGAGCGAGCCCGGGCATGGCGCCGCACCTGACGTTCGATCCGGACGACGACATCGCCGCGCCCTACGTCGCGCGCGGCGCGCGGCCGCGCGTCGCGATCCTGCGCGAGCAGGGCGTCAACGGCCAGGTCGAGATGGCCGCCGCGTTCGACCGCGCGGGCTTCGACGCGTACGACGTGCACATGAGCGACCTGTCCGAGCGGCCGGCGGTCGCTCGCCGACTTCGCAGGGCGTCGTGGCCTGCGGCGGGTTCTCCTACGGCGACGTGCTCGGCGCCGGCGAGGGCTGGGCCAAGTCGATCCTGTTCAACGCGCGCCTGCGCGACCAGTTCGCGGCGTTCTTCGCGCCGCTCCGACGCGTTCGCGCTCGGGCGTGTGCAACGGCTGCCAGATGATGGGCGTGCTGCGCGAGATGATCCCGGGCGCGGCGCACTGGCCGCGCTTCGTGCGCAACAAATCCGAGCAGTTCGAAGGCCGCTTGGTCATGGTGGAAGTGACGCCTTCGCCGTCGCTGTTCTTCGCGGGCATGGCGGGCAGCCGCCTGCCGGTGGCCACTGCCCATGGCGAGGGTTATGCGGAGTTCGCGCGACGCGGCGGCGCTGCGCGCGGCGCAGCCGCTGGTGGCCTTGCGCTACGTCGACCATCGCGGCGCTTGCCACCGAATCGTATCCGTACAACGTGAACGGCTCGCCTGAAGGCATCACGGGCTTGACCACGGCCGACGGCCGCTTCACGATCCTGATGCCGCATCCGGAGCGCGTGCACCGCACCGCGCAGATGTCGTGGCATCCGGAAGGCTGGGGCGACGCGTCGCCGTGGATGCGGATGTTCCGCAACGCGCGCGCGTGGCTCGGCTGATGCCGGGAGAGGACGCATGACCATGAAGCTCACCGTGTACACGATCGATGGCCTGACGCCGGTCGTCGATCCTTCCGCCTTCGTGCATCCCACGGCGGTCCTGATCGGCGACGTGATCGTGGGGCCGGGCGTCTACATCGGCCCGTGCGCGAGCCTGCGCGGAGATTTCGGGCGCCTGGAGGTGCGCGCCGGCGCGAACATCCAGGACTGCTGCGTGATGCACGGCTTTCCCGGCACCGACACCATCGTCGAGGAGGACGGCCACATCGGGCACGGCGCGATCCTGCACGGCTGCATCATCCAGCGCAACGCGCTGGTCGGGATGAACGCCGTGGTCAACGACAACGCCGTGATCGGCGAATCGGCGATGGTCGCCGCGATGGCCTTCGTCAAGGCGGGATTCGTCGTGCCGCCGCGCACGCTGGTCGCGGGCGTGCCCGGCAAGCTGGTCCGTACGCTCAACGAACAGGAGCTCGCGTGGAAGATCGAGGGGACGCAAAGCTACCAGGAGCTCGCGCGGCGCAGCGCCGCGACCATGTCGCACTGCCGCGCCGCTGACCGCAGTCGAGCCCGGGCGCAAGCGCATCGACGTCGGCGAGCTCCTGCCCCTGTCCGTGCTGAAGGCACGGCGCGCCGAGCCGGCCGACTGAGCCCGGTCGCGCGGCTCGCCGCGGCAGTCGCGGCGCTCGCCTTCGCGGGCCTCGCGCACGCGCAGCCATCCGGCGCGGATCGCGACTTGACCGAAGTGCCGGCCTCGCCGCCCGGCGCGGTGCACTTCACGCCGCCGCCGCTCGACGCGATTCCCGATACGCCGCTCGGGACGATGATCCGCTTCGGCCATGACGTGTTCGTCGACACCCAGCGCTACGCGAAGAAGTACGTCGGCAACGGCTTGAACTGCGTCAATTGCCATCTCGATGCCGGACGTCTCGCGAATTCGGCGCCGATGTGGGCGGCGTACGTCGCGTATCCGTCGTTCCGCACCAAGAACGACAAGGTCAACACGTTCGCGCAGCGCCTCGAAGGCTGCTTCCGCTTTTCGATGAACGGGCGCATGCCGCCTGCGGACAGCGCGGTCGTCGTCGGGCTCCTGAGCTATTCGTACTGGCTCGCCACGGGCGCGCCGGTGGGCGCGCAGCTCGCGGGCCGCGGCTTCCCGGCGGTTCCCGAGACGCCCGATGCGCCCGACGCGGCGCGCGGCGCGGTCGTGTATCGCACGCACTGCGCCGAATGCCACGGTGCACAGGGAGCGGGCCTGAAGGAAGGCAACAAGTACACGTTTCCGCCGTTGTGGGGACGGGACTCGTACAACGCCGGCGCCGGCATGCATCGCGTGCACACGGCTGCAGCGTTCATCAAGGCGAACATGCCGCTCGGCATGCCCAATACGCTGACCGACCAGGAGGCGTGGGATGTCGCGGCGTTCATCAACAGCAAACCGCGGCCGCCCGATCCGCGCACGTTGAAGGTGCGCGCGCCGTAAGCGGGCGCCTTGGCCCCGCGTCCCGATCAGTACCCGGCCGCCTGCCCGTCGCGACGCGGGTCCGACGCCGCGACATAGCCTTCGTCGGTGCGCACGATGAACTGCCCCGCGCCGAAATCCATGTACGAGTCGGGCGCCGACTCGACCGCATGGCCCATCGCGACGAGATCGTCGCGCAACTGCGTGGACGCGCTCGCCTCGAGATCCACCGCGCCATTCGGCGCGACCTTCCAGCGCGGCGCGTCGAGCGTCGCCTGCGGATTCATTCCGTAGTCGACGAGGCGCACGATGGTCTGCACGTGGCCCGGCGGCTGGATCGGGCCGCCCATCACGCCGAACGCCGCCAGCGGCGCGCCGTCGCGCGTCACGAAGCCGGGGATGATCGTGTGGTAGGGGCGCTTGCCGCCGCCGACCTCGTTGGGATGGCCCTTTGCGAGCGAGAAACCCGCGCCGCGATTCTGCAGGCTGATGCCGGTGCCCGGCACCACGACGCCCGAGCCGAAGCCCATGTAGTTCGACTGGATGAGCGAGACCATCATGCCGTCCTCGTCCGCGGTGCAGAGGTACACGGTGCCGCCTTGGGGCGGCTGGCCCGGGCCGAAGCGCTGCGCACGCTTCGGATCGATCTCGCGCGCGCGCATCGCAAGGTACTCGCGATCGAGCAGCGACGACGCGGGCACCGTCATCGTGCGGTGATCGCTGACGTAGCGATACGCGTCGGCGAAGGCGAGCTTCATCGCCTCGATCTCGAGGTGCTGCACGGCCGCGCTGTCCGCGGGCTGCGACGCGAGGTCGAAGTTCGACAGGATGCCGAGCGCCATCAGTGCCGCGATGCCCTGTCCGTTCGGCGGGATCTCGTGCACGGCGACGCCGCGGTAATCGAGCCCGAGTGGCGTGACCCAGTCGCAGGTGTGCTCCGCGAAATCGGCGAGCGCGTGTGCGCCGGAGGCCGACTGCGAGTGCTTCACCATCGCCTCGGCCAGGTCGCCGCGATAGAACGCCTCGCCGTCGGTCAGCGCGATCCTCTCGAGCGTGGCGGCGAGCGCCGCGCTCGACCACAGCTCGCCGGGCAGCGGCGCGCGGCCGCGCGGCATGAAGTGCTCGAACCAGCCCAGGTCCCTGGGCATGTGCGGCACGGCCAATGCCCATTTCTCGGCGACGATCGGCGACACTGCAAAGCCGTCGCGCGCATAGCGGATCGCGGGCTCGAAGAGATCGGCGAACGGCAGCTCGCCGAAGCGCTGCGACAGCGCACGCCAGCCGGACACGGCGCCCGGGATCGTCACCGTCTCCCATCCGCGCTCGTGCATCGCGGTGCGTCCCGCGAAGCGCGCCGGCGTCCAGCCGGCGGGCGCGCGTCCGGAGGCGTTGAGTCCCACCAGCTCGCCGCCGGTCCACAGGATCGCGAACAGGTCGGAGCCCAGTCCGTTGCTGCAGGGCTCGACGACGGTCAGCGTGATGGCCGTGGCGAGCGCGGCGTCGACCGCGTTGCCGCCTTTCGCGAGCATGGCGATGCCGGCCTGCGTGGCGAGCGGTTGCGACGTCGCGACGGCGTTGCGCGCGAAGACGGGTTGGCGGCGGGACGCGTAGGGAAGGTTCCAGTCGAAGTTCATGGGCGAGGGGGCGGTTGGATCCTGCGTGCGGCGCCGGCGGCGACGCCGTGGAAACCCCAATGATACCCCCGCGCCTCCAAGCGATAGGGCCGGACCCCTTGCGGAAATCCGGCCCTTGGCGTGGCGTGCAGCGAAAGCGCGACTTCACGCCTCCTGGAAGGCTTCCTCGCGCTTCTTGCGGATCGACGGTGCGACGATGATGAGCAGCAGGCCCACCGCCATCGCGAGCATCACCGCGGAGATCGGCCGCGTGACGAACACGGCGGGATCGCCGCGCGACAGCAGCAGCGCGCGCCGGAGGTTCTCCTCCATCATCGGCCCCAGTATGAAACCCAGCAAGAGCGGCGCGGGTTCGCACTCGAACTTCACGAACACCCATCCGAGCAAGCCGAAGACGACGGTCATGTACACGTCGAAGACATTGTTCTGGATGCTGTACACGCCGATGCAGCAGAAGAGCAGGATCGCCGGATACAGGATGTGATAGGGCACCCGGAGCAGCTTCACCCAAATCCCGATCATCGGCAGGTTCAGCACCACCAGCATGACGTTGCCGATCCACATCGAGACGATGAGCCCCCAAAAGAGCTGCGGGTTGCTCGTCATCACCTGCGGCCCAGGCTGGATGGAGTGGATGGTCATCGCGCCGACCATGAGCGCCATCACGGCGTTTGATGGAATCCCAAGGGTCAGGAGCGGAATGAACGAGGTCTGCGAGCCGGAGTTGTTGGCGCTCTCCGGTCCGGCCACGCCTTCGATCGCGCCCTTGCCGAAACGCGACGGATCCTTGGCGAGCTTCTTTTCGACGGTATACGAGGCAAATGCGCTCAGCAGCGCGCCGCCACCCGGCAGGATGCCCAGCACGGACCCGATTCCGGTGCCGCGCAGGATGGCGGGCAGGGCCTGCTTGAAGTCGGACCACTTGAGCATCAGGTTGGTCACCTTGTCGGTGAAGATTTCGCGCTTCTCCTTGTGCTGCAGGTTGACCACGATCTCCGCATAGGCGAACAGGCCCATTGCAAGGGTAACGAAGCCGATGCCGTCGGATAGTTCGGGAATGCCGAACGAGTACCGCTGCATGCCCGAATTGACGTCGGTACCGACGATGCCGAGCAGCAGTCCCAGCACGATCATGCCGATCGCCTTGATGAGCGAGCCGCTGGCGAGTACGACGGCGGCGATCAGGCCCAGCACCATCAGCGAGAAATATTCGGCCGGCCCGAACTTGAGCGCCACCTCGGCCAGCGGGGGGGCGAATCCGGCGATGACGAGCGTCGCGAAGCATCCCGCGATGAAGGAGCCGACGGCTGCGATCGCGAGCGCCTGACCCGCGCGACCCTGGCGCGCCATCTGGTAGCCGTCCAGGCACGTGACCACCGACGACGCTTCGCCGGGAAGGTTGACGAGGATCGCCGTGGTCGAGCCGCCGTACTGTGCCCCGTAGTAGATGCCCGACAGCATGATGAGCGCGGATACCGGCGGCAAGGCGTAGGTGATCGGCAGCAGCATGGCGATCGTGGGCACCGGGCCGATGCCCGGCAGAACGCCGATCAGCGTGCCGAGCAGCACGCCGAAGAAGCAGTACGCGAGGTTTTGGAGGGTGAGCGCGACCGCGAAGCCGGTTCCGAGGTTGCCGAGCAGGGTCGTGACGAATTCCATGATGTCCGCGCCCCTATCCGGCGAGGAATGCAGGCCAGAGCGGCAGCTGCAGGTTCAAGCCGTAGCCGAAGGCCGCCACCGCGAAAGCGGCCAGCAGCACCGACGAGATCAGCGCGGTCTTGAGATGGAACTCATGGCTTGCAGCACTCGACACGATGACGAGCACGATGGTGGCGACGACCATCCCGAAGTAGGGCGCGAGGAGTCCGAAAAGCGCGATGCTGACAAGCACGATCACGAGCGGCTTGAGCGAGCCGAAGGTAAGGGGCTCGCCCTTGGTCCTCAGGGCGCGCAACGCGAGGATTGCGCCGATGCCGATCAGCAGGTAGCCCAGGCCGCGCGGAAAATACCCGGGGCCCATGCGGCCCGCGGTGCCCACCGGGTAGTTGATGGCGATGGCCACTGCGGCAGCGCCGAACGAGATGAACAGGATCCCCGCCCAGAAGTCCTTGGGGTGACGAATGTACTGCATGCAAACCCTCCGCCTTGCGCCAGTACCCTGCCGGGCATCGGTGCGACGACATCCCGCGCCGGGGCGGCGTTATGCGGTCGCTGTTCTGGTTTTGCGCTTCGGTAACGGGATCTGCGTCTCGTCTGGTCGCGCCATCCGGAAGGGTAATGGCGTACGGCACGGGGAAAAAATAAGGGCGGGCCATACGGCCCGCCCTTATTGACGGTCGAGAGGGAAATGCGTTCGCGTCAAACGCCGTTCTTGGCGCGCAGTTCCTTGAAGTACTTGTCGAGGTAGGCGGCCTGCATGCGCTGCTGCAGCTGCGGCTTCACTTCGTCGAACGGCGGCACCTTCGCGTCGCGCACGTCCTCGACCATGATCACGTGGTAGCCGAACTGCGTCTGCACCGGCGTGGCGGTGAACTTGCCCTTGGGCGTCGCCACCATCGCGTCGCCGAACGGCTTCACGAAGCCGCCCGGGCGCGTTCCAGTCGAGGTCGCCGCCGCGATCCTTGGAGCCCGGGTCCTTCGAGCGTGCCTTCGCGAGATCGTCGAACTTCGCGCCCTTCTGCAGCTGGGCGATGATGTCCTTCGCCTCGTCTTCCTTCTCGACGAGGATGTGCTTCACCTTGTATTCCTTGTCGCCCATCTGCGCCTTGATGGCGTCGTATTCCTTCTTGAGGTCGGCCTCCGGAATCGGGTTCTTCTTGATCCAGTCGGCGACGTACGCGCGGACCAGCACGGTATTGCTCGCGAGGTCCATCTGGTTCTTGACGTCGGCGTTCTTGTCGAGGTTCGCCTTCTTCGCTTCGCGGGTCAGAAGCTCGCGCGTGTTGAGCTCCTCGCGGATCGCGTTGCGCAGCTCCGGCGAGTCCGGCTGGCCCTGCGCAACGCGCTCCTTCAGCATGAGGTCGAACTGCGACTGCGGAAAGAGCGTCTTGCCCGCGGGGGCGGCGGCAGTCGCCGCGGCCGGCGCAGCGGGGGCCGCCGCCTTCGGTGCGGCAGGTTGCGCCTGGGCGACGCCCATGGCGGCGAACGCGGCCAGTGCCGCGACGGTCATTGTCGTTCGGGTCATTGCGTGCATCCTTTCAGTCTTTCGTCAGGAAGGGAATTCGTCCGGTGTGTACGCGCGAATGGCAAGCGCGTGCACGGGATTGGGGATGAGATCGCCGACGCGATCGAGCACGGCACGATGCCGGCTTGAGCAGCGTCAGGCCGGCGAACTGCTCGGACACGATCAGCAGCGAAAAGTGCCCGCCGCCGCCCGCGGCGCCCGCGTGGCCGGCGTGCTCGGCGCTGTCGTCGTCGAGCTCGAGCACGACCGGCGCCAGCGGCGCCAGGCGAGCTTTTCAGCGCGGCAGCCACCATCGTCACGGCTTCTGGGCGTTCCGTCACGTAGCGTGCGAGGAACAAGCCCTGCGCGAGCGCGAAGACCAGGAACAGCCCGATGCCGCCCCACACCTTGAAGTTCACCCAGACGTCGGTGGGGTAATGGAACGCGACATACCAGTTGAGCGCCGCCATCGCGAAGAAGAAGGCGCTCCAGGCCCACGTCACGCGCGTCCATACGGCAGGCGGCAGCTCGATGTCCTTCAGGAGGTAGGCGATGAGGTCGCGGCCGAAGCGCCAGCTTGCCCACGGCGAGGATGGTGCCGAACGCGCCATAGAGCACCGTCGGCTTCCACTTGATGAACACCTCGTCCTGCAGGATCAGCGTGGCGCCGCCGAACACGACGATGATCGCGAGCGAGATCCAGTGCACCGCGGAGACCTTGCCCTTCCACTTGAACCAGGCGATCTGCGCAATGGACGCGGCGATCGCGACGCCGGTCGCGACCATGATTCCCTGCCACTTGAAGGCAAGGAAAAAGAGGATGAGCGGAAAGTAGTCCGCGAGTAGCTGCATGGATTCCGTAGGATCGCCGGCCTGCCTTAAGGGCGCCTTAGCGCCGTTCGAACGGGCGGCCGCAGTGCGGGCTCCGCCCGCCTTAAAGGCGCGGCGCCGGGTTTCCCCTGTTCTGGCTTCGCCGTGCCACGGCACCGGTCAACCGCTAATGATACCGCATTTTGATACTGCCTGTCCCGATGGGGGTACGGGGGCCCCTTAGCTGGGAACGGCCGCCGGTCCTCGGGCTGCATCGGCGTCGGGCTCGCCCGGCGGTTTCCATCGCATCCGCCGGCGCGGCGCCGGCTTCGCCTTCGTAGCGGGTCTCCAGTGCCCGCGCGGGCCGGCCCCGCTCGGTGAGCCAGCGGACCAGCTCGTCGCGGTAGCCGTGCGTGACCCACACCTCGGATGGACTCGCGGCGGCAATCGCCGCGTTGAGCGCCGGCCAGTCGGCGTGGTCGGAAAGCGTGAAGCCGCGGTCGAGGTTGGCCCGCCGGCGCGGCCCGCGCAGCGCCATCCAGCCGGAGGCGAACGCGGTCGACAGCGGATCGAATCGATGCAGCCAGCGGCTCCCGCGCGCGGAAGGTGGCGCCAGGATCAACGCCTGCGACCAATCGGTGCCCGCGGGCGCGTCGGCGACCTTGGCGCTGGCCGGCAACACCACGCCCGCGGCCTCGTAGGCGCGGTTGATACGCTCGATGGCGCCGTGCACGAAGATCGGACCCGGGAACTCGTTGGCCACGCCGGCGAGGCCGGTGAGGATTCGTTGCGCCTTGCCCAGCGCGTAGGCGAACAGCACGCTCGCGCGTCCCTCGTCGCGATTGCCCTGCCACCAGCGGAGGATCGCGGCCATCGTCATTGCCGGCGGCTCCCAGCGGTAGACGGGCAAGCCGAAGGTCGACTCGGTGACGAAGGTGTCGCACGGGACCGGCTCGAAGGGCGCGCAGGTGGGATCGGGCGCGAGCTTGTAGTCGCCCGAGACGACCACCGTTTCGTGCGCGGTGGAAATGCGGATCTGCGCACTGCCGAGCACGTGCCCGGCCGGGTGGAACGACACCTCCACCGCGCCGATGCGCCGGCGCTCGCCGTACCCGATGCCTTCGATGGCCGCGTCCTCGGCGAGGCGTGCGCGCAGCAGCGGCAAGCCTGCGCTCGCGGCGAGATAGGCATCGCTGCCGCTGCGCGCGTGGTCGGCGTGCGCGTGCGTGATCAGCGCGCGGGCCACCGGACGCCACGGGTCGATGTGGAAGCCGCCCGCCTCGCAGTACAGGCCGCAGTCGTCCACGCGCAGCAGGCTCGTCACAGCCGTTGCGCGCCCGCAAGAACGGCCAGGCGATCCCAGTCGAAGCTCGGCCCGGGGTCCGTCTTGCGACCCGGCGCGATGTCGCTGTGGCCCACGGCGGCCGCGAGCAGCGGGTAGCGGCGCTTCAGCGCCTGCAGGAGGCGCGCGAGGATCGCGTATTGCGCGTCCTCGTAGCGCGTCTCGTCCGTTCCCTCGAGCTCGATGCCGATGGAGAAGTCGTTGCAGCGCTCGCGGCCCCGCCACTGCGAGACGCCGGCGTGCCACGCACGCTCGTTGCACGAGACGAACTGGAGCGGGGACCCGTCGCGGCGAATGAAGAAATGCGCGGACACGCGCAGTTCGGCGATGGTCGCGTAGAACGGATGCGCCACCGGGTCGAGCGCGTTGGTGAACAGGCGCGCCACGCCGTCGCCCCCGAATTCGCCCGGCGGCAACGAGATGCCGTGAATCACGACGAGCGAAGGCGCTTCTCCTTGCGGCCGCGCATCGTGATTGGGCGACGCGATGAACGGCACGCCGGCGGCGACGCCGTCGCGGCCGATGCGCAGCGCGGGCGCGCGCCGGCGCTGCGGCGCGTCGCGGGCGAGCGAGGAAAGCCAGTCGGAACGGTCGGGTGTGGGCACGGGCTCGGTGCGCCAAAAGCCGCTGATGCGCGACCCGAACGGCGCGGGCCCTATGCTACTACCAGCCCCCGCGGCTCACGCGCTGCGGCGCGCACCGGGATGCGCAGCGCGCCGATGCCGGTGATCGCGATCTCGACCTCGTCACCCGCGACCATGTCGAGCGTCGGATCGTCGGTGCCAATCCAGATCACGTCGTCCGGGACCAGCGTGGTGTCGCGCGTGATCCCCGCGATCGTCTTCGCGACGCCGAACTGCGAGCGAAGCGCCGTTCGGCTCGCTCGCACTGGCGGGAAGCGCGACCCGAGTGCCGGCCGCACGGATTGCCGACGTGGTCACGATGCTGCGGGCGGAAGCGCAGGCCGTCGAGCGCACTGCGCGGCGAGTGCCGCCGGAAGGAGGGTACGCGGCCGGTGGAACCTGATAGATTTCCTGGTCGCGACGATCGTTGCCCTGACCGCCGACACCCCGTGCCGAACAATCCTCACCGATGACACGACAGAAAGCCGGGACCGGCTCTTCGATCGGGCCCATCGATCCACCGTGATGGCGACCTCCGACGAACGCGGATCGCCGTCCCGGCACGACCCGCCGGGCGGTCGCCCCCTCTCCGGGCTGGCCGGTCTGTCGCCCGCGTATTTCGGCATGGTCATGGCCACCGGCATCGTCTCGCTGGCCGCTCACCTGCTGGCCATGCCGGGCGTAGCGGAAGCGTTGTTCCGGCTCAATATCGTGGTCTACGCGCTGCTCTGGATCCTGACCGTGCTGCGCATGGTCCGCTTCCCGCACCGGTTCTTCGGCGACATGGTCGATCACCTGCGCGGCCCCGGGTTCTTCACCGCGGTGGCGGGGACGAGCGTCCTCGGCAGCCAGTTCGTCGTGCTCGCGGCGGACTACCGCACGGGCGCGGCATTGTGGGTCGCGGCCATCGTGCTGTGGATCGGCCTGACGTACACGATATTCGCGGGCTTGACGATCAAGGAGCACAAGCCGACCCTCGACAAGGGGATCAGCGGTGCGTGGCTGCTCGCCGTCGTGGCGACCCAATCGATCGCGGTCCTGAGCGCATTGCTGGCCGCTCACATCGAGCAGCCCTACAAGCTGGAGATGAACTTTCTCGCGCTCTCGATGTGGCTGTGGGGCGGCATGCTCTACATCTGGATGATGTCGCTGATCTTCTACCGCTACACGTTCTTCCCGCTTGCCCCAGGCGACCTGTCGCCACCGTACTGGATCAACATGGGCGCGATGGCGATTTCGACGCTGGCGGGTTCGCTGCTCATCATCAATGCGCCGGATGCGCCGTTTCTGCTTTCGCTGCTGCCGTTCATCAAGGGCTTCACGGTCTTCTACTGGGCGACCGGGCACGTGGTGGATCCCCATGCTGGTCGTGCTCGCCGTGTGGCGCCACGTGTATCGGCGCTTCCCGATGAAATACGATCCGCTGTACTGGGGCGCGGTTTTCCCCCTGGGCATGTACGCGGCCAGCACCCACGAGATGATCGCGGCAATGGGCTTTGATTTTCTCGGGTTCCTGCCATCGGGCTTTCTGTACATCGCGCTTGCAGCGTGGACGGCGGCGTTTTGCGGCGTTGCGGTAGACGTGCTTCGCCGCCTTGGAGGCCTTCGCTCCTAAGGGGCGCCTGAGGGCGGTTCGCAGCTGCGTCGAGGGTGCCGCGGCTCGACGACCAGGGGCAGGATTCGGCGGCGTTCGCCTCCGCGCCGCGGAGCGGCCCTCGCGGCGAGCCAGACTGCACGGGTATCATGGCCCGAGCCCCCTGCCGCATGGCGCGGTTGCGGTGGCCGACTCTGACGAGGAGAAGAGATCATGGCCAAGACGAAAAGTGCCGGGGACGGCGTCTATCGCGTCACCGAGGTGATCGGCACCAGCACCAAGTCGTGGGAGGATGCGGCCGCGAATGCGGTGACGGCCGCGAGCAAGTCGCTGCGCGACCTGCGGATCGCGGAAGTCTCGAAGCTGGACATGAAAGTCGAGGGCGGGAAGGTCGTGGCCTACCGGGCCCGTGTCCAGCTGTCGTTCAAGTACGAGGGCTGACCCGCCGCATTTCGATGTGCCCGGAGCGGACGCAACGTATCGAGCGAGCGTCCGCTCCCCCAAAACGCGACGTGATAGACGTGCGGCGAGCCGCGGCAAACGGGAAGCGGATCACTTGATGCCCAAGCCGCTCCATCCGGTAGCGCATCGCGCGAAAGGTGATGCCCAGCAGCTTGGCCGCCGCCGTGCGGTTGAAGCGCGTCTTCTCCAGCGCCTCGTTGATCGCCGAGCGCTCGACGCGATCGAGATAGTCCTGCAGCGGCCACTTGTCGCCCTGCGGCAGCGCGCCCTCCGACTCGTCCGCCATCGGCGTCAGGTGCAGGTCTTCGGCAGTGATGCGCAGCGGATCGGCGGCCAGCGAAAGCCCGCGCTCGAGGATGTTCTCGAGCTCGCGCACGTTGCCGGGGAACGGGTACTGCTCGAGCGCCGCGATCGCCTTCGGGCTCGAGCCGCGCCGTGCCGCCGCGCGTGAGCTTCGCGAGGATCGCGTTGGCGATGAGCGGAATGTCCTCGCGCATCTCGCGCAGGCTCGGCATGTTGAGCTCGATCACGTGCAGCCGGTAGTAGAGGTCCTGCCGGAAGTTGCCGGACTCGACCAGCGCGGTGAGCTTCTTGTGCGTGGCGCTGATGATCCGCACGTCGACCGGCTCCTCCTGCGTGGCGCCGACCTTGCGCACCTTCTTCTCCTGGATCGCGCGCAGGAGCTTCACCTGCATCGCGAGCGGCAGGTCGGCCACTTCGTCGAGGAACAGCGTGCCGCCGTTGGCGGCCTGGAAGAAGCCGTCGCGGTCGGCCTCGGCGCCCGGTGAACGCGCCCTTGCGGTAGCCGAAGAACTCGCTCTCCATCAGGTTCTCGGGAATCGCGCCGCAGTTCACCGCGACGAACGGCTGCTCGCCGCGCGGGCCGTGCAGGTGGATCGTCCGCGCCGCGAGCTCCTTGCCGCTGCCGGACTCGCCGTTGATGAACACGGGCGCCTGGCTCTTGGCGAGGCGATCGATGAGGCCGCGCACCTGCTGCATCGCCGGCGACTCGCCGAGCAGGTTGTACTGGCTCGCCGGCTGCTCCTTCTCGGGCACCTTGAGCGCCTGCTTGACCAGCGCGCGCAGCTGCTCGAGCGCGACCGGCTTCGCGAGGTAGTCGAACGCACCGGCCTTGAGCGCGGCCACCGCGTTCTCCGCGCTGCCGAACGCGGTGATCACCGCGACCGGGCACGTCGAGGCCCTTCTGGTTGATGTGCTCGACGACGCGCAGGCCCTCGCCGTCGGGCAGCCGCATGTCGGTGAGGCACAGGTCGAACTGCTCCTTGTCGAGCAGGCGGATCGCGTCGCCGACGGTCTCGGCGCGCGAGGTGTCGAGGCCCATGCGCGACAGCGTGAGCTCGAGGAGCTCGAGCAGGTCCGGCTCGTCGTCGACGACGAGCACCTTCGGTTGACCGCGGATTCGTTCTCGTCATGGTGCTCCCCTTCGTTACGGCGGCGGGCGCGGGCATCATGCCGGCCGTCTCCGGCGATCGATGCGCGCTTCAACGTCATCCGGAAATGGGCGCCGGGGCCCTTGGGCAGCAGCTCGAGCGCCGCGCCGTTGGCGTCGGCGAGCTCGCGCGCGATGTAGAGGCCGAGCCCGGTGCCGCCCGGGCGCGTCGTGAAGAACGGCTCGAAGATCTGCGGGCGCAGCTCGGCGGGGATGCCCGGGCCGTCGTCCATCAGCTCGCAGATGACGGCGTCGCCCATGTAGCCGGCGCGCGCGAGCACGCGGATGCTGCCTTCCTTCTTCTGGCAGTGCTGCCAGGCGTTGCGCACCAGGTTCCAGACGATCTGGTTCAAGTGGCCGCGGTCGAAGATGATGAGGAGGTCGTCCGGAATCTGCAGCACGACGCTGCCGGGCGGCATGTTCTCCGCCTGCACGATCTCGTCGATCAGCGTGCGCATGAAATCGGCGAGCGGCACCGTCTCCGGCTGCTGGCGGTCGCGGCGGTTGAACTGCAGCACCTCGCCGACGATGCGGTCGATCCGCTTCGCGTTGTTGCGGATCATGCCGAGCAGGCGCGCGCCCTCCGGCGCGACCGCGCCATCCTCCTCCAGCAGCTGCGCCGCCTGGTTGATCGCGGACAAGGGGTTGCGCACCTCGTGCGCGATGGACGCGGTGAGCCGGCCCATCGCCGCGAGCTTCATCTGCTGCGCTTCGGTCTGCGCGCGCCCCAGGTCCTCGAGGTAGATCAGCGTCCCGCCGTTCAACCCGGTGCCGATGCGCACGAGCCGCACGCGCAGCAGCCGCTGCGTGGCCTCGACCTTGAACGGCGGCAGCGCTTCGGTGAAGTCCTCCTGCCAGCGCCGCCAGTAGTCGTGCAGCGTGGTGGAGAATTCCGCGAGGCGCATGCCGCCGCGCATGCGGCCGAAGCCGCCGAGCAGGCGCGTCACCTGCGCGTTGTGGCCGCGCACGACGCCGTTCAGGTCGACGACGAGCACGCCGTCCTGCATGTCCTGGATGATGAGGCGATTGACCTGCTCGAGATTGGCGACGTCGATGCCGCGCTGCGCGGCGAGGTCCTCCGACTGCTTCGTGTAGCGGCCGAGCGCGACCGCGATGCCGACGGTGGCGAAATAGCCGAAGCCGATGATGCCCGGTCTGGAACACCTGCGGCGCCGCCGACCGTGCCCTGGAGCACGCGGTAGCCGTCGAGGCCGAGCAGGCAGATGGCGGCGAACGCCGCGTGGAAGAACGCGGTCTGCGTGCGCAGGATCCAGCCGGCCGCGGCGAGCTGCGGGAACAGCAGGATCGGCAGCGGCGCGCCGAAGCGTGCCGCCGGCGTACATGACGAGCGACAGGAAGAACACGTCGCCGGCGAGCAGGCTGAACAGCATCGTCGGCAGCGGCATCGGCAGGCGATCCTGCTGCACCCACCAGAACGACGACAGCCCGAACACGAAGTACAGCCCGGTGCCCGTGATGAACGCGTTCGGGTTGACGATGTTGAGCGTCTTGGGATCGAGCAGCAGCGCGGCGCCCAGCAGCATGGCCGCGCAGATCGCGCGATAGAGGCCGACGATCCACAGGATGCGGCGGCCCGGAATCGCCCATCGGCGACAGGCAGCGGCGGCGGCTCGAACGGCGGGATGGCGGGGGCGGGTTGCATGGTCGACAGCTATATAGTGCGCGGCCCGCGCCGCGTCAACGCGTGCGGTTGCCGCGCGCACGCGCGGATCGGCGCAGCGATAGCCCGTCGGCGGTCGTCCGCGCCTCGGGCGCGGGCAGGAACACGCCGCAGCCTGACGCATTGGACCATGGCCTGCGCCGCCGGCTTGCCGCGGCCTTGCGCTGCGGCGCGCCGCGCCCGCGCCTTGGCGACGTTGTACATGCGCAGCGCGAACAGCACGCCGAAGATGACGACGATCCAGAAGATGATCTTGCCCATCAAAGAACCTTGCCCGGATTCATGAGGCCGCGCGGATCGAACGCCGCCTTGACCGCGCGCATCAGCGCCACCTCGACCGGGCTCTTGTAGCGCAGCGAGGTCCTCGCGCTTCAACTGCCCGACGCCGTGCTCGGCGGTGAAGCTGCCGCCGTGGCGCGCGACGAGGTCGTGGACGATGCGGTTGCGCGCGTGCGGCGTTGTCCATGAAGTCGCGCGCGTCGACGCCTTCGGGTGCCGACAGGTTGTAGTGCAGGTTGCCGTCGCCCAGGTGGCCGAACACGACCAGGCGCGCGCCTGGGAAACGCCGCCGCCGAGCGCCGCTTCGCATTCGGCGCATGAACGCCGGGATCGCCGACACCGGCAGCGAGATGTCGTGCTTGATGTTGGGGCCCTCGCGCGCTGCGCTTCGCTGATGTTCTCGCGCAGCGCCCACAGACGCTGCGCCTGGTCCTGCGATTGCGCGATCGCGCGTCGACGACGATGCCGGCTTCGACGGCTCGCCGAGCGCCGCCTCGACCGCGCGCCGGCAGCGGCGCGTCGGCCGCGCTGTCGTCGGCCTGGACCAGCGCGTACCACGGATGGCCGGGCAGCAGATCCGGCGACCCCGGATGATGCTTGCGCGACAGCGCGAGCGAGAACGCGCTCATCAACTCGAATCCGACCAGGCGATCGGCGAGCGCGCCCTTGAGCCGCGCGAGCAGCGCGATCGCGTCGCCACCGACGCGACCGCGGCCAGCGCCGTGACCTGCGTGCGCGGCGTCGGAAACAGCTTCAGCACCGCCGCCGTGACGATGCCGAGCGTGCCTTCGGCGCCGATGAAGAGCTGCTTCAGGTCGTAGCCCGTGTTGTCCTTGCGCAGGCCGCGCAGGCCGTCGAAGACGCTGCCGTCGGCGAGCACCGCCTCGATGCCCAGCGTGAGCTCGCGCGTGTTGCCGTAGCGCAGCACGGCGGTGCCGCCGGCGTTGGTCGAGAGATTGCCGCCGATCGTGCAGCTGCCTTCGGAGGCGAGCGACAGCGGAAAGAACAGCCCGGCGTCGGCGGCCGCTTCCTGCACGCCGGCGAGCGGCAGGCCGGCCTCGACCGTGATCGTCGCGTTGGCGGCGTCGAGCGCGCGCACGCGCTTCATGCGCGTCAGCGACAGCACGATCTCGTCGCCGGTCGCGTGCGGAACCGCGCCGCCGCACAGGCCCGGTGTTGCCGCCCTGCGGGACGATGGGCGTGCCGGCCTCGGCGCAGGCGCGCACGACGGCGCGCACCTCGTCGGTCGACGCGGGCTGCACGACGGCGCGCGCGACGCCGCGATAGTTGCCGCGCCAATCCGCGACGAAAGGTTCGACGTCCGCCGGCGCGCGGACAGCACGTGCGCCTCGCCGACGATGCCGGCTAAGCGCTCGAGCAAGGTTGCGCCGGGGTCCGCCATAGGGGAGGATAGTAGCAAACCGCACGTCCCCGACGGCCGCGCCGCCGGCACAAGGAGGAGGAGCCTCCATGGCCAGCGATCCCAAGCATCCCGAACCCCGCAGCCGGGGCCGGCAACGCGTTTCCGTTCTCGCCGCAGGATGCGCTCGAATTCATGCAGCGCATGTGGAATCCGCTGGGCATCGCGATGCCCGGCTTCGCGCGCGCCGGCGGCCGCGGCGCGGCGGCACCGGTCGGCATGCCGTTCCCGCATCCGGCGGCGATGTTCGCGGCGCTCGATCCCGTCGAGATCGACCGCAAGATCGCCGAGCTGCGCATCATCGAGAACTGGCTCACGATGAGCGTCAACATGATGCAGATGAGCATCAAGACGATGGAGCTGCAGAAGGCCTCGCTCGAAGCGATGCGCGGCAGCGGCCAGCCGCAAGGGAAATCGGACAAATGATCACGCTCTACTACGGCTCGGGCTCGCCGTTCGCGTGGCGCGTGCAGCTCGCGCTCGAGCACAAGGCGCTTGCCTACGAGCGCAAGATCCTGTCGTTCGCCGCGGGCGACACGCGCAAGCCGGAGTTCGTGGCGCTCAATCCGCGCCATCGCGTGCCGATGATCGTCGACGGCGACTTCGTGCTCTACGAGTCCAACGCCATCGTCGAGTACCTGGACGAGGCCTATCCGGGCCGCGGCGTCGCCGCTGTTCCCCGGCGATGCGCGCGCACGCGCGCTGATCCGGCGGCTGATCGCGGAGGTCGACAACTACTTCGACGAGGCGATCGAGCCGATCATCGAGGAGGCGATTTCGCAAGAAGCCCGAGGAACGCGACCCCAAGCGCCTGGCCGACGGCATGCAGGCGGTGCGCGAGGAGTACGCGCTGTTCGACGCGCGCACTCGCCGGGCGATTTCCTCGGCGGGCCGCTGTCGGCCGCCGACTACGCGTTCTATCCGCTGGTGGCGTTCCTCGACCGCTGCGCGATGCGCTCGCCGGTCTTCGATGCCGCGTCGCTGCTGCCGCCCGCGCTCGCCGCGTGGAAGAAGCGGGTCGAGGCGCTGCCGTATCTTCGCCGCCACGATTCCGCCGCACTGGCAGAAGAAGGACTGAACCATGAAGCTCACGACGACGGCGTTCGCCGACAGCGGCATCATTCCCGGCGAGTTCGCGTTCGCGGTGATCGACCCGGCGACGCACGTGAAGCTGTCCGCCAACCGCAATCCCGACTTCGCGTGGAGCGGCGTGCCGTCGGGCACGCGCTCGCTCGCGCTCCTCTGCCACGATCCGGACGTGCCGTCGCGCGGCGACGACGTGAACCAGGAAGGACGCGCGGTGCCGGCGTCGCTGCCGCGCGTCGCTTTCTTCCACTGGGCGCTCGATCGACCTCGCCGCCCGCGACGCACGGGCATCGAGCGCGGCGAGCACTCCGACGGCGTCGTCGCGCGCGGCAAGCCCGGTCCGCAGGCGCCGCGCGAAGGCCGCCACGGCATCAACGACTACACGGCGTGGTTCGCCGGCGACAAGGACATGGGCGGCGACTACTACGGCTACGACGGCCCGTGCCCGCCGTGGAACGACGAGATCGCCGCACCGCTACGTGTTCACGCTCTACGCGCTCGACGTGCCCGCGCTCGCAGGTGCCCGACAAGTTCACGGGCGCCGCAGGCGCGCGCGGCGATGGACGGCCACATCCTCGCGCAGGCGTCCGTGACCGGGCGCTACACGCTCAATCCGGCGGTCGAGCTCTAGCGCGCGCTCACGGCAGCGCGGAAGTCGGGCAGCGCCCGTCTGCCACAGCAGGAACGCCAGCACGTCGGTGTATTCGTCGACGCGGCCGGTCGGCGGTGCTGCTGCCGTGGCCGCCCGCGAAATCGACGCGCAGCAGCACCGGTTTGCCGCTGCCGCCCGGGCCCGCGGTGATCGCCTGCATGCGCGCGGCCGTCTTGCCCGGATCCCACGCGTCGACGCGCGGATCGTTGAAGCCCGCGGTGAACAGCGCGGCGGGATACGCCACCCCGTCGCGCAGGTTCGCGTAGGTGCTCATCGCGAGCAGGTCGCGAATCCGCCTTCGCGTCGCCGACGCTGCCGAATTCCGCGACATTGGCCGGACCGGTCGGCGCCGATCTCGCTGCGCACGCGTGTCGTGGAAGCCGACCAGGCTCACGAACGCCGCGAAGAGCTCCGGCTGCGCGATCATCGCGCGGCCCGCCGCGATGGCGCCCGCGCTGCTGCCGCTGACCGCGAGTCGCGCGGGCGTGCCGTCCAGCGCTCCGCGCACGAGCCACTGCGCGACCGCGACGACGTCGCGCCACGATGTTGGCCTTGGTCGCCTTGAAGCCCGCGCGGTGCCAGTCCTCGCCGAGCTCGCCGCCGCCGCGCACGTGCGCGACCGACGTACACGCCGCCGCGGTCGAGCCACGCCAGCAGCGACGGCGCGAAGCGCGGGTCCTCGCCGATGCCGTAGGCGCCGTACGCTTCGAGCAGCACGCGCGCGCTGCCGTCGCGCGCGGTCGACCGGCGATGCACGATCGTGACCGGCACGTCGACGCCGTCGTGGCTGCGCACCCGACGCGCGCGTGACCGCGACGTCGCGAAAGTCGCGCGCGCGAAGGCGCGAGCAGCGGCGTGCGCGTTGACCGCGCCGGCGCGACGTCCAGCGCGAAATAACCGGGCGCTTCGGTCCAGCTCGCCAGGCGCACGAGCGCGCCGGTGGCCAGCGGATCGGTGACGAGCTCGTCGATCGCGGCCGGGGAAGGGCAGGCGCACCTCGCCGCTCAGTGGCGCGTCGCCGCGGTGGGCTTCGGCGCCGCCGGCGCGGCTTGCGCGGGCGCGCGCCTTGCGCGGCGCGGGGTTGAACGGCAGCCGCACGAGCGCGCGCATAGCCGGCGTCGCGCCTGCTGCACGTAGAGCGCTTCCTTGGCCATCGCGACACCGCGCACCACGCGCGCGGACTCCGGCACCACGACCGCGGCCGCCGACGGATCGAACGGGCCGGCGTCGTTGAGCGACCAGCGCAGCACCCGATAGCGCGGCGCGCATTCTCGTTCGTGACGACGTAGATCCATTCGCCGCGCAGGTCGAAGCTCACGATGCCGCGCTCGCGGTCCGGCGAGCTTGCGCCAGGGCGTGTCGGCGCCGCGCAGCTCGGTGAGCGCGCGCCACGTAGAGGGAGAGCTCGCGCTGCACGCCGTGCTGCACGACGCCGATCACGAACGGCGACACCGGCGACGACTCGATCGACGGCATGTCGTCCGGCGCCAGCGTCGACCGCCGGCGACAGGCCCATGCCGAACAGCGCGACGTCGCGCGCGGCGCGCCGTCCGCGTCGAAGACGCGCTGATAGGCGAGGCTGCCGCGCAGCGTGTCGGCGGCCGGCGCGCCGGGCGGCAGCACGCGCTGCTGCGTGTAGAACAGGATGCTGCTGTCGAAGCGCCACGACGGCGCCGCCCATCGCGCGCGCGGGATCGGCGCGCCGATCGGCTTCAGCGGTGTCGACGTCGAGCACGTGCAGCGTGGCATCCTCGCTGCCGCCAGCGCAATGCCGTACGCGACCCGCCGGCCGTTCGGCGATGCGCGGAAATAGTCGATGCTCGCCGGCATTCCGGCGGTGCCGAGGCGTGGCGGGATCGACCAGCACGCGCTCGACGCCCGCGAGGCCGTCGCGCATGCACAGCCGATAGAACTCGTCGCCGGCGTCGCGCTTCAGGTAGAACAGCCGCTCGCCGGCCCATTGCAGGTCCCGGATCGCGCTCGTCGGCGGCGCCGAGCGCCATGACGCGTTCGCGCAACGCGGCGCGTCCGGGCAGCGCGTCGAGCACGCTGCGCGTGTACGCGTCCTGCGCGCGAACCAGTCGCGCGTCGCTGGCGCGGCGGTGTCCTCGAGCCAGCGATACGGATCGGCGACGGCGGCGCCGTGCAGCGTCTCGACGGTGGCATCGACGCGCGTCGCGGGCGGCTCGAGCGCGAACGCCGCGCCGCACCGCCGCAAGCGCCGCGACGATACCTGCGGCGACGTGCCGCCAGCTCACGTTCAGGTCCCGAGCCAGCCTTGGCGGCGCGCCGCGACGTCTGCCGGGTGCGGCGCCGTCGAGCGTCAGGAAGCAGGTGTCGGCCGGCGGCAGCACCAGCGTGACGGTGAACGCATCAGCTCGTCGCGGCGAAACGCGTGGACTTCGACGGCGTCGCCCGGCGCGTGCTGCGCGAGCATCGTGGCGAGGCGCTCCGGCGTCGCCTTGAGGCCGTCGATCGCGACCAGCGTGTCGCTGCGCGGAGAGTCCGGCGCGCGCGGCGGGACCGTCGCGCAGCACGTCGCGAGCTTCTGGTCGGCGCCGAGGCGAATGCCGAGCGTGCACGCGCGGCGCGTGGCCGCTGCCGGCTTGCCGCCGCGATCCTTCGCGCCATGCGCGGGGCGCGACTGAAGACGACGCCGAAGTCCGCGAGGAGCTCGGGGAGCGGCGGGTCGTCGGTGCCGTCGACGTAGCGGGCGAAGAAGTCGACAGGTCGCGGCCCGCGAGCTCGCTCGCGAGGCGGGCGATGCCGTCCTCCGGGACGCCGATGCCGGGCGTCCGTAGCGCTCCCACAGCGCGCGCATCAGGTCGTCGAGCGCTCGCGCGCCGCCTTCGCGCAGCGTCAGGTCGAGCGCGCAAGCGACGAGCGCGCCCTTGGCGTAGTAGCTGACCACCGCGTTGGGCGTGTTCTCGTCCGTGCCGGTAGTACTTGATCCACGCGTCGAAGCTCGAGTCGGCGACGCTCTGCACGTGGCGGCCCGGGTCCGCGCAGCACCGTGGTGATCGTGCGCGCCGAGCAGCTCGAGATAGCGCTCGGCGCCGATGAGCCCGCAGCGCACGAGCGCGAGATCGTCGTAGTACGACGTGATGCCCTCGAACGCCCACAGCTGCCGCGTGTAGTTCTCGCGCGCGAGGTCGTAGGGCGCGAACGCCGCGGGCTTGATGCGCTTCACGTTCCACGCGTGGAAATACTCGTGGCTCGCGAGCCCGAGGAACGTGAGGTAGTCGTCGTCGATCGCCGTCCATCGCCGGCATGCGGCAGCTCGTCGCGGCGGCACAGGAGGCTCGTGCTCGACCGGTGCTCGAGCCCGCCGTAGCCGTCGCCGACGGCCGTGACCTGGAACAGGTAGCGATCGAAGGGCGCGCCGCCGAAGAGGTCGATCTGCCATTGGCACACGCGCGCGAGGTCGCGCGCGAGCCGCGTCGAGGTCGGCGTGCTGCCGGCCGGAGATCGCGATGTCGTGCGGGACGCCGCCGGCCGTCGAACGTCGCCAGCGCGAAGTCGCCCGTCTCGACCGGATGGTCGATCAACTCGTCGTAGTTCGCGGCGCGGTAGGGGCCGAAGCCGTAGGGCGGGCGCGCCAGCGCGCGGCAGCGTCGTGGCGACGCGCCAGTCGCGCGTAGGCCGCGCCGTCCGGCGGCACGATCTCGACCTCGCACGGCGCGTGCTCGCGGCCGTCCGGGCAGCAGGAACACCGACGGGCCGTTGAAGTAGCCGCGCGTGCGCGTCGAGGTAGGCGGCGCGCACCGACAGGTCGAACGCATAGACGTGCGCGACGACCGTCAGCGGGCCGGTGCACGGCGCGGCCTGCCAGACGTTCTTCGCGGTCTTCGTGAGCGGCGACGGCGTGCGCCGGCGCACTCGCGCGCACGGCGACGAAATGGCGCGCGAACTCGCGGATCAGATAGCTGCCGGGAATCCAGGTCGGCAGCGCGAAGCGCTGGCCGGCGGGGTCGGGCGTCCTCGACCGTGACCGCGACCTCGTAGAGATGCGCGTGCGGATCGAGCGGGGCGATGCGGTAGCGAGTGGCAGGCGTGACGGAGAGCGGAGAGCGAAGACAACGTGGACCTGCGGAGGAAAGGATGGCGCCCCGAAGACGAATCGAACGTCCGACCTGCCCCTTAGGAGGGGGCTGCTCTATCCACTGAGCTACCGGGGCGAACCGGGCGGTCGGGCGGAATGCGATTGCGATGGCACGCCCCGCCGCGGGATGCGGGCGATTTTACCGGAACTGCCTCGCCCCTACACTGCCGTCATGCCGCGTTCGCTTCGCCGTCGATGTTTGCCCCGCCCGGCTGCCGGTGCTCGCGCCGTTCCGCGGCGCGACACGGTTCGTTCCTGCGCCGTGATCACCTGGCTGCGCGGCGCGATGCCCTTTCCGCCGATCGTGACCGCGCTGGCCGAGCCGAACGGCCTGCTCGCGGTCGGCGGCGATCTGTCGCCGGCGCGGCTGCTCGCGGCCTATCGGCAGGCATCTTTCCCGTGGTACTCCGAAGGCCAGCCGATCCTGTGGTGGAGTCCCGATCCGCGGATGGTGCTGCTCGTCGACGAGTTCCGCGTGACGCGCTCGCTGCGCAAGCGTGTGCGCGCGGGCACGTTCGAGATCCGCGTCGACACCGCGTTCCGCGATCGGTGATCGAGGCGTGCGCGGCGACGCCGCGAGCAGGGCAGGGCGGTACCTGGATCACGCCGGAGATGGTCGACGCCTACTGCGAGCTGCACCGGCGCGGCTATGCGCATTCGGTCGAGAGCTGGCGCGACGGGCGGCTGGTCGGCGGGCTCTACGGCTTGGCGCTCGGACGCATGTTCTTCGGCGAGTCGATGTTCGCGCACGAGACCGATGCATCGAAGGTCGCGCTGGTGCAGCTTGTTGCGCATTGCTGCAACGCCTGGGTGTTCCGCTCGATCGACTGCCAGCAGGAGACCGCGCACCTGGCGGCCTTCGGGCGCCCGCCCGATTCCCGCGATCGCGGTTTGCCGCGCATCTCGCGGAATTGATACACTCGGCCGACCCTCCGGCCGGGTGGCGCCGCTAGCGCCCAGGCGGCCGCGAACAGGCCATGACAGGTACGCGGTGAGCAAGCTCAACGACCTACCGCTGACGTCGCTGCAGTTCTACGCGACGGCGCCGTATCCCTGCAGCTACCTGCCCGACCGTGCCGCGCGCTCGCAGGTGGCGACGCCCAGCCACCTGATCGACACCCGCGTCTACAGCGAGCTGGTGCGGCTCGGCTTTCGTCGCAGCGGCGCGTTCACCTACCGTCCGTATTGCGACCACTGCCGCGCCTGCGTGCCGGTCCGGGTGCCGGTCGCGACGTTCGAGCCAAGCCGCACGCAGCGCAAGATCCTGCGCAATCACCGCGCGTTGACGCGCAATTAGACGCGAGTTGGCGTACGATCCTGAACATTACGCGCTGTACCTTGCGCTATCAGCGGCTATCGTCATCCCGGCGGCGGGATGGACCAGGACAGCCGCGAGCAGTACCAGCACTTCCTGCTTGCACAGCAACGTCGCGACCGATCTCTACGAGTTCCGCGAGAAGGTGACGGCTGCGGATGGTCAGCCTGGTCGACCGCCTGGTCGACGGGCTTTCGTCCGTCTACACCTTCTTCGAGCCCGACGTTCCGGGCGCAAGCTTCGGCACCTACAACGTCCTGTGGCAAATCGAGCGCTGCGCAGGGCTCGGCCTCCCTTACCTCTACCTCGGCTACTGGATCGCCGAGAGCCGGAAGATGGCTTACAAGGCCACGTTTCGGCCGGTGGAGGGGTTGGTGGGCGGGGCGTGGGCTACGCTTTAGCGCAGAATTCTATTAGTACTAGTTGTTGCCCCGGATGGCGCTAAATGTTGTGTTTGATGGATATGTTTGTAGTCAACAACTTGAACTGCTCATTTTGGCACATATCGAATCTAAACAAGATTTGCGCAAGACGTCTGGTCGTAAGCTCCTTTTGTTCGCCACAATGTGGCAGTACGGTAGTGCATGTACTCGCTAGCTTTTCAATCCTAGGGAGCAACATAATGAATGCCGCCGTCGAATTTCCGTCTCTTGCCGATCCGAAGAAGCTGCGCCAAGCAATGGTCGACTTCGATGCGGACACCTCCACGATGTACTGGTGGATGAAGCCGGCGCCTCGTCCGTGCTTCAACGGGAGTTGTTGCTAAGGAAAGCACTAAGTTCGAAGGTCGCATCGAGCAGCACAGTGGCTGGTTCATGCACGAAGGCCAAGAATGTCCGCATCCGAAACGCAGTATACGGAAGCGCGGTGCCTGGCATCTTCAATCTTGGCGGCGACCTCGCGATGTTCGTTCAGGCGATCCTGCGCAAGGACTGCGCATCGTTGCGTCACTACGGACACGCGTGCGTCGACAACATGTACCGGCGCATCGTCGGATACAACGCCCAGGTCGTTACGTACTCGCTCGTTCAGGGAAAGGCCTTCGGAGGCGGATTCGAATGTGCGCTTGCAAGCGACACGATCATTGCAGAGGAGAGTGCGTCGTTCTCGTTCCCGGAAGTGCTCTTCAATATGTTTCCTGGTATGGGCGCTCTGTCCCTTCTCGGGCGCAAGTCGGGCTCAAGAGGCCGAGGAGATCATCATGAGCGGAAAGGTATTCTACCGCGCCGAAATGTTCGAATCTCGGCGTTGTGGACGAACTTGCCGCCGACGGCGCAGGGCTAGAGGCTATTCGCTACCTCATCAAGTCGCGGCAAGCGCCGACGGAATAGCTATCGCGCAATGTCGCAGGCGAAGCGCGAATTCCAGCCAGTGAGTCACGCGGAAATGCGCGCTGTCGTCGAAATCTGGGTCGACGCCGCAGTTGCGCTCGAGAATCGAGACTTGCGAATGATGGCGCGTCTAGCTCGGGCGCAAGATCGTTTGAATTCGACGGACGAGGAGTGTGTCCTTCCCGCCGGCAAATCGTTTGAATTCGCCGAAGCGGCAAACACCTGATCGTGATCTCGCGTCGTGGCAGCCAGTCCTCCCTAGGGGCTCTGCTGCCGCGCCGCAAGTTATAGTGGAATTTGGTGGTGTCTACGAACGTAATCGTCTAGACATTCGAATGTCGTTTTCGCACAACTGCGAATTCGCTCCGCGACCCTAGCGACTTCGACGGAATCAGTTCGCTTTGCAGAAGGAAGGCCGTCGCATAGCGAGGATAGTTGCGATGCTCCAATTCCCACCGCCGCGCCCTTTAGCGCGTGCAACACGTCGCCGATCGTCTCTGGGCTGTTCGTTCTTGTAGACGCATCCAGTCTGCGCATTAGCGATTCAACGTCGCTCTTGAAGCCACGCAGCAGTTCCATCGTGAACTGCGCGTCTCTGGAAATGTCTTCGATTTCGGCCAAACGATCGTAATTCAAGATACGGTCGGGATCGAGATCGTCCGCGCGTGAACGTGTCCGTTCAACCGATGTCGAGCCAATTGCTCTTTGCTGTCGTGTTTGACGAATATTTGTGCGCCGGTTTAGTCGACCAGCAAGTTTATCTACCGTTGCAATGAGGGAGGCCGCATCAAATGGTTTCCCGACAAACTCATCAGCGCCAGACTCAAGTGCTCGCGTTTTGGCCTCCGGGGTGACTGAGGCCGAAAGAATGATCGCGGGAATCTTTGTGCCTGGCGGTTCCATCACGCGTATTGCCCGAATGACCTCAAGTCCATTTCGGCCGGGCATGTTGAAGTCAAGCAGCGCCATGTCTGGCGATTCGCGCTCGTAAAGGTCAAGTGCTTGGTCGCCATCTTCCGCGAGCAACACACTGTGGCCAGCGCTCGCCAGCAACTGCGAAATGATCGCTTGGTTTGTGGCGTTGTCGTCGGCGACCAGAACCCGAAGGTAAGTGCGCTTTTGCCGTAAGACCTCCGAAAGATCAAGCGCTTCAGGCAATTCCCGATTCGTGTTGGCAACTGCGGCATGAATTGCATTGGCAATGAGTCGCGGGTTGGGTGCCCCATTAAATACGAACGCTTCTCGAAAGCTCTTTATGCGGGCGCTATCAACAATCGATAGTGAACGCGTCGCAATGAAGATGAGCGCAACTTCTTGATCCGAAAATCGCTGCCGCACCGACGTGAATGCCGAACATGCACTGTCAACATTGCAACACGCTACGACGGCTCGAATTCCGGTTCCCGACGCAGTCAATTCGTCGAGCCGTGCTCCAAATGATTCGGAGGGTGAGAGTGTTTCGACTTGTTCGCCAGCCGAAATAATCAGCGGCGCGATGGCTTGCGCGTTCACGTGGTCTGCTATGAGGAGCGATCGGACCTGCTGATCTGCACCCAAATCGGCGGCGCTGCCGGTCGCTGCGGCCTCCTCGTCACGCAGCAATGGCAACTCGAACCAGAACGTCGTTCCTTCCCCGACGCGACTCTGAACTCCAATCGTGCCACCCATCAGCTCTACGAGCTGTTTTGCAATGGTGGTGCCTAGACCGCTACCTCCGAAACGCCGAGTTGCAGATTGGTCTGCCTGAACAAATCGCTCGAAAATTCGAGGCAACAGTTCGGGAGGGATGCCAATTCCCGTGTCCCTGACTTCAAAACGAGCGGTCACGCCGTCCGCAGTAGCCTTTCGTAGCGTTACACCCAAGACAATTTCGCCACGCTCAGTGAACTTGACAGCATTCCCGAGCAAATTCAGCAATATCTGTCGAAGATGGTTCGAGTCACCACGCAAACGATAGTCGAGTTCGGGGTCCACAACTGCATGAAGCGTAAGCCCTTTGGAAGCGGCGTGAGGTCGCAGCAGTTGAATCAGTCCATTCACTGTTGCGTAGAGATCAAAACTTGCAACATCGATGTTCAGCCGGCCGGACTCAATCTTGCTGATGTCAAGTACATCATCCACGAGCGATCGAAGGACCGTCGTCGAATGCCGGAGGAGTTGAACAAGCTCTTGTTGGTGCGTGCTGAGTTCGGTGGTCTTGAAAAGATCGACGACGCCGACGATTCCATTCAACGGAGTCCGAATCTCATGACTCATATTGGCGAGGAAAGTCGTCTTGGCGCTGTTTGCTTCTTCGGCTTTCGCCCGTGCCTCTTGAATTCGCTTGAGAAGCGTAGAGACGTAGAGCGGCAGTACGACTAAGGCAATGAGAAGTCCAGCGCCCGCAACGGCGCGCTCTTCCCAGAATGGCACGAAGAGCAACACCGAACCCAACCCAAGCAGGCACAGCAATTGGCACCCGAACAGATAGCGTCGGCCGTACCTGAAACCATTTCCGAAGGTGATAAACAGAAAGATGCCGATCACGAAGAAGCCATACTCACCAGCGACCCACATGTACCACGTACAACCGCCAGCGTCGGCCACCATTCCGACAAGGCGTCGCGGGACATTGGGTTCAGGCGACACGCAGATCGCCACGAAAATGCAGATCGCGAGAAGCAGGAAGGCACCTAACACCTGCACGATTTCGAGATCGACTGGCGTCCAGTTGTTGCGCCACCCGTGAAAGATCGTCATGTAGATCAGGACGAGGCCTACGATCACGATGCGCAATAGCGCCTGCTCATGCTCGCTGTCGGAACGGGCATGCAGGCGGGCCTTCAGTGCGGTAAACCTGTGCATCAACTGGCGTTTCGGTTAGGGATGGCGGGAGCTATGGTCAGGAATTCGCAATTTATATGCCATAGATCAGGGTGAATAGATCAGATTGACGCGAATATTATGTGATCTACGAGGTCGATGCAATATATGCCCTAATGATCAATAACTTACCATAATATCTGATGCGCTCGCGGAATGCGGGGCATTGTTGTTTTGCCGCCATGGTGAGCAGCGCCTGCTAGCTGCATATTTCCAGACCTGTCCAAATTCGTCAGCAATTCGACTATTGTTGGGGCTCATTCGAATCCCCCCGTGCATATGACCGGTGAACTGGCGCTACCCCTTGAGAGCAGTGTGACGAGTTCAACGGCAGAGAGCTCGTCTAGAGATGTCTCCGTTTACGAGATTGCCGGGCGAAAACTGGCTCTTGCTACCGATCCGCACGTCTTCACTCCGACCCTTACCACCTCGTTCTTGACTCAACAGGCGCTTTGCGCCGACGTTACTGGCAAGAGGGTATTGGACCTGGGATGCGGCTTGGGCCCAATTTCAATCGTTATGGCTATGGCTGGGGCGAGCCATGTTTGGGCGATTGACTTGATGAGACGGGCGTGCGAGTTGGCACAGTTCAACTCCCGCCTTAACGGAGTGTCGCAAAAGATATCTGTATTGAACGGAAATCTATTCGAACCCGTTCGGGGAATGAAGTTTGACCTGATCGTGGACGATGTATCCGGTGTTGCCGCGCAGGTTGCCAAGCTCTCTCGCTGGTTCCCTGATGAAGTTCCGCTGGGGGGCGAAGATGGTGCTTCATTCACGGTACAAATGTTGACTTCAGCGCGTTCGCACTTGTCCTCGCAGGGCCAGCTCTATTTCCCCGTGCTGAGCCTTTCGAACAGGAAACGAATAGTCGACACCGCGCGCGGAGCTTTTGGAGATCAACTTCATCGCGTCGCCGAAAGGCAAATTCCATTCAGTCCAGAATTGAAAGCCAATGCCGACCAACTCGAACACCTGCGTGACGAGGGGCTAATTCAATTCGATCAGGTACGGTCCCGGATGTTTTGGACACTGGAAATCTATCGAGCATCGCTTGGCTAGGGAAGCTCTGCGCAACCGGCCATGAAACGAGCGGCGCGAGCTGAAATGGTTGAAGTGAGAGCCGCGAAGTCGATTTCGCTGCGCTCTGGGGCCGCTTGGCGGCGTGGGAGTGCGTTCATGATCGCCTTTTCCACCGCATCAGACGCACCTCTCCTGCCCCGGCGCCAACAGGCGCCGCGCCAAGTAGAGATTGGTCAGGGCAAACATCGTCAGTGCGCGTACCGTGTTCTTGTACAGCCCGCGGTAACGCACCTTGGTGAAGCCCCACAGATTCTTGATCACATGGAAGGCATGCTCCCCGCGGGCACGCTGCCGGGATCGCGTCTGGTTGATCTTCTTCTGCCACTCGGTCAGCGTGCGGCCGGGGCGTGCGCGGCGATTGACCCGGTAGGCGATACCAGCGTGGCGACAGTGCTGCCGGTGATCCTCGGACCAGTACGCCTGGTCGCCGAAGAGCTCCCGCTCCTGCCCGTGCAGCAACTCGTCGATGCGGGTGATGTCGCCTTGGGAAGCCGGTCCGGTCACTACGCTGTGGACCAAGCCGCGCCGGTCGGTGCCGACGTGCACCTTCATCCCGAAGTGCCACTGCTTGCCCTTGCGGGTCTGCTTCATCTCCGGGTCGCGCGCCTGCTCGGCGTTCTTGGTCGATGGCGGCGCGGCAATGATCGTGGCGTCGACGATGGTCCCCGACTTCAGCAGCAGCTGCTTCTCTTCGAGCAGCGCCCGGACCTCGGCAAACAACTGCTCCGTCAGCCGGTGCTTCTCCAGCAGGTGGCGGAAGCGCAGGATCGTCGTCTCGTCCGGCACCATGTCAGCCGTCAGATCGATGCCCGCGAAGCGGCGCATCGACTCGCTGTCGTAGAGCGCGTCCTCCATCGCCGGATCGGACAGGTTGAACCACTGCTGCATGAAGTAGATGCGCAGCATCCGCGGCAACGGGTGCGGTGGCCGGCCTTGCGGCGCCTTCGGGTAGTGCGGCTCGATGACGGCCAGGAGGCGCGCCCAGGGAACAACCGCCTCCATCTCGGCGAGAAACTTCGCCCGGCGCGTTACCTTGACCTTCAGCGCCCAGTCGGTCGATCCCAGCGTCGCCTGCCTCATCGTTTTGGTCCCCCGGTCATCACGGCCGCATCATTCGACCGCCGCTATGACCAGCGGGTTTGCGCAGAGTTTCCCTAGTAGCTCGTTTTGCTTAGCGCTCGAAATCGACGACCCTAGGTCTCGCTGGATCTAGGAGGTAGTTAACCAGCTGCGGCCACAGCTTCGCTTCCGCAGTGCGCCGGAAGTAGCCGTAATGACCCAATTTGGGCTGCCCAGCTTCCTGTGGCGTTAGCGTTCGCTGGCTAAATATCACTCCCGGGAAGAATGACCTCAGCCTTTCCGCACCGAGTTGAGTCGCAAATGCATCATCGGAGATGGTGATGCACATGGCGTTCGATTGGAGGTCGGCGAACGTGGACATCAGTTCATGTGTCCGCCGGTCGCCGCTTCCGCGCACCGCTGGGCGGAGACGCTTGGCCCATTGCATCGCTACGCCATGCGGTATGTCTTCACCAAGGCGCAGCGCACGGCCGGGAAAGTATCCCACTGCCGCTGTAAGTAGAGGCATGACGCCATGCCATAGGATGGCCATCGGCAACCGATATCCGCGTCGATAGTCACCGAAGTACGCCGTATGAGGGCATATCATGACCAATCCTGAGAGCATTTGCGCATTGGTCGCCCCGCCAAGGATAAGTGCGCCGATCGAGTGAGATACGCCAAACAACGCCGCGCTTGGGAAGCGTTTCGATAGGCAATTGATCGCTGCGCTGCAATCGTGTTGCGACCAGTCTGCTACCGAGGCTTTGAATCCCCGCAATTTCCCAACACGAGATTGGCCAATCCCTCGGTAGTCGTAGGTAAGGGTTGGTACCCCGTTTGCTGCGAGGTAACGTGCGAACCGTCGATAGTACCTGGCTGCAATCCCGGCACCACAATTGAAGACCGCCGCGCGTGGCGCTCGTCGTGTCGCGGTACTTCCGAATAATGTTCCGTGAATTGAATATCCGTCGTCCGTGGTAAAGGAGACGCTCTCTTCGACGACTGCCGCATCGTCTGAAGAAACCGTGACCGCCGGTAAGGCACGGGCATTGCCTGATTCGGAGGATTGTCGGACTGCCGTCACCGTGAATATCGCATGCAACAAATTTGGAGGTATTTGGAAGCGAGATGCCCGTGGTCTGATTCGGGCTGTGCATAATTCGATTTCCAGAGATGATTCGTATGCATTGGCTAGTCAGAAGAAAGGTGTTTGGCCGTGTGCGCGGTGCTGAGGCCACATGACAATCGTGATCTCCCTGTCTCTCGGCGATGTTGTTGCTCGCTCTGACTTTCGGTTGTCACAGAATGGACATGAGCGGGGTGTGCTGGGCTGCGTTGAGCCTCCTATTGTTGGGCCAGAGCAGGATGCGATCTATGTCTTTAGTTGTCGAAGCGTAGATATGGTGGCATAGCGGCATCAATGAAAATCCCTCGACCGAGTAGGCAACTCCCCCAGCATCCCTGTCAAGTCCACCAGCCTCCCGGCGATCAGGTGCACGACGTCGCCTTCGCGCTCCACCCGCCCGTAGACCGCCATCAGGCGTGAGCCCAGGAGCTCCCGGCGCTGGCGGTCGCCCAGATCGCGCCAGACGATGACGTTGGTGGCGCCGGTCTCATCCTCGAGCGTGACGAAGACGACGCCGCTGGCGGTGTCGGGGCGCTGGCGGCCGATGACGATCCCGGCGGTGCGTGCGAGGCGGCCGTGCGGCGTGTGGGCAATGTCGACGGCGGTGACGAGCCGCTTGCCGCGCAGTTGGCCGCGCAACAGCGCGAGGGGGTGGCGGCGCAGCGTGAGGCCGAGGGTCCGGTAATCGGCGACGATGTCCTGGCCTTCGGTTGGCGCGGGCAGGGCAGGCGAGGGCTCGTCGAAGACGGTGCCGGCGAGCATGGGGGGCAGCTTCTCGACGCCGGCCACTTCCCAGATCGCGTCGTGCCGGTGGCCCGCGAGTGCGGCCAGCGCGCCGGCGGCGGCGAGGGCGGTCAAGTCGCGGCGCTCGAGCCGGGCCCGGTGGGCGAGATCGGCGACATGGGCGAAGGAACGTTCCCCGCGCGCGGCGAGGATGCGCCGGGCGCTTTCCTCCTGGAGTCCGGCGATCATGCGCAGCCCGAGGCGCAGGGCGGGCGCGACCGGCGGCCCCGCACCCGGGCCCTCTTCCGACAGGGAGCGTGAAGGCGCCGGGCGGTCTCCCGCGACCGTCTCCGCTTCCAGCGTGCAATCCCACTGGCTGGTCGTGACGTCGACGTCGCGCACCGCCACGCCATGCCGCCGCGCGTCGGCGACGAGCTGCGCGGGCGCGTAGAAGCCCATCGGCTGCGAGTTGAGCAGCGCCGCGCAGAACGCGGCGGGCTCGTAGAGCTTGATCCAGGCGGAGACGTACACCAGCAGCGAGAACGACGCCGAATGCGATTCCGGAAAGCCGTACTCGCCGAAGCCGCAGATCTGCTGGTAGACCTGCCGCGCGAAGGCTTCGGAGAGCCCGCGCTGCGCCATGCCGTCGATCAGCCGCTGCTCGAACTTCTCGAGGCCGCCCTTGCGCCGCCACGCGGCCATCGAGCGCCGGAGCTGGTCGGCCTCGCCCGGGGTGAAGCCGGCGGCGACGACGGCGAGCTGCATCACCTGCTCCTGGAAGATGGGCACGCCGAGCGTGCGATCGAGCACGCTCTTCACCGCGGCGCTCGGATAGGTGACGGGCTCGAGCCCCTGCCGGCGCTTGAGATAGGGATGCACCATGCCGCCCTGGATCGGACCGGGACGCACGATCGCGACCTCGATCACGAGGTCGTAGAAGCACGCGGGGCGCAGGCGGGGGAGCATCGACTGCTGCGCGCGCGACTCGATCTGGAACACGCCGATGGTATCGGCGCGCTGGCACATCTCGTACACCTTGGGATCCTCGGCCGGCACGTCCTGCATGCGCAGCTCGCGGCCGCGGAACGCGCCGATCATGTCGAGCGCGCGGCGGATGGCGGAGAGCATGCCGAGCGCCAGGCAATCGACCTTGAGGAGGCCCATCGCGTCGAGGTCGTCCTTGTCCCACTGGATCACGGTGCGATCGGCCATCGCGGCGTTCTCGACGGGCACCATGCGCTCCAGCAATCCGCGCGCGATGACGAAGCCGCCGACGTGCTGCGAGAGATGGCGCGGGAAGCCCATGAGTTCCCCGGTCAGCGCGACGAGCCGCATGATCAGCGGATTGTCCGGATCGAAGCCGGCTTCGCGGATGCGCGCCGGTTCTAATGTTCCGGCTCGCCCTGCCACAGCATGTCGTATCCCAGTTCCTTGCTCTCCACGCACAATCTGCCCAAGGCGCCGAACTTTTCCTTGAACACTTTATCGGCATGCGATTTCTCATGCTGCTCAAATGACTTCCAGTAGGTCACGATCGCAATGTGCTTTTCGGCAGCTCTGTCCGCACTCAACGAACCCTCGTCCGAAACGAACCCGGAGAATTCGAAGACCTGGCCCGCGATGAATCCGCCCTTGTCCCCGCCATAGGTGTCCTTCACGACATTGCACATCTCGGCCAGTGCCAGCTCCACATCCTCAAACGCAACGTCTTGTTTGATGGTGGCCGTATTGAAAAGCATCTTTGCCCCAAAGGGGATGGTAATAGGTGCAAACATGATGGTCCTCCCTGTGAAGATCGGCTGAATTCAAAAAGCGA
This sequence comes from uncultured beta proteobacterium, assembly GCA_963725735.1. Taxonomy (GTDB): domain Bacteria; phylum Pseudomonadota; class Gammaproteobacteria; order Burkholderiales; family Casimicrobiaceae; genus VBCG01. The sequence goes on along the minus strand of CAVRZM010000012.1, from coordinate 3,723 downwards.
ATCTTGCCACTTCATTCATGGCACTTTATCTTCGCTGACGGCATTCCATGAGGCAGGTATCGGTCCTGAATCTCCTGGCTCATGCAGGTCCAGACCAGTTTATTACCCGCATCAATGAGGGAACGAACAGGATGGATTTTCCGTTGACAACCGACCCCTCCACGGTGATGGACACCATGCCGCTCTGGCGATCAAAGCTCAACCCTTTGACAGAAGGAGGCAAGGACAGTTCGAAACCCGTCTCTTCGATATTCTCCGGAATCGCCTGATGCAATTGGTAGAAGCCGGTGACGGAAGCCGTCGCGGTCTTGCCGAAATTGAAGGCTTGAACGGTGCGTGCGCCGGTTGTGTAGTCCTGATATGCGGGAATCGCGATCGCGGCCAGAATCCCGATGATGGCGACGAAGACGAAGATCAGTATCACGATCAGCACAACATTGCTCGTCCCGCCTTTTCCCGATAGCTCGCCCAACTGCCGTTGCGTATCGTGTGCCGTGGCCCTCACCGCTGCAATGCGCTTCTTGCAGTGCCTGTAATACAGGGCGTTTGCATACATCGGTATCAGAATGAAGATCGCAGCCAGGTAGCCCAGATACACGCTGCCTATCAGCGTGCCTGGATCGCTGTCGGTCAGGACCACAAACAATGCAAAGACAAATGCGAGAACGTACGGGAAGAGGAAGTAGGCCAGGCTGTTCAACCACATCTTCCGGTACAGCAGCCAGTAGAACGTCATCAGGAACGACGGCCAATTCCAGCTGACCCTGACTCCTTCCGCTGTCGAAGCGGGAGAACTGACTCAAATAGTAATCCTGGTTTTTGGGGCCGATGACGGCCTTGTAATACTCATCCAATGCGACTGCCGCTTGCGCGTCGGGCAACGGAAGCGCATTGCCGCAGGCCGTGCAATAAAGCGCCGTCTCATCATTCCGGCTTCCGCATTTTGGACAGAACATCTGAATTCCTCTTATCGTCTACTATGTGTCTGGGGCTGGCAACTGCTATCGAGTCAAGTCGCTCCCTTCGGCCATGTTATCGGAAAACTCAAGCCATTAGTCCCGAAAGCGCAACCCGCCCATTTAGCCTGTCAGCCCAAAATGTGTACAATCACGCCGGGCATGCACGCGACATTGCCTCAAGGCACGAAATGCCGCTTGAAAATGGCTTCGATCGAAGCCCGGCGAAATACCAACAAGGAGCAAACGATGACAAAGTTCACACAGACGCAGCGGGCAGCATTGATAGTGGCCATGATCGCCGGACTGTCCGGTTGTGGCGAAGAAGAAAAGAAGGCGCCGCCCCCTCCGCCGCCTGCCCCGCTCACCGTTGGCGGAACCATTTCCGGTCTTGCCGGTGGCGAAGTCGTGCTGCAGATCAACGGTGCGGACGACCTGACGGTCAAGGCCAACGGCAAATTCAAGTTCCCCAAAGCCCTGAAGAAAGGCGGCACCTACGCCGTCACCGTGAAAACGCAGCCTTCCACTCCCGTCAAACAGACCTGCAAGGTCGCAGATGGGGGCGGCACCATGGGCAATAAGGAAGTCAGCGGGGTTGCCGTCAGCTGCACCACCAACGAATACGCCGTGGGCGGCACCGTCAGCGGCCTGGCCAAGAAGAGCAAGGGGCTGGTACTCGAACTCAAGGGCGAGAAGGAAGTCGAGGTCACCAAGAACGGCAATTTCGTTTTCCCCGAGGCGCGCCTGCCTGACGGCGGCGACTTCAACGTCGCCATCAAGAGCACGCCCAAGGGTCAGAAGTGCGAAATCGAATCCATCAACACCGCCGCTGACAGCGACACCGTCAACATCGTTTCCGTCACCTGTTCCAAGAAGGGCAGCCGCAAGTAAGCAACAAAATGAAAGAGCCTCCGATCCTTTCGAGATCGGAGGCTCTTTCAGTTTCTGCGCAACGCTTCAGTTCAACCGGGTCGTGGGTCAGTCCCTGTTGTGACCCCGGCCACGGCGGCCTTCATTGCCGTCGCCTTCTCCGCGTCCTTCGCCGTCACGCCAGTCACCGCGACCTTCATCACGGCGGCGACCTTCGTCACCGCGTCCCTCATCACCGTGCTTGTTGTGTCCGTGACCACGGTAGCCGGGCTCGTACTCAGCCGATTTAACAAAGTAAACCGAGCGGTTGCAGGCATTGTATTCGCCGCAATGACGTGCCCAGTTCTTCGCATGACCGGGTGGCACATGCAGATAGATCGGACGCCCTTCATCATGATGCTCATGCTGAATGATCACCGGCTGCGCATAAACAACCGGGAGGCGGTGGCGCATTGCCGATCTGCACTTCACCGTAAACGCCCGGGCGAGATTTCGCCGCCGACCGTGACGTTAATGGAGGGAGTTCCAGCCTGCGCGGCCAGACTGCCCAGCAGCAGAGACAAGAATACGGATACTTCAATGGTTTTCATGTTTTCCTTTCTGACTTTGAACTTCGGTAACGCGCCAGACTGCTTTGCCGCCGACACGCCACCGGTCATCATTATGCCGGATGACCATGATGAGTGCTCCTGCCTGCGCCCTCTTTCCCCTGTCGATTAAAGGTCTATTTTGCCAGCGCCCGCAGCACAGCTTTCAGCAACTGCCAGCAGCGAGCCACCGATGCGATCTCCACCCGCTCGCCCGGCGCGTGCGCCCCCTGAATGTCCGGACCGAAAGAGATCATGTCCAGATGCGGATGGCTGGCGGCCAGCAGGCCGCACTCCAGTCCGGCATGAATCACCTGCAAGCTCGCCGGTTGGCCGAACTGTTCGGTGTAGACCTGCTGGCACAGCGCGAGCAATCGGGATGCCGGGTTCGGCGTCCAGCCCGGATAGGCGCCGTCCTTCCACGCACGCAAGCCGTAACTGGCCGCGTGCGAAATCAATTTGTCGGCCATCGCATCCGCACGGCCGTCATGCAGCGAACGCACCTTGAACGTGGCACGGAAGGTCCCTTGGGACAGGTTCACCACGCCGAGATTGTCCGAGGTATCCACCACCCCGGCAAAGGCCTCGCTCATGCTCGAAACCCCGTTCGCGGCGACATCGAGGAAAGCAAGAATACGATCGCGTTCCGCGTGATGAACGGCGTCGCCCACCGGCATCTCGTCCGCCAGACACGTGAAAGACACGTTCGCATCCGTTTCGGCAAACCGCTCCTTCCAGGCATCCAGCCGGTGTTCCACCCACTCGTCCAGATTCAGCGCAGCCGCCAACGGCAGCGCGCACACCGCAAACGCTTCGCGCGGAATCGCGTTGCGTGCCGTGCCTCCATTCATCGCAATCAGGCGCACGTCGGTATGCGCCGACAGGTCGTGCAGCGCTTCGGCCAGCAGCTTGATCGCATTGCCTCGCCCCAGATGGATGTCGATGCCGGAATGTCCGCCGCGCAAACCGGATACATCGAATTTAAGGACCACGTAATCGTGCGGAATCGCCTCCCTCTCGCAGTCATGGCGCAACTCCACGTCCACGCCACCCGCACACCCCAGGTAGAAATGCCCCCACTCCTCCGTATCCAGATTGATCAACGTCCTGCCGCGCAATGCGCCGGAGGCCAGCCCGCGCGCCCCATCCATGCCCGACTCCTCGTTGACGGTGAGCAGCACTTCCAGCGAGGGATGGATCAGATCCGGCTCTTCCAGCGCGGCCAGCGCCAGCGCCACACCGATGCCGTTGTCGGCGCCCAGCGTGGTCTGCTCGGCCACCACCCAGCCATCGCGTATCACCGTAGCGAT
>CAVRZM010000011.1:0-333841 GCA_963725735.1 uncultured beta proteobacterium | reverse complement strand
AGCGGGCGGGCCTTTGATGGCGTCCGGATCGTTTTCACCGGGCGGCGTGCTGGGCTGCAAATTCGGGATGCGTCCACTGCGGCGCGGTGGGAATGCTGAGCATCACGCGCAGACCACGATCGTGCGCGGCGTTGATGATGTTGTCGAAGCCCGTCCAGTCGATCTTGCCCTGCTCGTGTTCGAACACGCCCCACTGCAACTGCTGCTTGATCCAGCGCGCGTGGAACTTGTCGGCCAACTCCGCCGATAATTTGGCGTCGCCGACGAGGCCGTTCACCTGCACACCGTAGCCAAACTCCATCTCGGGATACAGACCATCGGGGCCCAGCTTGGGATTGATCGTCGGTTGAGCGGCGACCGGTTGTTGCGTGGCAGGTTGGGCGGCCGCTTGCGTCGCGGCGGGTTTGGTCGCTTTGGCGAGCCTGCGCTACCGGGGTATTCTTGGGCGTCGTCTGCGCTGTCGAGTCAGCAGGCTTGCCGCTGAAGAACACCGAGTAGACCAACACAGCGCCTACCGCCACCAGCCCCAGCCAGATCGCGATCATGAGGGGCAGGGGAATGCGATTGAAGATCGAATCATTTTTCATGAGCCAGTTACTCCTTGAGAGAAACAAAAGCGCAGAGAATGTCTCTGCGCTTTTGTAGTTGTTTGTAGGATTTAGCGCGAGCCCACCACCGCGCCGAGCGCCTCACACGCGGGACACGAGCCGCCCTTGCGGATGATGGCATACCCGGCTTGCGGATCGCTGCCGTAATAGTCGAAGTCGACGTTGAACACGATCATCAAGCGCACCTTGCCGCTGTTGCCGAAATCGAGGCGGCTTCGGCCAACCACTGCGCCTGCTGCGCGACCGTGGTGTTTTCTGCCCAGGCAAAACCCGGCGCAGTGGACGCCAGCGACGGATAACCTTCCGGCGACAAGTAACCGAGTTCGGTGAAGCACACCTTGCGCGCGCCGCCGAAAGCGCCGTAGTACAGATTCAGCGTCGGCAGGAAGTACCAGCTGTAGTGATTGCCTTCCGGCCGGCCCGATGAAACGGACGGCGACGTGGTGCCGGCGTTGTGGTGCGCGCCGATGCAGTCCATGTAATTGGCGGCGCCTGCCGCGGCCATCTGGCGCAAGAACACATCGTCATTGCAGCCATCCGCGGCGCAGCCTGCCGCGCCCCACCAACCCGTGGGTGCCGGGGCCGCGCTGATCACCATCGTGCCGGCGTTGGCTCCCTTGATCGCGTTGTAGGCTTTGGCGAGCAGCTGCGTATAGTTCGCGCCGTTGACTTGTCCGTTTGGCCACTCGCGATCGATATTGGGTTCGTTCCACACCTCGATCGCGTCTGCGCCCGCGGCGGCCATCTTCGCCACATCCGCAGCGTAGGACGCTTGATAATTCGGATCCATCACACTGCCTTGATCGCCGAGGACCGAGAGCAGAATCTTGAAGCCGTTGGAGTGCGCCATATTGATCGCGCCGGACTCATCGCCGCCGTGGCTCTGAACCTTGATCCATTTCATGCCCGCTTGCTTCATCGGCCCAAACGGCGCTCCATTGATCTGCCCGCCGATTTCAAAGCCGCCGCCGACCACGGGCGCAACGACCGGCGCCGGATTGGGGCCAGCCGGGGCGGGTGCTTCAGCGACTACATTGCCCGGCTGGAGGATCGCCGGCCACGAATGACGGCGCTCATCTGTGTGCCAAAGCTGCCCTGCGCGCTCTTCAACTGCCACAGCCCGGTATAGTTGCCGTATTGTTCCGGCGCTTTCAGTTGAACCGAGATATCTTTCTCAGTGTCAGAGACGACCTTGCCCACTTGAACCGAGTCAGGTGAATCCAACTTGGTTCCGCTCACAAAGACCAGCGTGGTGTCTTCGGGCCAGTTGCATTGGCCGTTGTTGCGCAGGCGCCACGTCTTGGTAAAGGTCTTCGGCATTCTTGAATTTCGTGCCATCTGGAATGGTCACATCGGCCACAAAGGATGCGCTCAAACATGGCCCGGCCGAGGCGGTAGCAGTGACAGTCCCTGTTGTCGTAATGGAAGCTGTCGTTGTCAGTCCGGCGGTTGCAGTGATCGATGCGGTCGTCGAGAGCGCCGCAGTGTCGCTGAGTGAGGTCGTGATCAGCATCTTGCTGGTGCCATGCGGCTGCGATCCGACCAGCGCCACGACCGTAAACTCGCCCGCCTGATCCGGCGCGGTCCACACGTAAGTGGTGTCCGTGATGGGGCGCGTGATCGTGATCGTCTTGCCGTTCGATAAGGCGATCTTCCATTGCAGGTCAAGCGGATTGGGCAGACCCTGCGGTACCGCTTGCTGCCGATAGCCCTTCAACGCCTGAGCGAGCGAAGCCGGTTCCACATCGCCGGCCAGGCCGGTAATGACCGCGCCGCGCATATTACGCGGCAGCAGCAAATCCAGTTGATGGGCCAGCGTGCGCGCCGTCTTCACGACGACCTCATACGACTTGCCATTATCGACATACTTGAAGCGATAGGTCTGAGTCGTGTCATCGTAGTTGAAGTCGCTGATCTGCGTGGGGTTGCCCAGGGCCAGAGTGACAGGCGAACCTGGGGTCACACTCAGCGGAGTCGTGACGGTGAACTGCCCGATCGGTTTGATGGCTTCCGCAAAGGGAACATTTACGACTTGGCCGTCACTGCCGGTCTTGATGCTCGCCACCGAGAAAATCGGCTGGAATTTGTAGCGATTGATCTGAGTCGGCGCCCAATCGACGAGAGCATAGCCCGCTTTGCCATTGAGATAGTTGGCCGGGTCCTGACCGAAGTCGGCTTGCACAATATCGGCCACCTGGCCGATCGTGACCCAGTCATAGCCGGCCGTATCGGGTGCGCCATTCGCGTCGATGGCCGGAGAAGGCAGCACGACGGCCAACAGCTTCTTTTGATCGTGCAGGCGCGCGGCGAGCTGCGTAACGAACTTGGTAAACGCGGCGCGATCTTCGACGGGCAGGCCGCGATAATCAAGCGCCAGACCTGCAAAGTTACTGCGCCCGGCCAGATCGCTGAGTTCATTCAAGTGCGCGGTGGTGGAGTCGGCGCTGGCCAGAACGCTCTGTACCGGAGCAGCTTCCACGGACTGCACAACCGCAAATAGCTTAGCCTTGCCGGTCTCCGGCAGGTCACCCGCAGTCGCGATGATCGCTCCGTCGTCGGCCAGGGCCCAGCCCAAGAGGTAGGCTTCGGTCAAAGTGTCGGCTGTGCCTGCCGGTAATTTTTGACCGGGCTGTATCTGAGTGCTCACAGCCGGAGCCATGGACGTTGACTGGAACAGCGCCACGTTTTTGGGCAAGGTTTCCACTTGAGCGGAAACCGTCTGGCTGGCCGGATCGACATACGCGCCGAGCCAGGCCCACTCCTTGCCATCCCACCCGTAGAGATCGTAGGTCTGATCGGGCTGCGCGCTTTCCGGCAGAGCGACGGCGATGCTCGCCGCAACCGAACCCTGTCCGCAAGCGTTCAGTTGATAAATGGGGCTGCTCAAGGTGAGCTGCACGGGTTGGGCGAGTTGGGCGTTGGCTAAGTCTTCGCCGGCCGACGCCGTCTCATACTTTGCTTGTTCCACTGTTTGGACTTTGAAAGTCAAAGCGCGCGCCGGATCAGACAGCGCCACCGTCAAGCCATTGGGCAGGACAGCGGCGGGCGTGTCGGCGTTAAGCGTGTTGCCAGAGCAGACAATGCCGGTGCGTTCTAGCACCGAGGCGGGGGGCAACAGCAGACCGACAATAACCAGAATGGCAACTACCGCGCCAATAATGATAAACCAGCGTGTGCGGCCAGCGGATCTCATGTAACTCATGCGTCTATGTGTTCCTTTCGTGATTCGTGAAAAATGACGGCTAACTGCGTGCCGTCACAGGATGTGTGGAGTCGAGCCGGGGCCTCTCCATAAAAGAATTGGACGCGATTCTAGCATGGCTGATTTGAATGCGCAAGCCAGCCTGGGCGCGGGGCAGGGCGCGGCCCGGTTTGATTGTTTGCACAATCGTTTTTGGCTGAGTATAATACACTCGCGTTGGTTTATACTTGGTTGGTTGAGTCATCCATGATCGGAGGCTTCTCTTGCACAGTCGTAGTCTATCAGTCGGAAAAACAATGAAATGGGTTCTGGTGTTTCTCGTGGGCGGATTAGTGCTGGCCGCGTGTGGTTCTAGTAGTCCGGCGCCAGCCAAGCCGGCTGTGCCCACAGTCACAGCTAAGCCTGGTCAACCTGCTGCGCCGCAGCCCACGGCAGTTCCGCAAGGGCCGGCCGCGATAGTCAACGGGCAAGAAATTCCTATGGCCGTGTATGCGCGTGAGGTTGAGCTGCGTAAGGCCGGGTTGACGCAACGCGGGGTCAATGTCGACACGCCTCAAGGGCAAGCGCAACTGGCGCAGGAAAAGCAATTGCTGCTGGACGGCATGATCGACGATTTGCTGATCGCGCAGGAAGCGGCCAAGCAAGGCGTCACGGTGACCGACGCCGAAGTCGAAGCCGCGCTGCAAGAGATCATCAAGCAACTCGGCAGTCAGGCCGCTTTCGAACAGCTGTTGCAAAAGAGCGGTCAAACGTTGGCCGATGCGCGCGCCTTGCAGAAGACCCAGATGCTCAACAACAAGATGCGCGATCGGGTGGTGGGCACGATCCAGGCGGTTGAACAAATCCATGCCCGGCACATCCTGGTCGATTCGCAGGCTACAGCCCAGGCCCTGCTCGCTCAGATTCAGGCCGGCGCCGATTTTGCGCAGGTGGCGCAGCAGTCTTCACGCGATACGCTGACCAGCGCCAACGGCGGCGATCTGGGCTGGTTTGCGCGCGGCACTTTAGTTTCCAAGGAACTGGAAGATGCGGCCTTTGCTCTGCAACCGGGACAGATCAGCCAAGTTGTGCAGAGTGCGTTTGGCTATCACCTGATCCAGGTGTTGGAACGCGATCCGGCGCGTAAGTTGGAAGGCGAGCAGTTGTTGAAAGTGCAGCAGCAGGCGATGGAGAATTGGCTAAACGGCTTGCGCGCGCAGGCCAAGGTGCAGCGGTCGGCGGGGCAATGAATCCACTCAGGATCGAGGCTAAACCATGACGCAGGGTACAGACCCAGCCACAACTAAACCAGCGAGGGCACGCCTGTTTGATCGGCTGGCCTTAGTCTTCTTGGGATTGTCGATCTTCATGCTGTTGTGCTATGGCATTATTTTCATCGCGCCAACCGTGGGCTTCAATCCTCTACCACCGTATACGCTGGCGTTCAGCACGTACGCGCCGACGCAGCCGCCCAGACCAACGGTGCCGGCGACCTGGACGCCGACGCCAGCGGTGACGTACAAGCCCACGGCCACGCGGCCGACTGTCGACGGTGACGCCGTCGCGCACGCCGCGCCCCACACGCACGCCGTTGCCCACGGACACACCGACACCATCGGTGACGCCGACGCCCACGGAAGACCTGTGCAAGACGCTGGTCTTGCTGGGGCCGCCGCCATCGCAAAAATACAATCAGTATGACGTGCCGAAGTTGGTGTGGAAGTTCGGCCGGGTGTTAGGCCCGAACGAACACTTCGACGTGCTGTTTGATCCACCGGGAAGTGGCATGGGCTCGGTGGGCTGGGCCGATCGGACCGATCCCAAGAACAAAGATTGCACGACCTATTGTGAATTCCCGGTCGCCGTGTATGAAATCTATCCCGGTGGTCGCTACAACTGGACGGTGGCGGTGATTCGCGCCGATGCCAAGACCGATAAAGTCCTGGGCACCGTCTGTCCGGCGCCGCCGGTCTTTTTCTTCGAACGCTAAGCCGCACGGTACAAGATGATGCACATGAATAGATGAGCGGTTGTTGAACCGGCTGACGTATGTCGTAGCTGGGGCTAACCGCCTTCGTCTTGGCGTGTTATTTGCTCATCTTTGTGAACCCGACGATCTTCTTCAACCCGTTCAAGCCGAGCACGCCGATCGCGTTGTTCACGCCTGCCCCCAGTCTGACACCTAAGCCGACGTTGCCCGCGACGTGGACGCCGACACCCGAAGTGACCTTCAAGCCGATCTCGACGCGGGCCGCTGACACGCCGGTACCCACGCGTACGCCGAGCGCTTCACGCACCCCCACTAAGAGCCCGGCGCTGCCGACCAAGTCGCCCTACAAATTCTCTCCCGCCAAGCCGCCGGTCTTGACGTCTGATCCCTACGGTGCGGCGTGTGGCAATTGGGGCGGCGTGGGCGGCCAGGTGCTGGATGTGAATGGCGCGCCGTTGCAAGGGCGTCTCGGTGGTGGGGTGGGGCGGCCCGGTGAGCGAGCAAGAGAAGAAGGTGTTTGTATCCGGCAGTGACGCGCGCATCAATAAGTTCTATAATGGCGAGGCCGGCTACGAACTGTACATCGGAGCGCCGGGTGATTTTGATTTCTATGTGGTGGTCTATGAGAACAACCGGCCGGTATCGCCGGTCGTCAAAGTGCGCATGGTGAATGATTGCGCGCGCGATTTGGCCTTGATTGATTTTCAACGCAATTATTAGCCTTCGTGATGTGCGAAGAATGTGAGACTGGTATGGCCCGTCGACGCTTCTTGAAAAAACGATCGAAGTCTGAAGAGGTGGTAGATTCCAGCGATCTCCTGGTCGAAGAAAGTGTGAAGTCAACGGCGGCGCCGGATCGCTCGATTCTGTATAATCGTCTGGCGGGGGCGTTGTTGATTTTGACCCCGCTGTTGTTCTTGTGTTATCTTGCTCATCTTCATGGTGCCCACCTTGCCGATCAATCCATTCAAGCCCTACGAAGCGGCGTTAGCGACATTTGCGCCTACGCCCACCCTCCAACCGACCTACACGCCAACCCGCACGCCCACCGTCGACCAGCACACCCACCACTACGCCGCGTCCGACGTTCACGCGCACATCGACGGCGACGCCCAAGCCGACGCTCGATCTGCGCACGCCGATCACGGGCACAGTGCGCGCCTCGTTTTTCGCGACGCGCACGCCCAGCCCGACGGCTTCGCCCACACTGGGTCCGACGCAATCGCCCTTCCTCTACACCGCCGAGGTGGTGTATCAACGCGCGCAGTTGTACGGCATCAACTGGTCGGGCATTGCCGGGTTGATCTTCGGTCTGGATCTCAAGCATCAACCCGGTATCGGCGTGAAGGCCTGGGGCGATGCGCCGCTGGGGACGGAAGGCCAACTGCTGCCGTCAGGCACGGCACCGCAATATGGGCCATCGGGCTGGGAATTCACGCTGGGCGATCGGCCGGTGAACGGCAAATACAACGTGCAACTGCTCGGCTCCAACGGCGAAGCCATTTCGCCGATCGTAGAAATCGACTTGAAGGGCGATCCGCGCGCTAATCTGGCGTACGTGATCTTCCGGCAGAACCATTAAGAACCGATCGTATGTGTTCCACGCTTAGCTGCCGACGGATGTTTGTGTGCCTGATCCTGCTTCACTGTGGTGGCTCTAGGGTGCAGTGCCACGGTGTCTCTTGATCCAGGTGCGACTGCGCAGCCGACACTGGTCGTCAATCGCCTGTCAGCGGTGTTCTTAGGGCAAGATGGCGGAAGTTATGCTGGACGTTTGTGCTCGACGGGCACTGCTCGCGGATAACGTTCATATTCAGTTGACAGGCCTGCGCACGGAAGCAGAAGCAGTTGGGTTTCGGGTGGACGATTTTGCCGCTGGCGGTGTCTGGGCCACACCCTGCGATCCGATTTCCAACTGGCAACTACATGTGATTTCACCGTCTGTCACAGAAGTTGATCTGTATTTCAAGCCATTCCGCGATGCCCCGGCCGATACTGAGTACATCGTGACGGTCCGGTACAGCGATGGGGAAACACACCAGGTGTCGGTTAGTGGTGGACGTGTGCGCCCTTGAGTCTGGACGTGATTTCCCGTAGATCATGCTGAGAGATTTGCCATGACGATACTTTCCATCCTCCGCGTTGATCTTTAACCACTCTGCCTCCATAGCGGCTTGGCCCGCGCGCCTCCGATCTTAACTGGACACTTACTTCACATCAATCCAGTTAAGCATTAGGAGGTTCTCTTCATGTTGTCTCAATCCAAAATCTTGCGCGGCTCGTTGTTGCTCGTCGCCGTCTTGTATGGCGTCGAACTGCTGGATGAGTTTATCTATGGCCTGTCCGGCGCGGTGCTGCCCACCATCAAAACCGAATTCGCGTTGACGTATACGCAGGTCGGCTTGTTGTTTACGCTGCCGGGCTCATCGCCGTGCTGGGTGAACCGATCATCGGCCTGCTGGGCGATACCCGTCATCGCCGCGCGTTGGTGCTGGGCGGCATCATTGCCACCGCGATCGGGTTAACGCTCATCGCCGGCGCGCAACAATATGTGCCCTTGCTGCTGGCGCAGTGTGTGATGTATGTGGCCAGTGGCGCGTATGTGAATCTGTCGCAGGCGACGTTGATCGATCGCCAACCGCAGCGCGCCGAACAGACGATGGCCCGCTGGGTGCTGCTGGGCTCGATCGGGGTGATGATCTCGCCGCTGCTGATCACGATCGTGTTGTCGGCGGGCGAGAGTTGGCGCGCGGTCTATCTGGGCACGGCGCTGATCGCGCTGGTGTTTGCGGGGTTGTTGTTCAAGCAGCGTTTTGATGCGCACGCCGGCGCGGCTGAAGACAGCGCTTCGCTGCGCGCAGATGGGACGCAGTCTGCTCAGCGCGCTGCGCAGCCGCCCCTTGATCAAATGGATCATCCTCACCGAACTGGCCGATTTCATGCTGGACAAGTTGCTGGAAGTAACCGGCCTGTACTTTCACGATGTGGCCGGGGTGAGTTTAGCGGCGGCGAGCGGCGTAGTCACTGTAGCGACCATCGCCGGGCTGCTGGGCAACTTCGCACTTGCTGCCGTTGCTGGAAAAAGTGACGTGGCGTGCGCGTGCTGCGCGTGTCGGCCGTGGTGGTGTTGATCGCGTACGCGGCCATGTTGCTCGTTCCGATCGTGTGGTTGAAGGTCGCGCTCATCGCCGTCATCAATGTGAGCACGGCGGGATGGTTTGCGATTCTGCGAGCGAAGTGCTATGAAGCGCTGCCGGGCCAATCGGGTGTGGTGGTGGCCGTGACTTCACTGGCGAATCTGTCCAGCCTGTTCATGCCGTTGTTGATCGGCGGTGTGGCCGATGCGTTTAGTTTGCAGGTCGCCATGTGGCTGCTGGCGATCGGCCCCATCGCGTTGATCGTCGGAGTGCGGTAAAATCACGCCGCACGTTTAGCGAAACACGAAAGGACTTTCATGACTCGCATCGATCTGCATATGCACAGCACCGCCTCCGATGGCGTCCTCTCGCCGACCGAGGTGGTGCGCCTTGCGAAAGAACGCGGACTCACGACGATCGCGTTGACGGATCACGATACCACCGCCGGCTGGGAAGAGGCCATGGCCGTCGGGCGCGAACTCGGTGTCGAGGTGTTGGGTGGTTTTGAAATCAACAGCGAAACGAATCTGGGCCACATCGATTTTCTGGTGTACGGCGCGGATGCGAACAACGCGGCGCTGCAAGATTTTCTGCTGACGATCCGCGATGCGCGCGTGGGCCGCGCCAAAGGGATGGTGAACAAACTGGCGGAACTGGGCATGCCCATCGAATGGGAACGCGTGCTGTATTTTGCGGGCGACGCCAAATCGATCGCGCGACCGCATGTGGCGCGGGCCATGGTCGAAGCAGGCCATGTCGCTTCAACGCAGGAAGCGTTCGATAAGTATCTCAACGATCAAGGGCCGGCGTATGTCCATCGGCTGGAGATCAAGCCGCAAGAAGTGATCGACACGGTGCATCAAGCGGGCGGCGTGATCGTGCTGTCCAGTCCCAATCATTCGGGCACGACGCACCTCACCGCGCAGTTGGCCGCGTTGGGCATGGATGGCATCGAGGTGTATTACTTCGATCACACGGATGACATCAAGGCGCAGTTGTTGGCGCTGGCGGAGCAATATCACTTGATCGTGACCGGCGGCAGCGACTTTCACGGCGATAAGACGCACTCGGAACTAGGATCGGTGGATGTGCCGGTGGAAGTCTTGCCTAAGTTGAAAGAGTGCATCGCGGCGCGACGTTAAGCCGCGCATGAGAAACCGGGTTTCTTCGTTCGTGTCGTACGCTTACAGTTCGAACGGAGAAACCCGGTTTCTTTTCCAATTCTCGCAGGGTTGTTCTGTCTTGATGTATCATTGACGCATGAAACTGCGTTGGTTGTGGTTGCTACCTCTTCATGCTTCCTCTCTCCTCCGCCGAGGCGGCGCGCGCCAACTGCCGATCGGATCGCGATGGCATCACGTACTGCGTGGAAGATCGGGGCGACACACATCTGCTCATCGTCGATCTGACGAATCCGCGCTTGCGAGTGCAGACCGTGATGGCCAACGATGTGCTGGACGTGTGGCCGCCCGAAGAACAGCGCGAGCGCGTGGTCGATATCGCGAAGCGTTATCGCGACGAAGATGTCATCATTGCCATCAATGGCGATTACTTCGGCTGGGGGCGCGGGCCGGAAGGCCCGACGGTGGTGCAAGGCCAGCGGCTGGATACCGCCGAAACGATCGCCGCGAATCCCAGCGAATATCGCCGCTCGACGTTGGCGCTCAGCCGATCGGGTAAAGCGGCGGTGACGCACCTCACCCCGATCGATTTACTCGACCCTTCCGCCTATCGTGACCTGCTCTTCAACGCCGTCAGCGGCGGGCCGATCATTTTGCTCAACGGTCAACCTCTGCCGGAAGAACTCGCGTGCTTGATCGACAACATCCCGGTCAATGCCTGTCGGCGCGATCGACAAACGGTGGCGGGTGTCGATGAGCAGGGCACGACGTTGTATCTGGCGGTCAGCACGCAGCGTTCGACGCGCGGCCTGGCCGAACTGCTGCGCGATTACGGCGCGTTCAACGCGCTGAAATTGGACGGCGGCGGATCGAGTCAGTTGTGGTATCGCGGCCGCACGCTGGTGAAGAGCGATCGTGAAGTGGCGAATGCGCTGCTGGTCTTTGCGGAAGATCGACCGCGTCATGCCGCGCAACTGTTGAAGCGTCCGCCGGTGCCGCTGCTCAATGCGGGCGAGTCGATCACGCTCGATGTGCCTCTGCGCAACACCGGCTATCTGGACTGGACGGTCGATCGCCTGTATGGTCTGGGGCGAATCTCTGGGCACTATCGGTACGGCCAGTTTCGCGCGGCTGATGTCCGATGTGCCGCCCACGGCCGAGACGACCCTGTCGGTGCCGATCGAGATCGCCGGCCCGCCGGGTGTCTACACTTCCACCTGGCGATTGCTGCAGCCCTTTGAGGAATTTGGCCCGACGGTGCCCATCAACGCCGTCGTCTTGCCGCCGGATGCCGCGGCCTTGCGCAAACAGATTCAACCGCTGCTTACGCAACTGACGCGGTTAAGCGACAAGAGTTTCGAGAGGGAATGGCCGAAGACGGCGAAGAGGATTCAAACGTTGATTGATAAGTGGATGAAAGAGCATCCGTAGAAGTGCAAGACCAGCGACCGCCGATCGACAGGCTGACGACGTACGCACCGCGACACGGGCTCGAGCACGTCACGCATCACGCATCACTGGAAAATCCAGCAGCAACACTTCGACCACCAACCGCGCGGTCACGTTCTTATCCATTTGCCACAAGGCGCGCCCGCACGCATCCGCCGCCGCCTTCGCCTGATTGACGTCCACGTGTTGGGCCAGCGCCTGAATCTGCGCCGCGCGATCGATATTGATCAACTCGGCGGTGCTGCCGCTGGCGGTGAGCAGGACATCGCGCCACCACGTGCGCCACAGATCGATGGCCTCGCGGGCGCGATCGCTTTTCTTGGTTCAGCTCTTCGGCATACGCAAAGCGCTGCACCCGATCGCTCTTCAACAACGCCTGGAGATCATCCAGATATTTCGCGCGCGCTTCCAGGATGGAGTGATCGGTGGCGGCCTTCACGGCCCAGCCCAATCGACCGCCGGACAAGTGCGCCAGCACATCGGCCTGATGTGCTTCCACGTGCCACGTTGTGATCAGCGCCTCACGCACCTGCGCGGTGGTGAGCGGCCGCAGCGCCATTTGTTGGCAGCGTGAGACGATGGTGGGCAATAACAATTCCGGATCGGCCGTGAGGACGATCAGCACCGCGTAATCGGGCGGTTCTTCCAGCGTTTTGAGCAGGGCGTTCTGCGCTTCGACGGTGGCCGTTTCAAACTGATCGAAGATCGCCACGCGATAACGGCCTTCCAACGGGCGCAGGGCCAGATCGTGCTGCAGGGCGCGGACCTGATCGATCTTCACGTGAGCACCGTCGGGTTCGATCAGCTGCACGTCGGGATGTTTGCCCGCGGTGATGAGCTGGCACGATCGGCATTGAGGCACGGTCGGGCGCCAGTCGGCCGATCGGCAGTTGAGGGCCAACGCCAGCGATCGCGCCAGCGTCGCTTTGCCGATCTGCGCCGGGCCGCTGATCAAATAGGCGTGCGCCGGTCGATCATCCAGCGACGGCGCGATCGAGACTGAGGACGGCCCAGTCGTGTCCGCTGACAGGCCAGTGGGGTGAGGTCATGCGGGCATTATAACAATGAACAACGCCAAATGACAAATGGCAAAAATCTGGCCTTGCCGCCAGCTCGTGAAGCATGCTATAATCTTGCCTCGCGCCCTGGAAACCAGGCGCTTTATTTTGCAAAGTAGGGGATGTTGACATGAATGTACTGGATACGCTGACTCCGCAGAAGGCCGATCGACCCAGGCTGGCCCCGGGCGATACGGTTCGTGTGCATACCATGATCGTCGAAGGCGATCGCGAGCGCGTGCAGGTTTTTCAGGGCACGGTGATTCGCATTCGCAGCGGCGGCATCAACGCCAACTTCACCGTCCGGCGCATTGCGTCGCACGGCGTGGGCGTGGAGCGCACGTTCATGCTGCACTCGCCGCGCATCGAGAAGATTGAAGTGATGCGCAGTTCCAAGACGCGCCGCGCGCAGTTGTATTATCTGCGCGATTTGCAGGGCAAGGCCGCGCGTTTGAAGGAACGCACGACCGTCGCCGCCGAAGAATAAGTTTCAGGTCGTACTCATGAGAGCGTAGGCACCCCGGCACAGCCTGGGTGAACCTACGCTCTTTTTATACAGCGGTGTCCGTCGACTGGGCATCCCCATGCCTGTCTGAAGCAAGAGACACCAGCGGCCTGGGGATGCTGTTTTATCAAAAGGGGAGCGGGGGAGATGAACCGAGACATCATTCGTAACATGCCATTTGATCCGGCGTTGAGTGTAGGAGCGCGCAATGCGACGCAGGTGTGTCTGCGTCTGCAACCCGACTGAGCAGGTAACGCTCATTGCGGATCGCGCAGGGTTGGAGATCGCCGCGGCGCTGGTGGCACAGGTGGAAACGATCGGCGCGCCGTATCGCGTGTTTGTGCTGGAAGAACTGGCGCCGCGTCCGCTGGAGCATATGCCTTTACCCATTCTGGCCGATCTGGAAAAATCACAGGTCAGTATTTTTGCGGCGCAGGCCCAGCGCGGCGAACTGCGGTCGCGCATGGAGATGATGGACGTCGTCAACCGGCAGCGGCTGCGCCACGGGCACATGGTCAACATCACCAAAGACATCATGCTGCAGGGCATGCGGGCCGACTTTCTGAAAGTCGATCGGTTGAGCGAACGCGTGATCGAAAAGGCGCGGCAGGCCAAATTCGTGCGGGCGACTTCGAAGGGCGGCACGAACATCGTGGCGGAGATGTCGCCCGATCTGAAATGGGTCAAGACCAGCGGCCTCATCTCGCCCGATAAGTGGGGCAACCTCCCCGGCGGCGAGATCTTCACGTCGCCGTTCACGGTCAACGGCGTGTTTGTATGCGACGGTGTCGTGGGCGATTATCTCTGCGCCAAGTACGGCGATCTGAAGCAAACGCCATTGTCGATTGAAATCAAAGAGGCGCGCATCGTCGACGTGCAGTGTGCGAACAAAGAATTGCTGAATGAATTTGCGGCGTATACGCGCACAGACGAGAACAGCGATCGGGTGGGCGAGTTCGCCATCGGCACGAATCTGGCTGTCACGCGCATCATCGGCAACATTTTGCAGGACGAGAAAATCCCCGGCATTCACATCGCGTTCGGGCATCCGTACAACGAGCACACCGGCCAGACGTGGAACTCGACGACGCACATCGATTGCGTGGGCTGCGACTTCGACATCTGGCTGGACGACGAACCGATCATGCGTGACGGTCGATTCTTGATCGAGGCGGACTAAATGAATCATCAACCTCTCATCGGTATTACCGGTTTCGTGGTGCTCGAAGTCGACGTCGATGTCGGGCGGCTCGTTGCGCTCCTTGCTGATGAAGCGCTCGAACAGCATGCTCATGCGCGACGGATCGACCTCGGTGATGCCGAGCGCGTAGCACACCGCGGAGTTGGCGGCGGAGCCGCGGCCCTGGCACAGGATCTCCTTGCTGCGCGCGAACGACACGATGTCTTCCACCGTGAGGAAGTAGGCCTCGTATCTCAACTCGGCGATGAGCGTCAGCTCGTGCTCGATGAGCTTGCGCACCTCCGGCGGCGCGCCGCCCGGCCCGTAGCGGCGCACCAGGCCCTGCTCGACGAGCGCGCGCAGATGCGAGTCGGCCGTGGCCCCGGCCGGGACGATCTCCTCGGGATATTCGTAGCGCAGCTCGTCGAGCGAGAAGGTGCAGCGCGCGACGAGGTCGAGGGTGGCATCGGTGAGCTCGCGCGGGTAGAGCGTGGCAAGGCGCGCGCGCGAGCGCAGGTGGCGCTCGCCGTTGGGAAAGAGCGCATAGCCGCATTCGGCGAGGGGGGTGCCGAGGCGGATGGCGGTGAGCGTGTCCTGCAGCGCGCGGCGGGCGCGCACGTGCATGTGGACGTCGCCGGCCGCGACCAGCGGCAGTCCGCTGGTGCGCGACAGCGCCTGCAACGCGGCAAGCCGGGCGCGATCGCCAGAACGGGCGAAGAGCTCAGCGGCGATCCAGGCGCGGCCGGGGAAGACGTCGGCGAACCAGCGGGCGTTGCCCGCTTCGGTGTCGGACCCGTCGTCCCGCGCGCGGGGAGAGGGCGTAATGGGAAGCCACAGCGCGAGGCAGCGCGGGGCGACCTCGGCCACGTCGTCGCGCGCGAGGCGATACGTGCCCTTTTTCGCGTTGCGCCGCCCGCGGGTGACGAGCTGGGCGAGGTCGCCGTAGGTGTCGCGGTTGGTGGCGTAGAGCACGAGCTTCAGGCCATCGGCCAAGGAGAATTCGCTGCCCAGCACCAGGGGCAATCCCGCGTCCTTCGCGGCCAGGTGCGCGCGCACCGCGCCGGCCAGCGAGCACTCGTCGGTGAGCGCGAGCGCGGCGTACCCCGCCGCCTGCGCGCGCTCCACCAGCTCCTCCGGGTGCGAGGCCCCGCGCAGGAAGGAGAAATTGGACAGGCAATGCAGCTCGGCGTACGGCGGCAGCATGCGCCCATGATACCGTATATTTGTACGGTATGCGGGCGTCCGACCGGGCGGCGCCGCGCCCCTACGGGAACGGCGCTCCAGCGAAGGCGCTAAGATGCCGGCTTCGTCGCCGCGACACGTCCGCCGCATGCCCGCCATTGCCTTCGACCGCTTCTATCGCTACGACGAGCTGACTACCCTGCTGCACGCCTTCGTGCGCGAATATCCGGCGCTGGTCGCCCTGGAATCCATCGGCCGGAGCCACGAGGGCCGCGACATCTGGGCGGTGACGGTGACCAACACGGCCACCGGGCCCGCCGCCGACAAGCCCGCGTTCTGGGTCGACGGCAACATCCATGCGACGGAAGTGGCCGCCTCCGCGGCCAACCTCTACTTCCTGCACACGCTGGTCACGCACTACGGCAAGGACGCCGACATCACGCGCGCCCTCGACACGCGCGCGTTCTACCTGTGCCCGCGCATCAATCCGGACGGCGCCGAATGGGCGCTCGCCGACCAGCCGAAATGGATCCGCTCGAGCACGCGCGCCTACCCGACGGGCGAGGAGGAGCTGGAAGGGCTCACCGTGCGCGACATCGACGGCGACGGCCGCATCCTCCAGATGCGCATTCCCGATCCGAACGGCCTGTGGAAGGCGCATCCCGCCGAGCCGCGCCTCATGATCCGCCGCGAGCCGACGGAGACCGGCGGCACCTACTACCGCATCGTGCCGGAAGGCACGGTCGAGGCCTACGACGGCTACACGCTGCGCATCAAGCGGCCGCTGCAGGGGCTCGATCTCAACCGCAACTTCCCGGCGTCGTGGCGGCAGGAGTTCGAGCAGATGGGCGCGGGCCCCTATCCCACGTCCGAGCCGGAAGTGCGGGCCGTCGTCGACTTCATCTCGCGCCATGCGAACATCACCGGAGGGACCTCGTTCCACACGTGGAGCGGCCTGCTGCTGCGCCCGTTCGAGCATCAGCCCGACGAGGAGATGCACGCCGAGGACCTGTGGGTCTACCAGACCGCGGGCGCGAAGGGCACGGAGATGACGGGCTATCCCCACATCTCGGTCTACCACGAGTTCCGCTACCACCCGAAGAGCGTGATCGGCGGTACCTTCGACTGGATCTACGAGCATCTCGGTATCTTCAGCTGGACGGTCGAGATCTGGTCGCCGATGCGCGAGGCGGGCATCGCGGAGTACAAGTACATCGACTGGTTCCGCGACCACCCGGCCGAGGACGATCTTGCGATCCTGCGCTGGAGCGACGAGAAGCTCGACGGCCTCGCGCACGTTCCATGGAAGGCGTTCGATCATCCGCAACTGGGCCGCGTGGAGATCGGCGGCTGGAACCGCTTCCACGCCTTCTCCAACCCGCCGCCGCAGCTGCTCGAGCGCGAGCTCGCGCGGTTCCCCAGTTGGCTGGTGTGGCAGGCGCTGCTCTCGCCGCTGCTCGAGACGGTCCACGCGACCGCCACGCCGACGGGCGACGGTCACTACACCGTCACGCTGGTCGTACAGAATGCGGGCTACCTGCCGACCTACGTGTCGAAGCGCGCGCTCGATCGCAAGGTCGTGCGCGGCGTGATGGTGGACGTCGAGCTGCCGGCCGGCGCGACGCTCGTGCAGGGCAAGCGGCGCGTCGAGCTCCCGCAGCTCGAAGGGCGCGCGTACAAGCACACGGGCATCTCGTTCTGGCCGGACCATCACGTGACCGACGATCGCGCGAAGGCGGAGTGGGTGGTGCAGGGCAAGCCGGGCGACGTCGTGCAGCTGGTCGCGCGCCATGAGCGCGCGGGTGTCGCGCACGCGAGCGTGACGCTGCCGTGAGGCGCCGGCGACGATGAAGGGGACCGCGCGCGGCACAAGCATCGCGCGCGGCAACGGACAACGAGGGGAGGGTCCGCAATGCAAATGCGAACGATGACGACGGCCGCAGCCAGCGCACTGCTGGCCGCGCTGATCGCCGCGGGCTGCGCGACGAGCACCGCGCCGACGAAGACGGGGCTCGAGCGCATCGAGCACGTGGTGGTGATCTACGCGGAAAACCGCAGCTTCGATCACCTGTATGGATTGTTCCCGGGCGCGAACGGCATCGCCAACGCCACCGCCGACCAGACGACGCAGCTCGATCGCGACGGCAAGCCGCTGCCCGTGTTGCCGCCGTCGTGGAAGGGCAAGGACCCCGACCCCGCATTCCCGCATCGCATGCCGAACAAGCCGTTCCAGCTCGACGCGCCGCCGCTCAACCTGCCGCTGTCGCAGCAGGTGCGCAGCCCCGTGCACAAGTACTACCAGAACATCGAGCAGATCAACGGCGGGCGCAACGACCGCTTCGCCGAAGTCTCGGATGCGGGCGGCTACGTCATGTCGTACTACGACGGCAGCAAGCTCCGCATGTGGCAGTGGGCGAAGGACTACACGCTCGCCGACAACTTCTACATGGGCGCGTTCGGCGGCTCGTATCTCAATCACCTGTGGCTCGTGTGCGCGTGCACGCCGCGCGACGAGAACGCGCCGGCCAACCTGCGCGCGCAGGTCGACGAGCGCGGCTTCCTGAAGCGCCGACCCGGGTCGCCGGCTTCCGCGCTGCAGGGCGATCTCCTCCTGTTCGACGGCGATCTCACGCCGGACGGCTATTCGGTGAACACGACGCAGCCGCCGTACCAGCCCTCTGCCGTCCCGCCGGCGAAAGGCGGCGATGTCACCCGCACCGACCCCGCGAAGTACGTGCTGCCGCCGCAATCGCTGCCGACCATCGGCGATCGGCTGTCGGCCAAGGGCGTGACGTGGGCGTGGTACTCCGGGGGCTGGGACGCGGCCGTGAAGGACGGCATGCAGCCGCCCGAGGCCAAGCGCACGGTCATCTACAACCGCGAGAAGGGCGCGCCCAACTTCCAGGCGCACCATCAGCCGTTCAATTATTTCACGCGCTATGCGCCGGGCACGGCGGAGCGGGCGGCGCACCTGAAGGACTACAACGACCTGGTCGCCGCGATCGACAAGGGCGCACTGCCGCAGGTCGCGTTCTACAAGCCGCAGGGCTCGCTCAACCAGCATCCGAGCTACACCGACGTGCAGTCGGGCGACATCCACATCGCCGAGCTGATCGCCAAGATCAAGGCGAGCCCGCAGTGGTCGTCGACGGCGATCGTCGTGACCTACGACGAGAACGGCGGCTTCTGGGACCACGCCGCGCCGCCGAGGGGCGATCGCTGGGGGCCGGGCTCGCGCATTCCCGCGATCGTCGTGTCGCCGTACGCGAAGAAGGGCTACGTCGACCACACGTACTACGACACGACGTCGATCATCAAATTCATCACGCGGCGCTTCGCGCTGGAGCCGCTGCCGGGTGCGCGGCCGGCAGCCGGGGACCTGACGCCGGCCTTCGACTTCACCAACTGACGCCGGTACGTGCGCCGAGTGCCGGTCGCGGCGCGTCGGCGTGACTTGGGGCAACGATGTAAGTGCGCTCCCGGCGTAGGATCAAGAAAATGGGCTGCCTGAAGGCCCGTTCGTCCACAAGGAACCTCGATCATGAAACGCGCATCGCTACTGTTGGTCGTGCTCGCAACCCTCGCGGTGTCGGAGTTGTCGGCGCAGGCGCCGGCGCCCGCAACGTCCGCCGCGCCGCCCGCGGTGGCACCGGCCCCTGCACCGGCCCCGACCGCGGCACCCGCGACCGCCGACGCGATGGAGGGCCTGGCTGCCGTCTATTCGGACAAGCTCAATGGCCGCAAGACGGCGAGCGGGCAGGTCTTCAGCCAGAACAAGTTGACCGCGGCGCATCCGACGCTTCCCTTCGGCACGCGCGTCAAGGTGACGAATGCCAAGAATGGCAAGTCGGTCGAAGTCGACATCAACGACCGCGGTCCGAAGCAGGCAGGTCGTGTGCTCGACATGTCGCGCGCGGCCGCCGCCAAGATCGGCATCGGTCCCCACGCCATGATGCCCGTGAAGCTGGAACTCGTTGCGGCCGCGTCAGCGCCCAAGGGCAAGTAGGCGGCAGGGACTCGGCGTCTGGCAGGTAGCCGGAGGCAGCCTCGGGTCCGCGGTCCGGGCGCACCTATGCCCGAGGCTATGGACGATTCCGAGCGACGTCCCGCGATTCCCCGCGGGGTGTGGGTGCTGGGCTTCGTCAGCCTCACGATGGACCTGTCGTCGGAGCTGATCCACGCGCTGCTGCCGCTCTACATGGCGACCGTGATGGGCGCGTCCACGCTGGTCATCGGCGTCGTGGAAGGCATCGCGGAGGCGACGGCGCTCATCGCCAGGCTGTTCTCCGGCGTGCTCTCCGACTGGGCGCGCAAGCGGAAGCCGCTCGTGCTGCTGGGCTATGGAGCGGCGGCGCTTACCAAGCTCGTCTTCCCGCTCGCGCCGACGCTTGGGTGGGTCGTGTTCGCGCGCTTCGCCGATCGCGTGGGCAAGGGCATCCGCGGGGCGCCGCGCGACGCGCTGATTGCGGACCTCGCGCCGCCCGCGGTGCGCGGCCGCAGCTTCGGGCTTCGGCAGGCGCTCGATACCATCGGCGGCATCGGCGGACCGCTGCTCGCGCTGGCGGCGATGGCGTGCTTCGCCGACGACTTCCGCGCGGCGTTCTGGATCGCGGTGGTGCCAGCGGCGATCTGCGTGGCGCTGGTGATCGTCGGCGTCGACGAGCCGGAGCGCGCGTCCCGCGCCGAGCCGGAGCGGCGCTGGCGCCTCGCAGAGACCGCGCGGCTGCCCGCGGCGTACTGGGCAATCGTGGGGGTCGCCGGCGTGCTGACGCTCGCGCGTTTCTCCGAGGCCTTCCTCGTTCTGCGCGCGCAGAACGTGGGACTCAGTGTTGCGCAGGCCCCGCTCGTGATGGTGATGATGTCGCTCGTGTACGCGCTCGCCGCCTATCCGGCGGGCGCCGCGCAGGATCGGGGTCGCGGCGCGTGGCTAATGGGCTTCGGCATCGTCGCGCTGCTCGCGGCCGACCTCGTGCTCGCGGGCGCGCAGGGTCCGCTGATGGTGCTCGCCGGCGCCGCGCTCTGGGGCCTGCACATGGGCCTTACGCAGGGCCTGCTGGCCGCGCTCGTCGCCGGGCTCGCGCCGGCGGACCTGCGCGGCACCGCGTTCGGCGCATTCAATCTGGTGTGCGGCGTCGCGCTGCTCGTGGCGAGCGTGCTCGCGGGCTGGCTGTGGGATGCCTTCGGGCCCGCGTTCGCCTTCTATGCCGGCGCTGCGCTCACGGCGGCTGCCGGTGCCGGCTTCCTGCTGCGGCATCGAAGCCTCGCGGTGTTGCGCGGTCGCGGCGCCACCTGAGCAGCGTGCAATGTGGATGCGCACGCGAGCAAGGTGATCGCGCCGGCGCTTTGCTCACGACCACGAGCTCTTTGCCGTCGGCGTGCGTGTGCTTCGACGCCTCGCGCGCCCGCGACGATGGCGAAGGCGCAGATGCCGAGCGATCACGGGCCCCTCCGTAGTCTGGTCGACGCCGCAGCGAAGGCAGGCGGCGCCGACGATTGCGGGTTTTCACCCGTCACGCCGGTTGCCCGCGCGGAACTTCGCACCCCGCGCCGCGTTCAATTAGAAAGGGGCAGGATGGGCGCCGCCGGCGCGGAGGATGTGATGGCAATCGACAACGACGACGCGCGCCGGACCGCGGCGCTTGCGTATTGGCGCTACGCGCACGACTACTTCAGGGCCGCGGCCGATCTCTGCCGCGATCATCAGATGCCGTGCGGAGAGTCGCAGGTGCCCTATCACCTGTGCGCACAGGGGCTGGAGTTCGCGTTCCACGCCTATCTCCGGGCGCACGGCGTGAGCGTCGACGACCTGCAATCGCGCTATCGGCACGCGCTCGACGCCGCCCGTGCGGCATGCGAGTCGCGCGGCCTGCCGGCGTTGCCCACACAGTGCGTCACACCGTTCACGGAAGTGGCCGGCTGCCTGCGCCCGGCGGGTTTCCGCTATCTCGATGTGGACGACGCCGCCGCGCCGGACGTTGCGCCGCTGCTCGAGGCGGGCACGTGGATTCTGGCGCAGGCGGCGCCCCACGTGTCGCGGCACTACGTCGAGCATCTTGGCGGCGCGGGATCGCCGACGGCCGAGGAATTCGGCCAGCGCCTGCGCACGGCGCTCACCATGCTGCGGGATGCCTCGCGCCCGGCATGATCGGGCGCGAGGCGCATTGCCGTTCCAGAACCCCACCCTTTCGTCCAGCGGCATCGCCACGCTGTCCTTGTCGAAGCCATGAGACCGCTCGGCGCGCACGATGTTGCGCGAGATCGCTGTCGACTGCAGTCCGGCCGGACCGATGATCTTCGCGTCGTGCATATTGACGGCAGCGGGTGCGTCCTCGACGTGATCGCCGTGCGCGTGCGTGACGACGGCGCCTGCCGGATCGGGGACGGATGGCAACCGCATCCGCGCTGCGGCCGATGCCGCAATGCGGGAGGTCGAGCCCCGAACAACGCTAACGGTTCAGGGCTGCGAGATAGTCCCGGATGCGCCGCGCATTGGCGCCGAGGTCGCTGCGCCCGACACGCGAGACCGAGCGCACGTCGATGCGGCTGCCGGTGCCCTCGGGCGCGACACGGATCACGACGTCATCGGTGAAGCCGAACCACGGCGTCGTTGCCGTGGCTTCGATGCGGCCGGCGGCCTCGTCGCTGGCGATGATCTGCCAGGCCATGGTGCGCGCGGCGGCGAGCGCCAGGGCGAACGCCTCGCGCGGCGGTCGCGACGTGGCGAACGGATGCAGATCGGGGTACCCGGCACGCTGCGCGTCCGCGGTCGCGGCGCCGGGATAGCGCGCGGAGACCGGCGCACCGGCGCGCAACGGGAGGATCGCGACGAAGGCGGGCGGATTGTCGGTGTCGGTGGTGATGTCGTTGATCGGCGGCACGCTGCGCGCGAAGTGCAGCCACGACATCGGCACGGCCGCCGCGCCCGCGGCCACGACGACGGCGGCGGCCAGCGCGAGCACGTGCCCGGCGCGCACGCGGCGCACGAACAGGGCGACCAGCGCGACGGCGGCGACCGCCAGTCCCGCGTAGGTCGCCCAGCGCAGGATCGCGAAGCCGGCGCGATAGTCCCAGCATGCCGAAGCTTCGCGCCATAGCCGGCGCCGACGACGGCGAGTGCGGCGACGATGGCGAGCAGCAGCAGACCAGCGGGCGGTGTTCATGCTTTGCCGTTCCTTCCGGGCATGACGTTCATTCCGCCTGGCCGCGCAGCCATGCACGGAAGGCGACCAGCGCAGGGTCGTCGCGGCGCGCCGGCCCCCACAGGAGATACCACGCCTTGCCGGCGGGCACGGTCTTGCGGAACGGCGCGACGAGGCGTCCCGCGGCGAGGTCGTCGGCCACGTAGGGGCGCAGCGCCATCGCGACCCCCAGTCCGTCGACCGCCGCCTGCAACGCGAGCGCGTACGTGTCGAAGCGCGGGCTGCGCTTCTCGGGCTTCCACTTGAGGCCTGCCGCACGCAGCCACAGCGGCCATTCCTCCAGCGCGTGCGCGACGAGCAGCAGCGTGTGCTGGCGCAGGTCGCCGGGCGTGCGCAGCTTGGCGGCGAGCGGCGGGGGCGCAGACGGGAAAGAGGTCGGCTGAGAACAGCGCTTCCGTCTCGTAGCCTTTCCAGCGCCCGTCGCCCAGCAGGATGCCGCATGTCCAGTCGTCGCGAATGGGATTGATCGAGCCGCCGGTGGCGATGCGCACCTCGACGTCGGGATGCTTCGCCTGGAAGCTGGCGAGGCGCGGTATGAGCCAGCGCATCGCGAAGGACGGGCCGACGCCGACGGTGAGGATCGGAACCCCGGTCATCGTCGCGACCTGCGCGACCAGCGTGGCGATGCCGTCGAATGCCGTGGTGAGGCCGGGCAGCAACGCCGTTCCCTGCGGCGTCAGCGTCAGGCGATTGGCGTGGCGCGCGAACACGGGGAAGCCGAGTCGCGCCTCGAGCGTGCGCACCATGCGGCTCACGGCGGCCTGCGTCACGCTGAGCTCCTCGCCGGCCGCGGCGAAGCTGCCGAGGCGCGCCGCGGCCTCGAAAGCGCGCAGGCCGTTCAGCGAGGGCAGGCGGCGCATCGGCTACCCCAAGTTTGGCTTGGGGTACCCTCAGGTAATCCCGTTTGTGCGCGCGCCGGCGGAGGCATAGTCTTGCGGCTGACTTCTCGCGCCTCCGCCCCCGTGTTCACGCTGCCCACCCTCGCCATCCTCGTCGCCGCCATCGTCGCGACGTCGTTCATCTCGGGCATCTTCGGGATGGCGGGCGGCATGGTGCTGATGGGCATCCTGCTGGCGATTATGCCCCTGTCCGCGGCGATGGTGCTGCACGGCATCACCCAGATCGCGTCCAACGGCTGGCGCGCGTGGCTGTGGCGCGCGCACGTCCAGTGGCCGATCTTCTTCCGCTTCACGAGCGGATCGCTGCTCGCGGCGGGCGCGTTCGCGCTGGTCGGCGCGATCCCGAGCAAGCCGGTAGCCCTACTCGTGCTCGGCCTCACGCCGTTCATCGGCATGAACCTGCCGCAGCGGCTGCGGCTCAACGTGGCGCGGCCGTACGACGCCGTCGCGGGAGGCGCGGTGTGCACGGGCCTCATGCTGATCGCCGGCGTGTCGGGTCCGATCCTCGACGTCTTCTTCGTGCAGTCGGGCCTCGACCGCCGCAGCATCGTATCGACCAAGGCCGCCGTGCAGACGGTGAGCCACGTGCTGAAGCTCGTCTACTTCGGCATCGCGCTCGTGATGGGCGGGGGCTCGCTGGCGCCGTGGGTCGCGGTGCTCGCGATCGTGCTCGCCGTGGTGGGCACCACGCTGTCGCGCCACGTGCTCGACCGCATGAGCGACGGCCAGTTCATCCGCTGGAGCCGGCGCATCATCGTGGTGATTTCGGCGGCCTACCTCGCGCAGGGCTCGTGGCTGCTGGTGGGCGAGCGCACGGCCACCGCCGCGGAGCCGCGGGCGGCCGTGCCGGCCGGGCGCTGACCCGCGTCAGCCGCATTCGAGCGGCGGCTCGTCCATCGCGGCGACCTGCTCGCGCAGCTCCAGGATGCGGTCCTGCCAGTAGCGCTGCGTGTTGAACCAGGGGAACGCCGCGGGAAACGCCGGATCGTCCCAGCGGCGCGCGATCCACGCCGCATAGTGGATCGAGGCGCAGCGTGCGCAGCGCCTCGACCAGATGCAGCTCGCGGCGATCGAAGGCCGCGAAATCCTCGTAGCCGGTGAGGACGATCGGCGAGCTGGCGCGTCATCGTCGGCGCGATCGCCGGACAGCAGCATCCACAGGTCCTGGACGGCAGGGCCCTGTGCGCGCGTCGTCGAAGTCGACGAAGTGCGGGCCGTCGTCGGTCCACAGGATGTTGCTCGCATGGCAGTCGCCGTGCAGGCGCAGGGTGCGCACGGCGCCCGCGCGCTCGAAGCAGTGGCGCACGCTGGCCAGTGCCATGCGCCGAGACCGTCGCGTAGGCCTCGACGCAGATCGCCGCGGCACGAAGTCGTTGGCGAGCAGCCACGCGCGCGGCTCGTCGCCGAAGCTCGCGATGTCGAGCGCGGGACGGTGCACGAACGGCTGCAGCGCGCCGACCGCATGGATGCGGCCCGAGGAAGCGGCCGATCCATTCGAGCGTCGCCGGATCCTCGATCTCGGGCGTGCGCCCGCCGTGCTTCGGATACACGGCGAAGCGGAAGGCGCCGTCGTGGTGGAGCGTGCGGCCGGCGTAGCGCGAGCGGCGCCACGGCCGGGAATCTCGCGCATCGCCAGATCGCCGACGAACGCGTGCTCCTCCTCGATCTGCGCGTCGGTCCAGCGTCCCGGACGATAGAACTTCGCGACCACCGGCGCGCCGTCGTCGAGATAGACGAGGTAGACGCGGTTCTCGTAGCTGTTGAGTGCGAGCAGGCGCCCGTCGCCGACGAGGCCGAGCGGGGCCAGCGCGTCGAGGATGCGGTCCGGCGTCAGGTCGGCGTACGGTGCAGCGGCCATCGGCGCATTGTACGGGTGCGGGTTCCCCACGAGCCAACTGTAAGGACGGGCGGCGGTTGTGCGACCATCGCGGGTGCGATGCGGCGATTCGCGTCGCGACGACGACGAGGAGCGACGATGCCCCCGAACGGTCAGGCGGAACAGGTTGCCGGTGCACCTTTGGACGCCGCGCCCGCGACGGCCCAGGGCTACCTGTACCGCCGCCACGCACTGGCGGTGCGCGTCATGCACTGGATCAACGTCGTCGCGCTGACGGTGATGTTCATGAGCGGGCTGCAGATCTTCAACGCGCATCCCGCGCTCAACTTCGGCAAGTCGTCGTACGACGGCACGCCGCCCGTGCTGGAGATCGGCGGGCGCATGAAGCCCAACGGCGAGCCGCAGGGCGTCACCCGCATCTTCGGCGCGGAATTCGACACCACGGGCTACCTGGGCGTGGTGAAGCGCGACGGCCAATGGATCCCCTCGACCTTTCCGCCGTGGATGATGCTGCCCGGACCGCAGTGGCTGTCGATGGCGCGGTCGTGGCATTTCTTCTTCGCGTGGGTATTCGTGCTCAACGGGCTCGCGTACGTGCTGTACTCGCTGTGGAGCCGGCACCTCGCGCGCGACCTCGCGCCGACGCACGAGGACCTCTGCGCGGCATCGGCGCGTCGATCAAGGATCACCTGCGCTTCCGGCATCCGCAGGGCGAGGCGGCCAAGCGCTACAACGTGCTGCAGAAGCTCGCGTATCTGGCGGTGATCTTCGTGCTGTTGCCGCTCATCGTCCTGATGGGGCTCGCGCATGTCGCCGTGGCTCGACACCGTGCTCTACGCCGGATGGATCGACATCGTCGGCGGCCGGCAATCGGCGCGGACGATCCACTTCATCGTCGCGTGGCTGCTGGTGGGCTTCGTGGCGATCCACGTGTTCGAGGTGATCGTCACGGGACTCTGGAACAACCTGCGGTCGATGATCACCGGCCGCTACCGCGTCACGCCGGAGGCGTCGTCATGAATAGGCCATTCCGACTGCGCCGGCGCCTGCCGCGCCGGCAGTTTCTCGCGCGTACCGCGGCGGCGGCCTCGGCGCTGGCGCTCGCCGGCTGCGACAACCTCTCGCGCACCGAGTGGTTCCCGAAGGTGCTCGATTCCGTCGAGCCGATCAACCACGCGCTGGCGAAGGTGCTCGGGCGCAAGGCGATGGCGCAGGAATTCGCGGAGTCGGACCGTTCGCCATCGTTCCGCAGCAACGGCACCAGCGAGCCGGACAGCGAGCGCTACATGGCGTGGGTCGCCAACCAGTTCGCCGACTATCGGCTGATGATCGGCGGCCTGTGCGAGACGCCGCGCAGCTTCTCGCTCGCCGAGTTGCGCGCGCTGCCGTCGCGCACGCAGGTCACGCGCCACGACTGCGTCGAGGGCTGGAGCGCGATCGCGAAATGGAAGGGCGCACGGATGGCGGCGGTGCTCGACGCGGTGAAGGTCAAGCCCGAGGCGCGCTACGCGATGTTCTACTGCGCCGATCCGATGGCGCAGGACGGCACCGACTTCTATTACGAGAGCATCGACTTCGACGACGCGCGGCACGAGCAGACGATCCTCGCGTACGACCTCAACGACGCGCCGCTGCCGGTGGCCAACGGCGCGCCGGTCCGGCTGCGCGTCGAGCGGCAACTGGGCTACAAGCACGCGAAGTACGTGATCGGGATCGAATTCGTCGCGAGCTTCGCCCACATCGCAGGAGGCAAGGGCGGTTACTGGGAGGACCAGGGTTACCAATGGTACGCGGGCATCTGAGGCGCGGTCCTGTCGGCGTCCTGGGTCACGCGAAGAGGCCGTGCAGGAACCACTCGCCGTCGTCGATGCCGTAGCGGTGATCGCGGTAGATCCACGCGGTCGCGCCGTCGGACGTGGTCGGCGACGAAGTAATCGCGGCGCACGTCGGGCCGTCCCACCAGCCGGACTCGATGCGCTCGGGGCCGTCGGTAGCGCCCACGGGCTGCGTCTCCATGAGCTGGCGCGAGCGGCTGCGGCTCGGCGAGCAGCCAGCATCGGGCCGCGGCGCTTCGGGCAGGGGCAGCGCGTCGCGCTTGCGCGCGGAGGCGGCGAGCGCCTCGATCGGCGCGTCGCGCATCGCGAGCTCGGGCCGATGATCGGCAGCGGGAGCGAGGCGCACGATCGCGTCCTCGCCCAGCCGTGCGCGCAGGCGATCGATCAGCGGGACTTCGACCGCATCGGCATCGTCGCCGGGCAGGAGGCCCAGGTTGCGGCCGGCGAGCGGTGCGGTTTCGTCGCTGCGCAGCGTGATCGGCCTCGACCGGGGCGGGCAACTCGACGCGCGCCAGGCGCTCGCGCAGCACGCCGAGTGAGATGCGCGGGCATGCGCGCCGGCGCGCCGAGCGCGAAGGGCACCACGGTCGCGGGAATGCCGCGCTGGCGCACGTGGCGCTCGTGCGCGAGCGAAAGCGTGAGCCGCACGACGCCGAGCCCGCGGGCGGTGAGCCAGTCGCGAGAACTCGTGCACCAGCCGCTGCACGCCGAAGCCGAGCGCCTCGACGTCGTGCACGGGCGCCGGCAACTCGAGGCGGCTCGTGAAGTGCGGCGGCGGCACGAACGGCGCGCGTGGATCGGGCACGCGGCCGAGCGCGCGATCGATGCGCGTCGACGAGATCGGCGCCGAAGCGGCGGGCGAGGCCGTCGCGCGGCAACGCGGCCGCGTGCGCCGAACGTGGTGACGCCCGCCTCGCGCAGCGTGGCGCGCGTGGTGTCGGCGCAGGTCGACGTGCGCGAGCGGGATGGGATCGAGCACCTCCGGCAGCTGCGCGCGCTCGAGCACCGGCTGCGCGTGGCCGGCGCGCGCGAGCAGGAGCGCGGCGCCCGGGCGTGGGCGCGATGCCGAGCTGCGCTGCGTAGCCCAGCGCGTGCGTGCCGTCGCACGAGCCGCGCGACGAGGCGCGGCAGGCCCCCGAAGAGGCGCAGGCTGCCGCCGATGTCGGCCACCACCGCATCGGGCGGCGCGAGGCACGTCATCGGCGTGAAGGTCGAGCGCGCACGTGGCGAGTTGCGCGAGCGCGCGCGCCTCGGCGTCGCTCGTCGCGATCGCGCAGCACGAGATCGGGCGCGAGCGCCAGCGCGCCCGACACGAGCTGGCCGTCGCGAATGCCGGCCGCGCGCGCCGCGGCATTGGCCGCGACGACGCGCGGGATAGTGGCCGCCGCTGCCACCACGAACGGACGCGCCTCGTCGCGCGGGCGACTGCGCGCGCGCGAAGACGTCGAGCGGCAGCGACGGAAAGAGAAGGCAGATCCAGAGCACGCGGGAAAAACGCTTCAGCGCTCGCGCCAGATCGCCGCTTCCGACAAGCCGAGCTCCGCGAGCTCGCGCGCGCGCAGGTGCGCCTCGTTGGCGCAGAAGAACTCGTCGAGCTGCGGCGGCGCGACGGACGTGCCGGCGAGCATCGCGTGCGCCTGCCCGCGATGATGGATCTGGTGCTGGAAGAGATGCGCGAGCAGGCGCGTCGCGCGTCTCGTACTCGATGCCGGTGCGCCGCGACGATCGGCGACGGGCATCTCGAGCTGCGCGTCGGTGAGGCGCGCGGCACGCGGCGAGCAGGCGGCTGGTCGACCGCGTGCTGCGCGGCGGAGATCTCCGCGCACGTCGCGAACGGCTCCGGCGGATCGAAGAAGCGGCGCGCGTCGGGATTGGCGGGCTGCCCGCGCGAGCGCGCGCTCGAGCGCGTCGACGTAGTACCAGTCGACGGTGACGATGTGGTTGAGCGTCGCCTTGAGCGACGGGAAGAAGCTCGTGCGCGTCGCGGTGAAGTCGTCCTGCGAGAGCTGCGCGCACGCGGCGAGCAGCCGATGATTGGCCCACGCGTTGTTGGCGGCCATCGTGTGGAAGTGATGCGCGAGGGAGGGCATGGCGACCTTTCGGGGCATGCGGGACGAAGCGCGCGTCGCGGGCGGAGGGCGACCGCGCGCTCGCGCGGCGGGATGCGGATCCAGAGGCGGACGGTGTTCATGCGCGGGCCGGCCGTCCGCGACAGCGCAGGGGCCGCGCTGCGCCGGCAGGGCAGGCGCCGGCGCGACGGGCTGCGCCACGTCCATCAGCACCGGCTGCGGCAGTTCGGCGCCGCGGCGCTTCAGCACGCGCACCGCGAGCCGGCCGTCCTGCGGCGCGAGCGCCAGGCGCAGCGGCGCCGCGGTGGCGCTGCCGCGCTGGCCGGGACGCCGCCACAGCGCGCCCCACGTGCGGCCTTCGCGCGCGGCGACCTGCAACCGGCGCAGCGCGCGCTCGTCGTGCGTGGCCAGCCACGCGAACGCCGCGCCGCATTCGGGCGCGCGCAGCGCCTGCTCGAACGCCCACAGCGCGTCCTTCGGCGCCTGCAGCGCACGATGAAAAGGCGCGCGAGATCGAGACCCGCCGCGCGCGAGCGCCGGCGCATACGGCCGGTGCGGCGGCGCGATCCACACGACGTCGCGGCCCGCGCGCCTGCACGTGCGCGAGCGCGGGCAGCGTGAGACGGATTTCGCCGATGCCTTCGCGCTCGAGCAGCAGCTCGGTCAGCGCGCCCTGCGGCCAGCCGCGGCCCGGCAGCGCGGCGTCGAGCGCGGCGAAGCCCGACGGCACCGCGGCGGGCTCCGGCGCGACGATCGTCGCCGCGCCAGATCGCGGGATGCGCGAGCAGCTCGCGAGGGCGGCGGAAGCGTTGGCCATGGACGATGGAGCTCAAAAGCCCGGCGCCGGTTCCCGCAGGTTGAACGGCGCGCCCTGGCCGACGTCGGGCACGCGCAGGGTGAGGCAGCCGATCCCGTGGGCATGGCGACTCCGTCAGGGATGGCAGGCCAGTGCCGCGCGAAGACCGGCGCCACCCGCGGATCGGCTTCGATGCGCGCAAGCGTCGCGGTGAACGCCGGCCGCGAGGCCGCGAGATGCTTGCGCGCGCCCGACCACTTCGACACGACGGCCGCCATGAGATCGAGCGCGCCCGGCGCGCTCGCCGGTGAGGAAAGGCTGCGCGGGAAACGTGTCGGCGAACACGTCCCACAGGTAATGCAGCCGCGCCGTCGTGCCCGCGCGGATGCGCTTCTCGCGTCGCCTCGTCGGCATCGCGCGCACCAGCGCTCGGGATAGTCGATGATGCCGATCGCGGCGTAGCAGTTGGCCGCGATGTAGACGAGGCCGCGCAGCACCTGCGCGCGGCGCGCCGCATCCGCCGGCAGCAGGCCGCTTTCCGGATGCGCGAGCCCGAGATGGATGAGGATGGCGGCGCTCTCGGTCATGCACCGAGCCGTCGGGCAGCACGAGCGTGGGAATCTGGCACAGCGGATTCACGCGCGCCAGCTCGTCGCGGCCGGGACCCGGCTCCCACGACGCCGCGTCGACGCTGCGGAACGGCAGGTCCGCAGCAGCGTCGAGCGCCGCTTCCGCCGATGGCGGAGCCCGATCCCTTGGTGCCGAAGAGCGTGTACGTCGCGGTCATGAGGTCCTCGCGCGCGTCGTGCCGCGTTCAGCCGCCCTGCATCATCTTCGCGAAGCGGCGGTCGATCTCGTCGGGCGAGACGTCCTCCACGTGCGTGGCGATGCGACCACACGTGGCCGAACGGATCGACGAGCGTGCCGCTGCGATCGCCGTAGAACTGGTCGGCGACCGGCCGCAGCTCGCGTGGCGCCCGCGGCGATCGCCTGCGCGAAGATCCGGTCGACGTCGTTCACGTAGACCATGAGGCTGACCGGCGTGCCGCCGCACCGGCTGCGGGCCGCGGTAGCTCGTCCGGTCTCGTCGGCGAGCATCACCGGCGAATCGCCGATCTTCACCTCGGCGTGCGCGACCTTGCCGCCGGGCATCGGCAGGCGCAGCAGCTCGGTCCGCGTCGAACGCCTGCTTGTAGAACTCGATGGCGTCGGCGGCGCCGTCGAGGATGAGATAGGGCGTGACGGAGTGATATCCGGCGGGAATCGGAGCAACGGCCATCGCATTTCTCCTTCGTGTGGGGGAGGGGGTGCTGCCACTGCGCTGAAAAAAATACCGGCCACGCGCGGCAGCGATGCCGCGTGCGGCCGGGCAAGACTCAGGCAGAGTTCCGGGTGTTCCTGCGGAGTGCGCCGCGCGGCTGCCGCGCCGGCCGCGAGCGCGCGCTTGCGCTCGCTCGTGTAGTGCCACCACGGGCGCGCGGGCGCGCCGTCGACGTAACGCACCGCGCCGATGAAGGTGTCGAGCACGCACGGATCGTGGCGCGTGCCGGTGACGCGGTCGAGCTTCTGGTACAGCGCGAACGGATCCTTCCCGCGCAGGTCGCGCGGCGCACGCACGCCGATGCGCCGCAGGTCGGCGGCGACGGACGCGCCGACGTTCGGCAGGTCCTCGCAGCGTCCGATCGCGATGCACGGCCTTGCCCATGTGCGTGCTCCTTCGTTGCGCCGCTACAGCGAGCGGCTGGGACGGATCACGCCGACCGCCACGCCTTCGATCGCGAACGACGTCTTCTTCGGATCGACGACGATCGGCGCGAACGCGGCGTTCTCGGCCACCAGCGTGATTTCACGCCCGCGACGTTTCAGCCGTTTGACGGTGACTTCCTCGCCCAGGCGCGCGACCACGATCTGGCCGCTGCGCGCGTCGTCGGTCTTGTGCACGACGAGGAGGTCGCCGTCGAGGATGCCGGCATCCTGCATGCTGGCGCCCTTGACGCGCAGCAGGTAGTCGGCGTGCGGCGTGAACAGCGCGGCGTCGATGCGGTACTGCGCCTCGATGTGCTCGGCGGCGAGGATCGGGCTGCCGGCGGCCACGCGGCCCACGAGCGGCAGCAGGCCCTGGATCGGCACGCCGGGCAGGTCGCGCAGGCGCAGGCCGCGCGCGGCGCCGGGCGTGAGCTCGAGCGCGCCCTTCCTGGCGAGCGCCTGCAGGTGATCCTCCGCCGAGCTCGCGGTGGAGAAGCCCAGGCCGGTGGCGATCTCCGCGCGCGTGGGCGGCATGCCGGTGGCTTCCATGTGGCCGCGGATCCAGTCGAGGATCTGCTGCTGGCGGGCGGTGAGGCGCGGCGGCACCTCGGCGGTCGGACGGCGGGCGGGGAGTGGCATGGGTTCCCGGCGGAGCGCTGGCTGGGCGGGCGGTGCGGACGGGGGATGGCGCGACTACCGTATGGATGATCGGTACCGTCATTATAGTGCGGTATTGAACGCCCGTCAAGCTCCGCGTCAACTATCCGTTCGGCCTAGGCGTTCTGGCCGGTAGCGCGGCGGGTCGCCGCGTGCGAGCTCCGAGGAGGAACGCGCATGCGCCGCATCGTGTCGCTGCGCGCTGGTCGGCGCTCGCCTGCGACGGGACGCGATCGCGGCGGCGCGCCGAGCCCGCAGCGCCGCAGAATCCCGCGATCGACAGCGCGGCGTTCCTGCGCGTGGTCGAACGCGGCGCTGGCGCATCGCGCAGCGCGTCGCCTGACCGAGGACGAGTTCATCGCGCTGAGCGCGCTGCCGGGCACCGTCGATGCTCGACGCGCGCAGCCGCGAGAACTACGAGGCGCTGCACGTGCGCGGCGCCGTGAACCTGCCGTTCCCCGACATCACGGTCGCGAGCCTCGCGGCGCTGATGCCCGACCAGGACGACGCGCATCCTGATCTACTGCAACAACAACTTCCGCGAACGCGCCCGATCCGTTCCCGACCAAGCTGCCGAGCGCGGCGCTCAACCTGTCGACGTACACCGCGCTCTACGACTACGGCTACCGCAACGTGTACGAGCTGGGCCCGCTGCTCGACGTGGACACGACGCGGATTGAGTTCGCGCCGCCGGTGCCGTGGGAGCGCATCATTCGGCCTGGATCTTCGCGTCGCGGATGATCTTGCCCCACTTGCGCGACTCGGCCTCGTTGTAGGCGGCGAACTGCGCGGGCGTGCTGGCGATCACCTCGAGGCCCATCGCGACCAGCTGGTCGCGCACGCCGGGCGTGGTCAGGACCGCGGCGATCTCGCGGCTCAGGCGATCGATGATCGGCTGCGGCGTGCCGGCGGGTGCGAGCACGGTCGCGAGGCCCACCGCCTCGAAGCCGGGGACGCCGGCCTCGGTCATCGTCGGCACGTCGGGCAGCAGTGGCGAGCGCGTGAGGCTCGCCACCGCGAGCGGCCGCAGCTTGCCCGACTTGATGTGCGGCAGCGAGGTGATGACGCCGTCGAACATCACCGGCACCCGGCCGCCGAGCACGTCGGTGAGCGCGGGCTGCGTGCCCTTGTACGGCACGTGCGTGGCGTCGATGCCGGCCTGCACCTTGAGGAGCTCGAGCGCCAGGTGCGAGGTGCTGCCGTTGCCGGCGGAGGCCCACGACAATCCGCCCGGCTTCGCCTTCGCGAGCGCCAGTAGCTCCTGCACGGTGCGCGCGGGCACGTCCGGGTTCACGACGAGCACGATGTACGCCTTGGTCATCAGCGACACGGGCGCCAGGTCCTTCATCGGGTCGAAAGGCAGGGCAGCGAAGAGAAACGGATTGACGATCTGCTGCACCGTGCCCACGACGAGCGTGTAGCCGTCCTTCGGCGCCTTGGCGACGATCTCGGTGCCGATGTTGGCGCCGGCCCCCGGCTTGTTGTCGACGATCACCTGCTGGCCGAGCCGCTCGGACAGCTTCTGCGCGACCAGGCGCGCGACGATGTCCGTGGGGCCGCCGGGCGGCTGCGGCACGACGAGCCGGATCGGCCGCGTCGGGTACTCCTGCGCACTCGCCCAGAGCGCGAACGTCGTGAGCGCCAGCACGAGCGCGGCGCGCAGCCATTGCCTCATCGTCTCCTCCGTCGTCGACTATTCATCCAGCCGCTGGCCGCAGCCCGCGGCACGGGCGCGTTCCACCAGCAGCGCGCACAGCCCCATGTACTCGAGCGCGGTGCCGCCCGAGCAGAACACCGTGATCTCCTGCGCATCGCGCCGTCCCGCCACCCGGCCCGCGACGACCTCGCCCAGGTCCGCGACGACGTGCGCCGCATCGATCGCGCCTTCGGCCATCGGCAGCAGCAGCTCGCCCTTCTCGGCGAATGCCTGCTCGCGTGCATCGACGACGACGCGCGCGCGCACGATCGCCTCGGTGTCGAGCTCGCGGGTGCCCGGCGCGTGCTGGCCCATCGCGTTGACGTGCGTCCCGGGCGCCAGCCATTCGCCGCGCACCACCGGAGTGGGCGAGACGGTGATGGTGGTGACGATGTCGGCGTCGGCCACCGCGTCGCGCGCGTCGGCCGCGGCACGCACGTGCGCCTGCGGCAGCGCGTCCGCCGCCCACGCGACGAACGCCTCGAGCTTCGCGCCGTCGCGGCTGTAGCACGCGACCTCGCGCAGGTCGCGCACGGCGGCGAGGCACAGGAGCTGGGTGCGGGCGTAGCGTCCGGTGCCGATCAGCGCGACGCGCTGCGCGTTCGCGCGCGCGAGCTGCTGCGCGGCCACCGCCGCCGTCGCGCCCGTCTTCCACAGCGTCAGCGCCTTGCCGCTCAGGATGCCGTGCATGCGCCCGGTCTCGCCGGAGAAGAGCGCGATCCACATGTCGACCTCGCCGGGCCGGAAGTGCGTCGAGTACAGCGACGCGCCCATCGTGCGCGAGTCGCGCATGTACGACGCCGAGAGCTTGAGCGCGCGCGAGCGCGGCGTGGGCGCCTGCCCGTCGGCGGTGAGGATGTGCCGCGGCACGATGCCGACGTGGCCTTCCCCGTGCTCGCGGAAGGACGCCGCCACCGCGGCGACGCACTCGGCGGGCGTGACGAGCTTCGCCTCGAACAGGCGCTCGAGGTCGCCGGGCCCGACGTACCACGCCACGGGCGCTCAGTCCGGCCAGCTCTCCAGGAGGTCGACGGGATCGCCGTAGCGCGTCGCCATCGCGATCACCGCCGGGTCGCGCAGCGCCTCGAGGAAGCCGTCGGTGACGAGGCGTCCCGCTGCCCGCATCCACGGTGCTGTCGAACGTGACCAGGTCCATGTGCACCGGCGGCTCCTCCCAGTTCGGCATCACCTTCCTGATGTAGTCGGACGGCGGACGAGGTCGATGCCGAAGTGGAGCGCGCCCGGCGAGTTGGAGCCCGCCGGATAGATCTGGTGGCGCGGCCACTTCGGATTGAAGCCGCAGCCCAGCTCGATCAGCACGCCGCCGATGAGCATCTCGCGCAGGATCACCGCCTCGGGCGACGCGCCCGTGACCTCGACGACCTGTTCTGCTCGAAGCGCACGCCGATGCGCTCGCGCGAACGGCCGCTCGAAGCCGACCGCCCACTGCGGATAGATCGTGCCGTTGACCGGCCACCGTGTGATGCTGCGTCGGGTCGTCGAGCATCGGGCCCGGCTCGTACAGGTTCGGGCCCGTGCGTCGGCAGGTAATGGACGTACGCGCCGGGGCTCGTCACCGTCATCTCGCCGCGCCAGCGGTTGCTGTCGAGGTTGCGCTGCGACATCCGTGCGGTGATCGGGATCGCGAGGTCGCTGCCGCGGCGGTCGGTGAACTTGAGCGTCGTAGTCGGCGTCGCGCGGGATGCGCGCGGCGGTGGCGCGGATCAGCTCGCCGACGAGCTCGGTCGGGAAGCGCGCCTGCGCGGTGTGCAGCAGGTCGAGGTTGCGGAAGAACGTGATCTTCACCCAGCGCTGGCCCGAGCCGCCGGCGCAGGTCGATGCAGTACGGATGCCACGCCGAGCAGAACCACGACGACACCACGAACGTCGCCTGCTCGAGGATCGGCTTCACCTCGGCGGGAATCTCGAGCATGTTGGTGGTGTGCGTCTTGACCTCGATCGGCCGGATGC
The DNA here is from genome assembly GCA_963725735.1 of uncultured beta proteobacterium. Taxonomy (GTDB): domain Bacteria; phylum Pseudomonadota; class Gammaproteobacteria; order Burkholderiales; family Casimicrobiaceae; genus VBCG01. The sequence goes on along the minus strand of CAVRZM010000011.1, from coordinate 297,725 downwards.
CCTGCGCCATCGCGAGGCCGGTGATGGCCGCGACCACGCGCGGGTCGAGCAGCTTGTCGGTGAGGAAGACGACGCGATCGTCCGGCTTGAAGTCGAACGTCTTCACGAAGTTCGCGATCGCGTGGAAGTGCAGCTCCGTCTCGGTGGTCGGCAGCGTGTTCGCCCACGGCAGCGCCTTGCCGGCGAGCCGGTCGATGGCGATGGTGGAGCCGCCGCTGTCGATGCGATCGGCGCGGATCTCGTCGATTTTCATTGCTGTCGTCCTCCTGCCGCGCGCGTCACCGGCCGCGCGAGCGAGCGATGATAGCGTCACGTTTTTCGCGGCGCGACACGCCGCTATCCCGCGCGCCACCGCCGGCCGCATGCCGCGGCCAAGCCGGCTTTTCATCCACCTGGCCAGTCGCGCGCGGTCGCCCTTTTCCACGACGGGCGTGTGGCGCGACTCGAGCTGGCGGTCGCCGCGTTCGTAATCGAGGCCGCCGGCTCCGCGCCGGCGACGCTGGCGGCGCATTGCTCGGCTCACCGCCGCGACCACCGCGGCAACCGACGCACCGCATCGGCGCATGCGCGCAACCGGGATTGGCGCGGGAACCTGTTCGTTGCAGCGATTGCCTATGGACAGCGGCGTGCGGCAATATCCGTCGGTGCCGCTTGCATGTTAACGTTGCCGTGCGGCTTCGGGCACTGCAGCGGGCGAGGCGGTGCAAGGCGATGAAGAAGGTAGCGCTCTACAGCAGCTCGAGCCGGACGCGGAAGTCCGCCGGCGACCGCGAGCCGGCGACCGACGCGCCGCGACGGCGGACGCCGCCGGACGCGGCCGCCGGCGCGACTGCGCCGTGCCCGCCGGGTCGCCTGCGCCGCTTCTATCGCCGCTTCGAACGGCCGATCCTGCTCGTCGCCGGCGCGCTGTTCGCCGTCGCGCTGGTCGTGACCTATGCGCGCATCGCGGCCGCCGGCGCACGAGTACACGCAGAAGGACATCGACGCCGCGGTCCTGCACACGCTCGAGAACGCGGCGCTGCCGTCGATGGCGTCCAAGGCCTTCGCCGCCATCGAGCCGTCGGTGGTGCGCGTCACCGGCTACGGCGTGTTGAAGGCGCGACGACGACAAGGGCGAGGCGAGGGCGGCAAGCTCGGCAAGGGCGGCGACGCCCGGAAGGGCAAGCCCGTCGAGCGTGCCGAAGGACGCCGCGCGCAGCAAGGCCGGGCGCGTCGCCAAGGAGCGCATGGGCCGCAACGACGAGGGCCGCGACAAGGACGGCGAGAAGCCCGCGGCAACCGCGGCGGCTTCCACACCTGGCCCAAGACAACGACAAGCAGGCCGGCAAGGACGACCCGTTCGACCACAACGAGAAGGGCGAGAAGCTGCGCAGCGTCGGCGTGGGCACGCGGCGTGGTGATCGTCGACAAGGGCATGATCCTCACCAACCTGCACGTCGTGCTGGGCGCCGAGAAGATCAAGGTGCGCTTCTTCGACGGCATGGAAGCCGAGGCCGTGGTGATCGGCGCGCGGCCGGAGCACGACCTCGCGGTGCTGCAGGCCAAGGCGGTGCCCGACGATCTGGTAGTCGGCGACGCTGCGCTCGACCGCCGACCTGCAGGTGGGCGACGAGGTGGTCGCCGTCGGCTTCCCGTTCGGCATCGGCCCGTCGGCCTCGGCCGGCGTGGTGTCGGGGCTGAAGCGCGAGTACCACTCGCCGGAAGGCAAGCGCGTCCTGACCAACCTCATCCAGTTCGACGCGGCGGCCAACCCGGGCAACTCCGGCGGTCCGCTCGTCACCGCCGACGGCGAGGTCGTGGGCATCGTCACCGGCATCCTCAATCCGACCAGCCAGCGCGTGTTCATCGGCATCGGCTTCGCGGTGCCGATCGAGAACGCCGCGGCGGCGGTCGGCATGTCGCCGTTCTGACCACTCACGCAACCCACCAAGGGAACGCATGGATAACCGGGAACCGGACGGCGGCGACGTCGCCACGCTGATGGAGCGCATCCTCTACGAGGTGAAGAAGGTCGTCGTCGGCCAGGACCACTTCCTCGAGCGCGTGCTGGTGGCGATCCTCGCGCAGGGCCACCTGCTGGTCGAGGGCGTGCCGGGTCTCGCCAAGACGCTCACGGTGAAGACGCTCGCGCGCGCCGTGCGCGGCACGTTCAAGCGCATCCAGTTCACGCCCGACCTCGTGCCGGCCGACCTGGTCGGCACGCGCATCTACAACCAGAAGACCGGCGACTTCGCCACGTCGCTCGGGCCGGTGTTCACGCACCTGCTGCTCGCCGACGAGATCAACCGCGCGCCGGCCAAGGTGCAGAGCGCGCTGCTCGAGGTGATGCAGGAGTACCAGGTGACGATCGCCGGCGAGACGCACTTCGTGCCGCACGCCGTTCCTCGTGATGGCCACGCAGAACCCGATCGAGACCGAGGGCACGTACCCGCTGCCCGAGGCGCAGGTCGACCGCTTCATGATGAAGGTGCTGGTCGGCTATCCGACCGAGGAGGAGGAGTTCGTCATCGTGCAGCGCGTGACCGGGCGAGCCGATCGACGTGGTGCCCGTGGCGACCACCGACGATCTGGCGAGCCTGCAGCGCGAGTGCCGCAGCGTCTACGTCGATCCCAACCTCATCACGTACGCGGTGAAGCTCGTCGCGGCCACGCGCGAGCCCGATCGCTTCGGCATCAAGGACTTCGCGCGCTTCCTGACCTTCGGCGCGAGCCCGCGCGCGACGATCCACATGATCGAGGGCGCGAAGGCGCTCGCGATGCTGCGCGGCCGCACCTACGTGCTGCCCGAGGACGTGACCGACATCGTGCCCGACGTGATGCGGCACCGGCTCGTGCTGTCGTACGAGGCGCTCGCCGAAGGGCAGACGCCCGACATGCTGATCCGCAAGGTGATGCAGCACGTGCGCGCGCCGGAGAAGCCGCTGGAAACGCATGTCCGCGTCGCCAACGCCTGACGGCAGTCCTGCGCCGGCTCGAGTGGACGGTGATCCGCCGTCTCGACGGGCTGCTGCACGGCGACTACCGCACGCTCTTCCGCGGCTACGGGCTCGACCTCGCCGACCTGCGCGAGTACCAGTATCACGACGACGTGCGGCACATCGACTGGAACGTCACCGCGCGGCTGCAGACGCCGTACGTGCGCGAGTTCAACGAGGAGCGCGAGGTCGCCGCGTGGTTCCTGCTCGACCTGAGCCCGTCGGTGGACTTCGGCTCCGAGAAGGTGAAGAAGCGCGCGGTGTCGAGCGAGTTCGTCACCGTGCTCGCGCGGCTCCTCACCCGCCACGGCAACCGCGTCGGCGCGCTGTTCTACGGCGCCGAAGTCGACACGATGATCCCGACGCGCAGCGGACGCCGGCACGTGCTGCACATCCTGCACGGGATGCTCAAGCGTCCGGAGCTGCCGCAGTCGCGACGCGCGACCGACCTCAACGAGCTGCTGCGCACGGCGTACGACGTCGATCCGCCGGCGCTCGCTCGTGTTCGTCGTGTCCGATTTCATCAGCGGCCCGGGTGGGCCGAGACGCTCGCGCACCTCGCGCAGCGGCACGAGGTGATCGCGGTGCGCCTGTACGACCCGCTCGAAATGGAGCTGCCCGACCTCGGGCCTGCTCGTGATCCAGGACTCGGAAACGGGCGAGCAGATCTTCGTCGACACGCACGACAAGGGCTTCCGCAAGCGCTTCGCACGAGCTCGCCGCGAAGCGCGAGGAGGAGCTGCGCACGGCGTTCCGGCGGGCGGGCGTCGACGCGCTCGAGCTCGCGACCGACGACGACCTCGTCGACGCGATCATGCGCTTCGCCGACCTGCGCAAGCGGCGCAGCCAGCTCGCGACGGCGGCGGCGGCGCTGCCGCAGCGCACATCGGGCGCGGCGCTGACGTGTACGCAGGATCATCGTGCAAGCTGCTGTCCAAGATGCCGCTCACGTTCCTCTGGCCGGACATGCTGTGGCTGCTGCTCGTGGTGCCGCTGCTCGTGCTCGCGTACTGGTGGCTGCTGCGGCGGAAGAAGAAGCTCGCGGTCCGCTACGCGAGCCTCGCGATGGTCAAGGACGCGATGGGCGTCGGCTCAGCGCTTCCGCCGCCACGTGCCGCCGGTGCTGTTCCTGGTCGCGCTGACGCTGATGATCGTCGCGATCGCGCGGCCGCAGGCGCTCGTCACGCTGCCGTCGCAGCACGAGACGATCATCCTCGCGATGGACGTGTCGGGCAGCATGCGCGCCGCCGACGTCGAGCCCAACCGGCTGGTCGCCGCGCAGAACGCGGCGCGCGCGTTCGTCAACGACCAGCCGCAGCACACGCGCGTCGGCGTCGTGTCGTTCGCCGGCACCGCCGCCGTCGTGCAGCCGCCGACGCGCAACCGCGAGGACATCATCGCGGCCATCGACCGCTTCCAGCTGCAGCGCGGCACGGCGGTCGGCAGCGGCATCCTCGTGTCGCTGAAGACGATCTTCCCCGACGCCGAGTTCGACCTGCGCTCGTGGAATCCGCGCGGCGACGCAGGCGAAGTCCGCGCCGCTCGACAGCGCGGGCCGCAACAAGGACAAGGACGCCGCCGAAGGCCGGTGCCGCCGGGGTCGTACACGTCGGCGGCGATCATCCTGCTCACCGACGGCCAGACGACGACCGGCCCCGATCCGATCGAGGCCGCGCGCATGGCCGCCGAGCGCGGCGTCCGCGTGTTCACCGTCGGCATCGGCACCGAGAAGGGCGAGATGATCGGCGCCGAAGGCTGGTCGATGCGCGTGCGCCTCGACGAGGCGCGCTGAAGCAGATCGCCAACGTCACGCAGGGCGAGTATTTCTACGCGGGCACCGCGACCGACCTGAAGAAGGTGTACGAGGTCGCTGTCGTCGAAGCTCGTGTTCGAGCAGCGGCAGCAGGAGATCACCGCGCTGTTCGCGGCGGCCGCCGCGCTGCTCGCGCTGCTGGCGGCGCTGCTGTCGATGCTCTGGTTCGGCAGGATCATGTAGGGGACCGGAATCACGCGGCCCGCTCCCGTTTTCGCGGCGACGGAGCATTTTTCATCCCGCGATGAAGCGCGTCGCTCGGCCGCCCTGCCTCGCCCCCGCAAGAGCGTCGGGGTGAGGCCGCGCGCCGCATTTCGTATCCGCCCCTATCCCGCCGCCGAATCGGACATTCGCCGATTGTCCTCGGGTGGAACCTCCCCGATATTGGAGGCGGGCCATCGTGGCCCGTGAGGAGTGACGCCATGGGTTTCTTCGATCGCTTGCGCGAAGGCATGGGCGTGCAGCGCCCGCTGGACACGCGGTCCGCCGACGACCCGGCCATCGCGCGCTACCGTTACCTGTTGCAGACCGCGCCGCCCGAGACCATCGAGCAGGCGCATGCCGAGGCCTTCGCGCAGCTGACGCCCGAGCAGCGCCAGCGGGTGCTGCAGGAGCTGGCGGCGGCCGTGCCGGAAGGCGGCGAGCGTGCGGCGGTACTGCGCGCCGGCGGACGCCCGCGAGCCTCGCCCGAGTGGCCACGCGCGCGGAACTGCGCCAGCCCGGCGTGCTGGAGCGCGTCTTCGGCGGGGCGGGGCCGGCCGTGGGCTCGAGTGCCGCGCCGGGCATGGGCAGCCTGTTCGCCGGCACGTTCCTGTCCAGCATGGCGGGCACGGTGCTGGGCAGCATGATCGCGCAGCAGTTCTTCCACGCGCACCCGGCAGGCGCCGGGCTCTTCGGCGATTCGCCGTCGCTGCCGCACGAGGCGGGGGCAGGCACGCACGATGCGCCGTCGTTCTGGCGGGACAACGAACCACCGGCCACCGACCCGGGCTTCACCGAAGCCGCGCTCGACGATCCCGATGCCGGCGGCTTCGACTCGGACTTCGACGCCGGCGGCTTCGACGTGTAGCGCGCTGCGGAGTAGCCTGCGGCCGCCTAGGACGTGGCCGTCGCATGGACGCGACGCTCAGCGTCGGATCGGCCGCGGATACTGGACGAAGGCCTGCGCGGACCGGCGCTCGAACGGATCGCGGCGTGCGAGCCGCGCCGGCCTGAGCGGCGGAGACCAGCGGATAGTGCCGCAGCGCGCGCGATCAGGTCGTGCACGGACCCAGCAGCGTCCCTCGGCTCGTGACCCACAGCGCGGGATCGACGCGGCGCCAGGTCGAACGGGCCGCGCGTAGCTGCGCAGCGTCTTGTGCCCGCGCGGTCGAAGTACTCGTGGAAATACGACATCGCGAGCTCGCGCAGCGATGCGGTAGACGGGCTCGCGATAGCGCAGCCACGCGCCGTTGCTCTTCGAGATCGCACCCCAGCTGCGGCCGCGGCGAAAGAGCGCCACGACGTGCGGATAGTCCGACGGCGCGCAGTCGAGATGCAGCACGAGCGGCGGCTCGCCGTGGATCCACAGCGCGCAGGCGGCGACCAGCGCGCCCTCGATGCAGTGCGCCTCGCGCCGGCGCAGCACGGTGCGCACCGAATGGACCGTCTCGCCCGCGAGCTCGTGATTGGCGGGGATGGCGTTGACGAACGCCTGGATGCGCGGCGGGCGTGGCGAGCCGCGCGAGCCGCGCGTAATCCGACGCCGACAGCCCCAGGTCCTCGCGCCGGGCGCGGCGCCGATGGCGCCGAAGCGGTCGCCGGCGACGCGCCGTGCTGCGTGCTTCGGGACCATCCTTGCCCGGGCGGCCGGTCCGCGCGAGGCTAGCCGAGCTGCGCGCGCAATGTCCGCACTTCGGCTTCCAGCCGCTCGATGCGCTCGACGTAGCAGAGCACGACGCTGACCGCCGTGCGGATCGAGCTCGAAGTCGTGGCGCAGGCGCGAGGCGGTGCGCACGACCATCAGCCAGCGCGCCTCGAACGTCCACGTCGGGCGCGCTCGGGTCGCGCGGCACGAGCGCGCCGTAGTGCACCAGCTCGCGCAGCTCGCTCTCGGGCAGACCCGGACGCGGTCACGAGCTGCGTCCACGTCACCTCGGTGAGCGTGTCGAGACGCACGGCGTCGTCGGTGGGCGCGGTCATCGGGCGGCCTCCTGCTCGAGTTGCGCGCGCGGATTGAAGTTCGAGATCTCGGCGAGCTGCTGGTAGAGCGCGCGCTGCGTGTCGTCGACGACGGTCGGCACCTCGATGCGCACGATCGCGTAGAGGTTGCCGGCGCGTGCCCTGCCGCGCGCCATGCCGCGCCCGGTGAGCCGCAGCTGCTGGCCCGGCGCGCGTGCCCGGCGGCACCTTGAGCGTCACCGCGCCGCCGGGCGTCGGCAGCTTCACGCTGGTGCCGAGCACCGCCTCCCACGGCGCGAGCGGCAGGTCGACGTAGAGGTCCTGGCCGGAGACGCGATACAGCGGATGCGCGACGACCTCGATGTCGAGATAGAGGTCGCCGTCGGGTCCGCCGTTGACGCCCTTGCCGCCCTTGCCGGGCACGCGCAGCTTCTCGCCGTCGGTGACGCCGCGCGGAATGCGCGTCTTCACGCGATGCGGCACGCGCCGCACGCCGCCGTCCGGCGTCCCATTCGAGCGCCGACAGCTCGAGATCGACCTCCGTGCCGTGGAACGCCTGCGTCGAACGTAAAGCGCACGACCGCCTCGTAGTCGCTGCCGGCCATCGGCGCGGTCGGCGCGGCGGCCGCCGCCCGCCGCCGCGGCCCTGGCGTGCCGGCGAGGCCGGCGAAGAGGTCGGACAGGTCGATGTCGTCGAACGCGCCTTGCCCCTGCGCGAACTGCTGGCCCCAGTCGGGCGGCGGCCGGAAATCCTGGCCGGGCGCGTGGCTGCCGAGCTGGTCGTAGGCGGCGCGCTTCTCGGGGTCCTTGAGCGTCTCGTACGCCTCGGCCATCTCCTTGAACTTCTCCTCGGCGTCCTTTTCCTTCGAGACGTCGGGGTGGTACTTGCGCGCGAGCCGGCGATACGCGGTCTTGATCTCGTCCGCCGAGGCGCGTCGCGCGGGACGCCGAGGATCGCGTAGTAGTCCTTGTACTTCATCGTGGATGCCCTGCTGTCCGTTGTGACGCACATTATGACGGCGCCGCGTCCGCATCCCAAGGGGCGCGGGCGCGACGTTCGTCTATCATTCGCGGATTGCGGCGCCGCCGCGGGCGCGCGCCGACCGGCGAGGAGGCTCCATCATGTCAGGCAAGAAGATCATCACGGTGTTCGGCGCGACGGGCGCGCAGGGCGGCGGACTGGTGCGCGCGATCTCGCGGACCCCGCGGGCGGCTTCGCGGCGCGCGCGGTCACCCGCGACGTCCATTCGGAGAAGGCGCGTGCGCTGGTCGCGCTGGGCGCGGAGGTGGTCGCAGCCGACGTCGACGACGAAGCCAGCATGCGGCGCGCGCTCGAGGGCGCGTACGGCGCGTACTTCGTCACCTTCTTCTGGGCGCATTTCTCGCCGGACAAGGAGATGGCCGAGGCGCGCAGCATGGCCAACGCGGCGAAGGCCGCGGGCGTCCGGCACGTGATCTGGTCGTCGCTGGAGGACGTGCGCAAGTTCGTGCCGCTGTCCGACCCACGCATGCCCACGCTGCAGGGCAAGTACAAGGTGCCGCACTTCGACGCCAAGGGCGAGGCGGACCACTTCTTCACCGACGCGGGACTGCGCACCACGTTCCTCTACGCATCGTTCTACTGGGAGAACCTCATCTACTTCGGCGCAGGACCGAAGAAGGGGCCGGACGGCAGTCTCTACCTCACCTGCCGCATCGGCGACGCGAAGATGGCCGGCATCGCCTCGGAGGACATCGGGCGCGTCGCCTACGGCATCTTCAAGGCGGGCGACACGTACGTCGGCCAGATCGTCGGCGTGGCCGGCGAGCACCTGACGGGCGCCGAGATGGCGGCCAAGCTGTCGCGGGCGCTCGGCCGCGAGATCCGCTTCAACGCGCCGTCGCCGGACGAGTATCGCGCGCTATGGCTTTCCGGGCGCGGACGAGCTCGGCAACATGTTCCAGTTCTACGCCGACTTCGAGGGGCCGGTGAACGCGGTGCGCGACGTCGCGCGCTCGCGCAGGCTCGACCCCGGGCTGCAGTCGTTCGACCAGTGGCTGCAGCACAACGCGGCGAAGATCCCGCTCGAGTGACCGCCGCCGCCCGCTCGTGCTGATCCGGCTTTCGGCCGCGCAGGCCGCGCTGGTGGAGGGCGCGATGAAGCTCGTTGCGACCGGCGGCGGGCGGTCGCCGCTCTCCGACGCCGACCGGCACGCGCTGCTCGCGTTCGACCGCTTCATCCTGCGCGCGGAGCGCGTGCCCGACGTGGACGCGCTGCCGGAGCCGACGGCGGACGCGGTCCGGCAAGCGGTGAGCGGTGCCGCCGACCGCGATCACGTCGTCCAGTTCCTGATCGTGATGGCGTTGGTCGACGGCACCGTGGATCGGCGCAAGATCGCCATCGTGGACGGGTTCGCGCAGGCGCTCGGCGTGCGCGAGGACGCGGTGCGGCAGCTCGCGGAAGTCGGTCGCGGGCATCTCGCGTGGGTGCGCGCGGACGTCGCGCGGCAGAACCTGAAGTCGATCACGGGCCACGACGTCGGCATGGGAATCGACGCGTGGATCCTCCCGTACCGCGACGGCCGTGGCGATCCCGCACTCGCGGCGCGCTATCGCGCGCTGGGCGACCTGCCGGAAGGGACGCTCGGACGCACGTTCTTCGCGTTCTACCGCGACAACGGTTTCGCATTCGCGGGCGAGCCCACGGGCTTGAACGAGCGCTTCGCGTCGCCGCACGACACCACGCACATCCTGTCGGGCTACGACACGTCGCCGCAGGGCGAGCTGCTGGTGTCGACCTTTACCGCCGGCATGCACCCGCGGGAGCCGATGTCCGGGCACATCCTGCCGGTGATCCTGAGCTGGCACCTCGGCATCGAGCTCGCCAAGCTGCCGGGCGAGGTGTCCGGCCAGCTCGATCCCGTGAAGTTCTGGAACGCGTGGGAGCGCGGCTCGCAGGTGCGCGTCGACGTGTTCGCGGAGGCGTGGAGCCTGTGGGACAACGCCGCGGCGTCGTTGGACGCGCTGCGCACGCGCTATGGAGTGCCAGCCCTCGATCCGGCGTATGCGGCGGGTGGCGCGGTGCCGGCGTGGTATCGGCCGGTGGCTTGAGGCGCGCGTTCGCCCCTCACCCCGGCCGGCCCGATCCCGGCTTACTTGAAGCCCATCCCCATCATCTTCCGGCGCACGAACGCGATCTGCGTCGCGAGCGGCAGCTGCTTCGGGCACACGTCGTGGCAGGCCAGCAGCGACATGCAGCCGAACACGCCGTCGTCGTCGCCGACGACCTCGTAGAAGTCGTCGTCGGTTGCGCGTGTCGCGCGGGTCGAGTCGGAAGCGCGCGACCTTGTTGAGGCCCACCGCGCCGACGAAATCCTCGCGCATGCGCGCGGTGCCGCAGCCCGACACGCAGCATCCGCATTCGATGCAGCGGTCGAGCTCGTAGATCTTCTCGGCGAGCTCGGGCTCCATGCGCTCCTCGATGCGCCGCAGGTCGAGCTCGTCCTCGCTCATGTGCACCCACGCCTCGAGGCGCTCGCTCATCGCGCGCATCCACTTGCCGGTGTTGACCGAGAGATCGCCGATCAGCTCGAACACCGGCAGCGGCAGCAGCGTGATCTCGGGTCCGACATTGCGCGGTCAGCGTGCGGCAGGCGAGGCCCGGGCGCCCGTTGATCACCATCGCGCAGCTGCCGCAGATGCCGGCGCGGCAGACGAAGTCGAACTGCAGCGACGGGTCCTGCTTCTCGCGGATCTCGGACAGCGCGATGAACAGCGTCATGCCGTCGGCCTGCTCGAGCTCGTAGGTCTGCATGTGCGGCACGCTCTGCGGGTCGCGCGGGTTGTAGCGCATCGCGTGGACGCGGATGCGGGTGCCGGCCGCGACGCGCGCCGCGGCGGCTGCCGCTGGGCTCCTGGCCCGTCAGCGACTTGACCGGGATGATGTTCTTCAAGGACATGCGGGTCACCTCGTTCAGGCCGCGGACTGGACGGGGCCGGTCCAGCGCCTCGTCGATGCGTTCGTTGCGCCCGCGCAGGCGCGCGGGCAGCAGGTCTTCGTAGGGCAGCAGCGCGCTTCTGCAGGGCGAAGCGGTCGCCGGCGTGCTGCTTCCTGATCGCCTCGACCTCGGCCTGGCGGCGCGGCGTGTCGGGATGGTCGACGTAGTCCTTCGCGCCGTAGCCGCGCCAGCCGGGCGGCAGCTCCATCCGCATCACGTCGAGCGGCTCGTAGCCCAGCGTGGGCAGCGTGTCGCCTTCCTTCCACGTGGCCAGCGTGCGCTTCAGCCAGTCCGCGTCGTTGCGGCGCGGGAAGTCCTCGCGGAAATGCGCGCCGCGGCTCTCGGTGCGCACCAGCGCGCCGTAGGCGACCGTCAGCGCGAGCTTCAGCATCTTCTGCACGCGGTAGGCGGTGACGAGCTCGGGATTCGGCGCCGGGCGACGGCGCGCGCAGGCCGATGTTGCGGCTGCGCTGCAGCAGCTGCTGCAGCTCGGCGACCGCCTCCTCGAGGTCCTTGCCGGTGCGGAAGATGCCGACCTTCGAGGTCATGATCTCCTGCATGCGGGCCTTCAGCGCGCTCGCGTCCTCGGTGCCGCGGCTCGCCGAGCAGCGCGTCGAGCTTCGCCTGCTCGCGCTCGACGAACTCGCGCACGACGCCGGTCGGCAGGTTGAACTCGTTCTTCGGGTCGTCGCAGAAGTCGCGCGATGAACTCGCCGACGATCATGCCGGCGACCACCGTCTCGGCGACCGAATTGCCGCCCAGCCGGTTGAAGCCGTGCATGTCCCAGCACGCGGCCTCGCCGGCGGCGAACAGGCCGCTTGCAGCGTCGGGCTCTCGCCCGTGGGCTTGCGTGCGCACGCCGCCCATCGTGTAGTGCTGCGCCGGCCGCACCGCGACCAAGTCCTTGGTCGGGTCGACGCCGAGGAAGTGGTGGCAGATCTCGAACACCTCGCGCAGGTTGGTCTTGATGTGCTTCTCGCCCAGCAGCGTGATGTCGAGCCAGAGGTGGTCGCCGAAGCGGCTCTTGACGCCCTTGCCCTTGCGGATGTGCTCCTCCATGCGCCGCGACACGACGTCGCGCGACGCGAGCTCCTTCTTCTCGGGCTCGTAGTCGGGCATGAAGCGGTGGCCGTCGACGTCCTTCAGCAGGCCGCCGTCGCCGCGGCAGCCCTCGGTGACGAGGATGCCCGCCGGGAAGATCCCCGTCGGGTGGAACTGCACCGCCTCCATGTTGCCGAGCGCCGCGACGCCGGTCTCGAGCGCGATCGCGTGGCCGATGCCTTCGCAGATCACCGCGTTGGTGGTCACGCGGTACAGTCGTCCCGCGCCGCCGGTGGCGAGCGCGGTGGCCTTGGCGACGTAGGCCAGTCAGCTCGCCGTCGATCAGGTCGCGCACGACGGCGCCGTAGCAGCGGCCGCCGTCGTGGATCAGCGCCAGCGCCTCGGCGCGCTCGTGCACGGGAATGCCGCTGCCGATCGCCTGGTCGCCGACGGCCTGCAGCATCGCGTGGCCGGTGCCGTCGGAGACGTAGCAGGTGCGCCATTTCTTGGTGCCGCCGAAGTCGCGCTGCGCGACGGGCCCGTGCGCCTCGTCGCGCTCGGTGATCGTCACCTTCTGGCCGTTGATGATCACCGTGCGGTCGCCCGCGCGGCACGCGGCTCCACGGCACGCCCCACGCGGCCAGCTCGCGCACCGCCTTGGGCGCCGTGTTGACGAACATGCGCACGACGTCCTGGTCCGCGCCCCAGTCGGAGCCGCGCACCGTGTCCTCGAAGTGGATGTCCTCGTTGTCGCCCTGGCCCTTGATCACGTTGCCGAGCGAAGCCTGCATGCCGCCCTGCGCGGCCTTGCTGTGCGAGCGCTTGGGCGGCACGAGCGACAGGATGACCGCGTCGTAGCCGCGGCGCTTGGCGGCGATCGCCATGCGCAGGCCGGCGAGCCCGCCGCCGATCACCAGCACGTCCGTGTAGACGACCTTCATTTCGCGACCCCCGGCTTGGCTGCGTCCTGCTGGACCCACGCGGGCGTGTAGCGCTCGCCGAACCTTGTCCGCGTGCTCGATGCCGATCTTCACGTAGGCGGCGAGCGTGGCGAGCCCGAGCGCGAGGAAGAACGCGGTCAGCGCCCACTTCAGGATCTTGAGGCGCTGCGCGTCGCGTCGGGAGTCGCTGCCGGCGAACCAGCCCCACTTGACCGCGAGCCGGTAGAGGCCGACGCCGCCGTGGATCTCGACGGCGAACAGCAGCACGATGTAGAGCGGCCACCAGCGGTAGCTCCACACGCGGTCGCCCGACTCGAACGGGCCGATCATCCCGGGCTGCGTGAGCATCTGGAACAGGTGCGGCGCCGCGAGGAAGAACAGCGCGAAGCCGGTGACCACCTGCCAGTACCAGAGCGTCGTGTCCTCGTGCCGCATCAGCTTCATGTGGTCGCGGTACGTGCGGAACTGGCGGTAGTTGATCGGGAACTTGCGCACGGCGAGCGCCGCGTGCACGACGAGCAGCACGATGATCGACCGCGACGACGACGGACACGATGCCCGGATGCGCGGTCGCCGAACAGGAAGTAGCCCTCGAACATCTTCGTGATCGTCCACATCGCGTCCTTGCCGAGCAGGATCGACGACACGAAGAACATGTGGCCCCACATGAAGAGCGCGAGCACGAGGCCGCTGCGCGCTCTGCGACAGGTCGAGCCGCGCGGGCCAGCCGGCTCTTGCGGTCGCGCCGGCGATGCGGCTCGCGTACCGCCGCCGTCAGCGACTGCGCTCGTGTCCAACGTGGTCGCGTCCGTTCGTGCTGGCGGTCCGGGCTGCGGTCGGAGCGTCGCTGCGTGATGCGTGCATCGCGCCGTGCAACGGACCTCGAAGGCGCGCGGGGATCCCCGTCACCGGCGCCTCACACGCTACTGCGCGCGCACCCGCGTCCCCCTTGACTTGATATCAACGGCGAATTTGGCGGCCGGTGCACGATAGGGTCCGTTCGACGCGTGACGGAAGGCGCCGCGCGACGTGGCGCCGATGCACACTCGCGAACAGCGCTACGCCCATGTTCCAGATTCGAATTCACGGCCGAGGCGGGCAGGGCGTCGTGTCGGGCGCCGAGATGCTGTCGATCGCCGCGTTCCTCGAAGGCCGCTACGCGCAGGCGTTTCCGAGCTTCGGCTCCGAGCGCATGGGCGCGCCCGTGATGGCGTTCTGCCGCATCGACGACCGCGAGATCCGCCTGCGCGAGCCGGTGCTGACGCCGGACGCGCTGATCATCCAGGACCCGACGCTGCTGCACCAGGTCGACCTCTTCAGCGGGCTCGCCGCCGGGCGGCTACATCCTCATCAACTCGACGCGCAGCTTCGAGGAGCTCGGCCTCGCCGACCTCGTGCGCGATCCGAAGCGCATCGGCTGCTGCACGGTGCCGGCGACCGAGCTCGCGATGAAGCACGTCGGCCGGCCGCTGCCGAACGCGGCGCTGCTCGGCGGGTTCGCCGCGATCAGCCGGCGCAGATGCAGCTCGCAGCTCCGTCATCGCGGCCATCCGCGAGAAGTTCCCGCGCGCCGTCGCCGAGCCCAACGTCGCCGCGGCGCAGGAGGCGTACGCGCTGGTCCGCAAGCGACGAGGAGGCCGCCGATGCTTAAGCAGATCGAAGGCTCGCACGCGGTCGCCGAGGCGATCGCGCTGTGCCGGCCCGAGGTGATCTGCGCGTATCCGATCACGCCGCAGACGCACATCGTCGAGGGCGCTGGGCGAGATGGTGAAGTCCGGCGACGCTCGCGAACTGCGAGTTCATCAACGTCGAGTCCGAGTTCGCGGCGCTGTCGGTCGCGATCGGCGCGTCGGCCGCCGGCGCGCGCACCTACACCGCGACGTCGAGCCAGGGGCTGCTGTTCATGGCCGAGGCCGTCTACAACGCCGCGGGCCTCGGCCTGCCGATCGTGATGACCATCGGCAACCGCGCGATCGGCGCGCCGATCAACATCTGGAACGACCACTCCGACAGCATGTCGATGCGCGACGCCGGCTGGATCCAGCTCTTCGCCGAGACCAACCAGGAGGCGCTCGACCTGCACATCCAGGCGTTCCGGCTCGCGGAGGAGCTGTCGTGCCCGGTGATGGTGTGCATGGACGGCTTCATCCTCACGCACGCCTACGACCGCGTCGACATCCCGACGCAGGCGCAGGTGGACGCGCTACCTGCCGCCGTTCGAGCCGCGGCAGGTGCTCGACCCCGCCGATCCGGTCACGATCGGCGCGATGGTGGGCCCCGAGGCGTTCACCGAGGTGCGCTACCTCGCGCACCACAAGCAGCTGCGCGCGCTCGTCGCTGATTCCGCAGCTCGTCGGCGGAGTTCGCCGCGCAGTTCGGGCGCGACGTCCGGCGGCCTCATCCGCACCTATCGCGACGGAGGACGCGGAGACGATCGTGGTCGCGCTGGGCTCGGTCAATCGGCACCGTGAAGGAGGTCGTCGACGAGATGCGCGACGACGGCGTCCCCATCGGCTGCGTGTCGATCTGCTCGTTCCGGCCGTTCCCGCTGGCCGCGCTGCGCGACGCGCTCGAGCAGCGCGCAAGCGCGTGGTCGTGCTGGAGAAGTGCCTCGCGGTCGGGCTGGGCGGCATCGTGTCCGACGGCGTGCGCAAGGCGCTGTCGGGCGTGCATGCTCAAGGGCTACACCGTCATCGCGGGCCTGGGCGGCCGCGCGATCACGCGGGCGTCGCTGCGCCAGCTCTTCGACGACGCGCGCGCGGACGAGCTCGAGCAGGTGACGTTCCTCGACCTCAACGCCGACCTGGTCGCCGCGCGAGCTCGAGCGCGAGACGCTGCTGCGCCGTTCGGGTCCCACCGCCGAGGCGATCCTGCGCCGACTCGGCACGGTCGCCTCCGGCATCGGCTGACGCCATGCCTGAATCATTCGAGCCCCGCCTCGCGGGCGCGACCGAGTCCCGGCAGGAGCGACCGACGCTGCGCCAGCCCGTCAAGTTCTACCAGACCGGCACGTTCACCGTCGGCAACCGGCTGCTGCCGGAGAACGTGCGCTCGGTGCAGGCCGACATGCGCCGGACCAACTCGCTCAACTCCGGGCCATCGCGCGTGCCAGGGCTGCGGCGAGGCGCTCGGCGCGCGCTACGCCATCGACGCGGCGATGCGCGCGACGGGCAACCAGCTCATCGCGGTCAACGCGACCGGCTGCCTCGAGGTGTTCTCGACGCCGTATCCGGAGACGTCGTGGCAGATCCCGTGGATCCACTCGCTGTTCGGCAACGCCGCCGCGGTCGCGTCGGGCGTGGCCGCCGCGCAGCGCGTGAAGGGCCGGCACGACGTGCGCGTCGTCGCGCAGGGCGGCGACGGCGGCACGACCGACATCGGCTTCGGCTGCCTGTCGGGCATGTTCGAGCGCAACGACGACGTGCTCTACATCTGCTACGACAACGAGGCGTACATGAACACCGGCGTGCAGCGCTCGAGCGCGACGCCGCCGGCCGCGCGCACCGCCACCACGCCGGCGGTCGGCCGCGAGCCGGGCAACGTGTTCGGCACCGGCAAGAACGTGCCGCTGATCGCGATGGCGCACCGCATTCCGTACGTCGCGACCGCGAGCGTCGCGAACCTGCGCGACCTCGAGCAGAAGGTGACCACCGCGATGGAAATCCACGGCGCGCGCTACATCCACATCCACGTGCCGTGCCCGCTCGGCTGGGGCTCTGCGCCCGCGGACACGATCAAGCTCGCGCGGCTCGCCGTCGAATCGGGGCTCTTCCCGCTGTTCGAGGCGCACGACGGCCACGTCACCGTCGCGCACGCCGATCCGCCGCAAGGTGGCGGTGGACGAATACCTGAAGCTGCAGAAGCGCTTCGCGCACCTCTTCGCCACGCCGGCGGGACGCGAGCGCATCGCGCTGATCCAGGCCGCCGCCGACCGCAACATCGCCGAGTTCGGCCTCGCTGGGCGAGGAGAGCGCGAATGGATAAGCCCTTCGCGATCACGCTCGACGTCGGCTCGAGCCTCGCCAACAAGACGGGCTCGTGGCGCACCAAGCGCCCGGTGTACGTCGACCGGCTGCCGCCGTGCAACCACGCCTGCCCGGCCGGCGAGAACATCCAGAACTGGCTGTACCACGCCGAATCGGGCGACTACGAGGCCGCGTGGCGCGCGCTGACCGTCGACAATCCGCTGCCCGCGATCATGGGCCGCGTGTGCTACCACCCGTGCGAGGGCGCGTGCAATCGCGGCCAACTCGACGAGGCGGTCGGCATCAATTCGGTCGAGCGCTTCCTCGGCGACGAGGCGCTGAAGCGCGGCTGGCAGTTCGCGCCCCCGGCGAAGCTCACCGGGCAAGAAGGTGCTGGTGGTCGGCGCGGGGCCGTCGGGGCTTTCGGCCGCGTATCACCTGCGCCGCCTGGGTCACGCGGTGAAGATCGTCGAGGCGGGCCCGCTTCGCGGGCGGCATGATGCGCTTCGGCATCCCGAAGTACCGGCTGCCGCGCGACGTGCTCGACGGCGAGGTCGCACGCATCGTCGGCGATGGGCGTGGAGATCGAGCTCAATCGCAAGGTGGCCGACATCCGCGCGACGATGAAGGAGGAGGGCTTCGACGCGGCCTTCCTCGCGGTCGGCGCGCACATCGCGAAGCGCGCGTACATCCCCGCCGGCGCGGCCGCGCGCATGCTCGACGCGGTCTCGGTGCTGCGCGGCATGGAAGACGAGGAAAAGCCGATGCTCGGCCGGCGCGTCGTCGTCTACGGCGGCGGCAACACCGCGCTCGACGTCGCGCGCACCGCCAAGCGGCTCGGCGCCACCGAGTCGATCATCGTCTATCGCCGCACGCGCGAGAAGATGCCTGCGCACGACTTCGAGGTCGAGGAGGCGCTGCAGGAAGGCATCCTCATCAAGTGGCTGTCGACCATCAAGAGCATGGGCGACGAGGGCACGCTCACCGTCGAGAAGATGGCGCTCGACGACAAGGGCTTCCCGCAGCCGACCGGCGAGTTCGAGACGCTCGAGGCCGACTCGCTCGTGCTTGCGCTCGGGCAGGACGTCGATCTCTCGCTGCTCGACAGCGTGCCGGGGCTCGAGATCAAGGACGGCGTGGTGCAGGTCGGCCCGAACATGATGACCGGCTTCCCGGGCCTCTTCGCCGGCGGCGACATGGTGCCTTCCGAGCGCACGGTCACGGTGGCGGTGGGCCACGGCAAGAAGGCCGCGCGCCACATCCACGCGTGGCTCGCCGGCGGCATCTACGAGGCGCCGGAGAGGCACGAGATCGCGGCGTTCGAGAATCTCAATCCCTGGTACTACGCGGACGCGCCCAAGACGGTGCGGCCGATGCTCGACGTCGTGCGGCGCACCGAGACCTTCGACGAGGTGGTGAGCGGCCTCAACGAGTCCAACGCGCTGTTCGAGGCGCGCCGCTGCCTCTCGTGCGGCAACTGCTTCGAATGCGACAACTGCTATGGCGTGTGCCCGGACAACGCGGTGATCAAGCTCGGTCCGGGCAAGCGCTTCGAGTTCAACTACGACTACTGCAAGGGGTGCGGCATCTGCGTGTCCGAGTGTCCCTGCGGCGCGATCAAGATGGTGCCCGAGACAATCTAACCGGGCCGTCCTCGCCAGGCCCGGCCCACGGAGGAGATTCCCAATGGCCAATGACGGCACAAGCGTCGCGCCGGGGCTGCTGCCGGCCTCGTTTCCGCGCGGCACCACGCTGCTGCAGGATCCCACGCTCAACAAGGGCACCGCGTTCACCGAAGCCGAGCGCGACGTGCTCGGCCTGCGCGGCCTGCTGCCCGCGCATATCGCCACGCAGGAAGAGCAGGTCGAGCGCGTGCTGGAGAACTTCCGGCGCAAGTCGACCGACCTCGAGCGCTACATCAACCTCGCCGCGCTGCACGACCGCAACGAGACGCTGTTCTACCGCGTCGTGGTCGACAATCCCGACGAGATGATGCCGATCATCTACACGCCGACCGTCGGCCTCGCGTGCCAGCAGTTCGGCCACATCTTCCAGCGGCCGCGCGGCCTCTTCATCAGCGCCCGCGACCGCGGCCGCATCGCCGGCATCCTGCGCAACTGGCCGCACCGCGACGTGCGCATCATCGTCGTGACCGACGGCGAGCGCATCCTGGGCCTGGGCGACCTGGGCGCCAACGGCATGGGCATTCCGGTCGGCAAGCTGTCGCTGTACACCGCGTGCGCCGGCGTGCACCCGAACCAGTGCCTGCCGGTGCTGCTCGACGTCGGCACCAACAACGAGGCGCTGCGCCGCGACCCGCTGTACATCGGCCTCGACCAGCCGCGTCTCACCGGTCACGACTACGACGAGCTCGTCGAGGAATTCGTCGTGGCCACGCAGGAGGTCTTCCCGGGCGTGGTCGTGCAGTTCGAGGACTTCGCCAACCACAACGCGTTCCGGCTGCTCGACCGCTACCGCGACCGCCTGGCCGACGTTCAACGACGACATCCAGGGCACCGCCGCCGTGGCGCTCGCGGGGCTCCTGAGCGCGCTGCGCGTGACCGGCGGCACGCTCGGCGAGCAGACGCTCCTGTTCCAGGGCGCCGGCGAGGCGGCCACCGGCATCGCCGACCTCGTGGTGGCAGCGATGGTCGCCGGCGGCGCGAGCGAGGCCGAGGCGCGCCGGCGCTGCTGGCTCGTCGACTCCAAGGGCCTCGTGGTCAACGCGCGCAACGACCTCGTCGAGCACAAGCAGCGCTACGCGCACGAGCATCCGCACGTCAGCGGGCTCGCTGGCCGCGGTCGACGCATTGCGGCCGACCGCGATCATCGGCGTGGCGGCCGTCGGCGGCGCCTTCACGCGCGAGGTCGTCGCGGCGATGGCCGCGCTTCAACGAGCGGCCGATCATCTTCGCGCTGTCCAACCCGACGTCGAAGTCCGAGTGCACGGCCGCAGCAGGCCTACGAATGGACCGACGGCCGCGCGCTGTTCGCGTCCGGCAGCCCGTTCGCGCCGGTGCGGCTCGGCGAGGCGCACGTACGTATCGCGGCAGGGCAACAACTCGTACATCTTCCCGGGCGTGGGCATGGGCGCGATCGTCAGCCGCACGCGGCGCGTCACCGACGAGATGTTCCTCGTCGCCGCGCGCACGCTGGCCGAGCAGGTGACCGCCGAGGACCTGGCGCAGGGCAGCCTCTATCCGCCGCTGCCGTCGATCCGCGACAGTGTCCGCGCACATCGCGGCGGCGGTCGCCGACGTCGCGTTCACGCGCGGGACTCGCCGGCGCGTCGCGTCCCGCCGACCTGCTGGCGCACGTGAAGGCCGCGATGTACGAGCCCGACTACGCGACGTACGCACGCTGATGCTCGGCGGCCGCGCGTGCCGGCGACGCCGCGGCCGATCAACGAAACAAATCGAGCGCGATCGTCCGCGACGCCGTTGATTGACTTGCGTCAACCCGGCGGCAACGCGCTCCCCCTAGTCTGCGACTGACACGAAAGTCCGCGCGCCCAATGAGTCCCTACGCGATCTTCCTCCTCTACGCCCTGGCCATCCTCGGCTTCGTGTTCGTCACGCTGCTGATGAACCGGTTCCTGGGCCCGCAGCCCGAACCGACGCCGCTCAAGCTCGAGCCCTTCGAGTGCGGCGCCACGCCCGGTCGACACGCGCAACGTGAAGGCGATGCCCATCAAGTACTACGCGGTGGCGATCGTCTTCATCCTCTTCGATCTCGAGACCGTGTTCCTGTTCATCTGGGCGCTCGCCGCGCAGCCGGTGACCGGGTTCATGCTCGCGACCTTCGGCATCTTCGTGTTCCTGCTGGTGCTGATCCTGCTCTACGTGTACCGGCAGCGCCTCCTCGAAGCGGTCACGAGCTGACGATGGCCGAAGGCGACCATCCCGATCGCGTCGGCGGGCGCCCGCGCGCGGCGCCTTCGAGTACCTGACGACCAAGAAGGACGAGCTGGTCGGCTGGGCGCGCAAGTTCTCGCTGTTCCCCTATCCGTTCGTGACCGCGTGCTGCGCCATGGAGTTCATGGCGGTGAGCTCCTCGCCGTACGACACCGACCGCTTCGGCGCCGCGCTGCCGCGCTTCTCGCCGCGCCAGGCCGATCTCCTGATGGTGGTGGGCACCGTCACGCACAAGCAGGCGCCGGTGCTGCGCCGCGTGTACGAGCAGATGTGCGAGCCCAAGTGGGTGATGGCGTTCGGCGCGTGCGCGACCTCCGGCGGCTTCTACCAGAACTACGCGGCGGTGCAGGGCATCGACAAGATCATCCCCGTCGACATCTACGTGCCCGGCTGCCCGCCGCGGCCCGAGATGGTCATCGACGGCATCATGCGGCTGCAGGACATGATCGCGAAGCAGCGGCATCCGATCCTCACCGCGAACTTCTAGACGCCATGTCCACGCTCGAGACGCTCGCGCAACGCATTGTCCTTCGGCGAGAAGCCGGCGCAGATCGTCGCACGGGCATGGTGGTCGTCGAAGTCGCCGCCGACTGCGGTCGCCGACGTCGCGCAACGGCTCAAGGGCCCGCTCGGCCTTCGACATGCTGCTCGACGTCACCGCGATCGACTGGCCCGGGCGCACGCCGCGCTTCGACGTGGTGTGGCACTTCTACTCGACGCGCAGCAAGGTGCGCGTGCGCGTGAAGACGGCCGTGCCCGAGAGCGATCCGACGGTCGCCTCGCTGACGCCGCTGTACGGCTCGGCGGCGTTCATGGAGCGCGAGACGCACGACATGTACGGCATCGGGTTCGCCGGCAACGACGACCTGCGGCCCGATCCTGCTGTACGAGGGCTTCGTCGGGCATCCGCTGCGCAAGGACTACCGCAAGGACCACGAGCAGCCGCTCGTGCCGTACATCGAGTCATGAGCGAGAAGGGCCGTCCCGAGCGCGAATCAGCCCCGCAGCGCGCAGTGCGGAGGGTAGTCCTGAAGCTGCCGCCGCTCACCACGCTGCCCAACCCCGTCCGCTCGCTGTTCGTGCCGAGCGGCGACGAGGGCCCGGTGATCGTCAACATCGGGCCGTCGCATCCGGCGACGCACGGCACCGTGCAGATCATCGCCGCGCTCGACGGCGAGCGCATCGTGAAGACCGACGTGCACTGCGGCTACCTGCACCGCGGCTTCGAGAAGGAATGCGAGGCGCACACCTGGCACCAGGTGATTCCCTACGTCGATCGCCTGAACTACGTGTCGGCGATGATCAACGACTTCGCCTACTGCGACGCGGTCGAGACGCTGATGGGCGTCACGATCACGCCGCGCTGCAAGTACCTGCGCACGCTGCTCTCCGAGTACTCGCGCCTCGTCGACCACCTGACCTGCATCGCGGCGGGCCTCATGGAGCTGGGCGCGATGACGGCGTTCCTGTACCTCGTCATGATCCGCGACTACATGTACGAGCACCTCGCGCAGCTCTCCGGCGCGCGGGTGACGTATTCCTACGGCCGCATCGGCGGTCTCGCGCGCGACCTGCCGGACGGCTGGCTCACGCGGATGGAGGAGATCC
Organism: uncultured beta proteobacterium; assembly: GCA_963725735.1. Classification (GTDB taxonomy): domain Bacteria; phylum Pseudomonadota; class Gammaproteobacteria; order Burkholderiales; family Casimicrobiaceae; genus VBCG01. The sequence continues at coordinate 275,329 of CAVRZM010000011.1, read as the reverse complement.
TCGACGCAGTACGAGGAGTTCGTCGGCCGCGTGCACGGCCTCGTCGACCGCAACCGCATCTTCATCGACCGCATGCGCAACGTCGGCGTGCATCTCGACCGAGGTGGCGCTCGACTACGCGTTCACCGGTCCGCTGCTGCGCTCGACCGGCGCCGCGATCGACCTGCGCAAGGACGCGCCGTACCTCGCCTACGCCGAGCTCGATTTCGAGGTGCCGGTCGGCATCAACGGCGACAACTACGACCGGTACTACGTGCGCATGCGCGAGATGGACGAGTCGGTGCACATGATGCGCCAGCTCGCGGACATGCTGCCCGACGGGCCGGTCTGCGTCGACGACCACCGCTGCACGTTCCCGGACAAGGGGCTGGTCTACACCGAGATCGAGTCGCTGATCAACCACTTCAAGCTGGTGATGGACGGTCCCTCGGTGCCCGCCGGCGAGGTGTACGTGGCGCACGAGTCGCCGAACGGCGAGCTCGGGCTTCTACATCGTGAGCACCGGTACCGGCGTTCCGTACAAGGTCCACGTGCGCGCGCCGAGCTTCGTGCACATGGGCGGCGCGCACAGGATGCTCGAAGGCTACCAGCTGGCGGACGTCGTGCCGACGTTCGGGTCGATCAACATGATCGGCGGCGAGTGTGACCGATGAGCGACCGATGAAGCACCTCATCCCCGAATTCGACAAGCTCAAGAAGCGCTTCCCGCCGGGATTCGAGTCGTCGCTCGTGCTGCCGTGCGTGCGCCGCATCCAGGAGGACCGCGGCTTCGTGGCCGACAGCGACATCGACGGCCTCGTCGCGTACCTCGGCGTGCCGCGCATCCAGATCGAGGAAGTGCTCTCGTACTACACGCAGTTCCGGCGCAAGCCGATCGGCCGCTGGCACCTGCAGACGTGCCGCAACGTGAGCTGCTCGATGTGCGGCGCGGAGCGGCTGATGGACCACGTCAGGCACACGCTGAAGATCGAGGCGGGCGAGACCACGGCCGACGGCCGCTTCACGTTCTCGACGGTCGAATGCCTGGGCTCGTGCGGCACGGCGCCGGTGATGATGGTCAACGACACGTATCACGAGTCGATGAGCCCGGAAAAGATCGATGCCCTGCTGAAGGAGTTGCCCTGACATGCCCGGCAAGCAACTCCTGATGACGTTTCCCGTCACCGCGACGTCGCACACGCTCGCGGAGTACCGCGCGCGCGGCGGCTACCAGACGCTGGCCAAGGCGCTCGCGATGAAGCCGGAGGAGATCACCAAGGAGGTGACGGCCGCCGGGCTGCTCGGCCACGGCGGCGCCGCGTTCTCCGCGGGTCGCAAGTGGGGCGGTGGTCAACCTCAACGACGGCCAGCCGCACTACCTGTGCGCGAACGCCGACGAGGGCGAGCCCGGCACGTTCAAGGATCGCTGGATCCTCGAGAACGCCCGCACCTGCTGCTCGAGTCGATGCTGATCACCTGCCATGCGCTGCAGGTGCGCAACGCTTCGTCTACATCCGCGGCGAGTTCGACCTGCCGTACCGCCGGCTGCAGGCCGCGATCGAGGAGGCGTACGAGGCCGGCTACTTCGGCGAGCACGTCCTCGGGCACCGAACTTCGCGGTCGACATCGTCGCGTATCGCGGCGCGGGCTCCTACGTGTGCGGCGAGGCGTCGGGATTGCTGTCGTCGCTCGAAGGCAAGCGCGGCTACCCGCGCAACCGGCCGCCGCGCCTGACGGTGCAGGGCCTTTACCGGCGGCCGACGGTGGTGAACAACGTCGAGACGCTGTCCAACGTCGCGGGCATCGTCGCCAACGGCGCGGCCTGGTACAAGACCTTCGGCACGCCGAAGTGCCCGGGCACGCAGCTCGTGTCGATCTCCGGCCACATCGCGAAGCCGGGCGTCTACGAGGTCGAGTACGGCTATCCGCTCGCCAAGTTCCTCTACGAGGACTGCGGCGGCATGGTCGGCGGCCGGAAGCTGAAGGCGCTGGTACCGGGCGGCATCTCCACCAAGGTGCTCACGGGTCCGGAGGTCGAGAACGTCACCTTCGATCACCAGTCGCTCGGCGCGGCCGGCTCGGGCGTGGGCTCGGGCGGCATGATCGCCATCGCCGAAGGCACCTGCATGGTGCGCCTGCTGCAGGTGATGCTGCGCTTCTATCACCACGAGTCGTGCGGCCAGTGCACGCCGTGCCGCGAAGGCACCGGCTGGATGCACCGGATCATCGACCGCATCGTGGCGGGCAAGGGCCTGCCGGGCGACATCGACCAGCTCATCGCCATCTCGCAACGCAACGACGGCACCACGATCTGCGGGATGGGCGACGCCGCCGGCTACGCGACGATCGGCATCATCGCCAAGTTCCGCAACGAGTTCGAATACTGGATCGCCCACAAGCGGTCCCTCATGTCCGGCGTGCTGGAGGTCGCGGCCCATGCCTGAGATCTTCATCAACGGCCAGTCCGTCCAGGCGGAGAAGAACCAGAGCGTGCTGCAGGCGGCGCTCGCCAACGGCTTCTTCATTCCCGTACTTCTGCTGGCATCCGGCGCTGTCGATCGCCGGCAACTGCCGCATCTGCGTGGTGCAGGTCGAGGGCCGGAGCTGGTGCGAGATCGCCTGCAACATGCCGGTGGCGGAAGGCCTGAAGGTCCTCACCGATTCCGAGCTCGTGCAGAAGCAGCGGCGCGAGACGATGCAGTTCATCACGCTCAACCACCCGGTCGACTGCGGCATCTGCGACAAGGCGGGCGAGTGCACGCTGCAGGACTATCACGTCGCCTACAACGGCCTGCCGTCGATCTCGCACGAGCCCAAGGTCACGTCGGTCAAGTTCCATCCGCTGTCCGAGCGGATCATCCTCGACAACGAGCGCTGCATCCTGTGCTCGCGCTGCGTGCGCTTCACGCGCGAGATCAGCAAGTCGAACGCGCTCGGCATCAAGAACCGCGGCGACGAGTCGCTGCTGCGCGCATCCGAGGACCATCCGCTCGACAACGACGCGTATTCGGACAACGTCATCGACATCTGCCCGGTGGGCGCGCTGCTGTCGAAGGATTTCCTGTACAAGGCGCGCGTCTGGTACCTCAAGCCGACGCAGTCGGTTTGTCCCGGCTGCGCGCGCGGCTGCGCCATCGACGCCTGGTACCGCAAGCCCGAATGGCACGTGAAGGCGCTCGACAAGCGGCAGAACACCGCGCTGCAGCGCGTGACGCCGCACGGCGCGCCGGGTCCGGACGGCCCGTGGATCTGCAACAAGGGCCGCGATCTGGCCAGGATCTGGGAGCGTCCGCGCGCATGCGAACCGCTGCGCAAGGGGCGCGTGGTCGCCGTCGAGGAGGCGCTGGATGGCGCGCGCCAGCTGATCGACGCCGCGAAGCGACCGGTGGCCCTCGTCTCGAGCTGGGCCAGCAACGAGGAGCTCGCCGCCTTCCGCGACGCGCTCGGCACGCGCTGCCAGGTGTTCATCAAGCGCGATCACCGGCCGGTGGAAGGCGAGGTGGTCGAGGACGACTTCCTGATCCGCGCCGACAAGAACCCGAACACGGCGGGCGCGCGCGCGGTCTTCGGCGACGCCGCCGACCGCGATCCCGAATTCCCGGCGGACACGGACCTCGTGCTGGTCTGGGGCGAGGGGTGCGCGTTCGGCGACTTGCCGCGCGGTGCTGCGATCGTCTCGCTCAACTCGTACCTCGCGCCCGAGAACGGACACGCCGACGTGTTCATCCCGATCAGCATCCAGCCCGAGCGCAGCGGCACCTACACCAACGGCGACGGCGACGTGCGGTCGTTCGCGGCGTGCGTGCCGAAGGCGCCGGCCGTGCAGGACGCGGCGCGCGTGTTCGCCGCGCTCGCCAAGGCAACGGTGGCCGCATCATGATCCAGGACCTCGTCATCGCGGCGGTCTTCATCGGCTATGCGCTGGCGGTGCTGATGGGGTTCGGCACCGTGCTCACGTGGGTGGAGCGCAAGCAGGCGGCGGTGATGTCCGACCGCATCGGCGCCAACCGCGCGTACATCCGCATCCCGTTCACGAACGTCAAGCTGATCTGGCTCGGCCTCTTCCACGGCATGGCCGACGGCCTGAAGATGCTGCTGAAGGAAGACTGGCGGCCGCAGGCGTACGACAAGCTCGCGTACATGATCGCGCCGTGGGTGGTGTTCACGCCGGTGCTGCTGGTGTTCGGCGTGATCCCGTTCGGCGGCACGCTCGACCCGGGCAAGCTCTTCTCCGGCATCCCGGCGATCGCGCAGTGGTTCGGCGACCGGACGTACCCGATGCAGATCGCGCGCCTCGACGCGGGCCTGCTCATCGTGTTCGCGTTCGGCGGCCTGTCCGTCATCGGCGCCATGCTCGCCGGCTGGTCGTCGTCGAACAAGTTCTCGATGCTGGGCGCGTTGCGCGCGGGTGCGCAGATGATCAGCTACGAGCTGGTGATGGGCCTGACGGTGCTCGGCCTGATCCTCGTGTACGGCACGCTCGACCTCACCGCCATCGTCAATCACCAGTCCGGCCGCGTGCTGGGCTTCCTGCCCGCGTGGGGCATCGTCTACCAGCCGTTCGCCGCGACGCTGTTCATGGCCGCCGCCATCGCCGAGAACAAGCGCATCCCGTTCGACCTCCCGGAAGCGGAGTCCGAGCTCATCGCGGGGTTCTATACCGAATACAGCGCGATGAAGATGGGCCTCTTCATGTTCGCCGAGTTCATCGAGATCGCGATCATCTCGGCGCTCTTCGTCACGCTGTTCCTGGGCGGTTACAACCTACCGTACATGAACGACACGGGCTTCCACCTTCCCCTCGACTTCAACATCCCGCTGCCGCACGTCGTGGTGGTCCTGATCCAGCTCGGCACGTTCCTCGGCAAGGTGCTGCTGCTCTCGAGCTTCCAGATCCTCATCCGCTGGACGCTGCCGCGGTTCCGCTTCGACCAGGTCCTGATGTTCGCGTGGAAGTTCATGCTGCCGCTGTGCCTCGCCAACCTGACCGTGACCGCGGTCCTCATGTGGCTGGTGGCGCGATGAGCACCGTCGGACCGCTCCAAGGTGCGAATAGCGCCCCCCATGGGGGCAGCGAGGCGGCGCACGCCGCGAGCGTGGGGGTTCCTGTGAGCACCGTCGGACCGCTCCAAGGCGCGAATAGCGTGGGAGTTCTATGACCCGCCGTCCGCACGTCCGGAAGGTGTACTGGAACGAGCCCTCGATGGGGGTGTGGGAGCGGCTCTACCTCCCCGAGATCATCCGCGGCCTATGGATCACCGGCCGGGTGTTCACGCTGAACATGCTGAAGTGGATCACCGGCGGGAAGGGCGCGCTCACCACCTACTATCCGGAGGAGACGCGCTTCGATTACGCCGCCAACAACCGCGGCAAGCACATCCTCACGCAGCGCCCGGACGGCCTGCCGCAGTGCATCGCCTGCAACATGTGCGCGACTGTCTGTCCGGCCCAGTGCATGGAGATCGAGGCCGCGCTCGACATCGACGACCCGGCGCACCCGAAGTCGCCGTCGCGGTTCGAGATCGACTACGCGCGCTGCATCTTCTGCGGCATGTGCGTCGAGGCGTGCCCCGAGGACGCGATCCGCATGGTGAAGACCACGCCCGACTTCCCGGGCCCCGACCGCGGCGCGATGTGGATCACGCTGCCCGAGCTACTGAGCTGGAATCCGCACAGCGACGTCGCCAAACCCTATCCGGGCAAGGCCGAGGGCAGCGCACGAGCCGGGACCGCGACCGGTCACGGGGGACATTCATGATCGACGCCTTCCTTCAGCAGCTCGACACGCTGCTTCTCTTCGTGTTCGGCCTGTTCGCGCTCGCCGGCGCCATCGCGATGCTCGTGCTGCGGCATCCGATGCGCGTGGCGATGTCCCTGGTGGCCACCATGATCTCGCTGGGCGGCATCTACGGCCTTCTCGGCGTGCACTTCCTCGCCGCCTTCCAGGTGCTGATCTACGTGTCGGCGGTGATGGTGTTCATCGTGTACGTGATCATGCTGCTCGACGTCCGCGACCTCTCGTTCACCAAGCGCTTCTCGCCGATCATCGTCCCCACGGTGGTGGCGGCGCTCGTCTTCTTCGGCTCGATGGCGGTGGCGGTCTGGCGCGAAACCGGCACGCTCAAGGCGCCCACCGCGCCCTACGGGATCGGCCAGTTCTCGATCGATTTCCTGCAACGCTACTGGCTGCAGTTCGAGGTGACCTCGGTCCTGCTGCTGGCCGCCGTCGTGGCGGCGGTCGTGGTGGTGCGCGTCGACCGGAAGAGCCATGGATAAGCTGTCGCTGCTCCTCGTCCTCGCCTTCGCGCTGTTCGCGATCGGGCTCGTCGGCGTCATCATCCGGCGCAACGTGCTGGTGATGCTCATGTGCATGGAGCTCATGATGAACGCGGCCAACCTGGCGCTCGTGACGCTGGCGCGCGAGACCGACACGACGGCCGGCGCGGTGCTGGTCTTCCTCGTGTTCGTGGTCGCCGCCGCCGAGATCGCCATCGCGATCCCGATCGTCCTCCTGCTCGCGCGCCGCCGGCGCACGCTGGACGTCGATGCCTACGCGGAATTGAAGGGGTAGGGCCGTGGCCTCGCTGCTCACCTGGATCGTCGTCCTGCCGTTCATCGGATTCGTCGTCAACGGCCTTCTCGGCAATCGCCTCGGCAAGGGCTTCGTGTCGATCGTCGGCTGCGGCCTGCCGATCGCTGCATTCGGGATCACCGTGGCCTGCGTCCGCGCGCTCCTCGAAGGGCACAGCGCGCCGCTCGTCCACACCGCCTACACGTGGGCCGACATCGGCGGGCAGACATTCGAGGTCGCGTTCTGGTTCGACCGCCTGAGCGCGGTGATGACGCTGATCGTCACCGGCGTGGGCTCGCTGATCCACGTCTACTCGCACCGGCTACATGAAGGAGGACAAGAGCTACGCGCGCTTCTTCGCGTACCTCAACCTGTTCCTGTTCTTCATGCTGCTGCTCGTGCTCGGCCGCTCGCTGCTCGTGCTGTTCGTCGGCTGGGAAGGCGTGGGCCTCGCATCGTACCTGCTGATCGGCTTCTGGTTCGCCGACCCCGCGAACGCGCGGGCCGGCAAGAAGGCGTTCGTCACCAACCGCATCGGCGACGCCGGCTTCCTGCTCGGCATGTTCGCGGTCTGGTTCTCGCTCGGCACGCTCAACATGGACGAGGTGAACGCCGCCTACAGCGCCGCCGCCGTGCCCGTGGTGTCGGCGACGATCGTCGGCATCCTGCTGTTCATCGGCGCCACCGGCAAGTCGGCCCAGATCCCGCTGCACGTCTGGCTGCCCGACGCGATGGCGGGCCCGACGCCCGTCTCCGCGCTGATCCATGCCGCCACGATGGTGACGGCCGGCGTGTATCTCGTCGCGCGCATGAACGGGATCTACCTGCACACCGAGGTCGCATCGCAGGTCGTCGCGGTCATCGGCGCCGCCACCGCCTTCTTCGCCGCGACCATCGCGATCGTCGCAGAACGACATCAAGAAGGTGCTCGCCTACTCGACCGTTTCGCAGCTCGGGCTCATGTTCCTCGCGCTCGGCGTCGGCGCCTACGGCGTCGCCATCTTCCACGTCTACACGCACGCGTTCTTCAAGGCCTGCCTGTTCCTCGGCGCCGGCAGCGTGATCCATGCGCTTGGCGGCGAGCAGGACATCCGCAAGATGGGCGGGCTCGCCAAGCGCATCCCGGTCACCTTCTGGACGTTCGCGATCGCCACCGCCGCCATCGCGGGCATCCCGCCGCTCGCCGGGTTCTTCTCCAAGGACGAGATCCTCTGGTACGCGTTCGCGAGCTCGAAGGGCGGCTCGCCGCTCCTGTGGGCGGTCGGCGCGGCCACCGTCGCTCATGACCGGCTTCTACATGTTCCGGCTGCTGTGGCTCACGTTCTTCGGCAAGTCGCGGATGGGCCACGAGGTCGAGCATCACGTGCACGAATCGCCGCTGTCGATGACGGGCGTGCTGGCGATCCTCGCCGTGCTCTCGGCGATCGGCGGCTTCTTCGCGCTGCCGCACTTCCTCGAGCCGCTGCTGCCGCTGCCCGCGGTGCCGGAATCGCTGCACCACTGTCGAGCCGATCCTGCTGGGCGTGTCGATCGCCATTGCGCTCACGGGGCTCGCGCTCGCGCTGGTACTTCTTCAGCGACGAGGCGAAGCGCGCCGGCCGCCTCCCTCGCGCGCATGGCGGGACTGCACAAGCTGCTGGCCGCCAAGTACTACGTCGACGAGTTCTACGAGCGCGTGCTCGGCCGGCCGTTGACGTGGATCTCCGACGCGCGTCTTCCTCAAGTTCGGCGACCGGATGGTGCTGGACGGATCGCTCAACGGCATGGCGAAGCTCGCGCAGCGCACCGCCGGCGCGCTGTCGCGCGTGCAGACCGGCAGCCTGCACCGCTACGTGCTTCTGGGTGCTCGCGGGCAGCGCCGCCTGCCTCCTGTGGAGCTTCAGCCGTGGCTGATTCGAGCTGGCTCAACCTGCTGCTGTTCCTCCCGGTCGCGGGCGCGCTGCTGCTGCTCGCCGCTGCCGCCCGGCAGGCACGGCGCGCATCAAGCGCGGTGACCTTCGTCGTGATGCTCGCGCAGTTCCTGATCGCGTGGCATCTGTACAACGCGTTCGACGCCGGCGTGCCCGGCCTGCAGTTCGAGACGCGCCTGCCGTGGATCGCCGCCTGGGGCGTGTCCTACCAGATCGGGCTCGACGGCTACAACGTCCTCCTGGTCCTGCTGACCGCGTTCCTCGGGCCGCTGGTGGTGGCGGGCGCGTTCACGGCCATCGACAAGGACGTCAAGCTCTTCTACGTCATGGTGCTGCTGCTGCAGTTCGCCATGACCGGCGCGTTCGTCGCGCAGGACCTCTTCCTGTTCTACGTGTTCTGGGAAGCGATGATGATCCCGATGTTCCTGATCATCGGGATCTGGGGCGGTCCGCGGCGCATCTACGCGACGCTCAAGTTCGTGCTGTACACCGCGTTCGGCAGCATCCTGATGCTCGCCGCGATGATCTACCTCGTCTATTCGCTGTCCGGCGCCGACGGCGCAGCTGTCGTTCGCATTCGCCGACCTCTATCGGGCGCGCCTGCCGCTCTCCGTGCAGATCACGCTGCTGTCCGCGTTCGCGCTCTCGTTCGCGATCAAGGTGCCGATCGTCCCGCTGCACACCTGGCTGCCCGACGCGCACGTCGAAGCGCCGACCGCCGGCTCGGTGATCCTGGCCGGCGTGCTGCTGAAGATGGGCACGTACGGCTTCATGAAGCTCGGCTTCCCGCTGTTCCCGGACGCGACGCAATACCTGCTGCCGTTCTTCATGGCGATGGCCGTGCTGAGCATCGTGTACGGCGCCTGCCTCGCGCTCGTGCAGGACGACATCAAGAAGATCATCGCGTACTCGTCGATCAGCCACCTGGGCTACGTGATGCTGGGGCTGGTCAGCCTCGACCTCATCGGCATCCAGGGCGCGGTCGTGCAGATGGTGAGCCACGGCCTCACCGCCGCCGGCCTGTTCCTGCTGGTCGGCATGATCTACGAGCGCTGCCACACGCGCGAGCTTTCCGCCTACGGCGGACTGGCCAAGCTGCTCCCGGTGTACTCGGTATTCTTCATGGTGCTGACGCTCGCCTCGATCGGCCTGCCGACGACCAGCGGCTTCACCGGCGAGTTCCTCGTGCTGCTGGGCGCGGGCACGGCCGGGTGGCAGGCATACCAGCAGGGCGCCACGTTCCCGCTCGCGATGAGCGTGATCGCCACCAGCGGCGTGGTGCTGGGCGCGCTCTACATGCTGCGCTTCGCGCAGGGCTTCCTCTTCGGCGGGGAGAAGGCGCCCCACATGCCCGTGGTGGACCTCACGCTGCGTGAAAAGGCGATCCTCGCCGCGATCGTGGCGGCCATCCTGTGGCTCGGACTCTTCCCCGACGAGCCGATGCGCAAGTCCGAGCTCGCCGCGCAGGAGTACCGGCAACTCGTCACCACCTCCCGCCTGCCGGAGCAAGCGCCATGAACTGGCTCGCGTTAGCGTTGTCCCTCTTGCCGGAGAACATGCTGCTCGCGGGCATCGTCGGCGTCCTCGTGCTCGAGATCATCGCGCCCCACCCGCGCGGCGCCAGCTTCGTCGCGATCGTCGCGGTCGCGTTGGCGGCGCTGCTGGCGGCCTTCCTGTACATCGTGGGCTTCACCGCGGAGCCGTTCCCGGGCGAGTTCTCGGTCGATCCGGGCAGCTCGCTCGCCAAGCTCACCGTGCTGATCCTCGCGCTGCCGGTGCTGATCCTGTCGCGGCAGGAGTTCGCGCGCAGCGCGTCGTATCACATCCTGCTCATGAGCTCGCTGTACGGCGCCTGCCTCATGTTCTCCGCCGACAGCTACCTCACGCTGTTCCTCGGCCTCGAGCTGCTCTCGCTGCCCGTCTACGTCCTGGTCCTGATCAAGCACGAGACGGCGCAGACGCTGGAGGCCGCGCTCAAGTACCTGGTGCTGGGCGGCGCCGCCACCGCCACCTTCCTGCTGGGCGTGGCGATGCTCTATGGCGGCACGGCGTCGCTGTCGCTGTCGTCGTTCACCATCGCGCTCGGCCGGCACGAAGGCATGGCGATCGCCGCGGTCGTGCTGGTGCTGATCGCGTTCTTCCTCAAGGCCGCGATCGTGCCGTTCCACGCGTGGGCGCCGGACGCCTACGAAGGCGCGAGCGTGCCGGTGACCGCCTACATGGCCGTCGTCGTCAAGGCCGCGGTGCTGCTCGCCGTGCTGCGCATCATCGGCACGGTGCCGCTGTCGCGGCCGATGATCGACATGCTCGCCGTGCTGCCGCTGGTCTCGATCGTCTGGGGCAACCTCGCCGCGATGCGGCAGAACAGCTTCCGGCGCATGATCGCCTATTCGTCGATCGCGCACGCCGGCTATCTCTTCTATGCGTTCCTCGGCGACGGCCCCGGCCGCTACCAGGCGGTGATGTTCTACGTGCTGGTGTACGGCCTCATGAACCTGCTCGCCTTCGCCGGCCTGCCGCGCGACGACGACGACCCCACGCACGACCATCTCGACAAGCTGAAGGGCCTGTTCCATCGCGATCCGTTCGGCGCGTCGATGATCGCCGTGGCGATGCTGTCGCTGGCCGGCATCCCGCCGCTGCCCGGCTTCATCGGCAAGTTCCTCATCTTCAAGAACGTGATGGCGGCGGGCTACACCACCTACGCGGTGCTGGGCCTGGTCGGCAGCTACCTCGGCATCTACTTCTACCTGCGCGTGATCCAGCTCCTCTTCATGACCTCCAGCGAGGCGCAGGAAGGCCGGCACGCGAAGACGCACGCCGCGATCGGCGCGTGCCTGGTGTGCCTGCTGCCGGCGATCCTGGTCGCGGTGTTCCCGGGATGGCTGATCGGGCGCGTGTGATCCGCCCGCGGCGACGAAAACGGGGACCGCCGCGGCGGTCCCCGTGCCTATGGCGAGGGCGTTAGTTGCCGGCCCGCTTCGCGACCGGCGAATACATGTCGAGGACCTGCAGGCGCGTAGCCTGCAGGCGCTCCGACACGACGCCGAGCATCCGGTACATGAGCGCGAAGCCGAACGCCTTGTCCTGGCGGCAGGCCTCGAACAGGGCGACGCCGTCGAAGGCGAGGGCGTCCGTGGGCTCCAGCGCGCGCGCCTGGAAGTGCTTGCCGCGTCCCATCAGGATCGACGACCAGCCGAGCTCGTCGCCGGCGGTCAGCGTCTGCACGCGGAAGCGTGTAGTCGGGCGCCTCGATCTCCAGCGCGATCCGGCCGCTGGCGATCAGGTAGAAGTCGTGGGTGTCGTCCCCTTCGTGGAAGAGCACGGTATCCCGGTCGAAATGCACTTCCTTCGCCAGCTCGGCGAGGCGCTCGAGATGCTCGGGTTGGAACTCCTCGACGAACGGGTGCCTGTGGAGCACCGCCATCAGCGTCTCGCGCGTCATGGCTCTTCCCTCGTGTCAGCCGGGCACGGCCGGCAGGTCGCGCCAGTGTACTGCGCGGTTCCGTGCGTTTTCTGCGCAAACGCAAACTTTGCGCGCGCGCGCACACTCACACTGGCGGCATGGGCCCGGTCCCTCTCACGCTCCTGATGCTGGCGGCGTTCGCCGGCTTCGGCTGGCTCGCGTGGCGCAAGCTCGCCATCGTCGTGCGGCTCGCGCCGGACAACCGGTTCGACCATCCGCTCGGGCGGCTGCGCGCGGTCCTGGTCAATGGCTTCCTGCAGCGGCGAATGGTGCTGCGCGACTGGAAGCCGGGGATCATGCATGCGGCGATCTTCCTCGGCTTCATGACGCTGCTGGTGCGCAAGATCCAGCTCATCGTCATCGGCTACTACGAGCCGTTTGCCTATCCGGGGGCGGCGGGCGACTTCTTCGCCGCCGCCAAGGACGTGGTGGAGATCGCCGTGCTGCTGGCGCTCGCCTATGCGTACTGGCGCCGCTTCGGCAAGCGCCCGGCGCGGCTCGAGCCCAATCGCGAGGCGGTCGCCATCCTGACGCTGATCCTCGCGATCATGATCACCGACCTCGCGTTCGACGGCTTCCGCTTCGCGCTGTTCGCCGCCACCGATCCGCACATCGCCCGCGAGCGTGCGTTCGCCTTCGCGGGCCGCGTCGTGGCCGACGCCGTGGCGGGCTGGTCGCCGGCCGCATTGCATGCCGGCTACGTCGCGAGCTACTGGATGCAGATGCTCGTGGTGTTCGCCTTCCTCGTCCTGCTGCCGGTCGGCGAGCATTTCCACATCGTCACCGCGCTGCCGGCGCTGTACTTCCATCGCGGGCGACCGTCCAACGCCGTGCCGGCGGTCGACTTGGCGCCGCTGTACGCCGACGACGCCGACGCCGACACGATGAAGATCGGCGCCGCCACGGCGCGCGACCTCACGTGGAAGGAGGGCCTCGACGCCTTCACCTGCACGGAATGCGGCCGCTGCAAGGACGCCTGCCCCACGTTCCTCACCGGCAAGCCGCTGTCGCAGAAGTGGGTGCACGACAGCGTCAAGCATCACCTGCTGGCGCAGCGCGGGGCGATCGTGGGCGGCGAGGGCGAGCTGCCGCCCCTCGTGCCGGACGTCGTGAGCGAGGAGACGCTGTGGGCATGCACCACCTGCGGCTACTGCGAGGAGGCGTGCCCCATCGAGCTCGAGCACCTGCCGCGGTTCTTCCGCATGCGGCAGCATCGCGTGCTCATGGACGGCGAGTTCCCGGCGTCGCTGAAGCCCATCTTCGCGGCGTACGAGGTGCAGGGCAATCCGTGGGGCTTCCCCGCCGAGCAGCGCGGAGACGTGGGCGCGGGACCTCGGCGTGCCGGTCGTGTCGCGCAAGGAAGAGCTGGCGGGCCTCGACTACCTCTACTACGTCGGCTCGGCCGCATCGTACGATCCGCGGGGCCAGCGCATCGCGAAGGCGCTGGTCGCGGTGCTCAAGGCCGCCGGCGTGCGCTTCGGCATCCTGGGCGCGGGCGAGGGGTCCACCGGCGAGTGCGTTCGCCGCGTCGGCAACGAAGTGCTGTTCCAGCAGCTCGCGCAGGCACTTGCGCAGACGCTGAACCAGGTGGGCGCGACGCGCATCGTGACCACCGACCCCCACGCGTTCAATTCGCTGCGCAACGAGCTCCCGGCGTTCGGCGGCCGCTTCGAGGTCGTGCACCACACGCAGCTCATCGCGCAGTTGATGGAGCAGGGCCGGGTCGCGGTTTCGCCGCAGTTCGAGCGCGTGATCTACCACGAGCCGTGCTACCTCGGCCGCCACAACGGCGAGTACGAGGCGCCGCGCGCGATCCTGCGCCGGGTGGCGCGCGACGCGCCGCTCGAGTTCCCGCTGCATCGCGAGAAGGCGATGTGCTGCGGCGCGGGCGGCGGGCGGATGTGGATGGAGGAGACCGGTGCGCGCATCAACGTCCTGCGCGTCGAGCAGGGCCTGCCGCTGGCGCCGGCGGTGATCGCCACGGCGTGTCCGTACTGCGCGGTGATGATCGCCGACGGCATCTCGGCGCTGGACAAGGTGGGAGAGATCGAGACGCGCGACATCGCGGAGCTCGTCGCGGCGTCACTCGTGCTCCGCCGCGCCCGAGCGAACGACGGCAGCCTGACGCGCGATGGCCGCGCGCGCACCCCGCGGATGCGCCGCGCACGGCGATCGGCGCCGGGTAACGCGATGGACCCCGCGCCGCGTCCACCGGGGCGGCTTTGCCCTCGATCAAGATGGCCGGCGTCCCGCGCCGCTAAGCTGGCCTGCAATTCGAGCGCGCGCCACGCGGGCAGTCCGCCGGAGGCGCCTTGCAGGTGGCCATCGGACGAGGGAGCGAAGGCGGGTGTCGATCCATCGAATCGCCAGGGGACTCGACATACCGCTGGCCGGCGCGCCCTTGCAGGACGCCGTCGAGGCGGCGCCGCCGGTCGCGCACGTCGGATGGGTCGCCGCCGATTATCCGGGCCTGAAGCCGTCGGTGCTGGTCGAGCCCGGTGCGCGCGTGCTGTGCGGCACGCCCCTCGTTGCGGACAAGCGCGATCCCGCCGTGGTGCACACGTCGCCGGGCGCGGGTACGGTCGCCGCGGTGCACCGCGGCGACCGGCGCAAGCTCCTGTCGATCGTCGTCGCGCTCGATTCCGCCGACGGCGCGGATCAGCAGGTCGCCTACGCGGCGCCTGCCCGTGCCGACGTTCGCGCGGCGATGCTCGCGTCCGGACTCTGGACCGCACTGCGCACGCGGCCGTTCTCGCAGGTGCCGCTGTCTTCCGCGCGGCCGCACGCGCTCTTCGTCACCGCGATCGACACGCGGCCACACGCGCCCGATCCAGCCCGCATCATCCAGGCGCGGACCGACGACTTCGCGCGCGGCGTCGCCGCGCTGTCCACGCTCTGCGCCGGGATGACCTACGTCTGCACGCGGGCGGGCGCCGGCGTCGACATCCCGCCTGCGTCGAACATCGCGGTCGAGCAGTTCAGCGGTCCGCACCCCGCGGGCAACGCGGGGCTGCACATCGCCACGCTGGCGCCGGTGAGCGCCGTCCGCACCGCGTGGCACATCGGGTACCAGGATGCGATTGCGCTCGGTCGGCTGCTCGCCACCGGGCACCTCGAACCGACGCGGGTCGTGTCCGTCGCGGGTCCGGGCGCCGCGCGGCCGCGCCTGGTGCGAATGCGGCTCGGCGCCTCGCTCGCGGAGACGATGCGCGCCGAACGCGCGCCGGGCGAGCATCGTCTGATCTCCGGTGCCGCGCTGGACGGCCGGGCCGCCGGCGGCGAGGCCGTCGGCTATCTCGGCCGCCATCACCTGCAGGTCACGCTGGTGCCGGAGGGCCGCGCGCGCGAGCTCTTCGGCTGGATCGCGCCGGGGCGCGAGAAATTCTCCGCGCTGGGCGTCGTCCTCGGCGCGTGGGGCCGGCGGCGCGCGCTCGCGCTCACCACCACCAGCAACGGCAGCCCCCGCGCGATGGTGCCGGTCGGCGCGTACGAGCGCGTGATGCCCTTCGACGTGCTGCCCACGCACCTCCTGCGCGCGCTCATCACCGGCGACGACGAAGGGGCGGAAGCGCTGGGCGCCCTGGAGCTCGACGAGGAGGACGTGGCCCTGTGCACGTTCGTCTGCCCGGGCAAGATCGAGTACGGCCCGCTGCTGCGCGGCGCGCTCGAGCGCATCGAGCGCGAATCGCAATGACGGCCTAGGACCATGCCGCGATTCCGCGCCTTCCTCGATCGCACCGGCCGCCATTTCGAGCCGGGCGGACGGCTCGCACGCCTGTATCCGCTGTGGGAAGCGGCCGATTCGTTCTTCTACACGCCGGCCACCGTGACGACCGGTGCCGTGCACGTGCGCGACGCGCTGGACCTCAAGCGCATGATGATGCTGGTGGTCATCGCCACGCTGCCGTGCGTGCTGATGGCGATGTACAACACCGGCCTGCAGGCCAACCTCGCGCTCGATCCCGCGCGGGCGGCGCTCGCCACCGGCTGGCGCTACGACGTGCTGCGCGCGCTGGGCGTCGGCCATTCGCCCGCGAGCATCGTGGCCTGCACGCTGCACGGCGCGCTGTACTTCCTGCCGCTCTACGCGGTCACGATGGTGGTCGGCATCGCGTGGGAAGTGCTGTTCGCCGTGGTGCGCAAGGTGGAGGTGAACGAGGGCTTCTTCGTCACCGGCATGCTGTTCCCGCTGATTCTCCCGCCGACCACGCCGCTGTGGCAGGCGGCGCTCGGCATCAGCTTCGGCGTGGTGCTCGCCAAGGAAGTGTTTGGCGGCACCGGCATGAACTTCGTGAACCCCGCGCTCGCCGCGCGCGCGTTCCTGTTCTTCGCGTATCCCGCCGCGATGTCCGGCGACAAGGTGTGGACCGCCATCGCGCCGGCGGCCGCCGTCGACGGCTTCTCCGGCGCGACGCTGCTCGCGCAACTGCGCGCCAGCCCCGAGCCGTTCGTCAACCTGCACTGGTCGTGGTGGAACGCGTTCGTCGGACTCGAGCCCGGTTCGATGGGCGAGACGTCTGCGCTCGCGTGCCTGATCGGTGCGGTGCTGCTGCTGGTCACGCGCATCGCGTCGTGGCGGATCATGGCCGGCGTCGCGCTCGGCACCGTCGCCATGGCACAGCTCTTCAACGCGATCGGCTCGGCGACCAACCCGTTCTTCGGCGTCCCCTTCTGGTGGCACATGGTGCTGGGCGGGTGGGCGTTCGGCACCGTGTTCATGGCCACCGACCCCGTGACGGCACCCTTCGCCGACACGGGCAAGTGGATCTACGGCGCGTGCATCGGCGCACTCGTCGTGCTCATCCGCACCGTCAATCCCGCCTATCCCGAATCGATGATGCTCGTGATCCTGTTCATGAACGTCGTCGCGCCGCTCATCGACTATCCGCTGGTGCGCGCCAACATCGCGCGCCGGAAGCGCCGTGCCCAACACTGAGTCCACGCGCTATACGCTGGCCTTCGCCGCCGCGGTGTGCGTGGTGTGCGCGCTGGTGGTGGCCGCGTCCGCGGTCGGCCTGCGCTCACGGCAGGAGGAGAACGCGCTGCTCTTCCGGCAGAAGAACGTGCTCCTCGCCGCGGGCCTCGTGAAGCCGGGGGAATCGCTGTCGCGCGACGAGGTGCAGCAGATCTTCGACCGCAGCATCACCGTCAAGCTGGTCACCATCGCGACGGGCCAGTACGCGGAGGGCGCGCCGGTCGATCCCGCCACCTACGACCAGCGCCGCGCGCGCAGCGACCCGGCGCTGTCGCGCGCCGCGCCGCCCAACGACGCCAAGGTGGCGCGCCTGCCCACCTACGGACTGGCCTACCTCGTGCGCAACGCGAAGGACGGCCCGGTGCAGCAGGTCGTGCTGCCGGTCGAGGGCATCGGCATGTGGGGCACGCTCTACGGCTTCCTCGCGATCGACCGCGACGGACGCACCGTGCGCGGCATCACGTTCTACGACCAGAAGGAGACGCCCGGGCTCGGTGGCGAGATCAGCAATCCCAAGTGGCAGGCGCTGTGGGTGGGCCGGCAGGTGTACGACGAGCGCTGGGAGCCCCGGATCACCGTCATCAAGGGCACCGCCGGGCCGCCGGAGCAGGACCGTCACCGGGTGGATGCGATCTCCGGCGCGACGATCACCAGCAACGGCGTCGCGCGCCTCATGGGCTTCTGGCTGTCGAACGACGGCTACGGCCGGTATCTGAAGAACTTCCGGGAAGGAGCCAAGGGATGAGCACGCCCGCGTCCGCCTGGGGCCCCGAGGCCCGCAGGACCTTTGCCGCACCGATCGTCGGCAACAACCCCATCGCGGTGCAGGTGCTCGGCATCTGCTCGGCGCTGGCCGTGACCACGCGCATGGACAAGGCGATCGTCATGGGACTCGGCGTCATGGTCGTCACGGCGTGCGCCAACCTCGCGGTGAGCCTGGTGCGCAACTACACGCCGAACAGCATCCGCATCATCGTCCAGCTCGCGATCATCGCGTCGCTGGTGATCATGGTCGACCAGTTCCTCAAGGCCTACCTGTACGAGCTGTCGCTCGAGCTGTCGGTGTTCGTGGGGCTCATCATCACCAACTGCATCGTCATGGGACGCGCGGAGGGCTTCGCGATGCAGAACCCGCCGTGGCTCTCGTTCCTCGACGGCCTCGGCAACGGCCTGGGCTACGCGCTGGTGCTGCTGGTCGTCGCATTCATCCGCGAGCTCACGGGCGCGGGCAAGGTGCTGGGTTACACCGTGCTCCCGCTGGCGCAGGACGGCGGCTGGTACGTCGGCAACGGGCTCATGCTGCTCGCGCCGTCGGCGCTCTTCATCGTGGCGCTCCTCGTCTGGCTGCTGCGGACGTTGAGGCCCGACCTGCAGGAAAAGGATTGATGGAACACTTCCTCAACCTCTTCGTGCGCTCCGTGTTCATGGAGAACATGGCGCTCGCCTTCTTCCTGGGCATGTGCTCGTTCCTGGCGTGCTCGAAGAAGGTGGACACGGCCCTGGGACTCGGCGTGGCGGTGGTGTTCGTGCAGGTGCTCACCGTCCCGCTCAACAACCTGATCCTGCGCTACCTGCTGGCGGAAGGCGCGCTCGGCTGGATCTCGCCTTCGCTCGCGCACGTCGACCTCACCTTCCTCGCGTTCATTCTCTTCATCAGCACCATCGCGGCCGCGACCCAGGTGGTGGAAATGCTGGTCGAGCGCGCCGCACCGGCGCTGTACACCACGCTCGGCGTGTTCCTGCCGCTCATCGCGGTGAACTGCGTGATCCTCGCCGGCTCGCTGTTCATGCAGGAGCGCGACTACACGTTCGGCGAGAGCGTCGTGTTCGGCGTCGGCTCGGGCCTCGGCTGGGCGATCGCCATCGTCGCCATGGCCGCGGTGCGCGAAAAGCTGCGCTATTCCAACGTGCCGGACGGCCTGAAGGGCCTCGGCATCACCTTCGTGACCGCCGGCCTCATGTCGCTCGCGTTCATGATGTTCTCGGGAATCCAGCTCTAGATGGGCGAGATCGTCCTCGGCGTGGCGATGTTCACCGGCGTGATCCTGCTGGTGGTCATGCTGCTGCTGGCCGCCAAGCGCAGCCTGGTCGCCAGCGGCCAGGTGACGGTCCTCATCAACGACGACCCGTCGAAGGCGCTGCGCGTCCCGGTGGGCGGCACCCTGCTGGGCACGCTCGCCGCGCACCGGATCTTCATTCCCTCGGCGTGCGGCGGCAAGGGTGCGTGCGGCGTGTGCGAAGTGGTCGTGCGCGAGGGCGGCGGCGATCTCCTGCCCACCGAGACGGGCTACATCTCGCGCGGGGAGGCGAAGCGCGGCTGCCGGCTCGCGTGCCAGGTGAAGGTCAAGCGCGACATGAGGATCGAGATCGCCCCGGAGGTGTTCTCGGTCCGCAAGTGGCAGTGCCGGGTGGTGAGCAACCGCAACGTCGCCACCTTCATCAAGGAGCTCAAGCTCGCGCTGCCGGAAGGCGAGGAGGTGCCGTTCCGGGCCGGCGGCTACGTGCAGGTCGAGTGTCCGCCGCATGCGCTGGAATACCGCACGTTCGACATCGATCCGCAATTCCGCGACGTCTGGGACAAGTTCGACCTGTGGCGCTTCCGCTCGCGCTGCGACGCGCCGGTGGAGCGCGCCTACTCGATGGCGAACTATCCGAGCGAGAAGGGCCTGCTGCTCTTCACGATCCGCATCGCGTTCCCGCCGGAATACCGGGAGGACGTCCCGCCGGGGATCATGAGCTCGTGGCTGTTCAACCTGAAGCCGGGCGACCCGGTGACGGTGTCCGGACCGTACGGCGAGTTCTTCGCGCGCGAGACCGCTCGCGAGATGTGCTTCATCGGCGGCGGCGCGGGCATGGCGCCGATGCGCTCGCACATCTTCGACCAGCTGCTGCGCCTCGACAGCAGGCGCAAGATCACGTTCTGGTACGGCGCGCGCAGCCTGCGCGAGGCGTTCTACGTCGAGGATTTCGAGAAGCTCGCGCGCGGGCACCCGAACTTCGCGTGGCATCTCGCGTTGTCCGAGCCGCTGCCCGAGGACGCGTGGAACGGGCCGGTGGGCTTCATCCACCAGGTGCTGCGCGACGACTATCTCGCGCGCCACCCCGCGCCCGAGGACGTCGAGTACTACATGTGCGGCCCCGGCGTCATGAACAAGGCCGTGATCGCGATGCTGCTGGAGCTCGGCGTCGAGCGCGAGAACATCATGCTGGACGATTTCGGCTGAGGAGAACGAGATGGCGGAGCAAACGGTCGCCGACGTCGTCGGTCAGCGGCGCAGCGACGAACTCATCGTGGTGGCGGCGTCGGCCACGGTGGCGGACGCCGTGAAGGTCATGGCCGAACGGGAAGTCGGCGCAGTGCTCGTGATGACCGAGGACGGCCTCGTCGCGGGCATCTTTTCGGAGCGGGACCTGCTGGTTCGCGTCGTCAGCGCCAGGCGCGATCCGGCGTCCACGCCGCTGTCGCTCGTGATGACGCGCGACGTGCGCTTCGTGTCGCCCGGCACGACGACCGAGGCCGCGCTGTCGCTGATGCACGTGCTGGGCTTCCGCCACCTGCTGGTGATCGACGGTGCGCGCGTCTACGGACTGGTGTCGATGCGCGACCTCGTCTACCAGATGGTGCGCCGTGGCGAGGGCCGCTTCGAGGCCGCGGTGCGCAGCGCCGGCGGCACGACCGTGTGAAGGAAGGACGACATGAACGACACCACGCCATTGCGCGCCGACACGCTGCTGTCCCCGCGCCGCCGCCTCGTGCTGCAAGGGATGGGCGCGGCTCTGCTCACCGCCGGATGCGGAACGGGCGGAACGACGGCCAACGCGCTCGCCTTCGGCGGGCCGACGATGGGTTCGAGCTACACCGTGAAGATCGCCGGATCCCCGCTGTCCTCCGCGCTGGAAGCCTCGGCCCGCGGCGCCGTCGCGGCCGCGCTCGACGGCGTGGTCGCGCGCATGTCGACGTACCTCGACGATTCCGACGTCGCGCGCCTCAACCGCCATGACGCCACGACGCCGCTGGCGTTGTCGGCCGACACCGTCGCCGTGCTCGCGCTCGCGCAGCAGGTGAGCGCCGCGTCCGACGGTGCCTTCGACGTGACGGTGGCGCCGGCGGTCGATGCCTGGGGCTTCGGCCCGAGCCGCGATCGGCGCGTGGTCCCGGACGATGAGCTCGCGCATCTGCGGCCGCAGGTAGGCTGGCGGCGTCTGCAGCTCGATGCGGCCGCGTCCACGGTGCGCAAGGCCGCGCCCGACGTCGCGGTCGACCTGTCGGGCATTGCCAAGGGCTACGCGGTCGATCGCGCGGCGCGCGCGCTCGACGACCTCGGCTTCGCGGATTACCTGGTCGAGGCAGGGGGCGAGCTTCGCACGCGGGGCCGCAACGCGCAGGGCCAGCCCTGGCAGATCGCGATCGAGCGTCCCGACGCGGTGCCGCAGCGTGCGCAACGCATCGTGCCGCTCGCCGATCTCGCGATGGCGACGTCCGGCGATTACCGGATCTACTTCGAGCGCGACGGCGTGCGTTACTGCCACGAGATCGATCCGGCGACGGCGCGCCCGGTGCGGCATGCGCTCGCCTCGGTGACGGTGGTCGGGACTGCATGCGCGGCCGCGGATGCCTGGGCCACGGCGCTGTTCGTGCTCGGCCCCGATCGCGGCTACGCGCTCGCGGAAGCGCACGGCCTCGCCGCCCACTTCATCGTGCGCGAGGGCGCGGAGACGTTCCGCGAATTCTCGACGCCGGCCTTCGCCACGCTCGGCAGCCGCGGCGTCGCTTGATGCCTGCGCGATGAGCCTCCTCGGCACGTTCCTGCTCGCGTTGCTCCTGATCGCCGCCGGCGTGGCGGCGATGGCCATCGGCGTCATCTTCCGCCGTCCCTGCCTGCGCGGCTCGTGCGGCGGCCCGGGCGTCACGTCGCCGGCGGGCGAGCGGCTGTCCTGCGCGACCTGCCCGAATCGCCGTCCTGCACCGGCGTCCGACTGATGCGCGCCGACGCCACCGGCTCGGGACGCGCGCTCCCGGCGCCGTACGACCGGCTTCACCGCGAGCTGGCCGCGTTCCTGCCCGCGAGCCGGCTGGTCGTCGATCCGCTGCGCCTTCTCGCGTGGGGCACCGACGCGAGCCTCTATCGCCTCGTGCCGAAGATCGTGGTGGTCATCGCCACGGAAGCCGAGCTGGTGCGCCTGCTGCGGCTGTGCGCGAGCCATGCGGCGCCGGTGACCTTCCGGGCCGCCGGCACCAGCCTGTCGGGGCAGGCGATCAGCGATTCGGTGCTGGTGCTTCTGACCGACGACTGGCAGCGCTGCGCGCCGAGCGCGGACGGTTCGACCATCACGCTGCAGCCGAACGTCATCGGCGCCGCCGCGAATCGCAGCCTCGCGAAGTTCGCCCGCAAGATCGGCCCCGATCCCGCGTCGATCGACGCCGCGAAGATCGGCGGCATCGCCGCCAACAACGCGAGCGGCATGTGCTGCGGCACCGCGCAGAACAGCTACCGCACGCTCGCGGGGCTGCGCGCGATCCTCGCCGACGGGACGATCGTGGACACCCGCGATCCGCAAAGCCGAGCGGAGTTCCTGCGGCGGCGCACCGGATACTCGCCGAAGCGCTGGCCGGGCTCGCCGCCGCGACGCGCGCCGACACCGCGCTCGCGGAGCGCATCCGGCACAAGTTCCGGATCAAGAACACGACCGGCTACAGCCTCAACGCGCTGGTCGACTACACCGATCCGCTCGACATCCTCGCCCACCTCATGATCGGCTCCGAGGGCACGCTCGGGTTCATCAGCGAGCTCACCTACCGCACGGTGCCGGAGCATCGCGACAAAGCCACCGCGCTCATCCTGTTCGACGACCTCGCCGTCGCGTGCGACGCGGTGACGATCCTCGCGGAGGCGCCGGTCGCCGCGGTGGAGCTCGCCGATCGTGCCGCGCTGCGCGCCGTCGAGGGCAAGCCCGGCCTGCCGGACGATCTCGCGCGCCTCGGCGACGAAGGTGCCGCGCTGCTGGTCGAGACGCGCGCAGCCGACGAAGCCACGCTGCGCGCGCAGGTGCGCGCGATCGAGCAGGCGCTGGCGGGCGTGAAGACGCGAGCTCCGGTGCGCTTCGCGACCGATCCCGCCGATTGTGCGCGCCTGTGGAACGTGCGCAAGGGCATGTTCCCGTCGGTGGGCGCGATGCGCGCCATCGGCACCACCGTGATCATCGAGGACGTCGCGTTTCCGGTGGCACGGCTCGCCGAGGCCACGCTCGACCTGCAGCGCCTGCTGCGCGCGCACGGCTACGCGGACGCGATCATCTTCGGCCACGCGCTCGCGGGCAACCTGCACTTCGTCTTCACGCAGGACTTCAACGCCGCGGCCGAGGTCGAGCGCTATCGCGGGTTCATGGACGCGCTGTGCCGCCTGGTCGTCGAGACGTACGACGGCTCGCTCAAGGCGGAGCACGGCACCGGCCGCAACATCGCGCCGTTCGTGGAGCTCGAATGGGGCGCCGAGGCGTATGCGCTGATGCATTCGATCAAGCGCATCTTCGACCCCGCGGGGCTGCTCAATCCCGGCGTCCTGCTCACCGACGATCCGCTCTCGCATCTCAAGCATCTCAAGCCCCTGCCGGCGTGCGACGCGCTCGTGGACCGGTGCATCGAGTGCGGCTTCTGCGAGCCGAAATGTCCGTCGCACGGGCTCACGCTGTCGCCGCGGCAGCGCATCGTCGCCTGGCGCGAGGTGACCCGCCTCGCGCAGGTGGAGGCCACGCGCGGGGCGGCGCAGACGCTGCGCGCGGCGTACGTGCACGATGGCCTCGACACCTGCGCGGCCTGCGGCCTCTGCGCGACGGCCTGCCCGGTGGGTATCGAGGTCGGCCTTCTCGTGAAGGCGTTGCGCGGCCAGCGGGCAGGGCGCCTTGCGCATCGTGTCGCGCGACGCGGCGGCCGATCACTTCGCCGCCACCACGCGCGTCGTGCGCGGGGCGCTGGCGGCCGCCGATCGCGTCCATGGCGCCGTCGGCACGCGCGCGATGCGTGGTGCGCTCGATCGTGCGCGCAGGCTTTCCGGCGGCCGTCTGCCCAAATGGACGCCGGCGATGCCGCGCCCCGTGCGCTTTCGTCCGCAGGCACCGGCAGCGGCGGCGACCGGCGCCGATGCCGTCGTGTATTTCCCGAGCTGTGCGGCGCGCAACATGGGCGCCGCGCGTGGTCGCGACGGTCGCGATCCCCTGCCCGAGGTCGCGCAGCGCCTGTTCGCCAAGGCCGGCTTCCGCACGATCATCCCGGCGGCGCTCGACGGCCTCTGCTGCGGCCAGCCGTTCGAAAGCAAGGGACTGTTCGACGCCGCAGACCGCAAGGCGGGCGAGCTCGAGGCCGTGTTGCGCGAGACGAGCGACAACGGGCGCCTGCCCATCGTCTTCGACACGAGCCCGTGCGCCTATCGCATGCGCCGTTTCCTGGGCGAACGCCTGCGCGTGCAGGACTGCATCGAGTTCGTCCACGACACGGTGCTGCCGCGGGTGACGCTCATCCACACGATTGCGTCGGTCGCGCTGCATCCGGTCTGCAGCGTGCGCAAGATGGGACTCGCCGAAAAGCTCGAGCGCATCGCCGTGCGCTGCGGTGCGCGCGTCACCGTGCCCGAGTCGGTCCAGTGCTGCGGCTTCGCCGGCGATCGCGGATTCATGCATCCCGAGCTCAACGAGCACGCACTGCGCCACCTGCGCGCGGCACTCCCCGGGGACTGCGCGCATCGGGTACTCGACGAGCCGCACCTGCGAGATCGGCCTGGCCGACGCTGCGGGGATCCCGTACGAGTCGATCCTCTACCTGGTCGATGCATGCGCGCGGCCCGTTGCGCCTGGCGGCTGACGCGAAAGCGCAACAAGGCGCGATGTCGCCACGGGGAATCCCGAGGGATCGCAAGGTCCTCGCAGGCGCCGCTGCGTCGCCAATGGGCAGGAACGGTAACGGATCCGGTGGCAATGCGCCGTTTTGGGACGTTTCGCCCGTGGCGCCGTACGCGCTGTCGCTGTGCCCTTTGCAACGGTTCCACTACGCCGTGCGTGGTTATGCGTAGGCACTTGATCGAGGTCAACTGGAGCCCTTGCCCCGGCGCGTAAAAACTTGTTTCAAGAGGGCCCGGAATCCGTCCTGTTCATAGGTGTGGCGTGAAGTGAACGGGCGAAGCCGGGATCCGGCAGCAAGCAAACGTGGTTCAGGAATAGCCCCGGCAGCCGCCGTACCGCCGTCCGCAATGCCGGATGGGCCGCAAGGCGAGGCCAGGGATGCGGGGAAGAAGACCACGCGGCGTGCACGCTGCGCGGGTCCGACAACAGGGCAGAAGAAAGGGACATCTCCATGCGATTCAAGTCACTCATCGCGATGACGGGCGTGGTGGCGGCGTTTGCAGCCTTCGTTGCAATGCCGGCGCAGGCGCAGCCAAAGCAGACGGGACAGCTGGCGCCGGTGTGCGCGAACTGTCACGAGGCTCAGTGGAACGCGATCGACCTCACGCCGCACGGCGCGAAGAGCGATCCGGAGGGCAGCATGTGCCAGGCGTGCCACGGCAACGCCACCGACCACCTGAAGGATCCGACCAAGTTCAAGCCGGCGAATCCGTTCGGCAAGGGCGGCACGGTCGAGCAGCGCACCGCGGTCTGCCTCACCTGCCACTCGGGCAACCGGAACCTCGCGTTCTGGACGTCCGGCAAGCACCAGCTCAACGAAGTCACGTGCGCGAACTGCCACAGCATCCACGGCAAGTCGCTCGCCCCGTCGATCAACAAGTTCGTGACGACGTTCCTGCCCAACCAGGCGGACATCTGTGCCAACTGCCACCAGCCGATCCGTGCCGCGACGCTCAAGCCGTCGCATCACCCGATCCCCGAAGGCAAGGTGAAGTGCAGCGACTGCCACAACCCGCACGGCGCGATCACCCCGGCGATGCTGAAGCAGCCGACGATCAACGACCAGTGCTACAGCTGCCACGCCGACAAGCGCGGTCCGTACGTGTTCAACCACCCGCCGGTCGAAGAGAACTGCGTGACCTGCCACAACCCGCACGGCTCCGTGCACGCCAAGCTGCTGAACGAATCGGCGCCGAACCTGTGCCAGGACTGCCACGATGGCTCGCGGCACCCGGGAACGATCTACGGCGCGGCCGGCGGCTACAACTGCGCGCCCGGCGACAACACGGTTTCGGGCGGTGTGACCATCTGCGGTCCCAACCGGACGGGACAACCCAATCCGGCTGTGAACAACCGCCTGGTGGCGCGTGCCTGCCTCAACTGCCACGTCGCGGTCCACGGCTCCAATGCCCCGGGCAACCGCGGCAAGTTCTTCACGCGATAAGGCAGGGGAGACCATCATGAGCAAGACACTTCTTTCCACCCTCATCGCCAGCCTGTTCGCGGCGGCACCGGTGTTCGCACAGAGTGCGGACGACCCGATGCGCGTGCAGGGAACGGGGACGCTCGGGGGGATCTACAACAACACCAGCGCGAAGGACACCGCGCAGCTCGGCCTGTACCAGGACCTCGGCAACGGTGCGCTGTCCAACGTCGGCGTGCAGGGCCGCAACAGCAGCACGTGGTTCCAGGGCTACGGCGAGAACTTCGGCCGCAGCGACCAGTACATGTTCCTGCGCGGCGGGATGTACGACGTGTTCAAGGCGGGGGCCTACCTCAACGACATTCCGCACACGTTCTCGTCCTCCGCCTACACGCCGTACGCGGGCAGCGGCGGCAACGTCCTGACCGCGACGTTCCCGCTGTCGTCCGTGCCCGGCAGCACGGCCCCCGCGAACTGGAACCAGTTCACGCTGGGCTACGACCGGCGCGACGCCGGCGGCTTCGCGGAATGGCAGAAGAACAGCCCGTGGTACTTCCGCGTCGACGGCAACCAGGTGAGCTTCAGCGGCACCAAGGTCGGCTCCGGCGCCAACGGCACGAGTCCCGGCAACGGCTACACCGACCTCGCGTTCCCGACCGAGTACAAGACGAGCAACTGGGGTGTCGAAGGCGGCTACCAATCGAGCAAGGCGACGTTCGCCGCGCGCTGGGACTACAGCAAGTTCGACAACGCCAACTCCACGCTGCTGTGGACGAACCCGTACTTCGGCAACAACCAGCTCGACACGACGTACCTGCCGCCGAGCAACGAGTTCAACAAGTTCACGCTGACCGGCAACTACCGCGACCTGCCCTGGAGGTCGGTGGTCTCCGCGCGCTACACGTATGCGAAGACAACGGCCGACGCGAATCTCGCGCCGTACGCGCTCAACACGGGCCCGGCGCTGGTCCCGACGATCGCCGACGAGAACAACTTCCACGGCGAGAACATCAACCAGTCGCTCGCGCTGGCGTGGACCGCGCAGCCGGGCTCCGGCTGCGTCGACACGCGCGTGTACTACTACTGGACCAAGCTGCAGAACAAGTCCGACCTCGTCGAGTACGGCAACGCGCCGACCAATCCGCTCGCGAGCGGCCTGGGCTGCGGCAACCTCGAGGTCAACGGCCTGCCGTCGCAGATCGTCGGCAACTGCGATAACGAGCTCTACAACTACACGAAGAACAACGTCGGCTTCGACGTGTGGTGGAAGTTCACGCGCGGCAACCGGCGTCGGCTTCGGCTGGGATTACTACAACCTTGACCAGGACCGCATCGACTACGACAAGTCGCACCAGAACAAGCTGTGGGTCGAGTACAAGAACACCATGCTCGATTCGCTGGCGGCGCGCCTGAAGTACCAGTACATCAAGCGCGACTCGGACAGCAATTTCAGCAACAACCCGCTGCCCAACGGGGGCGGGAACAATCCCGAGTACCTGCTGCCGTACACGTCGGCGTTCGACATGCAGAGCAGCACCGCCAACGTCGTCAAGCTCAACCTCGACTGGAACCCGCTGGCGAGCGTCGGCGTGTCGTTCGAGGGCGTGTGGAGCAACACCGACTACGACGACGTCACCTTCGGCCGCACGAGCAACGACCGCCAGGGCTATTTCCTGTCCGGCAACTGGGCCGCGAACGACAAGGTGAGCCTCAACGCGTTCGGCAGCTGGGAACAGGTGAAGTACCCGTCGAACCACCGGTACATCGGCACGGTCGCCGGCGGCCCGACGCCGCCTGCGGGCTTCTGCACGGCGGCCAACCCGAACTGCTACGACCCGAACGCCGCCCCGGTGGCGAACTCCTCGTACAACTGGAACTCGGGGACGAAGGACCAGACGTGGATGATCGGCGTCGGCGGCGACTGGCAGGCGATGGACAAGATGAAGCTGTCCACGTCCTACCTGTACGTGTCCAACGAGGGTGAGGCGACGTTCGGCGTGCAGAACAATCTGCAGCTGTCGACGAATCCGCTCAACATCAGCAACTTCGACAACAGCAAGCAGCAGTTCTTCAACCTCAAGGGCAACTACGCGTACAGCAAGAACTGGTCGTTCACGGCGGGCTACTCGTACATGAAGTACAGCCACGACGACATCGCGACCAACGGCTACACGTACGCGCTGCCGTACGTGTCCGTCGCGAGCGGCGCCATCGTCACCACGCCGGCGAGCAACGCCAGCCTGAGCTACGGCAACGGCTACGACGCCAACACCGACGGTCACTCGAACATCTTCTACCTGTACGTCACGTACAAGTTCGACGCGCCGCCGCTGTCCGTCGCGCAGATGAAGGTTGCGGAAGCGCCGCCGGCACCGAGGGCGGCACCGCCGGCCCCGGCCCCCGCGCCGGCTCCGGCCGCCCGCGCCCGCGCCGCAGGTGCAGAAGATCGCGCTCGACTCGAAGGTGCTGTTCGACTTCGACAAGGCGGTCCTGAAGCCCGAAGGCAAGGCGGCGATCGACAGCCAGGTCATTTCCAAGCTGTCGCAGATGACCAAGCTGGAAGTCGTGCTGGTCACGGGCTACACCGACCGTCTCGGCACCGAGGCCTACAACCAGAAGCTGTCGGAGCGTCGTGCGGATGCGGTGCGCGACTACCTGGTCAGCAAGGGCGTGGACAAGGCGAAGATCGAGGCGCTGGGCTTAGGCGAGAAGCAGCCGGTCGTGAACTGCGACCAGAAGAACATGAAACAGTTGATCGAATGCCTGCAGCCCAATCGTCGCGTGACGGTGGAGGCGAAGGGCGAGGCCAAGAAGTAAGGTCGCTTGCAGACTTTGGCTTTGGAGCCCCGCTGGCCGGGGCTTCTTTTTTGCGGGCGGAGCGCGACGGGTTCCCGATAGTCGTCCGGTCGGGGCGCGTCGCCTTCGGCGCGACTTGGGTTGGAGAGTGGTGATGAACTACATCGATGCGGGGCGGCTGGCCGGGATCGCGGCGGACGCCTCGTCGTTTCTCACGAAGAAGCCGTATCCGTGGGCCGGGTTGCAGGACGTGATCGTGCCCGACCGCTTCGGCGAGCTGTGCGCCGGGCTCCCGGAGCCGCACCTCTTCGACGCGCAATTCGGCGTCGCGCGCGGCCACGGGCAGAAGAGCCACGACCGCTACGCGCTGCAATACCATCCGAGCCTCGACATGCACCTGTCGCCGGCGTGGCGGCAGTTCATCGGCGAACTCGAGAGCGACGCCTACGCGGCGTTCGTGCGCAGGACCTTCGGGCTCGGCGAGACGGAGCGGTTCGTCCTGTCGATGCACTGGCACCACGCGCCCGCGGGCGCATCGGTGTCGCCGCACACCGATGCGCGGCGCAAGGTCGGCTCGCACATCTTCTATTTCAACACCGAGGACGATTGGGATCCGGCGTGGGGCGGGCAGACCGTGGTGCTCGACGACGAAGGCAGGCTGAAGCCGCACGCCTCGCCGCCCGTCGAGAGCCTGCGCGAGGTCGCGCGCTCGGACATCCTCGGCAACCGGAGCTTCATCTTCAAGCGCACCGACCACTCCTGGCATGCGGTGCGCCCCATCGCGTGCCCGCCGGAGCGCCTGCGCAAGGTGTTCATCGTGGTGATCAACCGCGTGAACTTCCAGGTGCTGTGGCGGCGCGTGCGCGGCAAGGACCCGGACGGCTGTCCGCTGTGACGCGGCGCTGACGTCAGCGCAGCGCGAAGAACACGAGCGGCGCGGCGAACGCGATCGCCTCCAGCCGCGCGGGAATGCCGCAGCGCGGTGGCGTGCCCGCGCGGCCGTGGCGCATGGCCGTGACGACGAGCGTGGCCAACGCGCCAAGCGTCGCGGCGGCGACGGCCACGGCGGCGGCCGTGGGGGGATCCAGCGACGACAGGGGTGCGGCCGCCGCGCCGCCTCCGGCGGCCAGCGCTGCCACGACGGCGAGCACGACGAGCGCATCGACCTGCCGCAGCTGCCGCACGTCCTGGCGCCGGCGGGCGGTCGCGCACAACGCGTCGAAGGTCGCACTGCCGGTCACTGCCGCGACGCTGACGAACGCGGTGAGCACGCCGTCGTGGCCGAGGGCCACCGCATACGAGAGCGCATACACCGCCAGCAGCACGGCGAAGAAGCGCAGCGCGAGCCGCTCGCCGATGCCGCGCACGTCGCCGGCCAGCACGGCGGCGATCGGCAGCGCGAGCGTGGCGACGACCGGCACCGCGACGATGAAGGCGTCCGTCAGGCCCGCGACCCACAATCCGTACTGCAGCGGCACGCACGCGTAGCACGCGGCACGCGGCAGGCGATCGCGCAGCGAGCGGGGCGCGTCGAGGTCCAGCATCCCGTGCAGCATCCACGCCGAGAGCGCCGCGAAGGCCATCGCCGCGAAGGGTTCACCGAATCGCGTCGCGGCGACCACGGTCCCCAGCACCGCCGGTGTGGCGAGCCCGCGCGCCATGCCGCCGCGCCACGCGCGCGACGCGTTGCCCGGCGCATGACGGGCGAGCAGCACCGCGCCACTCACCGCGACCAGCGCGAGCAGGACGAGGGCGGGCAGCGGCAGCGCGCTCACCGGACTACCCTCCGCGTTGCCGCGCTGCGGGGCAAATCGCGCTCATGCGCGCCTCATCGCGCGAACTCGCGCATCACGCCGAAGGCCGGCGCCGCCCGAGCGCGTAGCCTGCCGCGAGGCCGATGGCGAGCGCCGCCACCGCGCCGATGATGCCGTTGCGCAGCAGCGTGTTCTTGACCTTGGTGAGCACCGGGTTGTCGAGGTTGTTGGTGCCGAAATGGATGGCGCGCAGCCGCCACTTGCCGTCGTCGTTCTTCACCATCACCGCGGTCCAGCGCGTGACGAAGTCGAACTGGTCGCCGTCCTTCGCAACGTAGTGCTCGAGCCCCTTGCCGCGCACGAGTCCCCACGTCTTGTCCGCGTTGAGCTCGGTCAGCTTGTCTGCCTCGAGCTTCATGTCGAGCTTCTTCATGTAGCCGGTCGGACCGAACCATTCCTGGAAGTACTTCGCGATGTCGGCGCGGTTGCTCATCACCTCCTGCGTCATGCTGGTGGCCTCGACGTTGGGATCGAGGAACGGCAGCATCTTGTCGTACTGGCCGCTGTTGATCGCGGACTGCACCTCGCGCAGGACGGTACGCAGCTCCTCGTGGATGGCGAAGTCAGGATCCTGCGCATTGGCGGACGGCAGGACGCCGAGCGGCAGCAGCCACAACAGCGCGACGAGTGAACTCAAGCGGCACCTCCCCAGGAAACGCGCGAACGCGCGGGCAAGCGGCCTCCGCCGTGGCATCGAAAGGGCGTGGCGGCGCCGCAGGCGCGATTCTCGCCCAAATTGGCGCTTCAGGGGTATCCCGGGCGGAATGCCCGGCGGCTCCGACGCCGATCGTGCCGACTAGCCGGCGCGATTCATCCGCGGCGCTTCGGCAGCTCCGGCGCCTCGCGCCGCCCGTCCACGAGGTGCGCGATGGAAAGCAGCGGATGCCGGCGCAGCATGCGCGGTCCCGCGTAGCGCATCACCACGCGCACCTGCTCGCGCATGGCGGCGGTGTAGCAATGGACCTTGCAGTTGGCGCAGGTCGGCTTGTCGTCGCCGAACACGCAGCGGTCGAGGCGGCGCGTGGCGTACGCCATGAGCTCCGCGCAGTCGGGGCACAGCGCGTCGCGGGCGGTGGCGTGATGATCGCGACAGTAGATCGCGACCATCGCGCGGAGGGTCGCAAGCTCGCGCGCGAGGCGCGGGTGGCGCTGCGCGTCGTGCACCTTGCGGGTGGCCGGCGCGATGGGGATGGTGACGGGCTCGGGCATGGGCGCAGGATGCACCGCGGCCGCTCGGCCGGCCATGATGTGCATCAAGCGGAAAAACGCGCTGCCGGTCGAGCAGCGCGTGGCTTCGGGGTGTCGGGCAGCGAATCCGGCGTGGCGCCGGTCGCCAGCGCCGCTCCGGCAGCGCGCTGGCGGACAGCATCACGAGCGCGAGCGTTGCGGATGCCAATCCGCCAGAACGGCGCGCACCGTCAGGAACGCGCGCGACGGCGTGCATTGCGGCTAGTACTTGCCGTGCTGCTTGTAGATGTAGTTGGTGAGCTCGACCTGCTGCATCGACAGCCGGCGCTGGATCTGGTGCACCGTGCGGATGATCGCGCGCATCACGCGATACACCGTGTCGGCATCGGACTTGAGCAGGGTCTCGAGCTGCTCGCGCTCGATGCCGAAGCAATGCGTGTTGCCGCGCGCGACGAGCGACGCGTAGTGCTCGGTACTGTCGATGAACGAGAGCTCGCCGACGAGATCGCCGGCGGTCAGCACGAACAGCGTCACTTCGTCCGCGCTGCCGGCGTTGCGCACGACGCGCAGGTTGCCGCTCACGATCACGTACAGGTGGTTGTCGCGGGTGCCTTCGCGCACCAGCACCTCGCCGTCGGCCAGGTCCCGGTAGCGGATCTGCTCCGCCAGCACGCGGCATTGGTCGGGCGTGAGCTCGGCACCGAGCTTGGAAGCCCGCAATGCCTCGATCTTGGTCAAGTCGGTCATGTCGTCCTCATGCGGTTCGCGCCGGCGGTTCGCCCAGCTGCGCGGCTTCCGGGCCGGGCTCGACGGGCGGCGGCGCACTGTCCGGCGGCGCCGACGGTGCCGGCGCCTCCGTCGCGGCGGCGACCGGCGCGGGCGTCGGCGGGCGCGGCAGCGTGGTCGCGCGCGCCACGAACGCATCGACCAGCGTGTTCGCGATGCGGTCGAAGACCGGCCCCGCGGCACGCGCCAGCATCGGGCTCGCGAAATCGTAGTGGAGCCGGAACTCCACCTTGCAGCCCTCGGTTCCGAGCGGCGTCAGGTGCCAGTTTCCGGTGAAGCGGCGGAACGGGCCTTGTTCCATGTCAATGGCCATCCACTCGGGCCGGCGCTTGGGATTGCGCGTGACGATGGTGAACCGTGCCCCGTGATAGTTGACCACGATGCGGGCGGCGACGATCTCGTCGGTGCGCTCGATGATCGTTGCGGTCTGGCACCACGGCAGGAACTGGGGATAGTTCTCCGCGGCCTCGATGAGGTCGAACATCGCCTCGGCGGAGTGGTCAACGAGCGCGGTCTTGTGGACTTCCATGGCCGGCCACATTGAAGCACATTCCCGGCAGGTTGCGCGCGGACGACGATGGCCATTGCAGCGATCGCCGCAGCACGTCCCCCGGCTGCTACTCCACGAGCATGCCCGGTGGCCGCGTACGCCACCCGCCGCCCGCCAGGGCCTTGGCGTAGCCGACGTCGTAGAGCACCTGCATCTGCACGGGATCGAACACTTCCTCGCCCGCGATGGTGATGTCGTCGGGAATCGTCACCCAGTGAAAGCTCGCCCGCTCGACCTGGGCCACGGCATGGATGCGGAAGAGGTCGCCGATCACCGCCGCGCGGCCCGTGGCGTCGAGAACGCGCAGCGCGATGCCGGGAACCGTCCGGCGCGTGGGTCGCGGCGCCTGGAACAGCTGGCCATTGTGGATCACGAAGATGTCCTCGCGGCCCTCGCGCGCCGCGCGATTGCCGCGCTCGCGGATGATCGAGGGACGGAACAGGCCCTCGTTGTAGAACACGCGCGCGCCGACGGCGCCGTCGACGTGCATCTCGTCGTAGAGGCGCCCGTCCGCCTCGACGTCGAAGAACACGGGTGGAAAGACGATGGGAATCGATGCGGACGCCAGCATCACCTGGCGGAACAGGGCGATCGCATCGGGGCGGTTCGACGATGCGATGAGGCCCATGTTCCAGACCACGAACCGGAGGGAATCGAGATCGACGGTGCCGATGTAGAGGCGGCGTCCGCGCGCGTGCGCTTCGGCCACCCGGCGCACGAGCTCGGCGTCCACGTGCTTCTCGATGAGCGAGACGAGCGGACTCGTGTCCGCCAGCGCCTCGCCGGTGAGCGCGCGCGTGGCGATGTTGAGCAGCGAGCCCACGATGAATATGTCGCGCGACGACGTGGTCGTGTAGAACTCGCGCAGCGCACCGTCGTACGACGGGCCCAGGAACGCGAAGGGCGCCATCAGCGCGCCGGTGGATACGCCGGTGACGATCTTGAACACCGGCCGCGTGCCGGTGCTCGTCCAGCCGTTGAGGAACCCCGCGCCGAACGCGCCGTTGGCGCCTCCGCCCGAAAGCGCCAGGTGCGCATAGTGGATCGTGCCGTCCGGGGCCACCGGGAATTCCTCGCGCGATTCCTGCCCGAACGAGATCGCGAGATCGTGCTCCATCACGGGGCTGGGCACGCCCGCCCTTGCACGCACTTCGGGCATTCCCGGGATCTCGGCGGTCAGCGAGAGTGCGGGCGGCACCGGGTTGCGCAGAAGCGTGCCGCAGCCGGCCAACAGCATGGCCGCGGAAAGTGCGAGCACGCGCACCGCGCATCGTCGCCACGCGGCGCCGCGAATGACGGATGAAGGCATGGGAATGTTCACGGTCTTGTCGTTATCCGCGCGCCACGGTTGGGGTACGCGGCGTGCGCGGCACCGGAGCCGACCAGGACGCGAGTCCCGGCTCGTCCCGGCGTTCCCCGAAGTGCGCAGCGCGCGCCTCCTGCGCGCCCGCGCTCACGGCCGCGGCGTCGCGGTGGCGAGGCCGGCAGGCTTGGGCGCGACGGCGGCGGCGAGATCGACCCAGCCGCCGCCCATCGCCTGGTACACCGACACGAGCTGCGTGTAGCGATCCGCCTGCAGCCGCACGGACGCGAGCTCGGCCGCGAACAGCTCGTTGTCCGCGACGAGCACTTCGAGGTAGCCGGACACCCCCTTGTCGAACTTGAGCTTCGACAGGCGGGCGAACTCGCGCAACTGCCGCACCCGCTCGACCTGCATCGCGA
Organism: uncultured beta proteobacterium; assembly: GCA_963725735.1. Taxonomy (GTDB): domain Bacteria; phylum Pseudomonadota; class Gammaproteobacteria; order Burkholderiales; family Casimicrobiaceae; genus VBCG01. The sequence goes on along the minus strand of CAVRZM010000011.1, from coordinate 240,256 downwards.
GCTCCTGGATCTTCTTCTGCGACCCGGTGAGCGCATCGTTGGTCTCGCGGAACGCGTTGAGGATGGTCTGCTGGTAGACGTACAGCGCCTGCTTCTCCTGCGCCTCCGCCGATTGCACCTGGCCCTCGATGCCGCCGAACGTCAAGATCGGACCGGCGAGGCTCGCGGCGGCGAGCCACGCGGTGGCGGGTCCCGTGAGGAAGTTGCCGAATGCCGTGCTGGTCGAGCCGAGCGCGCCGGTGAGCGAGATCGTCGGATAGTAGAGCGCGCGCGCGGCGCCGATGTTGGCGTTCGCGGCGACGAGATTCTGCTCCGCCTGCAGGATGTCGGGCCGGCGCTCGAGCAGCGTGGACGGCAGGTCGGCCGGAATCAGCGGCGGCAGCAGCTGGTCGATCGTCTTGCCGCGCGCGATCGGGCCGGAGTTGCGGCCGAGCAGGATCGAGATGAGGTTCTCCTGCGCGGCGATCACCTGCTCGAACGCGGGGATCGCGGCCAGCGCCTGCTGGTATTGCGAGCGGATCTGCGTCACCTCCGTCTGCGAGACGATGCCCGCCTTGAAGCGCAGGTCGAAGATGCGGGCCGTCTCGCCGAAGTTGGCCGCGGTGGCGCGCGCGATCTCGAGCTGGCGGTCGAACGCGCGCAGCACGATGTAGCTCGATGCCACGTTGGCGACCACGGTGAGGACGACGCCGCGCTGCGCCTGCTCGGTGGCGAAGACCTGCGCCTGCGCGGCTTCGGTGAGCCGGCGCACGCGGCCGAAGAGATCGAGCTGCCAGGAGGCGCCGAGCGACGCCTCGTACAGCGTGAACTGGTTGTCGACGGGGTCCGGGATCGGCGGGTACCCGACGCGACTCGCGCGGACGCGGCTCGCGCCCGCGCCGTAGCCCACCTGCGGATAGAGCTGCGAGCGGGTGGCCACCAGAGCACCCGCGAACTGGTCGACACGCGCCGCGGCGATGCGCACGTCGCGGTTCTCGCGCAGCGCCGTCTCGATGAGGTCGTTCAGCACCGGGTCGCCGAACTGCTCCCACCATTTGGTGTTGGCGACTTCGGCGGCCTTCGGGTATTCGATGCGCCACGCAGCCGGCGCGTCGATGCCCGGACGCTGGTAGTCGGGGCCCACCGTGCAGGCGGCGAGGGCAAGCGCCGCGAGCGCTGCGAAATTCGCTCTTCTCATTCCTTGCTCTCCACGGCGCTGCGCCGGGCGCACGCCAGTCCCGCCACCGGTCGATCATGGCCCGGCCGCTGCGCCGCAGGCACGGCAAACGGCGGGCACCCCCGGATCGGCAATGCGCAAGGCGACGACGGCACGCCCGCATTTTCGCAGTGATTGCCGCCCGCGGCCACCTACACCAAAGTGTAGTCGCGTCCCCATCCGATCGATGGCACCATCCAACCCGGTCCGTGCGCGTCGTTGAAGCGTCGCTTGCGTGCCGCGCGATAGCCAGGGAATCCCATGCGATTCGTCTACGTCGGCCTGATCGTCGTGTTCACGGCGATCATCCTCCTGTTCAAGATCCAGAATCTCGAGACCGCCACCGTCTCGCTGTTCTCGATGAGCGTGACCTTGCCGGTGTCAATCCTCGTGATCGGCGTGTACGTACTCGGGATGGTCACCGGCGGCTGCCTGTTCTCGCTCGTGCGCGGGTGGATCGCCCGCGCCCGCACCGCGGACTGACCGGCACCCGGGTCTCGCGTCGCGCAAGCGCGCGATTCCCGTCTCGGCGTCGCAACGGCGCCTGTGATTGCACGGGCGGGCGCCGGTCGTGTTCCATTCCGGTGCAGCTTCCAGCAAGGAGCCGTCACGTGTCGAAGTCGTCCACCTCCAGGGCCCGTTCGCGCAGCGCGCCCGGCAATCCGAAATCCGCGGCGCGCCGCGACCGTTCGCAGCCCGCCCGCGGCAGGACGGTTCCCGTCGACCTCGGCCTGCAGGGCGGCGGCGCGCACGGCGCCTTCACGTGGGGCGTGCTCGACCGCCTGCTCGAGGAGCCGTGGCTCTCGTTCGACGGCATCTCCGGCACGTCGGCCGGTGCGATGAATGCGGTCGTCATGGCCGACGGGCTTGCCGCCGGCGGACCGGCGCAGGCGCGCGCGGCCCTCGAGGCATTCTGGCGCCGGGTGTCGGACGCGGCGCAGCTGAGCCCGCTGCGCCGCGGGCCGCTCGAGATCCTGACGGGCACCTGGACGCTCGACTATTCGCCGGTGTTCGCCGCGCTCGACATGGCGGCCCGCGTGCTTTCCCCCTACGACACGAATCCGATGGGCGGCAATCCGCTGCGCGGCATCCTCGAGGAGAGCGTCGATTTCGCGCGGCTCGCCACCGCCTCCACCAAGGTGTTCGTCACGGCCACGAACGTGCGCACCGGCCGCGGCCACATCTTCCGCAACGCGGACCTGACCCCCGACGTGCTGCTCGCGTCGGCGTGCCTGCCCACGCTCTTCCAGGCGGTGGAGATCGACGGCGAGGCGTACTGGGACGGCGGGTATTCGGGCAATCCTTCGATGGCGCCGCTTATCCGCGAGTGCTCGTCGTCGGACACCATCCTGGTCCAGATCAACCCGATCGAGCGACCCGGCACGCCGCGCTCCGCGCGCGAGATCCACAACCGCCTGAACGAGATCGCGTTCAACTCCGTCCTCATCAAGGAGCTGCAGGCGGGCGCGCTGCTGCGCCACGTGACCGATCCTGGGCCGGGCGAGGAGGCCGTCTGGGCCGCGATGCGCGTGCATCGCATCGCGAGCGATGTGATGCTCGACCTCGGTTACTCGTCGAAGCTCATCGCCGAGTGGCCATTCTTCGTCATGCTGCGCGATGAGGGGCGCAAGGCCACGCAGGCGTTCCTCGACGCGCACGCGGGCGACCTCGGCGTCCGCTCGACGCTCGATCTCGACGCGCTGATTCGGGAGGACTGACCCTCATGAGCATCGGTCTTCTCGGCATCCTGCTGGGCCTTTCCGTCCTCGTGTGGCTGTCGTTTCGCGGCTGGACGGTCCTGGTGCTGGCTCCCATTGCCGCGCTGATCGCGGCCGCGGCGGCGCGCGAGCCGCTGCTGGCCAACTGGACGATCACGTTCATGGGCGCTGCCGCCGGCTTCATCCTGCAGTTCTTCCCGCTCTTCCTGCTGGGCGCGGTGTTCGGCAAGCTGATGGAGGACAGCGGTTCCGTGAGCGCCATCGCGCGGTGGATGACCGAGCGCCTCGGGCCGAAGCGGGCGATTCTCGCGGTAGTGCTCGCAGGCGCTCTTGTGACGTACGGCGGCGTGAGCCTCTTCGTCGCGTTCTTCGTGCTGGTGCCGATGGGGCAGGCGCTCTTCCGCGCGGCGGACATTCCCAATCGCCTGATGCCGGCCGCGATCGCCCTCGGCACGTCCACATTCACGATGTCGGCGCTGCCCGGCACGCCGGCGATCCAGAATGCCATCCCGATGCCGTTCTTCGGCACCACGCCGTTCGCGGCGCCGGGCCTCGGCATCATCGCCTCGCTGATCATGCTGGCCTTCGGCTTGTGGTGGCTCGCGCGCGCGGAAGGCCGGGCGCGGACCGCGGGCGAGGGCTTCGGCGTGGCCCACGCCGCGACGGATCTCGCCGCCGACGACCCGCCGTCGCGCGAGCGCGCCGTCACGGCGAGCGCGTTCGACCCCGCGGAGCTCGGCAAGGGCCACGCCACGGCGCAGGCACCCGGCGCCTTCTTCGCGGCACTTCCGTTGCTGGTCGTGGTGGTCGTCAACCTCGTCGCGTCGCTCGTGGTGCTGCCGCGCCTCGATCTTGGCTTCCTGTCGTCCGAGCGCTGGGGCGGCGCGGGCGGTGCGTCGGTGACCGGCGTATGGTCGGTGCTGCTCGCCCTGGCGATCGCGATCGTCGTGCTGGTCATCGTCAATCGCGGGCGCCTCACGGGCCTGCGCGACACCGTCGATGCGGGCGCGACCGCATCGGTGCTGCCGGTCTTGAGCGTCGCGAGTCTCGTGGGCTTCGGGGCGGTGGTCGCCGCGATGCCGGCCTTCGCGGTGGTGCGCGACTGGGTGCTGTCGATCGGCGGCGGCCCGCTCGTGTCGCTCGCGCTTGCCACCAACATCCTCGCGGCGCTGACCGGATCGGCGTCGGGCGGCCTCACCATTGCGCTCGAATCGCTGGGCGGACCGTTCATGCAGATGGCGGCCGAGCTCAACATCGACCCGTCGCTGATGCATCGCGTCGCGGTGATCGGCGCCGGCACGCTCGACAGCCTCCCGCACAACGGCGCGGTGGTCACGCTGCTGGCCGTGTGCGGCGCCACGCACAAGGAAAGCTACTTCGACATCGTGATGGTCGGCATCGTGAGCGCGGTGCTCGCGCTCGTCGCCGTGATCGTGCTGGGGACGCTGTTCGGCTCGTTCTAGGCTCCGGCGCTCACGCTAGGCCGCGCGACCCGCCAGCATCAGGGCGGCAAAGCACGCTGCGAGCGTGATCATCGCCACGCTCGCCACCTGCCATCGGCGCAGCGCGAAATCCAGCCGCTCGAATGCGTAGCCGACGGCGACGCTCGCGCGGCGAACCGAGCCCTCGCTTCCGGCGTTGGCCCGGGTCGCGGCACGCAGCGGCCGCCGCGCCATGCCGAGCGCGAGGAGGGCGCCGCCCGCGATCACCAGCAGCGTGTTCGCGAGCTCGGAGGGCTTGAGCGGATTGGAGACGAGATCCGCGGGCAGAGGCCCGAGCGCCGCGAGCGCCAGCAGCAGCGAGCATGCGGCCAGCGCGAGGGCGGCAACCTGCGGCATCAGCGAGACCGGTTTCTTCAGGGTGAGCGGCGCATCGCCACGGCGCAGCGCGTTCACGAGCACGAGCACGACGTAGCCCGCCGTGAACACCGCGCCGCCCGTGAGAACGATCGTCCACCACCACTGCCCGGTAGCGTCCGCCGCGTCGAGCAGCAGCTTCTTCGCGAGGTAGGCACCGCTCGGCACCACGCCCATCAGCGCGAGGCCCCCCAGCGCGAACGCGAGCACGGTGACCGGCAGCGCGCGCGCGACGCCCGCCAGCTCGCCGACGCGGTCGTGGCCGAGCGCGGTGTAGACGAGTCCCGCCGCCATGAACATGCTGGCCTTGGCGGTGGCGTGGGCGATCGTCTGCAGCAGGCCGCCGGTCAGGACGGGGCCGTGTACGAGCGTCGTGCCCGTCGGAGTCGAACGCCAGCGGAAACATGAGGAAGAGATAGCCGATTTGCGCCAGCGTCGAATACGCGACGAGGAGCTTCAGGCGCTCCTGCCGCAGCGCGACGACGCTGCCCGACCACGATGACGGTCGCCCCGAGCCCGGCAAGGAGCTGGGCAGCCGGCATGTGTCACCACGCCGGGCATCACGTCGAACCACAGGCGGACGACGAGGAACCACGAGCCCTTGATCACCAGTGCGGACAGCACCGCGCTCGCCGCGGCCGGCGCGCCGGCGTGCGCAGGCGGCAGCCACAGGTGGAGGGGAAACAGCGCGGTCTTGGCGAGGAGTCCGGTGGTCATGAGCGCGGCGGCCGCGAGCGTGACGCGGTCCGGACGGACGCGCGCGGCGAGCAGCGCGATGTCGAGCGTTCCGTAGTTCCCGTAGAGCAGGACCGCGCCCAGCAGATAGAGGATCGACCCCAGCAGCGCGAACACGAGATAGCGGAGCGCGGCACGCAGCGTCTCGCCGCGGCCGTCGAGGCAGACCAGCGGCACGCCGGCGAACGTGAGGAGCTCGAGCGCGACGTACAGCGTAAAGAGGTCGCCGCTCACGAACACGAGGTTGAGCGAGCCCCATACCGCGAGCAGCAGCAGCCAGAAGGAGTAGGGCGCGCGCGCCTCGTGCTCCTCGGCCGGCGTCCCGAAATCCGCGCACGCGTATAGCGCGATGCCGCAGATCACGACCGCCACCACGAGCAGCATCGACCACGGCGAGCGCGTCGGCGCGCAGCGCGACCCCGAGCGGCGGCGCCCAGCCGCCGAGCAGGTACACGACGGGGCCGTCCTGCATGAGGTAATGGCGTCCGATGGCAATGGCGAGAGCGAGCCCGATCGGCAGTGCGACGAGCGCGACGCGTTGCGGATTGCGCCCGCCCAGCACGAGGCCGGTCAGCACGCCCACGAAGGGCATGAGCACCGACAGGGCGAGCCAGCAGCCCGCCCGGCGTGGTCACGCGATGCCGCGGGCATGGCGTGCGGCGATCAGTGCATTCCCGGCGTCGCCAGGGGGTGCCGCGGGCGCGTCGGAGGCGAGCGTGACGGAGCCGGTGGCCGCGAACAGTCGCAGCAGGACGGCGACGGCGATCGCGGTGGCCGAGAACGCGACGACGATGCCGGTGATGAGCAGCGCCTGCGGCACGGGATCGCCGCCCAGGCCCGCGGCCGCGCCGCGCCGCGCGATGGCGCCGAGCAGCAGGAAGACGCCGCTGCCGACGACGTTGAACGCGAGGATCTTGCGCAGCGGATGCGCCTGCGCGACGAGCCCGTAGAGCCCGATGCCGACGAGCAGCGCCGCGCAGATGCCGAAGAGCGTCGCGCCGCTCATGGCGGCGTGCTGCGCAGCGGCGCGCCGGCGAGCAGGAGCGCGAGGATGAGCGCGAGCGTCGGCATGAGCGCCAGCTCGATCGCGATGATGAGGGGCTTCGCGTATCCGTCCGGGTAGGCGAGAAACGCGCCGGCAGTCGCCGCGCCGGCCAGCCCGATGGCGATGAACACGAGCGGTCCGGCGACGAGACCCGCGCGCACCCATTGCCGGCTGATGGGCGGCGTGTCGGAGAGCCCCGCCATGATGACCAGCAGCCACATCGCGGCCACGATGGTGGCGCCCTGGAACTTGCCGCCGGGTGCGTCGGCGCCGGTCCAGAAGATGTACAGGCCGACGATGATGCCGATGGGCGGCAGCACGCGCGCGAGGTACGCGAGGATCCCGTTGGGGTCGGCGCGATGCAACGGTCCGGGTCGGCCGCCCCACGCCGCGTCGGGCGCGAGCGACCAGACGCCGATCAGCGCGAGCACGAGCACGATCGCCTCGAGCAGCGTGTCCATGGCGCGGTAGGCGAGCAGCACCGCGGTGATCGGGTTGCCCACGCCGGTGGGTGCGATGTGGGCCATCGCCTCGGGCGCAAGCGTGGGCGGCGGATCCGGCAGGTTCAGCACGCAGAGGACGAGCGCCAGCGCGACCAGCGCCGGACACCACGGCGGCCAGCGCGCGGATGAGAAGGCGCGGACGCTCGGCGCGCGCGGCCGCCTCCGTGTCGCGCAGCCGCGATGCCGCGCCGATCAGCAGCGCGCCGGTCAGGCCGCCGCCGATCGCGGCTTCGGTGAGCGCGACGTCGACGCCATGCAACTGCACCCACACGAGCGTGAGCAGCAGACCGTAGGCGATGAAGCCGATGACGGCGGCGAACGCCTCGCGGGCCGCGATCGTCCAGAAGGCCAGCCCCACGATCAGCACGACGAACCCGGTATTGGCGATGTCGGTCATGGACGGTCGCGCTCGCGCGCCCGCTCGGCGCGCGCGATGAGCTGCGAGGCGCAGGCGCCGCCCAGCAGCACGAGCAGCCACACGCAGACGAGCTTCGCGCCGGCCAGCACGCTGCCGGCGTGCGGCAGGAGCCCCAGCACGACCAGTCCGAGGCCCAGGTTGTCGGCCTTGGTCAGCGCATGCAGGCGCGTGTAGACGTCGGGAAAGCGGAGCAGCCCGACGGTGCCCGCGAGGAAGAAAAACGCGCCCGCGACGATGGCGACGGCCGATGCGATGTCGAGCACGCTCATGGAGTCACCCTCCGCGCTGCGCGCTGCGGGATCATTCGCACTCGGGGGCGGCCCTTCTTGCTCATGGCGCGATGTCCGGGCTCTGGTCGTCCGCGCGCGCGGCAAGCTTGGCCTTCACGAAGGCGATCGACGCGAACGCCGCCAGAAGGGCGAGCGTGAGCGCGACGTCGACCACCGCGGTCTCGCCGGTGGCCGACCCGAGCAGGAGCAGGGCCGCGATGCCGCCGGAGCCGAGCAGCTGCGCGGCCATCACGCGATCGGCGTCCTCCGGTCCGCGCAGAACGCGGGCGAGACCGACGGCTACCATCGCCAGCACGAACAGCGCCGCGCCCGAGCAGGAACTCATGCATGCGGCGCTCCCGGCAGGAACGCCTGCGCGAGCCGGCGCTGCTCGACGTCGAGCTGGGCGACCACGGGCTGCGCGACGTCGAGCGCGTGGTAGACGATTGTCGTGCCGCTGTCGCCGGCCGGCACCGATCCGGGCAGCAGGCTCGTGATGCTCGTGAAGCCGTTGCGCGCGGCGCCGCGCGGAAAGGTCGTCGGGAAGTCGACGAATCCCGGAGCGAGCGGCACGCGCGGCGAGAACGCGCGGCGGGCGACGTCGACGCCGGCGACGATCGATTCGCGCAGCAGATGCGGCACCTGCAGGAGCAGCGCACCCATTCGCAGACGCCCCGCCGCGGGCGGCAGCAGGCGCAGGCTCGTCCAGGTCGCGCAGAACGTCGCGAACGCTCCCATCGCGAGATCGCCGGCCTTGCCGCTCGGCATGAGGACGATCCAGAACGCCGCGAAGACGATGGCGCGCGCCATCGCCGCGCGCCGCGGCGAATGGAGACTGCCATGCGCCGGCGCGTCCGCGCGCGACGTCATGACGCGCCTCCCGGCGCGGCGACTGCCGCCCCACCGTCACGTCCATCGTGGACAGGCGGTCATAGAGCTTCGCCTCGGCGCGAATCGGCCACCAGTCGTACAGGAAGATCTCGAGCGGACGCCACAGCGCCACCCAGCCGCCGATCACGAAGCTCTCCTTGATGATGCCGCTGTAGCTCTCCTTGCTCGCGAATCCGGCGACGAACTCGCCGAGGACGATCGCGAACGCGAGGAACGCGAGGCCGATCAGCAGGCTGATGCGGCCGACGCGGAACAGCTGCCGCAGCCGCGTCCGCGCCGCTTGTGCGCGCTGCGCGAAGTACCTGTGCACGGCATCGCGCAGTACCCGCGCGTTCTCCGCGGTCGCGGGGTCGCGCGCCAGCCGCACGGCGAGGCCGAGCGGCGCGTTGCCGCGCGTCTCGCGTGCCCACGCCACGATGTAGTCCTCCGCGTTGGGATCGAGATCGCGCTCCCGGAACGGCGCGGGGTCCATCGCATTGAAGAGCTGGCGCAGTTCGCCGACGTGCAGCTCCAGCACGGTCCGCGGCGCAGCCCGGCCGACCGTTGCGAGCGCAGGCGTCGCGAGCGCGGATGACGAAGGGTCGGCGTTCGTCATGACGCGGCCTTCACGGGGAACCGGGCTCGGCCGCCGCGGTGGAGGCCGGCGCCGCCTCCTTCCCGAACACGGCGACGTAGAGCACCGGCAGCAGGATCAGCGTCAGGAGCGTGGCCACCAGCAGGCCGCCCATGATGGCGAAGGCCATCGGGCCCCAGAACACGGTCGGCGCGATCGGAATGAGGCCGAGCACCGTCGAGATCGCGGTGAGGATCATCGGCCGCAGGCGCCCCGTTGCCGACGCCATCACGGCGTCGCGCACGCCCTTGCCTTCGGCGCGGTCGGTCTCGATCTGCACGACCAGGATCACCGCGTTCTTGGCGATCATGCCGATCAGCGCGAGGATGCCGAGGATGGCGACGAAGCCGAGCGGCCGGTTGAACACGAGCAGCGTGACCACCACGCCGATGAGGCCGAGCGGGAGCAGGGCGACCACCATCGCAAGGCGGCGGAAGCTCACCAGCATCAGCATCATGGTCGCCAGCATGAGCAGGATCATGAGCGGCACCACCGCGAACACCGACGCGCTCGACAGCGCGCTCTCCTCGTACAGGCCGCCGGTGGCGACCTTGTAGGGCTTCGGCAGCTTCGCCGCGAACTCGGCGACCTTCGGGGCGAGCGCGCCCACCACGGCGTCCGGCAGCACGCCGTGGGTGACGTCCGCGCGCACGGTCAGCGTGGGCACGCGGTCGCGCCGCCACACGAGCGGGAATTCCTGCTCCTCGACGAAGGTGGCGAACTGGCGCAGCGGCACCATCCGCCCGGCCGGCGTGGGGACCTGGATCGCGGAGAGCGCCTCGAACGACACCCGCTCCTCGGGCGTGGCGCGGGCGACGACGTTCACGAGATAAATGTCGTCGCGCAGCTGCGTCACCGTCGAGCCGGTGACGGTTGCGTTGAGCACGGCGGCCAGCGAGCGCGAGCTCACGCCCAGCCGCCGCGCCTCGTCCTGGTCGACCTTCACGCGCACCTGGCGCGCGGGCTCCATCCAGTCGAAGTGCACGTGCCGCGTCCGCGGGTCGGAGGCGAGCACGTCGGCGAACTGCAGCGCGATGCGCCGGACCTCGTCCTTGTCGGGCCCGCTGATGCGGTACTGCAGCGGCCAGCCCACGGGCGGCCCGAGCTCCAGCGGCGACACGCGCGCCACGACCTCGGGAAACTGCTCCGCGAGCGCCTTCTCGAGCTTCTGCTGCAGCCGCTCGCGCGCCGCGAGGTCCTTGGCGACGATCACGAACTGCGCGAAGAACGGGTTGGCGAGCTGCACGTTGAACGTGAGGATGAAGCGGATCGCGCCGCGGCCGACGTAGGTGCTGAAGTGGTCGACGTCCGGGTCGCCCTGCAGCAGCGTCTCGAAGCGCTTTGCCTGCGCCTCCGTGGCGTAGATCGACGCGTTCTGGCGCAGCGTCAGGTCGACCGTGAGCTCCGGCCGGTCCGACGGCGGGAAAGAACTGCCGCGGCACGAACTGCGACAGGTAGAGGGCCACCGACGAACGCGGCCAGCGTCAGCGCGATGGTGATCCACTTCGCGTTGATCGCCGCCGACAGGAACGCGCTGTAGCCGTTCAGCATCCTGCTCGGCTTGGCCTCCGCGTCCGCCTTCGGCGCCTTCAGCAGCGCCTTGCCGATGAGCGGCGCGAAGATCACCGCGACCAGCCACGACACGATGAGCGAGATGCCGACGACCGAGAAGATGGAGAAGGTGTACTCGCCCGCGGAGCTCTGCGCGAAGCCGATCGGCACGAAGCTCGAGATGGTGACGAGCGTGCCGATCAGCATCGGCGCGGCCAGCGTCCGGTACGCGAAGGTCGCGGCTTCGTCCTTGGTGTCGCCCGCGCCCAGCCGGCGGATCATGGCGTCGACGGTGGTCATCGCGTCGTCGACCAGCAGCGTCAGCGCGATGATCAGCGCGCCGAGCGAGATCCGGTGCAGGTCGATGTGCGCGAAATCCATCACCGCGAACACGATCGCGAGCGTGAGCGGGATCGCGAGCGCGACCACGGCGCCGGGCCGCACGCCGAGGCTCACGAAGCTGCACACCAGGATGATCAGGATCGCCTGCCACAGCGACGTCATGAAGTCGTTGATCGCGACGTCGACCGACACCGACTGGTCGGCGACCAGCACCGGCTCGATGCCGATCGGCAGGCTCGCGCGGATGTCGGCTCATCTCGTGTGCGCACGTTGCGGCCGAGCGTCAGGATGTCGCCGGCGTCGCGCATGGCGATCGCGAGGCCGATCGCCGGCTTGCCGTTGACGCGGAACATCGGCTGCGGCGGGTCGACGAAGCCGCGCCGCACGGTCGCGATGTCGCCGAGGCGGAAGATGCGCTCGCCCGCGACGAAGTTCGTCGTTCTCGATGTCGCGCTCGTTCTCGAATGCGCCGGTCACGCGCAGGAACACGCGCTCCTGGTCCGTCTGGATCACGCCCGCGGGACGCACCAGGTTCTGCGCCTGCAGGGTCGCGAGCACCGTGGGCAGGTCGAGGCGCAGGCCCGCGAGCTTCTCGGTGGAGAACTCGATGAACACCTGCTCGTCCTGCGCGCCCAGCACCTCGATCTTCGAGACGTCCGGCACCTGCAGGAGCCGCGAGCGGGCCGCCTCGACGTAGTCGCGCAGCTCGCGGAACGAGAAGCCGTCCGCGGTGAACGCGTAGATGATGCCGAAGGTGTCGCCGAAGTCGTCGTTGAAGAACGGGCCGACGACGCCCTGCGGCAGCGTGGCCGCGCATGTCGCCGATGTTCTTGCGCACGTTGTACCAGACGTCCGCGATCTCCGCGGGCGGCGCCGACTGCTTGAGGTCGACGAAGATCGTCGTCTGGCCCGGCCGTGGTGTAGCTGCGCACGCGGTCGAGGTGGCGCGTCTCCTGCAGCGTGCGCTCGAGCCGCTCGGTCACCTGCTTCAGCGTTTCCTCGACCGTCGCGCCGGGCCACGCGGCCGCGACGATCATCGTGCGGATCGTGATCGCGGGGTCCTCGCCGCGGCCGAGGCGCAGGAACGACAGCACGCCCGCCGCCACCGCGACGATCATCAGGAACGACCACCAGCGAGGGCCGCTTGAGCGCCCCACTCCGAGAGATTCGGGCCGATCACTGCGCGGTCTCGAGCAGCCGGACCTTCTGGCCGGGGCGCAGCGCCTGGATGCCGGCGGTGACGACGACGTCGCCGGGATTGAGGCCGGACGCGACCTCGACGCGCAGCGGGTCGGACGAGCGGATCTCGATGTTGCGCGGCGCGACCGTGCCGGTCTTGGGATCGAAGATCCACACCGACGGCCGCTGGTTGGCACGGTCCACGGCGGACGGCGGGATCTCGATCGCCGGCGCGGACGCGAGCGCATGCGGCCGGTGACGGTGGCGCCGAGCCGCATCGCGGCCGGCGGATTGTTCAGGCGCACCTTCACGCGGAAGGTGCCGGTCACCGGATCGGCGCGCGGCGCCACCTCGCGGACCGTGCCGGTCGCGGTCACCTTCGGATCGGACGTCAGCGTCACCGTGATCTCGGCGTTCGGCGGCGCGGCGTCCTTGATGCGGGCCGGCACGTCGAACACGGCGTCGCGGCCGCCTTCGCGCGCGACCTGGACGATCATGCGGCCGGCGCCGACGACCTCGCCCGGCTCCGCGCCCTGCGCGGTGACGACGCCGGACACGTCGGAGACGAGCCGCGTGTAGCAGAGGCGGTTCTCGGCGAGCGTGACCTGCGTCTGCGCCGACTCGACCTGCGACTCGGCGCTCTTCTGCATCGACTCGGCCTGCTCGAACGACGCCCGCGACACCGCGTTCTCGGCGACCAGGTCGCGAAAGCGCACGAAGTTGTTGCGCGCCTCGGTGAGCTGCGCGCGCGCGGCGCCGAGCTGCGCGCGCGCCGCCTGCAGGCTCGTCTCCTCGTTCTGCGAGTCGAGCCGCGCGACGAGCTGGCCGCGGCCGCACGGTGTCGCCGACGTTCACGAGTGCGCTCGAGCATCCGGCCGTCGATGCGGAACGACGAGGTTGATCTCGGTCTGCGCCTGGATGCGTGCCGGTGAGCGCGACCGTGTCGCCGCCTGCGCGCTTCTCGATCGTGATCGCGCGCACCGGCCGGATCTCCGGCGCCGGCGTCTCCTCGGTGCGCTGGCACGCGCGCGAGCAGCGTCGACGCTGCGAGCGACGGCGAGGACGATCGCGCGTGGCAGCGGGGCAGGTCGCAGGCAGTGCGGATTTCGCGAAGCACGGCAGCTCCGTGGGGCGAGTCAGGGCAGCATTTTCGTGCGATGCGCTGCGGTGCCGGAATGACTGCGCACGGGCTTCGCGGATTCAGTCGCGACGCGCGGATCGCCGGCTCGGCCGCGGCGGGACCCCGGCGCCACGGGCGCGCGCAGCATCCGGATGCCCGCGTAGGCGATGGCGATGGTGAGCAGCGGGCTCACGAAGCTGAAGAACGCGCACGGCGCATAGCTCCACGTGGCGACGCCGAGCGTCGCCGCCATGTAGGCGCCGCAGCTGTTCCACGGGATCAGCGCGGCCGGTGGGCGTGGCCGAGCCGCCGACCGAGCGCGACAGCACGACGGGGCCAGTCCGCGCCGCGCGAAGGCGCGTCTTGAACATCCGGCCCGGCAGCACGATCGCGATGTACTGGTCGGCGGTGACGACGTTGGTCGCGAAGATCGACGCCACCAGCGAGGCGACGAGCGCGCCGTCGGCCTTCGCCTTCTCGATGATCGGCGTGATCAGCCGATCGAGCACGCCGGCCTTCTCGACCACGCCGCCGAACGCGAGCGCCGTGATGATGAGCCAGATCGTGTTGAGCATGCTGTCCATGCCGCCGCGCGAGACGAGCATGTCGAGCGACGCGATGCCGGACGGACGACTTGTAGCCGCTCGGCCAGCGCGAGCCAGACGCCCTTGAGCAGTCGCGAGCCACGCGCGGCAGCTCCCCGCCCGGGTCGGCGAAGGCGATCACCCGCCCCGGTGCCGACGACGCGGCGAGCAGCGCCGCCGGCGAGGGCGCCGAGGAAGATCGCGTGAACGGCGGCACCTTGAACGCGGCGAGCGCGACGACGACGACGAGCGGCAGGAACAGCACCGGCGAGATGTGGAACGCCCCCTTGATGCCCTCGATCTTCGCCGAGGCGTCGAAGTCCCCCGGGCTGGCCCAGCATGCCAAGAAGACGCCCATCGAGATCGCAAGGGCGATCGACGATGTCAGCAGCGTCTCCCGCAGGTGCGGTAGAGATCGACGCCCGACGCGGCGGCCGCGAGGTTGGCCGAATCCGACAGCGGCGAGCACGTGTCGCCGAAGTAGGCGCCGGAAATGATCGCGCCGGCGGCGATGGCCGGATTCAGTCCCATGTTCGCCGCGATGCCCATGAACCCGATGCCGATCGTGCCGACGACCGTCCACGAGCTGCCGATGCTGATCGCGACGATGGCGCGAGATCGCGCACGCGGTGACGTAGAAATAGTTCGGGCTCAAGAGCTGCAGCCCGTAGTAGACCATCGCGACGAGCGTGCCGCTCATCGCCCACGTGCCGATCAGCGCGCCGACGCCGAACAGGATGAAGATGGCGCCGATGCCCGTGCTGACGCTCTTGGTCGCGGCTTCGCCGAGCGACTCGAGCGAGTGGCCGCGCCGCCAGCCGATGAACACGGCGATCATGGTGGCCACCACCAGCGCCACCTGGTTCGGTCCCGCCGCGCCCGCATCCCCGAACAGGAAGTAGGACAGCGCGACGAGGAAGATGAGCGCTGCGACCGGAATGACGGCCTCGGTCAGCGTCAGCGGCTGGGGTGACTCGGGCCTGTTCACGGCAATGCCATCCGGGGTGGGTTGCGGCGCGGCGAACCGGAACCGCCTCGAGGAGCTGCGTGATGCATCGTCCCGGTCGCCGCGGCGGCGCGAGCCGCCGCGGACAGGGGACGCCCCCCGCCTGCGGCGGCCGAAGTCGCAGGCGGGAAATTTTACCGCAACTCAATAATCGACCGCGTCGCGGATGATCGGGCACGTCATGCAATGGCCGCCGCCGCGACCGCGCCCGAGCTCGGCGCCGACGATCGTGATCACCTCGATGCCTTCCTTGCGCAGCAGCGTGTTCGTGTACGTGTTGCGGTCGTACGCGTAGACCACGCCCGGCGACGCGCACACCAGGTTGGCGCCGCTGTCCCACTGCGTGCGCTCGCGCTGGTAGTCGCTGCCGCCGGCCTCGACCACCCGCAGCTTCTTCAATCCCAGCGCCTCGCGCACCACCTCCACGAACGGCTTCTTCTCGTTGTGCAGCTCCACGCCGCTCGGATGGTCGCTCGGGCGGTACGAGAACGTGGTGGTCTTGGCCAGGAAGTCCGGCGCCAGCAGCACGCAGTCGCGGTCCGCGAACGTGAACACGGTGTCGAGGTGCATCGCCGCGCGGATCTTGGGCATCGCCGCGACGATCACGCGCTCGGCCGCCCCCTTCTTGAACAGCGTCGCCGCGAGCTGGCTGATCGCCTGGCGCGAGGTGCGCTCGCTCATGCCGATCAGGACGTTGCCCTTGCCGATCGGCATCACGTCGCCGCCTTCGAGCGTCGACAGGCCGTGGTCCTTGGTCGGGATCGCCCCACCAGACGTTGACCTTGCCCGCGAAGTCCGGATGGAACTTGTAGATCGCCGTGGTGAGGATCGTCTCCTCGTGCCGCGCCGGCCAGTACAGCGGGTTGAGCGTCACGCCGCCGTAGATCCAGCACGTCGTGTCGCGCGTGTAGAGCGTGTTCGGCAGCGGCGGCAGCAGGTATTCGGTGACGCCCGCCGCCTCCTTGACGACCTTGAGCGCCTTGCCGCCGTGCGCTTCCGGGAAGTCGTGCGTCGACAGGCCGCCGATCAGCGTCTCCGCGAGCTTGCGGTTGTCGAGGCCCTCGAGATAGCTCCGCAGCTCGTCGATGAAGCCCAGCCCCACCTGGTCGGGCACGACCTGGTTGTCGAGGATCCACTTCTTGCCCTCGGGCACCGCCACCGTCTCCGCCAGCAGGTTGTGCATCTCCACCACCTCGATGCCGCGGTCGCGCATCTTGGTGACGAAATCGAAGTGGTCGCGCTTGGCGTTCTCGACCCACAGCACGTCGTCGAACAGCAGCTGGTCGCAGTTGGACGGCGTCAGGCGCGAATGCGC
The DNA here is from genome assembly GCA_963725735.1 of uncultured beta proteobacterium. Taxonomy (GTDB): domain Bacteria; phylum Pseudomonadota; class Gammaproteobacteria; order Burkholderiales; family Casimicrobiaceae; genus VBCG01. The sequence continues at coordinate 223,916 of CAVRZM010000011.1, read as the reverse complement.
GAGACCGGGCGCGCACACCATCACCTTGCGCAGCTGGCCGACTTCGGAGTACACGCCGAACTTCACCTCCTTCTTGTTCGATTTGGCCTCTTTCGTGCTCGCCTTCACCGCTTTCTTGCCTGCCATGTCGTTCTCCGTTGCTCGTTATTAGATGCTGATGGACCCGGTCGCGATGCCGTAGATGCCGTAGACCGCGGCGGCCGCGATGACGCCGAAGGTGACCCAGTCCGAGGTCTTGTCGAACACGGCCTTGCCCTGTTCGCGCCGCGCCCAGACGTACAGCACCGTTCCCGGTCCGAACAGCACGGCGGACAGCAGGATGAACTTGAGTCCGCCGGCGTAGATCATGAAGAGCGTGTAGAGCGACGGCGAGCGACGCGAGGATCAGGTCGCGCTGGCGCTCTTCCGGCCGCACGTCGTAGGTGTCGCCGCTCTTGGCGAGCATGAGCGCCGTAGGCGGCGACGAAGAGGTAGGGGATCAGCGTCGTCGCGCTGGTCAGGTTCAGCATCAGCGCGAACGCGTCGCGCGACCAGTAGGTCGAGATCACGATGAGCTGGATGATGGTGCTGGTCACCCAGAGCGCCACCACCGGCACGTTGTTCTTGTTGACCTTCGCGAACACCGCCGGCATGTCCTTCGACTTGCCCGCCGCGAACATCACTTCGGCGCAGATCAGCGCCCAGGCCAGGTAGGCGCCGAGCACCGAGACGATGAGCCCGACGCTCACGAAGATCGCGCCCCAGGGACCGACGACCGATTCCAGCACCCCGGCCATCGACGGCTGGCGCAGGCCCGCGATGTCGGCGCGGTGCAGCACCGCGTAGGGCAGCAGCGTGACGAGCACCATCAGGCTCGTGACGATGATGAAGCCCATGATCGTCGCCTTGCCGACGTCGGAGCGCTCCTTCGCGTACCGCGAATAGACGCTGGCGCCCTCGATGCCGATGAAGACGAACACCGTCACCAGCATCGTCGCCCTGACCTGCTCGAACAGGCCGGTCTGGAGGTCGCCCCCGTAGAGGTTGAAGCGGAAGAGGTCCAGCTTGAAGGCGACGAACGCCAGCACGATGAAGACCATGATCGGGATGACCTTGGCCACGGTGACGATGCTGTTGATGAACGCCGCCTGCTGCACGCCGCGCAGGATCAGGAAGTGGAAGAGCCAGATGCCGACCGACGCGAACGCGATCGCGATCGCCGTGTTGCCGTCGCCGAAGATCGGGAAGAACGCGCCGAGCGTCGACTTGATCAGCACCCAGTACGAGACGTTGCCGATGCAGCTGCCGATCCAGTAGCCGAACGCCGACAGGAAGCCCGGGTAGTCGCCGAACGCCTCGCGGGCATAGGCGTAGACGCCGGCGTCGATGTCGGGCCTGCGCTCGGCCAGCGCCTGGAACACCCGCGCCAGCATGTACATGCCGGTGCCCGCGATGATCCAGGCGATGACCGCTCCCAGCGGGCCGGTGGCGTTGGCGAAGGTGCGCGGGAGCGAGAAGATTCCGGCGCCCACCATGCCGCCCACGACCATGGCCGTGAGTTGCATTCGCGACATTTTCTGGTCGTTGGAAGCCATGGCGTTCCTTGGTTGTTGGTTGTTGGGAATCGGCCCGGCGCGGGACGCGGCGCGCGGTGCCTGCACGGGACGAGGACCGCGGCGCACGGCCCTGGCGCGCCCGGGCGCATGCCTTCACCCGCTGGCGACTCCTCCGCGAGCGTAGTGGCTGCGCCCCCCCAGCGTCCAGTAAACGAAGTGGTTAGGTAAGAACCGAAAGCATTCGGCACCGCGCGGGGTCGCGGCCGCGCAGCGTCAGTGCGCGGCCGCGGCGAGCTGCCCGATTTCCGCGAGGAGTTGCGTCGCCAGCGGCCGCTGCTCGCGCATGCGCAGGGTCACGGCGCCGATGGTGCCCGTGACCGACGGCAGCGGCACGGGCAGTCGAACGAGGAAGTCCTTCACCGGCGACACCGCGATCTGCGACCGCGAGCCGAAGGAGAGCATCGACCCGTGCAGCACCATGCTGTACTGGATGTGGATGGACGCCGACTCCACCGCGTGACGCGGCAGCGGCAGGTCGAGCCGGTCGAGCGCGCGGCGCACGTGCTGCAGGAACAGCGAATCCGCCGGCGGCAGCACCCACAGCTCGTGCTCGAGGTCCTTCCAGGCGAGGCTGGTGCGCGTCGCCAGCGCGTGGCTGCGACCCGCCAGCACGCATAGGGTCTCCTCGAACAGCGCGTCGACGCGGAGATCGTCGCCGGCGGGGAATTGTGCGACGCGCACCATCGCGACATCGATCGCGCGCTTGCGCAGCAGATCGGCCAGCTCCGCCTCGCGGGCCTCGATGACGGACACGAACACGTTCGGATGCCGCTTGAGGACCTGGCCGATCGCCAGCGGGAGGAAGCCCGCGGCGGGCATCGGCACGGTGCCCACCTGCAACGTTCCGGTGGCGCCGCGGGACACGATGTCGAGATGCTGCGCGGCGCTGCGGAGCTCGCCGAAGATGGCCCGCGCATGGTGGGCGAAACTCGTCCCGTGGGCGGTGGGTTCCACGCCATTGGCCACCCGGTCGAACAGCTTGACGCCCAGCACCGACTCGAGCCCGGCGATCGACTTGGTCACGGCGGGCTGGGTCACGTGCAGGGCGGACGCCGCCTTGCGGAAACTGCGATGCTCGAGGACCGCTACGAACACCCGCAGCTCCCGCATGCTCAGCTGCCGTGGCAGGCGCTCGATCAGGTCAGGAACGGCCATGGCACGTCGGCGTGCGATCCGGAATCGGCACGCAAACCCGAGATTCTCGGAGTCGACGTGCAACCGGCCCGTCGAGACGAGTGTCGATAAGGGCGTGCGGTACGCCGGTCGAGGCGGGACGCCGCATCACAATGGAAATGGTGTAATAACGGAATGGTAATTGACCTATTCCAATTTGTCTCGCGCACTGCCATGGACACGGTTTGGACTTGTCGTGTCACCGCCACATCCCTATGCTTCCCGTCATGCGGTCGCGACGGCGACCGTCGAGCCGTGCCCGCAGCGCGGACTCGGTCCAAATGACGATTCGAGCAAGCCACGACGCAGGAGCCCGCAATGCCTCACACAACGGCCCGGACCCTCAATATCGTGCATCGGGTCCGGGAGGTTCGGCGCGCCTTGGGCGACCGGCTGCAATCGATGGGTTACTGCGTGCGCGCGTTCGCGTCGGCGGAGGCATTCCTGTCCGAAGGACTGCCCGATCGTCCCGATTGCGTGCTGATGGACAGCGACCTGCCGGACGTGAACGGCCAGTCGCTGCAGCAGATCGTGCAGCATCCAACGATCAACGTGCCGGTGGTATTTGTCGCAATCGATCCCCAGGTGACCACGGCCGTGCGAGCGATGAAGGACGGCGCGATCGATTTCCTGTGCATGCCTGTGGGCGCGGACGAACTCGCCGCCGCGGTGGCGCGTGCCGTGCAGGTGGCCGACGGTTGGCGTGACGACGAGGCGCGGCGGTCGCGCGCGCGGATGCTCGTCGCGCGGCTGACGCCGCGCGAGCGCGCGGTGTTCACGCTGCTGCTCGAAGGCAAGCTCAACAAGCAGATCGCGGGTGCGCTCGAGAGCCGGGAAGCGACGGTGAAGGTGCACCGCTCGCGGCTCGTCCGCAAGCTGGAAGTGCGTTCGCTCGCGGAACTGCTCGACCTCGGGCGGCAGCTCGATCGGGATGCACTCGCTTCGAGGCCTGGCGCGATTCGCGCCGGTGCCGTCACGCGACGCGGCGCTGCCGCGCTCGCTGCGCGACGGCCCGCGCGCACGTGTCCGCGACGCGGCGGCCGTCGATCGCGTCGTCTGACGCGGGTTCCGGGGCCCGCTAGCGCGGGCGCGAACCCGGGGGGCGCGGGGGTGGAGGCCGGAAGCCCGGCGTGCCCCAGTTGACCCAGACGCCGCGGTTGTCGAACCACGGCTGCGAGCGGTAGTGGGTGTCCCAGTAGCTTCCCACCGAGAACGAGATCACCGGGGCCCGACCGCGCATCGGGCCGGACAGGTAGCGCGCGCTCACCCAGCCGCGGTTGCGACCCGCGCTGACATCGCACCACCGCCATCCGCTCGTGCAGCCCCACACGCGCACGCGCGTGTTCGGCGGCAGCCAGGTGACCAGCGGAAACGCCCGGTCCGGTCCCGAGCGCAGGTTGACCGCCTGCGTCGTGAAGGCGGACTGCGCGAACGCGGGTGCCGCCGCCGTGAGCAACAATGCACAAGCGAAGTGCAGGAGGCCTGCGCGCAGGAAGGCGTTCACGGGGAATGAGTCATGGCGCGGTCACGAGGTGCTCACATTGTCCGCGCATTCGACCGCGTCCGCAGCACCCGGCGCCTAAACCTTGGTAGCCTATCGGTTCCCCGCGGCGTGAGCTATCGTGACGATGATGGTTGCGCGCGTAGCGCATCGCGACCCGCGGAACGTTTCCGGCGGGCGCTGCATTTCAGAGGAGAACGACATGGCAATTCGCAGTTGCTGGCGTCCGCTGCTGCTGACCGCGTGCCTCGCGTCGGCGCTGGTTGCCGGCGCGGTGCCGGCGCAGGAAATTCCCGTGGTCACGGGCGATCATTGGACGAAATCATCCGAGCAGGTCAAGAAGGCGTATCTCGTCGGCCTCGCCAACGCCTTCCAGGTCGAGGCGGCGTACGAAGGCGCGAACCCGCCGCCCGACGGGCAGAGCATCGTGCCGCGACTCACCAAGGGCATGCGCGGGAAGACGCTCGACGGCGTCCGGGAGTACCTCGACGTCTATTATGCGAAGAACCCCGACAAGCTGCAGCGCCCGGTCCTCGAGACCATCTGGTTCGAGATCGTGGTGCCTGGCCTCAAATAGCCCGGACAAGCGGAGAGCGACATGAAGCGAGGATTGTGGATCGTGGCGGCGGCCGCAACGGCCGTCGTGATTGGCTGCACCAACATGACGCCGCAGCAGCAGGGAACGATGAGTGGGGCGGCGATCGGCGCCGGAGCGGGCGCCGGCATCGCGGCCATTTCCGGCGGCAACGCATGGACGGGCGCGGCCATCGGCGGCGTCGCAGGCGGCATCGCCGGCAACATCCGGGGCAACCGGGTGCAATGAACGCCGCCCGGCGCGGCGCGCGCGCGCCGCGCCGGACCAAGCGCGGTTCATGGCGCTGCGCGCGTCGGCTTGAGTTGAACCAGCGCGCAGAGCGCGACGGCGCGGATCTCGCGCCCGTGGCGCTCACGCATCTCGACGCCGCAGCGGATCAGCGCAACGGCCGGCAGCGAGAGGCATCTCACGAGCACCGCTACGCGTGTCGAGTACGGGAACGCCGACAGCCACCCGACGCCGGTGCCGACGAACGGCGCAGGACCAGCGCGGTGGCGGACGGCGGCGCAGCCCGAAGCGAAGGAATCCGCGCGCCTGGCCCCGATCGGCGCGCTCGAGCAGGACCGGATAGGGACGGCGAGGACCGCAAGCGTCGCGGCCTGGCGGGATGAGTTCACGAACGTCGGGTGCGAGAACGATGGCGGATGCGAGAATCGGGCGTGACGATGGCGCTGCGCCTGGGCAATCTACCCTGGATCTCTTCGGCACGCGCATCGGCGGGACGCGCCGGGCGAGCCCGTTCCTGGACAGCCAGCACACCGGCGAAGTGTTCTACCGCTTCCATGTGACGCCCAACTTCGCGATCACGCCCGAGTTCCAGCTGCAGATGCATGCGTCGTTCAATCCGAGCGCGAATGCGCCGCGGGTGTTCAGCCTTTGGGCGCGGCTCGTCGTCTGACCCTCGACAACTTCGCCGGACGACTCCGGCGCACCTCCTTCTCGCCGTGACCACGCCATCGCCTGCCGCACCCGCCTATCGCCGATTGCACGCGGGATGGGAAACCGATTTCAACCAGCGCATGCCGTCGGTCGACGAGCGCATGGCCGCGGGCAAGGCGCTGCGCGAGAAGGTGCCGCACGCTGCGCACGCGTAGTATCGGCCTGCGGCCGCGCGCGGCGATCCCGTCGCCGTCCTCGAGGAGCAGGCGAAGACGCGCCTGCCGTTCCTCGTGCCGATCCGCTACGCGCGGATGCTCGCGAGCCCGTTCGCGTTCCTGCGCGGCTCGGCGGCCGTGATGGCGGCCGACCTTGCGGACACGCCGGTCACGGGACTGTCCGTGCAGGCGTGCGGCGACGCGCATCTCGCCAACTTCGGCGTGTTCGCCTCGGCCGAGCGCAACCTCGTCTTCGCGATCAACGATTTCGACGAGACGCTGCCCGGGCCGTGGGAGTGGGACCTCAAGCGGCTCGCGGCGAGCATCTTCGTGGCCGGGCGATTCCTCGGCGCCGACGCGTCGTCCTGCGAGGACGCGGTGCGCGCGGCGGTCCGGAGCTATCGCAAGCACATGCGCGAGTACGCGCGGATGTCGCATCTCGACGTCTGGTACTCGCGCATCGGCGAGAAGGACATCCTGGACGCGATCTCGCCGGGCGCGCGCGAGGACGCGCGGCGCATCATGGCCAAGGCGCGGCGGCGCAACCACCTGCAGGTGCTCGGGAAGATGGCCGAGCTCGTCGACGACCAGCACCACATCGTCGAGTACGAAGCCGCTGATCGTGCGCGAGACGCACACGGCCGAAGGGCCATCCGATCGCCAAGGCCGTCGACCACACGCTGCACGTCTACCTCGACTCGCTGCCCGAGGACCGCAAGGTGCTGCTCGCGCGCTACCGCGTGGTCGACGTCGCGCGCAAGGTCGTGGGCGTGGGCAGCGTCGGCACCCGCTGCTGGATCGTGCTGCTCGCGGGCAACGACGACGAGGATCCGCTGTTCCTCCAGTACAAGGAGGCGCAGCGATCCGTCCTCGCGCCCTACGTGAAGGCGCCGCCCGTGGGAGTGCGAGGGCCAGCGCGTCGTCGTCGGCCAGCGGCTGATCCAGGGCGCGCCCGACATCTTCCTCGGCTGGGGCGTGGCGATCGACGGCACGCACTTCTACATGCGGCAGCTGCGCGACATGAAGGGCAGCTGGGAATTCGATCCCGACACGACGCGCGTGAAGGGCTTCGCCGACTACTGCAAGCTCTGCGGGTGGGCGCTCGCGCTGGCGCACGCCAAGTCCGGCGATGCCGCGACGATCAGCGGCTACCTCGGCAAGAGCGAAGGCAATGGACGACGCCGTCACCCGCTTCGCGGTCGCGTACGCGGAGCAGACCGACCGCGACTACGACGCGCTGGTCAAGGCCGCGGCGACAGGCGGATACCGGTGGCGAAGGCGTATGACGTCCCCCTGGACCACAGAGCGCGCGTTTCCGCCGCCTCGCGGACCCGGACATGCAACGGCACTACTTGGCCGGAATGATGTCCCGGTCGCGCAGCTGGCGGATGACGAGATCGGCGAACGCCGGCGTCTCCCGTTCGACCGAGCGGGGATTGAACGTGCTCGTCGTGGCCGCCCACACGAGCTGCTTCGTCTGCACGTCGTACAGCTTGGCTTCCACGGTGGCGAGCTCGTACTGCGTGATCGTCTGCACCGGCGACCCGTCGTCCTGCGTGGCACGCCGCCCCACGGTCCGCGGCCCCATCCCATGCCACCCGCCACCATCGTCGTCGTCACCTGGGTCCGCGTATCCACGCCCAGCAGCCGGACGAACAGCAGTCCCTGCGCACCGCTGTTCGCGACGGCGGCGGCGAACGACGCCTCCGGCAGCGTGGGATCGTCGAGCCTGATCGCGTGGCCCGACAGCGCGTCGACGCCGGCCTCCCGCAACTTCGCCGCGAACGTGTCCTCGAACACGCGGCCGTCGGTGGTCGTGCCGATGTCGCCCACGACCATGATCTTGCGGAACGGCGGACCGGCGAAGTCCGTGTCGAACCACGCCGAGCGGATCGTCGTGCTCTGGCAGCCGGAAAGGCAGTGCCGCGAGAGCCAGCAGAATGAGCGGTAAACGGAAGTTCATGGGAAATGCTCCTGTCGATCGAGGCGTTCGGCGAACACGGCGTACCGCCAGACCTGGATCGGATTGATGTGCAGTGCGGGGTCGCTTGCGTTCGCGCCCCGGCCATACTAGCCTTGATGCGAATTGACCAGGAGCACGGAGAGCGCGATGCAGCTGACGCCGCGGGAATTCGACAAGCTCCTCATCTACATGATGGCCGAGGTCGCGCAGAAGCGCAAAGCCAAGGGCATCAAGCTCAACTATCCCGAAGCGGTCGCGATCATCTCGGCCAGCGCGCTCGATGGCGCGCGCGCGGGCAAGACCGATCGACGAAGTCACCAAGGAAGCGCGCACCGCGCTCACCAAGGCCGACGTGATGGACGGCGTCGCCGACCTGATTCCGATGGTGCAGGTCGAGGCGGTGTTCACCGACGGCAGCCGTCTCGTGACCGTGCACACGCCGATCCAGTAGCCGAAACGCGCAGGGAGCATCCGATGGCCGAAGTCAAAGCGGGGCCCGCGATCGCCGCCGACGTCGATCCGGCGACGGCGAACGTGCCGGTCGGCGGCTACGTGTGCCGGCCGGAACCGGTTCCGTTCCACGACAAGCTGCCGGTGACCACGCTCAAGGTGCGCAACACCGGGCGATCGCCCGGTGCAGGTCGGCTCGCACTTCCACTTCTTCGAGGTCAACCGCGCGCTCGAGTTCGACCGCGCCGCGGCGTTCGGCCAGCACCTCAACATTCCCGCGTCGACGGCGCTGCGCTTCGAGCCCGGCGACGAGCGCGAGGTGAAGCTCGTCCCCTACGGCGGCAAGCGCGCCGTCTACGGCTTCAACAACCTGGTCGACGGACCGACCGCGGGCAAGGCCGGCGACGCGCGCAAGGTCAAGGCCGTCGCGCTCGCGGCGAAGCGCGGCTTTCGCTCCAAGGCGTAACGCGAGCGCGTCGCGCTCCGCCCTCGACCGAGCATTCCAGGACAAGCACGATGGCCACGATCTCGCGCAACGAATACGTCGGGCTGTTCGGCCCCACGGTCGGCGACCGCATCCGCCTGGGCGACACCGGGCTCTTCGTCGAGATCGAGCGCGACCTGCGCGGCGCGTCCGGCGACGAGATCGTCTTCGGCGGCGGCAAGAGCCTGCGCGAAGGCATGGGCATGGACAACCGGCTCACGTATGCGCGGCGCGCCCGACCTCGTCATCACCAACGTGACGATCATCGACGCGGTGCTGGGCGTCGTGAAGGCCGACGTCGGCATCCGCGACGGCCGCATCTGCGCGATCGGCAAGGCCGGCAATCCGCAGACGATGGACGGCATCACGCCGGGCCTCGAGTGCGGCCTCGCCACCGACGCGATCTCGGGCAACCATCTCATCCTGACGGCCGCCGGCATCGACACCCACATCCACTTCATCTCGCCGCAGCAGGCGTATGCCGCGCTGTCCAACGGCACGACCACGCTGATCGGCGGCGGCACCGGCCCGTCGGACGGCTCGAACGCGACGACCGTCACGCCGGGCCCGGGCAACATCGCGAACATGCTGCGCGCCTTCGAGGGCTGGCCGGTCAACGTGGGCATCCTCGCCAAGGGCCACGGACACGGCAAGGCGGCGCTGGTCGAGCAGATCGAGGCCGGCGCCGTCGGCTTCAAGTGCCACGAGGACTGGGGCACCACGCCCGCGGTGCTGCGCTCGGCGCTCACCGTGGCCGACGAGATGGACGTGCAGGTGTGCATGCACACCGACACGCTGAACGAATCGGGCTTCGTCGAGGACACGATCGCCGCGTTCGAGGGCCGCACGATCCACTCGTTCCACACCGAAGGCTCCGGCGGCGGCCACGCGCCCGACATCATCAAGGTCTCGGGGCTGCCCAACGTGCTGCCGGCGTCGACCAATCCCACGCTGCCCTACGGCGTCAACTCGCAGGCCGAGCTCTACGACATGATCATGGTGTGCCACCACCTGAGTCCCGACATTCCGTCGGACGTGGCGTTCACCGAGAGCCGCATCCGCGCCGAGACCATCGCGGCCGAGAACGTGCTGCACGACCTCGGCGTGATCTCGATCTTCTCGAGCGACTCGCAGGCGATGGGCCGCATCGGCGAGTGCTGGCTGCGCACGATCCAGACCGCCGACGCCATGAAGACCGGGCGCGGCAAGCTGCCGGAGGACGCGCCGGGCAACGACAATTTCCGCGTGCTGCGCTACGTCGCCAAGATCACGATCAATCCCGGCGATCGCGCACGGCATCTCGCACGTGCTGGGCTCGGTCGAGGTCGGCAAGATCGCCGACCTCGTGCTGTGGGAGCCCGCGTTCTTCGGCGCCAAGCCCAAGCTCGTGCATCAAGAGCGGCGTCATCAACTGGGCGGTGATGGGCGACCCGAATGCGTCGCTGCCCACGCCGCAGCCGATCTACTACCGGCCGATGTTCGGCAGCTTCGGGCATCTCCTCGCCGACACGTGCGTCACGTTCGTGTCGCAGGCGGCCGACGCCGCGCGGCGTGGGCGAGCGGCTCGACCTGCGGCGGCAGGTCGTTCCCGTGAAGAACACGCGCAAGATCGGCAAGCGCGACATGGTGCGCAACGCGCGGCACGCCGAAGATCGAAGTGTCGCCCGGAGACCTTCGCGGTCACCGTCGACGGCGTGCACGCGACGGTGCCGCCGCTCAAGACGATCTCGCTCAACCAGAAGTACTTCTTCAGCTAGAGCGGCGCGCCTTGATCCTGATCGAAACCATCCTGGGCAACGCGGGCGACCCGGACGTGGGCGGCACGGCTCGCCGCGGCCACCGTCGATCCGCTGGCGCTCGACCACTGGGAGGCGCAGAAGAACCGGTTTCGCAAGAAGACCGCGGGCGGCCAGCGAGATCGCGGTGTCGCTCGATCGCGGCGACGTTCCTGCGCGACGGCGACGTGCTGCTGTGGGACGAGGCGTCGCGGCCGCGCGGTCGTGGCGCGGATCAGCCTGCGCGACGTGATGATCATCCACCTGGACGCGCTGGCGGCGGCAGCCGCCCGACTACGCGATGCGCACCTGCGTCGAGCTCGGCCACGCGCTCGGCAACCAGCACTGGCCGGCGCTCGTCAAGGGCACCCGCGTGTTCGTGCCGCTCACCGTCGACCGCAAGGTCATGGCGTCGGTGATGAACACGCACCGCTTCGAGGGCATCCGCTACGAGTTCGTGCCGGGCGACGACATCGTGCCGTATCTCGCGCCGCACGAGTCGCGACGGCTGTTCGGCGGCGCCGAGGGCCCCGTGCACACGCACACCGCACGATCGCTATGTCGCAGTCGATCCGGAAACGGGACGCGTGCACGGGCGCTCGCCGGTGCGTGCGCACGTCCATCCGCACGCCGGCGGCGATCCGGACGCATGAATCCGCGCGATGACGGCGCCGCGTCGCCCGTCACCGCGGCGCACCTCGCGCGCCTGCTGCAGTTCGGGGACTCGATGTTCCCGATCGGCGGCTTCGCGTTCTCCGGCGGCCTCGAGTCCGCGATCCAGAAGCGCGTCGTCACCGACGCGCGCCACGCTGCTCGCGTTCGCGCGCACCGCGGTCGAGCAGGCGGCTCGCGGCGACGGCATCGGGCTCGTCTGCGCGCACCGCGCCGCCGTGGCGGGCGACGTCGACGAGCTCGTGCGCATCGACGCGCGGGTCTACGCACGCAAGCTCTCGGGCGAGACGCGGACGATGTCCGTGCGCATGGGCAGGAAGTTCACGGAGATGGGCGTCGCAGGTGACGGGCTCGCCGCCGTCTCGCGGCCTGGCGCGAGCGCGTCGAGGCGGGCGCGACGCCCGGCTGCTATCCGGTGGCGCTCGCGGTCAATTTCGCCGCGCAGGGGCTCTCGGCGCGCGATGCGTTCGTCGTGCACCAGTACGGCGTGGCGGCCACGATCCTGAGCGCCGCGCTGCGGCTGATGCGCATCGGCCACGTGGAGACGCAGCAGATGCTCTATCGCGCTCAACGCCGGCGCCGACGCGGCCTACGCGACCGCGGCCGCGCGGCACGCCTGGCGGACATGGCGGGCTTCGCGCCGCTCACCGAGATCCTCGCGGCCGTCCACGTCAAGGCGCACGTGCGCCTGTTCATGAACTGACTCGCGACGCGAGCGACACAAGGGAGAAGAGGGACCATGAAGAAGAAGGTCACGCGCATCGGGGTCGGCGGCCCGGTCGGCTCGGGCAAGACCGCGATCGTCGAGGCGATCACGCCGCGGCTCCTCGAGATGGGCATCAAGGTGCTCATCATCACCAACGACGTGGTGACGACCGAGGACGCGAAGCACGTGCAGCGCACGCTGAAGGGCATCCTGCTCGAGGAGCGCATCCTCGGCGTCGAGACCGGTGCCTGCCCGCACACCGCGGTGCGCGAGGATCCGAGCATGAACCTCGCCGCGGTCGAGGACATGGAGGCGCGCTTTCCGGACGGCGACGTGGTGCTGATCGAGAGCGGCGGCGACAACCTGACGCTGACGTTCTCCCCGGCGCTCGTCGACTTCTTCATCTACGTGATCGACGTCGCCGCCGGCGACAAGATCCCGCGCAAGAACGGACCCGGCATCACGCAGTCGGACATCCTGGTCATCAACAAGACCGACCTCGCGCCCTACGTCGGCGCGAGCCTCGAGGTGATGGCGCACGACTCGAAGCTGATGCGCGGCGACAAGCCGTTCCTGTTCACCAACTGCCGCACCGGCGAGGGCATTCCCGCGCTGGTCGACCTGATCCGCAGCGACCTGCTGTTCGACCTCGAAGCTGCCGGGGCGGCAGCCGGGCTGATGGGCGCGGCGGAACGGGCGCTGTCGCCTGCGCTGCGCGCGGCGCTGGCCGCGTCCTGCTCGCTGCCGCCGGAGTTCGCGGCGTATCAGCGACGAGCCGCCGCAGATGGAGAGCGGCGCCGTCGGCAAGACCGGCTTCCTGCGGCTCGGCTTCGAGCGCCGCGGCGATCGCACGATCCTCGCCGACCTCGACTCGCGCACGCCCTATCTCGCGCAGCGCGCGCTGCACTGCGACGAGGCGCTGCCGGACATGCCGTGGCTCTTCATGATCACCACCGCGGGCTGCATCCTGCAGGGCGACCGGATGGCGCTCGAGGTTGCGCTCGGGCGAGGGCGCCCGCGCGCACGTCACGACGCAGTCGGCGACCAAGATCCACGCGATGGACGCCAACTACGCGGTGCAGACGCAGTCGCTCACGCTCGGCCGCCGGCGCCTATCTCGAGTACCTGCCCGATCCGCTGATTCCGCACCGGCAGGCGCGGTTCGCGAGCGACACGCGGATCGCGATCGATCCGACCGCCTCGCTGCTCTGCGCGGAGATCGTGCAGCCGGGGCGCAAGCACCACCACCCGGACGAGTGCTTCGGCGCCACGCTGCTGTCGCTCGCGACGGCGGCGTCGCGGCCCGGACGGCACCGCGCTGTTCAGCGAGAAGCTGCTGATCGAGCCTGCGCGCCATCCGGTGCGGCAGACCGGCGTGATGGACGGCTTCGACGTGTTCGGCAACGTGATCCTGTGCACGCCGCCCGCGACGGCCGAGCGGATCCACGCCCGCATCGACGCGGAAGTCGATCTCGCGCAGGGCATCGCCTTCGGCGCCTGCCGGCTGCCCAACGATGCCGGCCTGATGTACAAGGTGCTCGGACGCGAGACCGCGCAGGTACGCGCCGCGGTGCGCGAGTTCTGGGCGGTGGCGCGCGAGGAGGTCACCGGCGCCGCCATTCCGCCGCAGCCGTTGTGGCGCTGAGCGCTCCGGCGCGTCTCGTGGGGGAGGGTTGCCAATGAAGAGTGTCCTGTCGGCATGGGAAGCGCGCTGCGCAGGATCGGAGGTACTGCGCTTCGTCGACATCAACCTGCGCGGCATCGGACAGGTGATGTTCCAGGACAACCCGGTGAGCGGCGCGGTGTTCCTGGTCGCCATCGCCTGGGGATCGATGGTTGCCGGCGTGCCGGAGGTCGCGCTCGGCGGCGTGCTCGCCGTGATCGTGGCCTCGCTCACCGCCCTGTGGCTGCGGGTCGACAAGGCCGCGCTGCACGCGGGTCTCTATGGCTACAACGGCGTCCTGGTGGGCATGGCGCTCACCACGTTCATCCCGCCCGGACCGCTGCTCTGGGCCTACCTGGTGCTCGGGGCCGCCGTGTCCGTGGTGGCCACGCTGGGCACGGCCAACATGGTCAAGCCGTGGGGAATCGCCGCGCTGACGTTTCCCTTCGTGCTGGTCACCTGGCTGCTGTTGCTCGCAACCTATGGCTTCTGGGGGCTTGCCGGGAGCGCGTTGCCGGCTGGCGCCGTCGTCACGCCATTCGAGCCGGCGGCGGCCATGACCCTTGGCATCGGCGACTTCGTGCAGGGCGTGCTGCGGAGCATCTCGCAGGTCTTTCTGAAGGGCAGCGGCATCGCCGGCCTCCTGTTGCTGGCCGGGTTGGCCGTGAATTCGCTTCCCGCCGCGGCGTTCGCGCTGGGGGGGGCGATCCTGGCCGTCGTCACGGCGCACCTGTTCGGCGCCGAGAGCGATCTCATCATCGGCGGCCTGCTCGGGTTCAGCCCCGTGCTCACGGCGATCGCGCTCGGCACGGTGTTCCACAAGCCCGGCGTGCGCGTGGCCTTGTACGCCGCGCTGGGAACGGTGTTCACGGTGGTCGCTCAGGCCGCGATGAACGTGGCGCTGACGCCGCTCGCCATTCCGGCGCTCACCGCGCCGTTCGTGCTGGTGTCGTGGCTCTTCCTGCTGCCCCGGCAGTGCCTCGACGACGTCCCGGCCGGTGGCGGCGAGGCCTGACCCGGCGCATCCACCGGTTGCGACAACGCCTCACCTGTCTCTGGAGACACTCATGCCCATCCGCCTCCTGCGCGTCGCGCTCGCCACGTTGTTGCTCATGCTCGCACTGCCGGCACTCGCGCAGCTCGATACCACGCGGCGTGCCGTGACCGTCCGCGCCGGTCCCGACAACCGCTTTCCGCAGGTGGCGCGGCTGCCGATGGGCGCCAACGTGCACGTGTTCGGGTGCACGTCGAACCGCCTGTGGTGCGACATCCTTTCCGGCCGCACGCGCGGGTGGGTCCGCCTGAACGACCTGTCGCAATCGTCGCGGCTGCGCAACGCGTCCACGGTGACGTTCTCGGTGGCCGAATACTGGGACGCCCATTACCGCACGCGTGCCTGGTATTCGAGCCGCGACAACTGGCTGGGCTGGGGCACCCCGGGGTTCGTCCCGCCCGCCGCGCGCTGACGCGCGCGCGACCAATCGCGATGGGCACGACCGGCAGGACGGCACCATGAACGCAAACGATGCGAGCGACATCCCGGTCGCCGCGACCGCGGACCGCGTGATCCTCGGCGTGGTGTGTGCGTACGCCGCCGCCTTCGTGGCCTTCGGGCTCGTCCTCGACGGTCCGGCACAGGTGTTGCGCGGCCTTGGCGCGATCCTGACGACGCGCGACGCGCTGCTCACCGACTATTTCGGCGTCGGCGGCATCGGCGCCGGCTGCGTGAACGCCGGCGTGCTCACGCTCTGCGCGTGCTGCCTCTATCACGCGACGCGGGCGAAGATGACCGGGGCGGCCGTCGCCTGCCTGTTCCTGGTCCTGGGCTTCGGGCTGTTCGGCAAGAACCTGCTCAACATCTGGTCGATCGTCGCCGGCGTGTGGCTCTACGCGCGCTTCAGGGGCGAGCCGTTCGCGGCGCACATCAACACCGCGTTCTTTGGCGCGGCGCTGGCGCCGATCTTCTCGGAGATCCTGTTCAGCACCACGCTCCCGCTCGAGGTGCGCCTGCCCCTGGCGCTCGTCACGAGCCTGGTCATCGGCTTCATCCTCGCGCCCGCCGCCGCTCAGCTCTTCAAGGCGCACATGGGCTTCAGCCTCTACAACATGGGATTCACCGCCGGCATCGTGGGCACGCTGGTCGTCGCGACCTACAAGTCGTACGGCTTCGTGCCCGATCCCGTGATGATCTGGACGACCGGCCACAACCGGCTGCTGGGCGGATTCATGGCGACCGTGCTGCTGTCGATGGTCGCGGTCGGCTTCTTCCTTCACCGGCCGCTGCCTGCCGGATTGAAGACGATCCTGCGGGCCACCGGCCAGGCGCCGACGGACTTCATCGCGCTCGCGGGCTTCGGACCCACGCTCGCCAACATGGGGATCACCGGCGCGGTCGGGACGCTCTACGTGCTGGCGGTCGGCGGCGACCTGAACGGCCCCGTCATCGGCGCCATTCTCACGATCGTCGGCTTCTCGGCCTTCGGGAAGCACGCGCGCAACATCCTGCCGATCATGCTCGGCGTGTTCCTGGGCTCGCTGTTCAAGCCGTGGAATGCGGCCGATCCGTCGATCGTGCTGGCCGCGCTCTTCGGCACTACGCTCGCTCCGATCGCAGGACGCTTCGGCTGGCACTGGGGCATCGTGGCCGGCATCGTGCATTCGTCGGCCGCCCTGAGCGTCGGCGCCCTGCACGCCGGGCTCAACCTCTACAACAACGGCTTTGCCGCGGGCATCGTGGCGGCGGTGCTCGCGCCGGTCATCATGGCCGTGACGGGAAAGCGCGGCGGCGATGCGGCGGCGGCACCTGCCGCTCCGCCGGGTCCGTCACGGTAGCGCGGCGCGGCGGGCCATTCAGCGCCGCTGCCGCATCGAAATCGCTTCTTCCTGCTCGAGCTCCTCGAGCCTCGTCTCGACTTCCCACAGCGTGCGGTCGAGCTCGGGCAGCAGGACGTCCTGCAGCGCGCGGCGCGCGGCGCACCGCGCGCTGGTATTCGGACGAAAGGCGCTCGAGATTGCCGGTGACGGCCGCCATCTGCGCGGCGGCGGCGATCAGCGCGACGTACGCGTCGCGGCACGCGTCGGCTTCGGGAGAACGGTTGACGGCGTCGGGCGCCGCGTGGGCCGCGGGCCGCCATGTCGCGTCCTGCAGGCGCACGCCCATCACCGCGCGCTTGACGTGGGTCGTGGCGGCGTCGGCGAGATGGCCCGCGGGATAGACGACGAGGCCCTCGAGGCCGTGTCGCGCGAGCGCGGCCTGCAGCGCGGCGACCGCGGCATCGTGCGCCGCCCGCAGTGCGCGCCACAGCGTCGCGTAGCGGTCGAGCTCGCGCAGGATCTCGCCGGCGAGCAGCAGGCATTTCTCGTCGAGGAAGACGTAGCCTTCGCGCATCGCGCGGCGCTCGTCCATGAGCTCGAGCGCGGAGGCGCGGGTCGGGGTGATGTCGGGCATGGCGTGCTACGCGCCGTGCAGGTGCGCCGCGATCTGCGCATCCGACAGGCGCGTCAGCTCGCTCGCCGGCAGTCGCGCGAGGAGCCGCCATCCCTCGTCCATGCTCTGCTCCAGCGTGCGCGGTCCCGACTGGCTGATCAGCAGCCCCTCGAACTGCGCGCCGAAGGCGAGATACTGCCGATCGGTCGCCGCGAGCCCTTCCTCGCCGACCACGCTCGCGAGCACGCGCGCCTGCACCGCGCGTGCGTAAGCCGCGTAGAGCTGGCTCGCGAGCGCCGGATGATCGGGATGCGTATAGTGCCCGCCGGTGCCGTCCTTCATGAGCCGCGAGAGCGACGGCAGCACGTCGATCGGCGGATACACGCCGCGCCGGTCGAGGTCGCGCGAGAGCACGATCTGGCCCTCGGTGATGTAGCCCGTGAGGTCGGGAATCGGATGGCCGATGTCGTCGGCCGGCATCGTGAGGATGGACAGCTGCGTGAGGGTGCCCGGCCGTCCGCGGATGACGCCCGCGCGCTCGAACAGGCTCGCGAGGTCGGAATACAGGTAGCCGGGGAAGCCCTTGCGGCTCGGGATCTCGCCCTTCGACGAGCTCACCTCGCGCAGCGCTTCCGCGTAGTTCGTCATGTCGGTGAGGATCGCCAGCACGTGCTTGCCCTCGACGAAGGCCAGGTACTCGGCTGCGGTGAGCGCGAAGCGCGGCGTCAGCAGCCGTTGCGTGGACGAGTCGCTGGCGAGATTGAGGAAGAGCGCCGTGCGCTCCAGCGCGCCGCTCTGCTCGAGGCTGCGCCGGAAGTACTCGGCGCTGTCGTACGGCACGCCGATGCCCGCGAACACGATCGCGAAGTCCTCGCCCGCCTTGCGCTCGCGCAGCCGGGCGTAGCGCGCGATCTCGACCGCCAGCCGGTCGTGCGGCAGCCCGCCGCCCGAGAAGATGGGCAGCTTCTGCCCGCGCACGAGGCTGTTCATGAGGTCGAGCGCGGTGACGCCGGTCTCGATGAAATCGCGCGGGCCGGCGCGCGCCTGCGGATTGATCGGCAATCCCTCGATGCGCTGGCGCTCGCGCACCGCGATCGGCGGACCGCCGTCGATGACCTGGCCCACGCCGTTGAACACGCGGCCCAGGATCCCCGGCGACAGGCCGAAGGTCAGCGGCTCGCCGAAGAAGCGCACGACGGTGTCGCGCAGGCCGAGGCCCGACGTCGACTCCAGCACCTCGATGGTCATGAGGTCGTCGTCGATGGCGGCCACCCGCCCGAGCCGGCCATGGCCGTCGCCGCCGTCGACCTCCACCGCGTCGTACAGGCCCACGTCGAGGGTCCGCCGCAGGAACAGCAGCGGACCTTCGAGCCGCGCGGCGGCGCCTTCAACCGACAGCCGCATCGCTGCCTTCCTTCGCGTGGACGACGGCCGCGAGCTCGCGGTCGAGCCGTGCCTCGAGATCGTGGAAGCGCGCGAGCTCGTCGTCGCCGATCTCCTCGCCCATGCGCACCAGCGCGCGCAGCGACGGCAGCGCGCGCAGCTCGTCCGGATGCACGCCGGCGTCGACCGCCGCCTCCGCCTGGTCGACGATCTTCGCGAGCAGCCGCATCATCGTCGCCTGCCGCGCGGGCGAGCACACCCGGTCGACCTCCGAGAACGCGGACTGGCGCAGGAACGCGTCGTTGACGAGATCCGCGCAGAACAGCGTCATCTGCTGCCGCACCGGCAGCGCGTCCTTGCCGATGATCCGCGCCATCCGCTCGAGATGCGCCTGCTCGTCGAGCAGCGTCAGGAAGCGGCGGCGCAGCTTCCACCATTCGGCCGCGCCGTGCGCGGCCCACCACGCCACGAACGTCTGCGCATCCTCCGCGTACGACTGCAGGGGGTGCACGGCCGGGTAGAAGCGCGCCTGCGCGCGCTTGACGTCGAGGGTCCAGTACGCCTTCACGTACCGCTTGGTGTGGCTGGTCACCGGCTCGGAGAAGTCGCCGGACGGCGGGCTGATCGCGCCGATCACGGTGACCGATCCCACGTCGCCGCCGAGCGTGTCGACGATGGCGGCGCGCTCGTAGAAGTCGGCGAGCCGCGACGACAGGTACGCGGGATAGCCGCCTTCGCCCGGCAGCTCGCCGAAGCGTCCCGACACCTCGCGCAGCGCCTCCGCCCAGCGGCTCGTGGAGTCGGCCATCAGCGCGACCGCGAGGCCCTGGTCGCGGAAGTACTCGGCGACGGTGACCGCGCTGTAGATCGAGGCCTCGCGCGCGGCGACCGGCATGTTCGACGTGTTGGCGATGATGACCGTGCGCTCCATCAGCGGGCGCCCGTTGGCGGGATCGGTGAGCGTCGGAAATTCCTCGAGCACGCCCGCGAGCTCGTTGCCGCGCTCGCCGCATCCCAGGTAGACGATCACGTCGGCGTCGCAGCCCTTGGCGAGCGCTTCCAGCAGCACGGTCTTGCCGGTGCCGAAGCCACCGGGGATCGCCGCCTTGCCGCCCTTGGCCACGGGGAACAGGCTGTCGAGAATGCGCTGCCCGGTGACGAGCGGGGCGGCGGCGGGCAGCCGAGCGCGTACCGGGCGCGGCTCGCGCACGGGCCACGTCTGCAGCATCGACAGCGCGTGCGTGCGGCCGTCGCCCGCCGCGAGCGTGCAGATCGGCGCGTCCTCCGCGTACATGCCGGCGTCCGCGATGGCGACGACGGTGCCCGCGACCCGCGGCGGCACGAGGCAGCGCTGCACGCGCTCGCTCGCGCCGACGGCATCGCCGAACGTCGCGCCGCCGGCGAGCGCCTCGCCCGCACGCACCGCCGGCGTGAAGCGAAAAACGCCGGGCGTCGCGCGGCGCAGGCCGGGTGCCACGTGATCGCTGCCGGTGTTCGACAGCGGACGCAGCAGGCCGTCGAAGATGTTGCCGAGGAGGCCGGGACCGAGCGGAATCGCGAGCGGCGTTCCGTCACCGACGACCGCGACCCCCGGCCGCAGGCCCGTCGTGTCCTCGTACACCTGCACGACGATGTCGTCGCCGTCGAGCCGAACCACTTCGCCCAGCAGCGCCTGCGGGCCGATGCGTACCGCCTCGCGCAGCGTGAACGGGCCGTCGGCGCGTGCGCGCAGCACGGGCCCGCTGATCCAGCGGATGCGGGCGTTGCTCATCGGGAGGCGGCCGCTGCGCTCGCGGGAGAAGCCGTATCGCACGCCTTCGAAGCGCCGGGCGGGCTCGTGCGCGTCCCCTCCAGTACGCCGAGCAGCCGCGCGCCCACCACGGAGCGATCGGCGGTGAGACCGGCCAGCGTGCCGTCGACCACGATGCCGGCCGCGGTCACGCGCAACCCGGCGGAAATGCGCGCATCGGGCAGGAAGTCGGGCGCGGTCCCCGTCACCGCGGACACGCGTGCGGCCAGCGTCCGCTGCTCGGAGGCCGGCCACGTCACCGGATGCGCGATGCGCCACCCGCTGCGCGGCAGCACTTCGCAGGCACGCAGTGCGATCGCGTCGATCCACGCGGCGCGCGTCGCCGCCGCGCGCCAGCGCCGCTCCAGCGTCGCGGGGAGGCGTGCGAGTCCTGCCTCCAGCAAGGCGGCCGCACGCCGCTGCTCGGCATGCCGGCGATGCGTCGCCAGCTTCGCGCGTGCCGCCGCGAGCCGCTCGGCGGCGCGCTTGCGCTCCTCCTCGAACGCGGTCCGCATGCGCTCGCGCGCTTCGCGGTGGGCCTCGTCCAGTGCCGCACGACGGCGCCCGTGCGCCTCGGCGGCGATCGCCTCGCAGCGCACGCGGCGATCGTCCTCGACGAGATCGAGCAATGCCTGCGCGCGGCGCTCGAGCGTCATGCCTCGAGCCCCAGTTGCGTGCGCAGGCGCGCCGCGAGGTCCGGCGGCGCGACTGCGTCGTGCACGTCGGGGACGATGGCCACCAGCGGCGACAGCGCCGCCTGCGCCGCACGCAGCGTCCCGGCGTCGATGCGGGCCGCGACGTCCGCGCTGACGAGGATCAGCGTGGCCTCCGCCCGCGCGGCAGCGAGCGCCGCGGTCTCCTCGCCGGCCTGCGGCGTGCGCACGGTCGCGCCGGCCAGCCGGAAGCCCGCCGCCGCCACTTCGTCGCCGATGAAGACGGGGGCGCTCATCAGGTCAGCCGGTTGAGGATCAGGATCGACACGATGAGCCCGTAGATCGCGATGCCCTCCGCGAGTCCCACGAAGATGAGCAGGCGGCCGAAGAGCTCGGGTTTCTCGGCCAGCGCGCCGATCGCCGCCGTCCCCACCTTCGCAACCGCGAAGCCGGCGCCGAGCGCGGCCACCGCGGTGGCGAGCGCCGCCGCCATGAGTCCGAAGCCCCACGCCTCCGGCGGCAGCACGCTGCCTCCGGCGGCGCCCGCGGCGAGCGCCTTCGGGGCGGTGACGAGCAACGCGGTGGTGCCGAGCGCCAGCACCAGCGTGAGAACGGCCAGCGCCGCGACAAACCGGTGCGACGGCTTCATGTGGGAATCTCCTGCAGGTTGGAGGGAGGCGGCGGCAGCGGCCGGAACACCCGGCCTTCCGCGACCAGGAAGCGCGTGAAGAACTCGAACAGCACGAGGCGCGTGGTCTGGATCGACACCACGAGCCCTTCGAGCACGATGACCACCACGTTGCCGACGACGAGCAGCACGCCCGCCACGATCGCGCTGTCGGTGGCCGACAGCAGCGCGACCAGCGCCGAGGACAGACCGGCGTGCGCGAGCGCGAAGGCGCCGACGCGGGCGAACGACAGCGTGTTGATGAGGATCTGCAGCGTGCGCTCGGCGAGCTCGCCCAGCGCAGGCAAGGCCGCGGACCAGCGGCGCGCGTGCCATGCGTGGCCGAGCGTGTACACCGCGGCGCCGACGCCCGCGACGACGAATCCGGGCTCCCACAGCAGGCACACCAGCAGCCCGAGGTACACCGCGATGAGGCCGGCGTCGGTCGCGAGCCACACCACGAAATCGCCGCGCCAGTGCGCCTCGATCGCGCGCAGCGCGAGGCCCAGCGTCATGAGGACGCCGCCGCCGACCAGCGGCACCCACAGGATCTTGAGCGGATCGGACAGCGGCTCGATCCACAGCGGAGGCAGGAGGTGCAGGCTGAACACGCTGCCGAACAGCAGGCCGAACACGGCGGCGGCGAGGCCGCCGACGACGAAGAGCCGCGCCAGCGCGAAGCGCTTGCGCAGCAGAAAGCCGGCGATGGCGATCACCAGCCCCTGGCCGACGTCGCCGAACATGTAGCCGAACATGAGCGGCACCGCGATCGCGAGCACCACGCTCGGATCGGCCTCGTTGCGCGACGGCATGCCGAGCGCGCGGCTGAACACCTCGAAGGGCTTCGCCCACGCCGGGTTGGCGAGGAGCAGCGGCGGCTTGGCGCCCGCGGGTGGCGGCGGATAGTGGATGATCGCGCGCGCGCCGGACGCGTCGAGCGCCTCCGCGAGGCGGCTGCCCGTGAGCTCGCTCGTCCAGCCGGTGATCCAGCAGAAGAGGTCACCCGCGTCGAGCGCGTGGACGTTCGCGAGCACCCACGACAGGCGCCAGGCGTTGCCGAGCGCCTCGCGCAGGTCGTTCTGCTCGTGCAGCACCGCGAGCGCCGCTGCGAGCTCCTGCCGCTCGCGCGCCAGCGTGGCCATGCGTTGCTCGATGTACTCGTCGTTGCGCTGCATGTCGGTGGCCAGCCACGTCGGCATGTCGTGGACGCGTCCCTTGGCGGCGACCGCCTGCTGCGCGAGCTGCGCGAGCTCGTCGGCGGTCCCGACCGCGAGCGCGTGCAGCTCGCCTTCCTCGACGAACTGGCGCAGCAGCAGCCGGGGCGGCACGATGGGCTCGGCGTCCGGTGCAAAGACGAAGAGGCGCACCCGCACGAGCGGGCCGGCCATGGCGGTGCGCGCGAGGTCGATCGAGCTTTCGGCGAGGGCGCGGAACACGCGTCGCCAGCGCGCGAGCTCTTCGTTCTCGGCGGCGCCGGCCTGCAGCGCGCGGATGATCGGCTCGGCGTCCTGCGCCCAGGCCCGCACCGCGGCGAGGCAGCGGTCGAGCGTGCGTGCGGGCGTCTCGGGAAACGCCGAAGGCATGAGCCTGTCGCCCGGCCAGTAGGCGCGATAGCGCAGCGACAGCTCGGCGAACTGGGACAGGCGCGGCCGCAGCTCGGCCAGGCTCTCCGGCAGCACGCTGGTCGGCGCGGCCTCCAGCTCGACCGCGTAGGTGCGCGCGAGCGCCTCCAGCGCCAGCGCCGCGTCGTCGCGGGCGGCGAGGATCGCGAACCAGCGTGCAGGTTGCGGGCGGATCATGCGGCGAGCGCGCGGTGCGGCAGCAGGGCGCGGGGAACGAGCTCGGCGCGCAGGCGCTCGTACTCGAGCGCGGCGAGCGCGAGGTAGGCGAAGGCCTGCGCCGGATCGACCGCCGCGCGACGGAACACGAGCGTCACGCGGCCGGCGAGCGTGCGGCGCAGCGGCCACGCGTCCGCCGGATGCGCGCCGGCGAAGCGCTGGGCGTGCTCCTCCAGCATGTGCACGAGGCGCTGCAGCAGCGGATGCGCGGCGGGCGGCTCCGGCAGCAGCTGCAGCCATCGCGCGCGCCAGGCGGCGAGCACGCGGCGCGCGTCGCCGGTGCCTTCGCAGAGCAGTGCGATGCGCGCCGGATCGACGGCGCCGAGCGCGGGATCGACGAGCCCCTGCAGCGCGGGATCGTCGCGCAACCATGACGCCCGCGCGCCGCCGTGCCCGAGTGCGCGAACGGCCGGCAGGTCGACCAGCGCGGCGCACCACACGACGGAAGCCTGCCACGGCTGCGGCATCCAGCTCGCGACCTCCACCGCCAGCGCTCGCCAATGCCGGCGCGCGGCAGACTCGATCGCATGCGGGTCCGCCTCCGGCCCGATGCCGACGATCCATGGCGCCAGCGGCGATCCGCGCACGATGTCGAGCACGGCCGCGAGATCGCGCACGACCTCGATGCGCCGCCAAAGCGCTTCGTCGGCACGGGCGCCGAAGCGCGCGCACAGGCGCGCGTACCCGTATTCGAGGCTGCCCGCTTCGTTCATCGCGACGTCCCCGTGAGCTCTTCCGCGAGCGCGGCCAGCGCCTCGTCCAGCGCGGCCAGCTCGGCGTCGGCAAGACCCGGCGCATGCGCGATCCGCTCGGCCTCGGCCTCGAGAGCGGCCACCTGCGCGGCGACGTCGCGATCGAAGCGGGTGCGCACCGCGGCGACCCGCGACTGCGTGCGCTGCGCGACCGCACGCACCGTCGCGCGCGTCGCCTCGGCCTGCGCCGCCGCGGCGTCGCGCGCCGACTGCACCGCCGCGCCCGCCGCCGCCTCTGCCGCGAGCACGCGCGAGATCGCGGCTTCGACCGCGTCGTGCGACGAGGGGAGTTCGTGCGTGCGCGCCACCATGCTCTCCGTGCGGGCGCCTTCTTGGTGATCGGGCAGCAGCGAACCCGCCCTGCGCCGAGGCTTACATCGTGCGCCGGAGCCGGGAGAGGCTCGTTGACTTACGTCAGCGCGATGCGGTTTGCACCACGTCGGGCGGAAACGGCGTGTAACGGAGGTGGTTACAACGAACGGGCATTGATGTTCGCATGTAGACGCCGCGCATCCCTTTGACTTCCATCAACCAACACGGCTGCGAAAACGCGCCCAATGTCCGCCAATGCGACGTGGTCGCAGCTCACACATGTGTCCATGCATACGGCGAAGCGCCGGAGGATGTGATGACCGAAACCTATTACCAACTGATGCGCAAGCAGGGCATTTCGCGGCGCAGCTTCCTCAAGTTCTGCAGTCTCACCGCCGCGTCGCTGGGTCTCGGCGAAGCCGGGGCGCAGCAGATCGCGCAGGCGATGCAGACCAAGCAGCGCACGCCGGTGATCTGGCTGCACGGGCTCGAGTGCACGTGCTGCAGCGAGTCGTTCATCCGCTCGGCGCATCCGCTCGCGAAGGACGTCGTGCTGTCGATGATCTCGCTCGACTACGACGACACGCTGATGGCGGCGGCCGGCCACCAGGCCGAGGCGCAGCTCGAGGAAACGATCAAGAAGTACAAGGGCAACTACATCCTCGCGGTCGAGGGCAATCCGCCGCTCGCCGATGACGGCGTGTACTGCATCCCCGGCGGCAGGCCGTTCGTCGACAAGCTTCGGCACGTGGCGAAGGACGCCAAGGCGATCATCTCGTGGGGCTCGTGCGCGTCGTGGGGCTGCGTGCAGGCCGCGAAGCCGAACCCGACGCAGGCCACCCCCGTGCACAAGGTGATCACCGACAAGCCGATCATCAAGGTGCCGGGCTGCCCGCCGATCGCCGAGGTGATGACCGGCGTGGTGACGTACATCCTGACGTTCGACCGGCTGCCCGACATGGACGCGCAGGGGCGCCCGAAGATGTTCTACAGCCAGCGCATCCACGACAAGTGCTACCGTCGCCCGCATTTCGACGCGGGCCAGTTCGTCGAGAACTTCGACGACGCCGGCGCGCGCATGGGCTACTGCCTGTACAAGGTCGGCTGCAAGGGGCCGGTCACGTACAACGCGTGCTCGACCATCCGCTGGAACGAGGGCACGTCGTTCCCGATCCAGTCGGGGCACGGGTGCATCGGCTGCTCGGAAGACGCGTTCTGGGACAAGGGTTCGTTCTACGACCACCTGACCACGATCCGGCCGCCGGGCGTCAGCGGCATCGAAGGCACCGCCGACCAGGTCGGCCTCGTCGCGCTCGGCGTGGCGGGTGCGGCCATCGCGGCGCACGCCGCGGTGAGCGCGATCAAGCAGGCGCGCAGCAAGACCCGTAATGACAAGGTCGCCGAGGCGGAGAAATAAATCATGGCCATCATCGAAACCCAAGGCTTCACCCTCGACAACAGCGGTCAGCGCATCGTCGTCGACCCGATCACCCGCATCGAGGGCCACCTCCGCATCGAGGTGAACGTCGACAAGAACAACGTCATCCGCAACGCGGTGTCCACGGGCACCATGTGGCGCGGCCTCGAGGTGATCCTCAAGGGCCGCGACCCGCGCGACGCGTGGGCGTTCGTCGAGCGCATCTGCGGCGTGTGCACGGGCGTGCACGCGCTTGCTTCGGTGCGCTCGGTGGAGGACGCGCTCGGCATCAAGATCCCGAAGAACGCGAACATCATCCGCAACCTGATGCACGCGACGCTCTACGCGCAGGACCACCTCGTCCACTTCTACCACCTGCACGCGCTCGACTGGGTCGACGTGGTGTCGGCGCTGAAGGCGGATCCGAAGCGCACGAGCGAGCTCGCGCAGAGCATCTCGCCGTGGCCGAACAGCTCGCCGGGCTATTTCCGCGAGACGCAGAACCGCCTGAAGAAGTTCGTCGAGAGCGGCCAGCTCGGCATCTTCGCCAACGGCTACTGGGGCAGCCCCGCCTACAAGCTGCCGGCGGAAGCGAACCTCATGGCGGTCACGCATTACCTCGAGGCGCTCGATTTCCAGAAGGAGATCGTCAAGATCCAGACGATCTTCGGCGGCAAGAACCCGCATCCGAACTGGCTGGTCGGCGGCATGCCGTGCTCCATCAACCTCGACAGCACGGGGGCGGTGGGCGCGATCAACATGACGCAGCTCAACATGATCAGCGACATCATCGACCGGACCATCGACTTCATCGACCAGGTCTACATCCCGGACCTGCTCGCGATCGCCTCCTTCTACAAGGACTGGGCGAAGATCGGCGGCGGACTGTCCAGCCAGAACGTGATGGCCTACGGCGACTTCCCCGACATCGCCAACGACTACTCGGCCAAGAGCCTGCTGATTCCGTCCGGAATCATCCTGGGCGGGGACCTCAAGAACGTCCTCGAGGTCGACCTCAAGGCGCCGGACCAGGTCCAGGAGTGGGTGAGCCACTCCTGGTACAAGCAAGGCGACGAATCGAAGGGCCTGCATCCGTTCGACGGCGTGACCGATCCCAACTTCGTGCTGGGCGCCGGCACCAAGGGTACGCGGACCAACATCGAGAACTTCGACGAGAGCGCGAAATACTCGTGGGTCAAGTCGCCGCGCTGGAAGGGCCATCCGGTCGAGGTGGGACCCGCTCGCGCGCTACATCGTCGCCTACGCGCGCGGCAACAAGGAGATCACCGAGCAGGTCAACATGGTCCTCAAGACCCTGGACGTGCCGGTCACGGCGCTCTTCAGCACCCTCGGCCGCACCGCGGCGCGCGGGCTCGAAGGATCGTGGGCCGCGCACAAGATGCGCTACTTCTACGACCAGCTCATCGCCAACCTGAAGGCCGGCGATTTCGCCACCGCCAACATCGAGAAGTGGGAGCCGTCGACCTGGCCGAAGGAGGCCAGGGGCGTGGCGCCGGTGGAAGCCCCGCGCGGAGCGCTCGCGCACTGGGTGAAGATCAAGGATACGCGGATCGACAGCTACCAGTGCGTGGTGCCGACGACGTGGAATGCCGGACCGCGCGACGCCAAGAACCAGATCGGCGCCTACGAGGCCGCGCTGCTCAACACGCCGATGGCCAATCCGCAGCAGCCGCTCGAGATCCTGCGCACGATCCACAGCTTCGACCCGTGCCTCGCGTGCGCCACGCACGTGATGGGACCGGAGGGCGACGAGCTGGTCTCGGTGAAGGTCCGCTAGGCCCTGGTGAGGAGCAAAGCATGAGAGTCAATCCTGTCTCCGGTCAGGTCCTCGCGGGCCCGCTGGAAGACGTGTACGTCTACCAGGCCCCGGTTCGGCTGTGGCACTGGGTGATGATGGTGGCGATGTTCGTTCTGGTCGGCACGGGCTACCTGATCGGCAGCCCGCCGCCGGCCATCGGCGGCGAAGCGACTTTCCACTACATGTTCGGCTACATCCGCATGATCCACTTCATTGCGGCGATGATCTTCGCGGTCGCGTTCCTGGTGCGCCTGTACTGGGCGCTGGTCGGCAATCCGGCGTCACGGGCGATCTTCATTCCGCCGGTGTGGAACGGGAGCTGGTGGAAGGGCCTGTTCAGCCAGATGGGCTACTACCTGTTCCTGAAGAAGGAGTCCGACCTGTGGGTGGGCCACAACCCGCTCGCGCAGATCGCCATGTTCGCGATGTATACGCTCGGCACGATATTCATCATCGTCACCGGGTTCGCGCTCTACGCCGAGCAGTGGGGCTGGGGCACGACGCCGATGAACCTGATGGGCTGGGTGTTCGTGCTCTTCGGCGACCCGCAGATGGTGCGCACGCTGCACCATCTCGCGATGTGGTATCTCG
Organism: uncultured beta proteobacterium; assembly: GCA_963725735.1. Taxonomy (GTDB): domain Bacteria; phylum Pseudomonadota; class Gammaproteobacteria; order Burkholderiales; family Casimicrobiaceae; genus VBCG01. The sequence continues at coordinate 195,597 of CAVRZM010000011.1, read as the reverse complement.
TGCTGTTCGCGGTGATCCACATGTACATGGTGTTCCGCGAGGACATCATGAGCGGGCAGACGGTGGTGGGCACGATGATCAGCGGCGTTCGCATGTGGAAGAAGGAGCCGCGTACGTGAGCGTGACCGCGCGTGAATCGCTGCCGGGAGCGGCCGGGGCCGCGCCGCCCGGCGTTGCGCCGGCGCGGCGACGGGCAACCGCACTGCGGGCGTCCTCGCGGCGGCCGCCGCGTCCCGGGGACTTCCTCGAGACGCGGTACATGAAGCCGCTGTCGATCAACCAGACGGAGCTCGCGCAGGCGCTCGGCATCTCGCGCCGCCGCGTGAACGAGCTCATCAACGGCAAGCGGGGCATCACGCCCGACACCGCGGTGCGGCTCGCGCTGTTCTTCGGCAACGAGCCCACGTTCTGGATGCACCTGCAGGTGGCGTGGGACATGCACGTCGCGATGAAGGAGCTGAACGCGAGCCGGCGGAAGTAGCGCGACGCGTCGCCAATGAAAAGGCCGCGCGCTGCGCGGCCTTTTCATTGGCGGCGGCGCTGCGGCTTCATCGGCCGCACGCGATCATCGTGACGTAGTTGTCGACCGCGCCGATGCCGATGCGATCCACGCGCGGATCGAGCATGTTCGCGTCGTGCCCCGGCGAGGCGCGCCAGCCCTCGAACTGCTGGTGCGGCGACGCGTAGTTCCAGCCGACGTTCTCGACGCACATCGCAAGTCCCGATTGGCGCACACGCCCGGGGAAGCCGTCGTGACCGAGCTTGCCGGCCTTCGCCATCGCGGCGCTGTGCTCGCGGGCCAGCCCGCCGATCGTCGCGTCGACCGCGAGGGCGCGCAGTCCGTGGCGGACGCGGTACTCGTTCACGAGCGCGGCCAGGCGCTGCGGATAGTCGCCGTCCTCACTGGCCAATGCCAGGCAGGGAAGCGACGCGAGCGATGCCACCAAGAGCAAGCGGCCAATGATCATCGGCGCCTCGCGCGCGCTTCCTGCATGGGGCCTCGCTTCGGGTACCGACGGCCGTCGCCATCCGGTCCCGGCTTCCCGAGTCTAGGCCGTGCGCAAGCCTGCCGGCGCGGCCGCGGGACGAAACGCGCGAAATGCACGATAGCCGAGCACGACGAAGAGGACGAGCGCAACGCACTGCGCGACGACGAACGCAGGCTCCGATTGCGTCGGCGCCAGCGCGTGCAGCGGTCCGACCTTCACGAATCCCTGCACGATCAGCACGAAGACGTTGAGGTAGAGCGCGGCGAGCGCGGTGACGACGTAGGTGCCGCGCCACGCGTCGGCAAGCTGCCTGCCGTAGAGCGCGAGCAGCGCGACCGCAAGCAGGAGCAGCGAGAGCGCACCGACGATGTGCGAGGGCAGGACGCGCTGCGCCGGAAACAGGAAGCCGGTGACGCTGGTGGCGACCGTGGACGCCAGGAAGAGCGCCGTCCATCCGGGCATTCGCCGGCTCTGGAGCATGCCGAGCGCGACCACGAGGCCGGTGACGATGCCGATCAGGCTGATGAGGACGTGGAGCAGCGTGAAGGCGGAGAGTGACATGCCGAGCAACATGACGGACTCCTTCGCGGTCAGGGAACGTGGCGTGGTCGACCTCGAACCAAGCGCGCACTCTACCGCACGTCCGCGCGCTCCGCATCGGCGCACCGAGGCCCGGGCCGCGCGGCAGGCGCGCTGCTTCCTCCTGCGGCGAGGCGAGGCGACGCGGTCACGCTTGATTAGGGGGTTCCGCCGGGTCGACGCGGACGCGGCAGGGGCGATCGCGCCGGCGCTTCCGGCGACGCCGCTTCCTGCGCGGTCGCGGCGACCCTACAATCGAGCGCGTCGACTCGGGAGCGAGCGCGCCCGCGGCGCGCCTGCCGCACGGCAACGGAGGAAGGGTCATGGCCTATCTCGACGTATCTCGCATCGCGAGCTGGCACGCGCACGTCTACTTCGATGCGGCAAGCCGCGATGCCGCCGCGCGCTTTCGGGAGGCGATCGCCGCACAATTCGGCGACCGGGTCGAGATCGGCCGCTTTCACGAGCGCGAGGTGGGCCCGCATCCGCAATGGAGCTTCCAGGTGGCGTTCGCGCCCTCGCAATTCTCCGACGTCGTCGGCTGGCTCGCGCTGAACCACGGCGCGCTCGACGTGTTCGTGCATCCCAATACGGACGACGAACTGCGCGACCATCGCGACTGCGCGCTCTGGCTGGGTCGCCGTCACGAGCTCGACCTGCGCGCGGTCGGCGGCTGAGAGCGGACCGCATCGCGCGCGGCATCGCGTTCGAACGCCGTGCGCCGTACAGGAAACGACGAAGGGGGAGAACGGCAATCAAGGAGCGTTTCCTGGACAAGGGACTGCAGGGTGCGCTGGGGGGCGAAGGGTTCTACCGGTATCCGAATCCCGCGTACGCGGCCGCGGGCTTCTCTCGCCGTGCCGCCGCGCTCCGCCGTGCCGGACCTCGTGGCGCGCGTCATGCCGAAATAGACGGACGCGCCGACCGCGCGATCGGTCGTGCCACCGGCCGGATTGCGCGCGTCCCGCCGTGCCGGGCCCCGTCCCCTGCCGTTTGTTCGGTCCGATTGACCTAGCACAACCCGTTCCCGCCCGCGACCCATTAGCCTTCTTGCAGTAACGCAGTGGGTAACACGGGAGCGGGATTGAACGAGCGCAACGAAGTGCTGGTGCTGGGTATCGGCAATCTCTTGTGGGCCGATGAAGGGTTCGGGGTGCGGGCGGTCGAGACGCTGCATGCCGCCTATGCGTTTCCCGAAGGGGTTGCGCTGCAGGACGGCGGCACGCTCGGCCTCAACCTGTACGAGGCGGTGGCGTCGACGCGCCGCGTGCTGGTCTTCGACGCGATCGACTACCAGCTGCCCCCGGGCACGCTGCGCGTGCTGCGCGACGAGGAGGTGCCGGCCTGGGGTCGGGCCAAGCTCTCGCCGCATCAGCTCGGCTTCAACGACATTCTCGCCCTCGCGCAATTGCGCGGCCGCGGTCCGGAGAGGATCGTGGCGATCGGCGTGCAGCCGGTCACGCTCGACGACTTCGGCGGCAGCCTCACCGATCCCGTCAGGAACCGCCTTCCCGAGGCCGTGGCGCTCGCGGCCGCCGAACTGGCTGCCTGGGGCTTCCCCGGCGCGCCGCGCGCGCCTGACGCCGTTTTCGAGCCCCTCAACGCGAGCGCGCTCGACCTCGCGCGCTACGAAACCGGGCGTCCCTCCGAAGCGGACGCACTGCGCACCGGCGACCCGCGCGTGCTCGCGCGCAACCGGCCCGAGGCGAGTTGACATGTGCATCGGCATTCCCATGCGGGTGGTGAGCGTCGACGGTGCGATGGCCGTGTGCGAAGGCCGCGGCGAACGCGCGTCGCTGGACGGCTCGCTCGTCGGCTGCCTGGCGCCCGGCGACTGGGTGCTGAGCTTCCGCGGCGCGGCGATCCGGACGATGACCGTCGAGGAAGCCGGGCAAACCAACGGCGCGCTCGATGCGCTGGCGGCCGTGCTGGCCGGCGACGCCGTGACCGATGACCATTTCGCGGACCTCGTGGGCCGGACGCCCACGCTGCCGCCGCACCTGCGAGGCGAAGGATGAGCACGACGAACGCGATACCCATGCCGAAGGCGGCCGACGACGATCCGCTGTCGTACCCGCTGATCGCGCAACTGATCGTCGAAGCACCGCGCCACGCTGGTCACGGCCGACAACTTCGAGGCGTTCACCGGGCGGCCCGGCCGCACCTTGCTCGTGTTCCTCGAGGATCCCGTGCGCTATCGCGAGACGCTCGACCTCGCGGTGATCGTGCCCGAGGTCGCGCACGCCTTCCCCGGTCGCTTCGCCGTCGGCGTGCTGCTGCCGAAGGACGCGCGCCGCGAGGCCGTGCGCTACGGATTCCGACGCTGGCCCGCGGTGGTGATGCTGGCGGACGGCAAGTACGTCGGCGCCATCGACGGCCTGCGCAACTGGGACGAGTACATCAACGAGACCGACGCGCTGCTCGCGGCCGGGCCGACGCGCGCGCCCTCGGTGGGCATCGCCGTCAGCGGCGGCGCGCCGGCGGGCGGCGATTGCCACGCCTAACATCCAATGAGCCAGGAGTCGAGATGAAGGACTTTCCGCTACCCGTGCGCGCCGTCGGTCCGGGCTCGCAGCCCGCCGACGAGGAGGAGCTGCAGTACATGCCGATGCCGCGCGCGATGAACACCTTCGAGATGCCGCGCGTGCCCGAGCGTGCGGACCCGGGCGTGCTGCGCGCGGCGCGGGCGGTGCTCGCGGAATTCCTGGCGCGCCTGGCGCAATGGGATCCGGAGTCGGAGCTCCTCGGTCCGCAGCTGCCGCTCGACGACGTGCCGCCGCCCGTGCTCTCGCTCGTCAACGAGATGCTGGGCGAGGGCGAGGTGTCGATCCGCGTGGACGGCGAGCGCACGTACCGCATCCAGGAAAGCGTCTTCACGGGCCTGTGGCGCGTGTGCGGGCTCGACGGCGAGGGCCGGCTCGCGCAGGACTGGCTCGAGGCCGGACCGCTGCCGCCGGTGGTGACGGAGGCGGCGCGCGCCGCGGCCGCGGTCGCGCCACCGCTCGTGAACCTGCCCGCGGGCGCCATGAACTCGCCGGCGCTCTTGTCGGAGATCGGCAGCCAGATGAGCGCACCCCGCGACGGCGCCCCCGCGCACGTCATCAACCTGACGCTGTTCCCGATGACGCCCGAGGACCACCTGGTGATGGAGCAGGCGCTGCCCAACGGGCCGGTGGCGATGATCTCGCGCGGCTTCGGCAACTGCCACATCACCTCGACGCAGCTGCGCGACGTGTGGCGCGTCCAGTACTACAACAGCATGAAGACGCTGATCCTCAATACGGTGGAGGTGGTCGACGTGCCCGCGGTCGCGCTGGCCGCGCCCGAGGACCTCGTGGAGAGCCGCACGCGGCTCGCCGAGCTCATCGAGTGGCTCGACGAGACGTGCGCCGCCGCGACCGAGCATTGAGCGATTCCCCGATGCCCAACGACGTCCCGCTGCAGGACGGCCAGCGCCTCGAGTGCAAGATCTGCTGGCAGGTGTACGACCCCGCCGAAGGCGATGCGGTCTGGCAGATTCCGCCCGGCACGCCGTTCGCGGCGCTGCCCGCGCACTGGACGTGCCCCAATTGCGCGGCCACCAAGGACCAGTTCCTGGTCCTGCCCGATGGTCCGTGAAGCGATGACCCTGCGCGCCGATCCGTCGTCCGCACTGGTCGCGGCGTTCAACGCCGCGGCGACGCGCATGACCGGGCTCACGTTCGTGAACCCGAAGATCGGCGTGGAGGCGGTGCGCTTCGCGCCGTGGGAGGATCACTGGCTGGGCGTGCTGGTGACGCCGTGGTTCATGAGCCTCGTGCTGGCGCCGCGCGACACCGGACGCTGGGCGCCGCTGCGCCTCGGCGCCAAGCGCCACTTCGCGTTTCCGGCCGGCGACTACGAATTCATCGGCGCGCACGATCCCGCGGCCGGCGAGTTCGCGATGTGCTCGCTGTTCTCGCCGCTGCTCGAATTCGCCGATCATGCGCAGGCGCTCGCGGTGGCCGAGCATGCGCTCGCCGCGCTGCGCGATCCGGCCAACGCGAGCGACGCGCCGCCCGAGGCTGCCCCGGGCCTCGCCGTGACCGCTCAACAGTCGACGCTGGGCGAGCGCCTGGCCGAGCCGTTGTCGCGCCGCGAGCTTCTGCGCGGCCGCTTCCTCTCGCGCGAATCATGAGCGCGCCGGGCCGCTCCCAAGTGCGAAGGCTCCCGCAGCGCGCAGCGCGGAGGGACGTCCTGTGAACCTCGAAGGCGAACTCGTCATCTCGCTCGCCCACGATGGTCGACGGGTGCAGCGCGTGCGCGTGAAGTCGACGCGACCGCAGGTGGCGGCGCGCCTGCTCACCGGCAAGACCGCGGTCGACGCGGCGAGCACCATTCCGCTTCTGTACTCGGTGTGCGGCGGGGCGCAGGGCGCCGCGGCCGCCTCGGCGCTGGCCGCGGCAGGCGCGGCCGGGTTCGCGGGGAGCACGGTGTCGCGGATCGCCGGCATCGTCGTCGAGTCGCTGCAGGAGGGGTTCTGGCACCTGCTCATCGGCTGGCCGAATGCGATGTCCACCCAGCCCAACGTCACGCCGGTGACCGCCGCGCGCTATCTCATCGCGACCTCGACGCGCACCGCCGACGGCGCGGATCTTCTCGGCGACGCCCAGGCGATGCGCGCGCTTGCGTCGGGGCTTGCGGCCATCGCGGAAAAGTCGATCTTCGCGGTGCCGCCCGACGTGTTTCACCGCTACGCCGACCTCGACGACCTCCAGCGCTGGATCGCCGCCACCGAGACGCTGCCGGCCCGGCTCCTGCGTCACGTGCTGGCGGAGCCCATCGACCGCGCGGCGGACGACGTGCGGCTGATGCCGCCGCCCGACGGCGACCTGCTCGCGGGAATGATCGCGCGGTCGCTCGCCGATCGACCCGATTTCGCGCTGTCGCCCACGTGGGACGGCGAGCCCGTCGAGACCGGCGCGCTCGCCCGCATGTGCGGGCATCCGCTGGTCGCCGCGTGCGAATGGCGCTACGGCCGCACGGCGGTCACGCGCATCGTCGCGCGCATCACCGAATTGGCCGCCGCGCTCGGCGAGCTCGCCGGCCACGGCGACAACGACGCACTCCATCCGCGCGTGCAGAGCATCGGTCTCGGTCCCGGGCTGGGGCTCGGCGCCGTCGAGACGGCGCGCGGACTGCTGCTGCATCGCGCGCGCGTGCACGACGAGTGCGTGATCGACTACCAGATCGTGGCACCCACCGAGTGGAACTTCCATCCGGAGGGCGCACTGGTGCGCACGCTCACCGGCATCGCCGCCAACGACGAGTCGGCGCTGCTGCGCCAGGCGCGGCTCGCGGTGCACACGCTCGACCCGTGCGTGGCCTGCCGCGTGGAGGTCGCCCATGCATGAAGTGTCGCTGGCCGAGGGCATCCTGCGCATCGTCGAGGATTCGGCGAAGCGCGACGGCGCGCGCCGCGTCAAGGCGGTGACGCTGGAGATCGGGCGCGCTCGCGCACGTGGAGCCGCACGCGCTGCGCTTCTGCTTCGACGCGGTGACGCGCGGAAGCGTGGCCGATGGCGCCGTGCTCGAGATCGCGACCGTGCCCGGCCTCGCCTGGTGCATGCCGTGCGGCGAGCGCATCCCGCTGTCGCGGCTGGGCGATCCATGCCCGTCCTGCGGCAGCTACCAGGTGCAGGTCATCGGCGGCGAAGAGATGCGCGTCAGGGACATTGTGATCGACGATGCGCCGGCGCCGGAAGCGCTGCGCGCTTGAGCCACGAGAGGAACAGGAACATGTGCACCACCTGCGGCTGCAGTCACGGCGACACCCGCATCGACGGCGTCGCCAGCACGCGCGGCGAAGGATCGTCGCGCTATCGCACCGTTGCGGCCGGCACGCTGCACCAGCACGCCGACGGCATGTGGCACGCGCATCACGCACGGCGCGGCACCGCTCGGCGCCGTGCACGACCACGGCATGCCGGCCGAGCGCATCGTCGCGATCGAGCAGGACATCCTCGGCGCGCAACGACGCGTTCGCCGCCGGAACCGCCAGCTGTTCCGCGACCGCGGCGTCTTCGCCCTCAACCTCGTGTCGAGCCCGGGCTCCGGCAAGACCACGCTGCTCGTGCGTACCATCGAGGCGCTGAAGGGCAGCTATCCCGTGGCCGTGGTCGAAGGCGACCAGCAGACCTCGCTCGACGCCGACCGCATCCGCGCGACCGGCGCGGCCGCGGTGCAGATCAACACCGGCAAGGGCTGCCATCTCGACGCCCAGATGGTGGGCGACGCGCTCGCCGCGCTCGATCCCGCGGACGACGGCATCGTCATGATCGAGAACGTCGGCAACCTCGTGTGCCCGGCCGCGTTCGACCTGGGCGAGGCGCACAAGGTCGTCGTGCTCTCGGTGACCGAAGGCGACGACAAGCCCGAGAAGTATCCGGACATGTTCCGTGCCGCCGACCTCATGGTGGTGAACAAGGTCGACCTGCTGCCGTACGTGAAGTTCGACGTCGAGGCCGCCATCGAGCGCGCCCGGCGCATCCGTCCCGACCTGCGCGGCGCTGCGCGTCTCGGCGACCACCGGCGAGGGCTTCGCCGAATGGCTCGCGTGGATCGAGGCGGGCGTGGCCGCGGCACGCGGGGCGCGCGACCACGACCTCGCCGCGTTGCGCAAGCGCGTCGCCGAGCTCGAGGCGCGGCTGGCCGCGGCCGGGCAGGTCGCCTGACCCGCCGCGGGGAACCCGAATGAACGTCGCCGTCGTCCTGAACCCGCCGTCGTCCGCCGCCGCATCGAAGTGCGCGGGCATCGTGCAGGGCGTGGGATTCCGGCCGTTCGTCTACCGGCTGGCCCTCGAGCTCGGGCTCGCCGGCTTCGTGCGCAACGACCCGACGGGCGTGATCGTCGAAGTGGAGGGCGAGGCCGATCGCGTCGATCGCTTCGTGACGCGCGTGCAAGAGCGACGCGCCGCCGCGCTCGCGCGTCGACGCGTCACCGGGCACGCCTGCCGCGTCGAAGGCGGCGCGGCAAGCGGCTTCGCGATCCTCGAAAGCGGCCGGGGTCGCGCGGCCACGGCCATCGGCGCCGACAGCGCGGTGTGCGCGTGCTGCCTGCGCGAGCTCTTCACGCCGACCGACCGCCGCTATCGCTACGCGTTCATCAACTGCACGCATTGCGGGCCGCGCTACACGATCACGCGCCAGCTGCCGTACGACCGCGCAATGACCAGCATGGCGCGCGTTCGCCCTGTGCCCGCGCTGCCTGGCCGAGTACCGCAGCCGCTCGACCGCCGCTTCCACGCCGAGCCCAACGCGTGCCCGGTGTGCGGGCCGCGCCTTGCGTTCCTCGACGAGGCAGGCGCGCCGGTGCGCGGCACCGACCCGATCGCCGAGGTCGTCGCGCGCCTCGCCGCAGGGCGCCATCATCGCGATCAAGGGTCTGGGCGGCTTCCATCTCGCGTGCGACGCGCGCAACGCCGATGCCGTGGCGCGGCTGCGCTCGCGCAAGGCGCGCGAGGAGAAGCCGCTGGCGGTGATGGTCGCGAACGCGGCGTCGCGCGGATGCGTTCGCGCACGCGTGGCCGGCCGAGCGCGCGATGCTCGCGTCGCCCGAGCGGCCGATCGTCCTGCTGCGCAAGGCGCGACGGGCGTCGATGCGCTGCTGCCGGGCGTCGCGCCGGGCCTCGCCTGGCTCGGCGTGATGCTGCCGTACACGCCGCTGCACTACCTGCTCTTCCACGAAGCGGCCGGCCGCCCGCCGATCCGGACTGGCTCGCACGAGCCGCAGCCGCTCGCGCTGGTGATGACCAGCGCCAATCCCGGCGGCGAGCCGCTCGTCACCGGCAACGACGAGGCGCTCGCGCGCCTGCGCGGCATCGCCGACGGCTTCCTCGTGCACGACCGCGACATCGTCGTCGGCTGCGACGACAGCGTCGTGCGCGCGCTGCCCGGCAGCGAGGACCAGGGCTTCCAGTTCGTGCGCCGCGCGCGCGGCTACACGCCGCAGGCGATCCGCCTCGCGCGCGGCGGCCCGCCGGTGCTCGCGGTCGGCGGCTACTTCAAGAACACCGTGTGCGTGACGCGCGGCGACGAGGCGTTCGTCTCGCAGCACGTCGGCGACCTCGACAACGCGGCGACGTGCAAGGCGCTCGAGCGCGTCGACCGAGCACCTGCTGTCGATCCTCGACGTGCGCGCCGGCGCTGGTCGTGCACGACCTGCATCCGGATTTCCACAGCACGCGCTTCGGCGCGCGCTCGCCGCGCGCTCGGGCGTGCCGCTGCTGCGGCGTGCAGCATCATCACGCGCACATCGCGGCCGTCGCTGGCCGAGCATCGCCTCGCGGGCCCGGTGCTGGGCCTGGCGCTCGACGGCGTCGGGCCTCGGCACCGACGGCGCGCCGTGGGGCGGCGAACTGCTGCTGGTCGACGGCGAGCGCAGCGCGCGCGTCGGCCACCTGCGGACCTGCGGCTGCCCGGCGGCGACCGCGCGGCGCGCGAGCCGTGGCGCATGGCCGCGGCCGCGCTGGCGCTCGCGCGGGCCGTGCGCGCGAGATCGCAGCGCGCTTCGCCGACGAGCCCGGCGCGCGTGCCGGTCGCCACGATGCTCGCGCGCGGCCTGCGCGCGCCGCAGACGTCGAGCATGGGTCGCTGGTTCGATGCGGCGGCGGGCCTGCTCGGCGTGACGCGGCCGCATGGCGTTCGAAGGACAGGCGGCGATGCAGCTCGAGGGCCTCGCGCAGCGGCACGGACCGGTGGCGCCCGACCGCTCGCTGTACGCGATCGACGGACGCCCACCGAGCTCGACCTGACGCCGCTCGCGAGCCGCCTGGCCGACGAGCGCGATGCCGGCTACGGCGCGGCGCTGTTCCACGCGACGCTCGTCGGCCGCGCTCGCCGACTGGGTCGCGCGGCTCGCGGCGCGGCACGGCCTTCGCCACCGTGGCCGCCGGCGGCGGCTGCATGCTCAACGCCATCCTCGCCGACGGCCTGCGCACGGCGCTGGCGCGCCACGGCGTGCGTCTGCGTCGAAGCGCAGCGGTCGCCGCCCAACGACGGCGGCCTTTCCGCTCGGACAGGCCTGCGATCGGCCTGTCGCCACCTGCAAGCGAACCCCTGACCATGTGCCTCGCCATTCCCGCCCGCGTCGATCGAAATCGACGATGCCGAAACCGCGCTCGTCGACGTCGGCGGCGTGCGCAAGCGCATCTCGCTGGCGCTGGTCGAGGACGTCGTGCCGCGGCGACTACGTGATCGTCCACGTCGGCTACGCGCTCGCCAGGCTCGATCCCGAGGAGGCGGAGCGCACGCTGGCGCTGTTCGCCGAAGCCGGTCTCGACGGAGGCGTCGGCGGCGTGAAGTACATCGACGAATTCCGCGACGGCGGGGCGCGCGAAGGTGCTGGCGGCGGCCATCGCGCCGCGAGGCGCGACCCGATCGCCGCTACCACCTGATGGAGTTCTGCGGCGGCCACACGCACGCGATCTCGCGCTACGGCCTCGCCGACCTGCTGCCGCGCAACGTGCGCATGATCCACGGGCCCGGCTGCCCGGTCTGCGTGCTGCCGATCGGGCGCATCGACAACGCGATCGAGCTCGCGCAGCGACCCGGGCTCATCCTGTGCACCTACGCCGACACGATGCGCGTGCCGGCGTCGAAGGGCCTGTCGCTGCTGAAGGCGAAGGCGCGCGGGCGGCGACATCCGCATGGTGTACTCGATCGCCGACGCGCGTGCGCATCGCGCAGCGAGAACCCGGACCGCGAGGTGGTGTTCTTCGCGATCGGCTTCGAGACCACCACGCCGCCGACGGCGGTGGCGATCCGCGAGGCGCAGCGCGCTGGGGCTGGCCAACTTCAGCGTGTTCTGCAACCACGTGCTGACGCCCGTCGGCGATCAGCAACATCCTCGAGTCGAAGGAGGTGCGCGCCGTCGGCACGGTGCCGCTCGACGGCTTCGTCGGCCCGGCGCACGTGTCGACGGTGATCGGCAGCCGGCCGTACGAATACTTCGCCGAGGAATACCGGCGGCCCGTGGTGATCGCCGGCTTCGAGCCGCTCGACGTGATGCAGGCGATCCTGATGCTGGTCCGCCAGCTGAACGACGGGCCGCGCGGAGGTCGAGAACGAGTTCACGCGCGCGGTCACCCGCGACGGCAACCCAAGGCGCAAGGCGCTGGTCGCCGAGGTGTTCGAGCTGCGCCGCACGTTCGAATGGCGCGGCCTGGGCGAGGTGCCGTACAGCGCGCTGCGCATCCGCGAGCAGCTACGCGGCGTTCGACGCCGAGGCCCGCTACGGCATCGAGTACCGGTCGGTGCCCGACCACAAGGCCTGCGAATGCGGCGCGATCCTGCGCGGCGTGAAGACACCCGCGCAGTGCAAGGTGTTCGGCACCGCCTGCACGCCCGAGCATCCGCTCGGCTCCTGCATGGTGTCCGAGCGAAGGCGCCTGCGCCGCGCACTACACGTACGGCCGGTTCAAGGACGTGGCGATCGTTCGCCGCGCCGGCCACGCTCGCGGCGGACTGACGCCATGCGCGACGGCTACGTCAAGCCCATCGATTTCCGGAACGGCCGCGTCGACATGACGCACGGCAGCGGCGGCCGCGCGATGGCGCAGCTCATCGACGAGCTGTTCGTGCGCGCGTTCGACAACGAGCTGCTGCGCCAGGCCAACGACCAGGCGGCGTTCGCGGTGCGCGGGCGGCCGCATGGTGATGGCCACCGACAGCCACGTGGTGTCGCCGCTGTTCTTTCCCGGCGGCGACATCGGCTGCCTGTCGGTGCACGGCACGATCAACGACGTCGCGATGGCCGGCGCGGTCCCGCTGTACCTCGCCGCGGGCTTCATCCTCGAGGAAGGCTTTCCGCTCGCGGACCTGAAGCGCATCGTCGACTCGATGGCGGCGGCGGCGCAGGAGGCCGGCGTGCCCGTCGTCACCGGCGACACCAAGGTGGTCGAGCAGGGCAAGGGCGACGGCGTGTTCATCACCACCACCGGCATCGGCATGGTGCCGGACGGCGTCGACGATCAGCGGCGACCGCGCGCGGCCGGGCGACCGCATCCTCGTCAGCGGCGACGATCGGCGACCACGGCGTGGCGATCATGTCGCTGCGCGAGAACCTCGAGTTCGAGACCACGATCGACTCCGACACCGCCGCGCTGCACGGCCTCGTCGCCGCGATGGTGGCCGCGGTGCCGGCGATCCACTGCCTGCGCGACCCGACGCGCGGCGGGCTGGCGACGACGCTGAACGAGCTCGCGCGGCAATCGGGATGCGGCATGGTGATCGCGCGAGGACCGCGATCCCGATGCCAGGCGCAGGTGCGCGCCGCGTGCGAATTCCTCGGGCCTCGATCCGCTGTACGTCGCCAACGAAGGCAAGCTGGTCGCGATCTGCGCGCCGGATGACGCGGAGCGGCTGCTCGCGGCGATGCGCGCGCATCCGCTGGGCGCGCGGCGCGGCGATCATCGGCGAGGTGATCGAGGATCCGCACCATTTCGTGCAGATGGACACGAGCTTCGGCGGCCGGCGCGTCGTCGACTGGCTGACCGGCGAGCAGCTGCCGCGGATCTGCTGATGCGCGTCCTGCTGCTCTGCCATTCGTTCAACAGCCTCGCCGCAGCGTGTCTTCGTCGAGCTGACCGCGGCGGGGCACGACGTCTCGATCGAGTTCGACATCGCCGACAGCGTCACGGAGGAAGCGGTCGCGCTGTGGCGCCCCGATCTCGTCGTCGCGCCGTTCCTCAAGCGCCGCATTCCGGAATCGGTGTGGCGCAAGGTGCGCTGCCTCGTCGTGCATCCCGGCATCGTCGGCGACCGCGGTCCGTCCGCGCTCGACTGGGCGATCATGGACGGCGAACGCGAGTGGGGCGTGACGGTGCTCGAGGCGAACGGCGAGATCGACGCCGGCGACGTGTGGGCGAGCGAGACCTTCGCGCTGCGCGAAGCCAGCAAGGGCAGCCTGTACCGGCATGAGGTCGCCGACGCGGCCGCGAAGGCGTTGCTCGCCGCGGTTTCCCGCATCGCGCGGGGCGAGCGCGCGACGCCGTTGCGCGACGTTCGGCAACCGTCGCGCGGCCGCGCGCGGCCGCTGATGCGGCAGACGGACCGCGCAATCGACTGGAACGCGCGACGACACCGCGACCGTGCTGCGCAAGATCCGCGCGGCCGACGGCATGCCCGGCGTGCACGACGTCGTGCTGGGCCTCGACGTGCGCCTGTTCGACGCGCACGCCGAGGGCGACCCGCGCTGGCATGCGCGATGCCGCTCCCGGCGGCGTGCTCGCGCAGCGCGATGGCGCCATCCTGCGCGCGACGCGCGACGGCGCGGTCTGGATCACGCATCTCGCGCACGGTGGCCGAGGAGGGCGTCGACCTCAAGCTGCCCGCCGCACATGGTGCTGGGCGAGCGGCTCGCCGGCGTGCCGGAGGCGCCGCTGCCGCCGTCGACGGACGCGGTCGCGGCCGACCTGGCGCAGCATCGAATACGCGGAGGAGGGTGCGGTCGGCTTCCTGCACTTCCCGTTCTACAACGGCGCCATGGGCACCGACCAGTGCGAGGCGCTGCGCGCCGCGCTGATGCGAGGCGAAGCGGCGCCCGACGCGCGTGATCGTGCTGATGGGCGGGCCCGACTTCTGGTCGAACGGCATCCACCTCAACCTGATCGAGGCCGCGGAGCATCCTGCCGAGGAGTCGTGGCGCAACATCAACGCCATGAACGATCTGGTCCGCGAGATCGTCGCGACCTCCGGCCAGCTCACGATCGCCGCGATGCAGGGCAACGCGGGCGCGGGCGGCGTCGTTCCTGGCGCTCGCCGCGGACCGCGTCTTCGCGCGCGACGGCGTCATCCTCAACCCGCACTACAAGGGCATGGGCAACCTGTACGGCTCGGAATACTGGACGTACCTGCTGCCGCGTCGCGTCGGCGCCGACGGCGCGCTCGCGCTGACCCAGCGCCGCCTGCCGATGCTGGCGCGTGAAGCGGCCGCCTGCGGCCTCATCGACGACGACTTCGGCGCGGACCTGCGGTCGTTCCGGCGCGAGATCGCGCGCGCGCGCGCATGCGCTGGCCGGGCATCCGGCGCTTCGGGCGCATCCTCGCCGAGAAGGCGAAGGTCCGCGCCGACGACGAGGCGCAGCGTCCGCTCGCCGCCTATCGCGACGACGAGCTCGCGCGGATGCGCGAGAACTTCTTCGGCTTCGACCCGAGCTACCACGTCGCGCGCTACCACTTCGTGCACAAGGTGCCGCGCTCGCGCACGCCGCTTCCATCTCGCGCGGCACCGCGTCGGCGCGCAGCCCTCGGCGACCGCCGCCGTCGCACCCGCATAGCTCGGCCGATGCGTCACGTTGCCGCATACGTGCCTCCGCGGCGGCCGCGGGTCAACCGGCGCGCGATCCGGCCGTTAATCCGGTTGTTGCGGACGCAGCGTGCCGCTGCGACCGTTTTTCGCCGCTCGGCAGGACCTTCGAAGGAGAGAGAGCAATGGAGAACAATGCTGGTGACGTTGGTGGTGGCTGCGCGGCGCTCACGATGGCGCGGCGGCGGCCAGCGCCCAGGAAGACCTCGCGAAGAGCAGCGGCTGCCTGACCTGCCACGCGGTGGACACGAAGAAGATGGGTCCGTCGTTCAAGGACATCGCGGCCAAGTACAAGGGCAAGGCCGACGCCGCAAGCCACGCTCGTCGCCAACCTCAAGGCAGGCAAGGGCCACCCGGCGGTCAAGGCGTCGGACGCGGACACCGCGTCGCTCGTGAAGTGGATCCTGGCGATGTAAGGCAGTCCGGCGAGCGCGGCGGACGCCGCCGGCGCGACCTGTCGGCGCAATCGACCGCGCACCGCCGGTTGCGCTACGATACGGGCCGCAGCAGCGGATTCCGGCATCGCCCCAGTGACGGCGGTCCGGGCCGCCCCAATCGACAGGAGGAGCCAGGACATGAAGTCGATCATGATTGCGGCGATCGCCGCGGCGGCACTCGCCGCCGCCGGCACCGCGAATGCGCAGGAAGCGCTCGCCAAGAGCAGCGGTTGCCTCAACTGCCACGACGTCGAGCGCCAAGAAGATCGGGCCGGCATTCAAGGACGTCGCC
This sequence comes from uncultured beta proteobacterium, assembly GCA_963725735.1. Lineage (GTDB taxonomy): Bacteria > Pseudomonadota > Gammaproteobacteria > Burkholderiales > Casimicrobiaceae > VBCG01. The sequence continues at coordinate 179,976 of CAVRZM010000011.1, read as the reverse complement.
GCCAAGTACAAGGGCAAGGCCGACGCGCAGAAGATGCTGGTCGAGAAGCTGTCGACCGCCAAGGGCCACCCGGAAGTCAAGGCCAAGGGCGACGACCTCAAGTCGCTCGTCAAGTGGGTGCTTTCGCTGTAAGCGTCGCCGTTTTCGCATGCGAAAGCCGGCGCAAGCCGGCTTTCCTGTTTTTGGAGGCCCCGGGCCGCGGCGAAGGGGAAGTGCTCCCGCGCCGCAACACGAGCACCGAACGTCGCGCCGAACAATGATCCTGCTCAAGATTCGGGAGAGCGTCTGACGGCACTATGTCTGCATGCGACGATTGGGACATCGGAGCCTTGGCGTCCGCACTGCGGTGCGCGCGCAGGGTGACCGCGGGAGGACGGCATGAACGACGGCTACGAAGCACCGTCGATCCTGCTGATCGACGAGAACGAGACGCTGTGCGCGGACCTGGCGCGGGGCTTCAACGCCCGCAACTACCGCACGACGGCGGCGCACACCGGCGCGCAGGCGATCGAGGCGGCGGAATCGCTGCGGCCCGACTACGCGGTGCTCGATCTCAAGCTGCCCGACCAGTCGGGCCTGCGGGTGCTCGCGCGTCTCCTGGAGATCGACGCCGACATGCGCGTGGTGATCCTGACCGCGCACGCCAGCATCTCGACGGCGGTGGAGGCGATCAAGCTCGGCGCCGTGCACTACCTCACGAAACCGGCTTCCGCCGACGAGATCGTCACGGCGATGTATCGCAATCCGCCTGATTCGGAAATGCCCATCGCCGAGCGCCCGATGTCGCCGAGCCGCGTGGAGTGGGAATACATCAATCGCGCGCTGCTCGCGAACCGCGGCAACATCTCGGCGACGGCGCGCGCGCTGTCGCTGCACCGGCGCACGCTGCAGCGCAAGCTCGCCAAGCACGCAGTGCGCACGTAGCGCGCCGGAGCGTGTCACATGCGAAGGGCCGCCGCAGGCGGCCCTTTGTCCTGCTGTCCCGTGCGCGGCAATCCGTCACGAGGCCAGCGCCTGCAGCGGCACCGAGCGCGCGCGCAGCTGCCCGCAGCCGCCGTCGACGTCCTGGCCCGCGGAGTTGCGCACCTTGGTCAGCACGCCGCGCGCGTTGAGCGCGGTGCGCCATCGCCGCGATGCGCGCGGGCGACGGCCGCCGCGTAGTCGAGCACCGGCACGGCGTTCCACGGGAATGAGGTTCATGACCGCGTACTTGCCGGCGAGCAGCCGGACGATGCCGTCGACCTCGTCGGCGCCGTCGTTGATGCCGGCGAGCAGCGTCCACTGGTACTGGATCGGATAGTGCGTGGCGCGGGCGTAGCGCTCGCCGCGCTCGACGAGCTCGGCGGGATCGAGTCGCGGCGCGCGCGGCAGCAGTTGCGCGCGCAGCGCCGCCGACGTCGAATGCAGCGACAGCGCGAGCGCCGGCTTGCACCGGCGACGCGCGGCAAGCCGCTCGAACACGCGCGCGTCGCCGACGCGTCGAGAAGACCAGGTTCCTTGTGGCCGATGCCGCCTTCGCTGCCCAGCCATTCGATCGCGTCGAGCACGTTGTCGAGGTTGTGCGCGGGCTCGCCCATGCCCATGAACACGACCTTGCGCACCGGCGCGCAGCGAGCGCCCGAGCACCACCTGCGCCACGATCTCCGCGCTGCCCAGCTGCCGCTGCGAGCCCGTCGCGACCGGTCATGCAGAACGCGCAGCCGACCGCGCAGCCGACCTGCGTCGAGACGCAAAGGCCGTCGCGCGGCAGCAGCACCGATTCGACCGCCGGCCGTCCGCCAGCGCCACCAGCAGCCGCGCGGAGCCGTCGGCGCTCTCGATGCCGCGACGCGACGTGCGCGAGCGACTGCGAGCTCCTGCGCCAACGCAGGCAGCGCATCGCGCAGCGCGAGCGGCAGGAAGTCCTCCGCACGCCGGGGACCGTGGTCGAGCGGCAGCGCCCGCGTCCACGCGCGCAGCACGCCGAGCGCGTGGCACGGCTTGGCGCCGAGGGCGTGCAGCCGCTCGCGGAGGTCGTCGAGGCGCATGGGAGGAACCGGAGCCGGGGAGGGGCCGTGTGGATGATACGGCACCCGCGATGCCCGGCCTTCACGCGGCGAAACGCACCCCGTGCTCAGGCCTGCAGCGCCTTGTCCCGCCAGGCGGTCCGGAACGCCTTCCAGTCGCGCCAGGCCACGTGACTGTAGTCCTCGGCGTAGTCGAGGATCGCCGCGCGCCACTTCCGCTTGCCGGCGAAGTCGATCAGCTCGTCGATCGTGGACGACCCGTCGCGGCCGCCGCTGCGCAATTGGCTCCACGCGACGAGGAAGCCCAGGTCGCGCGCGAGCAGCTCGAAACCGCCGCGCGCGCTGCGCCACTTCGCAAGATCGAGCTTGTCCTGCGTGGGCATCAGCTCGCGCAGCACGTACGCACGCTTGCCGATCGTCACCGCGCGGAGGAACGCGGGGGCGATCGCCTGCATGCGCTGCTGGACGGCGACGACCCGCTCGGCCTCGGTCTTCCAGTCGGGTTGCCGGGGCTCGACCCTTCCGGCCAGCGCCGATGGCGCGGCGAGCTTGAGATCGAGGAGCAGCCGGCCTGCGCCGCCGGTGCCGTTGACGAGCAGCGTGTAGCGCTCGAGCCCGAGCGATCCGGTGCCCGCGATGCGTCGAGCGACGTCGAGCAGCCGGAAGAAGTCCGGCGCGCGCGTGCGCTCCGCGAAGTCGCGCATGAAGCCCTCGACGCGCTCGCGGTCCCTGGCGTCCGCCGCCAGCGTGTGCTTGCCGTCGATGGCGAGCTTGCGCCTTCCCGCGCCCCGCTCGGTGCGCTCGGAGAGAAAGGTGCTGCGGCTCTCGCGCAACGCGCGGTGCAGCACCGCGCGCACGAGGCCTTGCGCGACGCTGCGCTCGATCCACCGCGCCTTGCCCTCCCGCAGCGTCGCGCGATAAGCGTCGAGAAAGCCGCGGCACAGCGCGCGCGCCGACGGGCGATCGAGGCCGTGCACCCGCGCGGCGAGGAATGCGCTGGCGGCGAGGCGGGCCAAGTCCCACGCGCACGGGGCGAGCGCCGACTCGTCGAAGTCGGCGATGTCGAAGTACACGAGCCGGTCGTCGCCGCGGTAGGCGCCGAAGTTCTCGACGTGGAGGTCGCCGCAGACCCACACCGGCGGCGTCTCGTCGAGGCGCGAGTGGCGCGGCCAGTCGGCACAGAAGAGGTGGCAGGTGCCGCGAAAGAAGGCGAGCGCATCCTTGTGCATCGCCTTGTACTTGAGATGCAATCGCTCGGGGTCGCGCCCGCGATTCCAGTCTTCGATGTCGCGCAGGATGCGCGTGGAACGGTGCACCGGCTCAGTCCAGCGTCGACTGCTGTCTAGGATTCCCCGGCCGTCTTGCGAACGTCGACCCGCGAACCGGGCCATGTCTCATGCTGCGGCAGGTTGTCGGCAATCTCGAACCACGGGGCCTTCGACCCCACGAAGAAGTGGCCCTCGGGACGATTGGCGGGCGCCTGGTCGAGGCCGCCCAACGGAATGCTGATGCGGTCGGGATCATTGTCGTAGGTGCTGATGAGGCTCGAGCCGCACACGCCGCAGAAGTGCTTGGCCGTGAACTCGGACGAATGGTAATGCCTGAGGAGCTCCTGCCCCTTCACCCACGAGAACTGCGATGCCCTGATCGAGGCGCGGGTACGGAAGGCGGCGCCATGCCAGCGCCTGCAGCGCGAGCAATGGCAGTTGAAGATGGGACCGAGCTCGCCTTCGATGCGGTACTCGATGCCTTCGCACAGGCAACGGCCCGTGAGCACTTGCATGGTGCCTCCAATACGCGGACTGTGCGAGAACGCTCGACGGCTCGCCGCGCTGCGGCGGTGACTAGGCAGTATCGCCGGCCGTCGCCGAATGCGAGAGCGAATAATGGCCGCTGACGTGACCGGCTGCAACTCCTGCGAACGCCGGGGAATCGCCGAGACCTGCCGTCGCGATGCCACGAAGCACGTCCAGGTCGTAGCCGCACACGACGAAGACGTGGTCCGCGACGCGGTCGACGGCCGCCCGAATCTTCTGCTCGGTGGTGAGGTCCACGGGCGGCTGGCGATGCTGCAGCAGATGCGCGCCGAGCACGCCCGGACGCGAAACCAGCGCGTCGCATAGCGACCGCAAGCGGGACTGCACATCGGCTTCGCGCCCGGAGGCGGGAGCGAACCTCACGGTGAGGGCATGCCTTCCCACCGCACCGCCGCGCGATGCGAGCACGTGGCACTGGCTGCGCACCATGTTCCGATGGTGCGGCATCATCTTGGCGGACCACGGCGTCGGTGCATTGAGGCGCGCGACATAGGCAGGCGACGAAAGCGTCTCGTGCGCCTCAAGCTCGTACATCACGAAGATTCCGGGACCCCCGTCCGCGCTCGTCCACCGGCTCCCGCGACGAAAGCCCGGGATGGACATCCGCTCGGGAAAGTGCTCGTGCGAGTGCCAGTCTTCGAACTCCGCCTTCGTTTCCGGCGCCATGTCCCACCACATCGCAAGCGCCGCCTTCCCCAGTAACGCCATGGTTGCTCCTTCGTGCCTGATTTCCGATCGGCCGAGCCGGCGTCGGACGCCCTCGCGTCCGCCAGCGCTCCGATTCGATCACGAGCCCGTCACGGGCATCGGCGCGCCCACGCGCGCACTCGCGGCCAGGGCCTCGAGCGTGAGGGCGATGTCGATCGATTCCTGCGGCGTGGCACCGGTCCAGTGGGCCCAGCCATGACGCACCAGATCGTGGAACGACTCTGCCTCCGCCAGAAATCCGCTGGTCGCGGGGGTTTCGATCACCTCGCGCTGCGCATCCCAACCGGTTCCGATCTTCAGCTCCAGCAACGGCGGAAAGGCGGCCGAGGTGTCGTTGAAGTAGGGGGTCGCGATCGATCCGGCGTCACCGGCGATGAACGCATGGCGATGACGCGCCGTGTCGAAGGTGCAGGAAACCTGGGCGAGGAGCCCGTCCGCGAATTCGAGCGTCGCCATCGTCGTCGTGTCGACGCCGGAAGGCGCCCAGCGCGACATCGCGTGAACGCGTTGCGGTGCCATTCCCGCGACCATTCGCACCAGGCTCACCGGATACGATCCGGCATCCATGAGCGCGCCACCGGCAAGACCGGGATCCATGCGGATGTTGGACGCATCCCTGAGCGGGAATCCGAACGCCGCGTGGATCAGTTGCACGCGACCAATCGCACCTCCGGCGAGCAGCTCGCGCAGCTTCAGCGTCTGCGGCTGGGCGCGGTACGGATAGCCCTCGACGAGATAGACGTCGTTGCGCCGGGCCGCGTCGAACATCGCCCGCGCCTCCGCCGCGGACGCGGCCAGCGGCTTTTCGCACAGGACGTGCTTGCCCGCCTCGACGGCGCGAATCGACCACTGCGCGTGCAGGTTGTTGGGCAGCGGGACGTATACCGCATCGATCGCAGGATCGGCGAACAGCGACTCGTAGCTCGCATGAACGCGCGGGATGCCGGTGTCGCGCGCAAAGGCGGCGGCGCGCTCGGCGTCGCGGCTTGCAACGGCCGCCGCAACGACCTTGGGTGACGCCTTGATCGCCTCCGCGAACAGTCGCGCAATCCTGGCCGCGCCCAGGATGCCGATACGAATGGGTATCGTCGAGCTGGATTCCATCAGAGCATGTCCTCGCGTCCGGATGGGCCGAGCGCACGCGCCGGAACGTCACGTCGCCGATGCCGGCGCCGGTCTGCGGCGCCGCCGGCAAGACGCGATTGTGTTTCCAATGGTTTCCACATTATCATAGGATACGGCGAAATTGGACGATCGCGTGATCATCATATGAAGCGCGACGCGACACCGCTTCAACCACAGGAGGAGACATCATGAACTCGACCTTCACCCGTCGCCGGATGCTGGCCGGCGGCGCCTCGCTGGTAGCGCTGGGCGCGATCCCGCAAGCCTTGGCGCAGGCCAAGACCAAGCTGCGCTTCAGCTCCGCGTTCACCGAGCAGGATTTGCGCGCCGAGGCGTACAAGAACTTCGCCACCGCCATCAAGGACGGCTACGACTTCGAGCCCTATTGGGGCAACACGCTGTTCAAGCAGGGCACCGAGCTCGTCGCGCTGCAGCGGGGCAACCTCGAGATGTGCAACCTTGCGCCGGCGGACATCTCGAAGCAGATTCCCGCTTGGTCGCTCATGACCTCCGCGTACCTGTTCCGTGACGTCGATCACCTCAAGAAAACGTTCAAGAGCGATGTCGGACGGGAGTTCATCCAAGATGGCCCGCGACCAGCTCGGGATCCAGATGATCACGCCGGTCTACTTCGGCTCGCGCAACGTGAACCTGAAGCCCGACAAGCTGATCAGGACCCCGGCCGATCTCGCCGGGATCAAGCTGCGCATGCCGCCCGGGGAATACTGGCAATTCCTGGGCGAGTCGATCGGCGTCAATCCGACGCCGGTGGCGTACGCCGAGGTGTACACGGCGCTGCAGTCGGGCGCGATCGACGGCCAGGACAATCCGCTGGTGGCGAGCCGGCTGATGAAATTCGACGAAGTCACCACGCAGTTCGTGATGACCTCGCACGTGCTGGGCTACGACGTGATGGTGATCACGACCAAGGTGTGGGACGCGATGTCGCCGGCGCAGCAGGCGCGCTTCCAGGCGGCAGCGGAGAAGGCCGTGGACGACTACACCGTCGAAGTTCGTCGCCCAGGAGAAGGACGTCCTCGAGTATTTCAAGAAAGAGGGCAAGAAGATCTACACGCCCGACCTCGCGGCGTTCCGGACGTTCGCGCAGAAGAAGTACGTCGACAAGTACGGCAGCGATTGGCCGAAAGGCGCGCTGGAGCGCATCAACGCGCTGTGACCGTCCGGACCGGCGCGGCGTGATCGTCGCGCCGGCCATCGCCAGGCAACGTCCCGCCGGCGCTCGTCCGCGCGGGATGGCGGGCACGCGGACTTCGCGCGCCCGGACTATCGCGGGGGGGCCATGAAGCATGCGGGTCTGTCTGCCGCCGGACGCTGGCTGCGGCGACGCGCGAATGACGTCGCCGTGGTGCTGATGGGACTGATGTTCCTGTCGTTCCTGCTGCAGATCGCGTTTCGCTACGTGCTGAACCAGCCGCTCGGCTGGACCGAGGAAGTCACGGTGCTGTGCTGGGTGTGGGTCGTGCTCTGGTGCGCGGCGTTCGTGCTGTCCGACCGCGAGGAGATCCGCTTCGACCTCGTCTACACGGTGGTGCCGCCGCGCGTTCGCCGGGCGTTCACAGTGATCTCCAGCGTCGCGCTTCGTCGTGCTGCTGCTCGTGGTCGCTGCCGGCGTCCTGGAGCTACGTCGCCTTCATGAAGCGCGAGCACACCGGCCTACCTGCACATGCGCCTCGACGTGCATGTACTCCGTCTACGTCATTTTCGTGCTCGCCTGTGTCGTCAAGCAGGCGTACATCGCCTGGCGTGCGCTGTCCGGGCCGCAACGCGCGGACGCCGAAGGAATGGAAATCGACACGCTGTGACGATGCCCGGCCACTTCACCCTGTGCATCGTCGTGCTGGTGCTGCTCGCCGTCCTGGGACTGCCGATCGGTCTTTCCATGATCGCGGCGTCGGTGTTCTATTTCGTGGTCTCGGGCCTCGATCTCGGCACCGCGGCAGAGCAGATCCTGAACGGCCTCTTCAACAGCTACGTGCTGCTCGCGGTCCCGCTGTTCATCCTGGCAGCGGACCTCATGAACACGCGGCAGCCTGACCGATCGCCTGCTCCGGTTCTGCCTCGTGCTGGTCGGGCGCTTCCGCGGCGGCCTCGGCCACGTCAACGTCGTCGCCAACATCATCTTTGCCGGCATGTCGGGCTCGGCGATCGCCGACGCCGTCGGCATCGGCCGGGTCATCATCGGCATGATGACCCGCGGCGGCAGCTATCCGGTCGCCTACGCGGCGCGCGATCACCGCGTCCGCCGCGATCATCGGACCGATCATTCCTCCGTCGATCCCGATGGTCATCTACGCGCTCGTGTCCGACACGTCGATCGGCTACCTCTTCCTCGGTGGCGTGATTCCGGGATTGCTGCTCGGCCTCGCGTTCATGATCACCAACTCGCTGATCGCGCGACACCGGGAATATCCCGTCGAGCCCGCGGTGCCGCTGCGCGAAATCCCGCGCATCGCGCGCGACGCGCTCCCTGCACTGATGCTCCCCGTCGTACTGCTGTTCGGCATCTACGGCGGCGTCATGACGCCGACCGAGGGCGCTGCCGCCGCGGCCGCCTATGCCCTGCTGGCATCGTGGCTCATCTATCGCGCGATGACGTGGCAGCAGCTCTACACGGTGCTGCTGTCGAGCGCCAAGGCGACCACGTCGGTCGGCATGCTGATCGCCGGGGCGCTGGTCTTCAACTACGTCGTGACCATCGAGAAGGTGCCGCTGACGGTCCAGGCGTTCATCGGCGGGTTTCACCTGACGCCGCTGATGTATCTGCTGCTCGTGAACGCCATCCTGCTCGGGCTCGGATGCCTGCTCGAGGGTTCCACCGTCCTGCTGGTGATCGTCCCGATCCTGATTCCCGCCGCCAAGGCGCTCGGCATCGACATGGTGCACTTCGGCGTCGTCGTGGTGGTCAACATCATGATCGGACTGCTCACGCCGCCGTTCGGCCTCCTGCTGTTCGTCGTCGCGAACATGACGCGTCAGCCGCTGATGGCGATCGTGCGGGAAGCATTGCCGTTCATCCTGATGGCCATCGCGGTCCTCGCCATCATCACCCTCGTGCCCGAAACCGTCCTGTGGCTGCCGCGATTGCTGGGCTACAAGGGCTAGGCACCCGCGCCGCGGCACTCCGAGAAGATCATGATGAAGCCCATCTACATCCTGAACGGCCCCAACCTCAACCGGCTCGGCAAGCGCGAGCCGGAGATCTACGGCACCACGACGCTCGCGCAGATCGAGGCGCAGTGCCGGGACGAGGCGGGCGGGCGTGCCGATCGAGTTCCGCCAATCGAACAGCGAGGCGCAGCTCATCGACTGGATCCACGAGGCCATCGACGCCGGCGCAGGGATCGTCATCAATCCCGCGGCATTCTCGTTCACGTCGATGGCGATACTCGATGCACTCAAGATGTTTCCGGGACCGATCGTCGAGGTGCATCTCACGAACATCCACCGCCGCGAGCCGATGTACCACCATTCGTACGTGTCCAAGGTCGCGACCGCCGTGGTCGCGGGACTCGGGCCGGGCGGTTACCGCGCTGCGGTCAAGGCGGTGTGCGACAGGGTCGCGCAAGACGCAACCTAGCGGCGGCATCCCCGCCGGCGGTTCCCGCCAGGGCCGTCACGCTCGGCGCACGGGGACCATGGGGTGCGCGTGCCGGAGGCGACGTCCCGAACCGTAGCGCCAGGCGCGGCATCCCGACGCCAAAGCGCACCACCGTGCGCGAAGTGCACGCACACCGGGCCAGTCGTGATCAAATGGTCGCCGTTGCCCACGCCTGCCGGGAATGCTCCCATGATCTCTTCCGCTCCGCCCGTCGCCCCCCGCGCCGACCTGACGCGCACCGTGCTCGCGATCCTGCTGATGGCCATGCTGATCGGCGGCTCGTTCTGGATCCTGCGTCCTTTCCTCCTCTCGACGATCTGGGCGATGATGATCGTCGTCGCGACGTGGCCGATGATGCTCAGGGTACAGGCGCGATTGCGCCGCCGCGGTCTTGCCGTGGCCATCATGTCCGGCGTGATGGTGCTCACATTCGTCGTCCCGCTGGTGCTGGCCGTCAGCACGGTGGCGGACAACACCGACACGCTCGCCCGCTGGGGCAATGCGCTCGCGACCGCGCCGCTGCCGCCGCCGCCCGATTGGGTGCCGCGCATCCCGCTCGTCGGCGAACGGATTGCCGACTACTGGGCGACGACCACTGCCGGCGGCAAGGAGACACTCGTCGCGCGCCTCGCACCCTATGCCGCCATCGCCGCGCAGTAGCTCGCCGCGCGCGCTCGGCAGCGTCGGCATGCTGGGTATCCAGTTCCTGCTGACCGTCATCGTCACGGTGATCATGTACACGCGCGGCGAAGCGGCCAGCGATGCAGCGATCCGCTTCGGCGCGCCGCCTCGCGGGCGAGCGCGGGCAGCGCGTCGTGATCCTCGCCGGGCAGGCGATCCGCGCCGTCGCGCTCGGCGTCGTGGTCACCGCGCTGGCGCAGACCATTCTCGCCGGTCTCGGGCTCTGCCGCGGCCGGCATCCCGTTCGCGGGCCTCCTGACCGGGGTCATCCTGCTGCTGTGCATCGCGCAGATCGGCCCGGTCGTCGTGCTCGTTCCGGCCGTGATCTGGCTCTTCTGGAGCGACGCCACCGGATGGGGCGCCGCGCTGCTCGTGTGGACCGTGCTGCGTCGGCATGCTGGACAACGTGCTGCGGCCGATGCTGATCCGCAAGGGTGCCGACCTGCCGCTGCTGCTGATCTTCGCCGGCGTGATCGGCGGGCTGCTCGCGTTCGGCATCATCGGCCTGTTCGTCGGGCCGGTGGTGCTCGCCGTCAGCTACACGCTGCTTGTCGAATGGATGCGGGAGGAGGGTGCCCGCGGGCAGCCCGCGGCATCCGGCGAGTCCAGGTGAGCCATCAGCCTTTCGGCGTTCCGGAATGACCGCGGCGTCGTTCGTCGACAGTCCGCGTACGCGTCGTCAGGCCTGCTGCGTGCTGATGGCGCTGCTGTTCGCCGCCGCCGCGGCAGCGGCGGAGTTCGGAACCCAGGGTGGCCCGGGCCCGGTGAACGTCGATGCCATCGTGGAGATGCTGCGACGAGGATCCCGTACGACCTCGAGCTGCTGATCAGCTACGGTACGTCGAAGGGCGGCTCGGCGGGGCACCTGGCGCTGGCCATCCGCGATCAGGTGCCCAGGCGACGATCTGGTGTTCACCGCCAATTTCTATGCCGACCGCGCGCGGAAGCATGCGACCGGCTTCTACGTCGACGACCTGATGGTCAGCGTGCCCAAGAAGGAATACCTGTTCGGCACGCGCTCGTCGCTCGGCGACACCGCGTCCTTCGGCCTCGACTTCGGGGAGATCTACAAGCGCTCGGTCATCGGCGTGCGCGTGTACGGCGTTCCCGCCGCCGAGAAGTCGGCCCTTTCCGCGTTCTTCCGCCGGATCAACGACGATTATCGCAAGCGCGCGCGCCACACCGAGTATCACGATGGCGAGGTGCGGTATGACTACCTGCGCCTCAACTGCGCCAAGACCATCGGCGTCGCCTTCCGATACGGTGCGGGCTACGACGATCTCGACGTCACGAGCGCCATTCTCCTCTCGGGCCGGCGCGTGGTGGCGGCGGCTAACGCCAACATCCCGACCGAAATGGCAATGAAGCTCCTCGAGGCCTGGAACCGGCGCGGATACCGGGTGGACGTGACCCTCTATCGGAAGTATCCCCTCTCGCCGTACGTCGAGCCGCACGACGACGAGCCGGTGGCGTTCAAGGACCTGCCCAACCGATTCCCCTCCGTGCTGTCCCGCGATTTCCGCAACGAGCAGGATCACTACGAGGACGCCGACAACCTGTTCGCCATGTATCTTCTCAACAACCTCGCGCGGTACGGCGTTCGCGTGAACGACGAGACGAAGCTGCTGGAGATCGAATCGCGCCGGAACCCGATGCCCTACGCGGAGGCCGCAGCGCTCGCCGCGTCGAGCGCGCAGGCCGACAGCGACGGATTCGGTCGGCGCCTGCCGTTCATGCGCAAAGGCGCAGCGATCGGCGAGTAGGGGTTTTGCGGCAGGGGTGAATGCTGCGAGAGGCGCCGGGCCCGTCAAATCGGGCAGCCGCAGAAGGGAAAATTCGAACGGGCGCCGGGAGACCGGCGTCCGTTCGACAAAGCGGGCGTTGATCTGCCCGCACCCCGTTAGACCGTTGCGCTAGCTCTTCTTCGCGTCGAGGCTCAGCTCGGGCCACTTGCGGCCGTGGCATGCCGGGTTCGCGCAGAAGTTGCCGCCCTCGGTGCCCCACTTGATGGGACCGTGGCACATCGTGCACGACTGGTCGACCTGCGACGCGGTGCTCGTGCATCCAGTTGGGTGCGTTGTGGCTGTCCGGCGGGGTCATGCCAGGCGCCACCGTCGAGGCCACCGTCTTCAGCGTGCCGTTCACCGTGACCTGCGGCAGGTCATGGCACAGCGTGCACTGCAGGCGGATCGCCTCGCCCTTGTCGTTGAAGTGCTTGCCGTCGTGGCAGCGGAAGCAACCCGGGGAGTCCTTGTGCCCGACGTGATTCGGGAACGACTTCCACGACAGGTCCTTCGCCTCGAACTCGGACAGCTCGAGGATCCCGAGCATCGTCTTCGCGTACTGCGCCTCGGCGGACTTCTGCTCGGGCTTCAAGTCGCCCTTGGGCGCGGCGTCGGCGATGATCGCCTTGAACGCCGGGATCTGCTGGTCCATCGGTCCGTGCAGGGTGGACGCCTTCTCGATGATCGCCACCGAGCGCGCCTTGATCGACGGGATCGACGTATCGATCGTGCCGGCGGCCATGGCCTCGTCGACGCGGTCGGCCGGGTTCTTGAACGGGTGGCCCGCCGCGTTGTGGCAGTCCGCGCACTCGAAGCGGCGCTTCTGCTTCTGCTCCATCTCGGCGAGGCCGACCTTGCTCGAGGCGTCGAAGTACACCGTTGCCTTGCCGTCCTTGTCGGTGATGCGCACCCAGGGGATCGTGCGCTTCTGCTCGTCGTCGCTCACGTATTCGACGTTCTGCTCGACGTGCCAGTGGATGCCGCGCGTGGCCTTCTCGCGCGCTTCGCCGCCGCCGGTGTGCACCACCAGTCGCGTGCGCGTCTCGGTGTTGGCCGCGTCCTCCGCGTAGTGGACCTTGGTGCGCACCTTGTCGTCGTGATTCACCGCGGGCCAGTGGCAGCCTTCGCAGGAGTCGCGCGCCGGGCGCAGGGTGGTGGCCGCGAGCGGGCGCTTGTAGCCGGTGATCATGCCGAGCAGCTCGTGATAGTGCGCGGCCTTGAGCGTCATGAGCTGCAGCGTCGGCAGGCGGCCCATGTGGCACTCGACGCACTGCACGCGCGCGTGCGAGTACACCGCGTACGCACGCGGCTCCTCCGGATGCACGGCGTGGCAATTGTTGGTGCAGAAGGCGTTGCTGTTGCTGTATTCCCAGGCGACGATGCCGCCCGCGCCCAGGATCGCGAGCGCGATCAGGCCCACCACGATCGTGGTGGCCGTTCCCATCATCAGCGTCTTCCTGCCCAGCGTCACCTTCATCGTCCTTCCCCCATGCTGCATCTCGATACGACTGCGGGACTGCCCGCGTGCCCGGCCTTGCCGGTGTCGTCGAACCAGTCCCGCTCACCCGGCCTCGAGCCGGGCGCAAGTATACCTACAGCACGCTCGAAACGATCAGGACGATGGCGACGATGCCGAGAATCAGCGCCGTGCCGCCCACGACCCAGCCAAACCATTTCGCTTCCGCCGTCGGCGGCGGGGCCTCGCTCGCCGCCAGGTCGCCCTCGCGCTGCATGCGTCGATACTGCATGAGGCGCTCTTCCTTCATCTCGTGCTCGGAGATGCGTCCGGTGAACACCACGGTGTCCATCGGGAACTTCGCCGGGCGCACGTGGCCATTGAAGAAATGGAACGTGAAGATGAAGCCGACCGCGAGCAGCGCTTCCTCGCCGTGCACGAGCGCGGCGACGTTGAACATCCAGCCCGGCAGGAGCTTGCTGAAGAACACCGGGAACCAGAGCAGGAGCCCCGAGCCGCCGATGATGAACATGCCCCAGAAGACCGCCCAGTAGTCGAACTTCTCCCAGTAGGTCCAGCGGTCGAACTGCGGGCTGCGGTCCCTTGCCGAGGAACCACTTGAAGTTGCGGTAGATGTCGACGATGTCCTGCGGCTGCGGCACCATCGAATCCGGTCCCCACAGCACCTTCAGGAGGCCGCCGCCGCTCGCGAACATGCGCCGGACAATCATGATCACGTGCGTCGAGAACACCACGATCATCACGAACGCGCAGATGCGGTGGATGATGCCCGCGCCCGTGAAGCCGCCCAGGAGCCGCGCCAGCGTGGCCGCCCAGGCCTTGTCCGCGAAGATGAGCGGCAGGCCGGACAGCGCGCAGCCGACGAACGAGAGCATGAGGAAGGCGTGCAGCACCCGCTCGATCGGCGTGAAGCGCCGGTAGTAGCGTTGTGCGGTCGTGCCTCCGGCCGCCGCGGGCGCGGCAACGCTGCCTGTGGTCGCGCTGCTGGTCATGACTTCTCCTCGCCGCGCTTGCCGCTGAGCTTCACGCGAACTTCGCGATACAGCCAGAACACGGTGTGAATGCCGAAGAACGAGAACACGCCGAACAGCAGGAGCTCCATGAACAGCGCGGCGTAGTAGTAGAACGGGTTGCGCGCCTTGTCGTGCCGGTTCGCGTGCGGATCGAAGCTCGCGAAATTGGCGCCCGCGCCTTCATGGCACTTCTGGCACGTCGCGAGGCGGTTCTGCGGGGACACCTTCGACGCGGGGTTCGACGCCGGCAACACCTCGTGCGCGCCATGGCAGGACGCGCACGTGGCCATGCGGGCGAACCCGAGCGCCGTCACCTGGCCGTGGAACGTGTCGCGATAGCTCGACAGGTATTCCTGGTGGCACGTCCCGCATTCCTTGATCACCTGCACCTGGAACGTGGCCGAGTCGTGCTGCTCGATGCCGTGCGCGGAGTGGCAGTCGGTGCAGCCGGGGGCCGCGAGATTGCCGTCCTGCCGCAGCTTGCCGTGCTGCCCCTTCACGAACGCGGCCTTTTCGGCCTTGTGGCAGGAGCCGCACGTGTCGGGGATGTTGGCCCGGCTGGTGTGGCTCTTCTCCTCGCCCTTGGCGCGGATGTCGTGCGCGCCGTGGCAGTTCGTGCACGTCGGCGCCGACCCCTGCGCGGCGCCCTTCAGCGCCTTGCCGTGGATGCTGTCGTGGAACATGGCGCCGACGTTGCCGCCGGGCAGCTTGGTCTGCGTAGCGAGCGTGTCGTTGCCGTGGCACTTGGAGCACGTGGCCTCGATGTTCGCGTGATTGGTGCGCGAGTCGGGATCCTTGGCGCGCTTGATGTCGTGCGTGCCGTGGCAATCGACGCACGTCGCGGCGACGCTGTTGCCGCCCTTCCGCGCGAGGCCGTGCACGGTGCCCGCGTACTGGGCGACCGCCTTGTCGTGACACGCGGCACAGTTGACCGGCTGCAACTTTTCAGCGTGCGGCAACTTCTGCGCCGAGACGTCGGCGTGACAATCCGTGCACTTGAGCTGCATCTCGCCGTGCACCGACCCCTTGAAGCGGTCGGCATCGACGGCGATGGATTTCCCGCCCGCGCTCTTGGCATCCTTGTCGGCGTGACACATGAGACATGTGTCGTTCACGCCTGGTGCCGGGGTGAGCGTGGGCGGGGTCGCCGCATGCGCCGGAAGCGGCGCGGCGGCGGCAACTGCGAGGAACAGAAGGGCCGCGGTAACCGGAAGGAACTTGTTCATCTTGGGTCCCGGTGCGCGATGGTGGTTCTTCATGGAAAGCCGTGCGCATGCTGCACACGGCCGGAGAGTTCGCGGTGATGCTGACATGTGTCCCTTACGGCGGTGTTGACATGGATCAACGGGTTCCGAATGGTGCCCAGGCGTGCGGCGCATCGCCTCGCGCCGGCCCATGCGCGGAATCAAACGATCATTCGCACGCGTCGGACGTCCCCGAGCCATGCGGGACGCACGTCGGCTGTCCGTCCGGACCGCCCCGCACCAATTGCTGGCGGCTGCACTGAACGCGTGCGCCGCAAGCGGCCGCACTCGCCGCTCAGGCGTGTGACGGTATCGGTAACACCTTGAATCCACTTGCGACACCGGCGGCCGCATCCTGACGGGTGCCCTGGTTTGCTTCTTGCAACAGGGCTGCGCAAAGCCGCGCGCCGCCCGCGCGCGGCGGGAGAGCGCATGCCATCTGCGTGGGTGGACGCCGAGCCGGCACCGATCGCGATCGACGCACGGACGACGGCGCTCGTGATCATCGACATGCAGCGCGACTTCCTCGAGCGCGGCGGCTTCGGCGAGACGCTCGGCAACGACGTGTCGCTCCTGCATGCGGCGGTCGCGCCATGCGGTGCGCTGCTCGCTCGCGCGCGTCGCGTCGGCATGCTCGTGCTTCACACGCGCGAAGGCCATCGTCCCGATCTCTCGGACGCTCCGCCGGCGAAGATCGAACGCGGTGCGCCGTCGCTGCGCATCGGCGACGCGGGGCCGATGGGCCGCATCCTCGTGCGCGGGGAGCCCGGGCACGCCATCGTCGATGCGCTGGCGCCGATCGCAGGCGAGCCCGTGATCGACAAGCCGGGCAAGGGCGCGTTCTATGCAACGGACCTGCACGCGATCCTGCGCCACCGCGGCATCGCGACCCTCATCGTGTGCGGCGTCACGACCGAGGTCTGCGTCCACACGACGGTGCGCGAGGCGAACGATCGCGGCTTCCGCTGCCTCGTGCCGGGCGACTGCTGCGCGTCCTACTTCCCCGAGTTCCACGCGGCCGCGCTGGCGATGATCAAGGCGCAGGGCGGCATCTTCGGCTGGGTCACGGATTCGCGCCGCGTGCTTGCGGCGCTGTCGCACTGATCGGCGGGCGCCGATCGCACATCAGGGAGCGTTGGCCATGACGACGAGCAAACCCGCACTGTGGACGCCGGGCGACTGGAATGCGCTGTTCGGCTTCGGCACCAACATCCTCGTCAACCTGCTCGTGATGACGGGGCTGCTGCGCTTCGTGCTCAAGATGCCGGACGACCTCGTGTTCGGCCGCATCATTCCCGCCGCGGGCCTCATGATGGCCCTGTCCACGCTCTACTACGCGTGGCTCGCATATCGCCTCGCGTCGCGCACCGGGCGCACCGACGTGTGCGCGCTGCCGTCCGGCATCAGCGTGCCGCACATGTTCGTGGTGGTGTTCGTGATCATGCTGCCGATCACCCTTGCGACCGGCGACCCGGTGAAGGGATGGGAGGCGGGGCTCGTGTGGGTCTTCGTGCAGAGCTTCGTGCTGATGGCGGGCGGCTTCGTCGCGCCGCTGGTGCGCAGGATCACGCCGCGCGCGGCACTGCTCGGCACCCTCGCCGGCGTTTCCATCGCGTTCATCTCGATGCGTCCCGCCGAGGAAATGTACATGACGCCGGTGATCGGCATCGTGTGCTTCGCGATCATCCTCGCGTCGTGGTTCGGCGGCGTGCGCTATTGGCGCGGGATTCCGGCCGGGCTGGTCGCGATCGCGGCCGGCACCGCCATCGCGTGGATCGCGAGCGCGGCCGGCGTTCCGATGGGCGGGATGAGCGGCGACAACGTGGCGAAGGCTTTCGCCAATTTCGGCTTCTCGGTGCCGCTGCCCGCCGTGAGCCACGTGTTCGCCGGCTTCGAGTTCCTCGGCGTGATCCTCGTCACCGCGATCCCGTTCGGCATCTACGACCTCGTCGAAGCGATGGACAACGTGGAAAGCGCCGCCGCGGCGGGCGACAGCTTTCCGACGACGCGCGTGCTCACCGCCGATGGCGTGGTGAGCCTCGTCGGGTGCCTGATGGGCAATCCGTTCATCAACGCCGTGTACATCGGACATCCGGGCTGGAAGGCGATGGGTGGGCGGCTCGGCTACTCGGCCGCCACCGGCGCCATGGTGATCGTGCTGGCGTGGTTCGGCATCATCGCGCTCGTGTCGTCGCTGATTCCGGTGGTCGCGATCGCGCCGATACTGCTGTACATCGGCATGCTGATCGGTGCGCAGGCGTTCCAGGAATCGCCCCGCAGCCATGCGCCCGCGGTGGTGCTGGCGCTGACGCCGCACCTCGCGGCGTGGGGCAAGCTCATGATCGACAACGCGCTCGGCGCGGCGGGCA
The DNA here is from genome assembly GCA_963725735.1 of uncultured beta proteobacterium. Classification (GTDB taxonomy): domain Bacteria; phylum Pseudomonadota; class Gammaproteobacteria; order Burkholderiales; family Casimicrobiaceae; genus VBCG01. The sequence continues at coordinate 162,133 of CAVRZM010000011.1, read as the reverse complement.
CCAGCGCGGCGGCGGTCGGCCTCGACAAGCTCGCGCAGGTCGGCGTGCTGTACCAGGGGCTGGCGGTGATGGGCGGCGGCGCCATCCTCGGCGGGCTCGTGCTGGGCGCGATGGCCGCCTTCGTGATCGACGGCGCTTTCCGCAAGGCCGCGGGCTTCAGCACTCGCCGGCGCGGTGCTCACGTTCTTCGGCTTCATGCACGGCGAGGCGATCGGCGTGGCGCAGACGCCGCTGGTCGCGCTGAGCTATCTCGTCGTGGCGGGCATCCTGCTGGGCTGCGCGCGCTCGGCGACGGTCACGCGTCCCGCGGCGCACGCCGCGCCGGCGCACGGCGCAGCCGACTGACCGCCCCCCGTCAGGCAGGCAGGCGCGCGACCGTTTCCCAGCGGCCGCTCGCCTGCGAACGCAGGCAGGCCTCGATGAACGCCATGGTGTGCGCGCCTTCCTCGATGCGCGGGTAGAGGAGGTGGGGCGCCGGTTCGCCCAGGTCGCGCGCCATTCGGTCCTGCGCGAGCTCGGCGTAGACGTTGGCGAACGCCTCGCGCAATCCTTCGGGGTGGCCATGCGGCGTGCGTCCGAGCGCGATGATCGCGGGCGGCAGGAACGGATTGCCGCGGCCCATGCGGCGCACCGGCTCGCCCTGCAGCGCGAGATTGAGATACGACGCGTCGCGATGCGACCAATCGAGGTGCCCCTTCTCGCCGTAGACGCGCAACCGGATGTCGTTCTCGCCCCCCGCGGCGGCCTGCGTGACCGTGAACGTGCCGCGCACGCCGCCGTCGAATTCGAGCAGCGCCGAGACGTAGTCGACCACGACGCGCCCCGGCAGCAGCGCGCCCACGTCGGCGACCACGCGCGCGACGCGGCCGTCGATCGCGAAGCACGCGAGATGCTGCGCGTGGCAGCCGATCGCGCTCATGACGAGCGCCAGGCCGCTGCGCGCCGGATCGAGGATCCAGCGGAAGCGGTTGTTCTGCGGGCCTTCCTCCACGCGCGTGGCCATGCCGGCCTGGATGTATTCGACCTGCACCATGCGCACCGGACCGATCGCCCCCTCGTGCACGAGATGCCGCGCGTAACGGACCATCGGATACGCGGTGTAGCCGTGCGCGATCGCAAAGAGGCGGTTGCCCGCCTTCGTGCGCGCGACGAGATCGGCGGCCTGCGCGAAGTCGTGCGTCACCGGCTTGTCGCACATCACGTCGAAGCCCGCGTCGAGCGCCGCCGCCGCGAACGGATAGTGCGTGTCGTTCGGGCGTCATGATCGCGACGGCATCGATGGCGTCGTCGCGTGCGCGCTCGCGGGCGAGCATCTCTTCCACCGTCCCGTAGCTGCGGTCGGCCGGGAAGCCCATCGCCACGCCGGCCGTGCGCGAGCGCGCCGGATCGGACGAGAAGACGCCGGCCACACAGCGCCACCACCCGTCCATCTCCGCCGCGCCGCGATGCATCCGGCCGATCCATGCGTCGGGCCCGCCGCCGATGATGCCGAGCCGCAGGGGCCGTCCGAAACGCTCACGCAAACCGGTCATCGCGAATCCTCCCGTGGCATGCGCCGCCGTCCTGCGTGCAGCGGGCAAAAACGAAAATCGTAGCACGCGCACGACGCGAGCCTGCCGCCATGGACGTTGACCGCGCTCGCTTGACGCGCCACCCGGATTGGGAGTCTTATCGAAGACCGACAGTTTCTCGTGACGAAGGAGCGCAACATGGCGACGAAGAAGGCACCTGCTGCACCGGCGGCGAAGCCGGCCGCGAAATCCGCCGCGAAGAAGCCGGCGCGCAAGGCCGCCAAGCGGCCGGCCGCGGCCAAGCGCTCGGAACCGTCCGCCGCGCCCGAGGCCGCCCCGTTCCCGGGCTTCGATCCCAAGATGATGGCCGGCATGGGAATGGGCGACCTCTCCAAGATGACCAAGCTGATGACGCCCGAGCAGGCGATCGACCTCTACAAGGCGAACGCGAAGATGGCGCTGGACATCATCAACGCCGCGATCGAGAACACCACGCAACTGCGCCGCCTGCAGTTCGAAGGCGAGGAGCAGGCGCGCGCCATGGGGCGCAAGGCCGCGCGGCGCGCCGTCGAGGCGGGCACTCCCGACGAGATGATGGCGGCGAGCCAGACCGCTTCGCAGGAAGCGATGGAGCAGGCGATGCGCTACTGGGGCCAGATGTTCGATCTCATCGTCGAGATGCAGAAGCGCCTCTTCGCGATGATGGAAGACCAGATGTCCGGCGTGCCGGGCGTCAAGGAAGCGCGCGCCGCGATGTCGATGATGCCGGACCTGCGCCAGGCGCAGAACGTCATCAAGGCGATGCAGAACGTCGTGAGCTCCGGCGGCAACGCGTTCGAGTCGATGCAGCGCGTGATGGGCGACTTCGCGAAGTACATGCCCGGGTTGCGGCGCTAGGCGGTCGCGGCGAACGTCGATGCCGTGCCTGCTCTCCTCGCTCGCGCGGGGAGGGCCCGGCGATGTTCGGCGCTAACGGCAAGTGGACGACGACGTGCGCCGCGGTACCGCGGCGTACGCCTGGCACAGTGGTTGCTTTATCGGGCTTCGAGCCTATCGATCTCGGAGTCGGCAATGCGCTGCGCCAAGAGGCGTCACCGGAGGAGACCCGTCGGGGCCAGAAGCATGGTCCCGACCCTCAGCGTCACTTCGCAACCCGGACGCGACCACATGAGCATGACCGGTGACGCCATGGTGAACGCCATGCAGCGCGTCGCTCCGTCGCTCAATCCGCTCTACATTCCTTCACGACGTCACGAGTAGCGGGTCGGATCGACGAACGCTTTCGAACGGCGCACGCCAGCCGGCCGCCGCCGGCAATGAGAGGACGTGGCACGGAAACGACGGCCGCGAGCAGCGCCGTGGGTGACTTCGATGCTGGTGCCCGGGGCCGGGGTCGAACCGACATGACCTTGCGGTCGAGGGATTTTAAGTCCCTTGTGTCTACCAGTTTCACCACCCGGGCTCGATGCGGATGTTACGCGATGCTCCCGTTCAGGCGCGTTGCGCCGACCGGCCAAGCCGTCCGATCACCGCATTCGCCCCGATCGCGAGCACGAACAGCACGATCAGCAGCGCGTACATCTTCGGCATGTCGAATGTCGAGTACGCCTGGATGATCAGGTAGCCCATGCCCTTGTTGGAGAGCTTGGTCTCGGCGAGCAGCGTGCCGATGATGGCCACGCCGAGCCCCAGCCGCACGCCGTTGATGATCGGCTGGCGCAGCGCGGGAACGTAGATCTTCGTCGCCATCTGCCATGCGGTGAGGCGGAACGCAGCGGCCCACGCGGATCAGCACCGCGTCCACCTCGCGCATGCCGGCGGCGGTGCTGATCACGATGGGGAAGAAGCACGACAGCACGCCCATCGCGATCTTCGATCCCGATCCGACGCCGAACCACATGATCATCACGGGAAAGAAGATGATCTTCGGCGTCGGACCCAGGTAGTACACCATGGCTTCGTACGCCTGCGACAGGAAGCGATTGGCGCCGAGCAGGATGCCGACCGCGAGGCCGGCGAGACCGCCGATCGCGAGTGCCACGGCGATCTCGCCGAGCGTCACGCCGAGGTTCGCGTAGAAATCGCCGTTCGTCAGTAACGCGAGCAGCGCGCGCCCGATGGCCGCGAGCGACGGCACCACGTCGCGGAACAGCAGGCCGGACATCGACAGCGCCTGCCACGCGACCAGCACGAACGCGACGATGGCCACGCGCAGCAGCAGGACGCGCCGCGGCGTCGGCAGGGCGGCGGAGGGCGCGGACGCTACGCGTGCGGTCGCAGCCATCGCTCGATCCTGGCACTGACGTCGAAGAACACGATGCTCGCCACCACGACGAAGAAGATGGCACCGTAGGTGCCGGGCAGGTCGTAGCGCTCGGCGAGCTCGTTGATGAGCTGCCCGAGCCCGCCGAAATTGATCAGGAACTCGACGCCGACGATGTTGATCATCGCGAAGATGAGCCCGAGGCGCAGGCCGACGAACACCGTCGGCAGCGCGGAAGGCAGCAGGATCTTCCAGAACTGCTGCGACCTGCGTCAGCCTGAAGCTCGTGCCGACCGCGAGCAGCACCGGCCGCGTGCCCGCGAGGCCTTCGAGGGTCTTGAGGATCACCGGGGCAAGGCCTGCCGCGAAGCCGATCATCACGATCGTCGTCGTGCTGCGCCCGAAGATCACGAGGAACAGCGGATACATGAGCACGATCGGCGCGGCGGCGAGCGCGCCGACCCACGTCTCGGTGGCCATGCGCACCAGCCGGTAGCGGTAGAGGACGACGCCGAGCGGGACCCCGACGACGATGAGGAGCAGGCTGGCCCACATGACCTCGAGCGACGTCTGCCAGAACCGCTGCAGCACGTGCTCCTCGGCGACGATGCGCGGGATCGCGGCCGCGATCTGCGACGGCAGCGGCACGATGAAGCCGTTGATCACCTTCGCGCGGATCAGCGCCTCGACGATCCCGATGGCCGCCAGCACCGTGACCGCGCCGAACATGCGCGCGCCGTTGCGCGAGCGCAGGAAGTCGCGCACGCTCATCGCCCGCCGTGCTGATGCAGCACGCGCTCCTCGGCGTCCGCGATGCCGCGGCTCGCTTCGTCGCGCAGGTCGTGCCAGATCTCGGCGACGTAGTGGCCGAACGCGTCGCTGCCGACCACGTCCGCATCGCGCGGATGCGGCAGCTCGATGTCGACGACGCGCTTCAGCCGGCCCGGCCGGTAGGTCATGACCAGCACGCGATCGGAAAGCTGCACCGCCTCCGTCAGGTTGTGCGTGATGAGGAGCGTCGTCTGCTTCAGGTCCTGCTGGATCTGCAGCACCTTGGCGCCGAGCAGCACGCGCGTCTGCTCGTCGAGCGCCGCGAACGGCTCGTCCATGAGCAGGATGCGCGGATTGGACGCGAGCGTGCGCGCGATGGCCACGCGCTGGCGCATGCCGCCGGACAGTTCCGAGGGATAGCGCCGCTCGAAGCCGGACAAGCCCACCATCGACACGAAATGCGCGGCGCGGTCGAGCCGCTCGGCCTTGGCGACCCCGGCGATCTCGAGCGGGAACGCGACGTTCTCGAGCACCGTGCGCCACGGGAACGTCGATTCCTCCTGGAACACCATGCCGATCGCCGGATGCGTGCCCGCGATGCGCTCGCCGGCCACGGTGACGTGGCCCTCGTAGTCGCCGACGAGCCCGCCGACGATGTTGAACAACGTCGACTTCCCGCAGCCCGATGGTCCGATGATCGACACGAACTCGCCGGGCGCCACCGACAGCGAGATGTCGTCCACCGCGAGCAGGTCGCCCTCGCGGGTCGAGAACCGCTTGGTGATGTGCTCGACGACGAGGAGCGGATCATGCCCTCCCGCAGCGTTCGCCGCCTGCTGCCCTGCGCCGGCCGCCGGCCCGTCCCGCGGCGGGCGGCCCCGCCGGAGGCCGCCGCAGCTCCTTCGGAGATGCCATCAGCGGGGAGGGATCTGGATCAGCTCGGCGAGCTGCTCCTTGGTCAACGGCTGCGCCGTGAACTTGAGCGCGACCGCATCGGGCACGATGGTGTCGAGCCCGACGATCTTGTCGGGATCGACCGCGGCCTTCGGGAAAGAAGTCGTCGCGCGTGCGCTTCGCGTACGCGACCGGGATGCCGACGAAATCGGCATAGGTCTGCAGCGCCTTGGGATCGTTCGAGTACATCCAGTCGATCGTCTCCCGGTACGCCTTCATGAAGCGGTCGATCACCGCCTTGCGCTGGGTGAGCGTCTGCGTGTTGGTGATGAGCAGGCGCACCGTCTGCCCCTTGAACACGGTCGCGTCGTTGCCGCTCGCGACCACGCGGATCTTGCCTTCGTCGAGCTGCTGCAGGCCGAACGGCGGCGCGGACCAGCCCACGTCGATCTGTCCCGACATCACTTGCGTGAGCGTGGGCGCCGGGCCGCCGGTCGCGGTGGGCTTGGCCTTCAGGTCGTACTGCTTCATGAACGCGGTGACGATGCCGTGCGTCGACGAGCCGTTGGTCGAGTAGGCGATGGTCTTGCCCTCGGTGTCCTTCAGCGTCTTGATCGGCGAGCCGGACGGTACGTACCAGTAGAGGTCCGCGGCGCCTGTCGTCTCCGCGCCGATGATGCGCACCGGCGCACCCTTCGAGAACGCGGACAGGACGCCCATGATTCCGGGCGCGACGCCGATGTCGACGCTGCCGGAGATCACCGCCTGCTGCGTCTCGCCGCCGCCCTGCGTCCACAGGATCTCGAGCACGATGCCGTGCTTCTTGAAGATGCCGGCGCGCTGGCCGACCTCCGCGATGGTGGTGTCCCAGTTGCCGCGCTGACCGGCGGCGACCTTGAGCGTGTCCTGCGCCAGCGCTGCGCCCGAACCGGTCACGCCCATCACCAGCGCGATCGCCGCGCTCCAATGTCTCAATCTGCTCATGCATTCCTCCAAAGAACGGTGCCGCACGTCTCGTGTGACCGGAGTGGCCTCCGGCCCGGCGTTGCGGCCCGGGTGCCGAAGTGTCGCGTGCCGTTCCGCTCGCGTCAATGTCGAGCCCCGCCGCGAGCGGTGCCGGAGGCATTCCGGCAGCACGCCGACCCACCTTGCCACGTCGCGGCGAGCGCGATTCCTACCCGCCGATGCGGGCGATTCCTATGGGCGCGCCGCGGCCGCCGGGCGATAGTGGCGCCATACGCCGGCCGCGCGACGAGCGCAGTGCGATTACCGGACAACAACGGAGGCAGCGATGAAATCAGCGATTGCAGCGATGTGCCTGGCCCTCTCCCTCAGCGCGTGCAGCGGCATGTCCACGCGCGACCGCGACACCGTGATCGGCGCCGGCGTCGGCGCGGCGGCGGGCGCGGCGTTGACCCGCGGCGATCCGATCGGGACGGTCGGCGGCGGCGTCGTCGGCGGCGTGATCGGCAACCAGGTAGGCAAGTAACACGGGAGGTCGCACGCCCGCGCGCCTGCCGCGCGGCGGCGGGGGCCGGCCGCGAACCGCCGCTTATCCCTGCACGCGCGATCCCCACTGGCCGACCGTGTGCAGGGCCTCGTCGTCGGCGAGCGCGGCCCCGTCGCGTTCCGGCACGGTCGCCGCGAACGCCTGCGGTACTGCGGCCTGCAGGCCGGCCCGCACGTCTGCGTCGTGCGCGGCGCCCGCAAGCGTCGCGCGATCGCACCCACTGCGGCACGCCGTCGATCACGTGGAGATAGACGCGTCCGGTCGCCTGGTCGACGAAGTTCACCTCGCGGAATTCGGCGACGCAGCGCTTGAGGAACGCGGTGTTGCGCTCCACCGCGAGCACGCCGCGCATCGGGATAGAGCGTCGTCCGGCGACCGTGCGTCGATGTCGAGCTTGCGATAGCGCTCGATGTCGATGAGGCAGGCGACGTCGAGCACGTTCAGCGTGTCGGTTCCAGCCGAACGCCGCGGTGCGCGGCGGGGCGCCGCGCGCGACCGTGTTGTCGAGGAACTCGAAGTGCACGCGCTTTTCGGTGCGCGCGGATCCACGTGAAGAAGAGCTCGGGCATGCCCGAATACGCCTCGACCGCGTGCGCGAGCGTGTCGTCGACCGCCTTGTAGCGGCCGACGTCGAGTCCGCGCTGCCACGCGCGCTCGACCAGCGCTGCGGCGGCGTCACGAGGAAGAACAGGTAGACGATCTGCCCGAAGCGGGTGAGCAGGTTGCTGCCGGCCTCGTCGGAATCCGGCGCGAAGCTGTCGAACCGGAAGCGGTCGATCAGCAGGTGCGACATCTCCCCGCGCTCGCGCCTTGCGCGCCATGTAGCGGTCGAGCTTCTGGTCGACGATCGCAGCTCCTCGCCCGTGAACGCGCCGGCGTACTTGTACGGCGCGCCGAGGCTGCCGTAGTCGAGCAGCTGCTTGCGCCAGATGTCGGGACTGATCAGCGCGAACTCGCTCCAGTCGCACGCCGATGCGGCCCGGCGAGCTGCTTCTGCAGCGGCCGCATCGTGCTCTTGCCCGCCGCCGACGGGCCCTTCGTGTTCATGACCACCGGCTGCGCCTGGCGCGGCAGCAGCGCGATAGCCCTCGCGCCTCGGCCGCGGCGGCGACGATAGGCTCGATCAGCGCGCCGATCGCGTCGCTGCCGACGTCGTTGGCCGCGAGCTCCGACGGCGACGCGCGCGATCACGCCGCGATCGCCCCACAGCTCGCCGTGCCTGACGAGCAGCGCGGACACGGTGCGCGCGAGCGCCCGCAGTGCCGCGCGCTCGACCTCGTCGCCGCCGGCGCGGGCGCGCGCATCCCAATCGGCGACGAGGCCGCTTCCGGTGTCGCGGCCGTCGGGCGCGTGTGCGGGCGCGCCGCGCGTCGCCGACAGCACGCGCCGACCAGGCCGGTGTCGGCGCGCGGCGGCGACGGCGACGGGCGGCGCGAACGAGCGCGCGAGCTCGCGCTCGATGACCGCGGCGGCCTCGTGCGCGCGCGCGTGCGTACGCGGACGCGATCGTCGTCCATCGCGCGGCGCGACGTGCCGGTCGAGCAGCACGCTGCGTGATCTGCCGGAAGTTGATCCCGAGGTCCTCGATGCGCTTGCCGTCGGGGACGGAGATGTTGGCCGTGACGCGCAGCGAGCACCTCGTGCAGCGCGAGCCGCTCGGGACGAAACGCGGCGAGCTCGTGCAGCGGCAGGCCGGTCAGGTCGGCGAGCTCCTGCGACGTCGGCAGCGGCGCTGCGCACGTGCTCCGGGCGAAACAGCGTGGCGAGCGGCAGCAGGTCGCCGGGAATCTGCGACTCGATGCCCGGGTGCCAGGGACCGTAGCGAGGGTCGTCGAATGTCGGCGAGTGGGTCGAGGTTCGGCCATGGCCGCGCGAGCAGGCACGCTCCGGAGCCGCGATGTGCATCGCCGCGACCCCCGTGCTCGACAAGTTACACGAGGGAGCGATAATGGCGCAATGCATCGCCGTGCCCTCGTCGCGGGCCCCACCGGTCTCGTCGGCCGGCGAGCTCGTCCAGCTGCTGCTCGACGACCCGACGTGACCGTCGGTGGTCGCGCTCGACGCGGCGTCCGCTGGCCATCCCGCACCCGAAGCTGACCGAGGCGGTGGTCGACTTCGAGCACCTGCAGGACATTGCGGCGCCGCCGATCGACGACTACTACTGCTGCCTGGGCACCACGATCAGGCAGGCGGGATCGCGAGGAGGCGTTCCGCAACGTCGACCTCGTGTACCCCGTGACGCTCGCGCACATGGCGCTCGCCGCCGGTGCGACGCGCTGCTTCGTCGTGTCGCGCGATGGGCGCCGATCCCGCGTTCGCGCGTGTTCTACAACCGCGTGAAGGGCGAACTCGAGGCGGAGCTCGTCGCGCCTGCCGTTCGTGACGAACGTCGCCGTGCGGCCGTCGCTGCTGGCCGGGCGAGCGTGCGGAATTCCGCGCGGGCGAGCGCGCGGCGCTGGCGCTGATGCGTCCGCTGTCGCCGCTGGTGCCGGCGAGGTACCGGCGCGATCGTCGGCGGCACGTCGTCGCGCGGGCGATGGTCGCCGCGTCGCGCTCGCCATCGGCCGGCCGCTTCATCGTCGAGTCGGACGCCATCGCGCGGCTCGCGGCCGGCGCCCACGGGGGATCGTTGCCGCGATCTTGATCGGCGGCAAGGTCGGGTGCGGCGCCGCACGGGACACTGCCTGACTCCCCACGCCGCCGGTCGTCCCATGAATCTCGCCGAATCGCTGCTGCACGCCCTGGTCGCCCACGGCGCGCGCCAGATCTTCGGCATTCCCGGCGATTTCGCGCTGCCGTTCTTCAGTGTCGCCGAAGAGTCCGGCATCCTGCCGCTGTACACGCTGTCGCACGAGCCGGCGGTCGCGTTCGCGGCCGACGCAACCGCGCGCATGAACTGCGCGCCCGGCGTCGTCGCCGTGACCTACGGCGCCGGCGCGCTCAACATCGTCAACGCCGTCGCGGGCGCCTATGCCGAGAAGTCGCCGGTCGTGGTCGTGTCCGGGCGGGCCGGGCAAGGGCGAGGCGGGCACCGGGCTGCTGCTGCATCACCAGGCGAAGACGCTCGATTCGCAGGCGCGCATCTTCCGCGAGATCACGTGCGCGCAGGCGCGCCTCGACGACGCCGAGCGCGCGCCGCACGAGATCGCGCGCGTGCTGCGCGCGATGCCTCGCGGAGTCGCGGCCCGTGTACATCGAGGTGCCGCGCGACATGGTGCGCGTGGCGTGCGCGCCGGTGGTGCCGTGCCGCCGGCGGCGGTCGACGACGAGGCGCTCGCCGCGTGCGTCGACGACGTGCTCGCGCGCCTCGCCGCGGCCGCGCGCGCCGGTGCTGATGGTCGGCGTCGAGGTGCGCCGTTTCGGACTGGAGGACAAGGTCGCGCGGCTCGCCGCGCGCCTCGGGTCTGCCGGTCGTGACCAGCATCATGGGCCGCGGGCTGCTCGCCGAGACGCGCGACGCCGCCGCTCGGCACCTACCTCGGCGTGGCCGGCGAGCCCGAGATCACCGCGCGGGTCGAGCAATCCGACGCGCTGTTCCTGCTGGGCGTCATCATTTCCGACACGAACTTCGGCGTGTCGGTGCGCCAGATCGACCTGCGCCGCACGATCCGCGCGCTCGACGGCCAGGTGACGCTCGGGCATCACACCTATCGCCGACATCCCGCTGGCCGCGTTCGTCGACGCGCTGCTCGATCGCGCGCCGTTCCGCACGGCGGCCGCGCGCGACCGGCGACCGCGCGTGCGGTATCCGCGCGGCATGCCGGCCGACGACGTGCCGATCGCGCCCGAACGACATCGCGTGCGCGGTCAACGATCTCATGGCCGCGCACGGCCGGATGCCGATCGCGGTCGACGTCGGCGACTGCCTGTTCACCGCGATGGACATCGACCACACCGCGCTGATCGCGCCCGGCTACTACGCGTCGATGGGCTTCGGCGTGCCCGCGGGCCTCGGCCTGCAGGCGGCGACCGGCGAGCGGCCGCTGATCCTCGTCGGCGACGGCGCGTTCGAGATGACCGGCTGGGAGCTCGGCAATTGCGCGCGCTACGGCTTCGATCCCGATCGTCATCGTGTTCAACAACCGCGAGCTGGGAGATGCTGCGCACCTTCCAGCCCGGAATCGCGTTCAACGACCTGCCCGAATGGCGCTTCGCGGCAGGCCGCCGGCGCGCTGGGCGGCGACGGCGTGCGCGTGCACACGCGGCGCGAGCTCGCCGCCGCGCTGGCCCGCGCGCACGCCACGCGCGGCCGCTTCCAGCTGATCGAGGCGATGATCCCGCGCGGCGTGCTGTCGCCGACGCTGGCGCGCTTCGTTGCCGGCGTGAAGCGCATCAACGCGGGCGCGTGACGGCGCGCGCCACCGGCGCTGCGCCATTGCGGCGCGAGCTTGAGCGACTTCGCCACGGTCCCCATCGCCGCGTACTCGCGATCGATGTAGTCGCGCAACGCCTCGCAGCGGATCCGGCTCAGGCGGATGCCGACCACGCCCAAACAGCGCGTATCCGGGGAGCTGATGTCGCTGCTGCCCGAAGGCCAGCTGCAGCCGCGTGTTGCGCGCCGGGCACCCGGCGCCACCGGCATCGGTCAGAATGGCGCATGCGCCACCTGCCGAACCTGCTGACGTTTCTCCGGCTGGCGCTGGTGCCGGTGATCGCCTATTGCATCGCGCGAGGCGCGTACGCGGACGCCCTCGTCGTGTTCCTCGTGTCCGCGCTGAGCGACCTGGCCGACGGCTTCCTGGCGCGGCAATTCCGCCTCGTGACGCGCCTGGGCGCGCTGCTCGATCCGGTCGCCGACAAGCTCAACATGTTCTGCGCCACCGTGCTCCTCGCGTGGCATGAGCTCGTACCGCTGTGGCTCGCGGTCGCGATCGTGCTGCGGGACGTGGTCATCGTCGGCGGCGCCGTCGCCTACCGGCTGGTGCGGGGACGCCTGCGCATCGAGCCGACCTGGCTGTCCAAGGTCAACACCTTCCTCGAGTTCGGCGTGCTGCTGTTCGTGCTCGCGGTGGCGGCCGGCTGGTTTCCGGGCGGGCGCTGGCTGCTCGTGCTGTTCGCGATCGTGCTCGTCACCGTCGTGGCGTCCGGCGCCCAATACGTATGGCTCGGAAGCCGCGCGGCGTTCGGCGGACGCCGCGCGGCATAGTTGCGCGGACGTCCGGTCAAGCCGCGTTACCGCGCCGCTCCTACAATGGCCTCCCCGTGACCCTCCGGAGCGATCATGCCGGAAGCCAACGACGTCGTCGTCGAAGCGTGGAACACCGTTCTCTTCGACAAGTTCTGCCGCTTCAAGCATCTGCTCGTCGACGGCCTGGCGCCGCACAGCAACGAGGCGCTCGCGCGCTGCGGGTTTCCGCAAGGGACGAGCGTGCTCGACGTCGGCTGCGGTTTCGGCGACAGCACGCGGCTGATCGCGCAGCGCGTGGGCCCGTCCGGCCGGGCAGTCGGCGTCGACTGCGCCGAGCGGTTCGTGGCCTCGGCTCGCGACGAAGCGCGTGCGCATGCCATTGCCAATGCCGAATTCAGGGTGGCCGACGTCCAGGTCGACGACCTGCAGGGGCCGTACGACTTCGCGTTCTCGCGCTTCGGCACGATGTTCTTCATGGCCCCGGGCGCCGCGCTGCGCAACATCCGCCGCGCGCTCGCACCGGGGGGGACGCTCACCATGATCGTGTGGCGCCGCCGCGAGGAGAATCCCTGGCTGCATGACGCCGAGCTCTGCGTGCGCGAGCTGGTGCCGGTGGTGTCGCACGAGGAAACGGACCAGGTGCACTGCGGACCGGGGCCGTTTTCGATGGCCGGTCCCGATCTCGTGAGCGCGCTGCTGCGCAGCGCGGGTTTCCAGCGGATCGCCTTCGAGCGCTTCGACGCGGACATCTGCATCGGACGCGACCTCGCGGAAGCCCTCGAATTCGCGATGGCGCTCGGTCCGGCGGGCGAGATCATCCGCCTCGCCGGTGATGAAGGCGCCCGGCGCAGTCCGCAGGTGCTGGCGGCGCTCGAGAAGACGCTGGCGTCCTACGTGCGTCCCGACGGCGTCTGGGCGCCGTCGAGCACGTGGTTCGTGTCGGCGCGCAATCCGTCCTAGCGGCGGTGCGTCACGGCGCGACCGCGGGCAACGCGCGCGACGGCGTGCCCGGGCCGGTGCGGTCGCGCTGCGGCCGCACCGACTCGCCGCCGGCGCGCAGGAAGCGCGCGATGCGCGCGTTCACGACATCGGCGTGCGTCAGCGGCCCCATGTGGCCCATGTCCGGCAGCACCTCGTGGCGCGCCGTCGGGCGGGCGGCACGCAGGAGCGAGCCCAGGCGCGCGGTCGTGGCCCTGGTGAGGGCGCCGGTCATGAAGAGCGACGGCATCTCGAGCCGCTCCAGTGCCGCGGGCGCGAGGGGTTCGTCGAGCAGTGCGTCGAAGTGCGCGAGCACGGCGACCATGCGCGTGGCGATGGCATCCTGCCGTGCCGCCGGCATCGCGTCCCACGCGCCGGTCCCCGACCAGTAGTCGATGAAGCCGCGCGCGGCCGATTGCCCTTCGTCGCGGGCGAGCGCCGTGCGGATCGCCTCGGCCACGCCGACGATCTCCGCGAGGATCGGCGCATCGCCCGGGTCGTCGCTCAGCCACCGGAACAGCACCGGCTCGTAGGCCGCGACACTGGCCACGTGCTCCGGCCAGGTCGTCGCGATCATGAGCGCCACGGCGCCGCCGTACGAATGCCCGACGAGATGCACCGGACCTTCGGACATCAGGAGCGGCAGCGCGAGTGCCGCATCGTCGGCGAGCGTGAGCGGCGCGCGGCCGCGCCAGGCGGGCTTTTCGCCGTGGCCGTGCACTTCGACGGCCGCCACGCGAAAGCGCGGGTGCAGGAGCGCGGACAGCCGCGACCATTGGCGGGCGGAGCTGCCGCTGGCGTGAAACAGCACGACCGTTTCGCGTGCGGTCACGCCATCGGCGTCGGACGAACAATGCGGCATGGGCAACTCGCGTAAGGAAAGAGGTCCGCGGGCGGCAAGCGACCGCCGCGGCGTTGCGGTCGAAGGCGCCTACCCGGCCACGTGCGCCGCGATCGGCGCCAGCGCCTGGCCGATGCGTCCGAGCTGCGCCGGCGTGGTGAGGGCGGTCAGCACCTCGGCGAAGCGGGGCTCCTGCGCACCGCTGACGATGTATTGCCAGCGGTACGCCTTGAGCAGCACGTCGTGGATCGCCGCCTGCTCGAGCGGCGAGAACGCGCGCCCCGCGTTGCGCAGGAAGTACTCGGCATCGGCCTGCGCCTGCATCTGCACGATGCCGTCGACGTCGCCGACGAGCCCGATCAGGTCGGTCACGCCCTGGTCGCGGTGCACGGCGTCGGTACGCGCATGCTCGCGGCGCCATTCGAGCTCGTCGAGGATCGCGTGCTGCGATTCCTCCTTCCAGTGGAACAGGAACACGTCCTTCCACAGCGCAGAGAGGTTGTCGTCGGGCTCGATGCTCGACCGGTAGTGCGCCTGCGAGAAGAGCTCGATGTCGAGCGTCAGGCCCATCACCGCCCAAGTCGACTTCGCGAGCACGGCGGAGGCGACCTCGTCGGGATCCGGCGTGAAGACGTAGCCTTCCGGCATCCCCGCTGCGGCCATCCGGTCGAGCCGGCGGAACAGCGCCTGGTGCTTCAGCTCCTCGTCCGCGAGGCGCACCAGGGCTTCCAGCGCCACCTGGTCGCCGAGCCAGTGGTCCTTGCTGATGTCGAGCGTCTTGGCGCCGATGTAGCGCTCGACCAGCCCGAACATGTTGGCGTACGTGCGTCCTTGCACGTGCGACAGGAAGCGCGCCTCGGAGGGATCGAGGAACGTGAGCAGCCCGATCTTCGACAGCGAGTCGGGCATGAACTTCTTGGTGAAGTCGAACTCGCGGCCGCGGATCACGTCGCGGTCGATGTCCCAGCGGATCCGCTTGGACGTCTCGATGGTGCGGGCGTAGCGCTCCGTGTTCGGATATGCGGGACGGACAGGTGCTTCCAGTGTGGCAGCTTGCATGATGGTGCTCTCCTGGGGACTGGCGTGGGAGACGTGCATCACTCGAGGCCGCGCAGGGCCTGCAGCGTGTGCACGCGGGTGGGATCGGCGTCACCGGACAATTCCGTGACGACCGACATGAGTTCGCTGTCGTGCAGCCCGAGATCGCGCAAGGTGCGCGCGTCGAGGCTGCGCAGTTCGCGGTACGCGGCAGCGGCTTGCCGGGCGCGGCGCCAGGCGTCGCGTCGCGCGCGCCAGGCGATGCGGAGCGCGCGCAGGAAGCGGCGGCCCTGGGCGATCCGGCGGCGTCCGGCGAACGGCAGGAACGGCGTCGGAACGGGGACAGCGATGCCTGCGAGCGCGCGCAGGTCAGGCGCGAGCGCAGTGGTGCGGTGCAGTTCGGCAGGGAGGCGCATGGTCGTCGTCCTTTCGAGGACGCGAACTGTGCGCGCGGGGGCGTTCCACGGGCGTTCCTCGCCTCCGGCACCGGAGGCGAGGCGGGAGAAGGCGGCCTTCTAGGACGAACGCAGCGCGGCGAGGAGCGGCGCGTGCGCCACGTCGCGCTCGATGACGAGGCGGTGGGCGAGCTCGCCGAGCGTCAGTCCCGGCCAGGCTACGGGTGGCCCGCCGGGCAGTGCCGCGAGGCGTGCGCCGAAATGCTCGCGCTCGAGCGCGCGCGCATCCGGATGTTCCATCGCGAACGCGGCGACACGGCGCGCGCTGGCCGTTTCGCCGGCCGCGACCAGCACATCGATGAACGCGTCGAGCCCGTTCATGTGCAGCGACGGCGCGCCGACCTCGATCGCCAGCGCCATCCCGGCGCTGAGCTGGGCGCGCGCCTCCGCGAGGTCACCCTGCTTGACCGCGAGCTGCGAGCGCTGGAACGTGAGCCAACCGGCGAGCAGGCGGTTGCCGGCGGACTGCGCGATTTCCGATGCGGCGGCCGTGAAGCGTGCCGCTCCCGCGATGTCGCCCGCCTTGGCGGCGAGGCCTGCGAGGTTGGCGAGGATGTGCCCGCGCGTGGCGACGAGCCCGTGGCGTTCGCATACGGCGAGGCCCTCGCGCAGGTACTCGCGCGCGGTGGCGTGGTCGGCGCGGTCGCCGTACAGGGAGCCGAGGTTGTTCAGGCACAGCGCCTCGCCACCCACGTTGCCGGTGCGCCGGTGCAGCGCCAGCGAGCGCAGCGCGAGGTCCACCGCTTCCGGAAAGCGGCGCGCGGACTTCTCGATGAGCGCAAGGTGGTCGAGCATCGCGGCCGCGTTGCGCGGGGCGACGTCCTCCGGTGCCAGCTCCAGCGCCTCGGTGAAGAGCCGGCGCGCGTCGTCGTGGCGTCCGACGCGCAGGCAGCACGCGCCGAGGACGTGCATCGCCTGCAGCTTCGCGTCGACGTCGCGCAACCGGCGGGCCATCGCCAGCGCACGCGCCGCGAACGCCTCGGCTTCCGCGTAGCGGTCCAGGCGATATTCGAGCTGCGCCGTCGCCGCCAGCAGGAACGCCGCCAGCCGCTCGTCGTCGCGCGCGGCTTGCGCATCGGATCCCTGGCGCAGGAGCAGCAGCCCCACGTCGAGGCGTCCGCGATGCTGGCAATGGTGCAGCAGCACGCTGGCCAGCGCGCGCACCATGGGCGCGCCGCCATGCGCCACCGACCATGCCCACGCGAGACGCGCGTTCTCGAACTCCTCGTCGACCGCCTGCAGCGCGTCGCGCTCGCCGGCCGACACTGCGGGTTGCAGGCGTGCGAGCAGCCGGTGGAAATAGCCGGCGTGCTCCCGTTCCGCCTGCGCGCGCGCGGCGTCCGGCAGATGCTGCGCGGACAGCTGCTGGACGAGCGGATGCATGCGCAGCCGATCGTCCTCCTTGTGCAACAGCGACTTGTCGGCGAGCGCCCCCAGCACCGGCAGCGACGCGCCGCCGATCGTGCGCGCGGCCTCGGCGGAGAAGCCGCCCCGAAAGATCGACAGCCGGGCGAGCGCGTCACGCTCGCGCGGCGTGAGCATCCGCCACGACTGGTCGAACACCACCTCGATGCTCGCGTGCCGCGCGGGTTGCGTGGCGTCGACGGCGCGCAGGATCTCGGTTCCATGCCGCAGCTCCTCGGCAATGGCGGTGCACGAGAGCACCCGCGTCCACGCCGCCGCCAGCTCCAGCGCGAGCGGCAGGCCCTCGACCTGGCGGCAGATCGCGACGATCGCGGCCGCCTCGCTTCCGGGCACCAGGCCGGGCTCCACGCGATGCGCTGCCTGCACGAACAGCCGTACCGCGTCGAACGCCTCGACGCGGTCCGCATCCTCGGGCTCGGGGCAGGGGAGGCCCGAGAGCGGGACCAGCCATTCGCCCGCGATCGAGAGGCGGACGCGCGAGGTCGCGACGATGCGCACACCGGGGCAGTCCGCAAGGAGGCGCGCGATCGCGGACGCTTCGGCGACGAGCTGCTCGACAGTTGTCGAGCGCCAGCAGCATCTCGCGCGCCTCCAGGTGGTCCCTGACCTGCCGCCACGGATCGCCGCGCCCGGCGGGAATCTCGAGCGTGTGCGCGAGCTGCGCCGCCAGCGCGCTGGCCGTCGTGACATCCTCCAGCGCGACGAAGGCGGTGCCGTCGCGCCAGGTCGTTGCCAGCGTCTCGAGCGCGCGGCGCGCGAGCCGGGTCTTGCCCACGCCGCCGGGTCCCGTGATGCTCACGAGGCGGCAATCGTCGCGCGCGAGCAGCGACGTCAGACGGCGCAATTCGCTCGTGCGGCCGACGAACCCATCGTTCGGGGCGACGGCCATTGCCACCGCCGCCGCGGGAGGGCGCGCGGCGGTTCCCAGCGCGTCATGCAGCGACTGCAGCGCGGCGCTCGGCGCAAGCCCGAGATCGTGCGCGAGCCGCTGCGAGTACTCGCGAAAGACGCGACGGGATTGCGCCGACTGGCCGCTGCGTGCAAGCCACGTCATGTGCGCGCGCAGCGCCGCCTCGTCGAGCGGATCCGCCTCGAGCAGCCGAGACGACAGCGCGACGCCGTCGTCCGGCGCCATGTCCTGATCGAGACAGCGCAGCGCGGCGCCGCGCCAGGCGGCGCGCAGGCGATCGCGCTCGAAGGCGAGCCAGCTCGACCACGCTTCGCTCGCATCGTCGTCGAAGCCCGCGAGGAGGTCCCCGCGGCGCAGCGCCAGCCCGTCCTGCAGTCGGCCGTCGCCCAGCGCGCTCTCGAACGCCGACACGTCGGTGTCCGCGGCGCAGCGGAGCACGTTGCCCTGGCTCTCGATCGCGGGCGCCCACGGCTGCGACTGCAGGCGAAAGAGCGTCTTGCGCAGGTTCGCGTACGCGAGCTTCGCCGATTGCTCGGGCCAGAAGAGCGCGGCGAGCTCCGCGCGCGCCACCCATGTGCGCCGCAAGGCGAGCAGCGCCAGCAGCTGGGACCGGCGTTCGCAGGGCAGCGCGAACGACGTGCCGCGAAAGTCGATCGTCGGCGAGCCGAAGAGTAGAAGACGCGTCGTCACCGGCGCTCCTGCCGGAAACAGGCAAGCATGACGCCATCGCGTCATCGCCGCAAGCGGCGGCGGCGCGGGCGTCGCGCCTGCCAGGCGCATGCGTCGGCTATGCACGGCGCCGGCGACGGCGGCCGCCGAACGCCGCGCCTTCGGCGCGCCGCTGGCGCTGGGGAGCCCGTGCAGGTGGCGGAGGCCCATGCATGCGGGGCGCCGCGGGGCTGCGGCGCGCCGGCGCGTGCGCGGAACGCCGGTGCAACGCGGCATCGCGCAGGGTGGCGGCGTCGCGGTGCTCGCCCGTTCGCTGGCGGCACACCGAAGACACGTCAGCGGCCCCTATCTACCATTGGAGAACGGAATGTCCTCGAATATCGGAAGTCACGCCGTGCGCGCGCTGCGCGCACTGGCGATTGCGCTCGCCGCCCCCGCCGCGCTATCGGCGGGCTCGATCCCCGCGGCACTCGCACCGGACGACGACGGCGTCGTGCGCATAACGCTCGCCGCACGCGGCGTGCAGGTTTACGAATGCAAGCGCACGGGCGACCGTTACGAGTGGACGTTCGTCGCGCCGGAGGCCGATCTGCTCGACGCCGACGGCCGGGTGGTCGGTCACCACGGGGCCGGTCCGTCCTGGGAGGCCAGCGACGGCAGCCGCATCGTCGGCAGCGTCAAGGCGCGCGTCGACGCCCCCGTCATGGACGCGGTGCCGTGGCTGCTGTTGACCGCCAGGAGCGTCGGCGGCGACGGCGTCCTCGGGAAGGTGACGAGCGTCCAGCGCGTGCATACGGCAGGCGGCGTGGCGCCGCGCTCGCCCTGCCGCGACGATACGCTCGCGGCCATCGCCCGCGTGCCCTACACCGCCGACTACGTGTTCCTCGGGGCGCGGCCGCCCGCCGCGCGCGACAGCGCGCTGTCGCAGCGTTGACGCGCAATGGAGGGGGAGAGTGGGGGCGCGTGGCGGAGTCGAACCGGCTCCGCTATCATAGGGGAAATCGGAGGCAATCGGCGGAGCCGCATGCCGTTACACCCTTCGTTAGTCCGGCGGGATTGGTTGCCACGAGATGGCGAATTGCCTTCGCCTTTGGCGCGGAGATGGGGATCGGATGGCAGGGCCGCGCGATCCATCTATCGAATTTCGGCCCCACACGCTCGCCCGATGCAAATGCAATCCCGTAACGGGATTCCGCGGTCAATTCCCCACGGTCGGGGATCCGCGTTCGCGCACAGCATCGTGACCGTGCAATACTGAAAGCCATTGTTCCATGGGGCCGCTCCCTGCGCCCCGCATCGATCCGCCCGCGCCTGGGAATCGGTACGCCTCCTGCCGCGCAATTCAACGCTAGCTAGCGCGACGCTGCGGGGGGACGAATTTACTACCTTCGTCGGTCCAGCGCCGCTCATACGGCCGCCTGATGCAAACCGCGGAGCGATGCACCGCCGTTATGACGCGCGACAATAACGAACCTACAATTGCGCAACGCCAAACAACTGGGCGGACGAAGTTTGAGCCCCTGGGGAGGAGCAAATGCCGGAATTGCCTGAATTCCTTTACCTCTTGATTGACCACCCACTCCTGATTGGGGTCCCTATTATTTTGTTTGCCTCGCTCGCACTTTGGAGCAGCTCCCGCACCGCGTGGGCGGCAGCGGCCGCATGGGTCGCATATCTGATCTACGAACTTGGCATGGACGCACGCGTGTTTTGTAGCGGAGACGAGTGCCTCAAGCGATCACCGCTGTATTTCGTTTACCCGCTCCTAGCCCTTTTGTCGTTTGTGGCGCTGGTGCAGGTTTATGTGCACGTTCGCGACAAACGTTACCGAAAGAGGCTGGAAACGATCCACCGTTAACGTCCATCGCGACGCGTCGTGCAGATCAACACATGCGCGATGCGGCGGAGTGCGGACGTACCAAATGCCGCCGCCGCACTAGAGCCACCCCATCGCGCTGCGATTCGGTCCGGCAAGGACTAAAGCAATGGGCCGGGAAGCGGCGCCGCGGAGCGTTTGATTTCGCGCCTAGTTCCGTCGTGGAAAGTCAGAATTGCCTCGACACTTGAAAGTGTGCCGATGCTTTCGGCGAACAATTCGTGGTCCGACTGCTCCATTCTGTCGGACAACAGTTGCAACGTTTCAAGCGTAGGCGAACAATGCCGGTGCACATGGCGGAGTCCAAATGCTCTTACGGTGTCCGATTCTGCCGCGATCAATTCAGCCGTCGCCGGGCCGCGTGATCGTGACTTCGCTGAAAGGGTCGAGACGTTTCTGTTCGTGGCGAGCTTCGCGATCCTGGTCGCCGGCCATGCGCATTAACGTGATGACGATGAGCGCAATCAGTAACGAGCCCACGATCACCAACAGCATCCAGCCAAGATCCATAGTTCTCCCAAGCCCTGGTCTTGTTTGCACGCTTTTTTGGCTCGCATGGAGTCGCTATATGTCCGTCTCTCACGGTGCTGCGTGCTTTCGCGAGACTTTAACATCTATCGAATTAAGCAGCATGGTGAAAAGGACCAGGAGCAGCCACAAAAGAACCCAAATTGAGTATTCGTTGATCACGGAACCGAACGATCGCCACGCGCAGTACCCGACGACTAACTCGGAAAATGGAGGAAATAGGTAGGCCCCAACTGTCGCAAAGATTCGCAACGACCTGGAATCGGCAAGCGAGTAGGCGGTCAGCACGGTGAAGGCATGAAGGGCCACTCCTGCCGTCACCGCCAAGGGAATTGCAACCTTCGATGTAAGAGCGTGTACGAATCGCGCCGTGCTAGACATCGTGTTATCCAGGGACATCTCTAGTGCAGAAGCAAGAAGCGCACCTAGGGAAACTCTGCACAACCCCTCCTGTCAGAGCCTTGGTTGGAATCGTTTGCCCAACCTGTCCGATCCGGCGATGAAGATGCACTCTACGACAGCGAGTCGATGCGCCGGTTTGCGGGGATCGATCGCACGAGGGGCCTGCTGCCGGACGAGACGACCATCCTGCGCTTTCGCCACCTGCTGGAGAAGCATCAGCTGACCGAGAAGCGGTTTGCCGAGGTGCGTAAGCTGCTCGAAGAGAAGAAGCTGTTGCTGAAGTCGGGCACCATCGTCGACGCCACGATCATTGCGGCACCGCCGTCGACCAAGAATGCGGCGCAGGAACGCGATCCGGAGACGAAGCAAACCCGCAAAGGCCAGCAGTGGCACTTCGGGATGAAGCCGCGTGTCGGAACCGACCGCCGCAGCCTGGTGCACAGCGTGGTGAGCGGCCCGGCTTCCCAAGGGGACATTACCCGACTGGATGAGCTGTTGCATGGGCAGGAACAGGAGATCTTCGGCGATCAGGCGTACTGGTCGGAAGATCACCGGCAGCATTGCCGACATGCGGGGATTGCCTACTGCATCCACCGCCGGGCCAAACCGGGCCGCACGCTGACCGCGCGGGAAAAGGCGATCAACCGTTCGCGTTCGCGCCACCGGGCGCGTGGCGAGCACGCGTTTCACGTCATGAAGAACTTGTGGGGCTTCACCAAGGTGCGTTACCGCAGGCTGTACAAAGACACGGTGCGCGCGCTGCTGTTTGCGCTGTCGAACCTTTACTTGGCACGACGCCTGTCGATGCCGCGACAGGAGAGATGCGTCTGATGACGGCGGAGCATCCGGAATGACGATACCAATCGCACCCGCAGGCGAACGAAATCGCCGCGGCAGCGCCCCTTCGATGCCAAATTTCAACGCATCAACTCGCGCGGCAGGCCTCATGACTGGTTGCGCAGAGCTTCCCTGGCGCCGGCGGTTGGAGTCAGATGATTGCGGAAGTGTGGAGGCATGCCCCTACGCAACTTGCGCCGTCGGCGCCGCCCGACGGGGCGCTATTTGTCACTGGCTACCGCCCATTCTTGCGGCTGTAGGCGACCGGGCCCTAACGCACCCATTCCATTGCGGACTATGAAACAGAAAGAAAAACCCGGCGCAGGGTCGCTTTCACAGGGGGGTAATGGAGGCGCGTGGCGGAGTCGAACCGCCCTACACGGATTTGCAATCCGCTGCATAACCGCTTTGCTAACGCGCCGAAGCCGCCAACTATAGCAAACGA
Organism: uncultured beta proteobacterium; assembly: GCA_963725735.1. Lineage (GTDB taxonomy): Bacteria > Pseudomonadota > Gammaproteobacteria > Burkholderiales > Casimicrobiaceae > VBCG01. The sequence continues at coordinate 139,652 of CAVRZM010000011.1, read as the reverse complement.
CCGCCTGCGCACTCGGGCCGTCGCGCTATCACTGCGCCCTCCGCCTCAGGAGGAAGGCGGCAGGTCCGGGAAGGAAAACGGGTCGCTGAAATCAAAAGGGAGAGCCTGGTCAGAAGCTCTCCCTTGCGCTATGTCTGGAGCGGGAAACGAGTCTCGAACTCGCGACCTCAACCTTGGCAAGGTTGCGCTCTACCAACTGAGCTATTCCCGCGTCGCTAAGCCTTCAATTATAGCGGAAACCCGGCCGGCCGTCAAAATCCCGCCCGGTGCGGCGTCCGCGGCGACCCTGCCTGCGGAACCCGCGCAAGCCCATCACCGCATCACCGCGGCCATGGCGTCGGCGACGTAGTCGACGTTCTTGCGTGTTGAGCGCGGCGACGCAGATGCGTCCCGTGTCGACCGCGTAGATCGAGTACTCGTCGCGCAGCCGATGGACCTGCTCCTTGGTCAGGCCGGAGTACGAGAACATCCCGCGCTGCGCCAGCATGTAGCGGAAGTCGCGGCCCGGCACGCAGCTCGTGCAGGCGCTCGACCAGCTCCGCGCGCATCAGCTTGATGCGGTTGCGCATCATCGCGAGCTCGGCTTCCCACAGCGCGCGCAGCTCGGGCGTCCCCAGCACCTGCGCGACGATCTCGCCGCCGTGCGTCGGCGGGTTCGAGTAGTTGGTGCGCACGAGGCGCTTCACCTGCGACAGCACGCGCGCGGCCTCGTCCTTGCTCGGTGGCGACGACGGACAGCGCGCCGACGCGCTCGCCGTACAGCGAGAACGACTTCGAGAACGAGCTCGACACGAAGAGCGCGCCCGGGCGTCGCCGCGAAGCGGCGCACGACCGCGCCGTCGGCGTCGATGCCGTCGGCGAAGCCCTGGTACGCGATGTCGAGGAACGGCACGAGCCCGCGCGCGCGCACGACCTCGATGATGCGGCCCCATTGCGCCGCGTCCGGATCGACGCCGGTCGGGTTGTGGCAGCACGCGTGCAGCACGACGATGCCGCCCTGCGGAATGCTTCTCGAGCGACGCGATCATCGTCGGCGAAGTCGAGCCCGCGCGTCGCGGCGTCGTAGTATGCGTAATTGTTGACGGTGAAGCCCGCGCCCTCGAACAGCGCGCGATGGTTCTCCCAGGACGGATCGCTGATCCAGACCTGCGCGCCGGGCGCGAACCGGCGCAGGAAATCGGCGCCGACCTTGAGGCCGCCGGTGCCGCCCAGCGCCTGCACGGTGACCGCGCGGCCCGACGTGACGATCTCGCTGTCGGCGCCGAAGCAGCAGCTTCTGCACCGCGCTGTCGTAGGCCGCGATGCCGTCGATCGGGAGGTAGCCGCGCGGCGCGCGCTTCTCGGCCATCACCTGCTCGGCGCGCCTCACGCAATCGAGCACGGGCAGCTTGCCGTTGTCGTCGTTGTAGACGCCGACGCCGAGGTTGACCTTCTTCGGGTTCGTGTCGGCGACGTACGCCTCGGTGACGCCGAGGATGGGGTCGCGCGGCGCAAGCTCGACGGCGGACAGGAGCGAGGGCAGCGGAGCGTTCATGGGCGGCGGGCGGGCGGCGAAAAGCGGCTATTTTACGCTAGTCGATGGTCGCGCCTTTCGGTCGCCTCAGGTGATGGCGAGCGCGCGCACGACGCCGATCAGCGCGGCCACCCAGGTGATGCCACAGCGCGAACGTCGAGATCATGAAGCCGGTGTGGCGCTTGCCCGCCTCGGTCCAGTAGCCGACGGCGTAGACGACGCGTCCGGCGAGCCAGATCGCGCACGCGATGGCCGCCCAGCGCGGGTTGCCGAACCACGCGAAGAGCCACATCGGCGGCAGGAACGCGACCAGCTGCTCGAGCTCGTTCATCTGCACGCGAAAGGCGCGCTCGAAGGCGGCATCGCCGGTGGTCGCGGGCGCGGGCACCTTGTATTTCACGCGGGCGCGCCCCACCTGCATTCCGGTGACGATGTACCAGAGGACGGCCAGCAGGGTGAGCAGGGCGGGCAGTGCGAGCGGCATCACGATCTCCCTTGATATTGTTTGCGACCGGCGGTTGTCGGCGCGCCGCCATTGTGGCCTACTCGACGCGGCGCATTCCCAGGCTAGCGGGAGGCCTCCACCGGCGCGATCGCAACGAACCAGGACACGACTTCATGGCCCGCGGCTACGCTCCCATTCCCGTCGACGCACCCAAGCTGCCGCCGATGACGGCGCTGCGGACGCTCTCGCGCGTCGGCCGCTTCCTGCGGCCGTATCGCCGGCAGGTCGTCTTCGCCGCCATCGCGCTCGTCTTCGCCGCGGCGGCGGTGCTGACGATCGGGCAGGGGCTCAAGTTCGTGATCGACCGCGGCTTCTCGGCGGGCAGCGGCGCCGAGCTCGATCGCATGCTCGCGTTCACGCTGGGCGTCGTGATCGTGATGGCGATGCGCGACGTACGCGCGCTTCTACTTCGTGTCGTGGCTGGGCGAGCGCGTGACCGCCGATCTGCGCCGCGCGGTGTTCGATCACCTGCTGTCGCTGCCGCCGGGCTACTTCGAGCTGATGCGCACCGGCGAGGTCATCTCGCGGCTCACCAACGACACGACGATGCTGGAGACCGTGATCGGCTCCAGCGCATCGATGGCCATCCGCAACGTGCTGCTGATGACCGGCGGCCTCGTGATGCTCGCGCTCACCAGCGGCGAAGCTGACGCTGCTGGTGCTGGTCGGCGTGCCGCTGGTGCTGGTGCCGATCATCTTCTTCGGCCGCCGCGTGCGCAAGCTCGCGCGGGCGAGCCAGGACCGGGTCGGCGACGTCGGCGCCTACGTCGACGAGGCGCTGCACGAGATCCGCACGGTGCAGGCATATGGCCACGAAGACGGAGGACCGCCGGCAGTTCGGCGCGCGCGTCGAGGACGCGTTCGGCACGGCGCTGCTGCGCATCCGCCAGCGTGCGTTCCTGGTGGCGGCGGTGATCGTGCTCGTGTTCGGCGCGGTCGGCGTCATCCTGTGGATCGGCGGCCACGACGTCGTCGCGGGACGCATCACCGCGGGCCAGCTGTCGGCGTTCGTGTTCTACGCGGTGATCGTCGCGGGCGCCGCGGGCACGATCAGCGAGGTGGTCGGCGACCTGCAGCGTGCCGCGGGCGCGACGGAGCGGCTGTTCGAGCTGCTGTCGATCGAGCCCGTCGATCCGTCGCGCCCGCGCATCCCGTCGCGATGCCCGTCGCCGGCGCGCGGCGTCGTGCAGTTCGATCGACGTGACGTTCCACTATCCGTCGCGACCGGACACGCGCGGCGCTCGCCGATTTCTCGCTCGTCCGTGCGCGGCGGGCGAGAAGGTCGCGCTGGTGGGGCCGTCGGGCGCGGGCAAGACGACGGTGTTCCAGTTGCTGCTGCGCTTCTACGATCCGGAGCAGGGCGGAAGTGGCGATCGACGGCGTCGACCTGCGCACCGCGGACCCGGCCGCCGTGCGCGCGCGGCTGGCCGTCGTGCCGCAGGAGCCCGGTGATCTTCGCCGCCAGCGTGCAGGACAACGTGCGCTACGGCCGGCCCGACGCCACCGACGACGGACGTGCGCGCCGCGTGCGAGGCCGCGTACGCGACCGAGTTCATCGAGCGCCTGCCCGGAGGGCTACGAGAGCTTCCTGGGCGAGCGCGGCGTGCGCCTGTCCGGCGGCCAGCGCCAGCGCCTGGCCATCGCGCGCGCGATCCTCGCCGATCGTCCGATCCTGCTGCTCGACGAGGCGACGAGCGCGCTCGACGCGGAAAGCGAGCGCATGGTGCAGCTGGCGCTCGAGCGGCTGATGGCCGGGCGCACCGTGCTCATCATCGCGCATCGGCTCGCCACGATTCGCCACGTGGACCGCATCGCCGTGATGGAGCACGGGCGCATCGTCGCCACGGGAACTCACGACGAGCTCGCGCGCTCGAATCCGCTCTACGCCCGGCTGGCCGCGCTGCAGTTCGGCGGTGCGCAGGCGAAGTCCCCGGGCGAAGTCGAAATCCCTGCTGTCTCCGGGGTTTGACGGCGTCGGCGCGACCTCGGCCTTGCAGGGTCTCGCGCCGGGACCGCGCCCGAGGCGCGAGCCAGTGCCCGACCCACGACGGTCTGGCGGCTGCCTGCCGCCCGACGGTAAAATACGCGGTTGGCCGCCGCTTGCCTCACGCGGCCACGCAGAACCTGGAACCCGATGCCCGTCACGTATCCCGGCAGTCCCTATGAGCTGCACCAGCCGTTCCCGCCCGCCGGCGACCAGCCGGAGGCCATCGCGCGCCTCGTCGAGGGCCTGAGCGACGGCCTCACCTTCCAGACGCTGCTCGGCGTCACCGGCTCCGGCAAGACGTACACGATGGCCAACGTCATCGCGCAGACCGGCCGTCCGGCGATCGTCATCGCGCCGAACAAGACGCTCGCCGCGCAGCTCTACTCCGAGTTCCGCGAGTTCTTCCCGAACAACGCGGTCGAGTACTTCGTCTCGTACTACGACTACTACCAGCCCGAGGCGTACGTCCCCTCGCGCGACCTCTACATCGAGAAGGACAGCTCGATCAACGAGCACATCGAGCAGATGCGCCTGTCCGCCACCAAGGCCATCCTCGAGCGCCCGGACTGCGTGATCGTCGCCACCGTGTCGGCGATCTACGGCATCGGCGATCCGTCCGAGTACCACAGCATGATCCTGCACCTGAAGCAGGGCGACCGCTTTCGCAGCGCGACGCGATCAAGCGGCTGACGGAGATGCAGTACACGCGCAACGACGTCGAGTTCAAGCGCGGCGTGTTCCGCGTGCGCGGCGACGTGCTCGACATCTTTCCCGGCGGAGAACGCCGAGAACGCGATCCGCGTCTCGCTGTTCGACGACGAGATCGAGATGCTGCAGCTCTTCGATCCGCTGACCGGCCACCTGAAGCAGAAGATCGCGCGCTTCACCGTGTTCCCGTCGTCGCACTACGTGACGGGCCGGCAGAAGGTGCTCTCCGCCATCGACCAGATCAAGGTCGAGCTGGCGGCCGCAGAAGGAGTTCTTCGTCGGCCAGATGAAGCTGATCGAGGCGCAGCGCATCGAGCAGCGCACGCGCTTCGACCTCGAGATGATGTCCGAGATCGGCTACTGCAAGGGCATCGAGAACTACTCGCGCTACCTGTCGGGCCGCGGCGCGGGCGAGCCGCCGCCGACGCTCATCGACTACCTGCCGACGAACGCGCTGATGTTCATCGACGAGTCGCACGTGACCATCCCGCAGGTGGGCGGCATGTACAAGGGCGATCGCGCGCGCAAGGAGAATCTCGTCAACTACGGATTCCGGCTGCCGTCCGCGCTCGACAACCGGCCGCTGCGCTTCGACGAGTTCGAGCGCCTGATGCCGCAGACGATCTTCGTGTCGGCCACGCCGGCGGCAGTACGAGCAGCACGCACGCGGGGCAGGTGGTCGAGCAGCTCGTGCGGCCGACCGGCCTCGTCGACCCGATGCTCGTCGATCCGCCCGGCGCAGACGCAGGTCGACGACCTGCTGTCGGAGATCCGCCTGCGCGTCGAGCAGCAACGAGCGCGTGCTGGTGACCACGCTGACCAAGCGGATGGCCGAGGACCTGACCGACTACCTCGCCGAGAACGGCGTCAAGGTGCGCTACCTGCACTCGGACATCGACACCGTCGAGCGCGTGGAGATCATCCGCGACCTGCGCCTGGGCGAGTTCGACGTGCTGGTCGGCATCAACCTGCTGCGCGAGGGCCTCGACATTCCCGAGGTGTCGCTGGTCGCGATCCTCGACGCCGACAAGGAAGGCTTCCTGCGCGCCGAGCGGTCGCTCATCCAGACCATCGGCCGCGCGGCGCGCCACATCAACGGCATGGCGATCCTGTACGCCGACAACATGACCGATTCGATGAAGGCGGCGATCGGCGAGACCGAGCGCCGGCGCGCGAGGCAGCTCGCGTGGAACGAGAAGATGGGCATCACGCCCGTCGGCGTCCAGAAGCGCATCAAGGACATCATCGAAGGCGTGTACGACCCGGACGAGGCGAAGAAGGAGCAGCGCGCCGCGCAGGTCAAGGCCAAGTACGAGGCGATGCCCGAGAAGGACCTCGAGCGCGAATTGAAGCAGCTCGAGCGCCAGATGCATGGATGCCGCGCGCAACCTCGAGTTCGAGAAGGCCGCCGAACTGCGCGACCGCCTGTTCCAGCTGAAGCAGCAGATGTTCGGCGTGGCGCTGCCGGTCGAGCCCTAGCCGGCCCTGCGGCGACGTCATTGCCCCCCGGTGCTTCGCGCGCGGGAACGAAGAAGGAGATGGAAGGACGATGGACGCACTGACGCATTCGCGCGTGCCCGATTGGCAGCAGTCGGGCACGTATCGCGACATCCTTTACGTGAAGGCCGAAGGCATCGCGAAGATCACCATCAACCGGCCGGAGGTGCGCAATGCCTTTCGCCCGGAAACGATCACCGAGCTGCAGCACGCGTTCACCGATGCGCGCGACGACGCCGACGTCGGCGTCGTCATCCTGACGGGGCAGGGGCGCGATGCGTTCTGCTCCGGCGGCGACCAGCGCATCCGCGGCGCCGGCGGCTACGTCGGCGCCGACGGCGTGCCGCGCCTCAACGTGCTCGACCTCCAGCGGCAGATCCGCACGCTGCCGAAGCCCGTGGTGGCGATGGTGGCCGGGTACGCGATCGGCGGGGGTCACGTGCTGCACATGATGTGCGACCTCACCATTGCCGCCGACAATGCCCGCTTCGGGCAGACGGGACCCAAGGTCGGCAGCTTCGACGGCGGCTATGGCGCGGCGTACATGGCGCGCATCGTCGGCCAGAAGAAGGCGCGCGAGATCTGGTTCCTCTGCCGCCAGTACGACGCGCGGAAGGCGCTGGAGATGGGCCTCGTGAACACGGTGGTGCCCTATGACGATCTCGAGGCCGAGACCGTGCAGTGGTGCCGCGAGATGCTCGCGAACAGCCCCATCGCGCTGCGTTGCCTCAAGGCCGCGCTCAACGCCGACTGCGACGGGCAGGCCGGCCTGCAGGAGCTCGCGGGCAACGCGACGCTGCTCTATTACCTCTCGGAGGAAGGGCAGGAAGGCAAGAACGCCTACCTCGAGAAGCGGAAGCCCGATTTCCGCAAGTTCAAGCGCCTGCCGTAGGAACGCGTGAGCGATCCGCTGTCCATCGTCGAGGCCGCGCGCGACGCGCGCGAGCGCATCGGCCTGCGCATCGCCGGGCGCGCGTACACGTTCGGCGAGCTGGCCGCGCTCGCGCAGCAGCGCATGCGCGAGATCGCGCCGGAGCTGCGCCTCGGCATACCGTATCCGGTCGTCGGCCAGAACACGCCGCACACGCTCGCGACGATCTACGCGCTGTTCGAGTTGCGCGCACCGATGCTGATGGTGCATCCGCGCCTGAAGGCGCCGGAGCGGGATGCGCTGCTCGCGAGCGCAGCGCAGCGCGGCTCCGTCGGCTACGCCGACGCGGCCGCGGTGCTCTTCACGTCCGGCACCACCGGCGAGCCGCGCGCCGCGGTGCTGTCGCGCGCGGCGTTCGTCGCGTCGGCGCGGGCGAGCGAGGCCAATCTCGGCTGGCACGACGACGATTGCTGGCTTGCCTGCATGACGGTCGCGCACGTCGGCGGCTTGTCGATCGTCACGCGATGCCTGATGGCCCGGCGCCCGGTCGCGCTGTCCGAGCGCTTCGATGCACTGCGCTTCGTTGCGCAGGTCGCGGAGGAGCGCGCGACGCTCGCGTCCATGGTGCCGACGATGCTCGCGAGCGTGCTCGCCGCGCATCCGGGCTGGCGACCGCCCGCGCACCTGCGGGGCATCCTCATCGGCGGCGCCGCCGCGCCGCGCGCCCTTCTCGCGCGCGCCGCCGCGCTCGGCGTCCCGGTGCTGCCGACGTACGGCCTCACGGAGACGTGCTCGCAGGTCACGACGGTGTCCTATGCGGCGGGCCGGCCGGTGATCGATGCCGGCTCCGGCGCCGCGTTGCCCGGCGCGGAGCTGCGCATCGTCGACGGACAGATCGAAGTGCGCGGACCGATGCTGATGTCCGGCTACTGGGGCGAGTCGGCGCTGCCGGCGGACGGCTGGTTCACCACCGGGGACTTGGGGGAGATCGATGCCCACGGCAACCTGCACGTGCTCGCTCGGCGCTCCGACCTCATCGTGACCGGTGGCGAGAACGTGTACCCGGCCGAGGTCGAGCAGGCGCTGGAAGCGATTCCAGGCATAGCCGCCGCGGGCGTATTCGGCGTGCCCGACGAGCACTGGGGCCAGACGGTCGCAGCCGCACTGGTGGCCGATCGCGCGGTGCCCGAGGCCATGCTGTTCGCGCACGTCGACGCCTGCCTCGCGCCGCACAAGCGGCCGCGCCGCGTGTGCTTCGTCGCCAAGCTGCCGCAGACGCCGGGCGGCAAGCTCGATCGCCGCGCCCTGTCGGCGCTGGCGCCCGCGCTGCGGCCCTTGCCGTCGCCCGGCGCCGATTAGGCGCAAATCCGTTCGCATCACCATCGCCGGGACGCCGCGCGCGTCCCGCTCTGCACGGGAGCAACGTCGCATGAAACTCAAGGACAAGGTCGCCATCGTCACCGGCGCCGTCAGCGGTCTCGGCAAGGCCATCGCCCTGCGCTATGCGCGCGAGGGCGCGAAGGTCGTCGTCGCCGATCTCGATTTCGCCGCCTCGGAAGCGGTGGCCGCCGAGCTGCGCGCCGCGGGCGGTCAGGCGCTGGGCGTGGCGATGGACGTGACGAGCGAGGAGCAGGTGAACGCGGGCGTCGCCGCCACCGTGGCGAAGTTCGGCGGCGTCGACATTCTCGTGAGCAACGCCGGCATCCAGATCGTGCATCCCGTGGAGGAGTTCACGTACGCCGAATGGAAGAAGATGCTCGCGATCCATCTCGACGGCGCATTCCTCACCACCAAGGCGTGCCTGCCGCACATGTACGCGTCGGGGCGCGGCGGCACGGTGCTCTACATGGGCTCCGTGCATTCGCATCTCGCCTCGCCGCTGAAGGCACCGTACGTCACCGCCAAGCACGGTCTCATGGGGCTCGCGCGCGTCGTGGCGAAGGAGGGTGCCGCGCATGGCGTGCGCGCGAACGTCATCTGCCCCGGCTTCGTCCGCACGCCGCTCGTCGACAAGCAGATCCCCGACCAGGCCAAGGCGTTCGGCATGTCCGAGGAGGACGTGGTGAAGAAGGTGTTCCTGAAGGACACCGTCGACGGCGAGTTCACGACGCTCGAGGACATCGCGGAGGTCGCGCTGTTCTTCGCGGCTTTTCCGACCAACGCGCTCACCGGGCAGTCGCTCGTCGCCAGCCACGGCTGGCACATGCAATAGCGCTAGTGCGCCGGGCTCGCGCTTGCGCCTTCCGCGAGCGACCGGCGCGCGCGCTTGCGCAGCCACATCACGAGCCCGGTGACGATCAGCAGCGGCGGCATCAGCCCGCCCAGGAACGTCACGAAACGCCCGACGGGGCCCAGCCATCCGCCTTCGTGCAGGATGCGCTGCCACAGCAGGAAGGTGTCGCCCCCGCCGCGTGACGCGCGCTCGGTGCGCTGCAGGATCGCTCCGGTGCGCGGATCGACGAAGACGACGGTGCCCGACCGCGACGTCGTGTCGCCGCGCTCGCGCAGGTTCACGCGGTAGGCACCGCGCGGACCTTGCGGAAATCCGAAGCCGATCACCGTCGAATCCGGAATGGCGCGTCGCGCGATCGCAATGGCGTCGTCGGCGGGCATCGGCCGGCCCGGCGCCGCGGCCGCTTGCACGTTGCGCGGCGACGGCGACACGGTGCCGACGACGGCCACCGCCGACCGCATGGCGTCCGGATAGGCGAGGACGATGCCGGTGAACGACAGCACCGTCGAGCAGAGCCATGCCCCAGAAGCCCACGGTGTAGTGCAGGTTGCGGTTGCAGCCCGAAGCCGCGCCGGAAGACCACGACGGCGCTGCGCCAGCGTCCGGCGGGCCACCACAGGTAGAGCCCCGTGAGCGACGAGATCAGCATGCCGACGCCGATCACGCCGACGATCTCGCGGCCGAAAAACTCGCGCAGCGTCAGCGACTCGTGGAACGAGTGCAGCCAGCCCAGGAAGTCGCGGCCGCTCGCGGTGTCGAGCACGCTGCCGGTGGGCGGATCGAGGTACACGCGCTGGAACGCCGCACCTTCGCCGCGCACGCGGGCGAACACCATCACGGCGCCCTCGTCGAGGTCCGGCAGGCGCACGCCGGTCGCGCGCGCCCCGCTGGCGAGCGCATCCTCGGCGCGCCTCGCATACTCGGCGACGGGCAGACTCGCCTGCGCGCCGGAGATCGCGTGCCGCTGCGGATGCAGCCATTCGTCGATGGCGTCGTCGTAGACGAGCAGGCTGCCCGAAAGCCCGAGCAACGCGCCCACGATTCCGAGCGTCAGACCGAGCCACAGGTGGACCTGGACCCACAGCGCGCGCGCCGACCGCCGGCGTGCTGGCTTGCGCGTCGCGGTCATGGCGCCGCCCACATGCGCAGGAGGTTGTGGTAGCTGCCGGTGAGGGTGACCAGCGCCGCGTGACCGGGCACGTCCTGCGTCAGGCGCACGATCGACATGTCGAGGTCGAACAGCAGCGCGCGCTGCGCGTCGTCGCGAATGAGGCTTTGCACCCAGAAGAAGCACGCCACGCGCGCGCCGCGCGTGACCGGCGTGACGCGGTGCACGCTGGTCGACGGGTACAGCACGAGGTCGCCGGCCGGCAGCTTCGCGCTGTGCATGCCGTACGTGTCGTGCACCTGCAGCTCGCCGCCGCGTAGTCGCCGGGCGCGCTCAGGAACAGCGTCGCCGAGATGTCGGTGCGGATCTTGACGCCGGTTCCGGGCAGCAGGCGCACCGCGCCGTCGACGTGATCGCCGAACGTCATGGCCGCGGCCGCTTCGTAGCGATTGAACATCGGCGGATAGATCTGCGCGGGGAGCGCGGCGCTCAGGAACAGCGGATGCCGTTCCAGCGCGGCGAGCACGATCGCGGAGAGCTCGCGCGCGACGGACGAGCCCTCCGCGATCTGCAGGTTGCGCTTCACGTGCGCGCCCTGGTGGCCCGCGGTGGCGCGCCCGTCCACCCACGCGTCGCCGGCGGCGTCGAGCCGGGCGCGCAGGGCCTTCACTTGCTCGGGCGTGAGCACGCCCGGTACCTGAAGCATCATGGGTCAGTTGAACGTATAGATGAGGGAGAGCTGCGCCTGCAGGTCGGTGCCGGGCACCGAGCGGCCGCGATCGGAGGGGATCAGCGCGTCGTAGTTGTTCGCGCGATCGGTGATGTTGAACACGTTGAGCTGCACGGTGAACGACTTCTGCTGCCACGCGAGCATCGCGTCCCAGCGGAAGTAGTCGGGAACCTTCACCGCGTTGTTGTTGGCGGCGTACCGGTCGGACATGTACGTGATGCCGGTTCCCGCCTGCCACTCGCGCGTGAAGTCGTAGCTGGTCCAAAGCGAGGCGCTGTTCTGCGGGGTGTTCGCGGGTACCTTGCCTTGCGTGGCGTCCAGCGTGGACGCGCTGACGATCTTGGCGTCGAGGTACGTGTAGCCCCCGAACACCTGCCACGCCGGGGTGATGCGTCCCGCCACGCTGACCTGGAACCCGTTGACGCGCACGTTGCCGGTGAGCTCGTACACGCCCGGGGAGATCTGCGAGCGCGTGTGGTCCTTGTCGATCTGGAACAGCGCCGACGTGAGCGACAGGTTGCCGTCCAGCAGGTCCCACTTCGCGCCGATTTCGTATTGCTTGCTGGTCTCGGGATCGAGGCTCTGCTGGCCGTTGACCACGGTCAGCGTCTCCAGCGACGGATTGAACGACGTGCCGTACGACACGTAGTAGGCTTGCGTGTCCGTGGGCTGCCAGATGAGGCCCGCGCGCACGCTGGTGAAGCCGATGCTCTGCGACGCCGACGACGGCAGGTTGACCGAGTTGGTGAGGCTCGCGTGGTAGCGGTCGTAGCGCACGCCGGCGATCGCCTTCCACGACTCGAGGAAGGACATCGTGTCGTTGACGTAGGGCGCGACGTCGGTGGCGCTCGACTGCACGCGGTTGCCGGTGATCGACGGCAGGTCGCCCGCCGGGGCGTACACCGGCGAGGCGAGCGGCACCGCGCGGAAGAAGTTGTTGGTGTTGCCGGGAATGTTGCGCGAGTAGTTCTGCGTGTCGTTGGTGTCCTGCCCGAGCTCGAGGCCCGTGATGAGGAGGTGGGCGATCGGTCCGGTCCGGAATTCGGTGATGAGGTCGGTCTGGTTGTAGAGGGAGGTGTCGGTGATGTCGCGGTCGTGGCTGCCGATGCCGACGTAGAGCTGGTCGAGCGGCAGCGTCGTCAGGTTCCCGGTGTTGGTCGCCGGAAACGCCGTGTAGACGCCGTTGACCAGCCTACCTACGTTGTTCGGGCCCGACTCGCGCGCGTCGATGCGATAGCGCGAATACTGCGTCTGGTTGCGCAGCCTGACCTGCGCGCTGAACTTGTGCGTGACGATCGCGTTGAGGTTCATCACGTCCTGCACCGTGCGGTCGTCGGTGGCGCCGTAGAAGGATCTTGCGGTTGACCGGTGCGGGCGCGCCGTTGAGCGGCGGCAGCCCGTAATCGGGCATGTCGTCGTTGTGGGTGAGGAGCGCGTTGAACGTCACCTCGGTCGGCGTGCCGAGGCCGAAGGTGATCGCCGGCGCGAGCCCATAGTCCTGGTTCTTCATGACGTCGCGCGTGGAGTGAACGTCCTGCGCCATCGCGGCGACACGGAAAGCCGACGTGTCCGACATCGCCTGGTTGTAATCGACCGTGCCGCGCACCGAAGGCTGCGTGCCGACAGACAGCGTGGCCGCGCCGATCGGCGCGAGCGTGGGCAGCTTGCTCACCTGGTTGATGATGCCGCCGGTCGAACCGCGGCCGAACAGCATCGACGACGGTCCCTGCAGCACTTCGACCGCGTCGAGCGAGAACACGTCGCGGTAGTACTGCCCGCGGTCGCGCATGCCGTCGAGGTAGAGGTCGGTGCGCGCGGAGAAGCCGCGCAGGTTGAAGTTGTTGCCGATGCTGCCGCCTTCCGCCGCGCCGAGCGTGATGCCCGGCACGTTGCGCAGCGCGTCGGCGAGGCTCGTGGCCCCCTGCGCCTGCATCAGCGCGCTGTTGACGATCGTGACCGACTGCGGAATGTCGCGAATGGGTTGCGGCACGCCGCCGCCCACCGTGGCCGTGTCCGTCGCGACGTTGCCGGTGCCCGCTGACTCGCGGACCCTGACCTCGGGCAGCGTGGCTTCACCCTGCGTCTGCGCGAGTGCGGCATCGGGCGTAAGCGCGACGCCCGCGAGCATCGCGGCGCCGAGCGGCAGAAGACCGGGCCGCAGGACGGTCGGCGGCTTGGCGACGGCCGGCACGTTGCGGGCCACGACGATCCGGGCGGTCGCGGACGCGACGAGGCGCCGGCGAAAGGGCAAATTGGGCATTCCATCTCCAGGCGTGTTGGATTTCGTTCATGCGTGCCTGGCGATGGCTCGGTAGCGCGGGGGCGTTGCTCGAAGGTGTCGCGACTTGCGCGGTGACGGGTGGGCGGCGGGGCGGCTCCTTGGTTCAGGCGGGGCGCGAGCGGTCGAGCGTGAACGTGATCGGCACGATCACCCACGCCGCGACGGCGCGTTCGCCCTGCTGCGCCGGCGCGAAGCGCCAGCGGCGCACGGTTTCCCGCGCGGCCTCGTCGAGGCGCGGCGAGCCGCTGCTCTGGCGTACTTCGACGTTGTCCGCAACACCGGACGCGGTCACGTGGACGCGCAGCAGCACGCGTCCCTGCTCACCGGCGCGGCGCGCGAGGGGCGGGTAGGCGGGCGCGGGATTGTCGAGGTACGCCGCGTCGAAGCGCGGTGGGACGATGTCCGGCGCTGCCACGGCCGCGACGGCGACCGGCGGAGCTTCCTCGACACGCGCCGGCGGCGCGACGACGGGCGCGGCGAGCACGATGGCGGCCAGCTGCGGCGCCGGTGCGTCGACGAACTCGGGCACCGGGAGGGGCTCGATGGCGCGCGGCAGCGCCGGCTTCACCGTGGGCCTGGGCGGAAGGGGCTTCGGCGGCTGGGGCGGCGGCGCGGGCTCCGGGGGAATCAGGCTCACTATCATCGGTGCCGCCTTCGCCAGCGAATGGCGCACCGGCGCGTAAGTCAGGACCGCTGCGAAGAGCGCCACATGCATCACGACGGCAGCGGTCAGTCCGACGTACCGTCCGCCTCGGGAAGGCAGGTGGGCGGGCCCGCTGGCGACCGTTGCGAGTGTTCCGGGAGAGCGCATGGCATTCGTGGCGGGCGCTTCGCGAACCCGTCAGGCGGTCAGAATCAGCTTCCCGTTCTGCGTGATGCGCAGCCGGTACAGCCGGCCATGGTGCTCGATGACGATCTCGCGCGTGCCGGCGAAAAGTTCGTCGCTGCGCAGTCGCCGCGGAGGCGCAGCTTCGCCGTCGGGCTGCGATCGACATCGGAAGGGAATGCGGCGTCGTCGGTCATTAGCGAATGATAACCATTCTCATTCGCAAAGTAAAGCAACTCGTGCGAGATGGGAACGACTTATCGTCAGTAGACGCCTTCGACGATGCCCGCGGCGAGCGTGGCGCCGATCTCCGCGCACTGCTCGAGCACGGTCGCGGGAACGGCCTGCGACTGCGCGGTGACGCCGCTCTTGTAGACGACGCCCGGCAGCACCTTGCGCAGCGCAACCCGGTCGCGATGCGATCGCGTCGGGACATCGCGCCGGTGCCGTCGGTGCCGGCGCACACGATGACGGTGTAGGGCCTGCCGTCGATGGCCTGCTCGCACGGGTAGAACACGCGCTCGAAGAAGTCCTTGGTCATGCCGGCGAGCGAGCCGAAATTCTCCGACGTGGCGACGAGCAGCGCGTCGCATGCGAGGAGGTCGTCGACGCCGGCCTCGCGCGCCTCGCGATAGGCGACCTCGACGTCGTCGATGGCGCGTGCACCGTCGCGCGCGGCCGCCGGCCATCTGCGCCGTGCCGCCGAACTGCGAATGCCAGACGATGAGCAGCTTCTTCATGACGTCACTCTACGCGCGCAACGAAAAAGGGCGGACGCAAGGCCCGCCCTTCCTCGACACCGCCGTCCGGCATCAAGGCGCCGGCGGCGGCTCCTTGCGCGTCTCGACGATCTCCAGCGGCTCGCTCGCGATCTCGACGCGCGGCGGACGTATCGCGCTTGGGGCGCGGCGCTTCCGGCTCCTCGACGACGGGGGCCGGCGCCGTGTGGCTGGTCTCGACCAGCACCAGGCCGGAGTCCGGCGGCAGCGTCAGCGCGATCGGCGGCAGGTCCGGGTATCGGCGGCCGCGCGACGGCGGCGTGGGCGCTTGCCGGCGGGCGCGCTCGATCGGCAACTCCGCTTGCGCCGGCGGCGGATGCGACGTCTCCAGCGGGTGCCGGCGCCGGCTCGCCTCGGCGGACGTTGTTCGCGCGGCTCGCGCGCTTCCCGCGGCTCGCGCTGTTCGCGCGGTTCCCGGGCTTCGCGCGGCTCCCGCTGCTCCTTGGACTCGCGTGGCTCGCGCTGCTCGCGCGCTTCGCGGGGCTCGCGCGGCGGGCGCGGCGGACGTGGTTCGCGCGCCGGCTCGACTGCGGCCGCATCGGACACCATGTCGACGACCTCGTCGACGCCCGGTGCCGCGACTGGTGTCGCGCGCCGTTCGCCGCCTGCTCGCGATCGCCGCGATCACCGCCGCGGCCGCGACGGCCGCGACGGCGACGGCTGCCATCGCGCGCGTCGCCTGCGGCGGCCGCGCTGGCGGCGGCATGCCCGGCGCCTGTCTGTGGCGTCGCGTCCTCGGCGGTCAACGCGGGCTCGCTGCGCGGCTCGCGGGGTTCACGCGGCTCGCGCGGCTCACGCGGACGCTGCTCGCGCGGCTCGCGTGGCGGCTGCGCGTCGCGCGGGGATTGCTGGGCGTCACGCGGCTCGCGCGCCGGCTCGGCACGTGGCTCGCGTTGCGGGTCGCCACGCGGTTCGCGATTCGGACCGCGCGCGTCGCGGCGTTCGTCGCGGCGTTGCTGTCCTTGCGGCTGGCCGCCGCGATTGCCGGGTGCGCCACGCTGCGCATCTCCGCGCTGGTCGCGCCCTTCGCGATTGTCGCGCCGCTGCTCGCCCGCGACGGTCGCGGCTGTCCTCGCGGCGTTGCTCGCCGCGGCGGCCATCGCCTCGCGGGCGCTCGTCGCCACGACGCGCGTCGCGGCGTCCATCGCGGTTGCGGTCGCCGCGTCCGCTCTTCGCGCGCTTCCTTCGCGGCCGGCGCCGGCGGCGCTGCGGGCTTGGTGCGGAACCAGCCGATCATGCGGGTGAACCAGGTCTGGCCGTTGGCCGCCGGCTCGTGCACGGCGGCTGCCGCAGCCGGCTTCTCGATCGGCACCGGTGCGGGTTGCGCCGGCGTGATGCCCTTGACCACGGCTTCCTGGCGCGGCGCGGCCGCTTCTTCCTTGATCTGCTTGGCCGGGATCGAGCTGCTCGGGCTGCTTCACCATGTCGAAGGAGAGCGGCAGCGGCTCGCTCTGGTTCAGGTCGTCGTGGCGCAGGCGCTCGATGCTGTAGTTCGGCGTCTCGAGATGACGGTTCGGCACCAGCAGCACGTTGACCTTGAAGCGCGTCTCGATGGTCAGCACGTCGTTGCGCTTCTCGTTCAGCAGGAACGTCGCCACGTCGACCGGCACCTGCGCGACGACCTGCGCCGTGTTGTCCTTCATCGCCTCTTCCTGGACGATGCGCAGGATGTGCAGCGCGGTGGACTCGGTGCCGCGGATGTGGCCGATGCCGTGGCAGCGCGGGCAGGGGATGTACGCCGATTCCGCGAGCGCGGGACGCAGCCGCTGGCGCGACAGCTCCATCAGACCGAAGCGGGAGATCTTGCCGAGCTGCACGCGCGCGCGGTCGTACTTCAGCGCATCGCGCAGGCGGGTCTCGACCTCGCGCTGGTTCTTGGTGCTCTCCATGTCGATGAAGTCGATCACGATGAGACCGCCCAGGTCGCGCAGGCGCAACTGGCGGGCGATCTCGTCGGCGGCTTCGCAGATTCGTGTTGAACGCCGTCGTCTCGATGTCGCCGCCCTTGGTGGCGCGCGCCGAGTTGACGTCGACCGCGACCAGCGCTTCGGTGTGGTCGATCACGATCGCGCCGCCCGAGGGCAGCGGCACCTGCCGCGCGTACGCGGTCTCGATCTGGTGCTCGATCTGGAAGCGCGAGAAGAGCGGGACGTCGTCCTTGTAGAGCTTGACGCGGTTCACGTTGGCCGGCATCACGTGGCTCATGAACTGCTGCGCCTGCTCGTAGATCGTTTCCGTGTCGATCAGGAGCTCGCCGATGTCCGGGTGGAAGTAGTCGCGGATCGCGCGGATGACGAGGCTCGACTCCTGGTAGATCAGGTAGGCGCCGGGCTGCATCTTCGAGGCGTCCTCGACCGCGTGCCAGAGCTGCATGAGGTAATTCATGTCCCACTGCAGCTCTTCGGTGGTGCGGCCGATGCCCGCGGTGCGGGCGATGACGCTCATGCCCTGCGGCACGTCGAGGCCGTTGATGGCGTCGCGCAGCTCGTTGCGCTCCTCGCCTTCGACGCGGCGCGAGACGCCGCCGCCGCGCGGATTGTTCGGCATCAGGACGAGATAGCGTCCCGCGAGCGAGATGTAGGTGGTGAGGGCTGCGCCCTTGTTGCCGCGCTCGTCCTTGTCGACCTGGACGATCAGCTCCTGGCCTTCCTTGAGCTGGTCCTGGATCCGCGCGCTTGCCGGGATCGGCGTCGCGGTCGCGGAAGTAGTCGCGGGAGATTTCCTTGAACGGCAGGAAGCCGTGGCGGTCGGTGCCGTAGTCGACGAAGCAGGCTTCGAGCGACGGTTCGACGCGGGTGATGACGGCCTTGTAGATGTTGCTCTTGCGTTGTTCCTTCGCGGCGGATTCGATGTCGAGGTCGATCAGTTTCTGACCGTCGACGATCGCCACCCGGAGTTCCTCCGCCTGGGTGGCATTGAACAGCATACGTTTCATGGGCTTTCCCCGGCGCAGCACGCCGCGGGCAGGCGGGAGGCGAAGCAAGCACGCCGCGCAACGCGCGGCGGCAAAGCGCTAGAGGGCGGCGGTCGCGGTCGAGGACAACGGAACAGGGCGCGGTAGCGGCCTGCCGGCGAGAGCGGTGCGCGAGGGCAAGTGGGCGATCGGCATCGGTTGGCGATTCCCTGGCATGACGCAGGGAGGTGCAACTCTCGTCGTTGTGGGTGTCGTCTTCGTGGTGCGAACAAGCGGTGGATGCTACGTCCGGCTGCCGGTGCGTACCGTCGCTGCGACGGGGTGCCGCGATGGGCCGCCGGGTGCTGAAAATCTCGCTTATGGCGCCGCGCAATGCGCCGCTTCGAACCGGCCGCTGCCGGGTGCGGAGACTGCGCTCATCCTTTACCATCGCTACTTGTCCGGGACCTTTCAATCCCGCCCGGCGAGCGACTGAAGCCGGCTTGTTCCGCTGCATCATGTTTGCCGCGGGTCCGCGCTGCGAGTCTCGCCGCGGACGTAGTCGACGCGGCAGGAATCCGTCTGTTCCCGGACTGCCGCCGATCGCTCGGCGCGCGCCCATCGGCGTGGATGGGCCACAATTATAAGCGAAATGAACGAGTTAAGCAAGGATGCTGTGAACTGGCTCACCGTCGGCGACGACGCGGCCGGCCAGCGCGTCGACAATTTCCTCACCCGCGTGCTGAAGGGCGTTCCCAAGAGCCATATCTACCGGATCCTGCGCAGCGGCGAGGTACGGGTGAACAAGGGGCGCGTCGGACCGGACGCGCGGCTGGTCGTCGGCGACGTCGTCCGCGTGCCGCCGGTGCGCACCGCCGCGGCGCCGGTCGCGCGGCCAGTCCGCGTCGGCGCGTCGCGCCGGCACGCGCATCCCGATCCTGTACGAGGACGACGCGCTCGCTTGTCGTCGACAAGCCGGCCGGACTGGCGGTGCACGGCGGCAGCGGCATCGCGGCCGGCGTCATCGAGCAGATGCGCGCGGCGCGGCCCGACGCGCGCTTCCTCGAGCTCGTGCATCGCCTGGACCGCGACACGTCGGGCGTCCTGCTGCTCGCGAAGAAGCGCGTCGGCGCTGGTCGCGCTGCACGCGCGATGCGCGAGGGCGGCTTCGACAAGCGCTACCTGGTGCTGGTGCGTGGCAAGTGGCGCGACGAGAAGCGGCGAGTGCGGCTCGCGCTGCACAAGTTCTCGACGAAGGACGGCGAGCGGCGCGTGCGCGTCGAGGAGGAGGACGGCAGGACGCGGAGACGGTCTTCTATCGCCGCGCGACCTGGCCGGACCACGATCCGCCGCTGGCGCTGCTCGAGGCCGAGCTGCTGACGGGGCGCACGCATCAGATTCGCGTGCACCTCACGCATCTCGGGTTTCCGCTGGCGGGCGACGACAAGTACGGCGACTTCGCGTGGAACAAGGCGCTCGCGAAGGAGGGGCTGAAGCGGATGTTCCTGCACGCGGAGCGCCTGTCGTTCGTCCATCCGGGAAGCGGGGAGTCGGTGACGCTTCGTCGTCGCCGCTGCCCGAGGACCTGGCGCGATTCCGTCGCGAGGCTCGACGGAAAGGTTGCAAATGCGTAGCGAGTCGGAGCGGCCGCTTCCGACTGATCGTGTTCGACTGGGACGGCACGCTGTCCGATTCGACCACGATCATCGCGCGCTCGCTGCAGGATGCGCTGCGCGACATGGGCGAACCGGTACCCGACGAGATGTCGGCGCGGTTCGTCATCGGGTTGGGGCTCACCGACGCGCTGCGCGACCGTCGCGCCCGGGCTGCCCGTGGAACGGCATCGCGAGCTCTCGGCCTACTATCGCAAGCATTACCTTGCGCGCGAGGACGACATCCCGCTGTTCGATGGCGCTGCCGAACTGCTGGACGATCTCGAGGCTGCCGGCTATTTCATCGCGGTGGCGACCGGCAAGTCGCGCGCGGGACTCGATCGCGTGCTGCGACAGAACGGGCTCGTGTCGCGCTTTCACGCGACGCGTTGCGCCGACGAGGGGCGGCCGAAGCCGCACCCGGACATGCTGCTGCACCTCATGGACCTGCTCGGCGTCGAACCGCGCGAGACGCTGATGATCGGCGACACGACGCACGATCTCGAGCTCGCGCGCAACGCAGGCGGCGTCGCTGTCGCCGTGGCGTACGGCGCGCACGACGTGGACGGATTGGCGCGTCATTCACCGCTCGCGATGATCCACTCGATCACCGAGCTGCGGGAGTGGCTGCAACGTCAACGGCTGATCCGGAGATGTGCTAGACCGGCGGCACGGCGTGCAGCGCCAGCGCGCGCACGATCGCCTCGGCGCGATTGAGCACACCGAGCTTTGTCGTGATGTTTCCGAAATGAAAGTTCACCGTCCGCTCGGTGATGCCGAGCTTCGCGCCGATGTCGGCGCTCGTCATGCCGCGCGCGGCAAACGACACGCACTCGCGCTCGCGTGGCGTCAGGCATGTATGCGGGCGGGCGGCGAGCACCGCAAGGCAGTGGTCGAGCATGGCTTCGTGGAGGTGGCCGGCGAGGAGGACAAGCGCACCGAGCTGATCCCGTATCGCTTGCGCTCCGGCGGTCGTGGTCGCCCGAATCGGCGCAATCCCACGAAAGCACGATGCGGCCGATGCGAGCATCGTCGAACGAGATGGCGACGCCGCTGCGGAGACCGTGGCGCGCGGCGTCCTGGGCGAATGCCGCGCAAGGGCGCTCATCATGGGAATTCGCGCTCCGCCAGAGCACCGGCACCCTGCGCCCCTGCGTCAGCACGATGCGAGGGTCCGCCGCCTGATATTGCCGCTCAGTGTAGCGCGCTCGCCACTGCGCTCCGGCATTGGTCCAGTGATGCATCACGGTCGGCACAGCAGCGGTATCCGCGAGCAGAAGATACGACAAGCCGTCGAAGCCGCAGTACGAAGCGATCGTAGCGAACGCGCCGTGGATCTCGTCATCGTGCACGCTGCGGCGAACCCGGTCCGCCAGCATCTCCGTCGAGGTCAGCGATCCGCGGGCATTCATCGTTGCCGGTAGCACGAGAGCCATGGCTTCCTCCGTTGGGTGGCGGGCCTGCGTCGGTGAGGCTGGGACGGAGGCTAACGGTGGATCAGCTGGGCGCGCTACTGTGGTTGTTGTCGGCTGCACCAACGGGGCGCGGGTGAGGCGTGTTCCTT
The DNA here is from genome assembly GCA_963725735.1 of uncultured beta proteobacterium. Lineage (GTDB taxonomy): Bacteria > Pseudomonadota > Gammaproteobacteria > Burkholderiales > Casimicrobiaceae > VBCG01. Next base: position 118,505 of record CAVRZM010000011.1, on the reverse strand, counting down.
AGAAACGAGACGCAACTCAAAGATTGATAACGCTACATCGCTTGCTCGGTCCTATTGTTGCGCCTGTAGATTTCTACAGGGCGTACGGGATGCGCGTATTGGCCCTCAATCCACGCGGATGATGCCTGCCTGAAACGCGCGAGCAATTGCTTCCTGGCGATTGGCGGCGCCGAGCTTGCTCCGGATGCTGTCGAAGTGAAACTGAACCGTGCGAGGCGTGATTTCCAGCTTGCCGGAAATATCGTCGGTCGTCAGACCACGTGCGGCAAGTCCGAGACATTCGCGTTCGCGTTTGGACAGTGGGGCGCCGGCGGCTCGGGGCGCGGTACCAATTTCGATCACCGAACGCATGAAGATCTCGTGAAAATAGTGGCCGAACATGAGGATGTCCGGAAGATTGCGCGCAATTGCCTGCAAGCGGACGTCGTCGTTCACGGGAATCCGTGAATTCAGTGCGACGATGACATGACTGTCGTGTGGCCCATGGAACATGAAGCACACTCCGCTCGCAATTCCATGAACCATGGCATCGTCCAGGAAAGCGTCGGATCTTGCGCTGCGTCCACGAACATTGGTTTGGTCCCAAACCAATGGGACCGCACTATCCCACGTGATGTCGATTCTGGGATCGACCTCCACGTACGCGAGCTGATCGTATCGTCCGACCCATTCGACGGGAAGCGTGGTGAACACGTATGCCTTGTCTTCGTGGTCTGGCTTCGGCATCGCGGATGCCGCGTACATGAAGCTGTCGAATCCAAGATGATGCGTGATCGATTCGACGATTGGGCGCAGGTCGGCGCCCTTGGCGGCAGCGTCGACCAATGGCTTGAGAAACGGCGGGACGTATTGATCTTCCCGGAGCATGACCTTGCCGGGACTGAGCGATTCGAGCATAAGGCACCTCCCCTTTGGATCGATCCGATCCGCCGTCTTGGTCTCGCACGCACGAAACCGTCGACGGTGCGCCTTGCATGAACGAAACGCAACATTACGGCAGTTTCAATTGGCCGCCAACGTGCAGTTGTTCTACACGACATAAACTCCGCTGCCGTCAGGTAATCGAACTGCCGAGTAACCAAGCGGTTAGCTGGGCAACCTGATCTCTTGCGTCAATTGCCGAAGCCCGCGAGCGTCTGCCTCTAGTGGACTGTAACACTTAAAACGGTAGTATCATCATGCCTGCGGAGGGCCTGATGAAACTCACCAAGAGCGAGCAAACTGAATTGCGGCGACAAGCCAGCGCCAGGAACGGTCGAACGGATTCGGCGCGCCGTGCGCGGCTGGTCCTGCTGTTGGCCGAAGGCTGCACCTGGGCGCAGATCCGGACCAAGCTTGATTGCGCCGACAGCTACATCAGTCGCTGGAGCCAGCGCTTCGAGGCCGAACGGTTGGCTGGCCTGTTTGCACGGCATGCGGGGCGCCAGCGCTACAAGGTTACGGATCGGCTGGAGGCACGCGTTCTGGCATGGACGACCAAGCGCAAGCCGGCCGAGTGGTTCGACCCATTGGTCCTCGCGCAAGCTTGGCGGCCGGCCGAGCTGGGCGGTGATATCTCGCACATGACGGCTGACGCGCATCTGGGCCAAGCACGGGCGTCTGAAGCCGCCGGCTCGCAGGGCTACATCGCGTCCAATGATCCGGACTTCGAGACCAAGGCCGCCGACGTGATCGGTCTGTATCTGAACCCACCGCAGCATGCGGCGGTGTTCTGCGTGGACGAGAAGACGGCGATTCAGGCGCTCAATCGCAAAGATCCGGTGCTGCCGCTGTCGCCGGGGCGCGCCGAGCGCCACGGATTCGAATACTTTCGCCATGGCACCTTGTCGCTGTACGCGGCCTTCAACACCAAGACTGGCGAGGTGCTGGGCAAGACCGCCGAGCGCCACACCTCGGCCGAGTTCGTCGCGTTTCTCAATGACATCGTGGTCAATCAACCGCGCGGCAAGGAGATCCACGTCATCGCTGACAACCTCTCGGCACACAAGACCAAGCAGGTTGATGCATTCCTGGCAGCGCACTCGAACGTTCATCTGCACTTCACCCCAACGTACTCCTCCTGGCTGAACCAAGTCGAGCTCTGGTTCGCCAAGATCGAACGGGACGTGATCTCCCGTGGTGTGTTTACCTCGGTGCCCGATCTGAAGAGGAAGCTCATGCGTTACATCCGCCAGTACAACACCCAGGCCAAACCAGTGAAATGGAAGTACTTCGATCCATCGCGTCGAATTGCTCCCGATTCAATCGTTACAGTCCACTAGCGCCTCCCACCCGGCAACCCCTTCACCACCGCCCCCGGCCCGATCCCCCTCTCCTGGAACCACCCCTTCTTCATCTCGAGCGCATACAGCGCAGGCCCCTTCGACCAGTGCGAATCCTCGGTCTGCGGCTTCATGTCCTCGATGTTGACGATGCGGCCATCGGCGGCGATGAACGCGATCGACAGCGGGATGTAGGTGTTCTTCATCCAGAACGCGAGCGGCTCCGCGCGCTCGAACACGAACAGCATGCCGTGATCGGGCTGGAGGCTGAAGCGGTTCATGAGGCCGAGGGATCGCTGGTCCTGGGTGACCGCGACCTCGGCGACGATCTTGTGCTCGTTGATGGTGAGCGTCGTTGTAGGCAGATCGGCGGCTGCAACCGCCCGCGGACGTGACGAGGCGCAACAACGCGAAAGCGCGGGAAAAGAAAGCGATCATGGCGAAGATTCCTTCAAGCGAAACGCGCGCGCGGCGCTGGTAGACGAGCCACAAGGCGAAGCTGGCCGCCGTGAACGCGGCCATGCCGAACGCGAGCGACGTGAGCGAGTGCGCGAGCAGCGGTGCGATGGTTCCCGCGACCACGCCGCCCAGCGCGAACTGGACGAACCCCTGCAGCGACGAGGTCATGCCGCGCATCGTCGGAAACAGGTCGAGCAGCAGCAGCGTCACGCTCGGCATGATGAGGCTCGAGCCGAACGTGAACACGAAGATCGGCAGCACGTTCCACGCGACGTACGGCGGCAGCAAGGCGCTGATGAGCGAGTTCAGGACGACGCCGATCGCCGCCACCGCGAAGCCGGCGCGCACCGTCAGCTTGTAGGAAAGGCGACCCGCGAAGCGCCCGGACACGAGGCGCCGATCATGATCCCGCTGATCATCGGAATGAACAGCCACGCGAAGCCCCACGTCGACACGCCGAGCAGGTCGACGAGGAACGCGGGCGCCGCCGCGATGTAGATGAAGAACGCGCAGAAGTTGAGCGCGGGCACGAGCGCCAGCAGCGTGAACTTGGGCTGCCCGAGCACCGCGCGATAGTTGCGCCACAGCGCCGCGGATGCAGCGGTGGCGATGCGCGACCGGCAGCGTCTCCGGCAGCGAGCGCACGCAGAGCACGAGCATCAGCACGGTCCACGCGAGCATCGCCCAGAAGATCGCCCGCCAGCCGAGCAGGTTGAGCAGCGCGCCGCCGACGATCGGCGCGAGCGCCGGCCCGATGCCGAACACCAGCGTGATCTGCGACATCATCTTCTGCGCCTCGGCGCCGTGGAAGCGGTCGCGGATGATCGCGCGGCCGACCACGAGCCCGCTTCCCGCGGACAGCCCCTGCAGTCCGCGCGACAGCCACAGCGACTCGATGTTGCCGGCGATCGCGCAGCCGAGCGTGCCGAGCGCGAAGACGACGAGCCCGCCAGGACGATCGGCCGCCGGCCGAGCGCGTCGGACAGCGCGCCGTGCCACAGCATCATGAACGCGTAGGCGAACATGTAGACCGACAGCGTCTGCTGCATGCCGATCTGCGAGGTCGCCGAACTCGGCCGCGATCGCCGGGAACGCGGGCAGGTACATGTCGACGGCGAACGGCCCGAGCATCGCGAGCGATGCGAGCAGCGCCGCGAACGCCCACGAGCGTCGATGCGCGTGCGGCGCCGGCTCGAGTGCGCCGCGTCATCGCGCCGCGCGGCCCTCGAGCGCGGCGTCGATCGCCGCGCGGTCGTACTGCGGCGCGAACAGCGTGATGAAGGCGTACACGTAGCCGCGCAGGAACACGCCGTGCCGCAGCGCGAGGCGCGTGGTCGACGGCGCGAAGAGGTGATCGGCGTCGAGCTTCTCGAACGCGATGTCGCGCACCGGGTCCCACGCCATCTGCGCGATGATGCCCACGCCCATGCCGAGCTCGACGTAGGTCTTGATGACGTCGGAGTCGAGCGCGGTGAGCACCACGTTGGGCTGCGAGCCCCTTCGCGGAGAACGCCGCGTTGATCGCCGAGCGGCCGGTGAAGCTGAAGTCGTAGGTGACGATCGGAAACCGGGCGAGCGCCTCGAGCGTCAGCGGCTGCAGCCTGGCCAGCGGATGCCGCTTGGGCACGATCACCACGCGATTCCACGTGTAGCAGGGCAGCGTGACGAGCTCGCGGAAGTCCGCCAGCGCCTCGGTGGCGATGCCGATGTCGACGTCGCCGTTCGCGGTCTGCTCGGCGACCTGCATCGGATTGCCCTGGTGCAGCACGACCTTGACCTTCGGATAGCGCGTCGCGAACTCGCGCAGCACCTTGGGCAGCACGTAGCGCGCCTGCGTGTGCGTGGTCGCGATCGACAGCGTGCCGGTGTCCTCGCCGCGGAATTCGTCGGCGACGCGCTTGAGGTTGGCGATCTCGCGCATCGCGCGGCGCGCGGTCGCGACGACGACCTCGCCGGCCGGCGTCAGCGAGGCCAGCCGCTTGCCCTGGCGCACGAACACGATGAGGCCGAGCTCGTCCTCGAGCTGCCGGATCTGCTTGCTGATGCCCGGCTGCGAGGTGAACAGCGCCTCGGCGGCGTCGGAGACGTTGAGACCGTGGTCGACGACGGCGCACAGGTACTTGAGCTGCTGCAGGTTCACGGCGATATAACCAGAGGTCGCAATTTCTGCGACAATTATATATCCGGTACGACCACTTCCCCGCGCATGGCGCAGTACTTCTCCGTTCATCCGAAGGACCCGCAGCCGCGGCTCATCCGCCAGGCGGCGCAGATCCTGCGCGACGGCGGCGTGATCGCCTATCCGACCGACTCGAGCTACGCGCTCGGCTGCCAGGTGGGCAACGCGGATGCCGCGAAGCGGATGCTCGCAGATCCGCGGGCCTCGGCGACGGGCATTTCCTGACGCTCGTCTGTCGCGACCTCGTGCACGCCGGCCGCTACGTGCGCCTCGCCAACTGGCAGTTCCGCATCATCCGGCAGGGCATCCCGGGATCGTTCACGTTCATCCTGCCGGCCACGCGCGAGGTGCCGCGGCGCCTGCAGCAACCCGAAGCGCCATACCGTCGGCATCCGCGTGCCGGAGCATCCGGTGGTGCGCGCGCTGCTGGCGGAGCTGGGCGAGCCGATCCTGTCCACCACCCTGATCCTGCCCGGCGCCGAGGCGCCGCTCAACGACCCGAACGAGATCCGCGAGCGCCTGGAGACGCGGATCGACCTCGTGATCGACGCGGGCCCGTGTCCGGCGGTGCCGACGACGGTCGTCGACCTCGCCAGCGAGCCCGGGCACGATCGTCCGCGAGGGCGGCGGGCGATCCGGCACGCATCGGACTCGCCTGACGGTCGCCGGCGGCCGACTTCAGGTAAAATGCGCCGGCGATGGATTTTTCGCTCGAGACCTTGGTGCTCTGGGCAGTGCCCGTGGTCTTGGCGATCACATTGCACGAAGCCGCCCACGGCTACGTCGCCCGCATGTTCGGCGACCAGACGGCGTGGATGCTGGGACGGGTGACGCTCAACCCGCTCAAGCACATCGATCTCGATCGGCACGGTGCTGGTGCCGGGAATCCTGTTCCTGCTGAAGGCGCCGTTCCTGTTCGGCTGGGCGAAGCCGGTGCCGGTGAACTTCGGCAACCTGCGCCATCCGAAGCGGGACATGGTGTGGGTGGCGGGCGCGGGGCCGCGGCGAACTTCGTGATGGCGCTTGGCTGGGCGTTCCTGCTCGGGCTCGCGGGTCCGTCGGGAGCGCTGGACGAGCGACGGCTTGTACGAGATGGCGGATGCGGGCGTGAAGATCAACCTGGCGCTGCTGGCGTTGAACCTCCTGCCGATACCGCCGCTGGACGGCGGCCGCATCGCCGTCGGATTGCTGCCGCAGCGCGCATCGATGCTGCTGGCGCGTGCGGAGCCTTACGGATTCTTCGTGATCCTGGCGTTGATCGCGATCCCGGGCGCGTTGTGGACGATCCTGGGACCGATTTACCGAGTATTCGCGTTTCTGGTTTACGCACTGTCCGGTCTGTAGCAGCCGCTTGCGGCTCGTACGCCGGCAACTACAACTTCTCTCAAATGTTCGCTGACCGCGTGTTGTCGGGCATGCGCCCGACGGGCCGCATGCACATCGGCCACTACCATGGCGCCATCAAGAACTGGGTGCGCCTGCAGGAGGAGTACGAGTGCCTGTTCTTCGCGGCCGACTGGCACGCGCTGACGACGCACTACGAGGAGCCCGAGAACATCGCGGCCTCCGTGTGGGAGATGATGATCGACTGGCTGGCGGCCGGCCTCGATCCCACGCGCTCGACGCTGTTCGTGCAGTCGCGCGTGATGGAGCACGCGGAGCTCGACGCTGCTGCTCGGCATGATGACGCCCATCGGCTGGCTCGAGCGCGTGCCGACGTACAAGGACCAGCAGCAGAAGCTCTCCGACCGCGACCTGTCGACCTACGGCTTCCTCGGTTATCCCGGTGATGCAGGGCGCGGACATCCTCATCTACCGCGCCAACATGGTGCCGGTGGGCGAGGACCAGGTGTCGCACGTCGAGCTGGTGCGCGAGATGGCGCGCCGCTTCAACCACATCTACGGCCGCGAGCCGGGCTTCGAGGAGAAGGCCAAGGCCGCGATCAAGAAGCTGGGCAGCCAAGAAGGCGCGCCGCTACGGCGAGCTGCGCACCGCGTTCCAGGAGAAGGGCGACGAGGCCGCGCTGGAGGCGGCGCGCGAACTCCTGAACGACACGCAGAACCTGGCGCTCGGCGACCGCGAGCGCCTGTTCGGCTATCTCGAAGGCTCGCGCCGGATGATCCTGCCCGAGCCGGAGGCGCTGCTCACCGAGAACGCGAAGGTGCCCGGGCCTCGACGGCCAGAAGATGTCGAAGTCGTACGGCAACGCGATCCTGATGCGCGAGGACCCGGCGGAGGTCACGACGAAGATCCGCACGATGCAGACCGACCCCGCGCGCGTGCGCCGCACCGATCCCGGCAATCCCGAGAAGTGCCCGGTGTGGCCGCTGCACAAGATCTACTCGAGCGACGGAAACGCAGAAGTGGGTCGTCGAAGGGCTGCACCACCGCGGGCATCGGCTGCCTCGAATGCAAGCAGCCGGTGATCGACGCGCATCATCAAGGAGCAGGCGCCGCTCATCGAGCGCGCGCAGAAGTTCCTCGACGACCCCACGCTCGTGCGCAACATCGTGGCCGACGGCTGCGAGCGCGCGCGCAAGCTCGCCGAGGAGACGATGCGCGACGTGCGCCAGGTGATGGGCCTCGACTATGACTGACGCGGCGATCGACCTCGAGCACCCGTCGCCGGAGCCGAAGCCGCTCGCGCGCGTCTACGGCGAGGCGTTCAACGTCCTGCCGCACGGACCTGTACATCCCGCCGGAGGCGCTCGAGGTCTTCCTCGAGTCGTTCGAGGGTCCGCTCGACCTGCTGCTCTACCTGATCCGCAAGCAGAACATCAACGTCCTCGACATCCCGATGGCGGAGCTCACGCGCCAGTACCTGGGCTACGTCGAGATGATGCGGCGCACGCAGCTCGAGCTCGCCGCCGAGTACCTGCTGATGGCGGCGGTGCTGATCGAGATCAAGTCGCGCCTGCTGCTGCCGAAGCCGCCGGCGCCGCCGGGCGAGGAAGCGGAAGACCCGCGCGCCGAGCTCGTCCGCCGGCTGCTCGAATACGAGCGCATGAAGCAGGCGGCGCGTGCCATCGACGACCATCCGCTGGTCGAGCGCGATTTCGCGCTCGTGCGCGTGTGGTTCGACCACGTCGCCGCGGCGCGCATGCCCGACGTGCATCCCGACGACCTCAAGGCCGCGTGGGCCGCGCTCATCCAGCGGGCACGCGTCAACCGGCATCACCTGGTCACGCGCGAGCAGCTCTCGGTCCGCAGCGAGATGAGCCGCGTGCTGAAGATGCTCGAGCCGCTGCGCTTCCTCGAATTCACGTCGCTCTTCTCCGAGCACGCCGACGTGCCGCATCTCGTGGTCACGTTCCTCGCGATGCTGGAGCTCGCGCGCGAGCAGCTGATCGAGATCGCGCAGACGGCGCCGTATGCCCCGATTCACGTCACGCTGACCGGCGCGCCCGCGTTCGCGCTCGACGGCGACGAATGATGGACCCGGACATGAAAGACGACACCAAGCACGACGAGAGCACGCAGGCGGCCGACGATCCGGGCAGGCTCGCGGAAGCGCAGGCGGCCGACGTGGTGCAGGCGGAAGCCGCACGCGCCGCCGATTCGCCGGCACCGGAGGCCGAGCCCACCCCGGACCTCGCGGACGTCGAGAGGCCCGCGCACGACGACGGGCGAGGCCGTGCCGCGAGCGACGAGACCAGCGCGGACACGCTCGACGAACTCAAGCGCATCCTCGAGGCCGCCCTGCTCGTGGCCGGCGAGCCCGTGCCGGTCGCGCAGCTGTCGCGCCTGTTCGAGCCGCCGCTCGAAGGCGAGACGACGCGCAAGCTGCTCGAGGATCTGCAATCCGACTGGTCTGGCCGCAAGGTCGAGCTCGTGCAGGTGGCGAGCGGCTGGCGCTTCCAGGGCGCGACCTCGATGCAGACGTATCTCGCGCGCCTGTCGCCCGAGAAGCCGCCGCGGTACTCGCGCGCGGTCATGGAAACCCTGGCGATCATCGCCTACCAGCAACCTGTCACCCGCGGCGACATCGAAGCCATCCGCGGCGTTGCCGTCTCCACGAACGTCATCAAGACGCTCGAGGACCGGCAATGGGTGGAGGCCGTCGGTCATCGCGAGACGCCGGGACGCCCGGCGCTCTACGCGACGACGAAAGCCTTCCTTGACGATCTCGGCCTCCGCTCCCTGGCGGAACTGCCCCCACTCGCCGAGCTCGATTCCTCCCATCTACTGGAGATGCCCGATGCCCCCACCAAGGCCGCCGAGACGGCACTCGCCCTCGCGAGCCCGCTCCTCGGGAACACCGACGCCGATGCAGCAGCCGAACCTGGCGCTGCACGCGATCAACGAGAGCCTCCCGCCCCCGAAGCACAAACGCTCCACTGACGAGATCTTCAGCGAGCCGCAGCGCCTGCACAAGGTCCTGGCCTCGTGCGGGTTCGGCTCGCGCCGCGCGATGGAGGAGATGATCGTCGCGGGACGCATCACGGTGAACCGGCTGCCGGCCGAGGTCGGGCAGAAGGTCGGACCCGGCGACGAGGTGCGCATCAACGGCGATCTCGTGAAGGTGCGCTTCACCGAGCCGCGCCCGCGCGTGCTCATGTACCACAAGCCCGCGGGCGAGATCGTCACGCGCGACGATCCCGAAGGCCGTCCCACCGTGTTCGCGAAGCTGCCGAACATCGGCAACGGCAAGTGGATCAACGTCGGGCGCCTCGACTACAACACGGAAGGACTGCTGCTGTTCACGAACAGCGGCGAGCTCGCCAACCGCCTGATGCATCCGCGCTACGAGGTCGAGCGCGAGTACGCAGTGCGCATCATGGGCCGCATGACCGACGAGCAGATGCAGGCGCTGACCACGGGCGTCACGCTCGAGGACGGTGTCGCGAAGTGCGAGAAGGTCGAGGACGGCGGCGGCGAGGAGGAGGGCGCCAACCACTGGTATCACGTGGTGCTGAAGGAAGGCCGCAACCGCGAGGTGCGACGGCTGTTCGAGGCGCTCAACCTGCCGGTGTCGCGACTCATCCGCACCCGCTACGGCACGCTCGCGATGCCGTCGCTGCTCAAGCGCGGCGACCTGCTCGAGCTCGAGGCGCCCGAGGTCGAGGGCGTCGTCGCGGCCGCCGGCCTGAAGGGCAGCGCGCAGCCGCAGCGGGGCCGCAGGGCGCACGTCCCCCGCAAGGCCAGGGACAGCATCGGCGGCCGGGGCCTGGCGCCCCGAAGGGGCCGAAGCCGCATCAGGGCGGGCGTCCTCAGCACGGCAAGCACGGACCGCGTCCGCCGGGCAAGGGAGCGCCACGCGGCCCGGGCCCGAATGGCGATGGCCTGCGCACGCAAGGAGAGCCGCGACCGCAGGGCGGTGGCGGACGGCCGGACTTCGACACGACGCAGCCGCAAAGCAACGCCAACGCGATCGGCCTGCGTCCGCAGGGCAAGCGGCCGCCGCGGCGTCCGGGTGCAGGGGGCTTCGGCGGCGGCGGTCCCGCGAGCGGTCCGCGACCGCAACGACAAGGGCCGCGCATCAACTTCGACGAGATGCAACCGCACAGCAACGCCAACGCATCGCCCTTCGGCCGCACGACGCTGACGGTGCCCAACAGCGCGCCGCATGGCAATCCGGAAGGCGGCTTCAACCAGCGCGGCAATCGCAGCGGCCCGCGCGGCCGTCCGCAAGGCAAGGGCGGTGGCGGCTTCCGCGGCAAGGGTGGCCAGGGCAAGCCGCGGCAGGGCCCGCCGCGCGCCGAGGCGGACGGCAATGTCGCGCGACGCGACGAGCCGAACCGGACACCGCGCGAAGTCGACGGCAACGTTGCGGTCGCGGAGCCGCGCCCGCCGGTGCACGACGAGGACTGATCGCAGGGATCGGCCTGCAGCGAAGAGGACGGCGTGTGCCGTCCTCTTTTTTTGGCGTGATCGTCCTTGCAGTGCCAGCTGCGGATGACACAACGTGACAAAAATGCGTTGCCGCGCGCGGCATGCGGATGTCGCGCACGGTGACGTTCGCGTATATTGGCCTCCCTCCGCGCGGAGGTTCCGCGCTTCACTCGCTTGCCGGGAATCATCGCGTCGCACCATGCGCCAGCCTTATCAGGACGACCTGCTCGAACGCCACCTTCGCACCTATCTCGGCAACGTCGAACCCGCCGCACTGGCACAGATGCGCGGCTGCCTCGAGTGGGTGGAAGCGCCCGCCGGCGCCACGCTCATGACGGAAGGCGAGCACGGCGATGCGATGTACCTGGTCTTGAGCGGCCGCCTGCGCGCCTACGTGAACGATGCGGACGGCGCGCCGCGAGCGGTGCGCGAGATGGGACGCGGACAAATCGTCGGCGAGATGAGCGTCATCACCGGCGAGCCGCGCCGCGCCACCGTCGTGACCGTGCGCGATTCGGTGCTCGTGCGCCTTGCCAAGTCGGAATTCAATCGCCTGCTGGCGACGAGCCCGCAGCTCTCGGTCGTGCTGACGCGGCAGATCATCGAACACCTGCGCGCGGGACAGACGGAGTTCGATGCCGCGCGCCCGGTGACGATCGGCCTGGTTCCGGTGACCGCGGGCGCCGATCCGTTGGCCTTCGCGCAGCGACTCGCGGCGCACCTCGCGTCCGTCGGCCGCGTGTGCGTGGTCGATGCGACGATCGTGGACCAGGCGCTCGGCGACCCCGGCATCGCGCGCCGCGACGGGGACGACGCTGCTGCCGCCGGGCGCGTGGCCGTGCATCTCAACGAGGTCGAGGCCGCGCACGATTTCCTGCTGCTGGTCGGGGACGACGCGCCCACGCCGTGGACGCAGCGCTGCTGTCGCGGCGCCGACGAGATCATGCTGCTCGCCGACGCCACGCAGCCGCCCGTCCTGCACGCGACGGAATCGGAATACCTGATGCGCCGCGCCGGACGCAGCGAGGCGGCGGAAGTGCTGGTGCTCCTGCATCCGGCAAGCACGCGCTGCCCGCAGGGAACGCGCGCGTGGCTCGCGCGCCGGCCGGTGAGCGACCACCTGCACATCCGGCCGGAGGTGGCCGCGGACATGGCGCGCCTCGCGCGCATCGAAAGCCACACGGCGGTGGGCCTCGTGTTCGCGGGTGGCGGCGCGCGCGGGCTCGCGCACCTCGGCGTCTATCGCGCGCTGCAGGAGCGCGGCATCGAGGTCGACTACGTCGGCGGCACCAGCATCGGGGCGATCATGGCGGCGCTCGTCGCCACCGGTGCTCCGCTCGCCGACGCGACGCAGATCGCGCGCAATTCCTTCTCGACCAATCCGACCGGCGACTTCAACCTGCTGCCGCTGCTCTCCCTCATCAAGGGCCGGCGATTGCGCCGCGTGATCGACCGCGCGCTGCGCGAGCTCATGGGCTTCGACGCCGACATCGAGGACCTCTGGAAGACCTACTACTGCGTCGCGAGCAACTATTCGCAGGCGAGCGAGCACCTCATCCGCCGCGGCAACCTCGGCAAGGCGATGCGCGCGAGCATCGCGATCCCCGGGGCGCTGCCGCCCGTGGTGCACGAAGGCGACCTGCTCTGCGACGGCGGGACGTTCAACAACTTCCCGGTCGACGTGATGCGCCGCATGCGCGGCGTGCGCACCGTGCTCGGCGTCGACCTCAACATGCGCAAGCCGCGGCGGTTCGAGAGCGACGAGGTGCCGGGCACGTGGGCGCTCCTGCGCGATCGCTTCCGCCCCTATCCGCGGCGGCGCTACCGGTTCCCGTCGCTGGTGGCCTATCTCATGAACGTGCAGATCCTCTACAGCATCTCGCGCCAGCCGCAGGCGCGCAAGCTCACCGACATCTACTTCAATCCGCCGCTCGAGCGCGTCGGCCTGCTGCAGTGGGATCGCTTCGACGAGATCGTGCAAAAGGGCCACGCGCACGGGCTCGAGATCCTCGATGCCCTGACGCCAACCGAGCTTGCGCGGATGGCTCCGTATCCATCGGCGGCAGCGCCTTGATCGGCGCGCGCCGGCGCACGCTCCGCTGGCTCGCCGGCGCCGCGGCTTCGCCGTGGCTCGCGTCGTCGCCGTCGCGGGCGCAGGGGGCGAACGTGCCCATCACCGGACGCGCGCTGCCGGGACTCGAGGCGCTGGACGCGATCGTCGTGCCGATCCTGCAGGCGCACGCGATTCCGGGCGGCGCCATCGCGATCGCGCAGGGCGGCAAGCTCAAGCTCGCGCGCGGCTACGGCTATGCGAACGTGGGCAACGCCGCGCCGATGCGTCCCGATACGCTACGTCGCGCTCGCGAGCGTGAGCAAGGTCCTGACCGCGCAGACCATCCTGAAGCTCGTCGAAGGCGGGCAGGTGGCGCTGGACGACCGCGTGTTCACATACTTTCGCGACCTCGCGCCGCCGCCGGGCATGTCGGAAGACCCGCGCCTGTCCGACATCACGATCGAGATGTGCCTGCATCACACGGGCGGCTGGGACCGGAAGACCAGCGGCGATCCGTCCGGCTGGGGACCGCGCATCTCGCGCGCGCTGCATCTCGACAGTCCGCCCACGCCGTTGCGAGATGATCCGCTACATGAAAGGCGTTCCGCTGGACTTCGCACCGGGCACGCAGCAGGTCTACTCGAACTTCGGCTTCGTGCTGCTGGGCGCAGTGATCGCGCGGGTGACGCATCAGCCCTATCCCGAGGCGGTGCGCCGCATCACGCTGCAGCCGATGGGCGCGACGGGGCCGCGCCTCGACGACGTGCCGCCCCGCTACCTGCCGGACGAGGCGCGCCGCTACCTCGAAGGCAGCGAGCAGCCGGTGCCCGGCGGCAACGCGCGCATGGTGATGGCGTCGGGCGGGTGGCAGGCCACCTGCATCGACATGGCGCGTGTGCTCACCGCCATCGACGGCTCGCGCACGGGTGCGCCGTTCCTCTCGCTATCGGTGTTCGATGCGATGCTGGCGCCCGCAACCGGCATCGTGCACCCCTTGCCGCAACACTGGATGGGACTCGGCTGGGACCTGGTCGAGTCGTTTCCCGATCCCGGCGTTGCGGGCGGCAAGCGCTACAGCTACGGCAAGGACGGCGGGATCGGTGGCATCGAGACGTACGTCGAGCACCTCGCGATCGGCGTCGACTACGTGCTGCTGTTCAACAGCCGGCCGCGCGGCAACGGCATGCCGGGCCCGCTGGAACTGGTGAAGCCGAAGGTCATTGACTTCATCCGGGAGATGCGCCCCTGGCCGGACGGCGACCTCTTCAACGCCGGCGGTTGACGATCGCGCGCGCCGCGATGGGTGCCAGCAGCCGCTGCGCGGCCGTGTAGATCGGTACTTCGACGAGCAGGCCGTCGACCAGCGCGCGCTCGCGCCCGGCGGCGCGCGCGTTCTCGAACGCGCGCACGATGCGCCGTGCCCGCGCGATCTCCGCGGCGCTGCGGCGTGAACGCGCGGTTGACGCGGCGGCATGCGCCGGCGACACGAGGCTCTTCGCGCGATAGCCCAGGCGCTGCGCCTGGCGTGCCTCGGCCGCCGCGCCGCGCGCGTCGCTGAACGTGTACGGGCAGTCGATGGCCTCGACGCCCGCGGCGCGGCACTCGACGAGGAAGCGCGCGCGCGCGTAGGCGAGTTCTTCCGCGCCGCCGCGGCTGCGCGACGTGCCGAGGTCGGCCACCATGTCCTCGCTCGCGAGCAGCGCGGCCGTCACCCGCGGACTGGCGCGCACGATGTCGAACGTGCGGACGCAGTCCCGCGGCCGATTCGATGTTCGGCACGAGCTCGATGTCGCGACCGGGATCGCCTCGCGAGCGCGCGCACCTGCGTCGGGTGCGCGACCTTCGACATCATCACGATGTCCGGTCTGCCGTGCAGCACCGCCGCGAGATCCTCGCGGCCGCAGGTCTCCAGCGGATTGACGCGCACCGCGACGACCGCGCCCGGACGGCGCGCCACGCGCATACAGCGCGGGCGCCAGTGCGCGCGCGCGGGTGCGCAGCGCCGGCGGCGTGAAGTCCTCGAGCTCGTGGATCAGCACGTCGGCGCCGGACCGCGCGGCGCGCTGCGCTGCGCGCGCGCGTCGGCGCCTGGCACGAACAGCCAGCTGCGCCGGCGCGTCGCGTGCGCCGGGGCGCTCACGGTCAGAGGAAGAGGTCGGGCATCAGCGGCGCGCCCGGCTTCACCGCGTAGCGCCGCGAAGTCCGTGACGCCGGCCTCGCGCAGCACGTCCTCGTCGAGGAAGAAGTGGCCGGTCGTCGTGCGCGCGTCGCGCAGGAAGATCGCATGCGCGGCGTCGGCCACGATCTCCGGCTTGCGCATGTGAGTCGAGCTGCCCGCGACGCGCCGGGGATCATCGCGATCGCGGCCGTCGCGATCACCGTGCGCGGCCACAGCGCGTTCACCGCCGACGCCGCGCCGCGGAACTCCTCCGCCATGCCGAGCACGCACATGCTCATCCCGTACTTCGCCATCGTGTAGGCGACGTGCGGCGCGAACCACTTCGCGTCCATGTTGAGCGGCGGCGACAGCGTGAGGATGTGCGGATTGCGGCCGGTCTTCGCCGCGGCGACGAGATGCGGCAGGCACGCCTGCGCGCACACGAATGTGCCGCGCACGTTGACGCCGAACATGAGGTCGAAGCGCTTCATGGGCGTTGCCAGCGTGCCGGTGAGGCTGATCGCGCTCGCGTTGTTGACCAGGATGTCGATGCCGCCGAAGCGCGCGACGCCCGCCGCGACCGCCGCCTGCACAGCAGCCTCGTCGCGGATGTCGCACATCACCGGCAACGCCTTGCCGCCTGCCTGCTCGATGCTTCCGCGCGGCGCTGTGGATCGTGCCGGGCAGCTTCGGATTCGGCTCCGCGGTCTTGGCCGCGATGCGACGTTGGCGCCGTCGCGCGCCGCGCGCAGCGCGATCGCGAGGCCGATGCCGCGCGAGCCGCCGCTGACGAAGAGCGTTCGTGCCGGCAGGGTGCTCATGACTTGTGCCTATTCGCCGCGGCCGAAGCGCGCCGGACGCTTCTCGAGGAACGCGGCGATGCCTTCGGCGAAGTCCGGCGTCGCCGCGCACGCGCCGAAGCTCACCGCCTCGGCCGTCAGCTGCTCGGACAGCGAATGCGCGAGCGACTCGCGCATCAGGCGCTTGGCGTTGCGGATCGCGAGCAGCGGCGCCGTGCCGAGCGTTGTCGACGAGCGCCGTCGACCGCGGCGTCGAGCTCGGCCACCGGCACCACGCGATTGACGAGTCCCCACGCCAGCGCCTGCGGCGCGTCGAAGCGCTCGGCCAGCAGCATGATCTCCATCGCGCGCCGCATGCCGACGATGCGCGGCAGCGCCCACGAGCCGCCGCCGTCGGCGGTCAGCGCGATGTTGCGATAGGCCGACGCGAAGTACGCGTTGTCCGCAGCGACGACGAGGTCGCAGGCGTTCATGAGCGACAGGCCGAAGCCGGCCACCGCGCCCTGCACGCCGCAGATCGACCGGATGCGGCATGCGGTGGAATGCCTCGATCGCCGAATGCAGGCGATTGATCATCGCCTGGAAATCGGCATTGCGCTGCGCGGGCGGCTTCTTCAAGCTCGCCGGCGAACGTGTTCAGGTCGCCGCCCGCCATGAAGTGCTTGCCGGCGCCGCGCACCACCACGACGCGCAGCGATTCGTCGCGGGCGACGTCGGCCGCGGCGTCGATCAGCGCGTCCATCAGCGGGAAGTCGAGCGTGTTGAGCTGCTCGGGACGGTTGAGCGTGAGCGTGGCGACGGTACCGTCGCGCGTCAGGAGGAGCGGGGATGGCATGGCAGGCAACGACGGTAGGATCGAGCGGAAAAGTCTAGCACGCGATCGGCGATCCGCCGGCGACGCTGGCCGCCGTCGCGACGCGTCGGGCGCTCGCGCGACGACGGCGCCGTCAGCTCGCGATCGCGACCCGCGACCGGATGCGCGGCTTCGCGTCGCGCGCGTTCGTGGCGCCGCGGCAGGCCAGGGCCGTGGTCACCGTCGCGAAATGGATGTCGACGACGTCGTCGATGTTCTCCGCGTAGCCGCCGGCCATCGCGATCGCCACGGGAATGCCGGCGGTGGCCAGCAGGTCGCAGCACGCGGCGGTCGCGCGCCGCGAGCCCTGGCTTGGTCAGCGCGAGGCGTCCCGAGCCGATCGCCCGGCGAACGGATCGGCGCCGGCGAGATAGATCGCGAGATCGGCCCGCGCCGACGCGATCGCGTGCGGCAGCGCGACCGCGAGCGTGGCGAGATAGGCCGCGTCGCCCGTGCCGTCGTCGAGCTCGACGTCGAGGCGCGAGTCGTGCTTGCGGAAGGGAAAGTTGTTGCGGCCGTGCATCGAGAACGTGAACACGCGTGTCGTCGCCGGCGAAGATCGCGGCGGTGCCGTCGCCCTGATGCACGTCGAGGTCGACGATCAGCACGCGGCGTGCCCGGCCTTCCGCCTGCATCGCGCGCGCCGCGACGGCCGCGTCGTTGAACACGCAGAAGCCTTCGCCGTGTCCGCGGTGCGCATGATGGGTGCCGCCCGCGAGGTTGATGCCCATGCCGTGACGCGAGCGCGCTGCGGCACGCGGCCAGCGTGGCGCCCGGCGGACCGCCGCGACCGCTCGATCATCGCCGGCGACCACGGAAAGCCGATGCGCCGCTGCGCGCGCTCGTCGAGCTCGCCGGCGCAGGCGGCGCGCACGTAGGCGGCGTCGTGCGCGCGCATGAGCTCCTCGTCGGTGGCGGCGGCGGGCACGCGCAGCCGGTCGCCGGCGATCGCCGCCACGCGCTCGCGCAGCGCCGCGTACTTGCGCATCGGGAACCGGTGTCCCGCCGGCAGCGGCAGGACGAAGTGATCGGTGTAGTAGATCAGCACGGCGCGTCCGGGGCCGCGTCCGGCGCCGTGCCGGCGCGAAACGGCGACGACGAGTCGAGCTCGTCCAGCGAATGCGCGACGTCGACGCGCTCGCGCGCGCAGAAGTCGGCGATGGCCGCGGCGAACGCGCCGTCGCCGATCGCGTGCAGCGAGTGCGTCGCGACCGGACGCAGGCCGCGCGCGAGCTTGTGCAGTCCCTGCGCGCCGCCTTCGAAGCGCGCGATGCCGCTGCTCGATGCAGAACTCGATCGCCTGGTAGTAGCAGGCCTCGAAGTGGAGGCCGGGCACGTATTCGCGTCGTGCCCCAGTAGCGGCCCCACAGCGTCTCCGTCGTCGAAGATGTCGAGCGCCGCGCACAGTCGGCGGCCGTCGCGATAGCCGATCACGAGCAGGATGCTGGTCGCGAGCGTGCGGCCGATCTCCTCGAAGAACGCCGGCGTGAGGTAGGGCGTGGAGTGATGGGCGCGATAGGTGCCTTCGTAGCACTGGAAGAAGAACGCCCACTCCGCGGGTGTCACCTCGTGACCCGCCTTGCGCACGAACGTGACGCCGGCCTCGGCCAGCCTGCGTCGCTCCTGCTTCACCTTCTTGCGCTTGTCGTGCGAGAACGCCGCGAGGAAATCGGCGAAGTCCCGGTAGCCGGGATTGGTCCAGTGGAACTGCATCCCCTGGCGCGGGATCATGCCGAGCGACTCGCCGACGGCGACGTCCTCGTCGGTCGGGAACAGCACGTGCAGCGACGAGTACTTGCCGTCGCGCACGCGCTCGATCGCGAATTCGAGCAGCGCGCGGCGCACCGCGGGCAGCGCGGTCAGCATGCGCGGGCCGGGCACCGGCGTGAACGGCACCGCGGCCAGCAGCTTCGGATAGTAGCGGCGCCCGTGGCGGCGGTAGGCCTCGGCCCAGCCCCAGTCGAACACGTATTCGCCGTAGCTGTGCGCCTTGGCGTAGAGCGGCATCGCGCCGACCAGAGGTCGGCATGCCACGCGGTGATGAAGCGCGGCGACCAGCCGGTGCGCGGGATGGCGCAGCCGGTCGTGGCGAGCGCGGTCAGGAACGCGTGGCGCAGGAAGGGCTGGCCGCCGGCGACCGCGTCCCATGCCGCGGGCGCGATCGCGTCGAGCGGGACGTCGTCGCGCAGCGTCGGCGACGCCACGACGGGCATGGGCGGGGCGACGAAGGGAACGGGCGCGCGCATCAGTCGGGACGATTCTCGCTCGATTGTACCGATCCGTGAAGCCGACGCGCCTTGCGTCCAGGAGGAGAGGGCCGCGGCGCCGATGCTAAGATTCCGCGCATGAAGGTGGCGATCGCGCAGCTCAACCAGCGTGTCGGCGATCTTGCCGCCAACGCGCGCGGCATCCTCGACGCCACGGCCTCCGCCCGCGGCGCCGACGCGTCGCTCGTGGTGACGCCGGAGCTGTCCCTGTGCGGCTATCCGCCGGAGGACCTGCTGCTGCGCCCCGCCTTTCTCGACGCCTGTGCAGCCGAGCTTGCCGCGCTCGCCGCGCAGGTGCGCGAGGGCACCGTGCTCGTCGGCTTTCCCGAGCGCACCGGCGGCCGCTGCTACAACGCGATGGCCGTGATCCGCGGCGGTCGCGTGGCGCAGGTGTATCGCAAGATGAACCTGCCGAACTACACCGTGTTCGACGAGGAACGCTACTTCGAGCCCGGCGACGCGCCCTGCGTGTTCGACGTCGACGGTGTGCGCTGCGGCGTCGTCATCTGCGAGGACGTGTGGTTTCCCGCGCCCGCGCGCGCTTGCGACGGAGGCGGGCGCGCAGGTGCTGATCGTGCCCAACGGCTCGCCCTATCACACGGGGCAGCAGGCGCTGCGCCGGGCGCAGGTCGAGGCGCGCACGCGCGAGACGGGCCTGCCGGTGGTGTACGTCAATCGCGTCGGCGGCCAGGACGAGCTCGTGTTCGACGGCGCCTCGTTCGTGCTCGACGCCACCGGCGCGCTCGCGCAGCAGGTCCCCGCGTGGCACGAAGCCGTGGCGCTGGCGCACTTCGACGGCGCATCGCCGCGGCACGTGCGCGGTGCGCTCGACCCCGCGCTCGAGCCGCACGTCTACAACGCGCTCGTGATGGGCGTGCGCGACTACGTCGGCAAGAACCGCTTTCCCGGCGTGCTGCTCGGTCTTTCGGGCGGCGTCGATTCCGCGCTGACGCTCGCCGTCGCCGTCGACGCGCTCGGCGCCGAACGCGTCCGGGCGCTCATGCTGCCGTCGCAGTACAACGCGGCGATCAGCCTCGCCGACGCGCGCGAGATGGCGCAGATCGTGGGCGTGCGCTACGACGAGATCCCGATCAAGCCGGTGTTCGACGCGTTCCTGGCTACGCTCGCGCCGGAATTCCGCGACCTGCCGCAGGACACCACCGAGGAGAACATCCAGGCGCGCATCCGCGGGACGCTGCTGATGGCGCTGTCCAACAAGTACGGCTCCATCGTGCTCACCACCGGCAACAAGTCCGAGATGGCGGTCGGCTACGCGACGCTGTACGGCGACATGGCCGGCGGCTTCGCGGTGCTGAAGGACATCCCGAAGACGCTCGTCTACCGGCTGTGCCACTACCGCAACGGCCTCGGCCGCGTGATTCCCGAGCGGATCATCACGCGGCCGCCCTCGGCGGAGCTGCGCGCCGACCAGACCGACCAGGACTCGCTGCCGCCGTACGACGTCCTCGACGGCATCCTCGAGGCCTACGTCGAGCGCAACGCGAGTCCGCAGGACATCGTCGCGCAGGGCTTTCCGCCCGAGGCGGTGGCCAAGGTGGTGCGGCTCATCAAGCTCTCCGAGTACAAGCGGCGGCAGTCGGCGGTGGGCATCCGCATCACGCCGCGAGGCTTCGGCAAGGACTGGCGCTATCCGATCACGTCCGCGTGGAACGACTGGAACGGGCTGCCGTCGGCCGCGCAGGGCGGATAGGATGCCGCGCTGCCATCGTGTAAAGTAAACGAAAGGCACGAACAACCGTGCGCGGAGCCTGGTCATGAAGAAAATCGAAGCCGTCGTCAAGCCGTTCAAGCTCGACGAGGTGCGCGAGGCGCTGTCCGAGCTCGGCGTCACCGGCCTCACCGTGACCGAGGTCAAGGGTTTCGGCCGCCAGAAGGGGCACACCGAGCTCTATCGCGGCGCCGAGTACGTCGTCGACTTCCTGCCGAAGGTCAAGGTCGAGGTGGTGCTCGCCGACGACCTGGTCGACCGCGCGATCGAGGCGATCGTCAAGGCCGCGCGCACCGGCAAGATCGGCGACGGCAAGATCTTCGTCACCGAGGTCGAGCAGGTGATCCGCATTCGCACCGGTGAATCGGGTGAAGCCGCCGTCTAGCGCACCCAAGCAACGGGAGAACTGGCATGTCGTTGATGACCGAATTCCGCGATTTCGCGGTCAAGGGCAACGTGATCGACCTTGCGGTGGCCGTCATCATCGGCGCCGCCTTCGGCAGGATCGTCGATTCGCTGGTCAAGGACATCATCATGCCGGTGATCGGCCGCATCTTCGGCGGTCTCGATTTCTCGAACTATTTCGTCATGCTGGCGAGCCCGCCGGCCGGCTACGGCGGCCCCATGACGTACGAGGCGCTGACCAAGGCGGGCGTGCCGCTGCTCGCCTACGGCAACTTCCTCACCATCGTGCTCAACTTCATCATCCTCGCGTTCGTCATCTTCTGGATGGTGCGCCAGTTCGCCAAGGCGAAGGCCAAGCTCGATCCGCAGGCGGCCGCCGCCCCGGCAACCCCGGAGGACGTGCTGCTGCTGCGCGAGATCCGCGACCTGCTGAAGCGGTAGGGTGCGCGGGCCGCTCGCAGCGTTTCTCTCCCTGCTCGCCGCGCTTGCCGCAGGTCCCGCCGCGGCGGTGCTGCCGGTTCGCGCCGAGCTGATCGCCACCGGCGCGTCGTCGCCCGTCGACATCGTCCACGCGCCCGCCGACGCTACGCGTCTCTTCGTCGTCGAGCAGAGCGGACGCATCCGCATCCTGCGCAATGGCGCCCTTGCGGCGGCGCCGTTTCTCGACCTCGGCAGCCTGGTCGCCACCGGCGGCGAGCGCGGCCTGCTCGGCCTCGCGTTTCATCCGCTCCACGCGACCAACGGCCGCTTCTTCGTCGACTACACGCGCGCCGGCGACGGCGCGACGGTGATCGCGGCGTATCGCGCGAGCGCGGCCGATCCGGACCGCGCCGATCCCGCGTCGGCGCAGGTGCTGCTGACCATCGCGCAGCCTTTCGAAAACCACAACGGCGGCGCGCTGCGCTTCGGCCCGGACGGCTTGCTCTACATCGGCACGGGCGACGGCGGCAGCGGCAACGATCCGGGCAACCGCGCGCAGAATCCGAACGAGCTGCTCGGCAAGATGCTGCGCATCGACGTCGACCACGCGACGCCCTACGCGAATCCCCCGGACAACGCGTTCGCGGCCACGGGCCTGGGCCGGCCGGAGATCTGGGCGCTGGGGCTGCGCAATCCGTGGCGATTCAGCTTCGATCGGGTGACCGGCGACCTCTACATCGGCGACGTCGGACAGGATGCGGAGGAGGAAATCGACTTCCTCCCGCGGTCGCATGCCGCCGGCGCCAACTTCGGCTGGCGCGTGGTCGAGGGCAACCGCTGCACCGGGCTGTCGCCGAACACGCCATGCCCGTCGCCGGACTTCGTCGCCGCCCATCCTGAGGTATCCGCACGGGCCCGGCTGCTCGGTGACCGGCGGGGTGGTCTATCGCGGGCGCAAGGTGCCGGCGCTGTACGGGCGCTATCTCTACGGCGACTACTGCTCCGGCCAACTGTTCGCGGCGGCGCGCGACGCGAACGGCCAATGGCAGACCGAGCTCGTGCTCGACGCCGACCAGAAGATCGGCACGTTCGGCGAGGACGCGGACGGCGAGGCGTATTGGTCCGATCTGGCCACCGGCGCGATCTATCGCCTGGCCGCCGATACGGTGACGCCCGTCGCCATCGAGTACTACAACGCGACGCTTCACCACTATTTCCTCACCGCGTTTCCCGAGGAGGCGGCCGCCCTGGACGCCGGTGCATTCAACGGCGCATGGCAGCGCACGGGATTCGCGTTCGGCGCGTTCCACGCGAGCGAGCCCGGCGCGGTCGACGTCTGCCGCTTCTTCGGCACGCCGAACGTCGGTCCCGATTCGCACTTCTACACCGCCGATCCGCAGGAATGCGCGCTGTTGAATGCGAATCCGCTGTGGCAATTCGAAGCCATGGCCTTCGGCATGCGACTACCCGTCGCAGGTGCCTGTCCGCCTGCCACGCGGCCGGTCTACCGGCTGTACAACAATCCGTCCACGGTGGCGCAAGTGAACCACCGCTACACCGCGGACGGCGCCACCTACGCGGCGATGCAAGCGGCGGGGTGGGTGGGCGAGGGCGTCGCGCTCTGCGCGAAATAGGCTGCCGCGCTCCGCATCGCCGCGATTGACCCCTTGCGGCGCTGCTGGGAGAATCCTGCCCACGCCGCTGACGGGGACAGGGCGCCACAGGACCCGACGCGGTTTCCATCCCACTGCCGAATACCCGGAGGAGTCGCATGACATTCGCAAGGCCCCTGGCCGCCCTTACCGCCGCGCTGGCGCTCGCTTTCGCCGGTCCGGCGCTGGCCGACGTCACCATCGGCATCACCATCTCGACGACCGGCCCCGCGGCCTCGCTCGGCATTCCCCAGAAGAACACGGTCGAGCTGCTGCCGACGTCGATCGGCGGCGAGAAGATCAACTACATCGTGCTCGACGACGCCTCCGACACCACCAAGGCCGTGACGAACGCCAAGAAGCTGGCGACGGAGGACAAGGTCGACGTGATCGTCGGCTCGTCCACCACGCCGGCATCGCTCGCGATGCGCGAGGTCGCGGTCGACACCAGCACCCCGATGATCTCGCTCGCGGCGTCCGCGGCGATCATCAACCCGGCCGATCCGAAGACGAGCTGGATCTTCAAGACGCCGCAGAACGACGCGCTGATGGCCGACGCCGTCGCCGTCAGCATGAAGGCCAACGGCGTGAAGACGATGGGCTACATCGGCTTCGCCGACGCGTACGGCGACGGCTGGCTCGGCGAGATCAAGCGCTCGGCGCAGACGGCGGGCATCAAGGTCGTCGCCGAGGAAAAGTACAATCGAGCCGATCCGTCGGTGACCGGCCAGGTGCTGAAGCTCATCGCCGCCAATCCGGACGCGATCCTGATCGGCGCCGCCGGCACCCCCGGCGCCACGCCCCAGAAGGAGCTGATCGCGCGCGGCTACAAGGGCAAGATCTACCAGACGCACGGCGTGGGCAACCCCGACTTCCTGCGCGTGGTGGGCAAGGACGGCAACGGCACGCTGCTGCCGGTCGGCCCCATGCTCGTGTACGAGCAGCTGCCCGACAGCGCCGTCAAGAAGGTCGCGGCCGACTACGTGACGAAGTACGAAAAGAAGTTCGGCACCCGCACGACGTTCGGCGGCCACCTGTGGGACGCCTACCTCATGCTGGCGAACGCGATTCCCGAAGCGCTGAAGAAGGCCAAGCCGGGCACGCCGCAATTCCGTGCGGCGCTGCGCGACGCGCTCGAGACGACCAACGTCGCGGGCGTGCACGGCGTGTTCGTGATGAGCCCGACCGACCACAACGGCCTCGACAACCGTGCACGCGTCATGGTGACGATCGACAACGGCAACTGGAAGCTCGTCAAGTAACCCGGGCGCCGGCGGGCGTGAGCCCCCGGTGCCGCATGAGCCGCCGGGGAGGGTACCGGCGGCTTTTTGTTGGAGCGAAGGCAGGACACGCGTGGACGCGAACATCGCTGCACTGCTCGCGCAAGACGGCATCACCAACGGCGCCGTCTACGCGCTGCTGGCGCTGGCGCTCGTCCTCGTGTTCACGGTGACGCGGATCATCTGGGTGCCGTCCGGCGAATTCGTCGCCTGGGGCACGCTCACGCTCGCCGGGTTGCAGCTCGGCAAGGCGCCCGGCATCGTCGGGCTCCTGGCCGGCATGGCGATCGTCGCCGGCGGCATGGAAGCGTGGCGCTGCGGGCGCAGCGGGCGATTGGCGGCGCTTCCCGCGCGCGCTCGCGCTGTGGAGCGGCGTGCCGATCGCGATTGCCGCGCTGCTGTGGTGGCTCGCACCGATGCAGCTGCCGCTGCCGGCGCAGGTGCTCCTGACGCTCGCCGCGGTGACCGCGCTCGGCCCGCTGCTATATCGGGTCGCCTACCAGCCCCTCGCCGAGGCGAGCGTGCTGGTCCTGCTCATCGTCTCGGTGGCGCTGCATTTCGTGATGCTGGGACTCGGGCTGTGGTTCTTCGGCGCCGAGGGCTCGCGCACGCCGGCGTTCTCGACGGCCTCGTTCCGCCTCGCCGGCATCAACGTCAGCGTGCAGAGCCTGCTCGTGATCGCGACCAGCGTGGCGCTGATCGGCGGGCTCGCGCTCTTCTTCGAGCGCACGCTGTACGGCAAGGCGCTGCGCGCCACGGCGGTCAATCGCATCGGCGCGCGGCTGTCCGGGATCTCGCCGGAGTTCGCCGGCGCGCTGACGTTCGCGCTGGCCGCGCTGCTGTGCGCGTTCTGCGGCGTGCTGATCGGGCCGATCACCACCGTCTACTACGACTCCGGCTTCCTCGTCAGCCTGAAGGGCTTCGTCGGCGCGATCATCGGCGGCCTGTCGAGCTACCCGATCGCCGCCGGCGGCGCGCTGCTCGTCGGGCTGATCGAGTCGTACTCGTCGTTCTGGGCGAGCGCGTTCAAGGAAGTGATCGTGTTCACGCTGATCATCCCGGTGCTCCTGTGGCGCAGCCTGACCACGCACCACCACGAGGACGAGGAGTGAGCCGGCGATGAACGCGTGGCCGCGCATCGTCCTGGTCGGTCTTCCTCGCGCTGCTCGCGGCGGTGCCGCTCGCCGCGCCGCAGTTCTGGGTGACGGTCGGCAACTACATCGGCCTCTACAGCATCGTCGCGCTCGGCCTCGTGCTGCTCACCGGCGTCGGCGGGACAGACTTCGTTCGGGCAGGCGGCGTTCGTCGGCATCGGTGCCTACACCACGGCCTGGCTGACGACGCAATTCGGCACCTCGCCGTGGTTCACGCTGGCCATCGGGCTCGCGCTCACCGCGGTGGTGGCGCTGGGACTCGGCTTCATCACGCTGCGCATGCGCGGGCACTACCTGCCGCTCGCGACCATCGCGTGGGGCATCAGCCTCTACTACCTCTTCGGCAACCTGGAAGCGCTGGGCGGCCACACCGGGATGACCGGCATACCCCCGCTCACGTTCCTGGGCATCGGCCTCAAGGACGAGCGGCACTACTTCTTCCTCATCTGGATCATCACGCTCGGTGCGCTGTGGGCCACGCACAACCTGCTCGACTCCCGCCCGGGGCGCGCCATACGCGCGCTGAAGGGCGGGCTCGAGATGGCGGAGTCGTTCGGCGTGGACGCGGCGCGGCTCAAGATCGTCGTGTTCGTGTATGCGGCGCTGCTCGCATGCGTCTCGGGCTGGCTGTACGCGCACCTGCAGCGTTTCGTGAATCC
Source organism: uncultured beta proteobacterium (assembly GCA_963725735.1). Taxonomy (GTDB): domain Bacteria; phylum Pseudomonadota; class Gammaproteobacteria; order Burkholderiales; family Casimicrobiaceae; genus VBCG01. The sequence continues at coordinate 92,343 of CAVRZM010000011.1, read as the reverse complement.
CTCGCCGTTCGGCATCAACCAGGGCATCGAGTACCTCTTCATGGCGGTGGTCGGCGGCGCCGGCAGCGTGTGGGGCGCGGTGCTGGGCGCCACCCTCATCACGCTGCTGAAGCAGGTGCTGCAGGACGTCCTGCCGAGCCTTCTCGGCCGCAGCGGCAACTTCGAGATGGTGGTGTTCGGTCATCCTCATCGTGCTGCTGCTGCAGTTCGCGCGCGACGGCCTGTGGCCCTGGATCGCGCGCGCGCTGCCGAAGCGCCGGCCGCCGCCGCTGCGCGAAGCCGCGGCGCTGCCCGCGCGGGAGCGCGTGCGCGCATCCGGTCCGCTGCTGCAGGTGGAGCGGGCGCGCAAGCAGTTCGGCGGTCTCGTCGCGGTGAACGATCTTTCCTTCGAGATCCATCCCGGCGAGATCCTCGGCCTCATCGGCCCCAACGGCGCGGGCAAGAGCACGACCTTCGGCCTGATCTCCGGCGGACTGCCGCTGACCTCCGGCACCGTGCGTCTTGCGCGGCGATCCGATCGGCAGCGAGCCGCCGTACCGGATCGCCCGCCGCGGGCTCGGGCGCACGTTCCAGCACGTCAAGCTCATCGGCACGATGAGCGTGCTCGACAACGTGGCGCTCGGCGCGTACCTGCGCGGGAAGAGCGGCGTGCTGCGCGCGGCGCTGAAGCTCGACCGCGCCGAGGAGGCACGCACCAAGGCCGAGGCCGCGCGCGCGATCGCACGCGTCGGGCTGGCCGCGCAGATGTTCGACCCGGCGGGCAGCCTGCCGCTCGGCAAGCAGCGCATCGTCGAGATCGCGCGCGCGCTGGCCTCGGATCCGACCCTGCTGCTGCTCGACGAGCCGGCGGCGGGACTGCGCTTCCTGGAGAAGCAGGAACTCGCGGGCCTGCTGCGGGCGCTGCGCAGCGAAGGCATGACGATCCTCCTGGTCGAGCACGACATGGAATTCGTGATGGGCCTGACCGACCGGCTGGTCGTGATGGACTTCGGCGAGAAGCTGGCGGAAGGCGTGCCTGCGGAAATCCAGGAAAATCCCAAGGTGCGCGAGGCGTACCTCGGGGGCGTCGTGTAGCGAGGCGGGCATGACGACGCGGCTCCTCGAAGTGCGCAATCTCTCGGTCGCCTATGGCAAGGTGGAGGCGATCCGCCGCATCTCGCTCGGCGTCGACGAGGGCAGCATCGTCACGGTGATCGGTCCGAACGGCGCCGGCAAGACGACGCTGCTGCAGGCGATCATGGGATTGCTGCCGTCGCAGGGCGAGATCGTCTATCGCGGCCAGCCGATCCAGCGCATGACCGTCGAGCAGCGTGTCGGCGCCGGGCTCGTGCTGGTGCCGGAGAAGCGCGAGCTCTTCGGGTCCATGAAGGTCGCCGACAACCTCGAGCTCGGCGCGTTCGCGCGCCTGCGTCGCGGCGAGCGCGATGCGCTGCGCGAGCTCGACCACGTGTATGCGCGTTTCCCGCGCCTGCGCGAGCGGCGCGCGCAGGAGGCAGGCACCCTGTCGGGGGGCGAGCGCCAGATGCTCGCCCTCGGCCGCGCGCTGATGGGCAAGCCGAAGCTCCTGATGCTGGACGAGCCTTCGCTCGGCCTTGCGCCCCTCGTCGTGCGCGACATCTTCCAGATCGTCGCGGCGCTCAAGGAGTCCGGCGTGTCGATCCTCCTGATCGAGCAGAACGCGCGCGCCGCGCTGCAGGTGGCCGACTACGGCTACGTGCTGGAAACCGGCGACTGCGTGATCGAAGGCCCGAGCGCCGAGCTCGCCGCGAATCCGCGCGTGGCCGCCACCTATCTTGGACAGGCGGCGGGCGCGGGACATTGAATCGAGTCCCGATCGGCCCCAGAATAACGGGTGAAGGTCGCGTCGCAGGTCGCACGAGACCACACAATCCCTGGGGCCTTTCGTGACCGACCTTTCCGTTCCTCCCGTTTCCGCGGCCCTTCTCGCCGAAGCCGAGCACCTGCTGCTGGCGCCCTCCGGGCTCACGCAGAGCGCGCTGTCGGGCGTGCTCGCCGACATCCACACGCACGACGTCCAGTTCGCCGACCTCTATTTCCAGCACGCCCGCTTCGAGGGCTGGAGCCTCGAGGAAGGCATCGTGAAGTCGGGCACGTTCAACATCGATCGCGGCGTCGGCGTGCGCGCGGTGAGCGGCGACAAGCAGGCCTATGCGTATTCCGACGACATCTCGCTGTCCGCGCTGACCGAGGCCGCGCACGCGGTGCGCGCGATCGCGCGGCAGGGACAGTCGGCGGCGGCCCCGCTCGGGCAGCGCGGCAGCGCGCGCGCGCTGTACGCGCTCGCCGATCCCGTGGCGAGCCTCGGCGAAGCCGACAAGGTGGCGTTGCTCGAGCGCATCGAGCGCCTGGCGCGCGCCCGCGACCCGCGCGTCACGCACGTGATGGCCTCGCTCGCCGGCGAGCACGAGACGATCCTGATCGCGCGCAGCGACGGCCTCGTGGTGGCCGACGTGCGCCCGCTCGTGCGCATGTCGATCACGGTGATCGTCGAGGAGAACGGCCGCCGCGAGCAGGGCTATTCGGGCGGCGGCGGGCGCTTCGACTATGCCTACTTCAGCGACGACGTGCTGAACCGCTACGCCAACGAGGCGGTCGCGCAGGCGGTGCTCAACCTCGCGGCGCGCGAGGCGCCGGCCGGCAACATGACGGTGGTGCTCGGCAACGGCTGGCCGGGCATCCTGCTGCACGAGGCGATCGGCCACGGCCTCGAGGGCGATTTCAATCGCAAGGGCACGAGCGCATTCTCGGGGCGCGTCGGCAAGCGCGTCGCCTCCAAGGGCGTCACCGTCGTCGACGACGGCACGCTCGAGCAGCGCCGCGGCTCGCTCAACATCGACGACGAGGGCAACGCTACGCAGCGCACCGTGCTGATCGAGGACGGCGTGCTGCAGGGCTACATGCAGGACCGGCTCAATGCCGGACTGATGAGCGTCGCGCCCACCGGCAACGGCCGCCGCGAATCGTTCGCCAACCTGCCGATGCCGCGCATGACCAACACGATCATGCTGCCGGGCGAGCGCGATCCGAAGGAGATCATCGCGTCGGTGAAGTCGGGCCTCTACGCCGCGAACTTCGGTGGCGGGCAGGTCGACATCACGAGCGGCAAGTTCGTGTTCTCCGCTGCCGAAGCGTGGATGATCGAGGACGGCAAGCTCACCTATCCGGTGAAGGGCGCGACGCTGATCGGCAACGGGCCGGACGCGCTGACCAAGGTGTCGATGATCGGCAACGACCTGGCGCTCGACTCGGGTGTGGGCACCTGCGGCAAGGACGGCCAGAGCGTGCCCGTCGGCGTGGGCCAGCCGACGCTTCGCATCGACGGCTTGACGGTCGGCGGAACGGCCTAGGTTCGCGCGGCGGATATCGGCGCGCTGCGCCGGCCCCTCGTGCGCACGGGCGTCAGTGCAGCGGACCGGACGGCGACGGCATGACGACGGCGGTGACCGGCGAGGCGTGATGGCACACCATCCGCCATCCCGACGGCGTGCGCATGAACACGTTGGTGGCGGCGGCGGCGCCGCGCGCGGTGCCGTCCGCCGAATACACGTGCTCGATCGCCGACTGCAGCGCGAGGCCCACGGTCTCCAGCACCACGATGTGCTCGAGCCGGAACGTGAGCTTGGTGTCGCCGGTGAAGATCTGCTCCCAGCCGCTGCGCACGGCGTCGTACCCGACGACGCGCGCGCCGCCGGGATGCACGCAGATGATCTCCTCGTCGTCGGCCCACGCGGCCATCATCGCGTCGATGTCCTGCGCCTCGAACGCCTGGTAGAACGCGAGCGACGCATCCTGCGGCGACGTGAAGATCTGCGTGGTGCGGCCCTTGGGCATCAGTAGCGTCGCATCTCGGGAGAAAGATACGCGGGAAGCGCGGAACGAGCCAGATTGTAGACGATGGCGGGCTTCAGCTCGCGCATGCACTTGAAATGCCCGAGCGGGCATTCGCGCTTGAAGCAGGGGCTGCAGGCGATGTCGATCTTCGCGATGTGCGCGAGCGGCGACAGCGGCGGCGTGTACACCGGCGACGACGACCCGAACAGCGCGACCAGCGGGACGCCGACCGCGGCCGCGGCGTGCATCAGCCCCGAATCGTTCGACACCACGAGCGACGCGGAGGACAGGATGTCGATCGCCGTGCCGAGGTCGGTGCGTGCGGTGAGGTCGCGCACCTTGTGCATGTTCTCGCCGAGCGAGTTCAGCACGGCGTCGGCGGCGATGCGGTCGTTGGGCGAGCCGACGATCCACACCTGCAGGTTGTCGTGCAGGAACATCGCGGCGAGCTCGGCGAACTGGTTGGGCGGCCAGCGCTTGGCGGCGCCGAACTCGGCGCCCGGGGCACAGCACGATGACGGGGCGATCGGTCTTCAGGTGCAGCGCGCGCATGGCGTTCGCGCGATTGACGGTGTCCGGCACCAGCACCGGCGCGGGCGCCATCGGGACCAGCCCGCCGCGCGGCACCGCCAGGGCGGCGAAGCGCTCGACCAGCCGCGGCATCGCCTTCTTGTCGAGGCGGCCGGGCGTCGCTGAGCAGCCCGAAGCGTCCCTCGCCCTTGTAGCCGACGCGCTTCGGGATCCGCGCGAGGTAGGGGACCAGCGCCGATTTCCACGAATTGGGCAGGATGAACGAGTGCGTGTAGCCCTCGGCCTTCAGCGATCTCGCGAGCGCCCGCCGGCCGGCGAGGTCGAACTTGCCGTGCCCGATGGGGTTCTCGATGATGCGGCGAATGCCGCGCATCCGCTGGTACACCGGGCGCGCACCACGAGTTGACCAGCACGTCGACGATCGGATCCTCGAACGGGTCGCGCAGGAGCGCCACCAGCGGCTCGGACAGGATCGCGTCCCCGACCCACGACGGGGCGACGATCAGGATGCGTTCGCCGGCCATGGCTCGTGAAGGGCGGTCGTGGGCATGCGCGGTACGTGGCATTGTCGGTACCTTCGATGCGAGCGAAGGCACGGCCACGGCTTAGCATACGCGGAAAAGCGCGGACGGCCCTAGGCCCTCCGCCGGGCGGCCTTTGCCGCGCCGCGGCGCGATGTCGCGGCGCGCCCGGGCCGCCGCGTCAGTGCCCGTGCCCGAGCGGTCCGCCCTCGAGGAGATAGCGCGTGCCGCAGTAGGGGCACATCGCCTCGCCCTCGTCGGCGACGTCGAGGAAGACCCGCGGATGCGACGACCACAGCGGCATCGCCGGATTGGGGCAGAACACCGGAAGGTCGGCGGGCTTGACCACCACGGGCGGCTGGGCGGCGGGCGTGCTCATCGTCACACCCGCGTCAGCCACGCCTTGTGGGCGGGATTGCGGCCGCTGACGGTCTCGAAGAACAGCGCCTGCAGCTTGGTCGTCAGCGGACCGCGGGAGCCCGTGCCGATCTGCCGGTTGTCGAGCTCGCGGATCGGCGTGACTTCGGCGGCGGTTCCGGTGAAGAACGCCTCGTCGGCGATGTAGAACTCGTCGCGCGTGATGCGCCGCTCGATGACCGGGATGCCGAGCTCGCCGGCGAAGGCGAAGATCGTGTCGCCGCGTGATGCCGTCGAGCGCGCCGCCCGAAAGGTCCGGCGTGTGCAGCTTGCCGTCGCGCACCAGGAATACGTTCTCGCCGGAGCCCTGGCACACGAAGCCCTGCGGGTCGAGCAGCATCGCTTCCTCGTATCCGTCGTGCAGCGCTTCCTGGTTGGCGAGGATCGACACCGTGTAGTTGCCGACCGCCTTCGCGTTGCACATCGTGACGTTCGGATGGTGGTGCGTGATAGGACGACGTCTTGACGCGGATGCCCTTCTCGATGGCCTCCGCGCCGAGGTAGGCGCCCCACGGCCACGCGGCGATCGCCACCAGCACCGGGTTCGACTTCGCGGCCACACCCATCGCGTGCGAGCCGTAGAAGGCGATCGGGCGCAGGTAGCACGACTCGAGGCCGTTCTTGCGCACGCATTCGAGCTGCGCCTCGTCGATCTGCTCCTTCGAGAACGGCATCTTCATCTGGTAGATGTGCGCCGAGTTGAAGAAGCGGTCGGTGTGATCGCGCAGGCGGAAGATGGCGGGGCCGTCGACGGTCTTGTAGCAGCGAACGCCCTCGAACACGCCCATGCCGTAGTGCAGCGTGTGGGTGAGCACGTGCGTCGTGGCATTGCGCCACGGCACCATCTTGCCGTCGAACCAGATCCATCCGTCGCGGTCGGCCATCGACATGGGGAACTCTCGCTTTCTGTCCAAAGGTGGAATTTTAGCCGATCCGGCGTTCGCTCCGGCGCCGCCTCTCGACGGCTCCGGTCGCGTGGCGCCGGTCACCCGGCCGGCGCCACGCCCTTGCGCGCCGTCGGCCGATAGGTCAACATGCCTGACCTATGACGGCGATTCTGCCGCGCCCGAGAAAGAAATGTCAATATGCTTGACCAAAACCGGCGGGACGCCCTGGACGCCGCCATCGAGCTCACGTACTTCGCCTACCGCGCGATGACCGCGCGGGCGGACGCCCTGCTGGCGTCGCGCGGCCTGTCGCGGATGCACCACCGCATCCTGCATTTCGTGGCGCGCATGGAGCGGCCCTCGGTGGGCGAGCTGCTGCGCACGCTCGACGTGACCAAGCAGGCGCTGAACGGCCCGCTGCGCGACCTCTACGCGCAGAAGCTCATCACGTTCGACCGCGCGCCCGACGACGCGCGGGTGAAGCACCTGTCGCTCACGTCCGAGGGGCGCCGTCTCGAAGGCCGGCTCTCCGCGCTGCAGCGCGCGCAGTTCGACGCGACCTTCGGGGCGCTGGGCGCGCCGGCCGAAGCCGCGTGGCGCGCGGTGATGGAGCACTTCGCGCAAGGCGAGCTCGAGAGTGCCGGTTTCCGGCTGCCCGGCCGGCGCACGCCGTAGCGTCAGGCGCTTGCCGAGGGCGCGGGCGCGCCGTCGCGCCACGGCGCGCCGAACACGAGCAGCCACAGCGCGGCGACGGCGGCGCGCCGCTCCGCCTGCGGCGCGGGATCCACGCGCGCGTGCGCCGCGCCGGTGAGCCGCACCTTGTGCTGCAGCCGCCGGTACTCGCGATAGGCGTCGGCCACCGCGCGCGCCAGCGGCGCGGGGACGAGCCCGAGGTCGCCCGCGAAGCCCAGGAGCGCGATGTTCCCCGCGTTGCGGGTGAGGATCGGATGGGCGTGCGCGTGGGCCAGGACGAGATACTGCACGGTGAACTCGATGTCGACCATGCCGCCCGCGTCGTGCTTGAGGTCGAATGCCGGCGAGGGATTCTGGTGTCCCGCGTGGATCTTGCGGCGCATGGTCACCACGTCCTCGCGCAGTTGCGCGACGTCGCGCGGCAGCCGCAGGATCGCGTCGCGCTCGGCCTCGAACGCGGTGCCGACGTCGGGATCGCCCGGCCACGAAGCGTGCGCGCGTGAGCGCCTGGTGCTCCCACTGCCAGGCGCTGCTCCGCTGGTACTTCCGGAACGAGCGGAAGCTCGACACCAGCAATCCCTTGGCGCCATCGGGCCGCAGCCGCAGGTCGGTGTCGTAGAGCTGTCCCGCGGCAGTGGTGCTGGTGAGCCACGTGTTGAGCCGCTGCGCGAGTCGCGTGTAGCGCGTCTCCTTGGCGTACGGGTCGGGATCGTCCTCGGTGCGGTCGAACAGGAACACGAGGTCGAGGTCGGAGGCGTAGCCCAGCTCCTTGCCGCCGAGCTTGCCGTAGCCGATGATCGCGAAGTGCGGCTCGCCCGCGGTGTCGCCGGTCATGTTGCGCCAGCAGGATCGCAGCGCGGCGTCGAGCACCACGTCGGCGAGCGCGGAGAGATGGTCGGCGAGCCGCTCGACCGTCAGCCGGCCTTCCAGGTCCTGCACCAGCAGCCGGAACGACTGCGCGTGCTGGAAGTGGCGCAGCACGTCCATCTGGTGCTCCGCGTCTTCCGGATGGGCGTCGAGCAGGCGCGCGAGCTCCGCGCGCCACGCGTCCCAATCCGGCTCGGCGAGCAGCACCCGTGCGTCGAGAAGCTCGTCGAGCAGCAGCGGATGGCGCGTCAGGTAGTCCGCTGCCCAAGCCGACGCGCCCATCAGGTTCGCGAGGCGCGGCAGCAGCGGCGGATGCTCGATCACGAGGGCCAGGTACGCGCTGCGGCGCGCGATCGTCTCCAGCAGCGCGAAGAGGCGCTCGAAGACCAGCTGCGCACCGGCCAGCCCGGGATTCTCGGCGGCCACCGCGAGCAGCTGCGGCACCAGCGCGTCGACGCGCTGCCGCGAGACGGCGGGCAGCTGCTGGTAGCGCGACGACCCGCGCACCCGCGCGAGGGTCGCGATGAGCGCCTCGGGATCGGCGAAGCCGCTCGCGCGCAGGCGTTCCCGCGCATCGGCGGCGCGGCACGGGATCCTCCCATAGCGTGACGTACTGCGCGTCGGCCTCGCCGTTCTCGCGGCCATCGTCGCCGAGCGTCCGCGCGAACGTCACCGACACCAGCCCCCGATGGCGTTCCAGCACGCGCGCGAAGGCGTCGGGCGTGGTGTCGAGGCTCGCGGCAAGCAGCGCGCGCTCGGGCCCGTCGCCCGGGAGGTCGTGCGTCTGCTCGTCGTCGCGATATTGCAGCCGGTGCTCGACGTTGCGCAGGAAGAAGTAGGCGTCGCGCAGCGCCTCGCAGGAGGAGGGCGGCAGGAGGCCGCGCGCCTCGATCGCGGCGAGCGCGGGCAGCGTGCCGCGCACGCGCAGGTCGCGCTCGCGGCCGCCGCGCACGATCTGGAGCGCCTGCGCGATGAACTCGATCTCGCGGATGCCGCCGTCGCCGAGCTTCACGTTGTCGGCGTAGGCGCGGCGCGCGCTCTGGTCGCGGATCTGGCGGTGGATGTCGCGCAGGCCCTCGTAGGCGTCGTAGTCGAGGTACTTGCGATAGACGAACGGCGTCGACCAGCGCATACGAGCTCGTCGTGGCGCGTGCCGGTGATGGCGCGGGCCTTGAGCCACGCGTACCGCTCCCACGCGCGGCCCTGCGTGACGAGATACTGCTCGAGGCCGACGAACGACGTGGTCAGCGGCCCGCTCGCGCCATACGGACGCAGCCGCATGTCGACGCGGAACACGTAGCCGTCGGCGCTGACGTCGTGCAGCGTGTTGATCACCCGGCGGCCGAGGCGGTCGAAGAACTCGCGGTTGGCGAGCGGGCGCGCGCCGTTGGTCTCGCCTTCCTCCGGATACACGAACACGAGGTCGATGTCGGACGACACGTTGAGCTCGCCGCCGCCCAGCTTGCCCATCCCGGCCACGATCAGCGACTGCGGCGTGCCCGAATGCAGGCCGATCGGCGAGCCGTGCGCGGCGGTGAGGTCGGCCGCATGCCGCGCCACCGCCGCACCGATCGCGATGTCGGCCAGTGCGGTCATCGCGCCGCATACCTCGCGCAGGTCCGCCCGGCGGGTGAGGTCGCGCAGCATCGTCTGCAGGAAGACCCGCCGCCGCAGCTGGCGCAGCCAGAGGGCGAGGGCCGCGGCGTCGGCGTCCTGCGGGACCCGGTTGGCGGCGGCGTCCCAATCGACCGGTGCCTCGAGGGCCGAGGGAAGCCACTCGGCCAGCTGCGGGTGGGCGGCGAGCGCCCGTTCGGCGTAGCGACTGAACGCCAGGGCGTGGGATAAGTCCATGCGACGTAGAAGAGGAAACGCGGTGCCGACGGCGGGGCGTGTTGCCGGGTGTGCCCCGTCGTTCGGCTACAATCGACTGCAGGCGGCGGTCATTATGCCTGTCCGGCCGTCCCCGACAGGAAAATCCCGCACGCCACGTGGCACCCACGCTCGCCCTCCGCCTGCTGCGCTTTGCCGGCAACGCCATCGTGGCCGTGGTCGTCGTGGCCTGCGCGCTGCTGCTCGGAATCCGCTACTTCGTCTTCCCGGCGCTCAACGACTATCGCGATCGCATCGCGAACGAGTTGTCGCGCCAGCTCGGACAGCCCGTCTCCATCGAGCGCATCGCCGGCAGCTGGGACGGGTGGAACCCCCGCCTCGCCATCGGCGGGCTGGCGATCCACGACCGCCAGCGGCCCGCGGCGCCGCCGGTGCTCTCCCTGCCGGAGGTCGACCTCGTCATCGCGTGGACGTCGCTGCTCGCGATGGACCTGCGGCTCAAGGAGCTGTCGATCGAGCGGCCGCAGCTCCTCGTGCGGCGCGACACTTCCGGGCGCATGCACATCGCCGGCATCGAGATCGATCCCGACGCGCAGGGCGACGACACGCGCTTCACCGACTGGCTGCTGCGCCAGCGCCTGATCGTCGTTCGCGACGCGCTCGTGTCGTGGAACGACGAGCTGCGCGGCGCGCCGCAGCTCGTCCTCGACCAGGTGATGTTCCGGATCGAGCGCGGCTTCAACGGCCATCGCTTCGGGCTCACGGGCTCGCCGCCGGCCGATCTCGCCTCGCCCATCGACTTTCGCGGCGAGGTGACGGCCACCTCGTTCCGCGACTGGCGCGAGGCCAAGGGGCGCTTCTACGTGCGCCTCGACTACGCGGACGTGGCGCTGTGGCGCGAATGGATTCCGCTGCTGCGGCCGGTCCAGAGCGGGCAGGGCGCGCTGCGGGTCTGGTTCGATTTCGCGGACGGCCGCGCGACCAACGTCGTCGCCGACCTGGAGCTCACCGACGTGCGCGCACGGGCCCGGGAGAACCTGCCGCCGCTCGACCTCACGCACCTGGGCGGACGCGTCACGTTCGCCGACGCGCCCGGCAAGCGCGAGTTCTCGACCCACGACTTCACGTTCGCGACCGCGGGCGGACAGGCGCTCGCGCCGGTGGCGCTGACCGCCACCATGACGCAGGACGCCGCGGGCGCGGTCACCGGCGGCGAGGTGGTGTTCGACCGCCTCGAGGTGGCGCCGCTGTCCGTCGTCGCCGAGCACCTGCCGATTTCGGACGCGTGGCGGCACGACCTGGCCGCGCTGGCGCTGCGCGGCAGCGTCAGCAACGGCCGCTTCACGTGGAAGGGTCCGCCGGATGCGCCGACCGGGTACGCGGGCAGCGGCGCGTTCACGCGGTTCGGCATCACCGCCAGCGAATCGCTGCCCGGCGCCGCGAGCGTGTCGGGCAACTTCACCTTCGACGAGACGAAGGGCGATTTGAAGCTGGACAGCCGCGACATGCGCGTGTCGCTGCCGCGCATCTTCTCCGAGGCGCTCGTGTTCGACTCCGCGTCGGGCCGCGTGACCTGGTCGCGCACCGACGATGGCCTGCGCATTGCGCTCGACGAGGTGCGCTTCGTCACGCCGCACGCGTCCGGCACCGCGAGCGGAAGCTGGCGCTCGCAGGCGCAGGGGCCGGGCCTCATCGACCTCAAGGCGCAGCTCGGACGCGCCGACGCCCGCAACCTCGACCGCTATCTCCCGCTCACGCTCGCGGCCAACGTGCGCGAATGGCTGCGCCGATCGATCAAGCAGGGCACCGCGTCGGACGTTCGCATCGCGCTCGCCGGCAACCTCGCCGACTTCCCGTTCCCGGACCCGAAGCGGGGACAGTTCCTGGTGACGTTCAAGGCCGCGGGCGTGACGCTCGACTACGCGCCCGGATGGCCGGTGGTCTCGGACATCGACGCCTCCGTTCGCTTCGAGGGCACGGGCATGTTCGTCGAGGCGTCGAAGGGACGCGTGCTCGGCGCCGACGCCGGGCCGGTCAAGGCGGAAATCCTGCACCTGGAGGCGGGCAACCCGATCCTCACCATCGCAGGCGAGGCGCGCGGGCCGACGTCGGAGTTCCTGAAGTTCGTCGACCAGAGCCCCGTCGGCAAGTGGATCGGCAATGCGGCCGGCGAGGTGCAGGCGACCGGCGACGGCAAGCTCGGGCTCAAGTTCTCGCTGCCGCTCGCGAAGGACGACGGGGTGAAGGTGGAGGGCGACTACCAGATCATCGCCAATCAGCTCCGCGCACCGGGACTGCCGCCGCTCGCGCAGCTGAACGGGCACCTGCTGTTCAGCGAGCGCTCGGCGCAGTCGCGCGATCTGTCCGCCGACCTCTTCGGGGGCACCGCGCACATCGCGATGTCGAGCGCGGAGGGCGTGACGCACGTCAACGCGACGGGCACCGCGAACGTCGCCGCGCTGAAGGGCGAAGTCGACTGGCCGCTCACGAACCGCGTGTCCGGCACGGCGGACTGGCAGCTCGCCGCGCAATCGCGGGCCTCGGGCCTGACGTGGACGCTCGACACCGGGCTCAAGGGCACGACGGTGCTGCTGCCCGCGCCGATCGGCAAGACCGCGGAGGAGACGGCGAGCCTTCACGTGGAGCGCCGCGAGGTGGCGGGCAGGCCCGCCGAGGATCTGCTGACCGTCGACTACCGGGGCATGCTGCGGCTGCTTGCGCATCGCAGCGTCACGAAGGACGGCGCGAGCGTGGATCGCGCGCTGCTGCTGCTCGGGAGCGGGATCGCGCGCGGCGGCACGCCCGATCGTCCGGGCCTGTGGGTGCGTGGCCAGGTGGGCGATCTCGATCTCGACGAGTGGCTGGCGCTCTACGGCAAGGAGTTCCCGCGCGCCGCCGCGACGTCCGCGCCGCCGAAGCCCGCGGGCAGCTTCGAGCTCAACGGCGTGGACATCGCGGTCGGGCGCATGGACATCTTCGCGCGCGTGCTGCACGACCTGTCGGTGAGCGCGATCCGCAGCGACGACGAGTGGCGGCTGCGTCTCGCCGGGCGCGAGGTGGAGGGCACCGCCGTGTGGCGCGGGCCCGGTCCCAACCTGCCCAACGGGCGCGTGATGGCGCGCCTCGCGCGTTTCATCGCGCCCGGACCCGACGAGCTCGATTCGCCGCACAGCGAGGTCGACGCCGCGGAGAAGGCGAAGAACACGTGGCCCGCGCTCGACATCGCGGCGGACGCGTTCGTGTCGCGCACCGGCCACGACCTCGGGGCGCTGGCGCTGCTGGCCGAGCCCACGGGGGCGGACTGGCGCATCACGAAGATGTCGCTCACCAATCCCGCCGGCCGCATCGACGGCAGCGGCTGGTGGCGCATCGGACGCGAGAAGCCCACCACCGAGATCGACGTCGTCGTCGACACGCAGGATGCCGGCGCCTTTCTCGACCGCTTCGGCTATCCCGTGGCCGTGCGCAATGCACCGACCAGGATCGCCGGCAAGCTCACGTGGAACGGCGCGCCGAACGACTTCGACTATCCGACGCTCGACGGCAGCTTCACGATGAAGACCGGTCCCGGGCAATTCACCAAGATCGATCCGGGCATGGGCAAGCTGCTCTCGCTCCTTTCGCTGCAGGCCCTGCCGCGCCGGATCACGCTCGACTTCCGCGACGTGTTCAGCGAAGGGTTCGCGTTCGACGAGATCGGCGGCACCTTCCGGGTGGAGAAGGGGCTGATGCGAACCAACGACCTCATGCTCGACGGGCCGGCGGCGTCGGTGGCGATCACCGGCGAGATCGATCTCGCGCGCGAGACGACCGCGCTCGAGGTGCGCGTGAAGCCGGCGCTGTCGACCACCTTCTCCGCCGGTGCGGCCGCGCTGTTCATCGCCAATCCGCTGATCGGCGCGGCGGTCGGCGCGGGTACGCTGCTCGCGCAGAAGCTCCTCGACAATCCGCTCGGATCGATCTTCAGCTACGATTACCGCGTGACGGGATCGTGGTCGGATCCGCAGGTGGAGCGCGTGGGATCACGCGCGGTCCCGGCCACGAGCACCGCGCCGGCCACCGCCGGCGCGGCCAAGTGACGCCCGCATCGCCTCTACACCGCCTTCCCTGATGGCCGCCGACGCTTCCCTGCCCGCCGCGGCGAACGTGCCGCTGCCCGTGCGCACGGTGCCCGTCACGCAGCCGCTGGTGTGGCTGCATCACGGCGTGCAGGACCTGACGCACGCGTTCTGGCCGAGCGTCATGCACGGATTGATCGTCGCGGTGGGCGGCATCGCGATCCTGCTGGTCGCGCTGCACGCGTGGCCCATCCTTCCCGGCGCGTTCTCGGGCTTCGTGCTCATCGGGCCCATCCTGGCGACCGGCCTGTACGAGCTGTCGCGGCGGCTGGCGCGCGGCGAGCCCGCGCGCCTCGCGGACGCGCTCGACGCGTGGCGGCGCGGCACGCGTCCGCTCGTCTGGCTGGGCATCCTGCTCGGCATCGCGGCCACGGTGTGGGTCGCGGTGTCCGTGGTGCTCGTGTGGCAGTTCGTGCCCGCGCAGGTGGGCAGCCTTGCGGACTTCCTGCGGCACTTCGTGGTGGGCGCGCAGTGGGTATTCCCGTTGTGGCTGTTCGTCGGCGCCCTCGGGTCGGCGATCGTCTTCGCCGCGACCGCGGTGTCGGTGCCGCTGCTGCTCGATCGCCGCATCCGCTTCATGCCCGCGATCCTGACCAGCGTGCGCGCGGTCGGCGAGAACCCGTGGGCGATGCTCCTGTGGGCGGCGATCATCATGGTGTTCATCGCGCTGTCGATGCTGACCGCGATGCTCGGCTTCGTGGTCACGGTGCCGGTCGTGGGGCACGCGACATGGCACGCCTACCGCGACCTGGTGGACGCCGACGCCGTCCCCGAGCGGCGGTAGGCAGCGTGGGCGCCGAGCACACCGTCCTGGGCTTCACCGAAGCGCAGATCGCCGATTTCGGCGTGACGTTCGGCGTGGGCGCCTTCATCGCCTACATGCTGTTCATCATCTGGAGCCTCGCGCGGCAGTCGAAGGCCGGACGATTCGGCACGTTCGTGCTGTTCTTCGTGCTCGCGTTCGGCATGATCGGGTTCATTGCCAAGGCCATTGTGGCTAAACTCCTGGGCATCTGACGCGAGGGCCGCGCGCCTTGCTCCAGGCCCGCGTCGATGGCCGCGAACGCAATCGGGAGGAGGGTCGATGCGGAGTCCCATGCGAGAGGCAGGAACGCTGCTGGCGGCGGCCGTCATTGCGCTGCTCGTGGCCGCATGCGGCGGCGGCTCGGACGTGTCGACCGATGCGGCCGCTGCGACGCCCCCGCCGCTGTCGATCGTCGTGATCGGCGATTCGATTGCCGCCGGCGAGGGCATCGACTACGGCTACACGTATGTCTACCACTCCGACTTCAACGCGTTCAGCCACTGGTCCGGCGGCACCGACAACCCGCAGTGGCAAGGCGCCTACCCGCTCTGTCACGACTCGGCGCAGGCGTACGGCGATGTCCTGGCGCCGATGCTGGGCGCGACGCTCGCGAAGTTCGCGTGCACCGGCTCGACGTACGACAACGGCATCGTGTTCGACCGTCGCTACGCGGGCATGCCGTATCGTCCGGCGCAATTCGGCAACTGGTTCGGAGGCACCAACCTCAACGCGGCCTACGATGCGGCGAAGCCGGACGTCGTGATCGTCACCTTCGGAGCGGACGACGTCAGCTTCGCCGACATCGTGACGTTCTGCGCCACCGGCTACACCCTTGCCGATGCGGCGCAGGTCGAGGCCCTCGCGCGCTCGCCGGACCGCTCGCGTCAGCTGCGCGAGAACTTTCGCCAGCGCTTTCCCTCGGCGGAGGCGTGGGCCGGCCGGGCGCCGCGTGCGGCGACGTCGTCCTACTGCGTCGAAGGCAGCCCGGGTTCGCAGATCGTGTCGCTCTTCTGGGACCCGATCAACGGCGGGCAGATAGCGGGCAACTACAAGAGCCTGATCGCCGCGATCAAGGCGCGCGGCGCGCAGGCCGGCAAGGTGCCGAAGATCGTGTTCACGACCTATCACCAGCCGTTGCCGTCGGATGCGCAGTCCGACGAATGTCCCGATCTCGGCGATCTCTCGCGCGCCGAGATCGATTACCTCATCACCCTGGAGCAGACCCTGCAGGCGACGCTGGTCGCTGCGGTGAGCGGCATCGACGGCGTGTCGGTGGCGGACATCTCCGGCGTGGTGAAGGGCCACGAATACTGCACGAGCGACCCGTGGACGTACGGATTGAGCGTCCTGGCGCTGAACACGGACAGCCTGGCACCCTTTCACCCGACCCCGAGCGGCCAGGCCGCGATCGCGGCGGTGTTGAAGCAGACGCTCGCGGGGCAATGATCGAGGCAGCGACTTCAGCAGTTTGTTGTTCGATATTCTTGGGCGGACCTGATGCCGCTTCATGGAGCGGACGACTACAGCGATTCATTTCAGCGCGAAGGGTCGAAGGCCCCGAATTCGAGCGTGTTACCACCGCGCTTCGCTTTTCAGCACTAGTGCCCTTGAGCAGCACCAGCATCGCGCCGCCGCCGCCGGCGTGGCGCGGCGCCTCGGTGTACGCGAGCACCTCGTCCCAGTGCGCGAGCCAGCGGCGCACCTTGCCCTTGAGCACGGGCTCCTTGCCGGGCGAGGTCAGTCCCTTGCCGTGGATGACGCGCACGCACCGGAAGCGGCGATGCGCGCGCGGCGACGACGAAATCGGACAGCGCGTCGTGCGCCTCGTCGACGGTGAGCCCGTGCAGGTCGAGCTCGGCCTGCACCGACCAGTGGCCGCGGCGCAGCTTGCCCGCGATGTCGGGGCTCAAGCCGCTGCGCACGAAGGTCTGCTCGTGCTCGAACTCCTGGCCGGTGTCCCACGTTTGCGGCGCCGGGTCGTCGCCGTACTTGGACGCCTCGCAGCACGTCGCGCTCGTCGGCGATCGTGTGATGCGGAATCGGCGACGGTCGCGGCCGGCGCGACGCTGGCGCGATTGGCGAGGCGGCAGCTTCTGCACGTCCGCGAACGCCTGCGTGAGGTCGATGTCGCCGTCGGCATGCTTCGCGGCGGCGACCGCGCGCTTGCCGCCGGCGCGGGGGCCCGGCGCCGGCGCGGCGGCATGCGGCTTGCGCGGTGCCGGCGCGGCCGGTGACGGGACGGGGGCCTGCGCCCGCGCCGCGGCGAGAAGGTCCTTCAGTTCGGTGAGCTTCGCCATGGGACTTCCGCTGCGCTTGCCAATGCCAGGCGCGTCGCGCTACGCGTGGCCTTCCAGGAAGGCCTCCGCGTCGAGCGCCGCCATGCAGCCCGTTCCGGCCGACGTGACCGCCTGGCGGTAGACGTGATCGGCGACGTCGCCGGCGGCGAACACGCCGGGCACCGACGTCGCGGTCGCGTTGCCGTCCGCGCCGCCCTTGACCTTGATGTAGCCACCCGCCATCGTCGAGCTGGCCTTCGAAGATCTGCGTGTTCGGCGTGTGGCCGATCGCGATGAACACGCCGTGCACCGGCAGGTCGCGCGTCTGCGCGCCTTCGGTCGACTTGCACGCGCACGCCGGTCACGCCGGAGTCGTCGCCCAGCACCTCGTCGAGCGTGTGGTCCCACAGCACGTCGCATGTTGCCGGCGCCGCGCGTCTTCGCCATCAGCCGGTCGATCAGGATCGCCTCCGCGCGGAACCTGTCGCGCCGATGCACGACCGTGACCTTGCGCGCGATGTTGGACAGGTACAGCGCCTCCTCGACCGCGGTGTTGCCGCCGCCGACGACCACGACGTCCTGGCCCTTGTAGAAGAAGCCGTCGCACGTCGCGCAGGCGGACACGCCCTTGCCCATGAACGATTCCTCCGACGGCAGGCCGAGGTAGCGCGCGGACGCGCCCGTGGCGATGATCAGCGCGTCGCACGTGTACTCGCCCGAGTCGCCGACCAGGCGGAACGGGCGCGCGCCGAGGTGCACCGTGTGGATGTGATCGAAGATCATCTCCGTGTCGAAGCGCTCGGCGTGCTTCTGGAAGCGCGCCATGAGGTCGGGCCCCTGCACGCCGTCGGCGTCGGCGGGCCAGTTGTCGACGTCGGTCGTGGTCATGAGCTGCCCGCCCTGCGCCAGGCCGGTGATCAGCACCGGGCGCGAGGTTGGCGCGCGCTGCGTATACTGCAGCGGTGTAGCCGGCAGGGCCGGAGCCCAGGATGATGAGTCGGGCGTGCTTGGCGGACATTGCGTTCTCGTTGGGCAAGGATGCAGCCGAGTTTAGTCGATTGATGTATTCGGACGCTTGCGGCAGGATGCCGCCGCGCGCCGCCGCCAAGAGTGTCGCCCAGTGGAACGCCCTGCAGCGATCATGTGGGGGCGAGCGCGACGGCTTCAAAGGCCGGTCCCCTGGACATCGGCTTCCGCCACGCGCCTCTTGGCGACGGCTTCCTGCAGCGTATAATGCGCTTGATGAAGTCTATGCGGCAACCCGATGTTTTTCAATAGAAACGACTGATAACGTCCGCCGGGCACCGGCGCCCGACGGCACGCTGTCGCCGCGTTTCGCGCGCCTGGTGCGCGAGTCCTGGTGGCTGCTGTTCGTCGCGGCCTTCGTCTACCTCGGGCTCATCCTCGCGAGCTACACCAGCACCGATCCGGGCTGGTCGTTCTCGGGCACCGGCGCGCCGCTCGGCAATCGCGGCGGCGTGGTGGGCGCGTGGCTGGCCGACCTGCTGCTCTATCTCTTCGGCTTGTCCGCATGGTGGTGGGTGATCGGCGGCGTCGTGCTGGTCGATCGCCGGCTTCCGCCGCATCGTGCGGCCCGACGAGGAATCCGATCATCCGCTGTGGCTCGCGCTCGCTCGGCTTCGCGCTGGTGCTGTTCGCGCAGCGCCGCGCTCGAAGTCGATCCGGCTGTGGAAGCTCAACGCGTCGCTGCCGCTCGGCGCCCGGCGGCGCGTTCGGCGACTCGCTCGGGCAGTGCGCGGCGCGCGCGCTCGGCTTCAACGGCGCCACGCTGCTGCTGCTCGCGATGTTGCTGGTCGGGCTCTCGCTGCTTTTCGGCATCTCGTGGCTGCGCGTGATGGAGCGCATCGGCGCCGGCATCGAGTCGCTGATCGCGGCGGCACGCCGCCGGCGCGAGGAAGCCGAGGACCGCCGCATCGGCGAGGAGGCCGCGGCCGAGCGCGAGCAGGTCGTCGTGCAGTGGCGCGAGGTCGAGGTCGAGCGCGAGCCGGTGGTCGTCGTGCCGCCGGTCGTGCACGTGCCGAAGTCCGAGCGCGTGGTCAAGGAACGGCAGCGGCCGCTCTTCACCGACATGCCCGACTCGAAGCTGCCGCCGCTCGCGCTGCTCGAGGAAGCGCCGGCCTCGCAGGAATCGGTGAGCCACGAGACGCTCGAATACACGTCGCGGCTCATCGAGCGCAAGCTCGCCGACTTCGGCGTCAGCGCGAAGGTGCTCGCCGCCTATCCGGGCCCGGTGATCACGCGCTACGAGATCGAGCCCGCGGTCGGCGTGAAGGGCGCGCAGATCGTCAACCTGATCAAGGACCTCGCGCGCGCGCTGTCGGTGGTGTCGATCCGCGTGGTCGAGACGATCCCCGGCAAGTCGTGCATGGGCCTCGAGCTGCCCAATCCGCGCCGGCAGATGGTGAAGCTGGTCGAGATCCTGTCGTCGGCGACGTACAACGACACGCCCGGGCGTGCTGACGCTGGCGCTCGGCAAGGACATCGCGGGCAAGCCGGTGGTCGCCGATCTCGCGCGCATGCCGCACCTGCTGGTCGCGGGCACGACGGGCTCCGGCAAGTCGGTCGCGGTCAACGCGATGATCCTGTCGCTGCTCTACAAGTCGGAGCCGAAGCAGGTCCGGCTGATCCTGATCGATCCCAAGATGCTCGAGCTCTCGATGTACGAGGGCATCCCGCACCTGCTGGCGCCGGTGGTCACCGACATGAAGCTCGCGCCCAACGCGCTCAACTGGTGCGTCGGCGAGATGGAGCGGCGCTACAAGCTGATGTCGCAGCTCGGCGTGCGCAACCTCGCGGGCTACAACGCCAAGGTCGCCGAGGCGAAGAAGGCGGGCAAGCCGCTCGCCAATCCGTTCTCGCTGACGCCCGACCAGCCCGAGCCGCTGGAGGAGATGCCGCTGATCGTCGTCGTGGTCGACGAGCTGGCCGACCTCATGATGGTCACCGGCAAGAAGATCGAGGAGCTGATCGCGCGCATCGCGCAGAAGGCGCGCGCCGCCGGCATCCACCTGATCCTCGCGACGCAGCGGCCGTCGGTGGACGTGATCACCGGCCTCATCAAGGCCAACATTCCCGTCGCGCATCGCGTTCCAGGTGGCGAGCAAGATCGACTCGCGCACGATCCTCGACCAGATGGGCGCCGAGGCGCTGCTCGGGCAGGGCGACATGCTGTACCTGCCGCCGGGCACCGGCTATCCGCTGCGCGTGCACGGCGCGTTCGTGTCGGACAGCGAAGTGCACCGCGTGGTCGAGCACCTGAAGGCGCAGGGCGAGCCGCAGTACATCGAGGGCCTGCTCGAAGGCGGCACGGCCGGCGGCGAAGGCGAGGACGGCGTGAGCGTCGAAGGCGACGACGCCGAAGCCGATCCGATGTACGACCAGGCGGTGGCCGTCGTGCTGAAGACGCGGCGGCCGTCGATCTCGCTCGTGCAGCGGCACCTGCGCATCGGCTACAACCGCGCGGCGCGCCTCATCGAGCAGATGGAGCGCGCGGGCCTCGTGTCGCCGATGCAGACCAACGGCAACCGCGACGTGCTGGTGCCGGCCGGCAAGAGCGACGCGTGAGGCTGCGCCGATACGCTGGTTCGCGGCCGTCGTGAGCGGCTGCGTGGCGGCAGGCGCGCGTGCCGGGCCGGTCGACGTCTATCGCACGGGCCCGCGAGTACTGCCCGCAGCGACCGTGCCGGCGAGCGCGCCGCGCATCACGCGAGGCGCAAGCGATCGCGCGCACGCGGCACGATGCTGCCGAAGGACTTCTGCGGCCCGACGCGCGTTCGTCTCCGGCTGCACGTTCGACGTCGAGAACGAATACGACTCGTGGCGGGTCTATGTCCACCAGTACAAGGACGTCGGCGGGACGCAAGGACAAGGGCGGCCTCGCGCACACATACGTCATACTGGATGCCGTCGGCAACTGCCTCGCGCAACATTCCCGGGCACCGAATTCGGGGCGCTGAAGTGATGAGCTCGTCGAGACTCGTCGCCGTTGCGCTGGCGCTTGTGCGTTGCGCCGGCGCGGCGTCGACGCGGCGACGCTCGACCGCCTGCGCGCGTTCGTGCGCGACACGCAGACCGCGCGCGCGCAGTTCACGCAGACCAGTCGTCGACAAGAGCGGCCGCGTCACGCAGAGCGCCAACGGCGAGTTCCTGCTCGAGCGCCCCGGCAAGTTCCGCTGGAGCGTCGCGAAGCCCTACAAGCAGCTGCTGGTCGGCGACGGGCAGCGCGTGTGGATCTTCGACGAGGACCTGAACCAGGTGATCGTGCGCAAGATCGGCGACGCGCTGGGCGCCACGCCCGCCGCGCTGCTGTCGGGCAACCAGGACGTCGAGCGCGCGTTCACGTGGAAGGACCTGCCGCGCGGCGGACGGCCTCGACTGGCTGTCGGCCACGCCCTGGCCAAGGAGTCGACGTTCCCGGAGATCCGCCTGGGCTTCGACGCCAACGGGCTCGCGGCGCTGGAGCTCTTCGACGCGTTCGGCCAGACGAGCGTGGTGCGCTTCACCGAGCTTCGAGCGCAATCCGAAGCTCGCGGCCGATCTCTTCCAGTTCACGCCGCCGCAGGGCGCCGACGTCATCGGCGACAAGTAGCGCGGCTACCGCAGTCCCTTCTCGCGGAGCACCTGCTGCAGACCGGTCCGGATAGTCGGTGATCATGCCGTCGACGCCGAGATCGATGAGCCGCGCCATGTCGCGCGGGTCGTTCACGGTCCACGGAACGACGCGCAGGCCCGGCGCGCGTGCGCGTCGGACACGCTCCGCCGCCGTGACGTTGCGCCAGAACGGCGACCACGTCGCGCAGCCGGCGGCCTTGACGAGTGCGCGGCAGCGAGCCGTCGTAGTCGCGCAGCGGTCGAGTCCCGCATGCCACGGCGAAGGCGCCGGGCGCGGCACGCCGCACGGTGTCGATGCCCGACGATTCGATCGTGAGGCAGGCGGTCTCGATCGTCGGGCGCGAGCCTGCTTCACCGCGACGAGCGTGCGCCAGTCGAACGACTGCACGGTGACGCGCGACGTCGAGCTCCGGCCGAGCGAATCGCGTCGACCGACGAGCCGCGCGAAGGTCTCGGCGTCGGCGCGTCTCGTCGCCGCTCGTCGGCGTGATCTTGGTCTCGATGTTGAAGCGCACGCCGTTCGCCGGCGCCCAGTGCGAACACCTGCGCGAGCGTCGGGAAACGCTGGCCGTCGGCCGGCTGCTGCTGCGGAAACTGCTTCGCGTAGGCGCTCGCCGGATTGAGGCGCCCGATGTCGTAGCGCGCGAGCTCGGCCAGCGTCAGCGAATGGATCGGCGGCCCCTTGGCCGCCAGCCAGGCGCCGTCGGGCCCGCGCACGAGGTCGGGGTTGAGGAACGGATCGTGCGAGATCACGAGCGACGCCGTCCCGGGTGACCGCGAGGTCCGTCTCGAGCGTCGTGACGCCGATCGCGAGGGCGCGCTCGAACGCGGCGATCGTGTTCTCCGGGGCGAGTCCGCGCGCCCCGCGATGACCCTGCACGTCGAAGGCGGCGGCAGGCGTCGCGATCGCCGCGCGCCAGCAGCGGCCGCCGCGAGTGAGTTCGCAGCGCCGTCAGCGCGCGCGCCACGCCTGCACGCGCGGATGCTCGAGCACCTCGCGATTCACGACGAACTCCGGCACCCGCCCGGCGAGCGCGTCGACGATGCTCGGCAAGCCCGGTGGTCGCCATGTTGTGGAAGCACTCGTCGGTCCAGCACAGCGAATGCGGCGTGACGATCACGTTGTCCATCGCGAGCAGCGGATTGGCCGGGTCGACCGGCTCCTGCTCGAACACGTCGAGCGCCGCGCCGGCGATGCGTCCGGTCCGCAGCGCGTCGATCAGCGCCGGCTCGTCGACCACCGGGCCGCGCGAGACGTTGATGAAATACGCCGTCGGCTTCATCAGCGCGAACTCGCGCGCGCCGATCAGGTGGCGCGTCTCCTCGTTGAGCAGCGGAATGGTCGACGACGAAGTCGGACTCGCGCAGCAGCGTCGTCGAGCGGCACCTTGCGCGCGCCGACGTAGCCGAGCTCGACCTCGTTCACGTACGGATCGGCGGCGAGCAGCTTCAGGTCGAAGCACGCGCGCCATGCGCAGGAGCTCCTTGCCGATGCGCCCGGCGCCGACCACGCCGAGCGTGCGCCCGGTGAGGCCCATGCCCATGTTGTCCATGCGCTCGTCCCAGCGCCCGGTGCGCGTGAGGCGGTCCTTCAGCATCAGCTTGCCGGCGAGCGCGAGGATGAACGTCGAGCGCGATCGTCGCGACCGGCCGCGGCATCGGCATCGGCGTGTTGGTGACCAGGATGCCCGCGCGCGTCATCGCCGGCACGTCGACCGAGTCGTAGCCGACGCCGTGCCGCGCGACCACGCGCAGCCGCACGTCGGCGCGCGCCACGGCGGACGCCGGCGTGCGCGCCATGTTGACGTAGAGCGCGTCGTAGCGCGCCGCGTGCGTCGGGCGTGAGCTCGCGCACGATCTCCGGCAGGTATTCCCATTCGAGGCTCGGCGCGTCGTCGAGGATCGCCAGCGCGGCGCGGCCGAACGCGGGCTCGCCGCGCGAATCGAGGATGTCGCGGGTGATGCCGACGCGGAACGTTGGCGGTCATTGCGGCAGGTCTCCGTCTATTGCCGCAGGACGTCGAGGCCGTGCCGGAGCGCGTTGCCGCAGCATCGCCTGGTCGACGCCGTAGGCGAACAGCGCGGAAGCCATGCGCCTTGTACTCGCGCGCCCAGTCGTCGTCGGTCGCGAGGAACGCCGGCGGTCTTGCCGTGCGCGTCGCACGCCGCGACGATGCGCTGCACGCGCCGCGAGGTAGTCGGGATGCCGGAACTGCCCCGGGATGCCCATGAAATTGGTGAGATCGAAGTGGCCGAGCCACAGCGCGTCCACGCCCGGCACCGCGGCGATCGCCTCGACGTTGCGCGAGACCCTCGGCCGTCTCGATCTGCGGGATCACCAGCGTGCGCTCGTGGATCGCCGCGATCTTCGCCGCGACGTCGCCGCCCTGCGTAGTCGTCGTGCGCGAAGCCGAACGCCGCGCCGCGCCGGCCCGCCGGCGGATAGCGCGTGCAGGAGACGATGTGCGCCGCCTCCGCCGCCGTGCCGACCATCGGCACCATCACGCCCAGCGCGCCCACGTCGAGCGCGCGCGCGATGAAGTGATACTCGCCGCGCGGCACGCGCACCATCGGCACGACGTCGAGGCCGCGGCAGAGCGCGAACTGCGTCTTGAGCGTCTCGAACGA
This sequence comes from uncultured beta proteobacterium, assembly GCA_963725735.1. Classification (GTDB taxonomy): domain Bacteria; phylum Pseudomonadota; class Gammaproteobacteria; order Burkholderiales; family Casimicrobiaceae; genus VBCG01. The sequence continues at coordinate 68,286 of CAVRZM010000011.1, read as the reverse complement.
GAGGCCCGTGTGCTCCATGTCGTACAGCACGAACTCGGCGCCCGCGTTGCGGCAGATCTGCGGCAGGCCCGGCGAGAAGAACTCGAACACCATCGCGCCGAAGGCGCGGCCGCCGGCGGCGAGGCGGGCCTTGACGGGATTGGTGCGCATGGGGGTTGTCGGATGGTCCGCGGGGCGGCGTTCATGGGTAGGCGAGCGCGACTCTACCTTGCATAATGGGCGTGGCAACGCGCGTGCCGCGCGCGTGCTCGCCCATGAACGACCTCTTCGCCGACGCCAGCACGCGCACGCGGGCGTCCCGCTGGCGGAGCGGCTGCGCCCGCGCACGATCGACGACGTAGTCGGCCAGCGCCACCTGCTCGCCGCCGGCAAGCCGCTCGCCGTGGCGTTCGCGTCGGGCAAGCTGCACTCGATGATCCTGTGGGGTCCGCCGGGCGTCGGCAAGACGACGCTCGCGCGGCTCATGGCGGACGCCTTCAACGCCGAGTTCATCGCGCTGTCCGCGGTGCTGTCCGGGCGTGAAGGACATCCGCGATGCGGTCGCGCGGGCGGAGGCGACGCTCGCGCAATCGGGCCGGCCGACGATCCTGTTCGTCGACGAAGTGCATCGCTTCAACAAGGCGCAGCAGGATGCGTTCCTGCCGTACGTCGAGCACGGCACCGTGACCTTCATCGGCGCCACGACCGAGAATCCCTCGTTCGAGGTGATCGGCGCGCTGCTGTCGCGCGCGGCGGTGTACGTGCTGGAGCCGCTGTCGCCGACGGATCTGGCGATGCTGCTCGACCGTGCGGTGCCGTCGCCGCGCCGGGCTCGCGCTCGACCCGCCCGCGCGCGATGCGCTTGTTCGCGTACGCCGACGGCGACGGCCGCCGCCTCGTCAACCTCGTCGAGCAGCTCGCCGTGGCGGCCGACGAGGCGAAGCGCAGCGAGCGTCGACCTCGCGTTCGTCGAGGCCACGATCGCGCGCAGCCTGCGCCGCTTCGACAAGGGCGGCGAGGCGTTCTACGACCAGATCTCGGCGCTGCACAAGGCGGTGCGCGGCTCCGACCCCGACGCGTCGCTGTACTGGATGTGCCGCATGCTCGACGGCGGCGCCGATCCGCTGTACGTCGTCCGCCGGATGATCCGCATGGCCACCGAGGACATCGGCCTTGCCGACCCGCGTGCGCTGCAGATCGCGCTCGACGCGGCCGAGACCTACGAGCGGCTGGGCTCGCCCGAAGGCGAGCTGGCGCTCGCCGAGTGCGTGCTCTATCTCGCCGTCGCGCCGAAGTCGAACGCCGCCTACGTCGCGTACGGCGCCGCGCGCGCGTTCATCAAGCGAGGACGGCTCGCGGCCGGTGCCGATGCGCCTGCGCAACGCGCCGACCAAGCTCATGAAGAACCTCGGGCTACGGCAAGCGGCTACCGCTACGCGCACGACGAGGCGGACGCGTATGCGGCCGGCGAGACCTATCTGCCCGACGACATGACGCCGCAGCCGTTCTACACGCCCACCGACCGCGGCCTCGAGGCGAGGATCCGCGAGAAGCTCGCGCAGCTGCGCGCGCGCGATCGCCACGCAGGACTGAGCCACCCGCGGCTGCTGCGATCCGGGGTCAGTCGCCGGCCGCATCCGCCGGCAACAGATCGGGCATCTCGAACGGATTGAGGCCTTTCGCGGCGTCTTCGCTGCCGTTCCCGGGAGAATCTCGAAATTCGGCGCGAACGCGACCAGGATGCCTCTGAGCTGATCGAACGGCTTCCGGTCGCCTTCGAATTTCGCCTTGCCCGCGCCGATGAGCGCGTCGAACGTGCTGGCCCCCATCATCACCTGGTTGAGATCGCTGCGGTTGAGCGTGATCGTGAGGTCGGGCTTGCTGGCCTGGACGCCCTTGATGTTGGTCAGCGTGGCGTTGCTCATCTCCACCAGGAACTTCTCGCCGTTGTCGGGCGTCACCAGGTTGATGGTGAAACGTCATGCCCTCGGCCTTCTTCGGGTCCATGCTGATGCCGATGAAGTCGAGCCAGTTCTCGGTCGACATCGCGCGCACCATGTCGGGACCGGACGACCTCGCGGGAGTGCCGCCCGGCAGGCCATTGCGCAGCTCGTACGCACCCTGCAGGAAGATGTTGCGCAGCGTCGGGCTTTCCTTCTGGTAGCCGAGCTGCTCGATAGGCGTCCGCCAGCAGGTCCTTCGCCGCCTGGTTCGCCGGGTTGCGCGAATACGAGCTTGTTCAGGATTTCCGACGCCTCGTTGGTACTTGCCCTGGCCGATCAGCTCCTTGCCCTTGGCGATGATCCGCTCCGAGCCGCCCATCATCTCGACGTAGAGCGGCGCCGAGTCCTTGGGCGACAGCGGAGCGATGTTCACCGGATTGCCGTCCCAGTAGCCGAGGAAGCGGTTGATCACGCCGCGGCTGTTGTGCTGCTCCGACCCATGGTAGCTGTGCGCGGGCCACTGCCGCCACAGGCTCTTCGGCAGCTCGTAGACGTTCTGGATCTCGTTGATCGTCACGCCCGAGGTTGGCGTAGTGCAGCGTCTGGTTGTTCAGGTTGGCGTAGGTATCGCGCTGCGTGCGCAGCACCTCCTGGATGCGCGCATTGCCCCAGCGCGGCCAGCTGTGCGAGGCGAACATCACCTCGGCTTCCTGGCCGAACCGGTACAGCGCGACGTTGATCTGCTTCGACCAGTTGAGCGCATTGCGCACCGGGCGCGCCGCGCGGCGTGTAGATGTTGTGGATGGTGCCGGTGATGTTCTCGGCCGCCCAGAAGGCCTTGAACTGCGGGAAGTACGTGTTCATCTCGACCGGCGCTTCGGTGTCCGGCGTGTTCTGGAACACCATCTTCACGCCGTCGATCGTCACCTCCTCGAAGTCCTTCCTGATGAGGAGGTTCGGCGCGATCAGTCCGACATTGCCGTTCGCCACGTTCTTGCCGATCGACTGGTCCGCGTGGCCGTAAGGGTCGCGCGGCAGCAGCACGGCGTAGGAGTACTGCGTGCGCCGCGACATCGCGTTGCCGGAGAAGACGTTCTCCTCGATCGCCGCCTGCATGAAGCCCTCCGGCGCGATCACCTTGACCTTTCCGCTCACGACGTCGGCTTCGTCCACCACGCCACGCACGCCGCCGAAATGGTCGACGTGGGAGTGCGAGTACACGACCCCAAGTACCGGGCGCTTGCCCAGCTTCTCGTTGATGAAAGCGAGCGCCGCCCGCGCCGTTTCCCTGGCGTCAGCGGGTCGAAGACGATCCAGCCGGTATCGCCCTTGATGAAGCTGATGTTGGCGAGGTCGAAGCCGCGCACTTGGTAGATCTTGCCGGGCACGCACCTCGTAGAGGCCATAGGCCATGTTCAGTATCGCCTGGCGTTGCAGCGACGGGTGGATGCTCTGGAAATCCTTGCCCTGCAGCAGCCACTGGTAGCTGCCCATGTCCCACGCCACGTTGCCGGCGTCGGCCATGATCTTCGTGAAGGGCGGCTCGGCAATGAAGCCCTTCTTCGCCTCGTCGAAGTCGCGCTTGTCCTCGAAGGGCAACGTGGCCGAGATACTCTTGCGCAATTCGATCGTGTACGTCGACGGAAGGTTGCCTTTCGCATCGAAATGCGCCGGTGCGGTGGCGGTCTGTGCGTACGCCGAACCGGCACCAACGGCCGGCAGGCCCACCCATGCACCGACTGTGCTCGTGATCGCCAGCAATCCGGCTACGGTCCGGAACGTCCTCATCCCGCTCTCCTTGTTCGCGTGGCTGCACGCCTCTCGCGGTATGACGGCACGTTCAGACGGCGTGATGGGTCATCCGGCTCGACGCAACACCCAGGTAGGTGAACTTGCCGGAGCGTTACGCATTTCTTCGCCTGCGCATCGCCGTGGCATCGTCGGGTAGTGTCGCGTTCGCCAACCGCACATCGTTTGACATTCGTCAAACTCGACCGACGGTGCGCCGCTTCGTCCGGATGGACAGTTCGTCGCCGGCAAGCCCGTCGTTGGCAGGCGGCGATCCGGTCGCGACAGCAGAGCGTCTGCTAAAATCGCGCGATGCTCGACATCAATCTTCTCCGCAACGACATCGCCGCCGTCGCCGCCGCGCTCGCCAAGCGCGGCGCGACGCTCGACGCCGCGCGCTTCGACACGCTCGAGGCGCGCGCGCGACATCCAGGTGCGCACGCAGGACCTGCAGTCGCGGCGCAACGCGGCCTGCAAGCAGATCGGCATCGCGAAGAGCAAGGGCGAGGACGCGGCGCCGCTGCTCGCCGAGGTCGCGGGCCTGGGCGACCAGGTCAAGGCGCTCGAAGCCGAGCTCGATCGCGTGCAGCGCGAGCTGCGCGATTTCCTGCTCAACCTGCCCAACCTCACGCACGCGACCACGCCCGAGGGCAAGTCGGCCGACGACAACGTCGAGGTGCGCCGCTGGGGCACGCCGCCCGAGTTCCATTTCAAGCCGAAGGACCACACGGACCTCGGCGAAGGGCTGGGGCTGCTCGACTTTGCGACCGCCGCCAAGCTCTCCGGCGCGCGCTTCTCGTTCCTGCGCGGCGACCTGTCGCGGCTGCATCGCGCGCTCGCGCAGTTCATGCTCGACACGCACACGCGCGAGCACGGCTACACCGAGTGCTACACGCCGTACATCGTCAACGCGGACACGCTGGTGGGCACCACGCAGCTGCCGAAGTTCGAGCAGGACATGTTCGCGGTCACCAAGGGCGGCGCCGAAGGGCAGGGCGAGCGGCTGTACCTCATCTCGACCTCCGAGATCACGCTGACCAACTCCGTGCGCGAGCAGATCCTCGACGCGGCGGCGCTGCCCATCAGGCTCACCGCGCATACGCCGTGCTTCCGCTCGGAGGCGGGCAGCTACGGCAAGGACACGCGCGGCATGATCCGCCAGCACCAGTTCGACAAGGTCGAGATGGTGCAGATCGTGCATCCGGACCAGTCGTACGAGGCGCTCGAGCAACTGACCGGCCACGCCGAGGTGATCCTGCAGCGGCTGGGCCTGCCGTATCGCGTGATGGCGCTGTGCACCGGCGACATCGGCTTCGCGTCCGCGAAGACCTACGACCTCGAGGTCTGGCTGCCGGGGCAGAGCGCGTACCGCGAGATCTGCTCGTGCAGCAACTGCGAGGCGTTCCAGGCGCGGCGCATGCAGGCGCGCTTCCGCAACGCGCAGGGCAAGACCGAGTTCGTGCACACGCTGAACGGCTCCGGCCTCGCGGTCGGCCGCACGCTCGTGGCCGTGATGGAGAACTACCAGCAGGGCGACGGCTCGATCATGGTGCCCGAGGTGCTGCGGCCGTACATGGGCGGGCTGAGCCACATCATCCGGAAGTAGGGCGCTCGGGCTGCGCCGTGCAGCCCTCGCGCCGTCGTCGGCAACTCAGCGCAGATTGCCGGTGTGCCCGAGCGAATACCGGCCCGGCTGCGGCCACACCGTCAGCCCGTGCGGCTCCTTGCCCACCGGGATGGTCTTCACGTCGCCGGTGGTGGTGTCGAACGCGTACACGACGTTGTCGTAGCGGCCCGACAGCCACAGCCACTTGCCGTCGGCGCTGACGTTGCCCATGTCGGGGCTGCCGCCGCCGGGGATCGGCCACGTGCGCGACCACCTTCTGCGTCGCGAAGTCGATCACCGACACGCCGCCCTTGCCCTTCGGCGGGCCGTGGATCTTGTTCGACCCGCGGTTGGCGACGTAGAGCTTCTTGCCGTCGCGGCTGGGGTACAGCCCGTGCGTGCCCTTGCCCGTCTCGATGAAGCCGACCTGCCGGAACGACTCGCCGTCGACCACGTGCACGCCGTCGGCCATCATGTCGGCGACGTAGAAGAGCTTGCCGTCGGGCGACGCGCGGATGTCCTGCGGCATGCCTTTCCACGTCGTGCAGATGATCTCGTCCTTGCCGTCGGGACCCTTGACGGTCTTCGTCGGTCGGCCGGGCTGGATCACCTGCGTGTAGCCCAGCACCTTGCGGTTGACGAGGTCGATCTTGGCGACCGTGCCCGTGAACTCGCACGTGAAGATCGCGAAGCGTGCCGTCGATCGAGAAGTCCGCGTGGTTGATGCCCGCGCATTTCGGCACGTCGATCGAGTACTGCAGCTTCATCGTCACCGGATCGCGGAAGTCGAGCCGCTTCATCGCCTCGGCGACGACGATCGCCGACTTGCCGTCCGGCGACGAAATACATGTTGTACGGGATCGTCGACGGCGATCGCCTTGCCCGGCTTGCCGGTCTTCGGATCGATCGGCGTCAGGCTGCCCTTGGTCGTGTTCTCCGCGTTGTTGGCGACCCACAGCGTGCGCAGGTCCCACGACGGCACGACGTGCTGCGGATTGAGGCCGACGTTGAACTTGTCGACCACGGTGAACGTGGCCGGATCGATGACGTAGACGTCGTTCGACTGGAGGTGCGGCACGTACACGCGCGGCAGGTCGTGCGCGAGCGCGGGCGCGATCTTGTCCGCGGCGGTCTCGCTGTAGAGATTCCTGGGATCGGCGACCGGCGGCATGCCGGGTACCGTGGCGATCGCGGGAACGGCCGCAAGCGCGGGCGCCTTGGCGGGCGCTTGCGCGAGCGCATGGCCGCGCCAGCAGGGCGAGGGGCAGCACGGACAGCAATGGACGGGCGTGGGCAGCGAACTTCACGAAGTCTCCTGCGATACGAAGTGACGGGGCGGATTGAGGCTCAGCGCCTGGCGGTGGCGGCACGGATGGCGGTGACGGTCTGCGCGACGATGGCATCGACGCCGATCTTGCCGAGCTCGGCCGTGGCGCGCCGCGGATCGCCGGTGACGCCGGGCATCGTCGCACCGGCGGCGTTCTTCGCGACGTCGGCGCGCACCAGCGCGGGATCGACCGCCAGCGCGAGCGACGTATCGGCGAGTCCCGCGTGCGATGCCGATCTCGGCGTCGGTGTAGCCGCGGCTCCTGAGGGCCTTGCGCGAAGGCGTCGACGGAGGCGCGGTAGTACTCGGTGACGGCGTGGGCGCGCGCGGGGGTGGCGGCCCATTCGCGGTCGAGATCGCGCGCGACGGCCTCGTCGTCCTTCTGGTAGTCGCCGTGATCGCCCAGGAACACGACGTCGCGGAAGCCGGCGAGCTTGAGGCTGCGCGCGGCGGAGGCGAGCACTTTGCGATAGGCGTCGGCGGGCACGGTAAGGGTGCCGGGATAACGCATGTGCCCCGTCGGCGGGTTGACGCTGCCTTCCGGCACGTACGCGATGACGGGCGCCACCAGTGCATTGCCCAGCTCGCGGGCCACCTTGTCCGCGAGCGCCTTCACCCGCACGTTGTGCTTGCCGAGCGCCATGTGCGGGCCGTTCTGCTCGGTGCCCCCGATGGGCACGAGGATGGTGGTCTTGCCGGCGCGGATGGCCGCCGCGAGCTCCGGCGAGGTGAAATCCTCGAGCATCACGGAATTGGGCTGCGCGGTGGCCGCAGCGGAGACGAGCAGCAGGGCGAGGATGAATCCCGGAAACGAGCAGCGGCGCATCGGTGCATTTTACGCGAGGGACATCGCCTTCCTTTGCCGAGGGTCAACGCGCGCGCGCCCCGCGACGTGGCATGCGTTCGCGGCTATAATGCGTCCCTTGCGCGACAAGCGCCCCCGATCAACGGCGGGTCGCCCCGCATTGCATGGTCGTGAATCTGGTCAGGTCCGGAAGGAAGCAGCCACAGCGAACGCGTGCAAGTGCCGGGATCACGGCTCGCCACCTCTCATGGTCCGTCCTGCGGTCATGTCCAGCGCCACGCCGAACGTGCGCACCGGGATCGCCCGGTGGCACGCGCCGGCGCTCGGCCTGGCGGTGAGCGAAGTCCCGCGATGAGCTACCAGGTCCTCGCGCGCAAGTGGCGCCCGATGAAGTTCGCGGAGCTCTCCGGGCAGGAGCACGTGGTCACCGCGCTCGCCAATTCGCTGTCGCGCGGGCGCATTCACCACGCCTACCTGCTGACCGGCACGCGAGGCGTGGGCAAGACCACCATCGCGCGCATCCTCGCCAAGAGCCTCAACTGCGTGACCGGCGTCACCGCCACCCCATGCGGCGTGTGCGCGGCGTGCACCGACATCGACGCCGGCCGCTTCGTCGACCTCCTCGAGCTCGACGCCGCGTCGAACACCGGCATCGACAACATGCGCGAGATCCTCGACAACGCGCGCTACGCCCCCACCGTGGGCCGCTACAAGGTCTACCTCATCGACGAAGTGCACATGCTGTCGAAGGCGGCCTTCAACTCGATGCTGAAGACGCTCGAGGAGCCGCCCGAGCACGTGCGCTTCGTGCTGGCCACCACCGATCCGCAGAAGATTCCGGTGACGGTGCTCTCGCGCTGCCTGCAGTTCAACCTGAAGCCGCTGACGCCGGCGCTGATCGGCGCCCGCATCGAGCACATCCTCGGCGCGGAGGCGATCGCGTTCGAGGCGGGCGCCGTCGCGCTGATCGCCCGCGCCGCGCAGGGCTCGCTGCGCGACGGCCTGTCGCTGCTCGACCAGGCCATCGCGTTCGGCGGCGGCGAGGTCAAGGAAGACGTGGTGCGCACGATGCTCGGCACCGTCGACCGCGAGTACGCGTTCCGTATGGCCGATGCGCTCGCGGCGGGCGATGGCCCCGCGCTGCTCGCCGAGAGCGACACGCTCGCCGCGCGCGGGCTCGCCTCCGCGCTCGCGCTCGAGGAGTTGGCGTCGCTGTTCCATCACGTCGCGGTGGCGCAGGTGGTGCCGCAAGCCGCGGCCGCGTTCGACGATGCCGAGCGCGTCGCCGCTTTCGCGCTTCGCTTTACGCCCGAGCGCGTGCAGGTTCTCTATCAGATCGCCACGCAGGGACGCGCCGATCTCGCGATCGCGCCCGACGAGGCGACCGGCTTCGCCATGACGCTCCTGCGCATGCTGGCCTTCGCGCCCGGCGCGGCGGGCGAGAGCACGCCCGTGCCGTCGCCCGCCGCGCCGGCCGTGCGCAGCGCACCGCCGGCGCGTTCGGCGCCCACGCCGGGACCCGGCATCGCGGCGATCACGCCTGCGGCGCCGCCGCGCGAGGCCGTCTCCGCCCGCCCGGTCGAGGCGCTGCCCGCGCGCGACGTGGTCCCGCTGCCCGCGGACGCGGCCGGGTGGCCGGCGTTCGTCGCGGGGCTCAGGCTGACGGGGATGGCCGCGCAGCTCGCCGCGCAATCCGAGCTGAAGGCGCTCGCCGGCAACGCGCTCACGCTGGCGCTGCCGGTGGCGCACAAGCATCTCGCCGACAAGGCGTACGCGGACAAGCTGAAGCACGCGCTCGAGCAGGCGACGGGCCGCAAGCTGCTGCTGGCCTTCGAGGTCGGCACGCCGGTCGCGTCGCTGGCCGCCAACGAGAAGCGCGAGCGCGCGGAGGCGCAGGCGAAGGGCGAGGCCGCGTTCCGCGACGAGCCGTTCGTGCGCGAGCTCATCACGCGGTTCGACGGCCAGGTGAAAAGCGACACCGTTGCGCCGCTGCCGCGCGACGGTGCGACGAAGTAGGGCGATCACTCCTCATTTATCGACGGTGACACCACCATGATGAAGAACCAGTTGGCCGGGCTCATGAAGCAGGCCCAGCAGATGCAGGACAACATGAAGAAGGCGCAGGAGGAGCTCGCGCTGACCGAGGTCGAGGGCCAGGCCGGCGCCGGCCTCGTCAAGATCGTGATGACCTGCCGCCACGACGTGAAGCGGGTGACCATCGACCCGTCGCTGCTGGCGGACGACAAGGACATGCTCGAGGACCTGGTCGCCGCGGCGATGAACGACGCCGTGCGCCGCGCGGAAGCCACGACGCAGGAGAAGATGGCGGGACTCACCGCCGGCCTGCCGCTGCCGCCCGGGTTCAAGATGCCGTTCTGACCGCTGACGATGGCGAACGCGTCGGCACGGTTTCGGCTCGCCCGCACCCGCGATGGCTGAGCGCACGCTCCCCGCGCAGGAACCGCTGGGGAGCCTCGACGCGCTCACCCGCGCCCTGCGCTGCCTGCCGGGCGTCGGGCCCAAGGCCGCGCAGCGGATGGCGCTGCACCTCATGCAGCACGACCGCGACGGCGCGCGCGCGCTCGGCCGCGCGCTCGGCCACGCCGCGGACGTCATCCGCCACTGCGAGCGCTGCAACACCTTCACCGAGGACACCGTCTGCGCGCTGTGCCGCTCCCCCAAGCGCGACGCCGCGCAGCTGTGCGTCGTCGAGACGCCGGCGGACCTCCTCATGGTCGAGCACACGCAGGCCTACCAGGGACTCTACTTCGTGCTGATGGGCCGCCTTTCGCCGCTCGACGGCATCGGCCCCAAGGAGATCCGTCTCGACCGCCTGCTGAAGCGAGCGTCCGACGGCGTGGTGCACGAGGTGATCCTCGCCACCAACTTCACCAACGAAGGCGAAGCCACCGCCCACTACATCGGCGAGCTTGTGAGCGCGCGCGGCCTCAAGGTGAGCCGTCTGGCCCGCGGCGTGCCCGTCGGCGGCGAGCTCGAATACGTCGATGCGGGCACCCTGGCCCAGGCGTTACGCGAGCGGCGGCCGCTCGGCGCCTGAAAGTCGTTTTCGCGGAATAGTGACGCGCCGCCGCATGTTCAGGGGGTCAGCCCGTCGACGGCGCCCGATTTGCGCGGCGCACAATGACGCCGCTTGCACGCCGCTTCCGCTATAATGACCGTAACGAGATTCCGGGCATACCGGAGCCATTGAGTACGACAAACCGGGACGAAGCGACGGCAAGATCGCGACGTGCCCGCCACCCGGCGCCCGACCGACGGGCGTCGCACTTCGGAGGATGCATGAACACCAAATCCAAGACTTCGCCCGCGGCCGCGCCCGCTTCCCGCCGCAAGTTCCTGTCCGCCGCCACCGGCGCCGCCGCCGGCGCCGCCACCCTTGGCTTCCCGACCATCGTCAAGGCGCAGGGCCCGATCACGATGCGCTGGCAGTCGACGTGGCCGTCGAAGGACATCTTCCACGAATACGCGCTCGACTACGCCAAGAAGGTCAACGACATGACCGGCGGCGACCTCAAGATCGAGGTACTCCCGGCCGGGGCGGTCGTGCCGGCTTTCGGATTGCTCGACGCGGTCTCGAAGGGGACGCTCGACGGCGGTCACGGCGTGCTGGTCTATCACTACGGCAAGCAGAACGCGCTCGCCCTCTGGGGCTCCGGTCCCGGCTACGGCATGGACGCCAACATGCTCCTTTCCTGGCACCGCTACGGCGGCGGCAAGGAGCTGCTCAACAAGCTCTATTCGTCGGTCGGCGCCAACGTCGTGTCGTTCCCGTATGGACCGATGGCCACGCAGCCGCTGGGCTGGTTCAAGAAGCCGATCACCAAGGCGGACGACATCAAGGGGCTCAAGTACCGGACCGTCGGCATCTCCATCGACGTGTTCACGGCGATGGGCGCGGCGGTCAACGCGCTGCCGGGCGGCGAGATCGTTCCGGCGATGGACCGCGGGCTCCTGGACGCGGCGGAGTTCAACAACATGTCATCGGACCGCCTCCTGGGCTTCCCGGACGTTTCGAAGGTCTGCATGCTGCAGAGCTTCCACCAGAACGCCGAGCAGTTCGAGATCATGTTCAACAAGACCAAGTACGATGCGCTGCCCGAGAAGTTGCGGGCGATCATCGCCAACGCGGTGGACGCGGCGTCCGCGGACCTGGTGTGGAAGGCGATCGACCGGTACTCCCAGGACTACATCGAGATGGAGCAGAAGCAGGCGGTCAAGTTCTACAAGACGCCGGACCCCATCCTGCAGCAGCAGCTCGTGATCTACGACCAGGTCGTCGCCAAGAAGTCCGCCGAGAATGCGCTGTTCAAGGAGATCGTCGATTCGCAGCGGGCGTTCGCGCAGCGCGCGGTCCGCTGGGACATGGACAACAACGTGAACCGGCGCATGGCCTACAACCATTATTTCGGCCAGAAGGCCGCTGCGCCCACCAAGAAGGGCTGAAGGATCGCCTGAACCACCACACCATCCGGCGCGCCCGGATGGTGTTTTTTTTCACCCGCCGAGGGAGGTTCCGCGACGGGAAAGCGCTGACGGGCTCACGATGCAACGACTCCTGCTCACGATCGACAAGATCAGCACCTTCGTCGGCCAGTTCTTCTCCTGGCTGATCATCGGGCTCACCGCGCTGATCAGCTGGGAGGTCTTCTCCCGGTACGTGCTCTCGCATCCGCACGCATGGGCCTTCGACGTGATGATCATGATGTACGGAACGCTGTTCATGATGGCGGGGGCCTACACGCTGTCGAAGAACGGCCATGTCCGCGGCGACGTCCTCTATGGTTTTTTTCCGCCGCGCCTGCAGGCGGGCCTCGATCTGGCGCTCTACATCCTGTTCTTCATCCCCGGCGTGATCGCGCTGATCTGGGCCGGCTATCGCTATGCCGGTGAGTCATGGGCGATCAACGAGCACTCCAACATCACGGCGGACGGGCCACCGATCTATCCGTTCAAGACGGTCATCCCGGTGGCCGGTGCGTTCCTGCTGCTGCAGGGCGTCGCCGAGATCACCCGCTGTGTCCTCTGCCTCAAGGCCGGGCGCTGGCCGTCGCGCGAGGAGGACGTCGAGGAAGTCGACGTCGACAAGCTGAAAGAGATGGTCCACGTGAAGGACGAGGACATCGCGAAGCTCGACGACCTCGTCGTGCATACCGAGGGAGCGCGCAAATGACGCCGCCGCGCATGCGAACCGGTCGCGGCGACGCCAGGGTGGCGCCATGAGGAAGGAAGTCTGGTTCGGCCTGACCATCATGGCCATGGTGGTCGTCGCGGTGTTCGTGCTGATGCCGGCGCCGTCGGAAATGACCAACGGGCACCTGGGCCTCCTGATGCTCGCGCTGATCGTGGTGGCGATCATGCTGGGCTTCCCCACCGCATTCACGCTGATGGGCATGGGCGTCATCTTCGCGTGGCTCGCCTACCGCTCCGTCGATCCCAGTACGGCGGCCATGCAGACGCTCGACCTCATGGTGCAGCGCGCGTACTCGGTGATGTCCAACGACGTGCTGATCTCGATTCCGCTGTTCGTGTTCATGGGCTACCTCGTCGAGCGCGCGAACCTGATCGAGAAGCTGTTCCGGAGCCTGCACCTCGCGCTGGCGCGCGTGCCGGGATCGCTGGCCGTCGCGACGCTGATCACGTGCGCGGTCTTCGCGACCGCGACCGGGATCGTGGGCGCCGTGGTGACGCTGATGGGACTGCTCGCGCTCCCGGCCATGCTGCGCGCCGGGTACAACATCAAGGTGTCGGCCGGCGTCATTACCGCAGGGGGTTGCCTCGGCATCCTCATTCCGCCCTCGGTGATGCTGATCGTGTACGGCGCGACGGCCGGCGTGTCCGTGGTCCAGCTCTACGCCGGTGCGTTCTTCCCGGGAATCATGCTGGCCGGGCTCTACATCGGCTACGTGATGGTGCTCGCGAAGTGGAAGCCCGCGCTGATGCCGCCACTCGCCGCGAGCGAGCGCGCCGTGGCGCTGCCGCCGGTCAATGCGCGCATCGCGCAGACGATCAGCAGCCGCGCCGTCCCCGGCCTGTTCCGCGCGCTCGGCAGCCGCGATCCGGCGCTGCCGCGTCCGTCGGTGCGCAAGGAGCTCCTGGTCACGCTGCTGCCTGCGCTCTCGTTCGCCGTGCTGATGGGCCTGATCTGGCACTCGCTGACCAAGCCCGATGTCGTGCAGGACATCCAGGGGCTGGAGCAGATGGGATTCGCCGGCGCGTCGGCCGCCGGTTCCGCCGATTCGACCGGAACGGAGCCGGAAGGCGGACTCGCGGAGCCCCCGCCGGCGGATGGATTGCAGGAGCCCCCCGGCTCGGAGTCGGAGCCGGCAAGCACCGCCGCGAACGACAGCGCGCCGCCGGCGGCGCAGACGACCAAGGGCGCGACCGCAGCGGCGGCGCAGCCACCCGCACCGGCTGCCGCCGAATGGCAACGCATACCCGCGCCCGATGCGTTCTGGACGGTGCTCGGCGTCGGGGCGGTGGGGCTGTTCCTGCTCTACGCCTTCTTCACGTTCGCGCGACTCGAGGTCTTCAAGCAGCTGCTGGCGTCGTTCTTTCCGCTCGCGATCATGATCCTGGCCGTGCTGGGCTCGATCGTGTTCGGCCTCGCGACGCCGACCGAGGCCGCGGCGATCGGCTCGCTCGGCGGGTTCACCCTTGCCGCCGTCTACGCCCTGCTCGCGATGCCGGCGGGGCGCCAGGCCTCGCAAGTCTGGCGCACCTGGATCCCGCTGTGGCTGCTCGCCAGCGTGGCGGTGGTCTGGTTCCTCCTGCTCAAGTTCGAGGTGGTGGAGACCGACGTTCCGATGTGGGTCGGCTGGATGTCCATCGTCGCGTTCGCGCTGTGGTCGGTCGTCGCGGTGTTCCAGGTGCGGCTCTACCGCACGGTCCGCGAGTCGGTCTATCTCACGGCCAAGACGTCTGCGATGGTGTGCTGGCTGTTCGTCGGCTCGTCGATCTTTTCGGCGGCGTTCGCACTGCTCGGCGGGCAGGAGATCATCGACAACTGGGTGCTGTCGCTCGACATGACGCCCGTTGCAGTTCATGATCCTCGCGCAGGTCATCATCTTCCTGCTGGGCTGGCCGCTCGAGTGGACGGAGATCATCGTCATCTTCATGCCGATCTTCATTCCGCTGCTGCGCGCACTTCAACATCGATCCGCTGTTCTTCGGGCTGCTCGTGGCGCTCAACCTGCAGACGGCCTTCCTGTCGCCGCCGGTGGCCATGGCCGCCTTCTACCTGAAGGGCGTGTCGCCGCCGCACGTGACGCTGAACCAGATCTTCGCGGGCATGATGCCGTTCATGGCGATCCAGGTGATCGCCCTTGCGATGCTCTACATCTTTCCCGCGATCGGGCTCTGGCTGCCGTCGATCCTGTACAAGTGACGCGGCAAACGGACGGCCGATTGCGCGCAAGGAGTTGCACAGGGCCGCTTCGCAAGAGTAACCTCGCACGGACGGGGCCGCTTCTCGCGGTCCCGCCCGTCGACGGAGGCGCCATGCTGGTGAGCGAGATCCTGCGCATCAAGGGCAACACGCTCTTCACGACGACGCCCGAAGGCAGCGCGCTCGAGGCGGTGCGCGTGATGGCCGACCACGACATCGGCTCGCTCGTGGTGATGGAGCGCGGACATCTGGTCGGCATGCTGACGTTTCGCGAGATTCTCGCCGCCGTCGCGCAGGGCGGCGGCTCGCTCGGTGGCGCGCGCGTCGGCGAACTCTGCGAGCGCGAGCCGCTCACCGCCGCGCCGACCCTCGACGTGATGGAGCTGCGCGGCCGCATGCTGGAGCGCCACGCGCGCTACGTGCCGGTGCTGGAAGGCGCGACGCTGCAGGGCGTGGTGTCCTTCCACGACGTCGCCAAGGCGGTCTACGAGGAGCAGAGCTTCGAGAACCGCATGCTCAAGAGCTACATCGAGGATTCGCCGACCGCGGTGCGATAAGTTCAGCCCGCGTACACGTACGGACAGCCCCTATCGGGGCGTGGCTTCGAGCACGAAGAGCGCCGGACGCTTCGCGAAGCGTGACGCGTCCACCTGGCGCCAGGCGGCGGCGGTGCGCCGCTCGATGGTCTCGGTCGGCAGCGTGAGATCGGCGGCCACCACGACCTGCGTGGCGGGCTGCAGCGCTTCGCCGAGCGCGCGGATCATCGCCTCGTTGCGATACGGCGTCTCGATGAAGAGCTGCGCGCGGCGATGCGTGCGCGAATCGTCCTCCAGCCGCCGCAACGCCTGCGCGCGCTGCTCGGCAGGAACCGGCAGGTAGCCGTGGAACGCGAAGCCCTGGCCGTTCATGCCGGACGCCATCAGCGCGAGCAGCAGCGACGACGGTCCCACCAGCGGCACCACCCTGATGCCTGCGGCGTGCGCGGCGGCGACCAGCCGCGCACCCGGGTCGGCGACGCCGGGACAGCCGGCATCGGACAGCATGCCGATGTCCCGGCCGTCCCGTGCGGGCCGCAACAGGGCGGCGAGCGCCACGTCATCGGCGTTCTCGGGCAGCGCGTCGATGTGCAGCGAGGCGATGGGTACCGCCAGCTCCAGCGACTTCATGAACGCGCGCGCGGGCTTCGGCGACTCGACGACCCAGTGGGTCAGCGAACGCGCGACCGCGAGCGTGCGTGCCGGAAGCACATCCGGCGGCGGCACCAGCCCGAGGAGGTTGGGAACGAGATAGAGCGTGCCCGCCACGATCAGGGTGCGGCAAGCAGCGGCTCGACGCCTTCGAGGCGAAGCAGCCGCGCCAGCGCGATGAGCGGCAGCCCGATGAGCGCCGTCGGATCGTCGCTGGCGATGCGGTCGAAGAGCACGATGCCGAGCGCCTCCGACTTGACCGAGCCTGCGCAATCGTACGGCTGCTCCCGGTCGAGATAGCGCGCGATCTCCGCGTCGCCGAGCGTGCGGAAGGTGCTGGCGACGTCGACGAGCTCGCGATGGCAGCGTCCGCTGGCCGCATCGACCAGGGCCAGTCCGGTGTGGAAGACGACCGTCCGGCCCGAGAGCGCCCGCAACTGCTCGAAGGCGCGCGCCCGGTCGCCGGGCTTGCCGACCGGGCGGCCGTCGCAGTCGGCGACCTGGTCGGAGCCGATCACCAGGGCGTCCGCGTAGCGGCTGGCCACCGCCCGCGCCTTGGCTTCCGCGAGCCGGAGGGCGGTCGTCGCCGGCCGCTCACCGGGCAGCGCGGCCTCGTCGACGCCCGGGCGCGGCCACCTCGAACGGCAGCCCGAGACGATCGAGCAGGGCCCGCCGATAGCGGGACGTGGAGCCCAGGACCAGCGGTGGAGGGTTCTTCCCCATTGTTTTTGCAGCGGTTTCTTTGACAGTAGGGCAGGAGTCACGGTATTATCGCTGATTTGGTTTCGCCGGAACGGGCAGTCCCGGCGCGCCCAGAGAGTGTGGCACGCAGCATGAAGAAGCCGGCAACCTTCGACGCCTACCGGCTGGCCGCGAAGGCGGCGTGCTCGAGGGCACGCTCGACGTCGCTCGCCTCCGATCGGCTCGCCGATCGCGTGGCCGAGCCCGAGGACGATGCGGCGGTGAGCGAGGTCGCATGGCGCATCGCCGGCACCACCGACGGCGCCGGGCGTCCCGCGCTCGAGATCGACCTCGACGGGCAGCGTGCCGGTGATCTGCCAGCGGTGCCTGTCGCCGTTCGCGTTTCCGGTGTCGCAGCGCACGGTGGCCGTCCTCGCGAAGAGCGAGGAGGAGGCCGACGCGCTCGATGCGCAGAGCGACGGCGAGGTGCTCGTCGCCGACCATCCGCTGATCGCCGCGGAACTGGTCGAGGACGAATTGCTGCTGACGCTGCCCTACGCGCCGATGCACGAGCCGGGCGTCTGCGAAGCAGCAGCGGCGGCGGCAGACGGAATGAACGCACGCCGGCAGCGATGCCGACGGATCGCGCAACATCGCAGCACCGAAACATCAACAGGAGAAGGTCATGGCTGTCCAGCAGAACAAGAAGTCGCCGTCGAAGCGCGGCATGCATCGAGCGCACGATCACCTGAAGGCGCCCACGCTCGGCGTGGAGCCGGTGAGCGGCGAGACGCACCTGCGCCACCACATCAGCCCGAGCGGCTACTATCGCGGCAAGAAGGTCGTCAAGACGAAGGCCGATGAGTAAATCGACGTGACCGAAGTGCTCCGCGCTCCGCGCTACGCATTTCGGTCCCGATGACGTCAGCGGCGAAAGCTTCGGGCGGCCCGGCGCTTTCGCCGTGGAAAGGGCGCGAAGCGCGCCGATCACAGCCGCTTCGCGGCCGTTCAGCAGCGCGCGGCATGCGCACTGACAGTCCTTGGCCACGTCCGATGTTCGCCGCGCTGCGTTGAGTTGCGGCGTGTTCGCGTCTTGCTTCGGGCGCAGGTAAACTTGGGGTTTCGCACTGCTCATCGCAGCGCGGTTTCATTGCACACGCCGCGCGCCCCCTCGTACAGACGGCCCCGATTCCCATGAAGCACCCCAACGCATGACCGTCACCGTCGCTGTCGACGCGATGGGGGGCGACCACGGTCCCTCGGTCACCGTTCCCGCCGCGCTGGCCTTTCTCGAGGAGACGCCGGACGCGCGCGTGATCCTGGTCGGGCTCGAGGCGCCGCTGACGCAGGCGCTCGCCAAGTCGCGCTCCTCGGCGAAGGACCGCATCGCGATCCACGCGTGCTCGCGAAGTCGTCGCGATGGACGAGCCTCCGGCGGAGGCGCTGCGCAGGAAGAAGGACTCGTCGATGCGCGTCGGCGATCAACCTCGTCAAGGACGGGGCGGCGCAGGCGTGCGTGTCGGCGGGCAACACGGGCGCGCTGATGGCCATCGCGCGCTTCGTGCTGAAGACGCTCCCCGGCATCGACCGCCCGGCCATCGCGTCGCAGCTGCCCACGCGCAAGGGCGTCACCACGGCGCTCGACCTCGGCGCCAACGTGAACTGCACGCCGGAGCAGCTCGTGCAGTTCGCGGTGATGGGCAGCGCGCTCGCCACGGCGGTGGAGGGCATCGACCGGCCGACCATCGGCCTCCTCAACATCGGCGAGGAGGACATCAAGGGCAACGACGTCGTGAAGCAGACGGCCGAGCTCCTCAAGGCCACCACGCTCAACTTCTACGGCAACGTCGAAGGCGACGACATCTACAAGGGCACCACCGACGTCGTGGTGTGCGACGGCTTCGTCGGCAACGTCGCGCTCAAGGTGTCCGAAGGTCTCGTCGTGATGCTCTACGATTTCCTGCGCACCGAGTTCACGCGCAATCCCGTGCGCAAGATCGCGGCGATCACCGCGCTGCCGGCGCTCCACGCGTTCAAGAAGCGCGTCGACCCGCGCCGCTACAACGGCGCGACGCTGGTCGGGCTGAGGGGCATCGTGGTGAAGAGCCACGGCGGCGCCGACGTGCTGGGGTTCCAGCATGCGATCTTCAAGGCGCACGCGGAAGTGGCCAACGGCGTGCTCGACAAGATCGCGCACGAGATGGCGTCGATGCCGGCCATGGTGCCAGCGCCGGCCGAGACCCATGCCGGCTAGCCGGATCGCGGGCACCGGCCGCTACCTTCCGGCCGACCGTCCTGACCAACGACGAGCTCGCGAAGCGCGTCGACACCAGCGACGAGTGGATCCGCACGCGCACCGGCATCCGCCAGCGCCACATCGCGGCCGCGGACGAGATGACGTCCGACCTCGCGCTGCACGCGTCGCGCGAGGCGATCGCCGCCGCGGGCATGACGCCGGCCGACATCGACGTCGTGATCCTCGCGACCGCGACGCCCGACATGATCTTTCCGTCGACGGCGTGCATCCTGCAGGACAAGCTCGGCATCCGGGGCGGCGGCGCGGCGTTCGACGTCGCGGCGGTGTGCTCGGGATTCGTGTACGCGCTCGCGATGGCCGACAAGCTGGTCGCGACGGGCGCGGCCCGCAATGTGCTCGTGGTCGGCGCGGAGATCTATTCGCGCATCCTCGACTGGAACGACCGCGGCACCTGCGTGCTGTTCGGCGACGGCGCGGGCGCGGTGGTGGTCGTGCCCTCGGAGGCGCCCGGCATCCTGACCTCCCACCTGCACGCCGACGGCAGCCATCGCGGCATCCTGTGCGTGCCGGGCACGGTGCAGGACGGACGCGTCACCGGCACCCCGTTCCTGCACATGGACGGCACCGCCGTATTCAAGTTCGCGGTGAAGGTGCTGGACGAGGTCGCGCGCGAAGCGCTGCACGCGGTCGAGATGACGCCCGAGCAGATCGACTGGGTGATCCCGCACCAGGCGAACATCCGCATCATGGATGCGACGATGAAGAAGCTGCACCTGCCGCACGAGCGCCTCGTCGTGACGGTGGACATGCACGGCAACACGTCGGCGGCGTCGATCCCGATGGCGCTCGACATGGCCGTGCGCGACGGCCGCATCCGGCCCGGTCAGCACGTGATGCTGCTCGGCGTGGGCGGCGGATTCACGTGGGGCTCCGTCTTCCTGAGGTGGTGAGATGCAACTGGCGTTCGTGTTTCCCGGACAGGGCTCCCAGGCCGTCGGCATGATGGACGGCTTTTCCGCGCATCCCGTCGTGCGCGAGACGTTTGCCGAGGCCTCGGAGGCGCTCGGCGAGGACTTGTGGAAGCTGGTCGCGGAAGGGCCGCCCGAGGCGCTCGCGCTGACGACCAACACGCAGCCCGTGATGCTGGCGGCGGGCGTCGCCGCGTGGCGCGCGTGGCTCGCGTCGGGCGGACCGAAGCCCGCGGTGGTGGCCGGGCACAGCCTCGGCGAATACACGGCGCTCGTTGCCGCCGGCGCGCTGGCGTTCCACGACGCGGTGCCGCTCGTGCGCTTTCGCGCGCAGGCCATGCAGGATGCGGTGCCGAAGGGCGAGGGCGCGATGGCAGCGATCATGGGCGGCGACGACGGCGCCATCATGACGGCCTGCGCCGAGGCGGCGGAGAACGAGATCGTCGAGGCGGTGAACTTCAACGCGCCGGGGCAGGTCGTGATCGCCGGCCATCGTGGCGCCGTCGAGCGCGCGATCGGACTCGCGAAGCAGAAGGGCGCCAAGCGCGGCGTGCTGCTGCCGGTGTCGGCGCCGTTCCACTGCACGCTGCTGCGGCCCGCGGCGGAGAAGCTCGCGCGGCGATTGGCCGAGATCGAGATCCGGACGCCGTCGATTCCGGTGATTCACAACGTCGACGTCGCCGAGCATACCGAGCACGATGCCATCCGCGACGCGCTTGCGCGGCAGGCCGCCAATCCCGTGCACTGGACGGCGACGATTCGTGCGATGGCCGATCGCGGCGTCACGCACATCGTCGAGTGCGGGCCGGGCAAGGTGCTCGCCGGCCTGACCCGGCGAATTGCCGACGGCATGCCCAGCTACGCGCTGATCGACAGCGACGCGATCGCCGCGACGCTCGCGGAACTGAAGGGGCAGCCATGAGCGCGCAGGGTAGTCCAGTGAGTGCGGCGCGACGCCACCGCCGCGGCACACGATGAGCCAGGGACCGCTCGCCGGGCAGGTGGCGCTCGTGACGGGCGCCACGCGCGGCATCGGGCTCGCGATCGCGTTGCGGCTGGCCGGCGATGGCGCTACCGTGGTCGGCACGGCGACGACGGACGAAGGCGCCGCGAAGATCGCGGCGCGGCTCGCGGAAGCGGGCAATGCCGGCATGGGCATGAAGCTCGACGTCACCGACGCCGCCGGCACCGAGGCCGCGCTTGCTGCCATCGACGCGAAGTACGGCGCGATCGGCATCCTCGTCAACAACGCCGGGATCACGCGCGACAACCTGCTGCTGCGCATGAAGGACGACGAGTGGGACGCCGTCATGGCGACCAACCTCAAGCCCGCGTACCGCCTCGCGAAGGCGGTGCTGCGCGGGATGATGAAGGCGCGCAACGGCCGCATCATCCAGATCGGCAGCGTGGTGGGCTCGAGCGGCAATCCGGGCCAGGTGAACTACGCAGCGGCGAAGGCCGCGCTCATCGGGTTCACCAAGTCGCTCGCGCAGGAAGTGGGAAGCCGCAACATCACCGTCAATTGCGTCGCGCCGGGCTTCGTCGACACCGACATGACGAAGGACCTGCCGGAGACCGCGCGGCAGGCGATGGTGTCGCGCATCCCGCTGCAGCGTCTGGGCACGCCGGACGACATCGCCCACGCGGTGGCGTATCTTGCGAGTCCCGGGGCGAGCTACGTGACGGGCGTCACGCTGCACGTCAACGGCGGCATGTACATGGTTTAGGAAGTAAATGGGCTAGAAGGGGTCGCAAGGCTGACGCCGCGCCCCCTTGGAAAAATCTCTACGCCGCATGGCACATGAAAAGCTGATTGGACAGAAATCGCGGGCGAAGCCCGACGATTTCTGGAGTTGAAGGCGGACATCGCGTCGATGGTCCGCGGTTGGCAGAACGGATGTCGGGGCGCCGCCCGGTGGGGGCGCGATCTGGTAGAATCGAGCGGTTTGGACACAGGGGCCCCTTAAGCGGGGAGGAGCGCATGGACAACGTTGAACAACGCGTCAAGAAGATCGTCGCCGAGCAGCTGGGCGTCAACGAAGCGGAGATCAAGAACGAGTCGTCGTTCGTCGACGATCTCGGAGCCGATTCGCTGGACACCGTCGAGCTCGTGATGGCGCTCGAGGAAGAGTTCGAGACGGAAATCCCGGACGAGGAAGCCGAGAAGATCACCACCGTGCAGCAGGCGATCGACTACGTCGGCGCGCATCTCAAGAAATAATCCGCATGTCGCGGCGGCTCGGCGTGCGCACGCCGGCCGCCCCTGCCGCGACCTCGTGCGGGTGCCGCGTCGCAACAGCGCGAACGCCCCGCACCACAGTCCCAACGCATACTGCATCCGCCGATTCGCATGACCCGCCGTCGTGTCGTCGTCACCGGTCTAGGCATCATCGCTCCCGTCGGCATCGGCGTCGCGGAGTCGTGGGCCAACATCCTCGCCGGGCATTCGGGCATCGCGCGCATCACGCGTTTCGACGCCTCGCACTTCCCGTCGCAGATCGCCGGTGAAGTGAAGGGCTTCGACGTCACGAAGTACCTGTCGGGCAAGGAAGCGCGGCGCTACGACACCTTCATCCACTACGGCCTCGTCGCCACGATGGAGGCGGTGAAGGACGCGGGGCTCGAGGGCTACGGCGGCGACATGGAGCGCGTGGGCGTGTGCATCGGCTCGGGCATCGGCGGCTTGCCGATGATCGAGGAGACGCACGCCAAGTACGCGCAGGGCGGGCTGCACAAGATCTCGCCGTTCTTCGTGCCGGGCTCGATCATCAACATGATCGCCGGCCTGGTGTCGATCCACTACGGCTACAAGGGTCCGAATCTCGGCACGGTCAGCGCGTGCTCGACGGCCAACCACAGCCTGGGCGAGGCGGCGCGGCTCATCGAGTACGGCGATGCCGACATCATGGTCGCCGGCGGCTCGGAATCGACCGTGTCGCCGCTCGGCATCGGCGGCTTCTGCGCGTCGCGCGCGCTGTCGACGCGCAACGACGATCCCGCGACGGCCAGCCGGCCATGGGACGTCGGCCGCGACGGCTTCGTGCTCGGCGAAGGCGCCGGCGTCCTCGTGCTCGAGGAGCTCGAGCACGCCAGGGCGCGCGGCGCCCGCATCTATTGCGAGCTCGCGGGCTACGGCATGAGCGCCGACGCGCACCACATCACGGCGCCGCCGGAAGACGGCGACGGCGCGCGCCGCAGCATGCTGAACGCGCTGCGCAACGCGGGCATGCAGCCTGCCGACATCGACTACATCAATGCGCATGGCACGTCCACGCCGCTCGGCGACATCGCGGAGTGCATGGGCGTCAAGCGCGCGTTCGGCGAGCATGCCTTCAAGCTCGCGGTTTCGTCCACCAAGTCGATGACCGGGCACCTGCTGGGGGCCGCCGGCGGCATCGAGGCGGTGTTCACCGTGCTGGCCATGCGCGACCAGATCGCGCCGCCCACCGCGAACCTGCGGGAAATCGACCCTGCGTGCGACCTCGATTTCGTTCCTTTGACACCGCGCAAGATGAAAATCGCCGGCGCGTTGTCCAATTCCTTCGGTTTCGGGGGCACCAACGCCACCCTGGCGTTCCGCACGCTGCCCTGACCGTCGCCTCCGGTTTTTGCAGGCACCGCATCACCCATCGCCATGGCTCTCATCGTCCAGAAGTACGGCGGCACCTCGGTCGGGACCACCGACCGCATCAAGAACGTCGCCCGTCGCGTCGCGCATTACCACAAGCAGGGGCACCAGATGGTGGTCGTCGTGTCCGCGATGTCCGGCGAGACCAACCGCCTGCTCGGCCTCGCCAAGGAGATTTCGGCGAGCCCGAATCCGCGGGAGCTCGACGTCATCGCCGCCACGGGCGAGCAGGTGACCATCGGCCTGCTCGCGATCGCCCTGCAGGAAATGGGCATCGGCGCGAAAAGCTACACGGGCGCGCAGGTGCGCATCCTCACGGACAACGCGTTCACCAAGGCGCGCATCCTCGAGATCGACGAAGCCAACATGCGTCGCGACCTCGAAGAGGGGACCGTGGTGATCGTGGCCGGCTTCCAGGGCGTGGACGCGGAAGGCAACATCACCACGCTGGGCCGCGGCGGCTCGGATACGTCCGGCGTGGCGCTCGCGGCCGCGCTCACCGCCGACGAATGCCAGATCTACACGGACGTCGACGGCGTCTATACGACCGACCCGCGCATCGTGCCCGAGGCGCGGCGCCTCGACACCGTCACGTTCGAGGAAATGCTCGAGATGGCGAGCCTCGGATCGAAGGTATTGCAGATCCGCTCCGTCGAGTTCGCGGGCAAGTACAAGGTGAAGCTGCGCGTGCTGTCGTCGTTCGACGATCCCGAGTCGTCGGCGCCCGGCACGCTTATCACGTTCGAGGAAGAGACCAACATGGAACAGGCGATCATCTCCGGCATCGCATTCAACCGCGACGAAGCGAAGATCTCCGTGATGGGCGTGCCCGACAAGCCCGGCATCGCGTACGCGATCCTCGGCCCGATCGCTGCCGCCAACATCGACGTCGACATGATCGTGCAGAACATCGGCGCGTCCGGGCAGACGGACTTCTCGTTCACCGTGAACCGCAACGAGTTCAAGAAAGCGCTCGAC
Organism: uncultured beta proteobacterium; assembly: GCA_963725735.1. Taxonomy (GTDB): domain Bacteria; phylum Pseudomonadota; class Gammaproteobacteria; order Burkholderiales; family Casimicrobiaceae; genus VBCG01. The sequence continues at coordinate 43,734 of CAVRZM010000011.1, read as the reverse complement.
GTGCTCGAGGCCGAGCGCGGCAAGGGCTTCACGGCGCGCGAGATCATCGGCGACAACAAGACATGCAAGGTATCGGTGGTCGGCATCGGCATGCGCTCGCACGTCGGCATCGCGTCCAAGCTATTCAAGACGCTGGCGGACGAAGGCATCAACATCCAGATGATCTCGACCTCCGAGATCAAGGTCTCCGTCGTCATCGACGAGAAGTACCTCGAGCTTGCCGTGCGCGTGCTGCACAAGGCCTTCGAGCTCGACAAGGCACCCGCGTAGCGCCGTAAGTTGCGGATTGCGCGGGGTTTTCGCCCCGCTTGCTGGACCCGTCCGGCCGCGGACGGTAGAATGCGCGTTCTTCCGGAGACGTGGCCGAGTGGTCGAAGGCACTCCCCTGCTAAGGGAGCATGCGGGCTAAAACCTGCATCGAGGGTTCGAATCCCTCCGTCTCCGCCACGGCATTTGACCCAATCTCTTGATTTTTGACGCCGTGTTTTCGTCCGGGCGCTACCTTGGCTTGTTTGTTACTCGGCCAGTTGCCCAGACCTGCCTAATCTGGCCTAAATCACCGAAGCATTTAGTCTCAGGATACGCATTCTCGGGCCGCGCGCGATCGATCCGTAACGATGGTCTGAATACGAGCGCGGAAGAGTTAGCGGATTGACCGCCACACATTGCCTTGCCCCCAGAGGCAGAACCGCTCCGTGGCTACAGACTGCAACTCCGCAGGTGGCCTATTGCGCCCGTATCACCCTGGCGCCGAGCAAACTGTCGTTAGTCTCGCGATCGATACCCAAGGCATGAATATTGCGCGGGTGCATCGCGCCTAATGCAAATGAGGCTACGGTTGGCGGTCGAGTCCGTTCGTTGGGGAGTGCCATGGTCACTCGCAATCCTAAGGTGAGAAGGCCTATGCGTGACCAACGGCTACGCGACCTTCACGCTCTACCTCCCAGATTTCATGAGGCGCAGATCGCATCGCGCGACACAGTTGCGCCTGCCGAGTTTCTGGAGGCTGCCGCGTCGTTGCGCGCGAAGCTTGGGTCCCTACGTGATGAGCTGCCCGACTTGAATTAGCGGTTAGATCCGGATCCTTCCTGTGCACCTTCACTTGGGCGGACTCTCGGTTGGGTGCTCGACGTTTCGCCACCTCTACCGCTCGTCCTTACGCTCGAATTCTTCGCGGAAGGGAATTGTCGCCCTCAAATGCCGATTACGCCGCTCGTCGCTGTCCTTTACAGTTTGTTACTGTTAGAAGCCAGACGTATGACGCAAGCCACTGTTTATATGGCAGAACGTGGTATTGGAATGAAAGTTGCACACTTGTGCAGCGCTCACGTGCCTGGCGCTGCTGCTCTTCGGGGATTCGCGAACGGGTATTCGGGCCTACTTGTAGAAGCCAACCGGTCGTTCCAATGGTCTGGGAGCTGCAATGAGGGACCTTACGACGAAATTGGCGGTCGTGCTGCTGGCTCTTGCCGGGTCCGGCGTCGGCGCGACGCCGATCACCTATCGCGACACGATGTGGCCTCTGGCGGTATCGGTCGGCAATACTCCATACAGTTGCAACTCAACGACCGACCCCAACTGCGCCCAGGTGACAATGATTGCGACCGCCGATACGAGCACGATCCAGGCGTTCAACGTCCCTGGCGCGACCGGCTTCAAGAACACCGTGCTGACCTCAGTCTCCGTGGACATCTCGCTTTTCGACGGCGCCACCTCGTGGTCATTCGAACTCGTGCCAGGCCAAGTCTACGTGAGCGTGGACCAGACCAACGGGGGCGCCGGTTTCGGCAGCGCCGGCAGCCCGACCTATCCGCTATCCACCTATGGTTCTCGGAACGGTGCCGATTATCTTAACTTCGACCTTGCCTCCAACTTCTACACCATCGGCTTCGGTGGTTTCTGCACTGACATCTCGTTGTGCGACAGCGGTGCACCCTTGCACACCACTAGCGGCGAGGATATCGTCATTTCCTATCCCTACAGGCCAAACTCGAGCATTTTCGAAGCCAGCGTGCCCGACCCCGGTACGGCGCCCGATTACCCGGTGTTGCCCGACTGCGGACTGGCTTGTATCGGACAGCCGTTTCGCTTCACAAATCCGGTTTCGGGCCACTGGTTTGATCCGCCGGCGGCAGACGGCTTCGTCTACTCGCTCTCGTCGGGCCAATTTACGGGGCTGATTCTTCCGCCCGCTTCGTTCGGCTTCGGCCCAGTGCAACTGTCGGTTGGAAGCAACCCTCCGGTCCAACTCACCTCCGACGGCAGTTTCTACTTCTTCAGCGATCCGGGCATCACCTCCTTCGAATTGAATGGCATTGATCCGGCGTTGGACACGGGCGCGCCGGACTTTGCATCGGCATATCCGGTCTACCTGCTGTTCGACGGAAGCCCCGACTTGCTGACCATCACGCCGATGCTGCAGCCGGAATCGGTTCCTGAACCTGGCGTACTCGCCTTATTGATGGCGGCCTTGGTCGGCCTTCAGATCGCATTGCGACGCAGGCCCTAGCCCAACCTCCACGATGACCCCTGACTGTTGATTTGCACCGAAAACTGGCCCACTTTCAGGGGTGATTTGCATCGAAATGTGACCCACGTATAGACACTGTCCTGCTCGGGGTGCTGAGCGGGAGAAGGAGTGATCGTCAGGAGTCGGTCATGAGAGCATCATTAGCTCTCTGAACCGCAGATACAGCTCGCGGCACACCCAGGCGTCGGTCGCCGCATAGACAATTTGCTGCGGCGTCAGGCGGCGCGCCGCCCAGTTCGTGGTCTTCGCACCCTTGGGGACGCGCGTACCGAGGAACATCCCGGCGAGATTGCGTACGCCGGTCTGCTTCAGGCCGTATCGCTTCGCGACCACGCCGAGGTCCACCATCGATCGTTCGTCGAACGCGAATACCTTCTTGAGATTGCGCACATCGTCGTTCACCGACACGCCCGCCTTGATGATGGCCTGTGACGACAGGATCTCCCGCATCGCGCCGAAAAGGTCCGGCTGCTGGACCTGCAGGAGATAGACGGCGTTCGCCGTTGCGAACTGCACGAGAGAGGGGAGATAGCTCTCGCCGGGTCTGAAGGCGGGTCGGGTCTCCGTGTCGAAGCCGACGATGCTTTCCTCGGAGAAATCCTGCATGGCGTGCTGGAGGTCCGCGCGTCCCTCGACGACGTGCACCGGGCCCTCGTAGCGCCGTATCGGCAGCGCGTTCATGTCCTCCGGCGAGATCCTCTCGACGGATGCGGAAGGGGGTGCAGCGGCGGTGGCGCGTCTCATACGCAGCATACTAAGCGGGTTCCCCAATGCCCGGTCAGGGTAGCGGACTCGACCCGTCCCCACGTTCTTTTGTCATGGGTCAAGCATCCGCGCAGGCGGTTCCTATAGGCTACAGGTTGATCAGTACGAGTTGGGGCGGAGTGCGATGGAGACGGAGTTCAGTATTGTCGAGGAAGCGCCCGATCGCTACGTCGACCGACGCAGGAAGGTTTGGCTCGAATGCAACGAAGACCCGCATGATTTGCGAGCGGTGAAGGTCGTACGCATCGGCCACGTCGCGCAGGACATTCCGATCCTCACATTCGTGTGCCCGCGCTGCGGCAAGCAACACCAGTCACTGGTGTTCGTCTGACTCGTCCGCGCGTCCAGTCACGCCTCGGCGACGTCATCGCGTCGCGACGATCGGGCAGTCGACGCGTCCAAGCGGCTCGCTGAAACCGAAGTCGAGACGGGACGTCGCATTGCCGCCTATGCGCGGCGCAGGATTGCGTTCAAATAGGCGCCGAACGTGGCGACGTGGCGCGTAATGCAGGTGAGATGGTCGCCGGGGCTCGCGACGCCCTCGAGCTGCGGAACAACGCTCGCCCAGCCGAGATCGGGTCGGGGCGCTGGAAACTGCTCGGCCCGGAACAACACGACCGAGCCCGCATAACGCGACGGCACGTAGTGCCGAACGGCGTGTCGAAGCGCCCGCACCGATTCCCTGAAACCGGAATCCGCGGATGCTTTCGGCGGGACGGCGTTCCGCGATGGGGAACCATCCTCGGCGGCGTCGGGGGCGCGCGTCAACGCCGAGAGCTTGTGTCTGACGAAGTCTCTCCGGGTGCGCGCATCGGCGTGCGTCATCTGATGCTCGGTTGGACTTCGCGGCGCGATGAATGCGCCGTCGCGCATGACAGCCAGGCGTGACGGCGGCAGTGCGCTACGGTGTCACCGAGCAGGCATGCCGGGCTACGTGATCGAGCCCTGGTTACAGTCTCTTCGGCCCTTCCCGAACTCCGGCGGAGGTCGCGGACGTGCTGGCACGGGCACTGGCGGACGCGTTGCGTTCCGACAGCGTGCGCAGCCAGTTCGCCGCACAGGGATACGAACCCCTGGAGTTGTCGCCAAAGGCACTGCGCGATCTGATCGAGTCGGAAACGACGCGGTTCCGGCGCGTTCTCGATGGAACCGGGATGCGCATATCACGGTAGCGCAGGCCACGCCGATCCCCGGGGCGTCCTCGGCCGACGCACGTCGAATCGGCGCGCGGTGCGGCGCTCGTGCACGCCGCGGGACTTGCATCCCCGGTAGGCCGCCCCGGAGAATGACTTTCCGCCCTGCTCGAGCCCCCTCCCGATGACTGCCTCCGGCAATCAGAACCCACTCCCTTTGCAAGCGACGGGCGACGCACCGGCGAGCGCCGGCCTGGTCCTGGTCGTCGACGACCAGCCGTCCAACGTCGCGTTGATGACGGACCTGCTGTCGATCCATGGGTTCGAAGTGGAATCGGCGGAGGATGGCGTGTCGGCCTTGGCAGCGATCGAGCGTCGAAGGCCGGACGTGGTCCTTCTGGACATCGTGATGCCTGGCCTGTCGGGGCTGGAGGTGTGCCGACGCCTCCGCGCGGACGGCCGTCATTCGTCGCTGCCGATCGTTCTCGTGACATCCCAGGATCCCGACCAGGAACGCATCCGGGGGCTCGAGGCCGGCGCGGACGATTTCCTGGCGCGACCGGTCAGTGGCGCCGAGCTCCTGGCACGCGTACGGTCGCTGGTGAGGGTGAAGCGCCTCTTCGACCGCACGGAGGCGCAGGCGGCCGAGCTCGCGCGGCTCAACGGAAACCTGCAGGCACTCGTCGACGGCAAGGTCGCCGAAGTCGAGCGCTTGTCCAAGCTCAAGCGCTTCCTTTCGCCGGCACTCGCGAGGCGGATCCTCGAGGGAGGCGCGAGCGATCCGTTGATCTCGCATCGGCGCGATATCGCCGTGGTGTTCTTCGACCTGCGCAACTTCACGGCGTTCTCGGAGCGCTCCGAGCCCGAGGACGTCATGACCGTGCTGCGTGAGCTTCATCACGTGATCGGCACCCAGACCCAACGCTTCGACGCGACGATCGAGCGCTTCGTAGGCGACGGGGTCATGGTGTTCTTCAACGACCCCGAGCCGATCGAAGCACCCTGCGAGGTGGCGGCCGATTTCGCGCTCGCGGTATTGCGCGAATGCCGGCAGTCGATCGCGCGCTGGCGCAAGAACGAGTTCGGCATCGATCTCGCCGGAGGGCTCGCCTATGGCTATGCGTCCCTCGGCGCGGTGGGCTTCGCGGACCGGATCGACTACAGTGCGATCGGCACGGTCGCCAACGTCGCGGCGCGGCTGTGCGCGGAAGCGAAGGGCGGGGAGCTGCTCGTGACCACGCGCCTTGCCACCCAGCTGCCGCCGCGCCTGCGAACCGAATCGGCCGGTGTGTTCACGCTGAAAGGGTTGCGCGATCCCGTGGAGGTCCATCGGTTGCTGGATCAGCAGGGACCTCGCGCTGCCGCGTGATCAGCAGGCGGCGTCCACGCGGCACATCCACTGCGGCACGATGCCGTGGGGCCGATAGAAGTCCTCGAGGCGCGTTCGCGTCGGGTCTCCCTTCCGCAAGCCATAGAATTCCACGGCGTTGAGTCCCATCACGCGGTCGCGCAAGCCGGCGATCGGCGGGGTCTCCGCTTCGACATCGCGCAGGAAGTTCTGCATCTCCTGCGCGAACACCCGCGTGGCACCCTGCATATCCGTCATGTAGAAGTCCGACCCGTAGAGCACGCGGTCGGCCACCCGCCCGCCGCTGGCCAACTTTGGTCCGCAGCAGGGCCTTGAATCTTGTCGATGACCGCCGGGTTGTCGAAGAGGTCATCGTGATTGGCACAGGTCGGCGCGAAGCCGGCTGCCGTACGTCTTGTCCATCAGTGCCGCAAAGTCCCCGGGCCACGATTGCGCGGCGTCCGCGCTGCCGCCGAAATGTCCGACCTGCAGCATCATTCCGGGTACGTCGTGGAATGCCTGCTCGCCACCGCTCCGGACTGGCGCATTGCTCGTCGTCGTCGGAGGCGCCGATGGAGTGGCTTCCGTGGGCCATCACCGGGATGTCATGTCCTTGGCCCAGGCATAGAAGTCCTTCAGCGCGTCGTTGATCTTCTTGGTGTTCGGAGGACATGCATCGCGCTTCCATGTCGTGCCGAGGCCCGGATCGAAGCGGATCGGCGGGTACAGCTTCACGCCGACAAATCCGCGATGCTGGATCGCGTCCTGGACGCGGGCGAGCGCCGCACCGGGCGATGCGTCGAGATCGCCCCACGGGTTGTACGCGACCAGCGGAAGGAAGGCGCTATTCGATGCGATGGCGAGCTGCTCCATCAGGCGGATGCCATCCGCTTGTCGCTGTCCGTTCTTTCCGCCCTCGCCCAGCCAGTAGTCGAAGTCGAGCATCGACGGGCAGAAGAGGTCGATGGCCGTGGCGGGGTCCCTTTGATACGTACGCTGCAACAGCGAGAGATTGAGGAAGCGCGGCGACGTCGCCTTGTAGGCGAAACGGACGAGATTCCAGGGGTCGCTCTTGACTTTGAGCTTGACGCGGTCGCGTCGTTCCAGCAGTCGTTGGTAGAGTGTACGAACCGCGCGTGTCCTCCGTCGGTCGGTCCGATGCTGTGCATTTCCGCGAGGATCTGGAGAATCGTCGCGGGGACTGAAGGCGCCGGCGACACGCGGCACGGGACGAACGCCAAGCGAATCCCGAAATTCGTTGTACTGGAAGGCTTGCCGGTCGAAGGCGGCGGCAAAGTCCGGGCGACCGTTGCTCCAGAGCATGAACTCGCGCACGAAACGGTATTGCTGCCGCTCGATCTCCAGCTCGACCTCGACTCCGCCGCTCAGGGTCTCGAGCTCCTCGCAGCTCGTCGGCGTGATGAGTTTGGCAAGCGAGGCGATGAGCGGGCCAAACCACTTGAGCAGCCAGCCGAGGTCGCCGGCATCGTGGGCCATGACCTTGGTCAGAAATCGCTTGATGGGGATGTCCTGTGCGTTGAAGACGTGGCAGTGGGCGTCGATCCGGATCGGCGCACCTTTTGGAGGGGAGGCCACGCCACCTCTCGGCAACGACCCGGGCTTGAGATCTCCCGTGCCGCATGCGGACGGTGCGGCATACACGGCCATCGGCGCCGTCAGCGCGCCGGCGCCCATTCCCACGTACGACCTGCCTGCGCTTTTGATTCATGTTCGACGATGCCTCCTGGTTGATCGACCGTCGGCATCAGGGCCCCGTCTCAAGACCGGGAAAGCAACTCGCGGATCGCGACGACGAGGCGCGCGAAGTCCACGGGCTTGGTCTCGTAGTGATCGCAGCCCACCAGGGTCGCCTTGCGCCTGGTGCTCCGGCATCGCGTGCGCCGAGAGCGCGATGACGGGGATGGTCCGCGTCGACGCGTCCCCGCGGATGCGGCGTGTCGCTTCCCAGCCATCGATGTCCGGCAGATCGAGGTCCATCAGCACCAGGTCGGGGCGCTGCCGCCGCACGCACTCGACGCCGCTGATCCCATCGGTGGCCACCAGCACCTCGAAGCCCTCGATCTCGAGCCGATCCTTCAGCATCGCGACGTTGTCCTCGTTGTCTTCGACGTAGAGGATGCGGGGTATCGTCGGCATGGGATATCTCGGGGAACGTCGATTGCGGCTGCCCTTGTGGATCCGATCTCGCAGGCGTCCGGCGGCGCGCGATGGCTAGCGACCGGACCCGCTGTTGCGGCGGGCGCTGCAGGCCGCGAGGGCGGCGCCGAGGGAGGCGGCCTGGATGGGAGCGGCCAGCGCGAAAGCGGCGCCGAGGTCGAGCGCTTTCGCCGCTTCGCGTTCCGGGGCGATCACCGTGACGGGGATCGCCGCCAACGAAGCATCGTTTCTCATCGCTGCCAGCACTGCCCAGCCGCTGATGTCCGGCAGATGCGCGTCGACGATCATCGCGTCGGGGCGCAGGTCGCGCGCCCAGTGGAGCGCCTCGATTCCGTTGGTGGTGGACACGACCCGCACATCCCGGGCGGCCAGGAAAACCGTGGCGACTTCCTGCGTGTGGGCATCCGGGCTCGCCAGCAGCACGAAGTCGATCTGATGGTTGCCGTTGCCCTTTCGCGTGGAGACTGCGGCCTCGCTCACGCTGGCCACCGCTGCCGGCACCGTGGCCGGCAGGCGTGCGGTGAATGTCGAGCCTTCTCCCAACTGGCTGACCGCGGTCAGGTCGCCCCCCATCATCTGGCAGAGGCGACGGCTGATCGCGAGGCCGAGTCCCGTGCCTCCGAAGCGCAACTCGGTGGTGGCGTCGCCTTGCGCAAAGTCATGGAAGATCTTGCCCATCTGCTCCGCGCTCATCCCGATGCCCGTGTCCGCGACCGAGAAGTCGAGCCACTTGCGCTCGTCCTGCGTGACGGCCGTCACGGACAGCGTGACGTGTCCGTCGCTCGTGAACTTGCAGGCATTCGAAAGGAGGTTCAGGAGCACTTGCGTGAGCCGCTTGCGATCCGCGCGCAGCGGCTCGAGGTTCGTGGCAACGTGGATCTTGAGCGAATTGCGATTCTTCTCGGCCAGCGCGCGCGCCGTGTCGGCCACGTCGTCGACCAGTGACGCGGGGTCGATATCCTCGTAGAGGAGCGTGATCTTTCCCGCTTCGATCTTCGCGAGATCGAGCAGCTCGTTGATCAGGTTCAGCAGGTGCCGGCCTGCGCGAAGGATCCGGTCGAGCGGCTCCCTGGCATCCGCGGTGCGGTAGCGCGCCGGGTGCTCGGTCATCAGTTCCGAATAGCCGATGATCGCGTTCAGCGGCGTGCGCAGCTCGTGGCTCATGGTGGCCAGGAATTGCGACTTCGCGCGACTGCTCGCCTCCGCTTCCGCCCGGGCCCGCTCGGCCACCTCGACGAGCTGGATGTTCTCGAAGCGCTGGCGGATGGATCCGTCGACCAGGCGATTGATGCGCCTGCCGAAGGTGAGTGCGGCGAGCAGGACGATGACCAGGGGTGCCGCCAGCGCGATCTGGTGGGACTCGCCGCTGATCAGCGCCCGCACGATGAACGGCGTCAGCAGCAGCACCTGCAGCGGATAGAACGCCGGCGCGAACACCGGCAGGGTCGGAATGGTGAGCGACGCGATGCCGAACAGGACCAGGCACAGGTAGACCAGGCTGATGAGCGAGTCGGGAACGTAGAACAGCAGGCTCGTGCTGCCCCAGATGCATCCTGCCATCGTCGTGGCCGCGATGTAGAGCCGTCCCCAGCGCACCGATTCGCGCGGACCCGGATTCGCGCGCAGGTAACGGCGGTAGTGGATGATGCGCACCGTCTGGTGCAGCAGGAGCACTGCGGCCCAGATGCCCAGCGCGATCCGTGGCGCCGTGTCCCACAGGACCCAGATCAGGAATGCACCGGCCAGCAGCGACGCGCCGGTGGTGGTGGGGGTGTACAGATACACCATCCGGATCTGCTCGGCGCGCACGCGATCGTCCATCTCGGCCGGCCGATCGGGATGGTGCACCGGGTCGTGGAGAACGACGGTCACGGATCGGGCGTAACGGAAAGAGTGCGGGATTGGGCGGACGCCGACGGCACGGGGTTGGCCGCTGCTGCGCGCTTGTCGCGACCGGTGAAGATCGGGCGGCTGCCGAGCCATGGCGGCAGCACGCGGCCGGCACTGTCCGTGACGCGTGTGGGCTCGAGCAGGCGGCGACGGTCGTCCTCGTCGTCGAAGTCGTCGTCGAGCAGCGGCACGGTTTCCGGCGGCGGCGTGTCGGTGCCGGCAATATACGTCCGCGATGCCGCCGGTGCCGGACAGGCCAGCGTGCCCGCAAGGTCGCCCACTTCGATCAACGCGGGGAACCAGCCGCCACGGAGCACGATCTTCGGCAAGCCGGTCAGGACCGTCGCGATCCGCTGCACCGGCGCGAACAGGGCGCCCGCCGCCTCGACATACGCCGCGACGAAATCGTCGATGCCGGACTTGCGCGGGCGAACGACGAGGGTGTAGCCGGCAAAGTCGCGGAGCAGCGCATTCGGAAGGAATGCCGGCCGGGGTTCGGCCACGAGCCGGCGAAAATGCGGGGTACCGGGAATCGGCGACTCGAACGCGAGGAACGAGGGCATCCGAAGTCCGCTGTCGCGCACGCGCGCGGGAAGCCCCCTCAGGTACTCGGCATCGTCCACGAGCGGACTCGCCATCAGCCCGGACGAGACGAGGATGCCCTGGTCGCGGCAGAATTCCAGCGCGTCCCGTGTCTTGCCGAGGACGTTCTGGAACTTGCCCATGTCGGCGATCGTGTCCGGGTTGAAGCTCTCCAGGCCCACGAACAGCGCACGGCAGCCGGCTCTCGCCATCGTGCGCACGAGCTCGCGGTTGGCGATCACGTTGAACGTCGCCGAGCTGTACCAGACGATCCCCATCGGGGCGAGTGCCTCGCACAGCTCGCGCAGGTAGCCCAGGTTCCCGCCGATGTTGTTGTCGCAGAACCCGACGATCCGCCGCTTGAAGTCGGGAATCCGTCCTTCCAGCATGCGTTGGCCCTCGACGATGTCGCGGACCACGTGGGCGACCGGCCGAATCTCGTGGCGGGTGCCGAGCCCCGAGAGCACGCAGAACTCGCACGCGAAGGGACACCCGCGCGTCGCCTCGAAGCACAGCGGATGATGCGCGTGCCCCGCCAGCAGGTCGAAGCGAGGCGTGGGCACCGCAGCTGCGGCATAGTCGAGCCCGAAGTAGCGCGGCTTCAGCGCCCTGGCGCAGAAGTCCTCGTACAGCCTGGGAATCACGGAATCGGCGTCACCGACCACGACGGCGTCGAACCAGGGCTGGCAGAGGTCCGGAAAGGTCGACGCGAAAGCGCCGCCCAGGACGGTGGTGGCGCCGCGACGCCGCCAGTAGCGGGCAATCTGGCGCGCGCGGTCGAAGTCGGGATGCAGCGCGGAGAGAAAGAGCAGGTCGTAGTCGCGCGACCAGTCGAGGTCCTCGAACGTTTCGTTGCGGATCTCGATCTCGATGTCGCGGGGCAGCAGGCCCGCGATCAGCGGACCGATCTGCGGTTGCAGCGAGAGACGATTCTTGCGTCCGCGCCGATGGTAGTCGACGTACACGGAAACGATTCCCACCCGCATTGGGCTCTCCCCGGGATTCCCGTCCGCATGCCGGAAACGCATGGTCGCCACGCCTCCGGCCTCCGTGAACCGCGCGCCATGGTAGCAAGGAAAGTTGGGCCAGCGGAGGATTCGTCGAGCGCTGGCGGCCGCGAGGAAGTCCTTGTCCTGCGCGGCGGACCTGGCGCATATTCCCGTTGCCCACGGCACGACAGGAGAGCGACATGGGGACGAGCACCTCGGCGCCTGAAGATCGCTTCTGCGACATCGTGATGAAAGGCGGCATTGCCAGCGGCATCGTGTACCCGCTGGCGGTGGCGGACCTCGCCGAAACGTATCGCTTCCGCAGCATCGGGGGCACCTCGGCGGGCGCGGTCGCGGCCGTCGTGACCGCCGCAGCCGAGTTACAGCGCCGTGAGACGGGCTCGATGGCCGGATTCGACATCCTCCGGAAGGTGCCCGACGACCTGCGCAAGGAGCTCGGGGAGGGCGAGCGCGGCATCAAGCGTCTCTGGCGCGCCGCCACCGACATGGGCGAACGGCGGCTCAAGTACCTGTTCCAGCCGAAGCCCGGTGGCTGCACGCGGCTGTTCCACGTCCTCGTCCGCGCGCTCAACCGCCGGTCCGCCATGACGCACGCGATGGGGGCGCTGCTCGGTTTCATCGAGGCATACTGGGTGGCGGCGGCCGCAGGCGTGGCGCTCGGCGTGGCCAGCTTCCTGTGGTACCTGGACCCCGCCGGTCCGGTCCGCGCAGCGATCGCCGGCGTCCTGATCGCCACGGTCGCGATCGTCGCGGGGATCGCGTACTGGGTCTACAAGGACCTGACCGGGGACGTCGTCGCCAACGGCTACGGCTTGTGCCGCGGACCGGGCAACGATGCCGGCCACAACGCCATCACGCCGTGGATGAACGAGTTGATCCAGACGGCGGCCGGCAAGAGCGCCGACGGCGACCCGGTCACGTTCGGCGATCTCTGGAAGGCGCCGGGATTCCCGCCGACCGAGCTCGGTCCGATGCCGGAGGAGACGCGCTCGATCGACCTCACCATCTTCACCACCAACCTCGCCCACGGCCGGCCTTACCTCTTTCCGCACAGCGACGATCGCGCGCGGCTTTTCTTCAAGCCCGAGGAACTCGAGCCTTACCTGCCCAGGAACGTGATGGACTGGATGCTCCATCACGCGGCGCCTTACCTTCCGAACGACCACTATGGCGATCCCGCGCCCGAGGAACTCGAACGCCTAGGCTTGCGGCAGATTCCCGAGGCCAAGGAGTTTCCGATCTTCCTCGCCGCGCGGATGAGTCACAGCTTTCCGCTGCTGTTCTCCGCGGTTCCGCTCTACGCGATCGACTACGAGCAGCCCGTAGGCAAACGGTCGTTCAAGCGCTGCTGGTTCTCCGACGGCGGGCTCGCCTCCAACTTTCCGATGCACCTGTTCGACGGCTTCCTGCCCGCATGGCCGACGTTCGGCCTCGACCTGCAGGATGTCGCGCCGGGCGGAAGCAAGGCGGTGAAGCTGCCGGTCCACTACCTCGAGGGTTCGGGTGACCGGTGGGACCGCTTCGACGACGGCCCGACATCGTCGGCCAGGCTCGGTGCATTCCTGATCAGCGTGTTCTCGACGGCGCAGAACTGGAACGACAACACGAACGCGCGGATGCCCGCCGTTCGCGACCGCGTGGCGCGCGTTCCCTTGGGGGATGACGAGGGCGGATTCAACCTGAACATGCCGGCGTCCGTGCAGAAAAGTGTCGCCGAGCGCGGTCAGGAAGCGGCGAACAAGCTCATTGAACGCTTCAGTCCTGCCGCCGATGGCGCGCCCGGCGCGGGCTGGGATCAACAGCGGTGGGAGCGCTTCGATGTGCTGCTGCGCACGTTGAGCAAGCGAATGCCCAGCGTGGAGCTGGCCCTGCGAGACCGGTTGCCCGATACGTCGTCGTACGCATCGCTCGCGTCACGGGCCACGAGCACCGCCATGCCGGGACATCACGAGCCGTTCACGCCGGAGGAAGTCACCGCCATCAACACGCTGATCGCGCTGATGCGCGAGACGGCCCGACAGATCCTGGCGCACACGACGGTGTATTCGCCGGTGCCGATCCCCGATCCGGAATTGCGCGTGCGACCGCCGCTGTAGCGTCGCGAACCGAAGTTCAGGGTCGACATTCGCACTTCGCGGCAGCATCCGACCGCGGTTGGCGCGGCGCGCGCGGTGCTGCCGGCGAATATCCTCGGGAAACGGGTCGGGCAGGGCGCCCGGCCCGCGGCGCTACTTGTTGCGCTTGACCATCTCGCCGACGATCGCCGTGAACTGCTCGGTCACCTCGTGCCGGAGAAAATCCTTCGACATCACCGTCGACGCGATGCCCGAGGGCTCGAGCTCCAGCTTGTAGTCGAGGCGCGTGCCGTTGCCGTCGGCGCTCACCTTCATCAGCGACACGAGTCGCTTCATGCTGCCCGCGACCTGCGTGGACAGGATGCTGGTCTGCGGATCCAGCTGCATCTGGCGCACGCTCGTGTACGGGAAGCTCAGCAGGCCGAACTTGGCGGTTCCCTTCTGCTCGACCGTCAGCGTATTGCCCTCCTTCGACTTGATCGTGCTCTCCTTCACGTTCGGCACCCACTTGTTCATGTTTTCGAAATCGGTGAGCACGGTCCACGCGATGCTCGGCGGCACCGGCGCGAACATCACGACGTTGGCAACGTAGCCGCTGTCGTTCTGCACGATGTCGAAGCTGCGCACCGGTCCCTTGTCCTGCGCGCAGGCGGCGCCGGCGGAGAGGCAGAGTGCGAACAACGCGGTGCTCCAGCGGGCGTGGCGTTGCGGCGATGCGGCGCGGGCGGTGGGCATGGGCATTGCGATCCGGATCGGCATGAATGAGGGAGCCCAATGATGGCCAAAAGCAACGACAAGGTAAAGAGAAGTCCTGGCACCGCGTGACGGGGTCGACCGTTCGCGCCATTGCGCAGTGCAGCGAAGCCCGGCATGCCACCGACGCAATCGGCGTGAACCGCGAGTCGATGGCGTCGGGCACGCGCAACGGCGGCTTCGCGGGCAGGCGCCGCGAGCGCGCGCAGGCCCGCAGCCAGCAGGACAGCCGACAGCATCAACACGCCGGGCCGTCATCCGCAGGGTGCAATGCCGGATGCGCCGGACTCGAAGCACGCGGCGACGCCTCGCGGTGTAGACTCGACCGCCACGCCTGCACACGGAGCCACCCATGGGCGATCGCCCAGTCCCCATCGTCGACGATCCCATCGACTTCGCGAATTCGATGGCGCGGCTACTCGGGCAGGAAGGCCGGCACGGCGTGCCGTACGACCTCGCGATCCTGCGCAAGCCGTTCCGCATCGAACAGGTGCTGCGCATGGTCGAACACCATCCCGCCCGCTGACGCGCATTCCTCCGCGCATGGCGACGCGCGCACCGCGCAAGGCCGAACGCACGCCCGGCCTGGCAACCGCTGCAGTCCACCCGTCCGCCGCAACGCATCTGCACGCGAAGGTCGATCTCGCGAGCGCGCTCCTTCTGTGTGCAGCCGCGGGCATGATCGACGCGGTCGGCTTCGTTCGCCACGGGGCCTTCGCCGCGAACATGACCGGCAACACGGTGCTGATGGCCATCGCGCTCGCCGAGCACGACTTCGCCCGTGCCATCGACTGCGGGCTCATGCTGGCGTGGTTCTTCGCCGGCGTGATCGTCGGACGTTTCGTGTGGACGCTCGGCCGCCGGCGCTCGGCCTGGCCGCTCGCGGTCGAAGCGGCGATCCTCGTGGGCTGCGCGCTGGTCACCGCGGAACGCGCCCTCGCGCTCGGCGTGATGGCGCTCGCGATGGGCGTGCAGGCCGCCGCGCTCACGCGCTTCGCCGGGTTGTCGGTGAGCACGGTCGTCGTCACCAGCACGATGGTGCGGCTGGCCGAGGGGAACCTCGACCTGCTGCTGCGCGCGTTCGGGCGCGCCGCGTCGGCGGAGCGCGCGCCGTTCTTCCTGTTCGCGGGTGCGTGGGTCGCCTATGCGATCGGCGCGGCCGCCGCGGTCCTGCTGGTGCCGGCGTCGGCCACACCCGTGCTGGTCGGCGCGGCGCTCGTTGCGCTGGTGATCGCGGTGCGCCGCCGCGCGTCGTAGCGCGGGATCGCCGACGCCGTCCCTCGCTCCGCCGTCGGCGATGAACCGCGTCCGGCAACTTCACAACCGCGCATGTTCCTCCTAGTATAGAAACGGCCGTCCTTACACAGGGCAATCGCAATGGGTGATTCCGCACGTTTGCCAGGGGCAGGTGCGCTGCGCGCGGACCTTCCGCTGGAAGTCGCCGCGGAGGCGTTCGCGCTGGGGGATGCGTTCGACCGCGAGGCGCTCGCCGTCGCGGAGCAGTCGGCCGAAATCGGGGTGTGGAGCATCGACCTCGCCACGCAGCGCGTGCGCGGCACGGCGCAGTTCTGGCGCATCCTCGGACTTCCGCCGTCCGCCGAGGGTGTGCCGGTCGATGCCGTGCGCGCGCTGCTCCACCCCGACGATCGCGAGCGCGTCGTTGCCGGATTCCATGCGGCGCTCGAAGGTGGACAGGACGCCGACGAGACCGTGTACCGCATCGTGCGTCCCGACGGCGACCTGCGCTGGATCTGCGGACGCGGCCGCGTGATCCGCGACCCCGACGACCATCCGTTGCGCTACAGCGGCGTGGACCTCGACATCACGAAGCGCAAGGAGACGGAGGCGGCGCTGACGGCCGCGCAGCAGGCGCTCACGCGCATGAGCCAGGAGCTCGAGGCGCGCGTGCGCGAGCGCACCGCGGAGCTCGAGACGGAAGCCGCGCGGCGCGTCGAGGCCGAGGCGCGGCTGCACCAGGCGCAGAAGATGGAAGCGGTGGGCAATCTCACCGGCGGTATCGCGCACGATTTCTCCAACATCCTGCAGGTGATCATGGGCAATCTTGAGATCACCAGGATCGCCCTGCAGCGCGGGAGCGCGTTCGAGGCCGGCGGCGCCACCGCGCGCGAGATGATCGAGCGCGCGACGGCTACCGCCGAGCGCTCCGCGCAGAGCGCCAAGCAGCTCATCCAGCGCCTGCTCGCGTTCGGCCGGCAGCAGCCGCTCGCGCCCACCGTCGTCGATCTCAACACGCTGGTCGAAGGCATGGCCGACATGATGGACCGCGCGCTCGGCGACACCATCCGCATGCAGACGCGCCTCGCCGCGCACGTCCCGCCGCTGATGGCCGATCGCAACCAGCTCGAAAGCGCGCTGCTCAATCTGGTCGTCAACGCACGCGATGCCATGCCGCATGGCGGCGAGCTCGTCGTGGCCACCGGCGACGTCGAGCTGCGCGACGCTTGCACCGACGATCTCGCACCGGGTCACTACGCACTGCTCACGGTGCAGGACACGGGCGACGGCATCGCGGCCGAGCATCTGCAGCGCGTGTTCGAGCCATTCTTCACCACCAAGGGTGTGGGCAAGGGCTCGGGCCTCGGCCTCTCGATGGTGTACGGCTTCGTCGAGCAGTCGGGCGGGCAGGTGCGCATCCAGAGCACGGTCGGCGAGGGCACGACGGTGCGGTTGTTCCTGCCCGCCGCGCAGTCGAAGGAGTGGGGGGCCTCGGAGCGTGACGCGACGCAGCCGCTGCCGGTGCTGGCGCCCGCGAACGACGGCGAGACGGTGCTGGTGGTCGAGGACGACGACGAGGTGCGGCGGTTCGCGGTCACCGCGCTTTCTGCGCTCGGCTATCGCGTGACGGCGGCGAGCGATGGCACCTCGGCGCTGGCCGCGGCGGACGCCACCCGGGGCCGCCTCGACCTTCTCTTCACCGACGTCGTCCTACCGGGGACGATGGGCGGCGCCGACCTTGCCGACGCGCTGCGCGCGCGACGACCGGAACTGCCGGTGCTGTTCGCGAGCGGGAATGCACGCAGCGTTCTCGCGCAGGGCGGCGGGATGAGCCACGTGCGCCTGCTCGACAAGCCGTACTCGATCGAGACGCTCGCGCGCTCGTGCCGCCACGCGATCGACTGGGGACGGCAGCCGGCACCCGGCGCCTAGCCTCGCGCAGCCTCTTCCAGTCACCCGCACGAACGAGTCCGCGAGCGTCGGCCGGGGTCGCACCGGCCGGATCGCGCGGATCTCGAGCATCGGCAGCATCTGCGGCTTGCGCGAGCGCCGGCGCTAGAATCGAGGATAAACCGCTCCGCAAAGGGCTTCCATGCTGCAACCGCTTCCCGACGAATTCATCGCTCGCGGCGACGCCGACCCTGGCGAGACGCAGGAATGGCGCGACGCGCTGGGCGGCCTCGTTCGTCACGGCGGCGCCGAGCGCGCGCTCTTCGTCCTGCGCCAGTTGCAGGAGCACGCGCAGGAACTTGGGCTCGTCACGCTGGAAGCGCCGCACTCCGCGTACCAGAACACCATCCCGCTGGCGCAGCAGGGCCCGTATCCCGGCGACCTCGCGCTCGAGCAGCGCATCACGGCGATCATGCGCTGGAACGCGCTGGCGATGGTGGTGCGCGCGAACCAGGCCTACGGCGAGCTCGGCGGCCACATCGCGAGCTACGCATCGGCGGCGGAGATCTTCGAGGCCGGCTTCAACCACTTCTTCCGCGCCCCCGATGCGCAGCACGGCGGTGACCTCGTGTTCTTCCAGCCGCACTCGGCGCCCGGCGTGTACGCGCGCGCGTTCCTCGAGGGCGATCTCTCCGAAGAGCAGCTCGCGCATTACCGGCAGGAAGTCGGCGGGGCACGGCCTGTGCTCGTATCCGCATCCGTGGCTGATGCCCGACTTCTGGCAGTTCCCGACCGGCTCGATGGGACTCGGGCCCGATCACCGCGATCTACCAGGCGCGCTTCATGCGCTATCTCGAGCACCGCGGCCTCGGCGACCCGGCGGCGATCGCCATGTATGGGGCGTGTTCGGCGACGGCGAGATGGACGAGCCGGAATCGATCGGCGCGCTGACGCTCGCCGCGCGCGAGGGCCTCGACAACCTCACGTTCGTCATCAACTGCAACCTGCAGCGCCTCGACGGCCCGGTGCGCGGCAACGGCCAGATCATCCAGGAGCTGGAGGCGCTGTTCACCGGCGCCGGGCTGGAACGTGATCAAGGTGCTGTGGGGCTCCGACTGGGACGCGCTGTTCGCGCGCGACACGCACCACGCGCTGCTGCGCCAGTTCGCCGCGACCGTCGACGGCCAGTACCAGACGCTCGGCGCCAACGACGGCGACTACAACCGCGATCACTTCTTCAACCTCGATCCGGAACTGCAGGCGCTGGTCGCGCACATGACGCCCGCCGAGATCGACGGCCTCACGCGCGGCGGCCACGACTTCCGCAAGCTGTACGCGGCGTTCCGCGCGGCGCGCGAGCACAAGGGCCAGCCGACGGTCATCCTCGCCAAGACCAAGAAGGGCTACGGCATGGGCGCGGCGGGCGAGTCGCGCATGACTGCGCACCAGCAGAAGAAGCTCGACGTCGACGCGCTGCGCGCCTTCCGCGACCGCTTCGCGCTGCCGCTGTCCGACGACGACCTGGCCTCGCTGCGCTTCTACAAGCCGCCCGAGGACAGCCGCGAGATGGCATACCTGCGCGAGCGGCGCGCGGCGCTCGGCGGCGCGCTGCCGCGACGCCGGCGCGAAGCGCCGACCGTGCCGATCCCGCCGCTCGAAAGCTACGCCACCTTCGCCGTCGCGGCCGACGGCAAGGAGATGTCGACGACGATGGCCGCGGTGCGCCTGCTGGGCAACCTGCTCAAGGACAAGACGCTCGGTCCGGCGATCGTGCCGATCGTCGCCGACGAGGCGCGCACCTTCGGCATGGCGAGCCTGTTCCGGCAGGTCGGCATCTACTCGCCGCAGGGACAGCTCTACGAGCCGGAGGATGCGCATTCGATGCTCGCGTATCGCGAGGCGCGCGACGGCCAGCTGCTCGAGGAGGGCATCACCGAGGCGGGCGCGCTCTGCTCGTGGATCGCGGCCGCGACGTCGTACAGCGTGCACGGCGCGCGCGATGCTGCCGTTCTACATCTACTACTCGATGTTCGGCTTCCAGCGCGTCGGCGACCTGATCTGGGCCGCGGCCGACCAGCGCGCCCGCGGCTTCCTGCTCGGCGCGACCGCCGGCCGCACGACGCTCGGCGGCGAGGGCCTGCAGCACCAGGACGGCAGCAGCCACGTGGTCGCGGCCACCGTTCCCAACTGCCGCGCGTACGACCCGGCGTTCGCGGGCGAGCTCGCCGTGATCCTCGACCACGGCATGCGGCAGATGATGGAGCGGCAGGAGGACGTGTTCTACTACGTCACCGTGATGAACGAGAACTACGCGCACCCGTCGCTGCCCGCGGGCGTTGCGCCGCAGATCCTGCGCGGCATGTATCGCTTCGCCGCGCACGAGGCGCAATGCGGGGCGCGTGCGCCTGCTGGGCTCCGGCACGATCCTGCGCGAGGTCATCGCGGCGGCGGAGATGCTGGCGAGCGAATGGAACGTCGGCAGCGACGTCTTCAGCGTCACGAGCTTCTGCGAGCTGGCGCGCGAGGCCCGCGAGGTGGAGCGCTGGAACCGCCTCCATCCGGCGTCCGCGCCGCGCACGAGTCACGTCGCGCGACCTGCTCGCCGGAGACGCGCCGATCGTGGCCGCCATCGACTACGTGCGTGCGTACCCGGAGCTCATCGCACCGCATGTCCGCGCACCGTTCACGGCGCTCGGCACCGACGGCTTCGGCCGCAGCGACACGCGTCGCGCGCTGCGTCGCTTCTTCGAGGTCGATCGTCAGCACGTCGTCGTGGCCGCGCTGGCGGCCCTTGAAGGACCGGCACCGGGAAAGGCCGCGCGCCTCGCGGACGCGCTGCAGCGCTATGGCATCGAGACGGAGGCCGCGCCGCCCTGGACACGCTGACGTTCGTCGGCGCGACGGCATCGGCCATCGCCGCGAGTGACAGCGCTGGGGGCGACGGGCTACCATCGCTGGTGCCCCCGGGGCTTGCCGATCAACGTCCCCGGCCTTTGCTGCAGCTGGCTTTCACGATACGCGTGAAGGAGATCGACCGCTCCGCCATGACGCCCGACCCCGTCTATCTTGCGAACGTATCCGGCGCCTTCGTCGACGCGATCAAGGAGGCCCAGGACATGGTTTCCGCGGGCGAGTTCGGCGCGCCGCTGGCGGAGGTGGTGCGGCACGCGCGGGACCTGTACGACATCATGGTCGAGGAACTCGGCAACGGCCGCCGGGCGATCGGCGAGTACGCGGGCGGGCTGCTGATCGAGCTCGGCGAGCGCCTGGCCGCCCTCGAGCAGGCGACCAAGGACTCGTAGCGGGCGTCGCGCGGCACCGATCGCTGCGCGGCCGCGCCCGATTTGCGGGCCGTTGCAGGGCGCGCGCATCGACGTCGGGCGCGAAAGCCCAACCAGGACATGCGATGCCGGGCATCTCGATACACGTGGTCGACGTGGCGATGGGAAAGGCCGCTTCCGGCATGTTCGTGGAAGTGCATTCGCTCGACGGCGACAACCGGCGCGTGGTGGGCACGGGCTGCGTCGGCGACAACGGCGCCTTCGAGCATCCGATGAACTCCGGCTACGGCGTGCACGCGGGGCCGCACGAAGTTCTGCTGCATGCCGGCGAATACTTTCGCTACGTCGGCCAGGTCACCGACAAGCCCGCGTTCCAGGAAATCGTGCCGCTGCGCTTCAACGTGCTCGACGCCGACGCGCACTATCACCTGCCCGTGAAGATCTCGCCGTGGGGGTTTTCGGTGTGGCGCGGCGCGTGACGAGGCAAACCCTTTGCACGTTCGTGCAAGGCATTTCCCCGGATAGGCGTTAGATTCGCAGTGCCCCCTGCCGCGCCCGGCATGGCGAAGTTGTTAGTAGTCAAGGCAGGGGGCTTCCGCTTGCTATGATCGCGCGCTCACCTCGCGCGATGCCCTACCTCTCGTTCCGGCCGCTGCATTTCCCGCTGGCGCTCGCCTGCGCCGCGCTGGTGATGCTTGCGGCCGCGTGGCCGGCGGCGGCCGACGTG
Organism: uncultured beta proteobacterium; assembly: GCA_963725735.1. Taxonomy (GTDB): domain Bacteria; phylum Pseudomonadota; class Gammaproteobacteria; order Burkholderiales; family Casimicrobiaceae; genus VBCG01. The sequence continues at coordinate 22,336 of CAVRZM010000011.1, read as the reverse complement.
TGGGGCTACGTCGACGAGAACGGCCGCGCGCACGTCGCCTCCGAGAGGCTCGACGAGCGCTACCAGCTCTTCTTCCGCGGGAGATCGAGCGCGGACGTGGTGCCGCCGTCGGTTGCCGCGGTCGACGAGGCGTTCGAGCGCAGCGCGATCTTCCGTCGCGTCGAGAATCACCCGAACGTGAAGCGCTTCGAGCCGCTGCTCGCGCGCTACGCCAAGCAGCATGGCGTGGACTTCGCGCTGGTGAAGGCCGTGGTGGCGGTGGAATCGGCCTACGAGCCCGATGCCGTGTCGGCGAAGGGCGCGATCGGCCTCATGCAGGTGATTCCCGAGACCGCGCAGCGCTACGGCGTCACGGGCGACGCGAAGCGCACCGTGGAGGAGAAGCTGCGCGATCCCGCCATCAACGTGAGCGTCGGCACGCGCTACCTGCGCGACCTCCTGCTCATGTTTCCGGGCAACCTCGTGCTGGCCTTGGCCGCCTACAACGCGGGCGAGGCCACGGTGCAGCGATTCGACAATCGCGTGCCGCCGTTTCCCGAGACGCGCGAATTCGTGAAGCTGGTCGACCAGTTCTACGCGCTCTACAAGCCGCCGCCGCCACTGCCGCCGAAGCCGTCGCGCATCACGGTGCCGAAGCGGACGCCGCCCGCGCGCGAGCCCCCTCCCGCGCTGCGGAAGGAGGCTCCGCAGTAATCGCTACGGCGCGGAGAAGTCGATCACCTGCCCGTTGACGAGGCAGGTCCAGCACTGGTTCGCCGCGCCCGCTTCCGTCTCGATCGAGTAGATGTTGAGGTGCGGCGCCGCGTTGTCGGCGGCGATGAAGAGCTGGGTGCCATTGAGCGGCTGCGATTGCAGCGTCCACGTGGTCACCGGCAGCAGCGGGCGCACGCTGAAGTTCGCCCAGTTCTTGTTGTTGGTGCGGATCGCGAGGGCCGTGGCGGCGGTGCTGTCCCGGATCTGCGCCGCCTCGATGAACACGCCCTGGAACGGCTGGCCGGACGTGGTCCACCCGTTGTCGATCGCCACACCGTGCACGTCGAACGATCCGGCCGCCTTGAGCGCCACGCCGCCCGGGAACACGAGGTCGCCGCTCGCGCCGCCGTCGAGCGTGAAGCTGCCCGTCGCCTGCACGATGATGCTGCCGCCGCCATAGCTCGGATCGGGAGTGCCGGACGGACGGATTTCCGCGGGCATCACCGGGCGGTTGTTGGCGGGAAGCGTCACGCCGTTCGGCCACGCCGACGGCATCGCGAACGACACGTTGCCGTTGATGGTGAGGTTCATGAACTGCGGCGCCGTGCCGAAACCGGCGAGCGCGAGGCGCACGTCCGTGCCGGTGCTCGGGAAGAGCTGCAGTCCGTTGCCGAGGTAGTGCGTGCCGTTGACGGGATTGTTGAGGTTGCCGAACGTTGAGCTTTCCCGCGTCCGGAATTAGCGCGTAGCCGTCGTCGCTGTGGCCATGGGGGAAGTCGACGTCGGTTATCCAGTTCCACCCCGCGCCGCGCAGGCGAGCGGTAGCGGCTACCTCTGCAAGGCGTAAGCCACCCGCGAGGCAATCCGATCGGCGGCCAATGCGTATTATGCCATTGGCATAAAGAATCGCGTTTTACGCGACACCAATCGGACCCTTGGCGGTTGCCGTGGCTGCGCACCTTCAGGACGAGGGCATAAGGTGCCGGACCCCGGCGCCCCACGGATCGCTGCTCGCGTCCGGCGTTGTCGCCCGCCATGAGCCGCACGCGTCATGGCGTCACGCCGTTCACGCGCGCAATGGGACTCGCGCGCGCGCCTCCGGGATAATGCGGCTGCCATGGAAGCGATCGAATCCCGCGTGCTCGCGCCGGCCGGAGATGCCGACCGGTTCGATCGCGCCTTCAGCCGCGCCGCGGGCGCGCCGCTGACGCTGCGCAACTCCGTGCGCCTGCTGCTCGACGCGCGCGAGAATTTCCCGGCGTGGCTCGACGCCATCCGGGGCGGCGCAGCGCTACATCCTGTTCGAGAGCTACATCATCGCGGACGACCGCGTCGGCCGCGCGTTCGCGGAAGCGCTGGCGCAAAGGGCGCGCGCCGGCGTGCTGCGTGTACGTCGTCTACGACTGGCTCGGGTCGACCAAGTTCAGCCGCCCGTGGGAGGCGCTGCGCGCGGCCGGCGCCGACGTGCGCTGCTTCAATCCGCCGAGCCTCGACAGCCCGCTCGCGTGGCTCACGCGCGATCACCGCAAGTCCATCGTCGTCGACGGCGAGGTCGGGCTTCGTGAGCGGTCTGTGCGTCAGCGCCAAGTGGGAAGGCGATCCCGCGCGAGCGGCTCGAGCCGTGGCGCGACACCGGGGTGGAGATTGCGCGGCGACGCCGTAGTCGAGCTCGAGGCCGCCTTCGACGCAGGTGTGGACGGCGTGCGGCGGCGCACGGCTCACGTTCGATCACGCCGATCGGCTGCGCGTCGACGGCAACACGCGCGTGCGCGTGATCGCCGGCGTGCCGAGCGCGCGCCGGCATGTATCGCACCGACCTGCTGGTCGCGTCGACGGCGCGCAAGAACCTGTGGCTGACCGACGCGTACTTCATCGCCACCGCCGCGTACACGCAGGCGCTGCAGGCGGCGGCGCGCGACGGCGTCGACGTGCGTCTGCTGGTTCCGGGCGCGAGCGACATTCCCGCGGTGTCGCCGCTGTCGCGGTCGGGCTATCGCTCGCTGCTCGAGGCCGGCGTGCGCGTGTTCGAGTGGAACGGCACGATGCTGCACGCGAAGACCGCGGTGGCCGACGGCATCTGGTCGCGCGTGGGCTCGACCAATCTCAACCTCGCGAGCTGGCTGTCGAACTACGAGCTCGACGTCGCGATCGAGGACGCCGCGTTCGCCAAGGTGATGGCGTGGCAGTACGAGCAGGATCTGGCGCGGGCGACCGAGATCGTGCTGACCAAGCGCCATCGCGTGCGACGCGCCGAGGTGCGGCCCGACGGCCGAAGCGGAGACGAGTCCCGGCGCGCGACGCGCGGTGTCCGGGCAGCGCGGGGCGTGCGGCCGCCGGCGCGGTGAGCATGGGCAGCGCGCTGGGCGCGGCACTCACCAACCGGCGCACGCTCGGTCCCGCCGAAGCCGGCCTGCTTGGCACGATGGCCGTCGTCTCCATCGGTACTTGCCGTCGTCGCCGCGTTGTTTCCGTCGGTGGTCGCATGGCCGCTCGCGGTCCTCGCGGGATGGCTCGGCGTCGCGTGGGGCTTCAAGGGCTGGCGGCTGTGGCACAAGGTCCCACCCGCTCCGGTGGAGCACGAGAACGCGCCCGAACTGCCCGCGAGTAGCGAGCGCAAGGGGTGACCTGCTATAATTGCAAGCTAAGCGCCCGTAGCTCAGTTGGATAGAGTACCTGGCTACGAACCAGGGGGTCGTGGGTTCGAATCCTGCCGGGCGCGCCAGTAATATCAAGGAGTTAGGTCAACGGCCTAACTCCTTTTTTCTTGGAAGTCAGCATTCCGGGGACCCCGCCGGGGACCCCGGCGACGGTGCTTGAAATTCGCTGTCCCGGTCGGTGGCGCGCCGGGCCGACCGCGTCGCGGCTAGGCGCGCGCGAAGGAAGCGCCGGCGCCGAAGCATCAATCCAAATTGCATGGCACCATCGACGTGACCGTTGGGAACCGACGGTGGCCCCATTCCGGGGTGCGAACAGCCGTCCATCCGAGGCTGAGTTCATGTGGTCCGCCTTTCTTATCTCAAGGAGATCCCATGAATGCGGCACTCGAAGTCTTCGGCATTTCCGTTCAAGAAGTCGCGCGTCTGCTCGGCGTCAGCGTCTCACACGTCTATCGCCTCGCAGCAGCGGACGAGACATTTCCAAAGTCGCGCAAGGTCGGTCGGGCGACGCGCTATGACCCCCGCGAAGTGAGGGCGTGGTTCGACGCACAGCGTGTCGAAGGAAGGGCCATGCGCATTGCGGCCAGAAAGAAACGACTGCGCGCAGCTTGAGAGCGTCGCGATCTGGTTCCGGCGATGCGGCCACCGACGGGGTGGCGGTGTCGCCGGCTCCGCGTAGCGGATTCCCTGCCGCGAAGCGGCTTCCGTTTGGCGCGTAGCGCCTTCCCCGGCGCGAAGCGCCTTCCGTGGTCGCCCAACGGGCGACTTCCCGCGAGTCCCGAGGGGACGAGCTGATTCCGCCGTTGCCCTTTCTCCGGCCCAAAGCGGACACTATCGATAGCGAAAGGAATTGTGGCTCGACCGTCTCATATCATCCGAGTCGACCTGTTTCCTGGTCGCAACGATCGTTCGCGTCGTCCATTAGGAATTTCATTTTGTGGTAGCGTAATCGAGCGGAGTCCAATGCGACTTTCCGCCGCGTCGACTGACCGGCGCGCGCCTTATAACAGGGCAGCTTATTCTGGCTGCGCCCTGAGTCCGCCCTTCGATATTTCAAGTTGCTCCTCAGGAGGCGGCATGGGCATCTTTTACAAAAATCCGGAACCATGGGAAATCACGTCAAGGGATCAGGTCCCTCACTCAGACCCAGTTTATGCGGCAATGGGAGTAACCGTGTTCGATTTTCGCATGCTGAGATATGCAATTATTAACGCCATCTCAAGACTAGTTGGATTTCCTGACGCGGCGGCCGACATGGGAGTCCTCGAAATGGAATTCAAACAGCAGGTTCGCGCGCTATCGACGCTCATGTGGACGCTGGAATCGTACAAATTATTGAATACACATGGCCTAAGTGCCTTGTCGTGCTGGTACACGCTTTCAGCACAATGCGATCGCGCGTTCGCGATGTACGAGGAAGTGGTGGCACTCGACGGATTGAAGTTGCATGAAATGGCAGCTTTACTCCAAGTCGCGGCGGGCGACGTTGATCGATCAAAGATTGTGGCGTCTAGAATTCATGATTATGCGAATTACATTCGGACGCTGACAGTTTATTTGAATGACCTCTTTGACTTGTAATAGTAAACAGAGCCACCTTTCCCCGCCTCGGCAGCAGAATTTACGTGGCTCGCAGTCAAATTAGGAGCGACAGAATGGAGAACGCAGAAACGCGCACTATCAGCCTAGCTAAAGAACGGGCGGCGTTGCTGCTTGCAACCGGGAAGCGCGCCCGCGACGTCGCTCTGGAACTTGGCGTAACTGAGCAAACAATTTGCCGGTGGCGGAAGCAGGAGGCTTTTATCGATGCAGTTGCCGCCGCAGGGCAGGGCATCGACGCCACCATCAAAGCGCAAATTGAAGGTGCCAAAGCGTTGACTCTGGAATGCCGGAGCGAGGCGCTGGATGTGGTCAGGAAGCATCTTTACTCTGAGAATCCGGCGATAGCGCTAAAGGCGGCGGAACTCTTGCTCAAGACATAGCACTTGGGTGTGAAACGAGGCGTTTGAATCACCGCAAGCTGCGCGCAGATTGATGAACAATGCTTAACAAAGTTTCATCAAATTGAACATTATGTTCATGCAAATGGTGTTGTCACGAATGATTGGAAACGTACTCATCAAAGTAGATTGTGCAGCATTGATCGCCGAAGGGACTTGAACTCGCCGATTGGCTGCATTCACAGGATGCGGGAACTGATAGATTCATGAAAGGTCCGAGCGACCAGCACAAAATCCTTGACGTCCCCCCGGAATTTCGTAACGGTTCAAAAATAGAGTAGGTTGGCAGCGCTGACTCCTTTTGGCATGAGGAGACGCGCATGAAGAAGTCACGGTTCACCGAGGAGCAGGTCGCCTACGCCTTGCGCCAAGCCGAGGCCGGTACCCCGGTCGGGGATGTCTGCCGGCAGATGGGGATCGCCGAGGCGACCTTCTACGTGTGGAAGAAGAAGTACGGCCAGTTGGGCGTCACCGAGCTGCGCAAGATGCGGATGCTCGAGGAGGAGAATGCCCGGCTCAAGCGCCTGGTTGCTGATCTGACGCTGGACCGGCACATCCTGCAAGAGGTGCTGCGAAAAAAAGTCTGAAGCCGACCCGCCGCCGCGAACTGGCTCGCTGGATCCGGGAGCGTTTCGCGGTGAGTGTGACGCAGGCGTGTCGGCGGGCGATGTTGCGGCGCTCGACCTGGTATCGAAGGAGCCATGCCCGGGAGCAGACCCTATTGCGGATGCGGATCCGAGAATTAGCGATGACACGGCCCCGTTCGGGTATTTACGCATCCACGTCCTGCTTCGTCGGGAAGGCTGGGCGATCAACCGCAAGCGCGTGCACCGCCTGTATCGCCTCGAAGGCTTGCAGGTGCGGATGCGGGTACGACGGCGCAAGCGCTTGAGCTTGCATCGCGGCCCGGTGCCGCAGCCGACGGCGGCGAATCAGCACTGGAGCACGGATTTTGTCCACGATCAGCTGCTCGACGGACCGGCGTTTCCGTGTCCTCGACCGTGATCGATCAGTGGAGTCGCGAGAGTCTGTCAGTAGAGCCCGGTTTTGCGCTCACCGGAACTATCGTCGCCGCCGTACTTGATACGGTGGCGCAACGGCGGCCCTTCACTTCACGAACTAGCGAGGTACGAATGGAAGCCACGCTCGAGTATCAACTGACTGAAGCTCAGAAACGTGCTGCGGTTCTACTCGCGCAAGGGTTACCGGCAATGGAAGTTGGGAGGCGCGTTCAGAAGGACGAGCACACGCGATTGGCCGGTGGAAAAAAAGGCAGCGTTCGCGGACGCCGTCAAGGCTGCAGGTGACGCCTTGGACGCGTTCGCGGGCCGCGGACATCGCGTTAACGGCGTGATTCGGCCCAAGGCAATGTGGAAAGGCGTAATTCCGCGTACGTAATGAACGAAGCTGAACAGAAATGAACATTCGGCCGCCGCGGCGGACTTCCCCGTGGGGAGTACTTGACTAAAAAAGTCGGATACGTCGCGGCAAACGCGCGTTTTGGTCTGGCTGGCGACAACTTGAGCTATGCGGGATGATTGAGTGCATCCGAGCCCGATGACGCCTGTTGGAAGACAAGGCATGGATCATCGTAACCGCCGGCTGGACGGTTTTCCGTGGTCTGAATAAAACAATGTCTCACGCAGCGCAAGCACTACCGCTCCTGCTTTGCTTTGGACGACCGCGCACCGCGATCGCGGCGACCCTTGCTGCCTGTCTGGCTTGGGGATTATTACTTCCGGCCACGGCTCACGCGCTCGATCCGAACAAGCGCCTCACGCAGTACCTGCACACCTCCTGGCGAATACAGGATGGGTCTGCGCCCTCCGGCATATACACGGTAGCGCAGACCTCAGACGGTTTTCTTTGGTTCTCGACCTATTCCCCGACGATCTACCGATTCGACGGAGTCCGATTTCTTCCCCGGCACTTTGCGTACAAGGGCGGTTCGGGCAACAAGGTATTTAAGGTCTTCGGCGCTCGTGAAGGTGGGCTATGGGCGGTTGGCAGCCGAGAGATCGCTTACATCAAGGACGGGGCGGTCGCGTCCGATTTTCAACTGGATGGTTTTTCGTCATTTCAGAACGTGAGCGAGGATCCCGACGGGTCGCTGTGGGTTGTACGAGCAGCGGCGAATGTCTCGGATTCGGCTCTCTGCAACATCACGAAGACCGAGTTCAAATGCCTCGGAACGGCAGAGGGCGTAGCGATCAGTCCGATTGATGCCATTGTGGCCGACGGCAAAGGAGGGTTCTGGCTCGGAGGCCAGACCGCGCTCATGCACTGGCGTGACGGTGCGTCGCAAACGTATCCGATCGAAGCTCTCAAATCGAACATGGGACAGCACGGCGTTGCGAGCCTGGCCCTTGGTCCGGACGGAACCCTGTGGGTCGGCATGCTCGCCGAGGGGGCAGGCCTGGGCCTCGGGCAATTTAAGGAAGGAGCCTTCAAGCCATTTCGGACGCCCACATTCGACGGAAGCAATGTCGAGGTTTTCGCCATGACCTTCGATCGCGACGGCAATCTTTGGGTGGCCAGCCGGGGCAAGGGGCTGACCGAATTCATGGCGAGGTCGTGGATCACTATGGGCGTACCGACGGGCTTTCCAGCGATTCGGTGAACCTCATCTTCGAAGACCGGGAGCGAATACTCTGGGTCGGAACGTCGAACGGAATCGACAGTTTTCGAGATCCGAGCGTAACGACCTTCTCGTCATCGGAAGGCTTGACGAAGGACGGCGCGGCAGGGGTACTGGCGAGCAGGGGCGGCGCGATCTGGGTTGCCAACGACGGATCGCTTGACCGAATCGCCAACGGTAGCATCTCGTCCATTCGCACTGGCGCCGGTCTTCCGGGTCATCAAGTCGCGTCGTTGCTCGAAGACCGCGCCGGCAACTTGTGGGTGGGGGTCGACGACTCGCTGTACGTGCTGAAAGACGGACGCTTCCGGGCCATCGCTGGACGTGATCGCAAACCGCTCGGACTGGTGGTGGGAATCACGGAGGACATCGAGGGGAACGTATGGGCGGCTTGTGCTGGGAATCCGCGAAAGGTCGTGCGAATCCGCGACTTCGAGGTGCGTGAAGAATTCGCGACGTCACAGGTCCCGCCAGGGCGCGCATTGGCACCGGACCCACACGGAGGCATCTGGATAGCAACCACAACGGGGGACCTCGCGCGATTGCGCAATGGCGCTGTCGAGAAGTTTGCGCTGAACCTGAAGGGCAATAAGGTCGTTCGCCGGGTTGTCGCCAAGGAAGACGGCTCGGTGCTTGCCGCCTCGGAAGACGGCCTTGTCGGATTGCGGCAAGGCAAAGTGCAGCGCATGACCACCGAAAATGGGCTGCCGTGCGACGCCGTCTTCTCGTTCGTTGAGGACAAGGACCAGCGCTGGTGGCTGTACACCGAATGCGGCGTGCTCGAGTTGGCTGACTCCGAACTGCAGCGATGGTGGTCCGATCCACGAGCGCTCGTGCAAACCCGAATTTATGACCGATTGGACGGAGCTCAACCCAACCCACCATATTTCAACTCTGCGGCGCACTCCACGGATAATCGTGTGTGGTTTGCGAACGGGCAAGTGGTGCAGATGGTGGACCCATCGAAATTGTCGCGAAAGACGTTGCTGGCGCCGACATACATTGAGTCCGTGACTGTCGATCGAAGGGAGTACGCGGCAAGCGGGAATCTTGGACTGGCGCCGCACCCGCGTGACTTGCAGATCGATTACACCTCGCCGATGTTCACGAGTTCGCAAAAGGTAAAGTTCCGCTACCGCCTCGACTCCTATGACAGCGATTGGCATGACGCGGGTACGCGCCGGCAGGCGTTCTACTCTGACTTGCCTCCGGGCAATTACACATTTCGCGTGACCGCCGCGAACAGCGCCGGCGTCTGGAATGAAACTCCCACCACGATGGAATTCTCCATCGCTCCGGCGTATTACCAGACAAGTTGGTTTCGCGCTCTCTGCGCCACGCTGATGTTGGTTCTGGCGTGGGCAGGTTACCAGCTACGCATCCGGCGGCTGCATCGTCAGTTCGAGATGACGCTGGACGCGCGTGTCGCTGAGCGGACGCGTATTGCACGCGACCTGCACGATACGCTTTTGCAGAGCTTCCACGGCCTGCTGTTGCGGTTCCAGACCGCGTTCAACCTCCTGCCGGATCGTCCCGGTGAATCGAAGGAGGTGCTTGCGAGTGCCATCGACCAAGCGGCCCAGGCGATCACGGAGGGCCGCGACGCGGTGCAAGGACTGCGCGCCTCGGCGACCGAGATGAACGATCTGGCCGCTGCGGTTCGGGCGCTCGGCGAAGAGCTGGCGACCGAGACCTCCGCTGAGGCCGTGTTGCGGGTCGAGGTCCAAGGTACTCCGCGGGCGCTGCATCCGATTGTGCGCGACGAGGTCTTCCGTATCGCCGGCGAAGCGCTGCGCAACGCATTCCGCCACGCAGCTGCCAAGCAGGTCGAGGTCGAGTTGCGCTACGACGTGCGCGAGCTTCAGGTACGGGTGCGTGACGACGGCAAGGGGATCGACCCGGCGGTGTTACGCGCGGAGGGACCGGAAGGCCACTTCGGGTTGCGAGGAATGCGCGAGCGCGCGAAGCTGGCAGGCGGGAAGCTCACGGTTTGGAGCGGCGTCGATTCGGGTACCGAGGTGGAATTGAGCATTCCGGCGCTGCACGCGTACAGTAGCGCTTAACGGTCCCGATCACAGGCTCCCTCAGATGGCCCCCAGGCCAAGCGATACCAGCGAGTGATGAGCGACAATCCTCAACGCATCCGGATTCTCTGCGTCGACGATCACCCGATCGTTCGGCAGGGCATCGCCGGGCTGCTCGCCGCCGAGCCGGACATGGCCCTCGTGGCAGAGGCGGCGAACGGACGCGAGGCGATCCAGCAGTTCCGCGCGCACCGTCCGGATGTCACGCTCATGGACCTGCAAATGCCCGAGATGGGCGGGCTCGACGCGATCGGCGCGATCCGGGGCGAGTTTCCGGACGCTCGTATCATCGTGCTCACCACCTATGCCGGCGACGCGCAGGCGCTTCGCGCTTTGCAGGCCGGCGCTCGCGGCTACCTTCTGAAGAACGCATTGCACAAGGAGCTGCTCGACACCATTCGCGCGGTGCACGCCGGACGCAAGGCGCTCGCCTCGGAAGTGTCGTTCGAGCTGGCCGAGCACGCCACGGACGATGCGCTCACACCGGCGGAGATTCGCGTACTGCGGCTCATCGCGCAGGGCAACGCAAACAAGGAGATCGCCAGGGCGCTCGCACTGAGCGAGGAGACCGTCAAGGGCCAGGTGCGAAATATCCTGTCGAAGCTGGGCGCCAAGGACCGTACGCATGCCGCGATGATTGGACTCAAGCGCGGAATCATCCAGATCTAGGTCCGCGCGCCTTCGCCGGGCAAAAGAGGGGTCGGCGCCACTCTTTCGAGGGTTTACGCGTCGTCGGGCCGTTCGTAGACTCGACGTGTGCGAAGACTTTTCTCGACGTTCGCCCATGGTGCCCCCGGCGCCGGACTTCTGCTCATGCGCGTGGCCGCAGGCGGTACTCTGCTGCTCCACGGCGTGGCGGCGCTTTGGACTGGCTACCCATGGCCGCTAGTCGGTTTGCACGTGATCTGCGCGGCGATGGGTATGCTCCTGGTTGTCGGGTTGTGGACGCCCGTCGTTGGCACGGTCGCCGCTATCGCCGCGGCCATGCATGCGTGGTCTGACCCGGCTGACGCACGCACCTACGTGCTTCTGGCCGCGCTCGCTGCAGCCCTTGCGCTGCTCGGTCCGGGCGCGTGGTCGGTCGATGCGCGGCTCTTCGGTTGGCGACGCGTCGAAATCCGCGACGGAAGCGCGAACGAGAAGAGGCGTGAGCCGCACCCCTAAAGAGGGTGTCGCGGGAGCCTTTCAGCTGGGCGCCGCCTGCTCTTCAGTGGACCTTGCCGAACACCGATCGAGCCGCATCGCGACACCAAACGGGTCTCGCGCGGGAGTGCCGGCCAGCGCCATAGTGCTGACAAGAGCGACTCTCATCGCGGAGGTCACACATGGATGTTGCGAATGTCGTTCCGCTCAGCGCGTCTCGCGCCGTCCCCCACGCAACGAGCGGACACCCTGTTGCCCTGACTCCGGTACGCGTGCGCTTCGATGCTTTCGAACTGGACGAAGCCAATGCGCTCCTGCTGCGCAATGGAAAGGCCGTCACTCTCGCGCCGAAGCCGTTCGCGGTGCTGTGCGAACTGGCGTGCACCCCCGGCAGCCTGGTGACGAAGAACGCGTTGCTCGACCGCGTCTGGGGTCATCGCTTCGTCACTGAGTCGGTGCTCAAAACGGCCATCAGCGAAGTGCGTATGGCGCTCGATGACGACCCGAAAGCGCCGCGTTGCATCGAGACGGTATCGCGGCGGGGCTATCGCTTCATCGCCTCCACGATTGACACATCGTCGCAACGCGCGCCTGCCGTCGAGCGGAATGTCGCGGCGGCGCGCGACCATCCTGCGCTGGCGGCGCTCACAGCGTTGTGCCGCGGCGATGCGGCGGTTGCCGAACTTATCCGCGCGGTCGCCGCTACGCTGGAGCGCGAGCCGCTTGTCCTCAACGAGTCCTAGACAGGAGCGCGTCGCATGAAACCCTCCGAGCAACACCTAAGTGAAGTGTGTCGCCGGCATACCGAGGCGGTCGTCGCCCGCCACGTGCACGAACTATTCAAGCGCCTGCCGATACTGTCCGGCTTCTGGCTGCGGCCCGACCTCAAGGTGGCCGAGCTGTCGGTCTTCTACCTGGCCGGGCTACACCGCCGGCGCCGATCTCTACGAGGCCGTGACGCAGTCGCTCGCCGACTCGCCGAGGAGCATCCCGAGGCGGTGCAGCTCATGCGCGGGCGCACCTTTGCACGCGCGGTGCACTGATGCGGCCGAAGACCCTTACAGTAAGCGCTTTCCCAAACGTCGATGCGCCGAGCCGCCAGCGTGGGTTGCGCGTCGCCACAGTCAGTGCACGCGAGCGGCGGACAAAGTGTGTTATGCCCACGAATTGAGGCTGCAGTTGAGGGCGCGATTGCTCTGGGATGCTGCGCCTCAGACGATGCTGCGGAGTGTTGGCGCCGATTGATATTCGCGGAACAAACGAGCGCGGTAAGGAAGCGTAATGTTGTAATGCCAAAGCGTGCCCAGAGTGCGGAGCCGCTGGTGGCGAGCCTCATGTTCAACCATGCTCGTTCCACCAGCGGTATGAAGCTGCCTTGCGGTCCACTGGCCTCCTGGCTTGCGACGCCTGCCCGCGAATACGAGCGGCTGAAGGCGCGGGCGGCTGCCGACGCCGTCTGCGCACGAGGGATCGAACGAGGCGGCACGATGCCGATGACGATGCAGTGCTGGAGAGACGCTACTGCTACGTAATACGAATCTTCGGCTGCACGAGCGCGTTGATTCGTTCGGCCGCCCACAGCAGCGCGGCTCGCGCTGTGCCGTGAAGCGCCAGCTGATGGCGGCGGTAGAGCAGGGCATGACTGAGCCGCGCGAACTGACCCTTGATGAAGCGTCCCGTGAAAAAGCCGAAGCGGCCAAGCGTGCCGAAGGCGTTGTAGTCGCTTAGCGCTACCAACGCGCCAAGGTCGCGGAAGCGGAAGGACGGCAGCGGCTTGCCCTCTTGCAGCCATGCCGGCAGATGGCGTATCAGGTGCAACGCCTGCTGGTTCGCGACCTGCGCGGTCGGCGGCAACGGCCGATCCGCGCCTTCCGGCATGAAGGTGGCGCAGTCGCCCAATGCAAAGATCGACGAGTCGTTCCTGGCGAGCAGGTTCGGCCGTACCACGACCTGGCCCGCGCGATTGAGCTCCAGCCCGCTCTTGTCGAGCGTAGTGGACGCGCGTACGCCTGCTGCCCAGACCTTCAGTGCCGCCGGGATTCGTTCACCGCCGTCGAGCAGGAATCCGTGCGCGTCGGCGGCCACGACGCGCACTCCCGTGCGCACGTCCACGCCAAGCGCGCGAAGCTGCGCGGCGGCCGAAGTGGAGACCGCGTCAGGGAATGCTCCCAGAATGCGCGACGCGCTTTCGAGAAGCGTCACCCGCAACCGACGGCGGATATCGACTTCGCCATAACCCGCCGCGAACTCGACCATGCGGCTCAGCTCGGCCGCCAGTTCGACGCCGGTCGCGCCACCACCGACGATGGCGATGTCGATGGTCCGATTCTGAAACACGCTGCGCGCCACGTGTGCACGCAGTCGCGCATTGAATGTGTCAGCCTGGTCCTGGCTGTCGATGAAGTGACAATGCTCGGCAACCCCTGGTGTTCCGAAGTCGTTCGCGCGACTGCCGAACGCCAGGATGAGCACGTCGTACTCCAGTTCACGCGCGTCCGCGATCGCTTCGCCTGCACCCTGCATTGGCGCGAGACGCACGCGCTTGGCTGTCCGGTCGATCGCGTCGAGCTGTCCGGGAACGTATTCGAAGCGATGGGTTCGCGCATGCAGCAGGTACTGGACCTGCTGCTGGTGGACATTCCAGGTGCCGGCCGCAAACGTGTGCAGCATCGGCTTCCACACGTGGGTCCAGCTGCGGTCGACCAATGTGACTCGGCCTCGCATGCGAGCGAGCCGTGGTCCGAGGCGCGTGGCCAGCAGCAGCCCGGCAACGCCGCCGCCGACGATGACGATGCGCGGGGTGTTGCATGGAGGCAGCTTCATGAGTGAACTCTCGATGCGAGCGGATGTCGGCGATCAGCATCGCTCGTCGACAATTCTCTTCCTGAACTTCGTAACTCATCGGATCGTCTCCAGGCTGTCTAAATGACGCCGCCGATGACATTGATGCTCATCGCGAGGACGGCAATGTTGAAAACGAAGCTGAGGATGCTGTGGGCCAGCGTCGTGCGCCGCATCTGCGCGGTCGTGACCGAGACATCCGAAACCTGCGACGTCATGCCCAGGACGAACGAGTAATACGCGAAATCGAAGTAGGCCGGCTCTTCGACTCCGGGGAAATTCAATCCCGCGGCCGGACCCTCGCGTACCGAAGCCGGCGCGTAGTAGCGGCGAGCGTAGTGAAACGCGAACACCGTCTGGATCAGCATCCAGGACAGCAGCAGCGCCGCGATTGATAGCGCGACGTGAAGCGCCTTCGGCCAGAAGTCCAGCGACTTGACGTCGCCCATCACGAAGCCGATGGCGACGATGCTTGCGCACGCGGCATTCGTTACGAGCAGGAAGATGACATACGCGGCCTGATCGTATGTGCGTCGCCCGCCGACGGGTCAGGTCCGCGTCCGCATGCAGGATCGTCAGCCAATACAGGACCAGGTAGGTCAGGGATGCCGCGATCCATGTCACCAGCAGCCGGTTCGCGATGGGAACCACGGTTGGCCCGACGGAATAGACCGCAATGCCGACAGCAACGACGATCGCCAGCCTTCGTCGGGCGGACAAACGAATGGCCCATGGCTCGCGGACCGGATTACTCACGCGCCTGCTCTGATTGAAGTGGGCTTTCGGCCATGACTACGCTTCCTGTGGCGGCCATTAGCACAAATGCGGGCATCCATAGCCCCAAGCGCCGAATTAATCGATGTGGCATGTTCGTCTTCTATTGCGTCATTGTGTCTTGCTAGAGATCGGCGCGAGGGCCGCTTCATAGCGTTGGTCCGCACCGCGCCGCGGCGCGGAGGTGGTTGCTGTATGTATGTCCAACAATCGATGCAGGGGCCGCGACGCGCGCCACCTTCTACTCTCACGCAGCTCAGCGAGTAGCGGGCGGCGCACGTGCCGCGGCACGTATGGGCCGATACTCCCGATCGCTCAATCAGCGAGCTTCACCGAGACGCCATCGACCGAGAGACGGAGGTCCACGCCCTTGTTCGTCGTGTGGATCTTCATCACGACGCCGTTCTGATTCTTCATCGTGGTTTCGGTGCGGCCGTCGGACAGTGCCGCGCCGGCGGACGCCGCCGCGTAGCTGCCAGCCACGTCCTGCAGACGCGCAAGGTGATAGATTTCGCCAGCCGCAGTGATGCTGGATGCGCCGACCTGTGCGAGGCTCACGCCTTGCAGCGTGACGGGGTACGACTTCCCTTGATACGTGAGCGTGCCCTTGGCCTCGGTAAAGCCGACACCCACGCCGACCGAGCTTCCGGCGACTTCGATCGTTGCATCGGGCTTGGCGGTGTCGGCACCGAGCGCCGGCTGGATGACGGCGACGGACATCGACAGAAGCAGGGCGGACAACGTTTTGTTCATGTGTTTCTCCATGTTCGTGAAAGTAGGCAAATGCTCGGATGCCGCGCGGTTGCAGCGCCGCACATCGCGCACCTTAGCGCCCGGATCCAGCGTCGTCGTCAGCAAATCGTCTGCCTTGGGTCGGGAAATCGTGCGCCAGACCGCGACGCTCGCCTCGTCGATGTGCGACCAAAACGCGACGTATCCCTTACGACGGGTCTCGCTGTATCACGTTACCTTTGTTTCGCGTAACGGTCCGTTTGACCGATCTCTGGAGTGCGCCATGGGGAGGGTCTTGGTAGAGCGAATCCTTCGATCGATGCGGACGTATCTCCGGGAGTGCTCGTTGCAAGAGCCTCAACACGGCGGCCGCGAGCTGCACGATGTGATCCTGGCCTGCGCTGAGAGTCTGGTCGACTATGACTGTCGCGCAGTCACGACAAGGGGCCAGCAAGTCGGGCTCGACGCGCTCCGTCACGCCATGGGTCATATTGACGGCCAAATGCGTAGACACCTCCGATGGGATCACGTCCCAATGGATCTGGGCATGGCCGAAGATGCGATTGCCGCTTGGGAGGCGAGACCGGCGCGCACGCCCGCCGCCTCTCGTTTGCGTTCGCTCTCGTCTCCGTCACGCAGGCCAATGCCGACGACTGTGCTGTGGAAGTCAAACGGAAGCAAAGCGCTCGGTGGCCATTAATCGAAAGATCTCGACCGCCTGAACGGTATCGATATCGTTCAGCGCTGCCGTCTCGGCCACGCTGGATGGCGAACTTGGCAAGCGACTGCGGTACATGTACAGCCGCCCACCGCCAGCAGGAACGCTACGGCGGGGACACCGCCTTGCTATTCACATTAGCAGAAATAGCACGGTCACTATGGCGGTGCCGATCAATACGCCCCACAGGAACTGGCGGGCCTTGGAAAAGGTGTCAATTGCGTTCATTGCATGAACCATCCGTGGCTCACCACCATCGATTGCCCGGTGAGCGCGTTAGAAGGAAAGCTCGCGAACATCAATGTCACGTCGGCGACGTCGTCGACCGTCGTGAACTCACCGTCGACCGTTTCCTTGAGCATCACTTTCTTCACCACGTCAACCTCGCTGATGCCGAGCGCGCGTGCCTGGTCGGGAATCTGCTTCTCAACGAGCGGCGTGCGCACGAACCCTGGGCACACGACGTTCGCGCGGATCCCGTAACGGGAGCCTTCCTTCGCGATTGTTTTGGCAAGACCGAGGAGTCCGTGTTTGGCGGTGACGTAGGCAGACTTCAAGACCGACGCCTCCTTCGAGTGAACCGACCCGATGTAGACAATGCTGCCGCCGCGCCCCGAGCGTTGCATATGCGGGATGCAGGCTTGCGTCGTCAGGAAGGCGCCGTCGAGATGGATCGCCAGCATCTTCTTCCACTCGGCAAACGGAAAGCTCTCGATCGGATGCACAATCTGGATGCCGGCATTGCTCACGAGCACGTCTACACCGCCCCATTTGGCGACGACGGTTGCAATGCCCCCGTGCACCTGCGCCTCACTCGTGACGTCCATCGCCACGGCGATTGCCGTGCCGCCGTTGGCCGAAATCTCCGCGACAGTCTGATGCGCAGCCTCGATCTGAAGGTCCGCAACTGCGACCTTGCCGCCTTCGCGAGCGAAGCGAGTGGCAATTGCCTTGCCGATGCCGCTCGCGGCGCCGGTGACGATGCAAACTTTGTTGTTCAGGAGCATAGGTCGAATTCCTCGAAGTCAGCCGAGCAACATGGTGGTAGCGATGACTCTGCGCAATTTGGCATTAGGGTCCTCCCAACTGTTGCCACTCTCAGGCTCCTGTGCCCACGCGGGCGGCATGTCACGGGGTACCCGACTGCGCCTTAGCGCGCAGTCGATGTACTGGCGAAGGCGGTCGATGATCGTTGTCATGGCTTAATCTCCTGTCGCTGTGATGAGTGACCTAGCTGTCCGTTCACTCGCCACAAGCGAGACTATGAGGTTCTCGAGCAGGCGAGGGGGTCGTTCGGGTGGAAGCCGTCGCCGCGTGGGGCAGAACGGCAGGAACGAGCGCAGGCGCATCCACACTAGAGCTCCATCGCGCGAACGCTTGCGGACACCGCGAGTTCGGCCTCGGTGGCCTCGCGCACGTGCGCGACGGTCACGCCCGGCGCGGTTTCGAGGAGCGTGGCGCGCCCGCCCGGAAAGCCGATCACCGCGAGCTCGGTGACGACGAGGTCGACCGGCCGCACCGAGGTGAGCGGCAGGGAGCACTCGCTGACGATCTTCGACTGGCCCTTGGCGGTGTGCTGCATGGCGACGATCACGCGCTTCGCGCCGGTCACGAGATCCATCGCGCCGCCCATGCCCGGCACCATCTTTCCGGGCACCATCCAATTGGCGAGCCGGCCGGCGCCGTCGACCTGCAGGCCGCCGAGAACCGTCATGTCGAGGTGGCCGCCGCGGATCAGGCCGAAGGACATGGCGCTGTCGAAGGTGGAGGCACCGGGCAGCGCGCTGACGGCTGTCCGCCCGCGTCCGTGAGGACGCGGGTGCGTGCATCCCTTCGGCGGGCGGGGCGCCCGTGCCGATCAGGCCGTTCTCCGACTGAAAGATACACGTGCATGTCGCTCGGGACGTAGTTCGCGACCAGCGTCGGGATGCCGATGCCGAGGTTGACGAGCATGCCGTCGCGCAGCTCGCGCGCGATGCGCTTGGCGATGATGTTCTGGGCGTCCATGATCAGGCGTGCGAAACGATGTAGTCGACGAGCGGTGCCGGCGTCATGACGTGGTCGGGCGCAATCACGCCGACCGGCACGATGTTCTGCGGCTTCGGCGATCACCGTGTCGGCCGCCATCGCGATCACCGGGTTGAAGTTGCGCGCGGTGAGCGCGTAGTAGAGGTTGCCGAGGTAGTCGGCGAGAAACGCGCTGCACGAGAGCGAAATCGGCGCGCAGCGGCGTCTCCAGCAGGTAGGGCTTGCCGTCGACCTCGATGCGCTGCTTGCCCTTGCTCGACCACCGTGCCGACACCGGTCGGCGTCAGCACGCCGCCGAGCCCGAAGCCGCCGGCGCGGATGCGCTCGATCAGCGTCCCCTGCGGCACGAGCTCGACCTCGAGCTCGCCGGCGAGCATCTTCTTCTGCGTCTCGGGGTTGAGGCCGATGTGGCTGGCGATGGTCTTGCTGACCAGCGCCGGCGCTCATGAGCTTGCCGATGCCGACCCCCGGGAGCGCGTTGTCGTTGGCGATGACGGTGAGGTTGCGCCGGCCCTGGCGCACGAGCTCGTCGATCAGACGCTCGGGCGTGCCGACGCCCATGAACCCGCCGATCATCACGGTCGCGCCGTCGGGAATCATCGCGACGGCGTCCTTCAGTAAGATGGTCTTCATTGGACGCTCCAACGTCTGTCAATACGCAGCGCCATGCCGCGAAGTGGGGCCGGGATGCCCGCCGATCGACCGCGTCACTAGGGCGATCTGGACCTTCATGCAACCTCCTTGGCCACGAGCGACCGTGTCTCCGTCGCGATCATCGCCTCTTCGTCTGTGGGCACGACCCATACCGCCACGCGGCTCGCCGGCGTGCTGATTCGCGGCCCGGACCGTCGTTGGCGGTGACGTCAAGCTCGACGCCGAGCCACGCCGCGTCGCGGCAGACGCGGGCGCGGATTGCTGCCGCCTTCTCGCCGATGCCGCCCGTGAAGACGATCGCGTCCAGGCCGCCGAGTGCCGCGGCGAGCGAGCCGAGCTCGCGACCGATGCGGTAGACGAAGAGATCGACAGCGAGCCTCGCGCCCGGCGCGTTGCTTGCGAGGAGGGTGCGCATGTCGCTCGAGATGCCAGAGACGCCGAGGAGGCCGGACTGCTGGTAGATCAGCTTCTCGATCGCCCGGGCGTCCATGCCCCGCTCGTCCATGAGATAGAGGATTACGCCCGGGTCGAGGGAGCCGCAGCGCGTGCCCATCGGAAGTCCCTCCACGGCGGTGAAGCCCATGGTGCTCGCGATGCTCGCGCCGCCTTCATCGCGCACATGCTGGCGCCGTTGCCGAGGTGCAGCACGACCAGTGCGACCGGCGGCGGCGCGGGCGTCGTAGCGCGGCAGCACCGAGGCGATGTAGGCGTACGAAAGCCCATGGAAGCCATAGCGGCGCACGCCGCTCTCGGTGATCTCCGCGGCAGTGCGAATGCTTGCGCCAGCGCGGGCTGCGTGCGGTGAAACGCCGTGTCGAAGCAGGCGACCTGCGGAAGGTCCGGCCGCGCGGCAAGCAGGGCGCGGATCGGAGCGAGGTTGTGCGGCTGGTGAAGGGGGGCGAGAGGTACCAGCTTTTCAAGCGTCGCGAGCACGCCCGCATCGACACGCACCGGCGCCGAATGGCGTGTACCGCCATGCACGACGCGGTGGCCGACCGCAGCGAGCTCGATTCGCGCGCCCTGCGCCCTTAGCCTCTCGGTGAGGAACGCGATCGCCCCATCGTGGCCCAGCTCAATGCCCTTTTTCCAGGTGTTCTGGTCCAGCAGGCGGCCTTCGCCGTCGTGCGCGACGAAGCGCGGTGCCGTATAGAGGCCCTCGATCTGGCCGCGCACCACCGGGGCGAGTTCGCCCTGCCGCACGGCAAAGACCACGAACTTGATGCTCGAGGAGCCGGCGTTGAGGACGAGAGTAGAACCGCTCATAAAGTTGGATTTCCTTTGTACCCATCGAGCCGGCACGCCCGCGCCAAGTCGTCACCGAAACGTCTGCGTTCGGTGGCAAAACGGCGCGAGGCCCCGCAGGCGGACGCTCATCGCGGACTCGGTGGCGTCGGAGGCTGGGACAGCACCACGTCACGCGTTGCGCGCTCGCCGTTCCGGACGATGTCAACCGACATGTGCGTGCCGGGTTCCGCGCCGATCACGACACTAGTGACATCCTGCGGACGCTGCACCTCCCCCTCGCCCACGCGCACGATGACGTCGCCCGGCTCGATGCCCGCCCGATCTGCCGGTCCGTCCCGCTCTACCGCGACCACCCGCGCACCGCCCGCCTCGGCTGGCGGTGCCAGTCCACACGCCGAGCCAGCCCCGCTGACACGCGCCTTCGTCTTCAGGATCGCGGCGACGGTGTGCACCAGGTCGACCGGTATGGCGAATCCGAGCCCCTCCGATCCGCCGCCGTGCGAGAGAATCACGGTGTTGATGCCGACGAGGCGGCCCGCCGTGTCGATCAGCGGACCGCCCGAGTTGCCCGGGTTGATCGCCGCGTCGGTCTGGATGAAGTTGTCGACCGGAGTCGCGCCCCGACGCACGACGGCGCTGACGATGCCCTGCGTCACCGTCTGGCCGATGCCGAGTGGATTGCCGACCGCGAGAACGACGTCGCCGACCGCAACGTCATTGATGTCGGCGATCGCAATCGGCCTCAGTCCGGAAATATCGATCTTGAGAAGCGCGAGATCCGACTTCGAGTCGGCTCCAACGAGCTTCGCCAGTTGCATGGTTCCATCCGGCAGCGAGACGGCGAGTTCGGAGGCATCGGCGATGACGTGGAAGTTGGTGACGATGTACCCGTCGCTCTCGATGACGACTCCCGAGGCGAGCGACTGGCTCAGGACCTGCGGGCTGAGCGGTAATCGCCCGGCCGAGGTGTGCGCGGAGTGCACGGTCACCACCGAAGGCGCTGCACGGGCCACAGCGGCGCGATAGCTGACGATGACCGGCTCGTCCGCGCGCGCCGGCTGCACGGTGGTGTCGGTTCCGGGCAATCTGGGCGGTGATGCGCCGCTGCCGTCCAACGATAGGCGCTGGATGGTCGCGTCCGGCACCCAGTTCCGCGGGCTTACCGCGTAGAGTGCTTATCGTTGCGTATGCGGCGACAAAGCCGGCGACCGCGGCCACCGCTACCTGAAGTAAGAAGCGCCACGACCGGTTCAAGATGGTCCCTTCGAGGCCCGTCGGGTGGAGCCCGACATGGAGTTGCGATTGAGGTTCATGCCGCCGAAACCGGGCCGTTCGGCCGCTTGGCTGCGCGTCCGGAGAGTCGCTCCAAAAGCACCCGCTCTCCGGCCAGCGTCGTTCGCCATCGACCTATGGCGGCGACTGCGCCTGCGCAACGCGAAGCGGTCCCATCGCTTGCCGATCCAGGCGACCAACAGCCACATCACGCCAGCGACAGCGCCGGTCAGCCAAACTTGGAGGAGGAGCCAGGTCGTCGTGGACATCGCAAATCTCCCGTGCGAACGTATCGAACGATGGTCGAGCCGAGGGCTCTTGATGCGATACGGTCAGATCTCCCGCCCCGCTCTACAGACGAGAGAGGCGGTTGTTCTGAACCCGGACCCGATCACCGACGCGCAGCTCGACGTCCCGGGAATCCTCGAGCACCAGCTGGGTTCCCGAATCGAGGTGTACGGTGATTCGATACCGCGAGCCCTGTACCTGTGATTTGTGCACTTCGTTCCCGACGACGGCACCGCCGACGGCGCCTGCGATCGTGGCCGCGGTGTTTCCGCGACCGCTGCCAAGCTGATGTCCGATCACGCCGCCGGCAATACCGCCGAGTATCGTGCCGACGTTGACGGGCTGGTTGTCGGTCTTACGGTAGACCTGGATCGACTCGACGACGCCGTAGTCGATCCGCTCCGTGATCTCGGCCGCGCAGGTCACTTGTGGAAACTGCAAGCTGCAGCAATGCGGTCGAGCGCAATTGTCAGTAGTCGTTTCATCGTCTAGCAATACGTAATGTTTGTGCCCCTGCACGCCTTGGCTCGGTTGCGTCCCTTGCTCGTCTGTTCCACGCTCAACTTTGG
>CAVRZM010000010.1:0-222835 GCA_963725735.1 uncultured beta proteobacterium | reverse complement strand
TCGAAGGCGAGCAGCCGCTCCGCCTCGCGCTCGTAGATCGCTGACAGGGGCCAGCTTCGCCTTTGCGCGTACTCGGCCCATTTGGCGGAGTCCATGTCGACGAAATCCACGACGCAGCGGGCGTTCGGAATATCGAGCGCGTACTGGGCCATCGGCGACGAATAGGCGAAAACCCGCCTCACGTCCTCGCGCGCGGCGACCAGCCTTCACCCACAGATTCAGGGCGCGGCTCCGGAAATAGGGCAAGGTCATCGCCTCGCCTGTCATCAGCGCCGCGGCACTGGCAATGCGTTTGGACCATGGAACGAGCGGTTCGACATGAAGATCGGCGCACAGCGCACGAACCTCTTCGATATGCTGCCAATCGGAAGGATCGTCGATGAACGCGCCGAGGAAGACGCGGTAGCGCTCGACCAGATGCCGAAGCCAGTGATATGAGCGGACCTTGTCGCCTTTGTTGGGCGGGAACGGAAGGCGGTGCGCGAGGAAAATCAGAGAATCCACGGATCGCCCACCCTCAGCCGAGGCTCTTCACGAGATGCGGGCCGATTGCATTCGCGACCGCGATCGGCAGCCTTCGCCAAATCGCGATCAACGCCCGGTATTTCGGGTTCAGCGGATTGTTTTCGGGAATGCTGGTCCGATGGAGCAGGCAGTATTCGTAGGCGAGCGATGCCGGTTCGAACCCCCAGTTCTTCTTGAAGTCGAATGGGCCGGTCCCGCGCTTGCTGCGGCCGTAGTCGAAGACGCGAATGCCGCGCTCGCACGCGCGGCGCATCAACTTCCCAGTACTTGAAGTCGTTCGCCGCCAGATCGCGGGCGACAACATGGTCCCCCGCGTAGTAGGGCAACACCTCGTCGCGGAAGTAGAAACTCAGGACGCTGGACACGGCACGGCCGCCGGGCTCGACGATCGTGAGGACCTCGACGTCCCGCCCGAAAGTCTGCGCGAGCTTCCGAAAATACCGACGTGGCAATGGGGGCGTGCCGTGCCGATGCACGTTGTCGGCGTAAAGGGAAAAGAACCGGTCGACGTCCGAATCGATCTCGCTCCGGAGGCCGTTCTTGATGCCCTTGCGCACCACGGCGCGCTGCTTCCGAGGAATCGCCAGCATGTTCGCCTCGACCTCCGGAAGGATCTCCTTGCGAAACGTGGCGTACAGATCCTGTCGCGGCCACGAAGGCTCGCGCGTCGTCCGGTTGCGCAGTTCCAGATGCTCGACGCCCAAACGCTCGGCGCGCTCGCGGGCCGCCCGATGCAGTGCCGCCACGGCCCCCTGTCGATCCCGGCTGCGCCGCCGTACGCGCAGAACGGCAACGAGACGAGCGAATGTCCGAACAGGAAGCTCTTGAGCTCCGCGAGCGGGAGGATTCCGCTAATACGGCCGTCCCGCTCGGCGAGCAGATAGTGGGTGCGGTGCCCGAAGCAATCCTCGATGACCTCCTTCCAGCCGATCCGGTGGAAGAACGTGGCGTCGGGACAGGTCTCGACAAATGCCTCCCAGCGAGCCACGTCACCGGACGCGAAGTCGCGAACGCTGTCGAGCGACACTGCGTCCTGGTTACCGAATTCGTGTGCGACGCTCGCGTTCATTGCTTCGACTCGAGGACGCGATCCAGCCGGTCCCAGCAGAAGTCGCGCAGAAGAAGTTGCAACCGGCCCATCGTGCGCCCGAGATTGACGTAATGGCGGAACCGGGTCTTCGCGTCCAGCCCGTCGACGCGAGGCTGCTCGGGATCGATTTCCCAGGGATGGAAATAGAAGATTGCCGACTCGGCGTCGCAGTTGTTGACGCGCGCGATCAGCCAGCGCGAGATCGCGTAGGGCAGCAGGCGGAAGTAGCCGCCGCCGCCGGCCGGCCAGTTCCGGCCGAGAAGCCGCGCGGTCGTGACCGGCACCTCGAGCAGGCCCATGGGTGTGACGAAGGCGAACCGGTTGGCGTCCGGACTTCCGTAGTGATCGTGCTGGATGGGATAGATGCTCGAACTGTACCGGTAGCCCGCCTCCAGCAGGCAATCGTACGCCCACAGGTTACCTTCCCCGATCGAGAAGCTCGGCGCTCGATAGCCGTGGACCGCGCACCCGGCGATGTCTTCCAGCACGGCCTTCGCCAGCGCCACGTCGGCGAGAAAAGGCTCTCTGGCGAGCGACGTCGCACGCTCGTGCGCGTACCCGTGGCTCGCCAGCTCGTGACCCTGCGCGACGATGCGACGGACCATGTCGGGATAACGCTCGGCCACCCAGCCGAGCGTGAAGAACGTCGCGTGGACGTCCGCTGCGGCGAGAACCTCGAGAATCCGCTCGATATTGGCCTCGATGCGGTGCTCGCCGTCGTCCCAGCTCGAACGCGATATATAGGGTGCGAACGCCGACACGTGGAAATAGTCCTCGACGTCGATCGTCAGCGCATTGACCCTCATGCCATCGCTTGTCACGGGCGCACGCATGATCTCAGGCCGGGACCGGTTCGGCCGCCGTGGCGAGCCAGCCCGCCAGGTGGGCGGCGATGCGCTCCGAGGCACGACCATCCCACAGGGCGGGCGCGCGTCCGCGCTTGCCTCCGCCCGCCAGAATGGCGTCGACGTGAGCGAGGATCAGTGCGCGATTCCGCCCAACGAGCACGTTCGTCCCCTGCTCGACCGTGATCGGCCGCTCGGTGTTGTCCCGCATCGTCAGGCACGGAACGCCCAAGGCGGTGGTCTCTTCCTGGATGCCGCCCGAGTCGGTCAGTACCATCGCCGCCTCGGCCATCAACCCGAGCGCTTCGAGATACCCCTGCGGCGGCAGCAGCACGATGCGCGGTGATTCGACGAGATGGGAGAGGCCGAACCGGTCGATGTTGCCGCGGGTTCGCGGATGCAGCGGACAGACGAGCACGATGCGCTCGCTGACGTCTCGCAGGATGGTCAATGCCTCGGTCAGGCATTCGACCGAGTCGACGTTCGACGGGCGGTGGAGTGTCACGAGTCCGAAGTGGCGCAACGCAGCGGCCAGCGCCGGATCGACGCCATTCCGCGCGAGAACCGCCGCAGCGGGGATCGCATGCGCGCGACTCGCGGTCAGCGAATCGATCATCACGTTGCCCACGAAATGGATACGCTCGCCGGGCACGCCCTCGCATCGCAGATTCTCCGCCGCCGAGGGTTCGGTCGTATAGAGAACGTCGGCGATCTGATCGGTCAGCACCCGATTGATTTCCTCAGGCATCGAGCGGTCGAAGCTGCGCAGCCCGGCCTCGACGTGAATCACGGGGACGCCTTTCTTCGCCGCCACGAGGCTGCACGCCAGCGTGGAGTTGACGTCGCCGACGACAACGACGCAACTCGGCTTGGCGGAATCGACGATCGGCTCGAACCGACGCATGATCTCGGCCGTCTGCACCGCATGGGTGCCCGATCCGACCTCGAGGTTTACGTCGGGGGCGCGCATGCCCAGATCGGCGAACAGCCGATCGCTCATTGCGACATCGTAGTGCTGCCCAGTGTGCACCAGCAGCACGCCCGGCATCTCGGGACGCATCGCGAAGGCGCGAACGAGCGGCGACATCTTCATGTAATTGGGCCGGGCGCCCACCACGCAAAGAATGCCACCGTCGATGTGGAGACGATGGCGCATCAGCCCTTCACCTGATCCGACGCGGCACCCGACGATCCTGGCCGGACGATCTGCTGCAGGAAGTTGAGCGTCGCATCCATCGTGCGTTCCAGCCGCACCACGCGCTCCTCCAGGCTGCGGCTCGACTCGTTGGACATCACAGGTCCCGGCAGCGGTCCGTTCTCCGCCCCCAGCGTCGCGGCACCGCGCGCACCATCGATCAACTCGTGCTTCATCTCGTCGGCGGTCTCGGTAACATCCGCCATGGTTACGACGTGGCGTTCGGAGAGGAATGCCGCCAGTAGGATCCGGTTGCAAAGCGTGTTGATGCGGCGGGGGATGCCCGAGGAGAACGAGTAGATCGCATCGAACGCTCTCCCCTCGAATCGCGGGTCTTCCTTCCATCCGACATGCCTGAGGCGATGCTCGACGTAGGCCTGCGTTTCGGCACGGTCCATCGGCCCCAGGTGGTAGGACGCGGTCACCCGCTGCCGGAGTTGCTGCAGCTCGGGTCGCTGCATCAGATTGCGGAGTTCGGGCTGGCCGACGAGGAAACTCTGCATGAGCCCCTGGCTACCCAGCTGGAAGTTCGACAGCATCCGCAGCTCCTCGATCGCTCGTCCCGACAGATTCTGTGCTTCATCGACCACGAGCAGTGCGCGCTTGCCCTGGGGTACGAGCGAAAGCAGGAACGCCTCCAGTTCGGCGAGGAGTTGCGCCTTCTCGACCGCTTTGGTCGGAAGACCGAATGCGGTCGCCACCGCGCGCAGCAGATCCTCGGCGTCGAGTTGCGTGCTGACCAGCTGCGCGGCAACCAGCCGGCTCGCGTCGATCTGCGTCAGGAGGCTGCGCACCAGCGTGGTCTTGCCCGCGCCGATTTCCCCGGTGATGACGATGAATCCTTCGCTCTGATGCAGACCGTACTGCAGGTAGGCGAACGCGCGCTTGTGGCCGCGACTCCCGAAATAGAAGGCCGGATCCGGATTGAGCTGGAAGGGCTTTCCCGTCAGCCCGAAAAAGGTCTCGTACACGTCCTGCCCTAAAAAGTGTGGCTCACGCCGACGAACGCATTGATCGTCGACGTGTCGCTCTGGTTCGTGGATCCGCCGACAGGCTGGAACAGCGAATACGTGACGCCCGCAGTTGCCGTTGTCTTCGGACCCAGGCGCGTGGACGCATTGGCGCCGGCGGAAAAATTGTTCGATCGCGCATTGGCGAGCGAGGTATCGTTCGCCCGCGTGGTCGAGTAGGTAGCGTTGGCGCCAAGACTGGTGAACCCGGACAGCTGATACGCGAAGTTCATACCAATACCCGTTTGCGTGTTGTTCTGTCCGATCTGAAACTGTGGCGGAAGCGCTTCGCCGGTGCCCCCGATCGTACTGCTTTCGACGTTGAATGCCGTGAAAGTCACCGAATTGCGAACGCCGATCAAGACGAGCGAAATGCTTTGCGTGTTCTGCAAGGAGATCGTGGTGCCGTAGACGTTGACCGGAGCGGCCAGCGTGGGCGGGAGACCGGTCCGCGCCAGAAATTCCTGGACCGCCAGCGCCCGCTCGGCAGGGTCCGGTATGCGCGTCGTGAATGCGGCGTCGAGAAACTGGGTGACCGTCACACCCGCCGGGATCAGCAGCGCGAGCTGCGGAAAGCTGCTCAAACCGCGCGTGAAATTGGCACTGATCGCCGCGTTGGGCAGGCGATGGCTGATCTGCCACGAGAACGACGGAGCCGAAGAACTGGTGCTCCCAGAAGCCCCCCATTTGGGTGCGCTCCGTCGGACTCCACTGGAAGCCGGCGCCGTAGATCGTCCCCTGGGTTTCCTGGGATGGCCACCTGGGGGAACTTGTTGTCCTCGTACCCGACCCTGCCGGACACCTGCAACTGCGGGTCGATCTGGTACGGCACGATCAGGCGCGCGACCTGCGTGATCGGAGTTATCGGTCGGAATACCATTGTCGTATTCGAACCGGTTGTATTCCAGCGTCCAACCAACGGGGCGCGTCCCCGAAGCCATCGAAGCACTCAGCTGATTGCCGTACGTGTTCGGGACCTTGGCCGACGAGTTGCCGAACGAGCTTGCCACGGTCCAGATGTTGTCGTCGCGGACTTGATAGGAGATATTCGACGAACCCAGGACGCCTCGGATATAGGGGCTGACGGAGTACGTCTGAGAGATATAGCGATTATTGGTAGCGTTGACGAGGCTGGGCGGCTGCGGGCCGAACGGCGACACGAATGACGTGGAAACATTTGCGCTTGCGTCAACGAAAAAGAAATTCTCGATGGCTTCGACGCTGCCCGACAGATTGACGCTCGGCGCGATGCTGTTGTTCTGCGTATCCCCAGCGTAGATGTTCCAAGTGGCAGCAACCGAGCCGTTGAGCTGCACGCGGGCTCCTCTGCCGTTGACATTGAAGCCTGCGGCGAGAGAGGTGACCCAATCGCTGGTCGCCTGGCTGCCCGGCGCGTAGTTGACATTGGTCGTGTAGGTTTCCATGGCGCTCGCGTAGGCGCTCGTGCGCCAGTTCTCGGCCGCTGCGCTCGGTGCAAAGGCTGCGCACAGGCATCCCGCCGTGAGTGCCCAACAGCCGCCCATCGACCCCGGAGACGACGCTGCGAAACCGGGAATATCGGTCGAACGAAGGCGCTTGAACACGGAATGGCTTTCCGATCAATCGGCGGCGGCGTACGCACTTCCATAGGCGTAGTAGCCGCCCGGTTCCGTTCGCGTGGTCTTGTTGAGTACCATCAACACGACCGGGCAGTTCTCGATCGTTTCCAGCGCCTGCGTCACCGCGGCCTGCGTGGTGTGGTCCGCCTCCACGACCATCAGGATCTGGCCCATGTGCGAAGCCAGCACCCGCGCCTCGGTCGTGGGCAGCAACGGCGGCGAATCGAAAACCAGGATCCGATCGGGATAGCGTGCGGACATCTCATCGACCAGGTTCGCCATTGCGTCACTGGCCAGCATTTCGGTAGCGCGGCGGTCGAAGGTGCCTGCCGGCAGGATCGAAAGCTTCTCGATGTTGGTCCGGAGCAGCACGTCGGCCACGTCGGGCTGGTCGCCGGTCAGCACATCGAGCAGGCCTTTCGAATCGGGAAGATGCATGACCTTCATCAGCGACGGATTGGCCACGTCGGCATCGACCAAGAGCACCGTGTGGTCGACTTCGAGCGCGATGCTAAGCGCCAGATTGAGCGCGACGAACGTCTTGCCTTCGCGCGGGAGCGCGCTCGTCACCATGACCCGGTTGCCATTCTCCAGTCGCACGCCCGACTTGCCACTGGCATTCCTGATGACTGGGCGCTTCAGAACACGGAACTCGTAGGCAATCTGGGACCGCTGCGCCTCGGGCGTGACGAACCCGGCCTGTGCCAACGCTTCCAGGTCGATGTGCACGGCCTTGCTCCGTCTTCCGTCTCCCGCAGGCTTGTCGGCATCGCTATGGTCGGAGGATTCGGGAACAAGAGGCCTTCGTGCAGCCTCCGTTGGCGGAACGGATTCCAGCGCCTCCACCAGCCTTTCCGGAACAGGAACCCGCTCCACGTGCGGCTCGGCCGCCGCCGGGTCGCCCGGGGTGACCGTCGGCACAAGCACGTCGACTCCTGCCCGCCTAAGCTGTTCCAGGCGTCTGGCTGCTTCCTCGATGAGGCTCATCGTTCGTCCCCTAGACGGCGCGTGAAGCGGTAACCAGCGTGAAAGCGAACAAAGCGCCGTAGGTAATCAAAAGCCCCGCCATACCTCCGACAAACAACGCCGCCGCGCGGCGACGGCGCTTCAATATGAATGGACTCGGCACCGAACTCACCATGCCGAGTATCGGGCGGCCGAGGCCCCGCAGTGCACGCCCATCGTGGAACGTCGGCCACACTTGGCTCACGAGGAAGCTGACGGCGAGTCCGGCTGCCAGGGACCCCCCGACAACCGCCGCGAGAAGCATCAGTCGGTTGGGGGCAACCGGGTTGGGTGAAACGCGCGGCGGATCGATGATCCGCAGCTCGGCCACGCCTGCTTCCTCGAGCTTTCCACTCATGATCGCCGTTTCACGTCGAGTGAGCAGATTCTGGTACGTCGACCTCAGCATGGAGTAATCGCGGTTGAGCTGTGCCTGCTCGGTATCGATCCTGGGCCCGGCTTCCGCAGCCGCTTTGAGCTGTCCCTGGCGTGCCTCGTACTCCGCGAGGCGCGCCCGCAATGTGGTGATATTGGCCTCCGCCTCGTTGAGCGCCACCTTGAGTTGCTGCGCGATGGGATCGCCCGCAAGGGTCGGATCGGGGTTGTTCGCAGCGGCCTTCTGGCGCGCCTCGATGATGGACTTGCGCTGCTCCTCGAGCTGTGCAATTAGGCGCTTCGCCGCGACCACGTCCGGGTGTTGTTCGGTGAACTTGCGAAGCAGTTCGTCGACCTGAACCTTCAACGCGTCGATTCGGCCGTCGAGCTCGGGCACCGCGATCCGGATTGACGTGGGGCTCGCGGCGGCTCCGGCCGCGGTTTGCTGCTCGAGTTGCTGGCGGATACCGTCGCGCGTCTGCTCGGAAACGCGAAGGTCGAGGCGTGTCTGCTTAATCTGTTCGTTGACCTCGGCGATCTGCCCCAGATAAGTCTTGTCGCTCGTTCCGAGCAGTCCCATGTACTTGAGCCGGAAAGCCTGCTGGCGAGCCTCCGCTTCCCCGAGCCTCGCTTCAACTTCCTTGATTTGCTGGTCGAGGAATTTCCGTGCGTTGTCGGAATCGCTTCGATGCTCACCGAGACTCTGCTCGATGAACGTCGAGAGAGCGGACTGCACGACGTCGCGCGCCTTTTTGCGATCGTCCGAACGGTACGAAATCAGGTAAAGGTTGTCACCTCCGGGCGCCCGTCCGATCTGGAGGTATTTGGTCACGTCATCGACCAGGTCCTCTGCCTTCGCGCCCTTGCTCGTGTCGAGGTCCGCCTTGCGAATGATCTTTTCGACATTGGGTCGACTGAGCAGCGTGCGCGTCAGGAGCTGCACCTGCTGGTTCGCATCGGGCGCCACCGCCATGCCAGCCAGAAGCGGACGCAGCAGCGATTGCGTGTCGACGTAGACGCGCGCCGACGCCTCGTACCGATCCGGCAGGCGGAAAACGACGATCGTTCCGATGATCGCGACCAGCCACGCGAACGCGAGACCAATCCAGCGGCGATGCCACATGCCCCTCAGGTATCCGAGAAGCTGCTCGATGAACTCCTGCATATTGCGCGCTTTCCAGTTCGCCGACGCCGCCGGCGTCCGTCAAAAATGTGGCCTAGAACCAACTCTGCGGAATCAGCAGGATGTCCCCGGGCTTGACGTCGACGTTCGCCGCAATATCGCCGCGCTTAACCAGGTCCTTGAGCCGCACGTTGTATTGCTTGCCGCCTTCCGAGGGCCGCATGATCGATGCACCATTGCCGTCTGCGAAGTCGGTAAGTCCACCAACCGCGATCATCAGGTCGAGCAGGGTCATGCCCTGCCTATAGGGAAGCGCCTGCGGCTTCTGAGCCTCGCCGACCACGCGAATCTGCTCGGAGTACGGGCCATTGAACCCGGTCACCATGACGGTGACGACCGGGTCCCGGACGTACTTGGACAGCGCCTTCTCGATCTCGCGGGCGACCGTCGTCGGATCTTTCCCGAGCACCGGCATGTCCTCGATCAGTGTCATAGTGATCTTGCCGTCCGGGCGCACCGGAACGCTGCCCGAGATCTCCGGATTGCGCCAAACGATGACGTTGACGGTGTCGAGCGGCCCGATCTTGTACAGGTAATCCGGACTCGCCGCCTCCCGCGGCGCCGGCGGATAAGCTGGGGTCTGGCACCCGGCGAGAACGGACAGAGCCACCAAGGAGATAAGCGTGGTGGGCCACCCTGCGAGCCGCAACCAAATACTTTCAATAGTCATGACGGTTCCCTATTCGATCATGTCCAACCATGGAGCCCACCGACGCCAATGGACGCGGTCCATCGGAACCATTGGTTCATTCTACCTCTCGTAAGCCTCAAGAAAAGCCACGCAAATCCATTCTGCCCTGCCGTCTGGCGGAAAGGCCTCGCAACTTTGAAATTTATGCCAAAACCTCGACCCCATTTGGTGCCGAGATCCGCGCTGCAGTGGCTTGGGCATTGGCTCATGAAGACCTATTTATCAATGACTTGCGTGCATAAAGATCCGGCAGTCTGTACTAAACACCATCAATAGCACAAATCTGTCGGCCAATGCCATATTTCGACCACAGTAATTCCATACGTTAGACCCAGTGCCGCGCTGCGTTTGGTGTGCGGCATACTCCGAACCGAACAGATCATGGCGTCGGCATTCGCAAACTATGGCGGCACTCGTGTAGAACGAAGTGGCGACATGATCCGCCCGTCGCTCGACTAAATCGCCAGATGGGCTGCATTGCGCTCTGCATTTTCGCGCAATTTCCATCCGGCGACGCGCAGCCCAGGGCTTCCCGGATGGGAAGATCAGGAAGCTCATTGGCGACAAACGGTTAAGCGCGACTCTTGCCAGACAGCTTCCCGGATGGGAAGATCGGTAAGATCGATAGGTAAGAAACGATAAGCACGAGTCTTGCCAGGCAGATGATTAGGCGATGCCCCGCCAGAAAAATCATCATGTTACGGGATAGCTTAGGCAGACTTTGGTTACCGGTTCCAATTGGGTATCACCCGATTAGGTGACAGTTACGCGCAAACTAGGGACCCATCGTGACGCACTTAAGCGACTCCGGCGCAAGGTGGTAGCCGGTGATACGGGCGCTGCATCGCCTGCGGGCCAGCGACCAGAAAAGTGGGCGAGCGAATCGTCGCCACTTACGGTTTTCGGCGCCCCCCCTCCCCCGCTGCGGGACGTAACCAGCGAGCACGACCCAGGGCAGGGCGATCCCGGACTTCTCCCGGGCGTATTCAAGATCCGCCTGGCCCGAAGCCGTTCGTCCACGCAGGACGCCGGGGTCCTCGTTCAACGACGCTACGCATGGCGCGGTTATCAAATTCCCGGGCCGACCCTCGACCCCGACCTGCGGACTTTCGCCGCATATCGAGACAATGTACTCGTCGGAACTCTGAGTCTCCGCGTCGATTCCGATAAGGGGCTGTCGGCTGACGACCTCTATCGGGACGAAATTGCCCGGCTTCGCCGGGACGGTGCGAGTCTCTGCGAGTTCACGCGACTGGCGGTTGGCGAGGAAAGCGTTTCCAGCTCGGTGCTGGGTGGGCTCTTTCACACTGCCTACCTCTACGCGCACCGTGTGCGCGGTTGCGAATTCGGTGTGATCGAGGTCAATCCGCGCCATGCCGTCTTCTATCGCCGCGGCCTTTACTTTCAGTCGATTGGGCCGGAGCGAATTAACCGGCGCGTGAACGCCCCGGCCGTTCTGCTCTGCGTATCGTTCGAAAGGATCGATGTAGAGTTGGAAAAGTACTTCGCGGATCCGGATAGGTCCGCCCGATCACGATCACCGTTCGCACATTGGTTCCCGCCGGACGAGGCGGCCGGCGTACTCAATCGCCTTCGAAACCTTGAGTCTTGAGATAGCTGTTTCTTCGGATAGCGCGTTGGCGCCTACTCGAACCTAAAGCCGCTTCAGGTAATCCTTGTTGAAGATCCTTTCCGGAAGGTCGCGCAGCTGCATGTTCGAATAGTCGAGAATCGACTCATCGTCCGGGCGCAGCGCATCCTGGAGAACGAGGCGAGTGGGCCGCACGCGCCCTCCTAGCTGGCGATAGTTCTCGTATCGGGCCGTCTTCAGAAGCCGATCGGAGAGCGAATAGAACTCTGCCCGACGGGGACGAAAGTTGGATTCCTGCACCCAATAGAGGACGCGGTGATAAGTCACCCACCGGTCGATGGCAGTCAGTTCGAGTACGAAGTAGCTTTCGTTTTCAATGATCTCTTTGCGCAGGAGCCGGGGAGCGTAGTTCCCGGCAAAATTCGCCCGCGCGATGTCACCATTCGCCACCTGACCTGTCAGGCGCTGCGAGAAAGATAGACGCACGGGCTGCGAAACGCTGGGTAGGTATACCCAAAGATCATGCCCCTTCATGAGCATTATCTGGCCACGTTCCGACGCGGGCTCGGTAATCGACACGATCGCATTGTCGTTACCCTTCGCGAGCACGCGATAGATGCGCGAGTCGGTCAAGTCCCCGCTGTTATAGCTCTTGATTGCAACGTTGACCTCGAAGCCCGTCGGCGGAAAACGAATTTCATCAGCCTTTTCGACGATACTTTTCGCGACTGCGTCGACCTCCGCCTCCGTCGTCTGTTCCGCGCGGGACATGCCGGTCACGGCTGCGCAGGCAATCGCAGCTACAATTAGTCCCGCCGCGTGGCGAAGGGAGCGATAGGCGTGGATTTGGCGCATCGAAGCAATATTCAGGAAACGCGGCGTTTGCGGGGGACGACCCGCACAATCCGCCCAACGTGAACGAGTTTAACCCAGCCTCGCCGCCATGAGCATCGTTGTCATCGAGAATGTCACAAAGCAGTACCAGCTTGGCGACGAGCAGGTGAAGGCACTCGACTCAGTCAACCTTTCAATCGAAGCGGGAGTGTTCCTGGCCATTGCGGGCCCTTCGGGCAGCGGCAAGTCCACACTCCTGAACCTCATCGGCTGCATCGATGTCCCGACCTCGGGGAAGATCTATATAGATGGCCAGGACGTTTCCGGGCGAACGCCTGACGAACTCGCGGACCTGCGGGCCCGGACCATCGGCTTCGTGTTCCAGACTTTCAATCTGTTTCCCGTTCTGTCGGCCAGAGAAAACGTTGAGTATCCGCTCCTGCAATTTCCTGAACTCACGCATCAAGAGCGACAGGCGCGCGTTATGCGCTTCCTCGAGATCGTGGGTCTGGACAAGTATGCGCATCATCGGCCGAATCAACTGTCCGGAGGACAGCGTCAGCGTGTCGCAATAGCGCGGGCGCTCGCGACACACCCGAAGATCGTGCTCGCCGACGAACCGACCGCAAGCCTTGATCACCGCACCGCGGCGGACATTCTACAGCTCATGAAAAGCGTCAATACGAACCTGGGAACGACGTTCGTCTTTTCGACGCACGACAAGAAGGTGATGGCCAAGGCCGATCGACTGGTGCGAATCGAGGATGGAAAGATCCGCTCGCTTGGGGTGCAACGGGAGCGTGGTTGGCTAATAGTCGATCAGAGGGGTGGGCGCCCCCATCAGCGGCACCGAAGCGTTTGATCTACGGGGAGGCAATACAGATGCTGGTCGTCCGGCTGCAGGGAAGGTGCGCACTCCTGCCACTTGTGGGCGTCGCCGCAATTGCTGGGAGTGCCGTCGCAGAGGCTTCCATTTTGGAGGGCCTTGCCGCGTCCCAGGACCGTCCGGCGTACGCGTCGAACGCATTTACGATCCCGGAGGAATCTTTCGCCGAGTTCATCCGTGCAGCCCTCGCTGACGCCGCCACAATTGAAAACCTGTCCGCGCGCAAAGGACCGCAGGAAGAAGAAGTCGCGTCCTCTTCGCGCGCCGTTCGCGCAGAAAATTTCCAGATTGCGCAAGCACCCGCACGCGACTCGGCGGCCGGAAATTCGGAGAGCGTCAATCCACGCGTGCCACGGGCCGTCCCGGGTGCGGAGCGCTGGGCGATGGACGAACCGTCGTCGGTCGATGCCGATCGAACTGCGGGAATCGGCGTCGCCGAAAGCGAGGCACCATTCTCAATTACCGGCTTCTACGATTTCGGACTTGGCTTCACATACGCGGATCCGAGTCATTGGTCCCAGGCAGTGAACCGGCTGGCTGTCGACGCCGGTGGTTTCTTGAATGACCGCGTCAAATACAAGGTCGGGGTGCGCGTCGACATAGACCCCGTCTATTACGGCTCCAATTTCTATCTCGCGGACGTCAAGCAGAATCAGCGCCTCGATGTGTTCTGGCGCGAGAACTACATCGACTTCCCGGTGGGTGACTGGGATATCCGAATCGGGGCCCAGAACATCGTCTGGGGCGAGGTTGTCGGGCTGTTTGTCGCGGACGTCGTGTCGGCGCGTGACATGCGCGAATTCCTGCTTCCCAGCTTCGACATCATTCGAATTCCGCAGTGGGCTGCGCGAGCTGAGTATTTCGCCGGCGATTCGCACGTGGAACTCGTGTGGATACCGGTTCAGACTCTCGATAAGATCGGTAAGCCCGGCGCCGATTTCTACCCCGCGCCGCTCCCTTCGCCGACAACTCCGGAAGCGGCGTCCGCGATTGCAGGCATAGCAAAGCCATCCACGAGCCTAAAAAACTCTGCGTTCGGACTGCGCGCAAACACGCTTCTTGCGGGCTGGGATCTCGCGGCCTTCTATTACCGGAGCTACAGCTCCGAACCCACATTCTTTCGCGTGGCCGCTCCAGCGCCGGGCTCAGCGCTCTTTCAACCGCGCTATGACCGAATCTGGCAAGCCGGCACGACCGTTACCAAGGACTTCAACTCCTTTGTAATCCGGGCGGAAGCGGTGTACGCCTACGGCCAGAATTTCGCGTCGACGGACCCGACCGCGCCTCAAGGTGTCGTGCAGCGACCCACTCTCGATT
Source organism: uncultured beta proteobacterium (assembly GCA_963725735.1). Lineage (GTDB taxonomy): Bacteria > Pseudomonadota > Gammaproteobacteria > Burkholderiales > Casimicrobiaceae > VBCG01. The sequence goes on along the minus strand of CAVRZM010000010.1, from coordinate 208,690 downwards.
ACATCGTGAGCGTCGACTTTCCCTTTGCGAACGATGCCCACGCGAATTTCCAGGCTTTTCAACGCGTCTATTTCGGCGGGAGCGACTCCATCGCACTCAAGACCGGCAGCTATGGCCTAAGTGCGACGCTCTCGGGAAAGCTTACGAATACGCTCGAGCCCCAGATTCAATGGATCCAGACTATCGGCGGCGGAGGCGGGCTGATCAGGCCGCGCCTGAATTGGCTCATGGAAAGAAACACATCGATCGGAATTGGTGTCGACATCTTCACCGGGTCAATCGAAGGATTCTTCGGCCGCTACAATAACCGGGACCGCGTGTATACCGAGCTCCGATACGCGTTCTGATCGGAGAAGAGAAACGCCAGTTGGCAACTCTCCATCGGCCGTCAGTTGAGCGGGAACTGCGCCAGTGAGAACTCGAGCGCTGCAATCTTGTCCGTAAGATCCGCCACTCGCATCCGAAGGAGCACCGAAGGTGCACCGACGCGAGGACAGATCTTCTCGTGGCCTGCCACTTCGAAACAGAGCGCGCGTCTATAGAACGCAACGTGGCGCGGATTGACCTCGATGAATACGTCGGTCAGGTTATGCAGAACCATCAGGCGGTGCAATGCACCGAAAAGTGCCGCGAGCACGCGCCTTGAGTCGGCACCCTCTGAAGTCGCGAGCTTGACCACTTCGCCGACAACTTGTCCTCCTACACGCGCAAGATCGACGTGCTCCCGATTGCCTTCGTCGACGTGAAGCCCCGCGGAAGAATCGATGCCAAGTGTCGCCGTCCCCACCACTCGACCCCGGAACCAGGTCAAGATCGGCAATCCACGCCGTCTGTGGTCCGCGAAGCTGCTGTGCCATTCCGATGCTTGGTAGTGGTAGCCCCTCGAAACGTACTGCTTGCGAACGAGATGATCGGCGATCCGCATTTCCTCCTGAGAGGCCGCGATCGAAACGCTGACATCTCCGTCTAAATGTGCGATGCCATGCGGCGGCACGCGATTTCCCAGTTCCCTGCGGACAAGTGCGGAATTCGCAACCGCCCGATAACCGCGGAGCGCTGCTTCAAAGGCAGTCAGCGGAATCCGTTGCAGAGCCGCCTCGATCTCATGATGCGGAAGCGTAGCAATGACTTCGGCACCAAGCATCGCTCGAAGGTCCTTCTTTCGAATCCTTGGCCCTGGGCGGCGACCGCAGCATCAAACCATTGAACAGACCCGCCCAGCCCGTGGAATGCTATCTTACCCACCCCGGAACAATTGGCATCCCAAATACTAACGTTTCAAAAGAAAGCGTATACCAAACCACTGTATTGAACAACATTGCTGCCTGCTATTGTGCGCGAGATCGCCACGGCCGTTGCCCAGGATCAATGATCATTCGCACCTCTTCCTCGCGCGAACGTGCACTCGCCCTCAGTTAGACAGCCTGTCTCAGGGCATCCACGATGGCAATGCGGCGCGCACGCAGGGCAGGTATGAGCCCAGCGGCCAGCGTTGCTGCAAGTCCGACCGTCGCAGATTCGAGAATCACCATCGGCGCAAGTTCAATCCTGGCGACGTACCCAACGTTGGAGTTCGGTGGCGGCGGCATTGGAATTCCGAGCGCAGAAATCGCCGTGGCCAAGCATCCGCCAACCGCAACGCCTATTCCGGTTCCGATCAGGCCGAGGAAGAGACACTCCAGCATCACCAAGCGAACGACGTGCCTCCCGCGATTTCCCAAGGCACGCATCGTGCCGAATTCTCCGATGCGCTCGAAGACCGCCATGTTGACCGCATTGCTCACGCCCAGCGCCACCATGAACAGGATGATGAGATTCAGAACTCCGAACTGCCGGTCATACAAGGCGACCGTATTCGCATAGAAGTCGTTCAGTTGCTCCCAGGTCTTCACTGCAAGCCCTCTTGCTGCCATCGCGGGCGCGGCCAGTGCAAGCACCGGGGCCGTTTGAGCGGTATCGGAAAGCAGCAGGACCACGGTATTTGCGTCAGGCGTACCCATGAGATCCTGTGCGGCGCGTAGCGGAATCTTGACGGCCCGGGCGTCGTAGTCCTTCGAGAAGCTGCGAAATACGCCGGTGATCTCGAAGTCAGCGGTATTCATGGCACCATCCAGCGTGGTGACGAGAAGTGTGATACTGGATCCTGGTGTAAGCCCGAGAGCCTTTGCCAGACCCTCCCCGACGAGTGCCCCGGCGACGTCGCGCGATGAGAGCCACCGTCCTGTGAGCACCGTGATCGAGGTCGTCAGATCCGCCTCCAAGTCCGGCTCGATCCCTTCTCCGATAATCGGCAGATCGGCACGTCCGTTGCTCATCAGGCCGACGAAACTCAGTCGACCCATCACAAGCTTCACGCCCGGAATGCGCGCAAGCTCCGATTTGATCGCGTCGAGTTCGGCAATCCGGTACGTCTCCGGCGAGCGAGAGCCCTCAGCAAAAAAGGCCGGCCTTGCAACCTGCAGATGCCCGGACTGCGAATGGACAATGGACTCACCCAGCTGTCGGTAAAGGTCCTGCACGAAGCCGCCGCTCACGATCAGCGCCGCGACGCCAAATACGATAGCGGCCAGCGTCATCAAACTCCGGGTTCGATGCCGAAAGATATTGCGGGCCGCGAATCCGGCGAGCATGCGCAAATAGGCTTTGTCCAAATCGACTCTACCGGTTGTGCCGCAACGCATCGACGATTTGGGTCCGCGAAGCTTTCAGCGCAGGGTACAGCGCCGCGAGCAGGGCGGTCGATACCGCAATTGCAAACGCCAGAAGGACGAGCGGGACCGTTACGATCATCCCGGCCCGGTAACCGCGCGACTGTCCGGGAGCCGGCGGCATCGGTATGCCAACCGCTGAAATTGCTTCGGCCATGCCGACGCCAAGCACGATGCCGAGAATGCCTCCCAGCGCGCCCAGAAGAAGCCCTTCGGCCAGAAACTGTATGAGAATGCCGCTGGCGCGTGTGCCCAGAGCCATCGCCGTGCCGATTTCGCTCGTGCGTTCCATGACGCCCATCATCATCGAGTTGCCGATGGTCAACATGATGATTAGGCCGATGATGGCCTCGATCACGCGCATCTGCTTCGAAAGCAGGCTGACCGTCTTGTTGTAGAAGTCTGCGAGTTCGTACCAGGGCACGAACTCGAGGGTATCCTTTGAAAAGCGATTCCGGAACTCTGCGAGTGCTTCCGATGTACGCGCCGTCTCGCGAAGCACGACCACCCAGCGGTGGGCGCCGCTTACTCTGAGCAGGCTGTTAGCGAGTTTCAATGGGACACGCATTGCACTGTCGTCGTAAGCTTTGCTGACCGTCGCGAACAACCCACGTACATGAGCCTCCACGGCATTGACGCCGCCTCTGGGTGTAGTTGCCAGGATGACGACCGAGTCTCCAGTCCTGATTCCGAGGTTCGCAGCGAGGCCACGCCCGACGATGATTCCGTTGGGATCCCCGGACGACAGGTCTTCACCGTCGGCGATTATCGAGACACCAAAATCTCTTTCGCTCTCCGGTTCGACCCCCTCGCCAACGAAAGACAGCGTCGTATCGCCATGACTTACGAGTCCGCTGAAGGCAAGCCGCTGGGCGACGGTCTTGACCCCTGGCGTGTCGCGAAGTGCTTTCAATTGCGACGAATCGGCCGGCAGGACGTATCGTCCGAGATCGGCAGCGCCGTGCTCGTGAAATCCCTGGCGGGCAACTTCGATGTGTCCCAAGCCACTCTGGATAGTCCCCTCGCGAGTCGCCCAGAAGATCCACTCGATGAACGAGCCGGCCAATATCATCGCCACGACGCCGAAGCTCACCGCGGCGAGAGCGATGGCCGTGCGTCGGCGCTGACGAACCACGCTCCACAGCGCCATGCGACTGCTCTGGACCACCGCTCGCGCGCCTATCGGCATGGGACGTTCCCGCGGTCACAGGGCATGCCAACCCACGCCGAGGTCAGACGCGGGGGACGCTCGGTACTATATGACGATATCATGTATGCGTGGCTGGCCCGGATCGGCACGACCAATTGGCGATGGGGGCGTTGTGACCACCCATTCAACACAACGTGGCGTTTTCGCGCAACTTTTGGGATTAATACGACCACGAACTGCCGGCGCATCGGCCGAAGAAGTGGCGAAAAACTGCGAAACGGGCTGGTCAGGCGAAATGCGCGCGGTCCGGCGGCTTCGCGATGAAGATCTACCCCCGCGGCGGCTGCTGGTAACCGATCAAGACTCTCGACCAGCGGATCCAGTCGCATGCCAAACCCGAGTTCGACCGAAGCGGATTGGTGGTGAGACTTGGTGCCACGCGTTCAGGCAGCTACGCAACTCACCGCCACTCGGTAGGATCGGCCGGTCCGTCAAGGAGTCCTGAATGGGGAGAAACTTTGGGACACGTGATCATGACTGCGGTTCTCACCCAGAGTAACGAGTCGCCGCGGTGGGTCGCATGACGCTTCGCCAGGATAATACCGTGGAACAACAACGCCGGCGCCCTCCCACCGCCATTACCTCCCAACAGGCAATCGAACCGGCGAAATGACCGGCGAAATTCCTCGCCCCAGGATTCTTTGGGTGGCCGAAGCAGTCACCCTTGCCCATCTTGCACGGCCGCTCGCAGCAAGCCAGGCTATCGCGAACGGGCAATGGCTGATGAGCTTCGCCTGCGACCCACGGTATCACGCATTCCTGCGCACGTTTCCGGGCAAAGTCATCTCACTGTCCTCGATCGAGCCCGACGCATTCCTTACTGCATTGAGCAGAGGTGCGCCGCTGTACGACGAGGAAACGCTTGAAGCATACGTGAAGGAGGACCTGGAAGTCATCGCACGCGTCAACCCGGATGTGGTGATTGGCGATTTCCGTCTATCGCTGTCGGTGAGCGCACGGATTGCAAAGGTGCATTACATCGCGCTCGCAAACGCGTACTGGAGCCCTTACTACAAGCCACGCGGCTGGCCGGTTCCACAGTTGCCGCTTACCCGCGTGCTTCCCATCCGCTTGGCCGAGGCGTTGTTTCGGTTCGCGCGCCCGACGGCCTTCGCTATGCACAGCCGCCCGCTCAACCGAGTCCGGCGGCGCCACGGCCTGCATGATCTCGGACTTGACCTCAGAACAGCATATACGGACGCTGATGAGGTCCTTTATGCGGATCTCCCGGAGTTGTTTCCCATTCCACAACTGCCGTTGGCACATCGATTCTCCGGCCCGGCGATCTGGGAGCCCGCGTGTCCGGTTCCAGACTGGTGGAACAGACTGCCCGACGACCGGCCGTTGCTGTACGTCACGCTCGGCAGTTCGGGACAGGCAGCGCTCTTGCCGTCGGTCGTGGCAACGCTTGGCGCCCTTGACGTGACCGCGGTTGTGGCAACCGCGGGGCGTATTACAATTGCCGACCTGCCTCCGAACGTGCACGCGTCCGAGCTGCTGCCCGGGATCGAGGCGGCCAGACGCGCCAGTCTGGTCATTTGCAATGGCGGTAGCCTGACCTCCTACCAGGGGCTGTCCGCCGGTGTTCCCATCCTCGGTCTGCCAGGTAATCTCGACCAGTTCCTCAACATGCAGGCGATCGGCCAGGCTGGCGCCGGGTTGACGATGCGTGCCGACCGTTTCAGTGCAAATGGCCTCGCGAGCGCAATCCACCGCATGCTGAGGGACGGGCGCTTCCGCACCGGCGCCCAGCAGGTTAGTCAGTGGTCCGCAAACCATTCGTTGCGTGAGAGCCTGTTGAGCACCCTCTGCAATGTATCGCAGCGGCAACCACCTCGGGGCGCGATGAACTAGACGCGAGGAACTAGCATGCGCAAGATCAGCGGTGCACAGGTGCTGGTGTTCCTGATTTTCTTTGTTGGAGCCATGGCTGCGGCAGTGGCCACGAGCTACGCGCTCGGCAAACTCGTCTCGTTCGGGGACTTTCGCGGTGTGGTGCTAACCGCGGCAGGGATTGTCAGCCTGTACGTCTACGCGCTGCTCACCTATCGGATCTTTCTGTGGGCGTTTCCGTTGCTTCCGGGCGAGATTCCCGACGGGGCTGCACAGGAGTTCGTCTATCACGTCTATCTGCTGTTCTTCCTGATTCTCTTCTATCCGATCATGCGTAGCGGCGCGATGCCCGTGCCGCTGATGCGCCTGGTATACCTTTCCCTGGGCGCGAAACTCGGCGCCAATACCTACAGTTCGGGAATCATCCTGGACCCGGTGTTCGTCAGCGTGGGTGCCAACACGATTGTCGGGCAGTATGCGTTGATCGTGCCCCACGTGATCGAGGGCTCGCGGCTTGCCCACTACCCGATTCGGATCGGAAACAACGTGACGATCGGCGCTGGCGCGATCGTTCTTTCGGGCGTGACGATCGGCGACGACGCGATCGTGTCAACCGGCGCCGTGGTCACCAAGGGGACCGAGATTGGGGCACGGGAAATATGGGGCGGCGTGCCCGCTAAGCTTCTCGGACGCAAATCAGTCGAGTAAATCGACAGCCCTCGACGTAAGCCGTGGCGGGTTCAACCGGCCATTGCACCACCGCCCTGAGCCTATCGGCAGGCGTTTCGAACCCCAACTTCTTCCTCGGGCGCTGGTCCAGGCGCAATGCGGTCGTGCTCAAGTGCGCCTACGGGTGGCCTGAAAGATCCGCGCCATTGGGGAAGTACTGAGCAAACAAACCAAGGGTGTCCTTTTTGCTGCCGCGCTGCCTCAGGCGGCTGCGAATCGGCAACGCAGCCGGCGTGATACGAGGGGTGCCGAAAGGGAAAGGGGGCTTTCGCCCCCTTTCCCAAACCCTCACGTTGCTTCTACGTTGCGCGTCAGGCTTTCTTGCTCTTGCGGCGCAACGCTCCACCGGCCGCGAAGAGTGCTCCGGCCAACAGCGCCAAGTCTGCCGGGTTCCGGCACGCTGGTGCTTCTGATCGTGGAGTTCGGATCGACCTGAGCAACAAAATCGGGCGCCTCTCCATTGCCATTCACGGTACCGATGTTCGCGAGGTAGCCCGTGTTACCCCCGTTTGCGGTCTGAGCAGAGAATAGCCCGTTCACATGCGTGAAATCGCATTGCCTGACTCCGGCGCCGCCAGCATTCGCCACGTTCGCCGGTGCGGTCGCGTCGTAACAGGCCATCGGATCGATCGTGGAGAACGGGGTTTCCGGCGCCTGGTTGGCAAAATTCAGGCTGATCAGGTTGGCGTTCGAGATGATCGGCAGGTACTGACCGAGGACATTGAATACAAGACTCTGCTGGACGCCGATGCCGCTCACCGTGTTCTGGCCCGTGTAATTCTGGCCAGCCGCAAGGAAGTTGTCCAAGGGTACGGGCGTCGTATTCACAACCGAGAAAAATCCCGTAGCGGGGTTGCTGATCTGCGCGTACAGGATCTGCGTGCCGTCATCGAAGCCGTTGCCGGTCAGCGGATCCGCATTGATGGTCGAGCTCACATAGATCGCCAGGAACCCGGTGTTGGGAACCGCCTGAAAGCTAGCCGGGTTTCCTGCGACGGTAATTGTCTCCTGAAAACCAGCCACATACGTGACTTCGTACGCGGAACCCACGCCCGTGGTCAGATTGGTCCCATTGAACTGGAAACTGTTCAGCGTGCCCGAACTGAAGACGTTGAACGTCGCGCCGACACCCGTACCGATTGCGGTGACGCCGTTTTGCGCCAGGAAGCTCGTCTGAGTCCAGTCCAATCCGTTGAACGTGAACGAATCCCCGCCGAAGTTGAATGTCGGGTCTGCGTGGCTCACCGTGGGCAGCGCCAACGCCAGACCGACTGCCATTGCCAGCTTGTTCAATTTCATTTCATATCCTTTCACCGTGAGGGTGCTACGACATCTCTACGGCGGGTATAAAGCATCCTGCATGCCAAGCATAGAAAATATCCATGAAAATATAGGGTTGCGATCGCAAGGACGGTCGGCGGCGGTACATTGCCATGATCGTTTGTAAGAATGTTCGACAGCAACGAATGCTCGTTCCGGAGCGGACCCGCAGCCTTCGGTATTGCCCCAACGCTTTCGATTATCAAAATGTCCTCGATGGCGGTACAACCTAGGCCTCGGGCAAAACCGGCCGATCGAAACCTCCGGCCATCAATTCGGCCAGCGAGCGCCGAAGGGATCGGGAACTTGCCGGATTTCCGGCTCCGATCCTACCCAACCAGACCGCCTGCCGGAGAGCGTCCAGGCCCACCGTGCTCTCTAGACGCCTCGACACATTGCCCGCGCGCCGAATCGCACGCTCGCTTGTGGTGAATTGCCTTCCCTCTCGCACGTAGCGGGCAAAGATCAGCGGCGTCATTTCCGGTTGGTGCTGCAAGCCGAGCCGTGTGGCGGTCAGCCAGAACCGCTGTACTGCCGCACCGGCAGCAACAAAGTCGTCCAACCCGGCCGGGGCTTCCGGAGCGATCAGAAGGACATGCGCGCCGCAGGCAACCGCCGGAGCGAAATCCAATTGGAAGCGCGGGCCCAGCGTCCCGGCGAAGAACGTGTTCAACACCCATACCCGGCGCCAATCGTGCATCGCCCACGCCATGACGCGGGTCATGAACGGGTCCAGGCCAACGGACTGATCGGGAATGCGGTCGTTGCTGAACTGTGCGCGCCACTCGATGACCTTGCTATGGACCTCGAACGCCTCCCGCGTCGTAAGCCGTATCTTGGCGCTCGCGAAAAGCAGCCTTGCCATCTGCCATCGGGCCCTGCCTTCGAGCCAATGGATCGAATAACCCGGAGGAAGGCTTGCAGAGAGCGCCAACTTCTCCAAAGGTACTATGGCGCGGGTGCGCATTGCCCGGCGTTGCACGCTGCGCACGCGGATTGACGGTATCAAGTCACTCGGCGACAACGTTGTATCGGCGTCGAACATGACGTCAAAGACCGGTCGCGATTCCGGTGCGTCGGGTCGGCGCGCGATGCGCGTTCGCAGGCCGAAGCCCGTGGCCGCAATCCGAATGGTCTCCAGAAGCGCACCGATGGAAATCTGGCTCGCTCGACCGTCCAGGTCGTAGACACAGTGATCCCGGGTGTCGAATCCATGAACAACCATGCGGTCGATCCCGGAAATCTCGAAGCGCCAGGGCTGGGTGTTGTCGCCACTCGGCGCCCACCGCGCAAGGTCCAGGATTTGTTCGACGATCCCCATCGGGACGAGTCAGCGGCGAAATTGTTTGCGCGCGAGCCTGAGCATGAAGCGCTGGATCAGGCCGGCATTGCCCCTGGGCCGCCACGTCTTCTTGAGCCGATTTGTATAGGCGTCGAAATGCAGCCCCCGCGGCGCTGCCAGAATCGGACCGCGGTTAAGAAGGATCTTGAGCACCTGGGTTGCGGCGATTCCCGCGCACAACTGGCACGCCATGATGGTCGATGGCCCACGCCGCTCCTCGAAATTCACATGTGACGGATCCACGAGATAGCGCCGGTGCAACATTGCGGGCGACACGCCAAGCAGAAAGCGGATTGCCTTTTCCATGTCGCTCGCGCCGCGAAACCGGAAGTACTGCTCGAAAGTCATCTTGCCCGGCATGAAATTCAGTAGCGCGGCGCCCATGCCGATCGGGGCGACGGTAACTGCGGGAATTGCCTTTGCGGCACATGCCGCGAACATTCGCTCGCGTGCGTCGAACGCGAAAAAATCCAAGCCGTCAACGTAGACATCCACCCCTTCCAGGAACGCGTCAAGATTTTCCGCCGTCACTCCCTGACCGAACTGCCGAAAGTCGATTTCAGGATTAATCTGCTTCGCCATCTTCGCCAGGACGTCGACCTTTGGCTCGTCGAGAGTCTCCATCGTTGCGCCGACCTGCCGATTGAAATTGACGATGCTGAAATCGTCATAGTCCGCGATCGCGAAATTTCCGACCCCCAATCGTGCCAACGTCAGAAGATGCACGCCACCGACCCCCCCGAGCCCGGCAATCGCAACGCGCTTGCTTCGCAGCACCAGTTGCTCGGCCCTGGTCACCCATCCGATGTTGCGTGAAAACGCTTCGTTGTAGTCGAATGGGCCCACGCGATGCACCTTTTGTCACGCCGGACCAGTAAGTGCCGGTTGGCGCTAGGTCGCATCATATCGCTTTGTGGCTCCGGGAGCGGCCGCTCCGTTGCACCGTTTGCCGATGAGTCGCCGCTTCGTCTTCCCCGCGACAACGCGGGCTCTAAGGCCGATCGGCCCTGCCGCGTTCGGTACGCCCGCGCCCCCTAGACAATCACCAAGAAGCCGGCTACAAGCTCGAGAATATTCTGCTGAATTATCAGCAATATGCTTGCTGGGGCAAACGACAGCCTGGGCGCCATTCGAGGAGCGACGCACACCTCGACCCAGGCCCGACACACAAGAGCACGCAATGCGCGCTTTCGGCGACAGGACGCATTTACGCACGCGTGCCCAGTCCAAAGTCGCTGCACAATAACCGCCATACGAGGGCAGCGTCATTGCATCATTTGGCTGACTGATCAGCGCATCGTCTAGATAAGTACTTGCGAGGTTCAGTTCGATGGCATTGGGGGGGCGTGCACGTTTCTGAATCGCGGTGCGCCTCTCCGCTGCGCGACCGCCAGTGCCCGGGCCGCTGAAACGCCGGCGGACTACACATCGTCGAGCGCTCGAAGACGCTTCAGCACTCCAACCGCCTCGTCCGGCGGAAACCAGTGAGCCAATGGGGACCGCGTGCTTCCACGACGCGCGGGATCCGCGAAAAACCTTTCCACCTCCGCGGCCAGCCTTTCCAAGGTCAAGCATAGCAATACCGACGGAGCCTTGACCCGTTCATTCATCCGCTGCGGACCCATTGGCTCAAATAACAGGCCGCGTCGATAGAAAATTGCGTGGCGTGGATTCACCTCGATCACTCCATACTGGCATCCGCGCACGGCATGCAAGTACATGAACGCCGTGTGAAAGAGGCCGCCCAGCACTGTTTTGGAGACCGCCTCGTCATCGACGGCCAGGCGCGTGAACTCGCTCAGTCGGGCGCCGGTAGCTCGCAACCGATCAAGCTCAGCCCTGTAATGCTCGTCCGCGGAGAGGCCGTCGATTGAGTCAACCCTCACGCTGAGCGTCCCGACGACGTTGCCATCCCGGTAGGCAACAAATGTGCGCACATTGGGATCCTCCACCAATCCATGCACTTCATAACCACGCCAAGCATAGCGTCGTTCAACAAGAACTCCTGCGTCCCGGCTCGACGTGCGACTCCGCGCTAGGCGAATTTTGAAAGCGCTTGGACTCGCGTCGAGTTCATTCATCAGGGGGCCACGATCCTCGACGGTCAAAGGGCTGAACCGTAAGGACGCGCTACCATAGACGGTCGACCCCGTCCCATCGGCGAGTCCAATCTTGCCGAGTGCGCGGTTAGCTTTGTCCGGACCGAACGGACCAACGGACCGTCTAGGTCGAACAAGCCTCGTCAGCTTTCGTAGCACTCGCTTCATTGGATTGCATTGTTGCACAGCCCATGTGGTAGGCGCTCATCACCGGATCGATCGCCAAGGAGCCAATCCGGCCTTCCCCGAAACGAATGTCGATGTCGGCGCCCGATGCCTCCGGATCGGTTGGAATTACGGCATGAAAGTGGTTGTTTTATGGTGGCTTGAGTAAGTCATAAGGGTGGGTTGAGCGGATGAATCTGGTCCGAGGTCGGTCGGGCGTGCCGAAGTCCCTGCCCTGCAAGATAACCTGCGTTCGTTCTTCGCCGCACCGTCGGCGATACCGCCCGACAATCGCACACAGCGAAACCTCGGCGATCTTTGATCGAACCAGCTTGGCAGGATCGATGATCAAACAGTCGAGAGATTCGCCCCAGGTGCGCTCGAACGGGAGCGGGGCGAGCGCGTCTCCCGACGCAGCGAGGATGAGGCGCACGCAGCCGATGAAGTCACCTGAGGCCCCGGCTACGAATCAGGCAGTGGAGGGATTGTGGGTCGTGTGCATCAATTTCCATACCGTCGGCGTGCATGGCCTCCCAGCCCAAGTCTCCGTAGCAGACGCTGTGGCGAATCCGAAATGCCGTCTGCTTCTCTCGATCGCTGAGGGCGGCAGCAGCCGTCGGTCGCGGTCAGGGATCGGTCGGCATGACCGTCATTACGAGGCTCCTCGTCCTGATCGCTGGATCGAGTATCGGTCAATACTACCCGCAGTGGACTGCAACATGTTACCGCCAGGCAGCGGCGAGGAGGCTGCGCGGCAAACCGACTTGAGGCCGGACTTGGGTCATCAGACGCTGGCATCTGCGGGACGTGGTATCGATTCGCGAGATTGCGCGGCGCTCGAAGCTGTCGTGCAATACGATCCGGAAATACCTGGCGGGCGCGGTGGTCGAACGAAATATCGGCGTCGCAAGCGTCCGAGCAAGTTGGACGGATTCGCCGCGAAACGGACCAAATCAACAGATTTTTCTTGCTGCCTTTGCGATACCGCAAGTTACAGGTAATTTGTGTAGTTTGAGATCTTTTTTTGCCCTTTTACGCTTCGATTCGCCGAAAAATGATCAATTGTTTCTCGGGCCAGCGGTTCCCGTCAGCGGCGTGGCTCGGTTCTCGCCGGTGCGCGGATTGTCGCGACTGGTGTACGCTCGTTTCGATTTGCGCCAGTGCGGCTTGGAATCAAAGTAGGGGCCATTGGGGATGTGTTAGGGCACCGTGATTCGCGACTTTCACCTTCCCGCGTCAAGCGGGCGCCGGAATGGCACCCTCGAACCCGTAATTCGGCCAGTTCCGAGACGCTTGTTGCCCAGGAATTGGGTGCACATACTGTTCGTCGCAATGAATCGCCGAACCTGTCGGATTTCGTTACGATACCGTGGGCGATATCAACATGAGCCTGCATAAGTCCCTGAAAATCATGATGGGCATTGAAGCTGCTTCTCGTATTGACTGCGTGATCGCGTCGCGCAATTCGACGCGACGTGGATGGGGTTCGGTCGTGTTATCGAATTTGGGGCACCGGTGTCGGTCGGAGCTGTTCGGCGGTCCCGCGAATGGATGCTTGCGGACTCGGCGAGCAGTTGATCGCTTCGCGAAAGAGATCACGGTTCCGCCTCCGGATTTGCACGACCGCATGGGAGCAGGCAAAGTCCATGCTTAGAAGGTGCCCGCGCTGCCATAGCTTCAACGTGCGACGGTCGTCGCTTCGGCCAGGGGACGCACCGGCCGGCCCTCTCTTTCACTCTCCGTATCGCTGCCGTGACTGCGGCGAGCGATTTTGGCTCGTCACGAGTCGTCTGGTGTCCCTCGGGTACACCGTGGCGATTGTCGTCGTAAGCGCCGGGACCGCCGGAACGGCTTGGTACCTCTTCGAGCGATGGATCGACAGTCCAGGCCACGAACACCGCCGCCTGATGCGCACTACGCGGAAACCCTTGCATTGGCGGGTCGAAGCGTCCCGACCGCCGAGTACGAGCTCTACCGCATCTACGCCCAAGGCGACGGGGTGGCACGAAATCCGAACGAAGCGCGGGCTCTGGCTCCAGCGTGCAGCCAACACGGGCTCGCAGACGCGCAATACGAGCTGGCCGTTTCGTTTCGCGAGGGACGCGGCGTGGTGCAGGACTTCAGGAGAGCAGCCAAGTGGATGCACCTGGCCGCTAAACGCGGCAACGCGCAGGCGCAATACGATCTGGGGCTCATGTTCCGATCGGGAGTCGGCGTTCCGGCAGATCCAGCGAAGGCCTACATCTGGCTGAATCTTGCGGCGTCGCAAGGATTTGCGGGAGCTGCTCCGGTACGCGATGCTGTGCTGGCCCAGCTTTCGCCCGCCGAGCTGCTCGCGGCGCAGGACGAGGCACGACGGATGAGCGAAGTCCAGCCGAATTCATCGCCTGCGGAGGAATAGCGCCCCGCGGCGCACGGGGCGGTGCCGATCGATGATCGGTGCCGCGCGATCGAACGCCTTGGTGTGCAGACTTCTCTCATGTTGTGCGCGTCCGATGCCACGGAAGCTGCGACCGCTCAGCTGCCGGGACGACTCGTCGGCGGCCCCCACGTTGACGGGCCGCCTCAAAGAAACCGTTGCGCATGCTGCAATCGCATGGCCGAACGTCCCGCCCAGACCGCGATGCTGTACGAACTGCCTCGGTCTGTCGTCGTCCGGGGTCCCTGCACGAGGTCCATCGACGAATCGACGCACGACAATCCGCATCCCGGAAGAAGCTCACTGCCTCGTCTCCGAGCAGCGTGCCGCCGATCGACTCCATACGTCCATGTCGCTCTACGCCATCGGCGACATCCAGGGCTGCCACGCCGAGTTCTGCGAGCTGCTCGACCTCATCGGCTTCTCGCCGGCGAACGATCGTCTGTGGCTCGTCGGCGACCTCGTCAATCGCGGGCCCGTCGTCGCTCGCCGTGCTGCGCGAGGTGATGGCGCTCGGCGACGCCGCCGTCACCGTCCTCGGCAACCACGACTTCCATCTGCTGACGGTCGCCGCCGGCCATCGCAAGCCGCATCGCGACGACACGCTCGATGCCATCCTCGACGCCCCGGACCGCGACGAGCTGCTGGCCTGGCTGCGCGCGCGGCCGCTGGTCGTCGCCGAAGGCGACCTCGCGATGGTGCACGCGGGCTTCCTGCCGTCGTGGACGCGTGCCGCAGGCGGTCGCGCTGTCGCGCGAAGTGCAGGCGATGCTCGCGAGCGACCGATGCGCACGAGTTCCTGGGCGTGCTCTACGGCGACGAGCCGCGCCGGTGGTCGCGACGCGCTCGACGGGCTTCGACCGCCTGCGCGTCATCGTCAACGCGTGCACGCGGCTGCGCTTCTGCACCGCCGACGACACGATGGAGCTGCGCGAGAAGCGCGGGCCCGGGCACGTGCCCGACGGGCTACCTGCCGTGGTTCGCGCATCCGACGCGCCGCTCGGCGGGCGCGACCGTCGTCTGCGGCCACTGGTCGACGCTCGAGCTCATGCTCGCGCCGAACGTGCTGATGCTCGATTCCGGCTGCCTGTGGGGCGGCACGCTGACCGGCGTCCGGCTGCCGGATCGCCGCCTGTACCAGGTGCCGTCGCGCGTCGCCGGTCCAGCCAAAGCCGTTCGGATAGACGCCTCCGCCGCGCGCGCGAGGTCGCGCCGGTGGCCGGCGCGCGCCGGCAGCGCCGGCCGCGCGACGCAGCTCGACCGTCAGCGCGCGCTCGCCGCAGACGCACCAGAACGACTCCGCGAACGTCGTGTCGCCGACGTAGGCCGGCGCGAACGAGATCGTCGCCGTCGCGGCGTCCGGTAGCGGATCGCCACCGGCTGCACGTGGCCTTCCGCCTCGACGATCGGCTGCAGCAGCGAGCTCTTGAACGGCAGCAGCTCGGTGCCGTCGGTGGTGGTGCCCTCGGGAAAGATCGCCACGACGTCGCCGCCGCGCGAGCACGCGCGCCATCTGGTGATTCACGCGGTGCGTGTCGCGCCGCCGCTCGCGCTCGATGAACACCGTGCCGGCGCCGCGGATCATCTGCGACACCACCGGCCACTTCGCGAGCTCCGCCTTCGCGACGAAGCGCACCG
The DNA here is from genome assembly GCA_963725735.1 of uncultured beta proteobacterium. Taxonomy (GTDB): domain Bacteria; phylum Pseudomonadota; class Gammaproteobacteria; order Burkholderiales; family Casimicrobiaceae; genus VBCG01. Next base: position 193,227 of record CAVRZM010000010.1, on the reverse strand, counting down.
GGTGATGCGCGTTGAGCACGAAGATGTCGAGCCACGAGATGTGATTGGCGACGACCAGCACGTTGCCGTCGCGCGCCGATCTCGCCGTCGATGCGCGCCTCGACGCACAGGATGCGCAGCAGCCGCCCGCTCCAGCGCTTGACCAGCGGCGGCGCCGCGCATCGCTCACCAGCGGAAACACGAACATCGTCGTCGCCACGCCGGCCAGCACGTGCACGCACGTGCGCGTCCACCGGTAGCAGCGCACCGGCAGCGACGTGGTGCGCAACGGGTGCGGCGGCGCCGCCATCGTTCGGCGCGGGGTCACTACCAGAGATGCGGTGCCGAACGTCGCGCGATAGCAGCGCGTCCACGATCTCGCGGTTGACCGCGTGGTTCTGCGCCGCCGCGCGACGCGATCTTGAGCGCGCCCAGCACCGACGCGAGGCCGCCGGTGCGCTCCCAGTCCCAGTCCTGCGCGATGCCGTAGAGCAGGCCGGCGCGATAGGCGTCGCCGCAGCCGGTCGGATCGAGCACCGCGGCGGGCTTCGCCGCCGGAATCGGCGATACGTCGTCGCCGCCGGCGTGGATCACCGAGCCGTCCGCGCCGAGCGTGACGATCAGCGCGTCGCACGCGCTCGGCGATGCCTTCGAGCGGGAGGCCCGTGCGCTCCGCGAGCAGCCGGCCTTCGTAGTCGTTGACCGCGACGTAGCGCGCCTTGTCGATCATCGCGAGGAGCTCCGGACCGTCGAACAGCGGCAGGCCCTGGCCCGGATCGAACACGAACGGAATGCCCGCCTGCGCGAACTGCTCCGCGTGCGAGCGCATGCCCTCCTTGCCGTCCGGCGCGATGATGCCGAGCCCGATGTCGCGCGACGTCGGTCGACGCGGCTCTGGTGCGAGAAGTTCATCGCGCCCGGATGGAACGCGGTGATCTGGTTGTCGTCGAGGTCGGTGATGATGAACGCCTGCGCCGTGTACGCGCCGGGCACGTGGCGCACGCCGTCGACGCCGATGCCGAACGCGGACGAGCCGCTCGCGATAGTCGACGCCGTCGTCGCCGATCGTCGCCATCACCACCGGCTCGCCGCCGATGTGCTTCAGGTTGTAGGCGATGTTGCCCGCGCAGCCGCCCCATTCGCGCCGCATCTCGCCGATCTGGAACGAGACCGACAGCACCTGCGCCTGCTCCGGCAGGATGTGCCGCGCGAAGTGATCGGGGAACACCATGATGGTGTCGTAGGCGAGCGAGCCGCAGATGAGCGTGCGCATGGAAGGACAGGCCAGGGAAAACGGGAGTTTACCGCCTCGACTGCGGCGTACCGATTCAGCTGGATTGCTACGGCGAGCGAAGCGAGACGCCCAGCGTGCCGCTTCTTCCGGAAATCGTCGGGCTCCGCCCGCGATTTCCGCCTGACCAGCTTCTACGTCAGGCTGTCAGCGTCGTCGATTTTTCCAAGGGGTCGCGGCGTCAGCCTTGCGACCCCTTCTGACTTATCTACACGACTACTTTCGGCCCACGTCGCGCACGACGAACTGCTGGCGGCGCGACACCGGCAGCGTCTCCGCCACGCCGGTCAGCAGCACTTCCCAGTGCGAGTCGCCGTCGTCGTTGACGCGGCGCTCGAAGCCGCGGATGTAGTCGCGCGCGACGAGGCAGTTGCGGTGCACGCGGACGAAGCGCCCGCCGAACTCGCCCTCGAGCTTGGTCAGCGACTCCTCGAGCAGGTATTCGCGCTGCGGCGTGCGGATGGTGATGTACTTGAGCTCGGCCTTGAGGTACACGATGTCGTCGAGCGGCACCAGCACGACGCGCGAGCGCTCGGTCACCGACAGGAACCGGCGCGCCGACGCCGGCAACTGCGCGAGCTTTTCGGCGGTGACCGGCTTCAGCTTCGGCACCTTCTGCAGCGCCGCCAGCAGCCGCTGCACGCGCACCGGCTTCATCAGGTAGTCGATCGCGTTGACCTCGAACGCCTGCACCGCGTGCTCGTGGAACGCGGTCGTGAAGATCACCACCGGCGGATGCGCCAGCTTCAGCAGATGCTTCGCGAGCTCGATGCCGTCCATGTCCGGCATGTGGATGTCGGTCAGCACGAGATCGGCCGGCGCGCTCTGCAGGAGGTCGAGCGCCTCGCGCCCGTGCTGCGCCTCGCCGACCACGACGAGCGGCAGCGCGCCGCCGCAATCGTCGAGCAGGTCGCGCAGCCGCCGGCGCGCGGGCGCCTCGTCGTCCACGACCAGCACGCGCAGCATCGGCTCAGCCATGGGCGGCCCCGCTGGGCTTCGCGAAGCCCGCATCGCGCGGGCGGTCGGCTTGCGGCGGCCGCCCTCGCCACAGCGACTTGCGGGCGCCGCGTGCTTGCCGTTGGCGCCGCGCGCGGCGGCACCGTTGCGTGGCACCTGGCCGCTGCGCCGGCACGGGTGGTGATGTCGTCCGGTACGGGCATGCGGATGTGCACTTCGTAGCCGTCCTTGGTCACGCGCGACTCGAGGCTCGCTTCCGCGTCGAAGTGCAGCGCCAGCCGCTCGCGCACGTTGGCCAGCGCCATCTTGTTGCCCGAGTGATGGCGGCCGCCTTCGGCGCGATACGGGTTGCGCAGGATCGCGTGCACTTCGCCGCGCGACAGGAACAGGTTGATCGACACCGTCCCCGGCTGCGCTCGACGGCTCGATGCCGTGATAGACCGCGTTCTCGAGCAGCGGCTGCAGCACCAGCGGCGGCACCAGCGCATCGCCCGGCATGCTCTTCACGTTCCAGTCGACCTGCAGGCGCTCGCCCAGGCGCAGCTGCTCGAGCTCGAGGTACTGGCGGCACAGCTCGACCTCGTCGGCGAGCGGCGCGAGCTCGCGGTTGTCGCGCATCAGCACGCGGAAGAGCTCCGCCATGTCCTGCAGCGCCTCCTCCGCCCGCGCGGGCTCGCTGCGCACGAGCGACAGCACGGCGTTGATGCTGTTGAACAGGAAATGCGGACGGATGCGCGCCTGCAGCGCCTGCAGGCGCGCCTCGGTGATGGCGGGCGACAGCGCGCGCGAGCGCAGCTGGAAGTACAGCAGCAGCGCGCCGGTCGCGAGCAGCGCCCAGATCGAGCCAGACGAGCAGCGTCGCCCGGCGACCTGCGGCAGGATTGTGCGGTACACCGCGAACCAGCGCGATGCCGGCGAGCACCGTCACCAGCGCGATCAGCGCCGCGCCGGTGCGAAACGGCAGCCGCGCCAGCCGCGGCGAGCCGGCCTAGAGCAGCGCCAGCACCACGAAGAGATAGGGCTCGACCACCGTGGTGGCGATGGTCCACTCCTCGACCAGCCCGGACGGCGACGCCTGGCGAGCGAACGCGTACAGCGCCGCGCCGGCGTTCACCGCGACCAGGATGCGCAGCACCGTCCCCAGGTTGCGGAAGTCCGGCAAAGCCGGCGGATTGCCGTTTTGTCTTATAATCGACGGCATGATCAGGAGGCGGCATGCAAGCATCATGCCCGTCCGCCCTCCCCACCCCGATGCGTTGAACAGCGCTCGCGGCTCCAACGGCGCAGCCAGTCCTCGAGCGGGTGCTCGAAGCGCGGCGCCGGCAGGATCCCCTGCGAACATTGTCGGCATCCCGCGCGTCGCGCGCAACTGGAATCGCCCCATGTCCGAGCCCAAGACGCCCGCTGCCGCGACCGACACGCCCGGAGGCTGGTCCGGCCGCTTCTCCGAGCCCGTCAGCGACCTCGTCAAGCGCTACACCGCGTCGGTCGCGTTCGACCAGCGTCTGGCGGACGCCGACATCGACGGCTCGCTCGCGCACGCGCGCATGCTCGCCGCCGTCGGGCATCCTCACCGCGCAGGACCTGGCCGACATCGAGCGCGGCATGGCCGCGATCCGCGCGGAGATCGCGCGACGGCACGTTCGCATGGTCGCTCGACCACGAGGACGTCCATCTCAACATCGAGCGCCGGCTGACCGCACTGGTCGGCGACGCCGGCAAGCGCCTGCACACCGGCGCGCTCGCGCAACGACCAGATCGCCACCGACGTGCGGCTGTGGCTGCGCGGCGCGATCGACGCCCTGCAGGCGCAGCTCGACCGCGCTGCGCCGCGCGTTCATCGACCTGGCCGAGCAGCACGCCGACACGATCATGCCCGGCTTCACGCACCTGCAGGTCGCGCAGCCGGTGACGTTCGGCCATCACCTCCTGGCCTACGAGGCGATGTTCGCGCGCGACGCCGAGCGCCTCGCCGACTGCCGCAAGCGCGTGAACCGACTGCCGCTCGGCGCGGCCGCGCTCGCGGGCACCTCGTTTCCGATCGACCGCGCGCGCGTCGCGCGCGAGCTGGGCTTCGACGCGATCGCGACGAATTCGCTCGACGCCGTCGTCGGATCGCGATTTCGCGATCGAGTTCGAGGCAGCCGCGGCGATCGTCATGGTGCACCTGTCGCGCTTCGCGGAGGAGCTCGTGCTGTGGTCGAACCCGCGCTTCGGCTTCGTCGATCTCGCCGATCGCTTCTGCACCGGCAGCTCGATCATGCCGCAGAAGAAGAACCCGGACGTGCCCGAGCTCGTGCGCGGCAAGAGCGGCCGCGTGATCGGCCACCTCGTGTCGCTGCTCGTGCTGATGAAGGCGCCAGCCGCTCACGTACAACAAGGACAACCAGGAAGACAAGGAGCCGCTGTTCGACACGGTCGACACGCTCGCCGACACGCTCGCGATCATGACCGACCTCGTCGCGACGGGCATCGGCGTCAACCGCGAGCGCATGCGCGCCGCGGCGCTGCGAAGGCTTCGCCACCGCGACCGACCTGGCGGACTACCTGGTGCGGCGCGGCGCGCCGTTCCGCGACGCGCACGAGGCCGTCGCGCGCGCCGTCCGCCACGCCGAGGCGCAAGGGCGTGGACCTGGCCGAGCTGCCGGTGGCCGAGTTGCGTCAGTTTTCGCCGCTGGTGGGCGACGACGTGCACGCGGTGCTGACGCTGGAAGGATCGGTCGCGAGTCGCGACCACCCCGGCGGCACGGCGCCCGCGCAGGTGCGGGCCGCCGCGGCCGCGGCGCGCCGCTCGCTGGCCTGAAGCGGCATGGAGCTCGGCCACCACGATCCGCTGGGTCTCGTCGCCGGCGCGCTCACCACCTTCGCATTCGTGCCGCAGGTCGTGCGCATCGTGCGCACGCGCTCGGCCTACGACATCTCGTGGTGGCTGTTCGGCATCCTCGCCGCCGGCTCCGCGTTGTGGCTCTGGTACGGCATCCGCCTCGGATCGCTGCCGCTCATCGCGACCAACGTGGTGTGCCTGTCGCTGCAGCTCGCGATCTTTTTCCTGAAGTGGCGCTACGGACGCAGGCCGCGGCCGGCGCGCGCCGAACATTGGGAGGAGCAACTATGAAGCTGGCATTTCTCGGCCTGGGCGTGATGGGCTATCCGATGGCGGGACACCTCGCGCGCGCGGGCCACGACGTCACCGTGTACAACCGCACGGCGCCGAAGGCCGCGCAATGGGTCGCGACGCACGGCGGCAGTAGCGCGGCGACACCCGCGGCCGCCGCGCAAGGACGCGGAGATCGTGATGATGTGCGTCGGCAACGACGACGACGTGCGCGCGGTCGCCGCCGGCGCCGACGGCGCGCTCGCCGGCATGGCGCCGGGGCGCGATCCTCGTCGACCACACGACGGCGTCGGCGGAGGTCGCGCGCGAGGTGCACGCCGCCGCCAGGGACAAGGGCGTCGGCTTCCTCGACGCGCCGGTGTCGGGCGGGCAGGCCGGGCGCGGAGAACGGCAAGCTGACGATCATGGTCGGCGGCGAGGCGGACGTGTTCGCACGCGCGGAAGGCGTGCTCGCGACGTATGCGCGCGCGGTGACGCTGATGGGCGGACCCGGGCAGCGGGCAGCTCACGAAGATGGTGAACCAGATCTGCATCGCGGGACTCGTCGAGGCGCTCGTCGGAAGGCATCCACTTCGCGATGCGCGCGGGCCTCGACGCCGAGCGCGTGCTCGACGTGATCAGCAAGGGCGCCGCGCAATCGTGGCAGATGGAGAACCGCGGCAAGACGATGATCGCCGACAAGTTCGACTTCGGCTTCGCCGTCGACTGGATGCGCAAGGACCTCGCGATCTGCCTCGCCGAGGCGCGGCGCAACGGCGCGATGCTGCCGGTGACGGCGCTCGTCGACCAGCGTCTACGCCGAAGTGCAGGCGCGCGGCGGCGGGCGATGGGACACGTCGAGCCTGATCCGCCTGCTCAATCGCGCCGGCAAGAGCTGACCGCCGGCTCGCGATGCGAACCGTCCGCGCCGCGATCGTCGCCGCGGTCCTCGCCTTCCCCGCTTCGTCCTTCGCCGTCGACGTCACGCTCAAGAGCGCGTGGATGCGCCCCGCGCCCGCAGGTGCGCCGCCGCCCGAGCGTACGTCGACATCGAGAGCCGCGCCGACGCTCGATCTCGTCGGCGCGACGCACCCCGGTCGCGACGCGCGTCGCGATCGTCCACGTCGGCAGCGCATCGACGATCCCGCGAGCGAGGAAGTGGTGACGTGCGATGCCGGTGCTCGCCGGCACCACGACGCGCCTCGCGTACCGGGGCGATCACCTGCGCTGCATCGACGTGAATCGCGACCTCGGCAACGGCACGCCCGTGCCCGCTCACGCTCGTGTTCAAGGATGCCGCGGGCCGGCGAGGTGCGCGGCCACCACCGACGTGGTCGTGCGGGGCCTGCTGCTGCCGCAGCACATGCCGCCCGCTTCCCGCGACGCATCATCGGGCGCGCCCGCACCGTCCGCGCCGGAACCGGCGCCGAGGATGTAGCCGCCGGCTACCCGCCCGTCGCGGTCGGCTCGGGCACCCGGTCGCCTTCGACCATGCAGATCTCGTAGGTGATCGTCGCCGTCTTCGCCAGCATGATGGTGGCCGAGCAGTACTTCTCCTTGGAGAGCTTGACCGCGCGCTCGACGTGCTTCGGGTCGAGCCCGCGGCCCGCCACCGTGTATACGTAGTGGAGCTTCGTGAATACACGCGGCGCGTCCGGCCGCGCGCTCCGCCTCGACGGCGACGGCGACGTCGGCCACCGGATGGCGGCCCTTCTTCAGGATCGTCACCACGTCGAACGCCGTGCAGGCGGCCGCCCCCGTGAGCAGCATTTCCATCGGCCGCATGCCGATGTTGCGGCCGCCCGCGTCAGGCGCGCCATCGATCACGACCGCAGTGCCCGCTGCCCGATTCGCCCACGAAGCTTACTCCGTTGAGCCACTTGAACGCGCGTCTTCATGACCTCGGGTAACCTCTTCCAGTCTGTTGCATTCGACGATAGTGACCGCTCACATTGGCATGCTTGCACACAGCGTGCCTGGACAAATTGCTGCAATGCCGCAAAAGGGATTGCGTTGTGCGGCGCAATATGGGACGATCATAACCGTCTGCGGCCTCGCCGTACTCCTCCTTCGGCACCGCAGGCACATTCCTCCATTCTCCTCCTATGGTGGAATCCTCCAGGCGCGGTCCCCAAGACCGCGCCTTTTTTTGTCCGCGCGGACGCCGCGGAAGCGCGTACGGGCGGCCACCGGCGCCCCTCGGACCGGAGCGCGGGAAGCCCCACCCGCCGCAGGCGCCGACGACCGGTTGCCTTGACCGCCAAAGTCGCCGAACAGTATAATGTTTGGCTTCGCTGCAGAACGCAGCCGATAGCGCATTCCCAGGGCGGCCTGCCTGCCGCCGCAACCGAAAAACGCCGAAAAACGCGAACAGCACCATGAAAACCTTCTCCGCCAAGCCGGCCGACATCACGCGCGACTGGTACGTCGTCGACGCCACCGACCAGGTCCTGGGCCGCCTCGCGAGCCAGATCGCGCTGCGCCTGCGCGGCAAGCACAAGGCCGATCTACACGCCGCACATGGACACGGGCGATTTCATCGTCGTGACCAACGTCGAAAAGATCCGCGTCACCGGCAACAAGGCCGAGGACAAGCTCTATCACCGCCACTCGGGCTATCCGGGCGGCATCTCGACCACCTCGTTCGCCAAGATGCAGGCGCGCTTCCCGGGCCGTGCGCTCGAGAAGGCCGTGCGCGGCATGCTGCCCAAGGGGCCGCTCGGCTACGCGATGCTGAAGAAGCTCAAGTACTACGCCGGCCCGTCCCATCCGCATTCGGCGCAGCAGCCGAAGACGCTCGACCCCGTCAAGTAATCGCGAGACCTAAGACATGATCGGCAACTACTACTACGGCACCGGCCGCCGCAAGACGTCGGTGGCGCGCGTGTTCATCAAGCAGGGCACCGGCAAGTTCGTCGTCAACGAGAAGCCGGTCGACGAGTTCTTCACGCGCGAGACGGGCCGCATGGTCGTGCGCCAGCCGCTGGTGCTCACCAACCACGCCACCACGTTCGACATCATGGTCAACGTGATCGGCGGCGGCGAGTCCGGCCAGGCCGGCGCGGTGCGCCACGGCATCACGCGTGCGCTCATCGACTACGACGCGCAGTTGAAGCCCACGCTGTCGAAGGCGGGGCTCGTCACGCGCGACGCGCGCGAAGTCGAGCGAAAGAAGGTCGGCCTCCACAAGGCGCGCCGCCGCAAGCAGTTCAGCAAGCGCTGAGCCGCTTCACCGCACCGCGAAAGGCCGCCGGCGAGGCGGCCTTTTCGTTTGCGGCATGCGCTAGAATCGTTCTTCACCGAACGAGGTCACACAATGGTCAAGATCGGCATCGTCGGCGGCACCGGCTACACCGGGGTCGAGCTGCTGCGGATCCTCGCGTCGCATCCCGACGCCGACGTGCGCGCGATCACCTCGCGCGGCGAGGCCGGCACGCGCGTCGTCGACATGTTCGCGAGCCTGCGCGGCCACTACGACGCGCTCTCGTTCACCGCGCCCGACGCGACCGACCTCAAGTCGTGCGACGTCGTGTTCTTCGCCACGCCGCACGGCGTGGCGATGGCGCAGGCGCGCGAGCTGGTCGACGCCGGCGTGAAGATCATCGACCTCGCGGCGGACTTCCGCATCCGCGACGTCGCGCTGTTCGAGAAGTGGTACAAGATGCCGCACGCGTGCCCGGACCTGCTGGCCGAGTCGGTGTACGGCCTGCCGGAATTCCATCGCGACGCGATCCGCAAGGCGCGCATCGTCGGCAATCCGGGCTGCTATCCGACGTCGATGCAGCTCGGACTCGATCCCGCTGCTCGAGGCCGGCATCGTCGACAGCGAGCACCTCATCGCCGACTGCAAGTCGGGCGCGTCCGGCGCGGGCCGCAAGGCGGAGATCGGCCTGCTGCTCGCCGAAGCGTCGGACAACTTCAAGGCGTACGGCGTCTCCGGCCATCGCCATCATCCCGAGACCGTGCAGGAGCTGCAGAGCCGCAGCAGGACGCCGGTGAAGCTCGTGTTCACGCCGCACCTGCTGCCGATGATCCGCGGCATCCACTCGACGCTGTACGCGCGGCTCACGAAGCCCGACGTCGACGTGCAGGCGCTGTTCGAGAAGCGCTACGCCGGCGAGCCGTTCGTCGACGTGATGCCGCCGGGGTCGACGCCCGACACGCGCAGCGTGCGCGCGTCGAACGTCGCGCGCATCGCCGTGCACCGTCCCGGCAACGGCGACATGCTCACGGTGATCGTCGTCGAGGACAACCTCGTCAAGGGCGCCGCCGGCCAGGCGGTGCAGAACATGAACCTGATGTTCGGCCTGCCCGAGACGGCGGGCCTCACCGCCGCGCCCGTGCTGCCGTAGGCCGCCGATGCCCGTCTGGTGGCGCCGCGTGCGCCAGCACTTCGGCATTTCCGCGCCGCGCATGGCGGTGCGCACGCATCTGCCGTGGTGGGGCCGCGGCGCGATCCTCGCGGCGCTGCTCGCGATCATCGGCGGCATGTGGTGGTGGGGCTTCGACTTCGGGCAGATCTTCGGCGGCTTCAACCGCAAGGAGGTCGAAGCGCGCCTCGCCACGCTGGAAACGGACGCCGCGCGGTTCCGCGCCGAGGCGATCGAGCTGCGCGCCCGCAACTCCGCGCTCGAGATCCGAGCTCGCGATGACCGCGGCGCGCAGGACGCGCTGAGCCGGCAGGCGACCGAGCTCTCCGGCGAGAACGCGCAGCTCAAGGAGGAGCTCGCCTTCCTGCAGAAGCTCGTCTCCGACTCGAGCAAGACCGTCGGGCCTGCAGATCCAGCGCGTCGTCGTCGAGCCCGACGGCGAGGACATGTGGCGCTACAGCCTGCTCATCGTGCGCGGCGGCAGCCCGAAGGACGAGTTCGTCGGCAACGTCGCGCTGCAGGCGAACGGTGCGGCCGTCGCGGCGAGGCGCCGCCGCCAGGATCATCCAGCTTCCCGAGGACGACCCCGACACGCCGCCCCGGCGCTGACGCCTCAAATTCAAGTATTATCAGCGGGTTGAGGGTACGATTCCGCGTTCCGCCGGGCGCGCCGGGTCACCGCCGTGGCCGTCCGCGCCTACGAGGCGGGCCAGAGGCAGCCGCGCGCGACGCGGACCTTGAACCTGGGATAGGGGACACCATGTTCGAACGGAAGAAGCACGCGCCGCCGCAGAAGCGCATCGACTGCCTGATCGGCGCCGGCACCACGGTGCGAGGGCGACGTCGCCGTTCACGGGCGGCCTGCGCATCGACGGCGTGGTCCGCGGCAACGTCACCACCGCCAACGGCGAGACCGGCACGCTGGTCGTGAGCGAGCAGGCGCGCGTCGACGGCGAGATCAAGGTCTCGCACGTGGTGGTGAACGGAACGGTCAATGGCCCTATCATCGCCAATGACTTTCTGGAGTTGCAGGCCAAGGCGAAGGTGGTCGGCGACATCGAGTACCGCACGCTCGAGATGCATCTCGGGCGCCGTCGTCCAGGGCCGGCTGCAACCATGCCGAACCTGGGACCGCGAGCGTGGTCGAATTGAAGCGGGCGGCCGCGGAGTAGCGCGAGCTTGCGCCAGAACAAACAGCCGCGCCGCCGGGCTTTACGGGCGGCGCACGAAGCGGATGATGGGCGGGACCTCTGTCCCGCACGACGGAGTGACGATGAACGCAATGAACGAAATGCCCGCCCCGCTGGTCTTCACGGACTCCGCGGCGGCCAAGGTGAAGATGCTGATCGAAGAGGAAGGCAACCCGGAGCTGAAGCTGCGCGTGTTCGTGTCGGGCGGCGGCTGCTCCGGCTTCCAGTACGGCTTCACGTTCGACGAGGTGACGAACGAGGACGACACCGCGATGGTGAAGGACGGCGTGACGCTGCTGATCGACCCGATGAGCTACCAGTACCTGGTCGGCGCGGAGATCGACTACCAGGAAGGCCTGGAAGGCGCGCAGTTCGTCATCAAGAATCCGAACGCGACGACGACCTGCGGCTGCGGATCGAGCTTCTCGGCCTGACCGCCGTCCCGTCCGGGTCACGACAAGCGGGGGCGCAAGCCCCCGTTTTGCATGGGCGGAATGGCCGCGCCGCCCGGCGCGTCCGGCGCCTTACGCGAACTGCACCGCGACCTTCGTCGGCGCCAGCAGCTCCCGATCCGCAGCGCGGATGGGCTTGACGGCGTCGAGCTCGGCGACGACCTCGGACACCACGTTGCGCTGGTGCCGGATGCGATTCCATATTTCGTCGTTCGACAGTGCGCCGTTCTCGTCGCCGCGCACGAGCAGGGTCACCATCGCCGGCTCCCAGTCCCCGCGATAGCCGTAGTCCGCGCGCCAATGGCTCCCAGATTGGGTCGTAGCTCCATTTCCACCCCCTGGTTCTTGTTGTTTGCGGCGATCGTAGCAACCGCTCCGCGCCGCCGCAAGGCAACGTTCCGCGTCGCGCGCCGCCCCGTCGCGCGGCCCGTCATACAATCGGGTGCATCGCGCATGCGACGCTCCATGCAAGCTTGCGGCGCGCCCTTTCGGAGGAGGCCGGATGACCTCGTACCCGCCGCTCATGCTGCACGTGCCCGAGCCGTCCGCGCGGCCGGGACGCGAAACCGACTTCTCGTACCTGCGCCCTCGCTCCCGCGGGCGTCGTGCGGCAAGCCGCCCGCTCGATTCGAGGCCCTCGCAGACCGGCGATATCGCCGACGCGATGGTCCGCGTGCTCGACGACGAGGGGCGCGCGGTCGGCCCGTGGGACCCGCACGCGGACCCCGAGCTGCTGCGCACGGGCCTGCGCACGATGCTGAAGACGCGCGTCTTCGACGCGCGCATGCTGACGGCGCAACGGCAGAAGAAGATCTCGTTCTACATGCAGAGCCTCGGCGAGGAGGCGGTCGGCATCGGGCAGGCCATGGCGCTCGCGCCGGACGACATGTGCTTTCCCACGTACCGCCAGCAGGGCATCCTGATCGCGCGCGGCTATCCGCTCGTCGACATGATGTGCCAGCTCTTCTCCAACGACCGCGACCCGGTCCTCGGCCGGCAGATGCCGGTGATGTACACGTCGAAGCCGGCACGGCTTCTACTCGATCGCGGGCAATCTCGGCCTCCAGTACATCCAGGCGGTGGGCTGGGCGATGGCGTCGGCGATCAAGGGCGACACGCGCATCGCCTCGGCCTGGATCGGCGACGGCTCGACGGCGGAGCCCGATTTCCACAATGCGCTCACCTTCGCGGCCGTGTACCAGGCGCCGGTGATCCTCAACATCGTCAACAACCAGTGGGCGATCTCGTCGTTCCAGGGCATCGCGGGCGGCGAGGCGGCCACCTTCGCCGCGCGCGGCCTCGGCAACGGCATCCTGTCGCTGCGCGTGGACGGCAACGACTTCCTCGCGGTCCTGTCGGTGTCGCGGTGGGCGGCCGAGCGCGCGCGCCGCGGGTTCGGCCCCACGCTGATCGAATGGATCACCTACCGCGCGGGCGCGCATTCCACGGCCGACGATCCGTCCAAGTACCGTCCGGCGAACGACTGGGCGCGCTTTCCGCTGGGCGATCCGGTCGCGCGGCTGCAGAAGCACCTGACCCGGATCGGCGCGTGGTCCGACGAGGAGCATGCGCGCAGCGCAGAAGGAAGTCGAGGAGGAAGTCATCTCGGCGCAGAAGATCGCGGAAAGCTACGGCACGCTGGCCTCGGGCCACGTCCACGACGCGTCGACGATGTTCGACGACGTCTACAAGGACATGCCTGCCGCATCTTGCGCCGCCAACGCGACGCAGCTGGGGGCCTGACCATGGCCACGATGACGATGGTCCAGGCGATCCGCTCGGCGCTCGACGTCATGCTCGGGCGCGATGCCGACGTCGTGGTGTTCGGCGAGGACGTCGGCTATTTCGGCGGCGTGTTCCGTTGCACCGACGGGCTGCAGGCCAAGTACGGCACGTCGCGCGTATTCGACGCGCCGATCGCCGAGGGCGGCATCGTCGGCGCGGCGATCGGCATGGGCGCGTACGGCCTTCGCCCGGTCGCCGAGATCCAGTTCGCCGACTACATGTATCCCGGCTACGACCAGATCGTGTCGGGCGCGGCGCGCCTGCGCTATCGCTCCGCCGGCGATTTCACCGCGCCGATCACGATCCGCATGCCCTGCGGCGGCGGCATCTACGGCGGGCAGACGCACAGCCAGAGTCCCGAGGCGCTGTTCACCCACGTGTGCGGTCTGCGCACCGTGATGCCGTCCAATCCGCTCGACGCCAAGGGCCTGCTGATCGCGTCGATCGAGTGCGACGACCCGGTCATCTTCCTCGAGCCGAAGCGCATCTACAACGGTCCGTTCGACGGTCATCACGAGCGGCCGATCGTGCCCTGGTCCGGCCACCCGCTCGCGGAAGTCCCCGAGGGGCATTACACGGTGCCGCTCGAATCGGCGGCGGTTCGCCGCGCCCGGAACGCGCGCTCACCGTGCTGACCTACGGCACGATGGTGTGGGTGTCGGAGGCCGCGGTCCGCGAAACCGGAATCGACGCCGAGATCATCGACCTGCGCAGCCTGTGGCCGCTCGACCTCGACACGATCGTCGCGTCGGTGAAGAAGACGGGCCGCTGCGTGATCGTCCACGAGGCGACGCGCACCAGCGGTTTCGGCGCCGAGCTCGCGGCGCTGGTGCAGGAGCACTGCTTCTTCCACCTCGAGGCGCCGATCGAGCGCGTGACCGGGTGGGACACGCCCTATCCGCATGCGCAGGAGTGGGCCTATTTCCCCGGCCCGGACCGCGTCGGCAAGGCGCTCCGACGTGCGATGGAGGCGAATGACGCTCACGGACGAGGCGCTGCGAGCGCAGCCTGGCGGCCCGCGGGAGGCCTAGATGGGCATCCATGTGGTGAAGGTGCCGGACATCGGCGAAGGCATCGCCGAGGTCGAGCTGGTGGAGTGGCACGTGCGGCCGGGCGACGCCGTGGTCGCGGATCAGATCCTCGCCGACGTGATGACCGACAAGGCGACCGTCGAGGTCCCATCTCCGATCACGGGCACGGTGATCGCCGTCAACGGCAAGCCGGGCGACAAGCTCGCGGTGGGCAGCGAGCTGCTGCGGCTCGGAGACGCGGCGGGCGGACACTCGCCGATAAGCGGCGAACGTGCCGCGGCCGTCGCGAGACGTCGTCCACCGCACAGCGGCTGCCGACGCGGACGGACACCGCGTCGCCGTCGTCCGCACCGAACGAGAAGCCGCTCGCGTCGCCGTCGGTGCGTCACCACGCGCGCGAGCTGGGCGTGGATCTCGCGCAGGTCCGCGGGACCGGGCCCGGCGGACGAATCGTGCACGACGACGTCGTGCGACACGCGGCCGGTCGTACCGCGAAACCGGCCATCGTCCGCAGCGCTATGCCGAGCGCGACGGCGAACACCCGGTCCCGGTGATCGGGCTGCGCCGGCAAATCGCGCAGCACATGCAGGCATCGCTGCGCATTCCGCACTTCACCTACGTGGAGGAAGTCGACGTTACCGAGCTCGAGGCGCTGCGTTCGAAGCTCAACGAGCGATTCGGCGCGACGCGCGGCCGGCTCACGATCCTGCCGTTCCTGATGCGGGCGATCGTGCTTGCCGTTCCCGCGTTTCCGCAGATGAACGCGCGCTTCGACGACGAAGCAGGGCATCGTGACCCGTTTCGATGCCGTGCAACATCGGCATCGCGACGCAGACCGACGCCGGGCTGATGGTGCCGGTCGTGCGGCACGCCGAGGCGCGTGACCTGTGGGCGAGCGCCGCCGAAGTCGCGCGCCTGGCCGACGCCGCGCGCGCGGGCAAGGCGACGCGCGACGAGCTTTCGGGATCGACGATCACGATCACGAGCCTCGGCCCGCTCGGCGGCATCGTCACCACGCCGGTGATCAATGCGCCGGAAGTGGCGATCGTGGGCGTGAACCGGATCGTCGAGCGGCCCGTCGTGCGGCGAGCGCGATCGTGTCGCGGCGCATGATGAACCTCTCGTCGTCGTTCGACCACCGGGTGATCGACGGGCAGCACGCCGCGGAGTTCGTGCAGGCGCTGCGCGGCTATCTCGAGTGCCCGGCGCTGCTGTTCGTCGATTGACGCCGTGCGACGTCGGGCCGCTGGCGACCCCCGCCGGGTGGAGGTCAGTGCGGCGCCTGTGCTGCTTCGGGCACCGCGGGCCGGCCGAGGTAGCGCTCCTCGATCTTGCGGCGCAGCCGTTCGGCCAGGGCGAGCTCGGCATCGCTCGGGAACCGCGGCTGCGGATCGTCGAGGGTGTCGTCGAGGAGCGTGGCGTTCTCGCGCATGGCAGGCGATGCGTTGCATCATGCGTGCCAGGCGCCTTAGCCCTCGTGAAAACAGACATTTGGCTGCGCGCTGCGGGACGCCGGGTGCCCGGAACCGCTGGCAAGGTGCAGAATTTGCACGCTCCGCGAACTCCGGGTCCGGGTGCGGCTGAGACGATACGTGGCGCCCCGCCTACGCCCGCGTAGGCGCGCCTGCCACGGCGGCGCTAGACGTAGTTGCGCCGCTTCTTCTCGAGCAGCTTGGCTGCGAGCGCGATGCTCTCTTCCACGCCCGCCAGGTTCGGATTCACGTCCAAGGCGCGCCGCCAGTAGGTGATCGCCTTGTCGTATTGCTCCAGCTCGAAATAGTTCTGGCCGTAGCCGGACAGCGCACCGAAGTGATACGGATTGCGCTTCATCACCTGGTCGCAGTCGGCGAGCGAGCGCCTGAACTCGCCCGAGAGGAAGAACGCCGTGGCGCGGCGGTTCCAGCCTTCGGCGAATCCGGGCTTGCGGCGGATCACTTCGGTATAGGTCGCGATCGCCTCGGTCAGTTGGCGCGACTCCATCTGCGCGGCACCCTTCTCCATCAGCGCGTCGATCGCGGCGTCGCCCGAGCGGCTCCACAGGATCCACAGTCCGCGCTCGGCGAGCTCGCGCACCATCGCGCTCTCGTCGGCGAGCCGCGGACGCAGGAGCTTCTCGTCGGCAGCGGTGCCGTTGGACGCGATCCACACGATCGCATCGACGCGATGCGCCGCATCGGTTGCGGTAAGGCCCCTGATCGCATCGCCGCGATTCGTGTACGCGTTGGGCTCGGCGTGCGCCGCTGCGGCGATGGAAACTGCAAGAAGCAGCGCGAGGATGCGCAATGTCGTCACGGAGCGCCTCCGGGGTACGGATGCGGCCCCTGATCCGGACGGGCCGCCATGCGCAAGCGTAGCGCGGATTCGCGCGGCCGTGTGCTTACGGCATTGGACGCGCTGCGCCCGCCTAGAGCATTTTCGTTTTAGCTGCTTACATACCCGCAGGACCTGAAGTAGTTGTTGCATTCGCGTGGTGGGAAGTCGTCGAGGAGCTCGCCGATGTGGTCCCAAAGCGCGTCGACGTTGCGCAAAGCGGCGCGGCGAAGCAGCGTCTTGAGTTTCGCGAAGAGTTTTTCGATCGGATTGAGGTCCGGTGAATACGGCGGCAAGTAGCGAACCGTAGCGCCCGTGGCCTCGATCGCTTCCCGGACGCCAGCAACCTTGTGACTGGACAGGTTGTCGGCGATGACCACATCGCCGGGGCGGAGGGTGGCGCAGAGAAATTGCTGCACGTAGGCGAGGAAGAAGGCGCCATCCATGGGCCCGTCAAGGACCAACGGGGCGGTCACGGTGTCGCAGCGCAAGGCGGCGACGAAAGTAGTGGTCTTCCAGTGCCCGTGAGGAGCGGCCCCGAGACAGCGTTCTCCCCGGGGGGCGCGGCCCCGGGTGGGGGTCATGGCGGTGTGGACCCAGGTCTCGTCGATGAACACCAGCCGGGTCGGATCCCAACTACCTTGGTCGTGCTGCCACTCATGCCGTGCCTGCTTCACGTCGGCGCGTTCTTGCTCGCTGGCGTGCAGCGTTTTTTTTAAAGCTCAACTGCCACTTGTCGAGCTGATGCCACAACGCCGGCGGCTTGATCTGGATGCCTTGATGCTCGGCCAAGCGCTCGCACAACTGGACCAAGGTCAGATCCGGCTGCGCCTTGATCCAGAGCCGCACCGTGGCTTCCAGATGGGCGATGCGGGAGACGCGATAGCCGCCCACCGGCCGACTGCTGCGCTCGCCCGCTTCGAGAAGGCGCGCCTTGACCTGGTACACCCAAACCCGGCTTACCTCGTAACGCTTGGCGATCGCACTCGGTCGTTCGCCTCGTGCCAATGCACCCAGAACCCGATCACGCAGATCCTGTGAGTAGGCGTGCATGAAGACCTCCATCGCGGGGAGGCTTTCATCATAACAGAATGTAAATAATTAAATCAAATATCGCTCTAACGTTGCGATCTGGCTGTTCCCGCTGCCGAAGAACATATCGCCTTCCCAGTGGCCCGGGACAGCTGGATCTTCGACGGATGCGGGGCGTTCGCTGATCGAGACGGCATCGACAATCTTGCCGTGAATGGCAGCTTTCTGCGTGTAATGCCGCGAGCGCCGCATGCCGCGCGTCAGTAGAAGGTGCTCCAGCAGCTCCTTCTTCAACGCTCCGCGCGCCTGAATGAACAGGCTGCGATAAATGGTCTCGTGGGACACGTGGTGGCTCTCGTCGCGCGGATAAGTATGCTTGAGCCATCCCGCGATTTGCTCGGGCGACCATCGCAGGCGGAGTTTGTCCGCCACCAAGCTCGCCAACGCACGGTTGCCGGCAAGCTTGCAGCGCTTTGGTCGAAGTGCCCGCTCCCAAGCAGCACCCTCAGCTTGTGCGGCTCGATAGCCTTCTCGACCGCCATTGCGATTGACTTCGCGACTGATGGTCGAAGGCGCGCGTCGCATCCGTGCCGAGATTGAGCGGAGGGACTCGCCGCTCGCCAACGAACGGGAGATCTCTTCCCTCTCGCTCAAGGAGAGCATGGAACTCGAGCGACGTCGCTCCCGTGGTTGAATCCCACCGGTCCTCGACAAGACGTTATGGACAGAGGTGTGTGGTCGATCGAAGAGATGCCCAATCTGGTGAAGCGTCCAGCCGGCCTTCCATCGTTCCCACATGAGTGCTCTCTGGCTCTCGGTGTAGTAGATCCTGGTTCGTCGACCTATCTGCAACACTCCTTCCGCCTCGGCGGATCATAGTGTGTTGCATCGACCGGTTGAATCCACCGATGAAATCGGACCTTCGAGGATTTGAGCATGCAGCCACTCAATATCGGTGAGGCAGCAGAAGCGTCTGGCGTCTCTGCCAAGATGATTCGTCACTACGAGGAGCTTGGGCTCATACCCAAGGCGCGCCGCACGACATCGGGCTATCGGATTTACACCGAGGCCGACGTTCACACGCTGCGCTTTGTGCGGCAGGCTCGTGACCTCGGTTTCTCCACCAAGCAGATATCGGGATTGCTGAGTCTATGGCGGGACCGCCGACGACCAAGCAGCAAGGTGAAGGCGTTGGCCCTGGAGCACATCGGCGAGCTCGACCAGAAGCTCGTCGAAATGCAGGCGATGAAGACGACGCTAGAGCACCTTGTGCATTGTTGTCATGGTGACGACCGTCCGGATTGCCCGATTCTCGCGACGCTTTCCACCGCTACCCCAAAGGCGGGAACCGGGACGAAGCGCCCGCCCCTCCGCAGCGGCACCTTGCGCGTTGGATCGGCCCGGGGATGACGTAGATCTCGATGGTTCCAATCGTCGCCCCCCCGGCATCGCTAATCCCCCAGGAGTCCTCCAATTGCCGTCGCCGAAGCAACCCTAGTTTTTTTAGGGTTAGTCTGAGCGTCGATGGGACCCCGTAGACGCAAATTTCCGCTTGACCTTCCCACCGTAGGAGGTTGTGTCCCTGGAAGTGGTGTAGGAAGTCGTTGAGCTTGTCGTCGGTTCTTCCGCTCGGATTGCTTCCTTACATCAAGCCAGCGCCGGTGCTGCCGGCAGCCTGATCGGCGGATTCTCGCTCATCGCCGCCAACGATTCCAGACTCATGTAGCGCTTCTGGATCGCGTACTCGTCGTTCTGCTCGAGCAAGAGAGCGCCGGCCAGCCGCCGGATCGCGGCTTCGTTGGGAAAGATGCCAACCACGTCGGCGCGTCGCTTGATCTCGCCGTTGAGCCGTTCCAGCACGTTGGTGCTGTGGATCTTCACGCGATGCTCCTTCGGGAAGTCCATGAAGGTCAGCACCTCGTGCTCCGCGCGATCCATCATCGCGGCGAGTTTCGGCAGCTTCTCGCGCAATTGATCGGTCACTACGCGCCATTGACCGTGCGCGGCGTCGGCGGTCTCCTGCGCGAAGATCGTGTTGATCAGCGCGAATACCATCTGCCGCTGACTCTTGTTGGCATAGGCCAGTGCGTTGCGCAGGAAATGCACACGGCAGCGCTGCCAGGATACCTTCAGCACCTTCGCCACCGCCGCCTTGAGCCCTTCGTGCGCGTCGGAGATCACCAGCTTCACCCCGCGCATCCCACGACGCATCAGACTGCGCAGGAAGGCCATCCAGAACGGCTCGGCTTCAGAGGGCCCGGTGGCCATGCCCAACACCTCGCGCCGGCCTTCGGTGTTCACCGCCACGGCGATTATCGTCGCCACCGACACGATCCTCCCGCCCTGGCGCACCTTCACGTAGGTCGCGTCAATCCACAGGTACGGCCAGTCGCCTTCCAGTGGTCGGTCGAGGAATGCGTTGACTCGCTCGTCGATCTCCTCGCACAGACGCGACACCTGGCTCTTGGAGATCCCAGTCATCCCGAGCGCCTTCACCAGCTCGTCCACCGAGCGCGTGCTGATCCCCTGCACGTACGCCTCCTGCACCACCGCCGCCAGCGCCTTCTCCGCCGACCGGCGCGGCTCCAAGAACGCCGGGAAGTAGCTGCCTCGCCGCAGCTTCGGTATCCGTAGTGGAACCGTGCCGCTGCGGGTGTGCCACTCGCGCTCGCGGTAGCCGTTGCGCCAGTTCTCGCGCCCCTCGCCGCGCTCGCCGTGGGCGGCGCCCACCAGCCCGTCCACGTCCAGCTGCATCAGACGCTGCGCCACGTAGCCAATCATCTCGCGCAGCAGGTCACTGTCGGACCCCTTTTCAAGCAGCTGAGCCAGTGCCATCCTGTCATCGGTCATCGGTTTCCTCTCGGTGAGTTGGAGCCTCGCAACTACAACCCTACCGGAAGAACCGATGGCCCCCGCAAGGGGGCTACAAACTCAAACTTCTACACCACGCTCTGGGACACGACCCCGTAGGAAGCCGGAAGCTTCTCTCCTGGACAGCCTGACAAGCAGAGGAACGCAGATGGAAGTACTTCAACAGTGGGGACGCGGGTTGCGTGCATTCGGTCCATGGCTTGTGCTCGAGCCGCTACTCCCCGGCGCGACGCTATTCGTTCTACTACTTTGGCTCTCCCAGCGGTTTGTGCTGGAAGGGTTCGGCAGCGTCAGGCAGCACGCCTACGCGCCGAACGGCGGCAAGTGGGTTCTGCACTCCCCCGTGCGGACGAATTGGTGGAGCTGCAACTGCGTGAGCCAAGCCGGCTGCGCGTGCCTGTCTGCAATCGCAGGTGGCGTGCGTCGGTGCTGCGCGGTCTTTAGCTACGGACCATTGGCAGCGCCTGCAGCGGCTTGAGCCGTCGGCTGGCCGTGCCTTGCTCGGAAAACGGCGCTGCGACCGCAACCCGGCCTAGCGCACGACCCACCGTCGGATGGCGCGGACGGGCTGACGATTGCCTTCGACCGTCGACGTTTGGCACCCCGGCGCCGCGGATGGTCCGGCCGTGCGTCGAGTGACGTCGCTATGCCCGATGTACATAGTAGTGTCGAACTGGGTTCTTGACCGTTCATACGCGAGTGCAGACGTATGAACGTGGTCGAACGTTCTCGTCTCCACCACGAAATTCAAAGGATTAGGCACGCGCCGAGTCCTTTTTTCGCGGATCGGCTGCCGCAGGCTGGGGTTTGCACCAAAACGGAATGAACCCGCGCAAAGAGCAAACTTCCGTGGATGCCGCCCGGCTCCGTCCCACCCTGGTGGTTCTGAACTCTGCTTGCCGACGGCCGCGTGCTGGAGAACCTGACGGTGTCGCCGGGATCACGCCGGAGCCACGGCGGATCAGGCGCCGCCGGCCCGCCGATGTCGTGGAGTCGCCTCGTCGCCCGGCGGTTCATAACGCAGGACGGTCAGTTCGCCGTCGGCCTCGAGTGTGGCGAGTCGCACGTCCCGCACATCCTCGATGCCATGCTCGCGCAATTTTCCGAGCATTTCTTCCATCGTGATCCACTCCTTCTTCAGGTTCCGACGGTGGAGTCGGCCGTTGCGAATCAGTGGCAGAGGAGGCGGCTCGATCAGCGCGCGGAAGAACGCGCTTCGGTAGGCCAGCCCGTCGAGCACCATGTTCCAGAAGACGAGCGTCGCAAGCAGTACGACGCCATCGGTCACGCTCCTGTATTCCCCCGCCATCGCATTCTGCGCGGCGTCCGCCACCAGCACGATGAAGAGAAGGTCCGCGGTGCCCATCGTGCCGACGTCGCGTCGAAGGACAAAGCGGACGACCAGCACCAGGCCCACGTACATCAGGGTGCCGCGTATGAAGAGTTCCAGCGGAGAGACCGTGACCGAGAAGAGCGCGTTCAAGCCGGTAGGTTCCTGGCGAAAGGATGCTCCGGAAGTGTTGGGCTGCGAGCGGCTGACTGGACTTGCTTCCTGGCGGCCGTCGCCGGATTCCCCGCAAGTGCCGACACACGAAGGCTGACACGCGCCGGCGCCCTCCGACATCGGACGCCCGGGAAATGCGACGTAGGCGGCGTGCGTGATCTGCGGCCGGCACGAGCTTACGTCCCCGACGCGATATTCCCATCTCGACTGGAGCAACGCCTTCGCCGCTCTGGCTGAAATTGGACGATTCGCGCTATGTCAGCGTACGATCCGCCGTCCAATGCGCACGCCCCAGGCACGCGCCATTTGCCGGACGATGCCTTCGATGTGCTGCCCGCCGCGGCAGGATCATCCGAGCGTCGTGAGCGGGCGAGCAAGCCGGCTTCATCGAACAATCAGAACAGGGGGGTGGGATGCAGGCCATTGCGGAGCGCCGACAACGGATAGTGAGGCCCCAGCGCCCGACCGGGCTCGTCGCGCCTTCGCGGTTCATGGTCATGCTTGCCATGTTGTTCGCGCTCGGCGGATGCGCGACACGGCCGGTGAATCCGCCGACAGCTCAAATCGATCCGGACAAGCCTTATCGCGTCGAGCGGGCGTCCCAGAATGACGAGGACAACGCGACGCTCGTCATCCTTGCGTTCTCGGGCGGCGGCACCCGTGCCGCGGCGTTCTCCTACGGCGTCCTGGAAACCTTGCGCGACATGGAGGTGACCACCAGGAGCGGCCGCAAGCTCCGCGTTCTGGATACGGTCGACGTGATCACGGGAATTTCCGGCGGGAGCTTTACCGCACTGGCGTTCGGCCTCTACGGCGACAAGCTCTTCGATTCCTATGAAAGCCGCTTTCTCAAGCGCAATGTCCAAGGTGAGCTCCTCCATCGCGCCTTCAATCCGTTCAACTGGCCCTCGCTCGGATCGAGCGGATGGGGACGCTCCGAGCTCGCCGCCAACCTGTACGACGAGATTCTCTTCCAAGGCGCCACGTTCAAGGACCTGAAGCGCGACGGACCGCGAATCCTGGTGAGCGCGACCGACCTCGCCGACGGGACGCGCCTGATCTTCAATCCCGAGAATTTCGACGTGCTGTGCACGGATCTTTCGAGCGTTCGACTGGCGCGCGCCGCTGCGGCGTCGTCGGCGGTCCCCGTGGTGCTGTCGTCGATCACCATCGACAACTACGGCGGCACCTGCGGGTACCGGCTGCCACCCTGGGCCAAGATGTTCCTCGAGAGCGCAGATCCGCCGCGACCGGCCGCGCGCACGGTGAAGCGACTGCAGGAGCTGCAGGCCTTCGCCGACCGCGAGAACCGTCCGTTTCTCCATCTGGTCGACGGCGGAGTCTCCGACAACGTCGGAATGCGCGGCGTGCTCGATGTGCTGTCGACCTTCGAGGCGCTGCATGAAGCGGGCATGAAAACGCCCTACGATCACGTGCGGAATGTCTTTGTCTTTGTCGTCAATTCACTGGCGACACCGCCGAACGATTGGAATCAGCACGAGAACCCGCCCGCCCTCTTCGATGTGCTGATCAAGGCGACCGGCACCCCCATCGATCGATATTCATACGATACCGTTGAAACGCTGCGGGACATCCAGGCGCGCTGGGCGTCACTGCGGGAGGTCCGCGAGGCCATCAAACCCTATCCCGCGTTGACCGAAAAACTGGGGACCGTGATGCGCGCTCCCGACATCACGATCCGGGTGATCGACGTTTCGTTCAACGCGCTCCCGGACAAGGCGGAGCGCGATTACCTCAACACGTTGCCGACCTCATTCGTCCTCGAGCCCGAAGCGGTGGACCGACTGCGTGTCGCCGCAAAGGACGCCATTCTGGTGTCTCCCGAGATCAAGAGACTCGTCAACAATGGCGCCCTGCGAATGGTCGGACCGGGGCCGCGTGTCGACCTCAAGGCAAGCGGCGCGGCCGAGCAAGCCCAATAGCCCCCTGCGGCGCCGCCGCCGCGCTCCTATCCCGCCCAGCCGAGGTGACTCAGGAAATCGCGCGTGCGCTCGGTCACCGGTGCATCGAAGATCTGCGCCGGCGGCCCTTGCTCGATGATCCGGCCGGCATCGAACACGGCGACCCAGTCGGCGACCCGGCGCGCGAACGCCATCTCGTGCGTGACGACCACCATCGTCATGCCTTCGTCCGCCAGCGCCTTCATGACGCCCAACACCTCGCCGATCGTCTCCGGATCGAGCGCCGAGGTCGGCTCGTCGAACAGCATCACGTCCGGCTCCATCGCCAGCGCGCGCGCGATCGCGACGCGCTGCTGCTGGCCGCCCGACAGTGCCGACGGATAGGTCGCGGCCTTCTCCGCCAGCCCGACCTTGCCGAGCAGCGCGGTCGCGCGCCGGTTCGCGTCGTCGGGCCGCATGCCCAGCACCGTCAGCGGACCCTCGGCGACGTTCTGCAGTGCGGTCAGGTGCGGAAACAGCTCGAAGCTCTGGAACACCATCCCCATCCGCGCGCGCATGGCCCGCAGGCCGCGCTCGTCGCGCGGCAGTGTCGTGCCTTCGAACTCGATCGCGCCGCCGTCGAGCGTCTCGAGTCCGTTGGTGCAGCGGAGCAGCGTCGACTTGCCCGAGCCCGACGGTCCGATGAGGCACACGACCTCGCCGGCGTGCACGTCGAGCGAGACGCCGTTCAGCACCTGCAGCGCGCCGAAGCGCTTGATCACGTCGCGATAGCGCAGGATCGCCGGCGCCGCGGCCATCGCGCGTGGCGGAAGGTTCGCTTCGGTCATTCGGTCACCGCGTAGCGGCGCTGGATCCAGTCGACGAGCTTCGCCTGCGGATAGCCGAGCAGCCAGTAGATCACCGCCATCGCGGTCAGCATCTCGAGCACGCGAAAGGTCTGGGCGCGGATCTGCATCGACGTGTAGGCGAGCTCGCTCACCGCGATCACGGACACGAGCGACGTATCCTTGAACAGCGACACCCACGTGCTCGCGAGCACCGGCAGGATGCGCCGCGCCGCCTGCGGCAGCACGACGCGCCGCAACGCCTGCATCCGGCTCATGCCGAGCGCCATCGCCGCTTCGATCTGCCCGCGGCGGATGGAGTTGATGCCGGCGCGGAACGTCTCGGCGTTGTAGGCGGTGACGTTGAGCGCCAGCGCCGCGAGCCCGGTCGCGAGCGGCGACAGGCCGACGCCGATGAGGATGGGCACGACGTAGAAGGCCCAGTACACGACGAGGATGAGCGGCAGGTTGCGGAACAGCTCGACGTAGCCCGTCGCGGCGGCGCGCACCGGCGCGACGGCGTAGAGGCGCAGCGCGGCCACGAGGATGCCGCAGGGCACGGCGATCGCCATCGTGGCGATCGTGAGGAAGAACGTCGTCGCCGTCCCCGCGACGAGCGCATCGCGATGCTGCCAGACGACGGACCAGTCGAGCGTCATCGAGCGGCCGAGGTGGGCGATCCGGCGATAGACGCGGTCGACGCCGCGGGTCACCGGGAACAGGATCAGGAAGTACACGAGCATCGCGAACGTGTAGACCTCGATGGGCTGGAAGCTCTGCCCGGCGACCGTCTCCGACTGCCGCATGAGCTCCGGCACCGCGATGACCGAAGCGATCGCGGTGTCCTTGATCGTGACCGACAGCAGCGATCCGAAGGCCGGCAGCATCCGCACGACGGCCTGCGGCAGCACGATCCGGCGCAGGATCTGCGCGCGCGACATGCCGAGCGCCAGTGCCGCGCGGGTCTGTCCGGGACGCACCGATTCGACGCCGGCGCGCACGATCTCCGCGGCGTAGGCAGCGAGGTGCAGCGGTGAGGCCGAGGAGCGCCGCCCAGAACGGCGGCAGCGTGATGCCGGCGACGATCGGCAGCGCGAAGAACGTCCACACCAGCACGACCAGCACGGGGATCGCCCGCATCGAGTCGATGTAGAACACGACGAGCGGGCGCAGCCACGCGGGCCGAACATCCGCAGCAGCGCGAGCAGGAACCCGAACGCGAGGCTCGTCACGCCCGACACGCCGGCGAGCGCCAGCGTGACCAGGATGCCCGACGCCAGGAACCGCCAGTGGTCGGTGATGACCGCGAGGTCGAAGTCCATGAGGACGCGGCGCGTCGCCTGCCGCGCACGGCGCCGGCGGTGCGGGAGGCGAGCCCGCCCAACGCTGGCGTCGTGCGGCTGCGAGCTATTTCATCGTGTCGACGACGCGGGCCTCGTCGGCCTTCAACTGCGGCTCGATTTCCTTCTCGACGGCGCGCGCCCACGCGAGGAACGCCGCCTGGTTCTTGTCGACCGCCATGCCGACCGGCGCCGCCTTCTCCGTGCTGTTCTGGCAGTTGTTGTCCTTGGGCAGCACGGCGAGCTGCTTCAGCTTGCGTCCCATCGCGACCCACGGCACGCGGTTGATCGGCACCGCGTCCGCGCGATTGGCCATCACTTCCTCGACCGGCGCCACGCCCGAGCCCGCCACGCCGCGCAGCGTGGCCTTCGGGAAGCGCTCCTTGACCCAGCTCTCCTCGCCGCCGCCCGTGTAGTAGGCGATGGTGATGCCGGGCCGGTTGAGGTCGTCCACCGTCTTGGCCGCCGCGAATTTGGGATTGGACGCGAGCCCGAACATGCACACGCTGGTGTTGGAGTAGATGACGAAGTCGACGACCTTCAGCCGGTCCGGCGTCTCGGCGAGCGGCGTGACCGAGATGTCGACCTGGTTCGACGCCAGCACCGGCACCTTGGTCTCGTGGCTCACCGGCACCGCCTCCAGCTTGACGTTGAGGCGCTTCGCGTATTCCTTGGCGAGCAGCCACGCCGGGCCGCTCCACGCCTCCCCGCCGCCGGTGGTGTTCTCGACCAGCCACGGCGCGTTGGCGAGCACGCCCACGCGCAGCACGCCGGCCTTCTTGATCGCGTCGACGCGCGGGCTCGCGCCGGGGGCCGGGACGGCCACCTGCGCCAGCGCCGGGCCGGCGACGACGAGTGCGAGCAGCGCGGCCATGCCGCGGCGATACGGTTTGATCATGATCCCTCCGAGATGTCGTCGAATGTCTGCCTGCCGCCCCAGTGACGATCCGGGCCCGGCTACGCGCGCAAGAGAATAGCACCGTGGCACTACGCGAATGTGCCTGCGGTCGCCGTTATCATGCGGGTCACCGCCCGCGCGCAGATAATGTGAGGCGCGCGGCCTCACATCACTTCGACGAAACTTCGAGAAGGCACTTACCGTGGAACGCAAGAAAGCCAGCGATTTCCCGCCCCAGGTCCTGAAGCTCTTCGACGGCTACGTCCACGGCAGGATCTCCCGCCGCGCAATTTCTCGACGGTGCCGGGAAGTTCGCGGTCGGAGGGTTCACGGCAGCGGCGATGCTCGAGAGCCTGCGGCCGAACTACGCGTGGGCACAGCAGGTCGCCAAGGACGACAGCCGCATCAAGGCCGAATACGCCACCTATCCGTCGCCGAAGGGCACGGGCACGATGAAAGGCTATTTCGCGAAGCCGGCGAGCGCCACCGGCAAGCTGCCCGGCGTCGTGGTCATCCACGAGAACCGCGGACTCAACCCTTACATCGAGGACGTGGCGCGCCGCCTGGCGCTCGACGGGTTCCTGGCGTTCGCGCCCGATGCGTTGACGCCGCTCGGCGGGTACCCGGGAAACGAGGAGAAGGCGGCGCAGCTGTTCGCGCAACTCGACCCCGCCAAGCGCACGGAAGACCTGTTGGCCGCCGCGGATTACCTGAAGGCGCGCCCGGATTGCACGGGCAAGATCGGTGTCGTGGGCTTTTGCTTCGGCGGAACCACGGCGAACATCTTCGCGACGCGCATGCCCGATCTCGCGGCGGCGGTCCCGTTCTATGGCGGGCAGCCGAACGCCGAGGCCACGGCCAGGATCAAGGCGCCGCTCCTCATCCACTACGCCAGCAACGACGAGCGCATCAACGCCGGCTGGCCCGCCTACGAAGCCGCGCTGAAGGCCAACGGCGTGAAGTACGAGATGTTCATGTACCCGGGGACGCAGCACGGCTTTCACAACGACTCCACGCCGCGCTACGACGAGGCTGCGGCCAAGCTCGCGTGGTCGCGCACCCTCGCGTTCCTGAAGGCAAACCTTGCGGGCTAAGCGACAGCATTGAGATTCCACCCGACGTAGCGGATCGTGTCCGCGCCGCTTCGACCCGTGCGGCGCGTTGCACGCGATCTCGAGGGCAGGTGCCGAATGGATGTACGCGTATGGACTGCCGCAGCGACGCTCCTTGCGTTCGGCCTCGCCGGATGTGCCTCGAATTCCTCGCCGGGTTCGGACCGTCCTGGAACCGACGCTACGCCGTACGTGGGCACGTTCACCGGGCAGTTCATCGACGGCAAACCCTTGTATCGCTTCCCGACGATCGAGGTCGTGGGCTCGCGGAGCAGCGACGGGTCAATCCAGCAGGACACCTTCCGCTGAACCGCGGCGGAACGGCGCATGCGCCGACCCGGACACTCGCGTGTCGAAAAGGGTACGATGGGCGTGCCCGGCGACGAGGATGCTCTCGGTGGTGCGTCGAGAGCAGCTCCGAGTCCCGCCCCATTCGCACGCGAGGCAACATGACAGCAACCACCGTTGGTTCGATTCTCGGCGAGAAGCAGATTCAGGAGTTGATCGCGGTGCCGGCTTCGGCGATGGTGTCCGAGGCCGTGTCCAGGATGGCCAAGAAGGGCGTGGGTGCGATCCTCATCCGGAATGCGCAGAACAAGATCGACGGGATATTCACCGAGCGGGACCTGATGATCCGCGTCGTCGACAGGGGGCGCGATCCCAAGACCACGGCGGTCGGCATGGTCATGAGCCTGCAGGTGCGCCGGGTCGAAGTCACGACCAGCATCGAGGATGCATTGAGCCTGATGGTGGTCAACCGGTATCGACACCTGGTGGTCGAGGACAAGGGCGAGATCAAAGGTATCGTTTCGATCCGGGATCTCATGACCTCGATGGTCACCTCCGAGGCCTGACGCGCCGAGGCCGCGCCGCCTGTCGTCGGCGCAGGACGACTTGCCGCGCGGCGCTCCGGGCACCGTCGGCTCGTCTGCACCTTCGCCTTGCGCGCCGCTTCGCCGAAGCTCCGGCAATCCTGAGCGATACGGGCGGTGAACGCCGCCGGCGTGTCGCCGCCGCCAGCGCGCCGGCCGAGGCCCGGGGCCTGCATCGCCATGCGCTCCCGGAGACGGTGCACAATCGACGCCGAGCCGCGGACCGAAGCAGCCCATTCCCCGGCAGGGAGCGGAACATGGCGAGCGACGAGCACACGAAGGACAACGAAGCGCTGATCGAGCGGCTGGTGCGCGAGATCGAGGAAGCGGAGCTCTTCGTGCAGAAGCTGCGCGCATGCATCGTCGCGATTCACGACGAACTGGCCGACGGCCAGGCAGGTCGCGCGTTGTCGATGTGCCAGCAGGCGCTGACCGAGATCGACGGCGCGACGGACGTCGTCACGCACTCGCCCCGCCTCGACGAACGGGCCGGCCTCGAGGCGGACTTCGCGCCGCCATCCGCCAAGCCGGCGTAGCCGCGCGATCCTGCGGCGGCACGCCCAGGATCAGGCCGTCGACCTACTGTCGATCTTCGCGACGGCCGGGCAAGCAACCCGGCTCAGCCTTGATACCCGGTGCTCTCACGACCTTGCCGCACTTCGCGAGATCGACGCCGACGAAACCGCGATGGCCTTGAGCTTGCCGGAATTCACGCAACGGTGCGCTCCCGCCACCGCCGTGCACACCAGCGGAATGCCGCCGACGAGCGCGTCGCTCATCGCCTGCCCGCCGCCCTTGTAGGGCACGCGGACGGGCGGGAGCCTGTCTGCCGGTTCAACGGCACGCCGGCGATGTGCGGGGTGCCGCCCACGCCCGAAGTTGCATACGAGACGCGCCCTTTACACCATCTTTATGGCAGGAGGTCTAGGATCATCGGCAGAGGTCGCTTCCCGCCCTCGACTTCGTCATGAACCCGGACCACCCGACGCTCCCCGCGTGGAAGTCGATCGCGATTGCCCTCGCGGCGTGCGCGGCCGTCACGGCCGCGGCGATGCCCTTCGGGCCGTCGCTCGATCACGCGAACATCGTGATGGTCTACCTGCTGGCCGTGTCGCTGATCGCGATGTGGCTGGGACGCGCGCCTGCCGTCGTGGCGGCCATCGCGAGCGTGCTGCTGTTCGACTTCTTTTTCGTCGAGCCGCGCTTTTCGCTGGCGGTCGCGGACGCCCAGTTCCTGATCACGTTCCTCGTCCTGCTGGTCGTGGGGCTGATCATCGCCGCGCTCACCGCGCGCTTGCGGCAGGAGGCGCGGCGCGCGGAGGCGCGCGAGCGCCGCGCGCGTGCCCTCTATCGACTCGCCCACGACATCTCGGGCGCGCTCGACGTTGCCAGCGTGGATGCGCTCGTCGGCGCCTTCGTCAAGACGGAATTCGCGATCGACGCCCGGCTGCTGCTGGCCGACGCGGGCGGCGTGCTCGCTGCCGCGACGGGCGCGCCCCTCTCTGCTTCCGACCTGACGGTGGCGCGACGCGTGCTCGAGCTGGGCGATGCGCTGCCGTTCGTCGAGCCCACGTCGGGGGCCGCCACGCTGGCCCTGCCGCTCAACGCGCCGCTGCGCCGCCGCGGCGTCCTCCTGGTGCAATCGCGCGAGCGCGACGTGGCGGTGTCGAAGAGCCAACGTCCGCTGCTCGACGCGGTCGCCGCGCTGGCCTCGACGGCCGTCGAGCGCATCCATTTCGACGAGGTGGCGCGCAGCACCGAGGTCGAGATCGAGTCGGAGCGCCTGCGCACATCGGTATTGTCGGCGGTCTCGCATGACCTGCGCACGCCGCTGACCGTCGTGGTGGGGCTGGCCGACACGCTGGCCCGTGGCACGACGGCGCTGCCCCCGGAGTTGCGCAGCACGGCGGCCGATTTGCGCGAGCAGGCCATGCGGCTGTCGCAGATGGTGGAGAACCTGCTCGACATGGCCCGCCTGCGCTCCGGCCGCGTGCAGCTCCTCACGGCGTGGCAGCCCGTCGAGGAGGTCGTCGGCAGCAGCGTGCGAGCGGTGGAGGCGAACTATCCGGGACGCGTCGTCGACATCGATCTCGCACCCGATCTCCCGTTGCTGGACGTCGACGCGGTGCTCATCGAGCGCGTGCTGGTGAACCTGCTCGACAATGCGATGAAGCACGCGCCGGAAAGCGCGGTGTCGATCACGGGTCGCGCGCATGCCGGTGAGGTTACGATCAGCGTGGAGGACCGCGGGCCGGGACTGCCCGAAGGCGCCGACCGGCTCTTCGACCTGTTCGAGCAGGGCAATCGCGAGAGCCGGGCCATCGGCACCGGCATGGGTCTTGCGATCTGCAGGGCCATCATGCAGGCGCACGGCGGCCGGATCGAGGCCGCGAACCGCGAAGGCGGGGGCGCGCGCTTCACGATCGCGCTTCCGGTCGCCTCGCCGCCCTCGTCGCTGCAGGCGTCGCTGGCGCCAGGGCAGCAAAAGGAATGAGCGCGACGGGCCGTCCCGATCGCGAGTTGGCCGCGAAGCGCGATAGCGTGGAGGGCAGACTCGCAAGCGAGGAAGCGCCCACCGTCCTCGTCGTCGAGGACGAGCCGCAGATCCGGCGCTTCGTGCGCGAATCCCTCGAGCGCGAGGGCATGCGCGTCGCGGAGGCCTCCAATGCGGTCAACGGCCTCGCCGCCGCGGCGCAGTCGGCGCCCGCGGCAATCGTGCTGGACCTCGGGTTGCCGGACCGCGACGGACTGGCGTTCATTCGCGATCTCCGGCTGTGGTCGAAGACGCCGATCGTCGTGCTGTCCGCGCGCTCGGCCGAGCGCGACAAGGTCGACGCGCTCGACGCCGGCGCCGACGACTACCTGACCAAGCCGTTCGGCATCGCCGAGCTGCTGGCCCGCGTGCGCGCCGCGCTTCGCCGCGCGGAGCAGGCCACGGCCCATGGCGCCCCCGTGTTCCGTTTCGGCGAGATATCCGTCGACCACCTGCGGCATCGCATCGAGCGCGCGGGCGAGGAGATCCACCTGACACCCATCGAGTATCGGCTGCTCGCGCTGTTCATCGCCAACGCCGGCCGCGTGCTCACGCATCGGCAGATCCTCTTCGAAGTCTGGAGCGCGGTCACCGCCGAGAGCAGCGCCTACCTGCGCGTTCACGTCGGCAACCTGCGGCGCAAGATCGAAGCCGATCCGGCGCGGCCGCGGCACATCCTGACGGAGACAGGCGTAGGCTACCGGTTCGCGCCGTAATCGACCCCATGACCGTCCTTCCTCGCGGCAGCAAGCGCAAGGCCTCGCTGGCGTTGGCTGCCCTCGGCGTCGTCTACGGCGACATCGGCACCAGCCCGCTGTACGCGCTGAAGGAGGTCTTCGGCAGCGCGCACCATCCGGTCCCGATCGAGCCCGCCAACGTGCTCGGCATCCTGTCGCTCGTGTTCTGGGCGCTGATCGTCGTGGTGTCGGTGAAATACGTCGGGGTCGTGCTGCGCGCGGACAACAACGGCGAGGGCGGCATCATGGCGCTGATGGCGCGGGTGCTGTCGCAGAAACGCCTGGGGCCCGTGCGCACGCGCGTCGTCATCCTGCTGGGGCTCGTCGGGACCGCGCTGTTCTACGGCGACGGCGCGATCACGCCGGCCATATCGGTGCTGTCCGCGGTCGAAGGGCTCGACGTCGCGACCGACACCTTCAAGCCGTACATCGTGCCGCTGACCATCGCCATCCTTGTCGCTCTGTTCCTGGTGCAGCGGCACGGCACCGCGATCATCGGCGCGGCGTTCGGGCCGGTGATGCTGCTGTGGTTCGCCACCCTCGCGCTGCTGGGCGGCCTCGAGATCGCCCGCAATCCCGTCGTGATGACGGCGATCTGGCCCGGATACGCCGTCGATTTCCTCGCGCGATATCCCAAGCTCGGCTTCTTCGCGCTGGGCGCGGTCTTCCTCGCGCTCACGGGGGCCGAGGCGCTGTAC
Source organism: uncultured beta proteobacterium (assembly GCA_963725735.1). Lineage (GTDB taxonomy): Bacteria > Pseudomonadota > Gammaproteobacteria > Burkholderiales > Casimicrobiaceae > VBCG01. The sequence goes on along the minus strand of CAVRZM010000010.1, from coordinate 160,425 downwards.
GCGGACATGGGCCACTTCGGCCGCGGCTCCATCCGGATTGCCTGGTTCGTCGTCGTGCTGCCGGCGCTGGTGATCAACTACTTCGGCCAGGGTGCGCTGCTGCTCGCAACCCCCGATGCGGTGCGCAACCCGTTCTACCTCCTGGCGCCGGACTGGGCGCTGATCCCGCTGGTCGCCCTCGCGACGGCCTCCACCGTCATCGCGTCGCAGGCCGTCATCACCGGCGTGTATTCGATGACGAGCCAGGCCATCCAGCTCGGGTACGCGCCGCGCATGGCCATCCGCCATACCTCGGGCTCGGAGATGGGCCAGATCTACATGCCGGGCATCAACACCGCGCTGCTGATCGCCGTCATCGCGCTGGTGCTGACCTTCCGCTCGTCGTCGAATCTCGCGGCGGCCTACGGCATCGCCGTCTCCGGCACCATGATCATCACGACGCTGTTCCTCTATCTCGTCGCGCGCTTCGACTGGCACTGGAAGGCCGCGCTGGCTTTGCCGGTGTTCGCGGCGTTCCTGCTCATCGACAGCGCCTTCTTCGCCGCGAACACGATCAAGTTCGCCGACGGCGGCTGGTTCCCGATCGCGTTCGGCAGCATCGTGCTGTTCCTGCTCACGACCTGGAAGCGGGGCCGGGAGATCCTGCGGCAGCGATTCGCCGCCGAAACGCTGCCGCTCGACGGTTTCGCGAAGTCGCTGGAATCCGACTCCATCGCGAAGGTGCCGCTGACCGCGGTGTTCCTCACGTCGTCCGAGAACGACGTGCCCCGCGCATTCCTGCACAACCTCAAGCACAACGGGGTCCTGCACGAGCGCACCATCGTGTGCAGCGTGCAGATCCTGCCGATCCCCCGCGTGCCGCCGGCGCAGCACGTCGTCGTCGAGCGCCTCACCCAGCACATCTTCCGGGTCACCCTCCACTTCGGCTTCATGGAAGCGCCGGACGTTCCGGCCGCGCTCGAGTGGTGCGCAGAGCAGTGCCTCGATCTCGATCCCATGCAGACCTCGTATTTCCTGGGTCGCGCGAAGCTGCTGCCGAGCGCAGGCGGCGCGATGTCGATGTGGCGCGAGCGCCTCTTCACGGCGATGTATCGCAATGCCGGAACGGCGGCCGAGCACTTCCGCCTGCCGCCGAATCGCGTGGTGGAGCTGGGCGCGCAGGTCTCGCTGTAGGAGGTGCCGCACCACTCGTGCGCCGCTGCGCGGCGTTTACACAAACTATAGAAGCGCCCCGCGACATTTGACACGGATTTTGCGCGTCGGTCGCTATCTTGAGTACATCGAGTCCTTGCAGGAGCAAGCGATGTACACCGACCTCAATCCGTTCGTCTGGCGCTGGATCATCCTGGCGGGCTTCCTGGCCATTGCCGGGATGGGCTTGGCATTGGTCGCGATCGGCCAATGGCTGCAGAAGCGCGCGCTCGCGCGCCGTCGCGCCGAGCGTGCGCGCCGGCGCCCGGTGCAGGCGCATTCGCTGGCCGCCGAGCTGATCACACCGGCCATGCACGCAACGACGCTCGACCTGCGCGCCGTCGGCTGGGTGATCACGCGCGACGCGTTCGCGGAAGTGATGCGCGTGAAGCTCGGCCGTGGCCGCCGGATCGATGCCCGGGTGCTGCGGGCGGTCGCGGCGCAGTGGCGAGCGCTCGAGGACAGGCAAGCGCAGCCCGGCCAGCACGCTTCCGGGGCCCGCCTCTCGCTCGACGCCCTGCCGCTGTCCCCGCAAGCCTCCGACCGGCTCGCCGCGATCCTGCGCGAGCTCGGCGCGCGCTGGCCCGCGCAGTACGGCGTGCCCGCGCTGCGCAGGCGCGGCGTCCTCGCCGCGACGCAGTCGGGGATCGGTTTCGCGGCCGGGCTCGTGCTTTCGGGCGCTGCGTCCGCCGAGTCGACGACATGGGCCGGGGTGGCGCTCGTGATGCTGGTCATGGGCTTCTGGTCGCTGGCGATCGCCTCGCAGCTTTGGCGAACCTGGCGGATGGCGCGCGACGCGATGCAATCGTCGGCGTCGGCCGGGATCGCGGACGCACCGCCGGTGCCCGCGACCACGTGCATGCCAACCGGCGACGATGCCGCGTCAGGGAACTGGCGCGGCGAACAACCCCACGAAAGGCCTTGACCATGTACACGACGACCGAATGTCCGCCGGCCCGCGTTGCGGAATGGCTCTTTCCCGACGACGTGCTGCTCGACGTCGAGGTCCGCGACGCGGATTCCGCCATCGCGAAGGCGGCCTCGCACATCGCCGCGTTGCACGGTCTCGATCCGGCTCCCATCGCGCGGGCGCTGTCGCGGCGCGAGCAGGTGGGTTCGACCGGCATCGGGCAGGGTGTGGCCCTGCCGCACGCGCGCATCGGCGGCATCGCGCGGCCCCTCGTGCTGTTCCTGCGCGCCCGGGACGCCATCGAATTCGCCGCGCCCGACGGCCGGCTGGTACGCCTGATCATGGTCATCCTGGTGCCGCAGGACGGCGATCCCGAGGCACACCTGCAGCTGCTGGCGACTGCCGCGCAGCTCTTCTGCGAGCGCGAGTTCCGCGCGCGCCTGGCACAGGCACCCGATGCGGCCGCGGTGCGCGCCGTGTTCGCCGAGTGGACCGCGCGACTCGTGCCGCCGCAGGCGTCCTGACCCTTCGATACCGCGTCTTTACAACTTCTATACACCGTCCTCGTCCGTCTTGACGCCGGCTTTATCCGCCCACCGCTATCTTGTCGGTATCGGGACCGCTTAGTCCCGCGTCGCCCGGAGAAATCCCCAATGTTCGATGCCATCTTCGTCGGCCTCATGGTCGGCTTCTTCGCGCTGTCCGTCGGGCTGATCCGCTTCTGCGAACGGCTCGCCAAGGGAGATCAACGATGAGCTGGATCTACTGGATCTCGGGCATCGCCGCCCTGGCGCTCTTCATCTACCTGGTCGTCGCCCTGTTCAGTCCGGAGCTCTTCTCATGAACGCCCTCGGTTGGCTGCAGATCGCCCTCTACGTGGTCGTGCTCGTCGCGCTGGCCAAGCCGCTCGGTGCCTACATGGCCGACGTCTACGAGGGCAAGCCGGGCTTGCGCACGCGCGCCTTCGGATGGCTCGAGAACGGCGTCTATCGCGTGGCGGGCGTCGACCCCGCGCGCGACATGCGCTGGACCGAGTACGCGCTCGCCATGCTCGCGTTCAACCTGATGGGCGCGCTCGCGGTCTACGGGCTGCAGCGGCTGCAGCAATGGCTGCCGCTCAACCCGCAGGCGATGGCCGCGGTGTCGCCGGACTCGTCGTTCAACACCGCCGCGAGCTTCGCCACGAACACCAACTGGCAAGGCTACGGCGGCGAGACCACGATGAGCTATCTCACGCAGATGCTCGGCCTCACCGTGCAGAACTTCGTGTCGGCGGCCACCGGCATGGCGGTGCTCGTCGCGCTGATCCGCGGCTTCGCGCGCAAGCAGGCCGACGGCATCGGCAATTTCTGGGCGGACCTCGTGCGCTCGACGGTCTACATCCTGCTCCCGCTCGCGCTGGTGCTGGCGCTCGCGCTGGTGAGCCAGGGCGTGGTGCAGACGTTCAACGGCGCGGCCACGGTGCAGCTGGTCGAGCAGCCGCTGTCCTACGAGCAGGCGAAGAACGACGCCGACGGCAATCCGCTGAAGGATGCCTCGGGCAACCCGGTCATGGAGAAGGTCACCACCACCGAGCAGACGATCGCGCTCGGGCCGGCGGCGTCGCAGGTCGCGATCAAGCAGCTCGGCACCAACGGCGGCGGCTTCTACAACGTGAACTCCGCGCATCCGCTGGAGAACCCGACGCCGCTCGTCCAACTTCCTCGAGATGCTGGCGATCCTGCTCATCCCGGGTGCGCTGTGCTACACGTTCGGGCGCATGATCGGCGACACGCGGCAGGGCTGGGCGCTGCTGGCGGCGATGACGATCATGCTGGTGGCGCTGATGGCGAGCGCCTACGTCACCGAGACCGTGCCCAACCCGGTGCTCGACGCAGGCGGGCGTGGACGCGACGCGTCGACGCGAATGCGCTCGGCGCCAACCTCGAGGGCAAGGAAGTCCGCTTCGGCGTCCCCAACTCGATCCTCTGGGCGACCGTCACCACCGCGGCGTCCAACGGCAGCGTCAATGCGATGCACGACTCGCTGATGCCGCTCACCGGCATCGTGCCGATGTGGCTCATGCAGCTGGGCGAGGTGATCTTCGGCGGCGTCGGCTCGGGCCTCTACGGCATGATCATGTTCGCGATCATCGCCGTGTTCATCGCGGGCCTCATGATCGGCCGCACGCCCGAGTACCTGGGCAAGAAGATCGGCGCGTTCGAGATCAAGATGGCGTCCATCGCCATCCTGATCCCGCCGCTGCTCGTGCTCGTCGGCACGGCCATCGCGGTGATGGTGGATGCGGGCAAGGCCGGCGTGGCCAATCCCGCCGCGCAGGGGTTCTCCGAGATCCTCTACGCGTTCTCGTCGGCGGCCAACAACAACGGCAGCGCGTTCGCGGGGCTCTCGGCGAACACGCCGTTCTACAACACCGCGCTCGGCATCTGCATGCTGTTCGCCCGCTTCTGGCTCGCGATTCCCGTGCTGGCGCTCGCCGGCGCGCTGGCCGCGGCGAAGACCGTTCCGGCGAGCGCGGGCACGCTGCCGACGCACACGCCGCTGTTCATCGTCGTGCTGCTCGGCACCGTCGTGACGGTGGGCGCGCTCACCTTCGTGCCGGCGCTGGCGCTGGGCCCCGTGGCCGAGCACATGCAACTGTTCGCCGTGAAGTGACGCGAAGCGAAAGGACAACGCAATGACTACCCTGACCGAACGCCGCGGGACGCTCTCGTGGTTCATCGAGCCCTCGCTCGTGCGCCCGGCCCTCGTCGACAGCTTCCGCCGCCTCACCCCGCGCTACCAGTGGCGCAACCCGGTGATGTTCGTCGTGTACATCGGCAGCATCCTGACCACGCTGCTGTGGCTCCAGGCGCTGTTCGGGCAAGGCGAGGCGCCGGCGGGCTTCATCCTCGCCGTCACGCTCTGGCTGTGGGCCACGCTGCTGTTCGCCAATTTCGCGGAGGCCATCGCCGAAGGGCGCAGCCGCGCGCAGGCGGCGACGCTGAAGAGCGCGCGCCGCGACACCGTGGCGAAGAAGCTCGCCTCGATCGACCGCGCGGCGAAGCGCACCTCGGTTCCGTCCGCGCAACTGCGCAAGGGCGACGTCGTGCTGGTCGAGCAGGGCGACATCGTGCCCGGCGACGGCGAGGTGGTCGAGGGCGCCGCGTCGATCGACGAAAGCGCCATCACCGGCGAAAGCGCGCCGGTGATCCGTGCGGCCGGCAGCGACTTCGACACCGTCACCGGCGGCACGCGCGTGCTGTCGGACTGGATCATCGTGCGCATCTCGGTGAACCCGGGCGAGGCGTTCCTCGACCGCATGATCGGCATGGTCGAAGGCGCCAAGCGCCAGCGCACGCCCAACGAGATCGCGCTCACGATCCTGCTGGTCGCGATGACGCTCGTGTTCCTGCTCGCGACCGTCACGCTGCTGCCGTTCTCGCTGTACAGCGTGGAGGTCGCCAAGGCCGGCTCGCCGGTGACGATCACCGTGCTGGTGGCGCTGCTCGTCTGCCTCATCCCCACCACCATCGGCGGATTGCTTGTCCGCGATCGGCGTCGCCGGCATGGGGCGCATGATGCACGCCAACGTCATCGCGACGTCGGGCCGCGCGGTGGAAGCCGCCGGCGACTGCGACGTGCTGCTGCTCGACAAGACCGGCACCATCACGCACGGCAACCGGCAGGCGTCGTCGCTGCACCCGGTCGCGGCCGTCACGCCGCAGCGGCTCGCCGAGGCGGCGATGATCGCCTCGCTCGGCGACGAGACGCCGGAGGGCAAGAGCATCGTCGCGCTGGTCAAGCGGGTCCACGGATTGACGCCGCCGCCGCTGACGCCCGGGGAGTTCACCATCGTCCCGTTCTCCGCGCAGACGCGCATGAGCGGTGCGACGTTCAACGGCCGCGATTTCCGGCAAGGGCGCGCTCGACGCCGTCCGCGACTGGATCGCCCCGCAGGGCGGGACGCTCGACAGGGAGGTGACCGTGCGCGTCGAGGAGATCGCGCGCCGGGGCGCGACCCCGCTGGTCGTGGCGGAAGGACGCCACGTGCTCGGCGTGATCGAGCTGAAGGACATCGTGAAGTCGCAGATCAAGGAGCGCTTCGCCGAGCTGCGGCGCATGGGCATCCGCACGGTGATGATCACCGGCGACAATCGCCTCACCGCCGCATCGATCGCGGCCGAGGCGGGCGTGGACGACTTCCTCGCCGAAGCCACGCCGGAGGCCAAGCTCAAGCTGATCCGCGACATCCAGGCGGAAGGCAAGCTGGTCGCGATGACGGGCGACGGCACCAACGACGCCCCCGCGCTCGCGCAGGCCGACGTGGCGGTGGTGATGAACAGCGGCACGCAGGCGGCCAAGGAAGCGGGCAACATGGTCGACCTCGATTCCAACCCGACCAAGCTCATCGAGATCGTCGAGATCGGCAAGCAGCTGCTCATCACGCGCGGCTCGCTCACCACGTTCTCGATCGCCAACGACGTGGCCAAGTATTTCGCGATCATCCCGGCGGCGTTCGCGACCACCTACCCGGCGCTGGGGGCGCTCAACGTGATGCACCTGGCCACGCCCGCGAGCGCGATCCTTTCCGCGGTCATCTTCAACGCGCTGGTGATCCCCGCGCTCATCCCGCTCGCGCTGAAGGGCGTGACCTATCGCGCGGAAGGGGCGGCGCAGGCGCTGCGCCGGAACATGCTGATCTACGGCGTGGGCGGCATCCTGCTGCCGTTCATCGGGATCAAGCTCATCGACATGCTGCTGGCGGCCGTCGGCCTCGCCTGACACGAAGGAGCGTTTCCATGTCACCCATCGTCATGCCTTCCCTCCGGATGCTGGTCGTGCTGACCGTCCTGACCGGGGTCGCCTATCCGCTGCTCGTCACCGGCCTCGCGCAGGTGGCGTTCCCGTCGCGCGCCAACGGCAGCCTGATCGTCGCCGGCGACAAGACGGTCGGCTCGGAGCTCATCGGGCAGCCGTTCTCGGATCCGAAGTACTTCTGGGGCCGTCCGTCCGCCACGTCGCCGATGCCCTACAACGCGAACGCGTCATCGGGTTCCAACCAGGGCGCGCGCAATCCGGCGCTGGCCGACGCCGTCGCTGGGCGCATCAAGGCGCTGCGCGAGGCCGATCCGGAGGCCGCGCTGCCGGTGCCCGCCGATCTCGTGACCGCGTCGGCCAGCGGCCTCGATCCGCACATCAGCTTCGCCGCGGCCGAGTACCAGGTGCGACGCGTGGCCAAGGCCCGCAACATGAAGGCGGAGGACGTGCGCGCGCTCGTGGCGGGGAACACCGAAGCAGCCGACGTTCGGCCTCCTCGGCGAGAAGCGCGTCAACGTGCTGAAGCTCAATCTGGCGCTGGACCGCGCGGCGGCAAAGGGTTAGCGTAGGGAGCGGTCCTCCAAGCCGGGACCGCCGCGACCCGATGCCCGTCGATCGCCCCGACCCCGACCAGCTGCTGGCCGACGTCACCGCCGAGGAGGCGGCCGCCGTGCGCGGCCGCCTGCGCATCTACTTCGGCGCCTCGGCCGGCGTCGGCAAGACCTACGCGATGCTCTCGGCCGCGCACGCGCTGCGCGAGTCGGGCGCGGACGTCGTCGCCGGCGTGGTCGAGACGCACGGGCGGCGCGACACCGAGGCGCTGCTCAAGGGCATCGAGATCCTGCCGCCCCGCATCGAGCGTCGTGAACGGCCGCGAGATGCACGAGTTCGACCTCGATGCGGCCCTCGCGCGCAAGCCCGCCCTGCTGCTGGTCGACGAGCTCGCGCACACCAACCTGGCGGGCTCGCGCCACGCCAAGCGCTGGCAGGACGTCGAGGAGCTCGTGGCCGCGGGCATCGACGTCTGGACGACGCTCAACGTCCAGCATCTCGAGAGCCTGAACGACGTCGTCGGCGGCATCACCGGCATCCGCGTGTGGGAGACGCTGCCGGACACGTTCTTCGATTCCGCCGACGAGGTGATCGTCGTCGACCTGCCGGCCGACGAGCTCCTCAACCGCCTCGCGGCCGGCAAGGTGTACCTCCCCGAGGAAGTCGAGCGCGCGGCGCAGAACTTCTTCCGCAAGGGCAACCTGATGGCGCTGCGCGAGCTCACGCTGCGCCGGACCGCCGATCGCATCGAGGAGGACGTGCAGGCCTATCGCGTCAAGCGCGCGATCGAGCCGGTGTGGAAGACCGAGGCGTCCCTGCTGTGCGGCGTGGGTCCGCAAGCGGACCGCGAGGGCATCGTGCGCAACGCCGCGCGCCTCGCCGCCCAGCTCGGCGTCGACTGGACGGCGGTGTACGTGGAGACGCCGCGCCTGCAGCGCCTGCCCTCTCCCGTGCGCGAGAAGATCCTGCGCACGCTGAAGCTCGCGGAGGACTTGGGCGCGCGCACCGCGGTGCTGTCCGGCGTCGACGCGGCGCAGGTGATCATCGACTACGCGCGCACGCACAATTGCTCGAAGGTGGTGCTGGGCCGGACGCGCTCGTCGCGATGGCCCTGGCTGCGCATGCCGCTCGTGAGCCGCGTCGGCGCGCTCGCGGCCGACCTCGACGTCATCGCGGTCGGCCAGCCGCACGCCGGCGCGAAGAGCGCGGCGCGCGAGCCGGAATCGCGCATGGACCAGTCGGAGGAGCACCGCCGCAAGCGCTGGCGTGCCCATGGGTTGAGCGTGCTCGCCGTCGCCACGGCGGCCGCCGTCGCGACGGCGGCCCTGCCGTATTTCGATCTCGCCAACATCGTCATGATGTTCCTGCTGGCGATCGTGCTGGTCGCCGTGCGCCTCGGGCGCGGGCCCGCGGTGACGGCCTCGTTCCTGAGCGTCGCGGTGTTCGACTTCTTCTTCGTGCCGCCGCGCTTCTCGTTCGCGGTATCGGACGTCCAGTACCTGCTGACGTTCGCGGTGATGCTCGCGGTGGCGCTGGTGATCGGCAACCTCACCGCGGGGCTGCGCTTCCAGGCCAAGGTCGCGACCTTTCGGGAGGAGCGTTCCCACGCGGTGTCCGAGTTCGCGCGCGAGCTCTCGAGCCTCCTCGACACCGCGAGTGTGGTCGAGGTCGCCACCCGCTTCATCGAGGCGCAATTCCGGGGCACCGCCGCCATCCTGCCGCTCGATGCGCACGACGCGCTCGACTTGCGGGCGCTCGAGCGCATCGAAGGGGCGGAAGCGGGCACGGCGCGCTGGGTGCTCGACAACGGCAAGCCGGCGGGGCTCGGCACCGACACGCTGGCCGGCAGCCAGAGCCTCTATCTCCCGCTCGTCGCGCCCATGCGCACGCGCGGCGTGCTCGTGCTGCGTCCGGCCAGCGTGCGTTCGCTCATGATTCCCGAGCAGCGCCGCCAGCTCGAGACGTTCGCCTTCCTCACCGCGCTTTCGCTCGAGCGGGTCCACTACGTCGAGGTGGCGCAGCAGGCGCTGCTGCACATGGAATCGGAGCGCCTGCGCAATTCGCTGCTCGCCGCGCTGTCGCACGACCTGCGCACCCCGCTCACGTCGCTGGTGGGGCTCGCGCAAGCGCTCGCGGGCAGCCGCGAGCCGCCGCTTTCCGAGAGCCAGCTCGAAAGCGCGCGCGCGATCGTCGAGCAGTCGCAGCGCCTGGCCTCGCTGGTCGCGAACCTGCTCGACATGGCAAGGATCGAGACCGGCGACACCAAGCTCCGCCGCAGCTGGCAGCCGATCGAGGAAGTCATCGGCAGCGCCATCGGCGCGGCGCGCGTGGCCCTGGGCGCGCGCCAGGTCGAGGTGTCCGTGGAGAAGGACGCGCCGCTGGTCGAGATCGACGCGGTCCTGATCGAGCGGGTGCTCTACAACCTGCTCGAGAATGCCGGCAAGTACACGCCGCCGGGAACGCCCGTGCGCATCACCGCTGCCGTCGACGGCGGCCAGTTGCGCGTCGCCGTCACCGACCGGGGCCCCGGGGTGCCCAAGGGTCAGGAGGCCGCGATCTTCGAGAAGTTCACGCGCGGCGTCGGCCGGGAATCGAGCACGCCGGGCGTCGGCCTCGGCCTCGCCATCGCACGCGCGATCGTCGAGGCGCACGGCGGCAAGATCTTCGCGACCGCGGCCCCCGAGGGCGGCGCGACGTTCGTGTTCACGCTGCCGCTCGGGCATCCGCCCGCGGCGCCCGAGGAATCCGGGCTCGCCGACGACACGCAGTCCCCGGCCGAAGCGCCATGACGGGCGCGTCGCCCACGGCCCTGATCGTCGAGGACGAGGCGCCGATCCGCCGCTTCGTGCGCATGGCGCTCGAAGAGGCGGGATGGACAGTGGTGGAGTCCGCCACGATGCGGCAGGGGCTCATCGATGCCGGAACGCACGCCCCCGAGGTCGTGATCCTCGACCTCGGCCTGCCCGATGGCGACGGCATCGACCTGCTGCGCGACCTGCGCACGTGGTCGCAGGTGCCGGTGATCGTGCTCTCCGCGCGGGTCGACGAGCAGGACAAGGTGGCGGCGCTGGATGCGGGCGCCGACGACTATCTCACCAAGCCCTTCGGCGTTGCCGAGTTGCTCGCGCGCGTGCGGGCAAACGTGCGGCGCACGGCCAAGGGGACGTCGGTCGAGGGCCTGCTGCGCTTCGGCGACGTCGTGATCGATTCCGCCGCGCGCATCGTGCGCAAGGGCGCTGCCGAAGTCCACCTGAGCCCGACCGAGTATCGCCTGCTGCTGTATCTCGTGAACAACTCCGGCAAGGTGCTGACCCATCGCCAGATCCTGCAGCACGTGTGGGGCCCGGGCTACAGCGAGCGCGATCACTACGTGCGCATCCACATGAGCCACCTTCGGCAGAAGCTCGAGGACGATCCGGCGCAGCCGAAGCACCTGCTGACCGAGACCGCAGTCGGCTACCGGCTGGTCGACGAAGCCTAAGGGCGTTGCGCGGCGCGCCCTAGCGGGCGTCGCCGTCGTCGCGGTCCCGCGACGCGGAGGAGCGCAGGCCCGATCACGCCTGCCAGACGCCGTAGCCGCCCTGGCGCAGGTCGATGGCCAGCTCGACTTCCATGTCGCGCGCGGCATCGTACGACATGGGGTTGTAGGCCTCGTAGATTTCCGGCAACAGGCGCAACCCGTATTTCTGCACGTAGTGATTGGCCTGGATGCCCGCCTTGTGCTTGTCGAAGCGCACGTCGGGATCGAGTCCGGTCATGCCGACGTACACGCAGGGCTTGCCCGCGATGTAGCGCTGGTTTGCCTTGCGGAAGCGGCGTTCCTCCAGCACGCCGGGCGCCAGCTCGACGACGTACACGTGATAGTGCGGACGGCGTGCCAAGGCGGTGGTTCAGTAGATCACCACCGACCGGATCGACTCGCCGCGCTCCATGAGGTCGAAGCCCTCGTTGATCCGCTCGAGCGGCAGCCGGTGCGTGATGAGGTCGTCGATCTCGATCTTGCCGTCCATGTACCAGTCGACGATCCTCGGCACGTCGGTGCGACCGCGCGCGCCGCCGAACGCGGATCCCTTCCACTGGCGGCCGGTGACGAGCTGGAAGGGTCGCGTGCTGATCTCCGCTCCGGCCGGCGCGACGCCGATGATGATGCTCTGCCCCCAGCCCTTGTGGCAGCACTCGAGCGCCTGGCGCATCGTCGTCGTGTTGCCGATGCACTCGAAGCTGTAGTCGGCGCCGCCGTCGGTGAGCTGGACGATCGCGTCGACCACGTCCGGCGCTTCCCTGGGATTGACGAAGTGCGTCATGCCGAAGCGCCGCGCCATCGCCTCGCGCGCGGGATTGAGGTCGACGCCGACGATCCGGTCGGCCCCGACCATCCGCGCGCCCTGGATCACGTTGAGCCCGATGCCGCCCAATCCGAACACGACGACGTTGGCGCCGGCCTCGACCCTGGCCGTGAAGAGCACCGCGCCGACGCCGGTGGTGACGCCGCAGCCGATGTAGCAGGCCGTGTCGAACGGCGCATCCGCGCGGATCTTCGCGAGCGCGATCTCCGGCACCACGATGTGGTTGGCGAACGTGCTCGTGCCCATGTAGTGCAATATCGGCTCGCCGTTGAGCGAAAAGCGCGAAGTGCCGTCGGGCATCAGTCCCTTGCCCTGCGTCGCGCGGATCTGCTGGCAGAGGTTCGTCTTGCGCGACAGGCAGAACTTGCACTGCCGGCATTCGGGCGTGTAGAGCGGAATGACGTGGTCGCCCTTGCGCAGCGTGGTCACGCCGGGACCGACGTCGACGACCACGCCCGCACCCTCGTGGCCGAGGATCGCGGGAAAGAGCCCCTCCGGATCGGCGCCCGAGAGCGTGTAGTGATCGGTGTGGCAGATGCCGGTGGCCTTGATCTCGATCAAAGCCTCGCCGGCGCGGGGTCCCGCGAGGTCCACTTCCTCGATGGTCAACGGGTGGCCGGCTTTCCATGCGACGGCGGCTCGGGTCTTCATGGGATGGGAATCCTTCGGTCAGGGTGGGTGCGCGCGCCGATATTACTCGCGCTTCCCGCACGGACCGAGGCGCGAACGACGCACGGCAAGTCGGTGTCGGGCGCTGCGCGCGCATACGCATCCGCACGTATGCGCGCGTGGCATGCGGGTTGCTCGATCGGGGTCAACCCGCCAATCGACCCGCCACGGGGACTGCGCGCCGCCTCCATTGACGGCTTCACGTTCAAACCTGACCACATTCGGCCATGACGACCCTATTCATCGTCGACGACGAGCCCAGCATCCTCAATGCCTTGCGCCGGATGCTGCTCAATCCCGACGCGCCGCCCGCGTTGCCCAACCTGCACGTCAACGTCTTCACCTCGCCGACCGCGGCGCTGGCGGAGATGGCGGTCCGCCACATAGACGTCGTGATCTCCGATTACCGCATGCCGGAGATGGACGGCGTGACGCTGCTCACGCGAATGAAGGAGCTGCAGCCGGACGCGGGCCGGATCATGCTGAGCGCCTGCACCGACATGGACGGCATCGTGCGCGCGGTGAATCAGGCGGGCATCTTCCGATTCGTGAACAAGCCGTGGTCCGACGCCGAGCTCAAGTCGACCGTCGCGCAAGTCCTGGCCGAGCGCGACCTGCTGGCCGAGAACCGGCGGCTGGCCGACGAGCTGCGCTGCCAGCGCAGCGTCATCAGCCGGCAGCAGGCCGAGCTCGCGCGCCTGGAAGCCGAGGTGCCCGGCATCACACGGGTACGCTGGTCCGAGGACGGCGGCGTGCTGCTGGAGGAGTGATGTTCGCCGATGCCGGCCGGCTCCCGCGGCGGAGCGCACCCCGCTTGCCGACATGACCACCGCTTCCTCACTGGGCACGGTCTCGGGCAAGCCCGGCGAGTTCGCCTGGATCCACGCCCTCTACGAGATAGGACAGGCCGCCAACAACGGCGCGACCGAGCGCGACGCGCACCAGGTCATCCTGGAGCACTTCGTTTCCGGCTTCGACGCGGAGAGCGGCTCCATCGCGCTGCTGGTGGACGGTACGGAGGACCTGCTCGAGATCGCCGCGGGCACCGACCTGCCGCCGGGGGTCATCGGCAGCCGCCTGCCGCGGCAGGTGGGTGTGTTCGGCCATGTCCTCGCCACCGGCGAGCCGCTGCTGATCAACGGCGACGTCGCCGAGACGCGCCTGCCCCTGCAGATGTACCAGCGCAAGGGCCGGCCGACCCACTCCGCGATGTGCTGGCCATTGCGCATTCGCGAGCGCACCATCGGCGCCATCGCCGTCAACCGCGCGCCCCACCTGTCGCGCTACACGGTCCAGGACCTCGACCGCGGGCAGGCGCTGACCGCCCTGCTCGCGCTGGTCATCGCCAACCACCGCATGAACGTGGAGCGGGAGAACCGGATCCTCGAGCTGTCCACGCTGAACGCCACGATGCAGCGCATGAACGCGGTGCTCGAAGAGACGCAGGCGCAACTCATCCAGTCCGAGAAGCTCGCCTCCATTGGGCAGATCGCGGCCGGCGTGGCGCACGAGATCAACAATCCGATCGGCTTCGTGCAGTCGAACCTCGGCACCCTCGACTCCTATCTCGAGCGCATCTTCGCGCTGCTCGAGTCGTACACCGAAGCCCATGGCGCGCTCGACTCGTCCGCGGCGGAGCACTTCGCGCGGGCTCGCGCGCTGCGCGAAGCGGTGGACCTCGATTTCCTGCTCGGCGACATCCGGGCGCTCATCGCCGAGTCGCAGGAGGGCGTGGTGCGCGTGCGCAATATCGTGCAGGATCTCAAGGATTTCTCGCGCAGCAGCGTCGACGAGCCATGGCAGAGCGTCAATCTGAACGAGGCGCTCGACCGCGTCCTCAACATGGTCCGCAACGAGACGAAGTACAAGGCGCGCATCGAGACGCAGTATGGCGAGCTGCCCCCGGTCGAATGCCTGCCGTCGCGGATCAACCAGGTATTTCTCAATCTCATCGTCAATGCCGCCCAGTCGATCGAGTCCACCGGCACGATCACCATTTCGTCCGGTCGCGGCGACGGCGAGGCGTGGGTATGCGTGGAGGACACCGGGTGCGGGATCCGCCCGGAGCACCTGCCGAAGCTGTTCGATCCCTTCTTCACCACCAAGCCTGCGGGCATGGGAACGGGCCTCGGGCTCTCGATCTCGCACTCGATCATGCTGCGTCACGAGGGGCGGATCGAGGTGGAGAGCACGGTGGGACGCGGCTCGCGCTTCACCGTGGCACTGCCGCTGCGGCAATCGCCGGCGGACGACACCCGACTTCCTGCGCCGATTCTCGCCAACGACCCTGCGTAGTCCTACGAAGTGGGCGTACTTAGGGTTTCGTACGCCCTGCGCTTCCCGCCAAGCCGGCCGATAATGGTTCCATCTTCGCGGTCTCGGCGTGCCTGCACGTCGTGGGAGTGCCGGTGCGCTCCTGCGGCGCAACCCATTGCGCGCAGCCGGACCCCGTGGCCCCGTCAACCCACTCGGAAACGAGATGAGTCGCCAACCCGCCATTCGCAGTCCGCGCCCGCGTCGTCCGATCCGTGGGGCGTGGATGCTGGCAGGGATGGCACTCGCGTCGTGCCTCGGCGCCGCGGCTGCACTGGCCGGCAGCGCCGTTGAACCGGACACCAAGGGCCAGGCGGCCGTTCGACTGGCGTTCAAGATCGTCATTCCGTCCAGCGTCGTCGTCGACAAGGACGGCACCGCGAGATCGAACGACCGCCAACGTCTGAAGCCAGTCACGACCATCCCCAAGCTGCTGCGCACCGATCCGCACGCCGTCGTCGCGCTCCCCTAGCCGCGCGCGGCGGTCTCCTACGCTTGCGCGCGGCGGCGTCCGATCGTGCGCCGACGCGGGCTGTCCCACACTCGAATCAGGTGGGAGCGACTCGGTGCCTCGACTTCCGACGCCGATGGATCACCCCTTCAGGCAAGGCCCGCGATGCGCATGGCAAGGTTCTTCTTTCGCGAACAGTCGCTGACCAAGGTGGCGGCGATGTATCGCGACGCGACTCGCGCGATCTCGGTGGCGCAGGCGCTGCGGCGGCTGCCGCGCATGCACGACGGCCAGGTGCAGGTCGTGCATCCCTACGACCGCGACTGGGGCCGCAAGCTCGAGCCGGAAGGCGTCGGCATCTGGCGCACGGCGGTGCGCGCGCACCTCACGTGCGGCGCGATCGGCCTTTTCGCCGGCGCCGCGGTGTTCGCCGGCTTCTATCTCTTCGGTGTGCGCGCGATCACGGCGACGCCACTCGCAGCCCTGTTCGCCATGGTCCTGTTCGCCACGATGTTCGGCCTCATGATCGGTGGCGTGCTCACGGTGCGCCCCGACCACGACGCCATCGTCGACGCCGTGCGCCAGGCCGCGAAGGCGGGACTCTGGACCGTGATCGTGCACCCGGTGTCGCGCCAGCAGCGCGCCGCCGTGGAGCGCTCGCTGCAGGCGACCGGCGCCCCGATCGCCCGCACCTGGTATGGACCCCTGCCATGATCCGCAAGCTCAAGTCCGGTGAATACCGGCTCTATTCGGCCAAGCTCGACCCCAAGACGGGGAAGCGCCGCAACCTGGGCACGTTCAGGACGCTCGCAGCCGCGAAGCAGCACGAACGCGAGGTCCAGTTCTTCAAGCGCCGCTAGGAGGACGTCGCGTCACCGAGCGGCGGGAACGTAGGTCGCCAAGCGCGGGCCGATGACCCCGTGTTCGTCGGAGATCACGACCTCGACGCGCCGATTGCGCTGCCGCCCTTCGGCCGTGTCGTTGCTCGCCACCGGATAGGCTTCGCCCAGCCCCCGCGTCACGATGCGCGAGCCGGCGATGCCGTCGTCGATGAGCGCGCCGCGCACGGCCTCCGCCCGGCGCCGCGACAGGTCCTCGTTGTACGCGTCCGGGCCCACGCTGTCGGTGAAGCCTTCCACCGCAACGATGCGATCCGGATACTCGCGCATGAAATCGGCCAGGCGCTGCAGGACACGCATGGCACCGGGACGCAGCTCCGCACGCCCGGTGTCGAACAGCACGTCGGACAGCGTGACCACCATGCCGCGATCCGTGGGCTGCGCCTGCAGCTCGCGCAATTCCGCGGCGAGGCGCGCCGATTGCTCCTGCGCAGCCTGCACCTGCTGCTGCGACATCTGTGCCTCGAATTGCAGTTGGCGCGCCCGGTCCTGCGCGGCCAGCGCCTGCTGCTGCGCGCTCGCCGCCTGCTGCGCGCGCGCCGCCTGCTGCCTGGCGGCGTCTGCCTGGGCCTGCGCCGCGGCGGCCGTCCGCGTGGCGTCCTGGGCTTCGCGCTCGCGCGCCAGCAGCCGAACGCGCTCGCGTTCGGTGCGTGCGCGGGTGATCTCCTGCTCCGAGGCCTTCAGGCTCGCGGTCTCCTGCGCGATCTCGGCACGCCGCATCGCGACGTAACCCAAGTGCCGCACTTCGGCCGTGTCGCCCTCGGCGTGGTAACGCTCGTCGGCACGACGGTACGCGACCACGGCGTCGCTGAGCTCGGCCGGTGCCAGCGTCACCACCGCGGGATTGGCGCGCGCCGTCTCGACCGCGAGGCGGGCATCCTCGAGCGCCGTCGGTCGCACGTCGTAGGTCGCGCACGCGCCCGAGCATGCCGGTGAGGAGCGTCGCCGCCACCGCGGCGCGCAACGGGGAAATGCGTTGGGGATTCATGATTCGACCTCGTGTCGGTCAATAGGGGCGCGCGCCGCGCGCGATCTCGTCCTTGAGGGCCTGGATGCCGGATTCGACTTCCGCCACCGCGTCCTGCGCCTTGCGTGAGCGCGCGGTGGTCGCGGCCAGCCGCGCGTCGACCTCCGATTCCTCGGCCAAGCGGCGCGCATCGTCGTAACGTCGATCGGCCGGCGGCGGCGTCGCCGAGCGCGAGCTTCTCCTGCGCCGAGCTGAGCTCAGCGGGCGCGTACTCGGCGCTCCCGGCGCTGACGGCATCGGAGACGGCCGAACGTGCGACGGCCATTTCCTCGACCGGTGGGGCGCGGTCGCGCAGCCGGCCACCAGCGCGAGGCGCGCATGCGGCGAGCGCGGTCGTTGGAGCGCGAAGCAATGCGGTCGACGCGGCGGCTGCCATGGCGAACTCCGATGAGCCGTGATGGGCCCATGGTCGCGCGCAACGCCTTCGCACAGCAGGCGCGCGCGTCCGATATTGGTGTAGGACCCGCCCAGCAGACCCCGCCCTACAGCGGGTGCAGCCCCGAGCGTCGCCCTAGTTCATCTTCGCGAAGGGCATGCGGAACGTGCGCCCGTCGACCGCGAACGCGCCGCTGCCGCGGTGATGGAACGTGGGCGGCTGGCGGCCGGTGTCCTGCCACGCCTTCACCACCTCGAGCACGAAGAACCCGTACTTGTTCACGAAGCGCGTGTCGACGACCTTGCATTCGAGGTTGGCGAAGCATTCGGCGATCAGCGGCGCGGCGATGCGCGATGCCTTCATGCGCGTGAACCCGAAGCGCGCGAACTTGTCGACCTCGCTGCCGGTGGTGTCGCCGCAGCCGACCACCCGTCGGGCAAGCCGTGCGGCGGGAACGTTGATGCCGCATTCGCCCGACTTGCGCAGCAGCTCGAACGAATGGTTGCGGTTGCTGATCACGCAGCCGACGAGCGGCGGCTCGAACTCGAGCATCGTCTGCCACGACATCGCCATGATGTTGCTGCGTCCGCGCAGCGCGGTCGTGACGAGCACCACCGGCCCCTGCTCGAGCAGCCCGTAGACGCGACCCAGCGGAAGCACGCGTTTCGCCATGCACCTACCGTAGCACCCGTCGGCGCGCGGCGAGTTGACGGGGGTCAGCGCGCGGGCGTGACGCGCCACACCGCGTCGTCGCCGTAGCCGTCGACCGCCGGCTTCCGCCGCCTCTTCCTGTCGTGGCATTCCTCCCGAGCGATGTCGGCCACGGCGGCGAACCCCTGTAGGCCATGTCCTACAGCGCGAAAGCGGCGGGTCCTATAACGCACTCACGCCACCGACGCCATGATCGTCGGCCTGCGGCTCGCCCCCGTGCGTGCCGTTCGATCGCGTTGGGCTTTCTCCGGCAAGGGGGGACGGAGGACATGCCGACCCGCCATGTGCTCCGTGCCCGCGCCGCGCTCCGCCGTCCCGCCCGGCTCGCGCGGCATCCCGGCCCATTGCCCGTCTTCGAGGAGTAGCGCATGAAATCGTCCACCGCCGACACCGCCAGGAAGCCCGCGCGCCGCGCCGGCGGAGGCAACGGCGCCGCGGTCGCCGTGCGTGCGGCAGCCTTGCCGGAGGGCGACGACCGCGGCGACCGCCGCGCGCTGCTCGCCGCGCTGCAGGCGGTCGCCGAAGGCGACTTCTCCGTGCGGCTCCCCGGCGACTGGACCGGCCTCGACGGCAAGATCGCCGATCGCTTCAACGACATCGTCGCCGCCAACCAGCAAGATGGCCGACGAGCTTGCGCGCGTCGGACAGGTCGTCGGACGCGCAGGGCAAGACGCGGCAGCGCATGCAGCTTCGCCGCGCTCGGACGGCGCGTGGGGCGAGATGCAGGTGTCGCTCAACACGCTGATCGACGACCTGGTGCGTCCGACCACCGAGGTGACGCGCGCGGTGACGGCGGTCGCGCAGGGCAACCTGCTGCAGACCGTGCGCCTCGACGTCGAAGGCCGGCCGCTCGAAGGCGAGTTCCTGCGCTCGGCGACGATCGTCAACACGATGATCAAGCAGCTCTGCGTGTTCACGTCGGAGGTGACGCGCGTCGCGCGCGAGGTCGGCACCGACGGCAAGCTCGGCGGACAGGCGCAGGTGCCCGAGTGTCAGCGGCGTGTGGAAGGACCTGACCGAAAGCGTGAACCTGATGGCGAGCAACCTCACGGCCCAGGTGCGCAACATCTCCGAGGTGACGATCGCGGTGGCGAGCGGCGACCTCTCGCGCAAGATCACCGTGGACGTGCGCGGCGAGATCCTGCAGCTCAAGGAAGCCATCAACACGATGGTGGACCAGCTGCGCTCGTTCGCCTCCGAAGTGACGCGCGTCGCGCGCGAGGTCGGCACCGATGGACGCCTCGGCGGGCAGGCGGTGGTGCCGGGCGTGGCCGGCACGTGGAAGGACCTGACCGACAACGTGAACCTGCTGGCGGCCAACCTCACCACGCAGGTGCGCAACATCGCGGAAGTCACGACGGCCGTGGCGCGCGGCGACCTCTCGCGCAAGATCACGGTCGACGTGTCCGGCGAGGTGCTCGAGCTCAAGAACACCATCAACACGATGGTGGACCAGCTCAACGCGTTCGCCTCGGAAGTGACGCGCGTCGCGCGCGAGGTGGGCACCGAAGGCAAGCTCGGCGGACAGGCGCAGGTGCCCGGGCGTGGGCGGCACCTGGAAGGACCTGACCGACAACGTCAACTTCATGGCGAGCAACCTGACCGGCCAGGTGCGCAACATCGCCGAGGTCGCGACCGCCATCGCCAACGGCGACCTGTCCAAGAAGATCACGGTGAACGTGTCCGGCGAAATCCTGCAGCTCAAGGAAACGCTCAACACGATGGTCGACCAGCTCAACGCCTTCGCGTCGGAAGTCTCGCGCGTGGCGCGCGAGGTCGGCACCGATGGACGCCTCGGCGGCCAGGCGGTGGTGCCGGGCGTGGCCGGCACGTGGAAGGACCTGACCGACAACGTGAACCTGCTGGCGGCGAACCTCACCACGCAGGTGCGCAACATCGCGGAGGTGACGACGGCCGTGGCGCGCGGCGACCTCTCGCGCAAGATCACGGTCGACGTGAGCGGCGAGGTGCTGGAGCTCAAGAACACCATCAACACGATGGTCGACCAGCTGAACGCGTTCGCCTCGCGAAGTGACGCGCGTCGCGCGCGAGGTGGGCACCGAAGGCAAGCTCGGCGGTCAGGCGCAGGTGCCCGGGGTCGCCGGCACGTGGAAGGACCTGACCGACAGCGTCAACTCGATGGCGTCGCAACCTCACCGCGCAGGTGCGCAACATCGCGGAGGTCGCCACGGCCGTCGCGCGCGGCGACCTGTCGCGCAAGATCGCGGTCGACGTGAAGGGCGAGATCCTCGAGCTCAAGAACACGCTCAACACGATGGTCGACCAGCTGAACGCGTTCGCGGCCGAGGTGACGCGCGTCGCGCGCGAGGTCGGCACCGACGGCCGTCTCGGCGGCCAGGCGATGGTGCCGGGCGTGGCCGGCACGTGGAAGGACCTGACCGACAACGTCAACCTGCTCGCCGCGAACCTGACGACGCAGGTGCGCAACATCGCCGACGTGACGACCGCGATCGCCAACGGCGACCTCTCCAAGAAGATCGCGGTCGACGTGTCGGGCGAGGTGCTGGAGCTCAAGAACACCATCAACACGATGGTCGACCAGCTCAACGCGTTCGCGTCCGAGGTGACGCGCGTCGCGCGCGAGGTCGGCACCGAGGGCAAGCTCGGCGGCCAGGCGCAGGTGCCCGGCGTGGCCGGCACGTGGAAGGGCCTCACCGACAACGTGAACTCGATGGCGGGCAACCTGACCGCGCAGGTGCGCAACATCGCGGAGGTGACCACCGCCGTCGCGCGCGGCGACCTCTCGCGCAAGATCACGGTGGACGTGAAAGGCGAGATCCTCGAGCTCAAGAACACCATCAACACGATGGTCGACCAGCTCAACGCCTTCGCGTCGGAAGTGACGCGCGTGGCGCGCGAGGTCGGCACCGAAGGCAAGCTCGGCGGCCAGGCGCAGGTGCCGGGCGTCGGCGGCACGTGGAAGGACCTGACCGACAACGTCAACCTGATGGCCAGCAACCTGACCGCGCAGGTGCGCGGCATCGCGGAGGTGGCGGCGGCCATCGCGGGCGGCGACCTGTCGCGCAAGATCACGGTCGACGTGCGCGGCGAGATCCTGCATCGTCAAGGAGACGATGAACACGATGGTCGAGCAGCTGCGCGCGTTCGCGTCCGAAGTGATCCGCGTGGCGCGCGAGGTCGGCACCGACGGCAAGCTCGGCGGGCAGGCCGTGGTGCCGGGCGTGGCGGGGACGTGGAAGGACCTGACCGACAACGTCAACCTGCTCGCGGCGAACCTGACCACGCAGGTGCGCAACATCGCGGAGGTGACGACCGCCGTCGCGCGCGGCGACCTCTCGCGCAAGATCACGGTGGACGTCTCGGGCGAGATCCTCGAGCTCAAGAACACCATCAACACGATGGTCGACCAGCTCAACGCGTTCGCGTCCGAAGTGACGCGCGTGGCGCGCGAGGTCGGCACCGAAGGCAAGCTCGGCGGGCAGGCGCAGGTGCCGGGCGTGGGCGGCACCTGGAAGGACCTGACCGACACCGTGAACGTGATGGCGGCCAACCTGACCGAGCAGGTGCGCGGCATCGTGAAGGTCGTGACCGCCGTGGCCGAAGGCGACCTGAAGCAGAACCTCATCGTGCAGTCGAAGGGCGAGGTCGCCGCGCTGGCCGACACGATCAACGACATGACCAAGACGCTCGCGATCTTCGCCGACCAGGTGACCTCGGTCGCGCGCGAGGTGGGCGTGGAAGGCCGGCTCGGCGGCCAGGCCAACGTGCCGGGCGCCGCCGGCACGTGGAAGGACCTGACCGGCAACGTCAACCTGCTCGCGGCGAACCTGACCAACCAGGTGCGCGCGATCGCGGAAGTCGCGACCGCGGTGACCAAGGGCGACCTCACGCGGTCGATCCAGGTGGAGGCGCGCGGCGAAGTGGCCGACCTCAAGGACAACATCAACACGATGATCGACAACCTGCGGCTGACCACCGACCGCAACACCGAGCAGGACTGGCTGAAGACCAACCTCGCCCGGTTCACCGGCATGCTGCAGGGCCAGCGCGACCTCGCGACCGTCGGCCAGCATGCTGCTCTCCGAGCTCGCGCCGCTCGTCAACGCGCACCAGGGCGTGATCTACCAGATGGCGGACGACGGCGACGCGTGCACCTGCGGCATGCTCGCGAGCTACGCCAACGCGCCGCACGCGCCGTATCCGACGCGGATCGCAGCTCGGCGAGGGCTTCATCGGCCAGTGCGCGCTCGACAAGCGGCGCATCGTGGTCAACGACGTGCCGAGGACACGGTGGCGGTCGCAGCCGGTGTTCTTCGACGCGCTGCCGCGCAGCGTCGCCGTGTTCCCGGTGGTGTTCGAAGGCAAGATCAAGGCGGTGCTGGCGCTCGCCTCGCTCAACGAGTTCGCAGCCGTCGCACCTGGGCTTCCTCGAGCAGCTCACCGCCAATCTCGGCATCGTGCTCAACAGCATCGAGGTGACGATGCAGACCGAGGAGCTGCTGAAGCAGTCGCAGCAGCTCGCCGCGGAGCTGCAGACGCAGCAGACCGAGCTGCAGCAGACCAACGAGCAGCTCGGGCAGAAGGCGCAGCAGCTCGCCGAGCAGAACGCCGAGGTCGAGCGCAAGAACCGCGAGATCGAGCAGGCGCGGCGCGCGCTCGAGGAGAAGGCCTCCGAGCTCGCGCTCACGTCGAAGTACAAGTCCGAGTTCCTCGCGAACATGTCGCACGAGCTGCGCACGCCGCTCAACAGCATCCTGATCCTCGGCCAGCAGCTCGGCGACAATCCCGAGGGCAACCTCTCGCCGAAGCAGGTCGAATTCGCGCGCACCATCCACAGCGCCGGCACCGACCTGCTGAACCTCATCACCGACATCCTCGACCTCTCGAAGATCGAGTCGGGCACGGTGACGGTCGACGCCGAGGACCTGCTCTTCTCCGACATCGCTGACCACGCTCGACGCGCACGTTCCACCTCGAAGCCGAGCGGCGCAAGCTGCTACTTCGAGGTCGACGTCGACTCGCGGCCTGCCGCGACGCATCGTCACCGACTCCAAGCGCCTGCTGCAGGTGCTGAAGAACCTGCTGTCGAACGCGTTCAAGTTCACCGCGCAGGGCGGCGTGCGGCTGCACGTCGCGCAAGGCGGTCGGCGGCTGGGCGCGCGACCACCCGATCCTCGATCGGCGCCGAGACGGTCGTGAGCTTCGCGGTGACCGACACCGGCATCGGCATCCCGCCGGAGAAGCAGAAGCTCATCTTCGAGGCGTTCCAGCAGGCCGACGCCGGCACCAGCCGCAAGTACGGCGGCACGGGCCTCGGCCTCGCGATCAGCCGCGAGCTCGCCGGCCTGCTCGGCGGCGAGATCGCGCTGCAGAGCGCGCCGGGCGAGGGCAGCACGTTCACGCTGTACCTGCCGTTGCGCTACGTCGGCGCCGGCGACCGGACCGAGGCGCGAGCGCAGCGACGCCGGCACCGCCGTGCGACGGCGCGCGCCCGCGCGATCTCGACGGTGCGCCGGCCGGAGCCGCGTCGCGGTGAGCATTCCCGACGATCGCGGCGAGCCTCGCAGCCCGGCGACGCGGTGATGCTGATCGTCGAGGACGACCCGAGCTACGCGCGCGTGATCGTCGATCTCGCGCGCGCCAACGGCTTCAAGGTGCTCGTCGCGAGCACCGGCGCGGACGCGCTCGAGCTCGTGCGCCAGCTATCGGCCGACCGCCGTCTCGCTCGACGTCTTCCTGCCCGACATGCTCGGCTGGACGGTGCTCTCGCACCTCAAGCGCGACCCGGCGACGCGGCACATCCCGGTGCAGATCGTGACGCTCGACGAGGACCGGCAGCACGGCCTCGCGCGCGGTGCGTTCGCGTATCGTGGGCAAGCCGACGACCGCCGACGGGCTCAACGCCGCGCTGTCGCGCATCAAGGCGTTCAGCGCGCCGCGGCGCAAGCGGCTGCTCGTCGTCGACGACAACCAGCACGAGCAGCACGAGCATCGAGGCGCTGCTCGCGCCACGACGACATCGACATCACCACCGCCGGCACCGGCACCGCGGCGCTGCGTCGCGCTGCGCGAGCAGAGCTACGACTGCGTGGTGCTCGACCTGCGGCTGCCGGACATGTCGGGCTTCGACGTGCTGGAGGCGATCCGCGACGAGGCGAACGCTGCGCGACCTGCCGGTCGTCGTGTTCACCGGCAAGGAGCTCTCGGCGGACGAGGACGCGCGCCTGCGCATGCTGGCGCGCAGCGTCGTGGTCAAGGGCGTGGAGTCGCCCGACCGGCTGCTCGACGAGACCGCGCTGTTCCTGCATCGCGTGGTCGCCGAGCTGCCGCCGGCGAAGCGCGAGACGCTGGAGCGGCTGCACGGCTCCGACGAGGATCTCGTCGGCAAGCAGGTGCTGGTCGTCGACGACGACGTGCGCAACATCTTCGCGCTGTCGAGCGTGCTCGAGCGGCGCGGCATGCACGTGCTCACCGCGAACACCGGGCCGCGAGGCGATCGCGACGCTGCGAGCCGACGCCCGACGTCGCCATCGTGCTGATGGACATCATGATGCCGGAGATGGACGGCTACGAGACGATGCGCGAGATCCGCCAGCGATCCCGCGTACCGGCGGCTGCCGATCATCGCGCTGACCGCGAAGGCGATGAAGGGCGACCGCGAGAAGTGCCTGCAGGCCGGCGCGTCCGACTACCTCGCCAAGCCGGTCAACACCGAGCAGCTGATCTCGGCGCTGCGGATGTGGCTGCATCGGTAGTGAGCGCCGCCGCCATGGACAAGCTCAACATCCTGATGGTCGACGACCAGCCGGCGAAGCTGCTGACCTACGAGGCGATGCTGACCGGGCTCGGGCGAGAACCTGATCAAGGCGCCGACGGCGCGCGAGGCGCTCGCGTACCTGCTGCGCGCAGGACGTCGCCGTCGTCCTGATGGACGTCAACATGCCGGAGCTCGACGGCTTCGAGCTCGCGCAGCTGATCCGCCAGCATCCGCGCTGCCGAGAAGCACCGCGATCATCTTCGTGTCGGCGGTCCACCTCACCGACCTCGACCGCCTGCGCGGCTACGCAGACCGGCGCGGTCGACTACGTGTCGGTGCCGGTGGTGCCCGAGATCCTGCGCGCGAAGATCGGCGTGCTTCGTCGACCTCTACCGCAAGACGGCGCGAGCTCGAGCGCCTCAACCGCACGCTGGAGGAGCGCGTGTGCCGCGCGCACCGCGGAGCTCGAGGCGTCGGTCGCGCAGCTCGCGTGAGCGAGCGCCGGCTGCGCCAGCAGGGCGAGGCGCTCGCCGAAGCCGACCGCCGCAAGAACGAATTCCTCGCGATGCTGGCGCACGAGCTGCGCAACCCGCTGCAGCCGATCCGCACCGCGATCGAGCTCCTGCGCTCGCCGGCAACACCCGCGGACCGGCGCGACTGGAGCTACGCGGTCATCGAGCGGCAGGTGAGCCAGCTCGTGCGGCTCGTCGACGACCTGCTCGACGCGAGCCGCATCAGCAGCGGCAAGCTCGTCGCTGCGCAAGGAGCGGGTCGATCTCGGCACCGTGCTCGCGGCCGCCGTCGGAGTCGCAGCGCGCGGCAGCCGACACGCGCCACCAGCAGCTGACCGTGGCGATGCCCGCACGAGACCGGTGTGGATCGACGGCGACGCGATGCGGCTGACGCAGGTGTTCCAGAACATCGTCAACAACGCGATCAAGTTCACGCCCGAGCGGCGGCGCATCGTCGCTCGCGGCGCTCGCGACGCACGACGGCGAGCGCGCGCGTCACCATCGTCGACGACGGCATCGGGCATCGAGAGCGGGCAGCTGCGCGCGCGTGTTCGACATCTTCTACCAGGCGCATCCGCATGCCGACGAAGCGCAGGGCGGACTGGGGATCGGGCTCGCGCTGGTGCGCCAGCTCGTCGAACTGCACGGCGGCACCGTGGAGGCGCACAGCGAAGGCCGCGGCAAGGGCAGCGAATTCGCGGTGCGCGTGCCGCTGGCCGACGCGGCTGCGCAGGCGAGCACGCCGTCGCCGGAAGCCGGGACGCCGCAGCCCGCCGGCGCCGCGACGCATCCTCGTCGTCGACGACAATCGCGACGCCGCGGAGTCGCTCGCGCTGATGCTGCGGCTGGTCGGCAACGAGGTCGACACCGTGTACGACGGCGAGCAGGCGGTGAGTGCGGTCACGCGCTTCCGTCCCGACGTCGTGCTCATGGACCTCGGCATGCCGCGCCTCGACGGCCTCGGCGCCGCGCGCGCCATCCGCGGCGATCCCGGCCGGGGAAACGTCGTGCTCGTCGCGATCACCGGCTGGGGCGACGACGGCGACCGCCGCGCTCTCGCGCGAGGCGGGCTTCGATCGCCACCTCGTGAAGCCGGTGGTGCCGAGCGAGCTGCTCGCGCTGCTGTCGTCCCTCGATGCCCGCGCGGCCTAGCCCGCATCGTGGCGGCAACGC
The DNA here is from genome assembly GCA_963725735.1 of uncultured beta proteobacterium. Classification (GTDB taxonomy): domain Bacteria; phylum Pseudomonadota; class Gammaproteobacteria; order Burkholderiales; family Casimicrobiaceae; genus VBCG01. Next base: position 133,756 of record CAVRZM010000010.1, on the reverse strand, counting down.
GATGGCCGCCGCCTCGCCGCACCCGCCCACTCACGAGGACATCACCGCCTGCCGCCGCTGCCCGCTGTGGGCCCATGCCACGCAGGGGGTGGCCGGCGACGGGGACCGCCGCGCCCGCCTGATGCTCGTCGGCGAGCAGCCCGGCGACGAGGAGGACCGCAAGGGCCTGCCGTTCGTGGGGCCGGCCGGCGCGCTGCTGCGCCGCGCACTCGAGGCAGCGGGCATCGATCCGCGCGACGTCTGGCTGACCAACGCGGTCAAGCATTTCAAGTGGGAGCCGCGCGGCAAGCGGCGCATCCACAAGACGCCGGCGCAGAAGGAGATCGCCGCCTGCCACGCGTGGCTCGACGACGAGCTCGCGGCCGTCCAGCCGAAGGTCGTCGTCGCGCTCGGGGCCACCGCGCTGGCGGCCGTGCTCGGACGCAAGACGACGATCGCGGAGGCGCGCGAGACCGCGGAGCTCGCGCATGCGAGTGGGGCGCGCGTGTTCGCGACGTATCACCCGTCCGCCGCGCTGCGCGCACCGGACGAAGCGCGACGGCACGAGCTCTACGGCATGATCGTCACGGACCTGAAGCGCGCTGCGCGTGCGGCCTCCGCCTGAGCGAGACCGCCCCCCAGCGCCCGGAGTCGCGGGCTGCGGTTCGGCCTCGCACGGCGACCGCGGCCGGTCCGCGCGCGCTCACGCAAACCGCTTGCGCATCGCCGCCGTGATGCTCTGCTTGGTGTCGAGGAACTCGCGCCACGGATCGCGCGCAAGCTTGCGCACCCGCTCGGGCACGTTGCGGATGTTGTAAGTAGTCGAAGCGCACGTCGCGCTCGAGCTCGGACCAATCGATCGGCGTCGACACCGGCGCGTTCGCGCGAGCCCGGACGCCATACGGGGCGATCGCGGTGGCGCCTTCGGCGTTGCGCAGGTAGTCGATGAAGATCTTCCCCTTGCGCCGCTCCTTGGCGAGCGTGGCCGTGAACCGGTCCGGGAACGTGCGCACGAGAAAGTCGGCGACACGCCTTGGTGAACGCCTTCGCGTCGTCCCACGCCAGCGTCGCGCGGATCGGCAACACGACGTGCAGCCCCTTGCCGCCGGTGGTCTTGAGAAAGCCCGTGAGGCCGACCTCGGAGAGCAGCGTACGCAGGAGCTGCACGGCGGCTACCAGGTCCTCGTAGGGCAGCCCGTCGTCGGGATCGAAGTCGAAGATCAGGCGGTCCGGACGATCGAGCCGCGGCGCGCGCGAGCCCCACGGATGCAGCTCGATCACGCCCCATTGCACGAGGCCCGCGAGCGCCGGCGGCCGAGTCGGCGGACAGGTAGGTGGCCATGCCGCTGCTCTCGGGCGCCGGCATGCGCTTCACGGCTGCATGGACCGCCTTCGCCGCGTGCTTCTGGTAGAAGCATTCGCCCGGCCAGCCGTCGGGACAGCGCACGAGACTCAACGGTCGGCCCGCGATGTGCGGCACGATCCAATCGGCCATCCCGACGTAATAGGCGACGAGGTCGCCCTTGGTGAGCTGCGCTTCCGGAAAGTAGACCTTCTCCGGATGCGTGATCGGCACACCCGCATACGTAGCGCCGGCGGTCTCGCCGCGCGGCGCGCGCGCGCCGCGCTTCGATCCGGCCTTCGCCGCCTTCGACGTCGCCGGCTTGTGCGGCATCTCCATCGGCTTCTCCCGCACGACCTCGCTCGCCTTCTTGTCGGCCCGCAGCCCCTGGAACGACGGATGACGCAACGCCCCGTCCGCGCTCCATTCCGTGAACGCCACCTCCGCCACGAGCTCCGGCCGCACCCAGTGCGCACCCTTCGCCGCGTAGCCGCGCGGCGGATTCACGAACGATGGCGCGTCCTGCTCGCGCTTCGTCAGTTGCGGCAGGAGTGCACGCAGCGTCCGGTCGTCGAAGCCGGTGCCGACCTTGCCGGCATAGCGCAGCGCCTTGCCATCGTAGACACCCAGCAGCAGCGCGCCAAAGCCCGTGCGGGCGCCCTGCGGATCCGTGTAGCCGCCGATGACCATTTCCTGCCGCTGCACGCATTTCACCTTGAGCCATTCGCGCGTGCGCACGCCCGAGCGGTAGGCTCGCGTCCGCGCGCTTCGAGATGATCCCTTCGAGCTCGAGGCGGCACGCCTGCCGGAAGAATTCCGGTCCGCCGCCGCGCACCTCGGGTCCGACCTTCACCGACGCCGGCGCCCTCTGCCGACCACGTCGCGCAATTGCGCCTTGCGCTCGGTGAGCGGCAACGCCGCGCAGGTCGTAGCCGTCCCGATGGAGAAGGTCGAAGACGAAGAACGCGAGGTTGCTCGCCCTGCCGGCCGCGAGCGCGTTCTGCAGGCCCTGGAAGCTCGAGCGGCCCTCCGCGTCGAGCACCACCAGCTCGCCGTCGAGCCAGCCCTGCTTGATCGGCAGCCTCGCGAGTTCGCGCGCGATGCCCGGAAACGACGCTCGTCCATTCCTTGCCGTTGCGCGAGATGAGCCGTGCGCGGCTTCCTCTCGATGCGCACGAGGAAGCGGTAGCCGTCGTACTTGATCTCGTGGATCCAGTCGTCGCCCGCAGGCGCCTGGTCGACGAGCGTGGCGAGCATCGGCGTGAGCTCCGCCGGCATCGGCGCCTTGCGCGCCCGGCGTCGCGGCCTTCGGCCTTCGCGGCCTTCGCCGCCGCCTTTGCGCCCCGGCAACGCGGCAATCGCGCCCGCGGCCACGTTCGCCTTCACCGAGAGCTTCGAACGCCAGACGTGCGTGCGCGCCTTCGCGATGGTGTCGAGGTCGCGTCCCGACAGCACGCTGTCGGGCGCGTCCTCGACGATCCGCGAGCCGGGCTTGGCTTCCTCGTCCTTCTCCTTGATCAGGAGCCACGATTCCTTGCCGTACTTGTCGCTGCGCGTGCGCACCAGCGCGAAGCCGCCCTTCAGCTTCTGCCGTCGAGCGTGAACTTGAGGTTGCCCTTGGCGTGGCCTGCGGCGGGATCGCCATGCGGCGTCCACGTGCCGCGATCCCACACCATCACGGTGCCGCCGCCGTACTCGCCCGCGGGGATCACGCCCTCGAAGCCGCCGTACTCGACCGGATGGTCCTCCGTGTGCATCGCGAGCCGCTTGTCGGCGGGATCGAGGCTCGGCCCCTTCGGCACGGCCCAGCTCCACAGGACACCGTCGTGCTCGAGGCGAAAATCGTAGTGCAGGTGGCTCGCCGCGTGCTTCTGCACGACGAACGAGCGGCCGTTGGCCGACGCGACGCGGTTCGGCGGCGGCTCCGGCGTCTTCCGGAAATTGCGCTTCTGGCGATAGACGGAGAGCGTCACGTATCAGTCGCCTGCGGTCATGCCCGCTTGCGCCGCGCCGCGGTCTTGCTCACGCGCTTGGCGGCGGGCTGGCGCGCGACCACGCGCAGCTTCGGCTTCCCCTGCGGGCGCGGCTCGTCGTCGGCCGCACCCCTGCGCTTGCCGCCGCCCTTGCCGAGGCTCTGCTTCAGCAGCTCGGCGAGGTCGATCACGTTGGTGGCGCGCGGCGCGCGCTCCTCGCCCTTTTCGGCCTTGGTGATCTCGTGCGTCTGCCTCTTCCTTGATCTTTTCCTCGATGCGCGCCATGAGGTCCTCGTGGTAGGTGTCCTTGTACTGCGTTTGGATTCCACTTTTCGGTCATGTCGTCGACGAGGCGCTTGGCGAGTTCCACTTCCTTCTGGCGTGACGCCCGCCGACTTCAAGCCCGGCGGCCGGCAGCTCGAGGCCGCTCGCGGGCCGCAGCTCGTCGGCGTAGCGCAGCGTGACCAGCATGAGCGCGCGCTCGCTCGGCACCACGGCTGCGAGGTGCTGCGTGGTGCGGATCACCACTTCGGCCACGGCGACCCGGCCGGTCGCTCTTCAGCGTCTCGCGCAGCAGCGCGTACACCTTCTCGCCGCGACGGACCCGGGCGCCAGGTAATACGGCGTCTCGTAGTACTCGGCTGGAATCTCGTCGGCGTCGACGAACGTGCGGATGTCGATCGTCTGCGTCGCCTTCACGTTCGCGCGCCGGAAGTCCTCGTCGGAGAGCACGACGTACTGGTCCTTCTCGTACTCGTAGCCCTTCACGATGTCGCCCCACTCCACTTCCTTGCCGGAGGACTTGCTGTAGCGCTTGTAGCCCACCGGCGAGAAATCGCGCTTGTCGAGCATCGAGAACTTGAACGACTTGCGGTCCTCCGCCGGATAGAGCTCGACGGGAATGTTGACGAGGCCGAAGGTGATGGCGCCTTTCCAAAGAGCACGTGCCATGGGTCACTCCACGTCCTGAGCCGGGTCGACGAGATAGGCGCGTGCGCAGGTCACGCACCGGCCGTGCACCACGCCTTCGGCCTCGAGGCCGCCGCATTCCCAGCAGATGATGAGCGCCGGCACGCCGGCACGATGACAGCTTCCGCCGCGGCACGACGGCCGCTCGCACGGTACAAGGGCAACGGGGCAGATCAGCATGGCGCTTCCTTGGACGACGTCGCAGCGAATCGCGCCTTGCACGATAGCGCGACCGGCCGCGCCCGTCGCGCGGATTTCGCCGCATCGCGCGGTCGGCGTCGCGCGCCGGCATTGCCGGAGACCCCCTTACAAGTCGGCCACTGCACCTGGACATCGCATGTAGGACGAACGCCTACAGACGTTGGCGGAGCCCGTGACGTGCCAGCGTGTGCGCTCTATGGTCCAATTCCGGATCGCTTTCGCCACGCCGCGTCGAACATTGCGGGCCGACGGATTCGGGCGCCGGCGACGGTCGAGATCCCGATACGGGGAGGAGCCATGACAGTCAATGCACGTGTGCTGGTGGTGGAGGACGACCCCGCCAACCAGGAAACGATGAGTGCGCTGCTGATGGGCATGGGGCACCAGCCGACGCTCGCCGAGCGCGGTGACGAGGCGTTGCGCCTCCTCGATACGCGCCTCGATCTCGACCTCATCATCTCCGACGTCGTGATGCCGGGAATGAGCGGGCTCGACTTCGCGCGCAGGGCGCGCATGGCGCGCCCCGGCATGCCGATCGTGCTCGTCACCGGCGATTCGGAAGCGATGGAGTCCGTCCTCGCGAGCGGCGCCATCGCGCTGCTCAAGCCGTATTCGCCCGACACGTTGCGACAGGTCGTCGGCGATTCGCTCGAAGCAAAGCACGCGTAAAGGCGGTCCCCCGGACATGGCCACCGCAGGCGCGCCGGTTTCGACGCCCGTCGTGGCGCACGCAACGCACGAGGCGTCCCTGGCCGTCGCGCCACCGTTCCTCGCCGCGCTTGCGCACGAGCTGCGCAACCCGCTGTCGCCGCTCGTCAACGCGCTCTTCCTGCTGCGCAGCAAGGTGACGGGGGATACCGATGCGACGTGGGCGCTCGACATCGTCGACCGCCAGGTGGGCGACCTCCGCGCGCTCCTCGACGACACTTCCGACATCGCGCGCCTGCTCGGCGGACGGCCGCAGCGGCCGCACGAGCCGGTCGATCTCGCTGCCGCCGCCGAGGTCGCGGCGAGGGCCGTCACGCCCGCGCTGGCGGTGCGCCGGCAATCGGTGCGCGTGGACGCGTGCGGCAGCGCCGTGGTGGCTGGCGACGCCGTGCGCCTCACGCGCGCGCTGACGGCGCTGGCCATGAACGCGGGGCGGGCGGCGCGCCAGGAGGACGTCATCCGGATCGCCATCGGCGCGGGCCACGACGAAGCCACGATCGCGATCCACCCGGACCGCGAGAACCCGCTGCCTTCGATGGAGCCGGGACGTAGCACGGAGCGCGACCCCGTGGCGAGCTACGACGCGGGCATCGGCGTTGCTCTCGCCGAGCTGGTCGCGCAATGGCACGGCGGCGCGCTGGCGATCGCCCGCGACGCCGACGGCCATCGTCGGTTCGTGATGCGCCTGCCGGCCGTCGCGAGCGGCCGCGCCTGACCGCTACCGGCGGCCGATGGACGGCTGCAGCGCGCGCTGCAGCGGCACGACACGCGATGCATCCGCTTCACGTCGCGCGGCCTGCACCTGCGCCTTCTGCATCTCGCGCCGCACGCGCGCGAACGTCTTGCGTACGTCGGTGGCCGTGCTGGGGACATACCTGAAGCTCGGATCGAGAATCGACTTCATGGGACCTCCCGGTTGCGGGGCGCCCGCGCGCCCCATCCCGCGACCGCTCAGGGGCGGCGGGAACGCTGCTTCCCGCCGCCGCCCGGTCGTGGTCTACATCCGCTGCTGCGGGGTGCGGGCCGGCTGCGCGCCCGCGCTCCAGCGCGTACGTTCACGTTCGACTTCCTCGAACGAGAACGGTTCCGCCTTCGGGTCGTAGCCGGTCCAGCCTTCGCTCTTCCACTGCACGACGCGGTCCTCGATGTCGAACGCGCCGTGCTCGCGCAGGATCCGCTCGGCCTCGTCGGCGCGCGACTCGTCGACGCGGATGGTCACCAGCGCGCCGCCGCGGCGCACCGCTTCCGCGTAATACGCCGCATGCTCCTCCGGCACGCCCATGTCGGTCAGGCCGCCGATGAGGCCACCCGCTACCGCGCCCGCACCCGCGCCGGCCAGCGCCGCGGCGATCGGACCCGCCGCCAGGATGGGGCCGATGCCCGGGATGGCGAGGCCCATCAGGCTTGCCGCGAGACCCGCCACGCCGCCCAGCGCGCCGCCGGTGAGCACGCCGGTGGCGGCGCCGCTCGTCGTGCTCTCGGCCGTTTCCGCCGTGCGCGCCGTGTCGGCGCCCAAGCGCTGCGCATTGTTCGCCACCACGTTGACGTCGTCGGCGAGAAAGCCGGCAGCCCGCACGTCGCGCGCAGCAGCCGATGCCTGCGCGATGTTGTCGAACGAACCCACCACTGTCTTGACCATATTGTCGCTCCTTGAAGTTGAACGTGACCGGGACCACCGGTGAACCGCACCGAGGGTGTTGCGCACTGTAGGCGCGCGCGCCTCGCGGCAGGGAGCGGTGCGAGGCGACGAGCGGCTGTCGGATGAACGCTGATTGTGGGGACTACACGCGCGCCGCGCCCGCGGCGATCCTGCGCGGGTTCGCTTGCGGCGGAAGGCGCTCCTCGTACGTCGCGATCACCTGCGCCCCCAGCAGCAGGAAGATCGCCGCCACCTCGACGCTCAGCAGCACCGCGATCGCCGCGGCGAACGAGCCGTACACGATCTGGATCTGCGAGAGCGTCGCGTAGTACCAGACCAGCGCGTGCCGCGTGACCTCCCACAGCACGCACGCGATGACGCCGCCCAGCAGCGCGTGGCGCCAGCAGATGCGCCCGACCGGCATCACGAGATAGATCGACGTGACCACCAGCACCTCGCCCGTCACGCCCATCGCGTACAGCAGGTACGTGGACAGCGACTCCAGCGAGTGCGGCACGCCGAAGACCGCCACTTCGCGCGTGGCGAGCACCGCCAGCCGTCCCGACACCACCGTGGCGACGAGCAGCCCCAGCCCGAGCAGGACGATGAAGAGATAGGGCATCAGCGCCGACACGAGGAAGCGGCGGCGACGGATCGCGACGCGGTGGAAGAAGATCACCGACATCGCGTTCTCGAGCACCGTGAACGCGGTCGCGCTGAAGAACACGAGGCTCGCGAGCAGCAGGCCGCTCACCGCCTCGCGATGCGCGAGCACCGTCCGCAGTTGCTCGAGCACGAGCTCGCCTTGTCCCGGCACCAGGAACTCGAGGTACTCACCGAGCGTGGCGAACAGCCGCGCCGGCGCGACGAAGTGCGAGAGCGCGATCAGCACGAGGATCAACAGCGGCACCAGCGAGAGCAGGGTGTAGTACGCGACCGCGCCCGCGAGCAGCAGGCCCTGGTTTCCGCGGAAGGCGACCAGCACACGCCACATGAAACGCGGAAGCTCGCGCACGAAGCGTCCCGTCCGCATGGCGGCCGACGGCGCGCCACCGTGCGTCGGGTGCGTCGTGGCCGCCGATTGCATCGCACGCGCCATGCGCTTCAGTGCCGGGCGCGGCGCCGTGCGGCCGTGCCATGAACGGCGCGAACCCGCGGGAGACTGCGCTTGCGTCGGGACATGGGCGTCTCTCCTCGTGACGCGCGTGCGAAGGCCACGCGTCGATGGCGAAGCATGCCCTCGCTGCGCGACGCCGCGGCATCGGCGGCAACCGATTCCCGCGTAGGACATCCCCCACGCCGCGCGCCGACAGCAAACGACGCAGGCGCCTACAGCGCGTACGAGGTTCGGCCGATCCCGCGCGCGGCATCCGTCCGACGGACACGCGGCGAGCGAACGGTTGCAATACCGAACATCCGTTCACGCATGCCCGATCGATCATGCACTGGTCCCTGCCTCTCGTCGCTGCGGCGCTCATCGGTGCGCTGGCGGCCTCCGCGCACGCGGCGCCGCCCAGGCAGACGGTGTGCACCGTGACCGTGAACTCGCCCGACGAGAAGCAGGCGTTCCAGCGCTACCTGCCGCCCGATCGCTATCAGTTCGTCGAGCTGGTCGAGCACGGCCGCGAGGACTGGCTCGATGCCGCGTGCCGCACCGGCGTGCAGTGCGACATCCTCATCGTGTCGGGTCACTACGACGGCGGCCACGAGTTCTTCTCGGATCGCATCGAGGCTCGCGAATACCTGCCCGTGTCCGAGCTCGAGCGCGCATCGTGCAGCGATTCGTGCCCCGGCCTCTTCGCCCGGCTGAAGGAGGTCTATCTCTTCGGCTGCAACACGCTCAACCCCGAGGCGCGGCAATCGGCGCCGGCCGAGATCGCGCGCAGCCTCGTGCGCGGCGGCATGTCGCGGGCGGAGGCGGACCGGATGGTGCGCTCGCTCAACCTCCGGCACGGCGCCAGCGCCAAGGACCGCATGCGGCAGGTGTTCAAGGACGTGCCCGCGATCTACGGCTTCTCGTCGGTGGCGCCGCTCGGTCCCGTCGCGGCGGGCACGCTCGGCAAGTACTTCCAGGGCGGCAACGGCGAGGTGGGCACCGGGCGCATCAACGGCCGCCTCCTCTCGACGTTCGCGGCCAACAACCTGACGGTCACTCGCGGAATCAGCGACGCCGAGCCGGCCGCGGACGTGCGGCGCGACGTGTGCCAGTTCGTCGACGCGCGGATGTCGCAGGCGCAGCGCACCCGCTTCGTGCACGGCCTCCTGCAGCGCCCGATGCCGGAGGTGCGAATGTTCCTCGATCGGCTCGAGCACTACGCGGCGGCGCGGCACCCCGATGCCGCCGCCAGTTCCGCGCCGGTCCAGGACGACGACCTCGCGGCGGCGGAGACCGCGCTCGCGCGCGACGACGCCGCGCGGACGCGCTTCCTCGCGTTCGCGCGCGACGCGGACGACCCCGCCGTCCGCGCGCGCATGATCGCGCTGGCAGGCGCTTTCAACTGGCTGACGCGCGATGAACGCCGCGACGAGCTGGCGGACATGGTCGGCGAGATCCTGGCGCGCAACCGTGCCGGTCCCGCCGAGGTCGATCTGGTGTGCAGCCTCAATCGCGACGGCGACCTCGGCCGGGCACTCGACACCCTCGACGCGGAAGGTGCTGGGGACACCGTGGGCAACGCGGCCATGCGCGCATGCCTGGGCGACGGCGCCGACCGCACGCGCGTGCTCGAGGCGCTGGTGAGCGGCAACGCGGCGGACGTCACGGTTGCGCAAACGTACCTGCGCTACCAGCCCATCGACGATCCCGCCGAGTTGCGCACGGTGGTCGCCGACATCGCGCGAATGCCCGGCAGCGAGGCGCAGGTGCGCGCGCTGGAAGCCATCGGCAAGCACCGCTTGTCCGATCCCGAGTCGCTGGAGACGCTCGCGCGCCTGTTTCCCACGGCGATGTCGTGGGACGTGCAAAGCGCGATCGCGGGAGTCCTCATCCGCGCCGACTACCATTCGATTGCCCGCCCCGAGATCGTGCGCACGCTCCGCGAATATCGCCGCAAGTCGCCGTACGGCGAGGACGTCATCGACGCGCTGATCCGCCGCCTGCAGATGCACTGAAATCGCCCCATCGCGGCGAACTTGCACGTCCATGCAACTCGCGGGCTGGCTTCGCGTCGCCGGTGCACGTAAACTGCGCCGTTCATGCCCCGCGCCGAACGCTGGCCGCGGTGCGCTTCACGCGATTGCCCCGCCGATGCCGCTTCGCCGCTCGCTGGTCCTCCTGCTTGCCTCCTTTTGCGCAACGTGCGCCGCGCCCGCCGTGGCGGCGCCCCGCACCGTCTGCACGATCACGATCAACTCGCCGGACGAGAGGGAGGCGTTCCGCCGACACCTCAAGGGCACCGACTACCGCATCGTCGAGCTCGTCGAGCGCGGCAATCCCGACTGGCTCGCGTCGGCGTGCCGCAGCGGGGTGCGCTGCGATACGCTGATCGTCTCCGGCCACTTCGACGGCGGCACCGAGTTCTACACGGATCGCCTCGATGCGCGCGAGTACCTGCCGGTAGACGATCTCGAGCGTGCATCGTGCAGCGAAAGCTGTCCGGGGCTCTTCTCGGAGCTCAAGGATGTCTACCTCTTCGGCTGCAATACGCTCAACGGCCAGCCGCTGCGCTCGGCCACCGGCGAGATCGCGCGCAGCCTGCAGCGCGCCGGGTATGGGTCCGACGACGTGCAGCGGGTGGTCGACCGCCTGAACGAGCGCTATGGGCAGAGCAACCGCGATCGCCTGCGGCACATCTTCAAGGACGTGCCGGTGCTCTACGGCTTCTCCTCGAAGGCGCCGCTCGGGCGCACCGCCGGCCCGCTGCTCGACCGCTACTTCGACGCCACGCCCGTCCCCGAAATCGCCAGCGGGCGGGCGAGTCGCGCGCTGCTCGCGCTGTTCGGTCCCGCCTCGATGGTGGCGGTGGCCGGCGTGACGCCGGACGATCCGTACGCGGGCTTCCGCGACGACGTCTGCCGCATCGTCGACACGCGGCCGGCGGCCGCGCAAAAGCTCGCCTTCGTGCACGAGGTGCTGGCGCGCGATGCGCCCGAGGCGCGCCTGTTCCTCGACTATCTCGAGCGCTTCGTCGCATCGCTCGCACCGGGCGATCGCACCTCACCGCCGGCCGCGGCGGAGCTCGAGGCCATCGCGCACGACACGGCGGCGCGCGACCGCTACCTCGCACTCGCGCGTGACGCCGACGAGCCCGCCATCCTGCTGCGGATGATGGCGCTCGCGCGCAGGCTCGGCTGGCTCACGCAGGACGAGGAGCGCGACGAATTCGTCCGCATGCTCGCCGAGCGCATGCGGCGCAATGCGGTCGGCTCCGCGGAGGTCGACCTCGCGTGCAGCCGCGGCGATCGCCTCGCCGCCCTGCCGGCCGCGCTGCCGGGCGCGGCGCACAAGGACAACGTCGCGCATGCCGCGGTGCTGGCGTGCCTGGGCAGCGCGCCGGACCGCGCGGCAGTCGTGCGTGCGCTCGCGAGCCCGCGCGAGGACGACGTGACCATCGCCGGCGTCTACCTGCGCCACCGGCCCCTCGAGGACGCAAGCGAAGTGCATCGCGTCGCCGCCAGCGTCGCGCACATGGCCCCGTCGGCCGCGCAGGCGCTGGCGTTGATCACGCTCGCCCCGCTCCGGCTCTCGGATCCCGACGTGCTGGAGGACCTGGCGCGACTCTTTCCGCGCGCGAAAACCGTTAACGAGCAGCGCGCGATCGCGTCGGTGCTGATCCGCGCCGACTATCCGCCGAGCGCGCGTGCCGATCTCGCGCAGTCGTTGCGGCGACATCGGTTGAAGTCGCCGGAGGGCGACGACGTCATCGACGCACTGATTCGCCGGCTGGCGATGTAGAAGCGGAAGCGTCAGACGTGCGCGGCGTCCGCGCGATCGCGCAGGCCCGAGATGCCGAACTGCTTCGCGCAATGCGCGCAGCAGAAGTAGCGGCCCGCGGCTTCCAGGCCGTGGCCGATGATCCGGCATCCGCAGTGCCCGCACTCGGGCGCGAGCGTGGCGATGGCGCACTCGAAGCTGTCGAACGTGTGCGTCTGCCCGGCGAGCGTGAGCGTGAAGGCCTTGTCGTATTCGTTGCCACAGCGGTCACAGCGTGCCATGTCGTTCTCCCTGTATGAGGAAGTGAAGTCGCCGGCCCTTCAGGACCGGCGCTCGCCGCGGCGCGCCTTGAGGAACAGCACGCACGCCGCCGGGACGTGCACGAGGCCGAACCCGATGAAGAACAGGGCCCCCGGCGGTGCACCCTGCAGGATACCAATACTCGCGCCGAGCCATCCTATGGCGATCCCCAGCCCGAGCAGCAGCAGCCGCAGCCCCCATAGCGACCCCGGGTTGGCCACGAAGCCCTGCGCCATCACCTGCGCATAGGCGGCCGCGAGCAGGAGCAGGATGGCGACGGCGTTGTACACGAGGCTCACCCGGGTTGTGAGATCGAGGTGAGGGCGACCCCGGCCGGCTCGGGCTCCGTCACCGCGACGTCCGCGAGCGCGACGATGCCCACCAGGCGATGATGCGCGTCGAGCACCGGCAGGCGCCGCACCTTGAGCTTGCTCATCGCCGCGGCGGCGTCCTCCACCGACTCGTCGTCGTACACGAAGCGCACGTCCGGGGACATCACCTCGCGCACCGTGCACTTGTCGGGCGAGAGCCCGTGCGCGACGGCGCGCACCGTGATGTCCCGGTCGGTGAGCATGCCGACTAGCTTGCCGCCGTCGACCACCGGCAGGGAGCCGAAGCCGTCCCGCGCCATCGTCGCCGCGGCCTTCTGCAGATCGTCGTCGGGCGCGGCGAGGCGCACGTCCGTCGTCATGATGTCGCGTACTTGCATGGCGGCACTCCCGTCATCGAATTCGAATGGAGGCAGTGTCGTGCCACTGCCGCAGGAGCGCCATCGGCGTCATGCCGCGTGCGCCCGTCGGAGCCGTCCCACGTCGTCGTGCGATTGCGGCCTGCCGCGACCGCGATTGCCGCCTGCGCGCGCGCCGCCGCCCTTGCGCCCCGACGTCAGGGCTGCGAGGCGCTCGTCGCGGAGCTGCGCGAAGTTGACGGCCATCTGCTCGCGCTGCTCGGTCGTGAAGTGCTCCCCGAGCTCCTCGAACAGCTCGCCTTCCTCTTCCTTGATGTGGTGTTCCAGCATCTCGTGCAGGACCTTGGCGTGCGCGCGCCACATGTCCGTGGACGCGTCGCGGGCAGCATCGAGGCTCTGCAGCAGCGTGTCGACCAGGAAGTGCTCGACCGCGCCTTCGGAGCCCATGAGACGGGAGTCGGGCGATCCGCGGACCTGCGTCATGGGCACGTAGACCGCCTGCTCCTCGGCCCGCGCATGCGCGGTGAGGAGCGGCTTCAGGCGCGCGAGGATCGCCTTGCGCTGCGGCGCCGACGCGGCTTCGGCCAGCGACCTCGCGAGCTCCTGCACGGCTTCGTGATCGGTCTTGAGCAGCGACCGTACATCGTCGGCGTGGTACGTACCAAGGGTCGAGCGAACTTTTTCCACGACGTCCATAGCATCTCCGGGTGTATGTAAGGGCAGCCGGGAGCATGCGCCGGACCGCGCCATGCCACTGTCGGCGTCCGCTGGTTTGTCGCGTAGGACCAGCGCACGTCGGCCACCGGGGCAAGGTGTAGGACACGGACGACGGCGGCGTGCGCGCACCGCCGATAGCCAGCGCGCGCCGCGCGCGACAGCATTGCGGCTCCCAGAGCGCACGGCGTTCCGCGTCCCGCGCGCGAACGACAACGGAGCCCCGCCATGGATGCCGCCTCTTCCACGCCTTTCGGACCGACCCCGACCTCGCTCGCCACCCGCGTTCGCGCGCTGCTGTTCGAAACGCGCGAGCTGGCCCGCGATCACCTGGAGCTCGCCGCCCTCGAGGCGCAGCGTGCCTCGGCCATGCTGGCGCGAATGCTGGTCGCGGCCGTGGTGATCTCGATTCTGGTAGTGACCACGTGGCTGGCGCTGGTCGCGGGTGGCCTCGTGTGGGCGACCGATGCCGGCGTCTCCTGGCCCGTCGCGCTCCTGCTGGCTGCGGCAATCAATCTCGCGCTCGCCGGCGGCCTCGGCTGGTACATCCGCAGCCACGTCGGCGAGCTGCTTTTCGAGGCCACGCTGCGGCAACTGCGCCGTTCTGCCGACGAGGCGAAGGACGTCACGGGAAACCGGCCATGAGCGAATCCAACGGCAGCACGAAGAAATCGGTCGACGAGCGCATCGGCGACGTCGAGCGCCGTCTCGAGTTCCGCCGCGGCCGCATCGAGCATCACGTGCACGAGATCGAGCAGCGCGCCCGCGAGATCAAGGAACGCCTGACGCGGAAGTCGACGTGGATGCCGATCGGTGCCGTAGCGGGCGCGCTCGCGATCGGCTTCGCGGTGGCGCGCGCGCGGGCGAGCGACCAGTCGGTGCACCGGTCGTCCTTGCCGCCCCTCGAGCGCAGGGCGGGCCTCGCGGCGACGGTGCTTGGGCTGGCCGGCGGGGCGACGCGTCTCGCGCTGTCGCCGCAGGGCCGGGCGTTGTGGCACGCCTTCAAGCGGGGTAGGGATGGTAGATAGATCAGAAGGGTATGCAGGCCTGACGGCGCACACCCTTTGGAAAAATCCCGGGCGCTGACGGCCTGACGTAGAGGCCGATCAGACAGAAATCGCGGGCGGAGCCCGACGATTTCCGGATCAGACGCCTGGAAGCAGGCCGTCGCCCATGCGTCGATGCGCGATTACTTGGTCTCGCACTTGAACGCGCGCGCGGTCGCCTGCACGCTGTTCAGCATTCCAATGGTCTCCACCTTGAGGAAGTAGACGTCGGTCGCACCCATCGCCGCGGCCTTCGCGCGGGCATCGGCCATCGCGGCATCGGTCTTCGCGGTTTCCGCCATGCCGCCGAGCAGACTGCGGCCGGTCACCGTGCCCAGCAGCTTGCAGTCGCGGTTCAGGTGCGACGGTTCGCCATCCGTGACCTTGGCGCCGCCCGACGGCGTCGCACAACCGGCAAGCGCGAGCGCCAGGACGATGCCGACGAGGACCTGCATGCGTGGGCTCCTTGGCTGCATGGCCGCCAGTGTACGAAATCCGCGTCGAACGATGGTCCCCGCACGAAAAAGCGGCCTGCCAGGCAGGCCGCTTCCATCTCGATTGTTTGGTTGGGCTCGCGCAAGCCGTGCGAACCCACCCTGCCCATCGGCACGCTACTCGCGCTCGACGTCGATCTGCCGACGCGAGCCGCTTTCGTCGCGGTCGCCGCCCGGGAGGTCTTCCTGGACCTGCGGATCTGCGCCACCCGACTGCTGCTGCGCGTTGCGTCCCGATTGCTGTTGCTGCTGGCGTCCGCCGGTCTGGCTGCTGCGGTTGCGGTCGTTCTGATTCTGGCTGCCCAGGTTCGGATTGGCCTTTTCCTGGTGACCTTGCTGGCCGCCCTTGCCGCCCTGTCCGGACTGCTGCTGGCCGCCCGGACTGCTGGCGGCTGGAGCCGGTGTCGCTGCGCGACGAGCCGCCCGAGTTCATCGAGTTGCCCGAGCCGCCCTGGTTCTTGTTGCTCGTGTTGTCGTGCGTCATGGAACCTCCGTTGCCGTGTTCATCGAAGTGCCGGCAGGTGCCGGCCTTCGCAGTATGGCGATCCCCCGCGATGCCCACGATCGGCGCGACCCGCACCCTCCTGTCGGTTGCGTCCTACGCTATTCCTTGAGGCCTGCGAGCAGCGACGCCATGTCGTCCGCGTGCTCCTCCTCCTTGGCGAGGATTTCCTCCATCATCTTGCGCGTGGTCGGGATCGCCGTTGCCGAGCCACAGGATGATCTCGCGGTAGCTCTCGATGGCGACGCGCTCGGCGACGAGATCCTCGCGGATCATGTCGCGCAGCGACTTGCCCTCGACGTATTCGGAGTGCGACTTCGATGCGAGGCGCTGCGGGATCGAGGTCGGGCTCGCCGCCCAGCTGCACGATGCGCTCGGCGATCTCGTCGGCATGCGCCTGCTCCTCCTGCGCGTGCTCGAGGAACTCGGCCTTCACGCCCTCGGAAGCGATGCCCTGCGCCATGAAGTAGTGCCGCTTGTAGCGCAGCACGCACACGATCTCGGTGGCGAGCGCGGTGTTGAGGACGTTGCACACCTGCGCGCGGTCGAGGCCATAGTCGGCGGTGACGGCACCCTCCTCGATGTGCTCGCGCGCGCGCGCGCGCAACGTCGAGACCTCGGTCAGGAACGGCATGGATGGGGCGGACGAAGCGTTGGCGCCCGTGCTGGCTGGGCCGGAAGTCCGGTTCTTCATTGCGTTTCCCTCGCTGCGATTCGTGGAGTTGTGAACGGGCGGCGCGCCGCGCGTACCGCCCGCTTGCCGCATTGCTTCATCGCTTCGCGAGCGACATGAGGAACGTGACGATCGCAATGATCAGGAACGCGAAGAAGAGGATCTTGGCGATGCCGGCGGCACCGGCTGCGATCCCGCCGAAACCGAACAGCGCCGCGATCAGCGCGATCACGAAGAACACGACGGCGTAATAGAGCATGGTGACTCCTGTCGAGAGATTGGATGACGAAGGCCGCAGCGATGCCTCGGCTGCCCAGGGAAGTCCGCATGCGCCGTGCCAGCGCGCGCCGCGACGCTTTGCGGAGCCGATTCAGTCGCTTATCGCGGGAACCCGGGCGCCGGCGGGTCGCCGCGCGCCTACTTTCGCCACGGACGCTTGCAGAAAGGACCCCCGGCGTCGGGGCTCCTCCTACACGCGGTTCCGACGCCGCCCGATAGGGCACGAGGCCCGCGCGTCCTACGCTTCGAAGGTGCGTGGCGGCGTGGTCGATGGCGCTTCCGCGGCACTTCGATTCCCCGTATCGCCAGGAGTCCTTCATGAACCGAACCGCAATGCTGGCGCTGGCCATCGTTTCAGCGCTGTCGCTCGCCGCCTGCAACAAGTCGCCGAATCCGGCGGACACGCCGTCGCCGTCGTCCAGCCACGACGCCACCGCCCGTCACCACTCCGCCTCCGCCTCCGGCGTCGTCGATGAGCGCCCCGCCGAGCGCCCCATCGTCGACCTCGCCGGACACCACCCCGTCGTCCGCGATGCCAGCCCCATCCACCGATTCGTCGATGAACAAGGATGCGGCGAAGGACGAAACGAAGAAGTGACGGCCGCACGCCGAAGGGAACCTGCCATGAATCGAATCGTCACCGCCGCGCTGGTCGCGGCTGCCACCACCGCTGCCTCGTGGGCGGTTACCCGCTGGCTGGACACGCGCCGCAGTCTCGCGCCGCCCCGCAAGCCGCTCGAGACGTGGGAGAACGAAGGTGGCGCGCTGGCGCCGCATCACGCGGCGGTGGAGACGTCGCAGGTGCCGCGCTGAACCGGACGGCGGCGCCGTGGCTGCGTGCCGGCGTCGCAGCCGGGCGCGGCTTGCCGACCCGCTTCGCCAAAAAAGACGCCGCGTTTCCGCGGCGTCCAAGCCCGCTCCTAGGCTACACGGAGCGGAGGGGAGAGAGAGACCGTCCCACAGCGAGGCGGCCAACTGCGAGTATGGGCACCCCTCCACCGCTCCGTTGTCGGACAAACACCGATGTGCGTGTAGGATGACGCCGACACCGTTTGAGGCCCGCCCCTACCTCTGGGTATAGTCCAAGGTCCCGCCCCGGAGAGTCTGGCCTGCTCACCGTGAAATCCGCGCTCCCCCTCAAAGTCGTCCTTCCGCTGGTACTCGGCATCGTGGCGTCGCTCGCCATCGCGGTGTATGCCGAGCTCGGCTACCGCCGCCTCGAATCGGCGAATCGCCAGATGGCGACCGCGCTCGAGATGCAATCGGGCCTGCACGAGACGCTTGCGCTCATCGTCGACGCCGAGACCGGCCAGCGCGGCTACCTGCTGACCGGCCGCGAGGAATACCTCACGCCCTACAACACCTGCGTTGCCCAAGGTCGACGCCGCGTTCGGGCGCGTGCGCGAGCTCCTGGTTGAGCGCGGCACGCCGGCCGAGCGCGCGTCGCTCGGCCGGCTCAACAACCTCGTCGGCAAGAAGCTGGCGGAGCTGGAGGCCGCCATCGCCCTGTACAAGAAGGACGGCCCGCAGGCCGCGCAGGCGCTGCTCGACACCGGCATCGGCAAGCGCACGATGGACGAGATCCGCGCGGAGGTCGAGCAGATGGCGAACGGCCAGCGCCAGCGAGCTCGACGACGCGATCGCGCGCTGGTCGTCGGACATCGCGTTCGCGCGGCTCGGCATGCAGCTGATGACGGCGTTCACCGTGGCGCTGCTGCTCGTCGTGTGGCTGCTCGCGCGGCGCGACGCGCAGCAGCGCGAGCTGCACCGGCGCAGCGCGGTCGAGGACAACCGGCGCCTGGAGGCGATCATCGAGGAACGCACGGCGGCGCTGTCGGAGCTCTCGAACCACCTGCAGCTGGTGCGCGAGGACGAGAAGTCGAAGCTCGCCCGCGACATCCACGACGAGCTGGGCGGCATCCTGGTCAGCGCGAAGATGGACGTCGGCGTGGGTCGAGGAGCGGGTGCGCAAGCGCGACGCCGAATCGCGCCACGAAGCTCGAGCGCGCGCTGCAGGCCCTCGACGACGGCGTGCAGATCAAGCGCCGCATCATCGAGGAGCTGCGCCCCACGCTGCTCGACAACCTGGGCCTGTCGGCGGCGCTCGACTGGCAGGTGCACGAGATCTGCGACCGCGCCGGGCTGGGCTGCACCGTCGCCACGCCGAGCGACGACAGCCGGCATCCCCCCGCACGTGTCGATCGCGCTCTATCGCATCCTGCAGGAGGCGCTCACCAACATCGTGAAGTACGCGCGGGCGAAGAACGTGAACGTCGACCTCGGCGTCACCAGCGACACCATCACGCTGCTGATCGAGGACGACGGCATCGGCATCCCGGACGACGCGCAGACCAACCTGCTTTCGCACGGCATCGCCGGCATGCGCCAGCGGGTGCGCGCGCTGCACGGCGAGTTCTCGATCGCGCGCCGTCCCGAGGGCGGCACGCTGATCGAGGTCAACATTCCGACTGGCCGCATCACGCAAACCGAGCCCGAGCCGGAACTCGCCTGACGTTCCCGATCGTGTTTGCCGGTAAGGAGCGCGTGCGCCTGGCTGCGGCCGGGCGCCATGCGGACGAGGTTCAGGCGGATGGCGGTGGCCGGAGGCGGCGCGTCACCATGCTGTGGACACCGCGAGCTCCGTACGCACCGGTTCGAGCAGGCCCGAGGCCGGATCGACCACCGCGCTGAACGCGACCTTGGGCATCCCGGTGCGCACCGGGCCGAAGATCGTGGCGAACGATACGTCGGCGGCGTCGCGGCCGGTGCCGATGCGGATGAGCCCCGTGACGGGCGAGATGCCGGTCGGCGTCGAAGAGATACCACGCGCCACCGAGAAACACCTCGGCGTAGGCATGGAAATCCGGGGGGCCCAGCGCAGGGTCCGCTCCGTAATCGACGCCCGTCACGAAGCGCGCAGGATAGTTGAGCGCCCGGCAGTGGGCGATCATCGTATGCGCGAAGTCGCGGCACACGCCTGCGCCCGCCTCCAGCGTGTCGATGACCGTGGTGGTGCTGCTCGACACCCCGATGCGGAACGCAATGTTGCTGCGTACCCAGTCGCGCACCGCGAGCACCTGCGCATAGCCGCGCGGCATCGCGCCGAAGAGCTCCCACGCGCGCTTCTGCACGAGGTCCGCCTGGCAGTAGCGGCTGGGATAGAGATAGCGCAGCGTCGCCACCGGGAGCGACGCCGGGCTCTCGACCACGATATCGGCGGGATCGACGATGCGATGCGTGAGATCCACCACGGCCGCGTAGCGCACAGCCACCTTGGGCGCCGTGGCGCCGAACGCCGCGACGCGGGTGCGCGTCACCGGGTCGGCGTCGAGCGCGACCGGGACCGCGGGGTCGACCGTCGAGACGCTCGTCGGACACCGACTGGCACGCCGTCTGCGCGGCGTGCACGTTCAGCAGGAACTCGGCCGGACCGGAGAGCTCGTAGTGGAGCTCCACGCTGTAATGCAGCCGCACGCGGCTGCCGGTCGTCTCCTGCGGATTGAATCGCATGCGCTCCCCTTCCCCTTCCGTGGCGCCGACCGCGTCACGCCGGGGGCAGGTCGAAATACGGGTTATAGCCCGCCGACATCGGCGCCGGCTCCGGGAGTTCCGGCTCGATCACGCCCACGGGGCGCATCGACTCCGCATCGACCACCAGGCGCGAGCCCGGCGGCACCGCAAGACCCATTTCCTCGCAGCGCGGCGTGAACGAGTCGTGCGGACGCAGCACGAACCAGGTCTCGAGCTCGCCGTCGTGACGGCTCTCGACCACGTATTCCAATTGTCCTATCGGCTGGCACCGCCGGTGCAGGCCTTCCCACGGGCTGATCATGGCTATTTCATACTCCCCGGTTTCGACCCGT
This sequence comes from uncultured beta proteobacterium, assembly GCA_963725735.1. Lineage (GTDB taxonomy): Bacteria > Pseudomonadota > Gammaproteobacteria > Burkholderiales > Casimicrobiaceae > VBCG01. Next base: position 113,513 of record CAVRZM010000010.1, on the reverse strand, counting down.
GCAGCACCGGCGCGTTCGTGGCCATGACGGTCGCCTTGCTCCCGGCCTGCATCGGCATGGTGGTCCCGCGCGCGCGATCCTTCGCGGGCAGCTGCAGCGTGGCCACCGCGATGGTCAGCACGCAGAGCGCCTCGAGCCAGGTGATGCGCACCGGATGCCTCCCATGTCAGGGCCCGCGCCGCATCATCCCGGCCACCAGCGACACGATGAACAGCACCAGGAACACGAAGAACAGGAGCTTCGCGATCTCGGTGGCGCCGGCGGCGATCCCGCCGAAGCCGAACAGCGCAGCGATGATCGCGATGACAAGGAACACGATGGCGTAGCGAAGCATGATCGGACTCCTTCCGTCGCAGCGAAGCGTCAGCGGGACGTGGCGGCGTCGTCGCGGTCGTTGTCCATCGCGTCGTCGATGGACCCGTCGGGCGCGTGCTTCGCGCGCAGCAGGGCGGCCTGCTTCGGCCTGCTTCATCTCCGCCGCTTCCTTGCCGGAACGCGGCTCGGCGTCGCGCGCAGCCTGCTCGACGCGGCCCGATTCGACGAACTTCTTCGTCGCGCTGTTGTACTGGCGCGTGGCTTCGTAGTTGCCTTCGCCGTGCACGTTGTCCTTCGAACCGATGTCCTTGGTGCTCATGTGCCACTCCTTGCGACGCGTCTCGGCGCGAGCACAAGAGTGCCCGAGGCGCCCCGTCCGCTCGATAGGCGGCGGCGGATTCGCCTGTCGTGCCGTGTCCTACGCACCCGGGTTTACCCGGCGGACCGCCCGCATGAAAAAGAGGCCAGGGCCGTGAGGCCCTGACCTTTCGAGTTCCGGTGGGGCAGGTAGAGGATCTGCGCGCCACCGGCGAGGGAGACTTCGTGCAGTGCTTAGGACTTGCCGTAGCGCACCTTCGCGTCGCGCACGCACGTGTCCTTCGCGGTGCCGGCCAGCGCGTCGCACTTCTCGACCGCAACCTTGTAGTCGGCGTCGCGCTTGTCCTCGGCGGCATCGCGCTTCGGACCGCCGCCGTCTTGTCGGCCGATCTGTGCGCTGCGTCGCGCGGCCACGCGGTCGACCTTCGCGTCGGCCATCGCCCGGACGTGCGGCGGCCTTCGCTTCCTTCACGCACACGTCCTTCGGAGTTGCCGGCCAGGTCGTCGCACTTCTCCTTGGCGACCTCGTAGTTCGCGTCGGCCTTCGCCTTGCGCGCGTTCTCGCGCGCCTTCGGCGTGTTCTCGTACGCCGCGTCGGCCTCGGCCTTGGCCACCTTCTCCTTGCCCTTGGCCTCCTCCATGCAGATGTCCTTGGCGTTGCCCGAGAGCGACTTGCACGCGTCCTTGTCGGCCTTGTACGTCGGCCTCGGCCTGCTTGATCGCGTCGTTGCGCGACATCGCGGTTGCCGGTCGCCGCCTGCGCGCCGCCGGCGAGGCACAGTCCCGCGGCCGCGAACAGCGCCACCATCAGTTTCGACGAGTTCATCGCGGTCTCCTTACTGGTACTTGCGCAGGTCTTCGTCGCGGAAGCTGCTGCCGAACGTGTCCACCTGCTTCTCGGCCTCGTCCTTGGTGATCCCGTACTGCTCCTGGATCTTGCCGACGAGCTGATCGCGCTTGCCCGCGATCATGTCGAGGTCGTCGTCGGTGAGCTTGCCCCACTGCTCCTTGACGCGACCCTTGAACTGCTTCCAGTTGCCCTCGATGCGATCCCAGTTCATGTTCGACTCCTGTGTGGTTTCAATCCTGTCGGGCGCCCATCGCCCGATCACGCAAGCAGGGTCGCAACGTGCGTGCCATCCCGGGAATCGCGCGCAAACAGGACGTTAGCGCGCGTCATCGTCCGTCATTGCGCAAGCCCGCGACGCCGCGCATGTAAAAGGGCGCGCGGTGTAGGAAGCGGACGACGACGGGGCGCGGCGACGTGCCGATAGCACCGGATACGCGCGTCCTGCATCCTCGCGCCATCCGTTGCAGCGAGTGCATGCATCGCCGTGAAGCGCCGGTACGACCACCTCTTTCGCCAGCAGCGCCGCAGCGCGCCGGACCGATCGCGCGCTGACGATGCCGCACGAGCGCGACGAATCGCCCGAGCACGACCTGCCGCGCCAGGCAGTGGTCGAGCAGGCGCACCACGATGTCGCGCGCGGCCTCGTGGACACGGACAACTACACCCGCATCGCGCCGATCACCTCGCCGGTATCCACGCGTCGCGGCGGCGTGCGCCGCCGTCCCTGAAGAAGTGGTTGCACAGGCGATCAAAATACCGCGGTGGCACTGGGTGAAGCGGTCCCGTAGAATCGAGGGTCGACCTCTGTTGCCCGCAGGTGGTGCCCGTGCCGTTCCCGTCGCCTCCGCCGTCGCCGCATCGACGGCGCGCGCTTGCCGCTCTCGCCGCGCTTGCGCTCGTGCGGCCGGCGCTCGCGCAATCGGGCGAGAAGCCGATCGCACTGATCGTTCCCGCGCCGCCCGGAGGCTCGAGCGACGCGGTCGGCCGCCTCGTCGCCGACGCGCTGGGCGAGATCCTCGAGACGCCGGTGCGCGTCGAGAACATCGCCGGCAACGGCGGCGTCACGGGCACCAACGCGATCAAGTCGTCGCTGGCCGACGGGTCGGTGATCGGGCTCGCCGTAAGCTCGGCCATCATCGGCGGCAAGCTGCTCTCGCGCAGCGCGCAGTACAACCCGAGCGAGGACTTCGACTGGCTCGGCATCCTCGGCAGCTATCCGAACGCGATGGTGCTGTCGACGCGTTCCAACTTCACCACCATCGATGCATGGCTGGCCGCCGCGCGCCAGGCGACCACGCCGCTTGCGTACGGCACGTTCGGCGCCGGGACCGCCGGCCACCTGGCAGGCGCCTACCTGCGTCAGGAACAGGGCGCCAATCTCTCGCACAAGGTGCTGGTGTCGCAGGACGAGGGCTACCTCATGCTGAGCGACGGCCGGCTCGACGTGCTGTTCGACGGCCTGCCGAATGCGCTCGTGGAGACGCCCCGCAGCGGTCACCGCATCGTCGCGGTGACGTCGGCCGCGCGCGTCAGCGCGCTGCCCGACGTGCCTTCGTTCGGCGAGTTGTGGCAGCAGCCGTTCGTCGTGTGGATCGGCCTGATCGCGCCGCGTCACCTGCCACCGGCCAAGTTCTCGCGCCTCGCGTCGGCGATCGGCGTGCTTCTGGCCGAGCCGCGTCACGCCGACGGCATGCGGGCGCTCGGGCTGTCGTTCCTCGGCTTGTCGGGGCGCGCGGCGAAGGCGTACATCGAGGATGATTTCCTGCGCAACGCTCGGCTCATCGCGAAGCTCAACGACGAAGGCGTCAGGCAGTAGCGGAACCGCGCGGGCAACGATCGCGGGCGGCGCCCGACGGTTTCCGGAGGAGGGGCCCCTGTGAAAAGGGCCGGCGATGCCGGCCCTTTGCGTTGCAGCGTGCGCGCCCGCTCAGCGCATCATCCGGCCGACGAGGTAGCCGACGGCGAGCGCACCGGCAATCGTGGCCAGCGGCTTTTCGCGCACGTAGCTGCCGGCGGCGTCGACCAGCTCGCTCGAGCGCGTCACCAGTCGGCGGCTGCTCTCCGCGGCCCATTCGGCCGCGGGCGTCGCGGTGTCCGCGATCTTGTCGATCGTGCGATGCGCCGTTTCGCGGCCCCGCTCCACCGCCGGCGTGGCCTTGTCGGCCACCTGGTCGATCGCGTCTTTCGCCCGGCCGGCCATGCCGGAGACGGTGCTGGAATTGGTGAACGTGTTGGATGCGGTCATGGGGAGCTCCTTCGAAGGGGACGACGGGAAATAGTCGCCGTCATGGCGGCGACGACCAATTTGCATTCTCGTGTCCGGGACGACCGGACGCCAACGGCGCGCGCCGCATTCGCGTGTAGGACGGGGACTGAACGCACGTCGAGGGCGCGAAGCGACGCGCTTCGCTTCAGCGGCAGGAACTACAGCGGCGCGGGCGCCACCAGCCAGCGTGGCGTGCTGACCGGATTGAAGCCGACCCAGCCGCCATCCCATTCGCCGGCGCCGAGCTCGATCGATTTCGCGCCATGGCGTCGCAGGACCGCAACGACCGCATCGCGTTGCGCCGGCTGCGCGAGATGCACGGCGAGGCGGACGCCGGCGGGACGATCGGGCACCTGCTCGGCCCGTTGCTCGACCGTGCTCGCCCATCGAGTCGACCGCGCCGCGCATCGAGCCCACGTAGGCGCCGGCGGCGACGCCCGCGACGGCCGCTAGAGGGCCGACGATCGGGATCGCGGCCGCACCCACTGCCAACCCCACCGCGCCGCCGAGCGCAGCGCCGGCGCCGGCGCCGCTCGCGCCGTCGCGCGCGCCCTCGTCGGTGTGCTCGTCGCCGCCGATCGGGTACTGGTGCGTGCTGCCCGGGCGCGTTGAGCTGGAAGATCTCGGTGTCGGATTCGGGCACGCCGCCCGCGCGCAGGTCGCCTCGCGCCGCTTGCGCGGTCTCGAAATCGTCGAACTGGCCGACGACGATGTCGCCGAGCTCGTCCTGGGGCAACGAGGGCGTCATGCGGCCTTCACCTTCAGCGCGAGGCGCGACTTCGCCGCGACGAAGCGGCGGCCCATCGCCTCGCGCTCGTCGTCGTTGTACTGCTCGGTCAGGAGGTCGAACAGGCGCCCCTGCTCCTTCTCCACGTGCTGCGCGATGAGCTCGAGCAGGACCTGCGAGTGCGCCTTCCACTCGTCGGACTCGGTCTTGCGGCTCTTCGTCATGCGCTCGAGGAGGTCGTCGACCACGCCATGGGCGACGTAGCCTTCGAAGGCGATCTCGCGCGCCTCGTCATTCCCCTGCAGGCGCAGCAGGACATCGTAGACCTCGCGCTGCTCGGCACGGGTGTGCGCGAACAACGCGGGCTTCAGCTGCTTGAGGAGCGCGCGGCGCTCGTCGCCGCTTTCGGATTCGCACATGTCGCGCGCGAGTTGCACGATCTCGTCGTGATCGCGCCGCAGGAGCGTGCGCATGTCGTTCGCGGTCATGCTGGGAGCTGCCATCAGGAGTTTGATTTCGTCTACGAGGGTCATGGGGTTGGTCTTCGCAGGAAGCGTTTGCCGCACCCGGACGTCGAAGGGGCCCGGGCGACTCGCGTGAAGCGCCGGTGCGAGTGACTACTTCGGCTTGGCCTTGTCGGCGGCGTTCTCGAGGCCGCGGCCGGCCGCCTGCGTGTCCTGGCCGACGCCGGCGACGGTATTGCACGCGGTGAGCGACAGGACCGACAGCCCCAGCAGCACGATCAGCATAGATCTCATGGCGTTCCTTTCGGGTGGAAGAAGCGCGACTTCTGGTTGCATTTTCGACAGCAGGACGGAAAGCACGCGATGCACATTGCAGTTACCGTGCCGGGAAACTTCCCTAGGGAATCAAAGCTTTGGACAGCCTCCGCGCGACGTCGCCGGCAGCGTCTACACGGCGCAGGTGCTTTTTTGCGCACGCTGTAGGAGACCTCCGACAGGTTCGGGTTTCCGCCTGCAAGCGAATCGACCGTTCTAGGCACCCAGAAGTTCGCTGACCGGGTGCAGCGAATCGACACGATCGGCAATGCTTTTCACTACTGCGAGAATGGGCAATCCGAGCAGGAGTCCCCAGCCGCCCCACAGCCATCCGAAGAACAGCACGCCGACGAACACCGCGACCGCGTTCATGCGCGCTGCGCGTCCCTGCAGCCAGGTCATGAGGCCGATGCCGATGAGCGTAGCGATGAGCGCGAGGCCCGCGATGCCGATCGCCGCGGATGCGATGCTGCCGGTGTCGAGGAAGATGGCGATGCCGATGCCCAGGCCGGCAATGACGGCGCCCGCGTAGGGAATCACGTGCAGCACGCCGGTGAGCGCACCCCACATCCCCGCGTTGGGAAGCTTCAGCAGCACCAGCATCCCCCACGTGGCGAGCGCGACCAGCACGTTCGTCACGAGCATCGTGAGGAGGTAGTTCTGCACCTGCGCGTCGATCTGGTTCAGCACCTCGACCGTGACGCGCCGGCGCGCGAGCGATTCGCCGGCGAGATGCGCGACCTTGCGTCGGAAGGTGTCGCCTGCCGCAAGGAGGAAGAACGCGAGAAGCGTGGCGAGCACGAGCTCGCTCATCACGTCGAGCGCTTTCGACGACTGCCTGCTGACGATGCTCTGGAATTGCGCGGCCACGCCGTCGTCGGTGGGCGGCTGCGCGGCGCTCGCGGGCTTGCCCGCAGCTTCCGCGGCCGCCTTGTCGAGCTCGGCGGCAGCAGCCTTCACGTGCGTCATCGCGCTCGGCGCGCGATTCGTCGCGTCGTTGATCGCCATCCGCAGCTTGTGCGCGGCGCCGGGCAGCTCGGCCACCGCCGCATTGACGTCGTCCCGGATCGCGTACGCGGCCGCTGAAACGAGCCCCGCGGCGAGCGCGATCACCAAAGCGGCAGCAACGCCGCGCGGAACGCGCCACCGCTCGAGCCACGAGACGAGGGGACGCAGCGCGTAGCTCAGGAGAATGCCGGTGATCACCGGCACCAGGAAAGGCTCGGCCACGCGCGCCGCGGCGATGACGCCGATGACGGCGAGGATGATCGCGGCGACCTCGATGCCGGTGAGCTTCGGCGCCACGAGCGCCGGCCCATCCGCGGCCTTCGCCACCGCCTTCGCGTCGGGTTTCGCGTCCGTTCCGGACGCGCGCACGGGGGCGGCCGCGGCCGCCCCGCGCCTCGTTGTCACGCGCGAGTTAATAGGGCTTTGCCTTGTCGGCAGCGTGTTCCACGGCAGACCCCGTGGCCTTCACGTCCTTGCCGGCACCTTCGACGGTGTTGCAACCGGCGGTCATCAGCATCATCAGCGCGAGCAGCGCCGCAGTCATCGCTTTCATGGCATTCCCTTTCGGTGGTTGAGAGTGTTTGCGCGCAATGCGTCGCGCCACTCCATGAGCTTGCACGCCGCATGCCACGCGCGCGCGAAGCGCATTCAACGAGTTAGCGCGCGCGGACGGGAATGCCCGGTAACGGGGGCAGCGCGCGCTTGGAAAACCTACATTGGGCGCGTCAGTGCGACACCGACGCATCGCCGCCGGCGAGCGCGTTGACGACTTCGCGCACGCGATGGAACTCGCGTGCCTTGTCGAAGAAGTAGTCGGCGCCGAGCAGCATGCTGCGATCGCGGTACTGCGGGAAGGCGTAGTTCGTGAACACGATGATGCGCGTGTTGGGCGGCCGCACGCCGGGCGGCAGCGACTTCAGCAAGCCCAAGCCGGTGCCCTGCTTCAACTGCAGGTCGAGGACCGCGACATCCCACTGCGTCTGCCGCATGAAGGTGAGCGCCTCCGCTTCCGTCTCGACCTGGCCCACCACCTGCACGTTGGGAATTTCCGCGAGCGACTCGGACAGGCGGGCGCGGATGATCGCCGAGTCCTCGACGATGAGGACGCGCAGCTTCCCACCGTCGCCATCGGCACGCGCGTACGATGCGTTGCTGCGGTCGGAGTGGATTTCAGCCATTGTCATGTGCGTTCCTTCAGCGCGCACGAAGGCGACGTCGTTGGAACGACCGCGCAAACCTTAGCAGGGGCGGGGTGCCTTTGCTGTCGGCGTTTGTCCGACATCGCACGCCCGTCTGTCCTGCTGCACCGCGCAAGGCGTCCGGCAATGTCAATCGATGAGGCCGTTCTTGATCGCGTAATAGGTGAGGTCGGCGTTCGAGCGCATCCCCATCTTCTCGAGGACCCGGGTTCGATAGGTGCTGACGGTCTTCACCGAGAGGTGGAGCTCGTCGGCGATCTTGGAGACCGCGGCGCCCGCGGCAATCTTGCAGAAGATCTGGAACTCGCGCTGCGAGAGCTCGCCGTGCAGCGGGCGGTCGGCGTCGCCGGTCACCCCGTCGGCCAGGATCTGCGCCAGCGCCGGGCTCACGAACTTGCGGCCGCGCACCACGGTGCGGATGGCGCCCACGAGTTGCGTGGACGCGGCCTCCTTGTTGAGATAGCCGGCGGCGCCCGCGCGCAGCAGGTTTACCGCGTACTGGTCCTCGGCGTAGCCGGACAGCATCAGAACCGGCATCTCGGGGCGCACCTGCTTCAGCGTCTTCAGCGTGTCGATGCCGTTCTTGTCGGGCATCGAGATGTCGAGCAGCACGACGTCGAACTCGGCCGCGCGCACCAGCGCGATGGCCTCGCTGCCCGTCGATGCCTCGCCCGCCACCTGCATGTCCGGCTGGTCGGCGATGAACTGCTTCAGTCCCGCGCGCACGATCGCGTGATCGTCGGCGATGAGGATGCGGATCATGGATGGCCCGTCCCGGGTTAGACCGTCGCGGTGGCAAGCCCGGCCTCGCCCGCCTGGTACTCCGCCAGCCGGTTGTAGAGCGTCTTGAGGCTGACGCCGAGCATCTCCGCGCAGCGCCGCTTGTTGCCGTCGCAGAGGTCGAGCGTCGCGTAGATGGCCTGCCGCTCGATTTCCGAGAGCGGCGTGCCGACCGGCACGCGCAGGCAGTTGCCGACCGGCTGCGTGCAATCGACGCTCGCGAAGTCCATCTCGACGTCGTCGTCGGCGAGGATGAACGCGCGCTGCACGGCGTTCCTGAGCTCCCGCACGTTGCCCGGCCAGCGATGCGCGCGCATCGTGGCGATCGCCTGCCGCGAGAACTGCTTGGTCGGTGCCGTCGGCGTCGTTGAGCTGCCGCAGGAAATGCTCGGCGAGCAGCTCGGCGTCGCCGTCGCGCTCGCGCAGCGGCGGCAACACGATCGGGAACACCGAGAGGCGGTACATGAGGTCCTCGCGCAGGTGGCCTTCGCGCACCGCCTGCCGCGGTTCGCGGTTGGTCGCCGCGATGATGCGAACGCGGGCCCGCAGCTCCTCTTCGCCGCCGACGCGCGTGAAGCGTCCGGTTTCGAGGACGCGCAGCAGGCGTACCTGCATCTCCGGCGCCATTTCCGTGACTTCGTCCAGGAACAGCGTGCCGCCTTCCGCGCGCTCGAAGCAGCCGCGGTGCATCCGCGCGGCGCCGGTGAACGCACCCTTCTCGTAGCCGAAGAGCTCGGCTTCGATCAGGTTCGCGGGAATCGCGCCGCAATTGACGGCGATGAACGGGCGCGCGCGCACGCTCGCTGCGGTCGTGGATCGTGTGCGCCACGAGCTCCTTGCCGCTGCCGGACTCGCCGGTGACGAGCACCGTCGCGGACGTACGCGCCACCTTGTCGATGCGCCGGTACACGTCCTGCATCGCGGGGGAGCCGCCGAACAGCAGGCCGAAACGGCCCAGTGCCGGCTCGGAGGCCGCTCGGGCGGCAGCCAGGAACGGCAACGCCACGATGTTGCTCATGACCTCTTGCATGTTGCGCCTCGCCTCGTTTCTTGGAATGCTGCCATCCTAGGGATTGGCTCGGCCCCTCCGCATCGGCCCCATGCGGAAAGCGATGTCGGACGAGTCCTACAATTGCCTACTGGTACGCTGCGTCCATCGTCCTACAATCCTGAGCTGTTGTCGCGGTTTGCCACGGCCATGCCCCATCTCGCCACCGAACGGATCTCGCAGGGCCTCCGCTGGGCGGGCGCGATCCTGCTCCTCGCGGGGGTCCTGCTGGTCGTCGTCGGCATCGGCTTCACGCGGTCGGCCGACGCGCTCATCACCGCCAGCGTCATCGCGGCGGTGGCCTTCGGGCTGCCGGGCGGCGCCGCGTTCGGGATGGCGATGTGGTTCGAGCACGTGGCTGAGCGGTTCGAGTCGGTGTCCGATCCTCGCGCGTTGCGCCCGGTGCCGGGCAACTTGCAGCGCAATCCGTTCCGCGAGCCGCTGCGCCGCTACGCCTTCGCGCTGGCCGCGGTGGCCTTCGCGTGGGGGCTGCGCTACCTCCTCGACGCGGTCGCGCCGGAGCAGGTGCCCTTCCTCACGTTCTTCCTCGCGGTGATCGTCGCCGGTTGGTTCGGCGGCTTCGGCCCGGCCGCGCTCGCGACGGCAGCGAGCCTCGTCATCACGTGGGTGTTCTACGTGAAGGCATCGCTGTTCCTGGGTGCGCCGGATTTCGGCCGCTTCGTCGTGCTCGGCGTGTTCGCGATCGTCTGCCTCTGCATCGCCGCGATCACGGCGGCGCTGCACGCCGCGCTCGAGCGTTCCCAAGAGCTCACGCTCGAGGTCGCACGCCTGCGCGTCGGGCTGGGCGAATTCCCCGAGGCACCGCCCGACCTGCCGCCCGCGCTTCCTCCTCCCTAGCCGTCGTCGCGTCGGTGCGCGCCGACACCGCAATGGGCGTCGTGCCGATACGCGCACCGGGGCAACCCCGCAAGAATGCGAGCGACCCCGGCGACAGGCCGGCACGGAGGATTCGGATGGACGCCATTGCCTTGCGGCACCCCGTCATGCGCGGCGCCGCCACGCGCGACGCCCTGCTCGACGCGGCGGAGAGCCTGATCGCGGACCACGGCTATCGCGCGCCTTCCCACCGCATGATCGCGGCGGAGGCGGGCGCTCACGTCGCCCTCGTCAACTATCACTTCGGCAGCAAGGAGATGCTGTTCGAGGCGGCGGTCGAGCGGCGCTCGCGGCGGCTGGTGGATGCGTGGCAAGGCGCGCTTGCCGATGCGCGCGAGAATCCGATGCACTCGACGGAGGACGTGCTGCGCGCGTGGTGGCGCCCGTTCGACGCCATGGAGGACGGCGAGGAGCCCGCGTGGCGCAACTACCTGTGCGTGATCGCGCGGCTGAGCTCTGCGCCGCAGGGCAACGATTGGTACCAGCGTTATTTCGGCACCGTGGATCGCGACTTCCAGCGCGCGCTGGGCAACACGCTCGCCGTTCACGACTCCGAGCTCACCGATGTCACGTTTCGCTACGCGCGCGCGCTCTTCGGCGAGGTGCTGCTGCATCGTTGCGGCAAGTCGGGAGGGGAATGCGTGCCGCGCGGCTTCCGGCTCCACGACACCGAGCGGATGATCGCCTTCGTCGCGGCGGGAATGCGCGGGGTCGGCAGCGATGGCCACGGGCCGGACGAGGTCGCACGGCATGTCGCCGCGGCCGCAGGGACCGATCGACGACGGCGACCGCCAAACCTAGCAGCCGACCCGGCGTCACGGCTCGGCGAGGTCGACGATGCGGCCGCCGGCGGCCTGCGCATCCGACGGATCGTGGGTGACCAGCAGCACGGGCAAGCCGCGCAGTCGCGCGTGCTCGAAGACGAACGTGCGCATGTCGTGGCGAAGCTGCGTGTCGAGCTTGCCGAACGGCTCGTCGAGCAGCAGCGCCTCGGGCGACGAGAGCAGCGTGCGCATCAGCGCGACGCGGGCGCGCTGTCCGCCGGAAAGCGTGGCCGGGTCGCGGTCGGCGAAGCCGGCCAGGTCCGCTTCGACCAGCGCCGCTTCGACGCGGTGCCGCCGCTGCGCCCGGTCGCGTATCGCGTGCGGCAGCGCGAAGGCGAGATTGCCGCCGACGGACAGATGCGGAAAGAGCAGGTCGTCCTGGAACAGGATGCCGACGCGGCGCGCGTGCGGGGCGAGGTGCGTGATGTCGCGCCCGCCGAGCGTCACGACGCCGGTGGCCGCGAATGCCGGATCGAGCGTGCCGGCCACGAAGGAGAGCAATGTCGATTTGCCGGAGCCCGACGGTCCCATCACCGTGACGCATTCGCCGGGCGCGACCGCGAGCGACAGCGGGCCGACGAGCTCGCGCCCTGGCAGCGCGATGCGCACGCCGGCAAGCACGAGCGGCGCGCCGATCATGCCGCGGCCTCCGACGCACCGCGACCTCCGCCCGCCAATCCGCCCGGCCTCGCGACGACCGCCGCCAGGTACGCGAGCAGCGGGAACAGGGTCTGCGCGAGCGCGTAGGCCGCCGTGACGCGGCGATCGGCGCCGGCGGAGAGCGTCACCGCTTCCGTCGTGAGCGTGGCGAGGCGCCCGTTGCCCGCGAAGAGCGTCGGGAGGTAGAGCCCGACGCTCACGGCGAACGCGACGGCGGACGCGATCGCGACCGGCCGTGCCAGCATCGGCAGCTTGATGCGCCAGAAGATGCGCGCGGGGCTCGCCTGCAGCGACGACGCCGTGCGCGCGTAGCGCGGGTCGAGCGCGCGCCAGGGGTCGGCGAGCGAGAGGAAGAGGTACGGCAGCGCGAACACGAGATGCGCCCACGCCACCGCCAGCAGCGTGCCGTCGAAGCCGAAACGCACGAGCAGCACCTGCGCGCCGAAGAGGAACGCCACCTGCGGCACCAGCAGCGGGAGGTAGAGCAGCCACAACGCACGCCGTCCCGCGTGACGCGCGTTGCGGCTCTCGTTCTCGAGGCATCCGAGCACGAGCGCCAGCGCGATTCCCGTGGCGAGGGCACCGACGGCGAGCGTGTTCCACGCGGGCGCCGCCAGGCCCCGCAGCCGCTGCAACCAGTGCGCGAGTGTCAACGCCTGCGGCAGCACCTCGGGAAATCGCCATTGCGACGCGAACGACCACAGCGCGATGCCCGAGAGTGCCAGCATCGCGAGCGCGAACGCCGCCGCGAAGAGCGCGCCCCCGCATGCCGCAACGAGGTGCGCCGCACCCGCGCGCTGCCCGCGCCCGATCCATCGCAGCCCGGCCCGCATCACCATCCGTTCGGCGACCATCCATGCCGCGATGGCGGCGACGACGATGGCCAGCAGCAGCGTCGCCGCCGCCGCGGCGGGAAACCAGAAGCGGATGTCCGCATCCGCGAACCAGCGCACGGCGAGCACCGCGAGCGTGGGCGGGTTCGACGGCCCGAGGACGAGCGACACGTCCACCACCGAGAGCGAGAACGCGAGCACCGCGAAGATCGGCAGACGCACCTGCGGATAGACCTGCGGCAGCACGACCTTCAGCCACGCCGCGCTGCGGGTGTAGCCGAACGAGCGGGCGACCGCGAGCTGCGCGCGCGCCGGCACCTGCTGCAGCGCGCCGGCGATCATCAGCACGAGGTAGGGGACCTCCTTCACGAGCAGGCCGACGACGAGTGCGATGCCATGCCGGTCGCCGATGGTGGCGATGTCCGGCGGCACGTCCCAGCCGGTGAGCCACGGCGACAGCGCGCGCGCGATCCACCCGGACGGCGCGAGCACGAACGCGAGCCCGATCGCGAGCGCGGAATGCGGCGTCGAGAGGATCGGCGCGAGCCACGCGCCCATGCGGCGGAACCAGTGCCGGTCGGCGGTGAATGCGCACGCCGCGAACGCGACCGTCACCGCGAGCAGCGTCGACGCCAGCCCGGTGAACAGCGTGACCGTCACGCTGGTGACGAAGCCCGGATAGGCGCGGAGCTCGCGCCACGGCGCGAGGGTCAGCGTGTCGCCGCCGATCGCCGGCAGGTAGCCGAAGGCGGGCAGCAGGGTGCCGGCGAGGCCGGCGGCGATGGGAAGCAGGAACGCGGCGACCGTCAGCGCCGGTGCGAGGCGCAGGAGGCGGCCGCGGGAGGCGCCTACTTCGTGTAGCGCTTCTCCCATTCGCTCGCGATGCGGGTCATCCATGACGGGTGCGGCTCGAGGAGCGTGGTGCCGAGTTGCGCGTTGGTCGGCAGGGCGGGCGACTTCGGCAGGTCGGCGAAGCGCTGCCGCTCCTGCGGCGTGAGCTTGGCGAGGTCGAGCACGGTGAAGTTGCCCATCTGCCGGATGTCCTGCGCGTGGGCCTGGGTCGCTGGCTCCAGGAGGAAATCAGCGACGACCATCGCGCCTTCCTTGTTCGCCGCGTTGAACGGGATCGCGACGAAGCTCGTGTTGCCGATCGTACCGCGGGCGAACGCGACGGTACGCACGCTGTCCGGGAGCTGGCCCGCGAGTATCGCGACCGCGGCCTCCGCGGGATTGAACGAGATCATCATGTCGATCTCGCCGTCGTTCGAGAAGCTGCCGCTGCGCGGGGCCGTTCTCGGGAAATTGCGCGCCCTTGCGCCACAGCAGCGGGCGCAGCGCGTCGTACCACGTCCACAGCGGTGCGGTCACGGCGGCGAAGTTGTCGTCGGTCGCGGGCCGTTGCAGGACCGCAGGGTCGGGTGCGAGCTCGTAGAGCGCCTGCTTGAGGAACGTCGCCCCGAGGAAATTGCGCACGGCGGGATGGGTGAGCCGTCCCGGATTCCTCTGCGCCCACGCGAGCAATTCCGGCACCGACCGCGGCGGCGCGGCCACGCGCCTGCCGTCGTACACGAAGACGATCTGCGCGCGCCGCCACGGCGCTTCCATGCCGTCGACCGGAACCGTGAAGTCGACGACGTTGGAGCGGATATGCGTCGTGTCGACCTTGGCGTAGCTCGGCAGCGCCTGCGTGAACGGCCCGAACAGCAGGCCCTGCTCCTTCAGCGCCAGGAAGTTGGGGCCGTTGAGCCAGATGAGGTCGACCGATCCGCCCGCCGTGCGGCCCGCCGCCTTTTCCGCAACGACGCGCGTGACGGCTTCGGCGGTGTCCTTGAGCTTCACGTGATTGACCGTGACGCCGTAGCGCTTGCGCGACTTCCTGCCCGCCCACTCGACGAAGGCATTGGTCTTCTCGTCGCCGCCCCATGCGTTGAAGTTCACGGTCTGGCCGCGTGCCTTCGCCACGACGTCCGACCAGCGCAAGTCCTGCGCATGCGCAGGCAGGGCCAGCACGAGACGCCATCGCCAGCAACGGCACGCCGCGCCGCGCGCATCAATCGCCCTCGGGCACCAGTGCGACGCTCCGGCGCGGCGCGGCGGCGCCGCGGGCGGCCCGCCTGCGTGCCCGCGCCGCGGCCAGCACCGGCCCCAGCACCTGCTTCGTGGAAGCGGTCGCACCCGATGCACAGGTTCTGGTAGGGCGTCCCGTTCGGCGTCGTCGTGCGCGAGGCTTCGAGGAACCGCGCCTCGGTCCAGCCGTGCGTGAGCCCCATGCGCTCCGGATGCCCCATCGTGATCGCCTCGAAGGCGGGCACGCCGGCCAGCGACTCGAGGATGTCGATCAGGTTGTCCTCGAGCAGGCTGCCGATCGGCAGCTTCGTCTTGATGCAGCACGGATACACCGCGCCGTCGGGCTCGATCGAAACCTCGGAGCCGTTGTGGCGATGGCGCAGGAAATTGAGCCCGCCCGACCAGCGATTGCAGAAATTGTCGGCGAGGCGTCGCGTGCGACGAGATTGTTCTGCCACGCGCGGCCGCGCGGCCACAGCTTGCCGATCCACGAGTCCGGGCGTGGCGCCGAAGAAGCTGAACACGGGACCCGGCTTCCTCGTGCCAGTTGCGCGTGGTCGCCGAGAGCCCGGACCGGCGCATGCCGTGACGCGTGAACAGCGCGGTCAGCTTGGCCACGAACGCCTGCTGCCTCGCCGGCCCCTCGAGGCCGACGTGGTAATCGTCGACGCTCGCCACCGAGATCATCCACACACCCCGCGCAAGGAGATCGGCCGACGATGCCGTCGGTCAGGATGTCGCCCGTCGTCTGCACGACGATCTTCACGCCGCCCTGCGCCGCGTATTTCTCGCGCAGCGCGTCGATCACCTGGTACGTGACGCGCTCGCGCACCGGGTCGAGCAGCGCCTCGCCGCCGGACAGGATGACCCGTCCCGGTCTTCTCGGGAAACGAGCCGTCGGGGCGCGGATCCTCGGTGTCGAGATACGTGAGCCGCGCCGGGAGATTGGCGACGATGCGCGGGAAATTGCGCTCGGCCTCCTGCACGACCGATTCCAGCGCACCGCGCACGTAGGGACGGAAGCGATCCTCGTAGCAGTGCTTGCACTTGCGATGGCACGCCCAGGCCATCACGTAGTAGATCGACTCCATCGGCAGTGTCGGATTCGCGCAGCGGGGAAGAAGCGTCGGATTATGCAGGATACGGCACCGCCCATTCCTGGACGCGCCGATTCGCTCTTCCCTGCAGTCGCGCGGCGGCGTCCGTTCCTTACGCGAACAGGCCGGGCGATGCCCTGTGCGCGTGGACCGTGCGGGGCTGAGGCTACTTCGCCTGCTTCCCCATCCGCTTGCGCAGGTCCTCGCAGGGATCCGCCCGCGGCGCGGGCGCGGTGAGCACGTACGCGTCGAAGCGATCGGTGGGCTCGCCGGTGGCGTCCGCGTCGCGTTCGAGGACGCCGATGGCTAATCGAGCGCGCACGCTCCGCCGGCGTGAGCCAGTGCGGAACGCCGAGGTCGGTGCGCGCGTGCCCATTGCCGGTGAGCAGCACGACGCCGCGCTCCGCATACGGCCGGATCGCCTGCGCGAGCGCACGATCGCGCGCGATCTGCGCGCCGCCATCCCGGGCAGCGCTTCGGGCGGCAGCAGATCGCAGTGGCCGCGCGCGATCGAGGCCTCGTGCGCCGCGACGAACGCCGGCGGCAGGGCGCGCGCATCCTTGTCGCGCGGGCGCCATCGCGATCTGCATCGCGTCGCCGCGCGACAGGTTCGCCGCGACGATCGGCAGGTCGTATTCGAGCGCCAGCGCAACGAAGGGCCGGTAGAGCTTCCAGTCCCAGCTCGGCGCGCCCTTCGCCTGCGCGATGAGGTAGTCCGCGTCGCCGGGCCGCTCGTGCCGCGCGCGATCGATGGCGGACTGCTGCTCGCGGTCGAACTGCTCGAACGCGATCGCCGGCCGCGCGCCGCGCTCGACGATCGCGCGCAGCGCCGCCGCGCGCAGCGCATGCTGCACGCCGTTGTCGTGCACCTCCCCCAGGATCACGACGCGCTTGCCGTCGATCGCGCTGGCCAGTGCCGAAGGCGTGGCGTCGAGCACCTGCGCGGCACCTGCGGTCGCGGCCGTCGCCGCCAAGGCGAGTGCCGCCATCCGGCGACGACGGCACGCGGCGTCATCGCGCGTCCCGCTGCCCGCCTGCGTCGTCCGTCGTCAATGCCGTACCGAGCGCAGCGACCAGTCGACGGTCGCCGGCCGCCCCGGCAGAGACAGCCGCGCGATCGCCGGCGGCGTCTCCGCGATCACCTTGCCGGCGCGGAACACCATGAGCCGCGGCGCGCGCAGGCGGATCGCCTCGATCGGATCGCGCGCCTGCAGCAGCACGAAGTCGGCGCGGTTGCCGGGCGCGATGCCGTAGCCGCTCAGGTGCAGGATCCTGGCGCCGTTGACCGTCACCGCGTCGAAGCACGCGCGCATGCCGTCCTGGCTCGTCATGTGCGCGACATGCAGGCCCATCGACGCCACCTCCAGCATGTCGCCGCTGCCGAGCGAGTACCACGGGTCCATCACGCAATCGTTGCCGAACGCGACCGTGATGCCGGCCGCCATCAGCTCGGGCACGCGCGTCATGCCGCGGCGCTTCGGATACGTGTCGTGCCGGCCCTGGATCGTGATGTTGATGAGCGGATTGGCGACCGCGCTCACCCCCGCCTCGCGGATGAGCGGTATCAGCTTCGACACGTAGTAGTTGTCCATCGAGTGCATGGACGTGAGGTGCGAGCCGGTCACGCGGCCCGGCAGAGGCCGAGGCGCAGCGCCTGCATGGCGAGCGTCTCGATGTGGCGCGAATGCGGGTCGTCGGTCTCGTCGCAGTGCATGTCGACGAGCCGCCCCTGCTCCGCCGCGAGCTCGCACAGGATGCGCACGCTCTCCGCGCCGTCGGCCATCGTGCGCTCGAAATGCGGGATGCCGCCGACGACGTCCACGCCCATGCGCCAGCGCGCGCTTCGAGCTGCTCGAGCGCGCCCGGGCTGCGCAGCAGGCCGTCCTGCGGAAACGCGACGAGCTGCAGGTCGAGATACGGCGCGACCTTCTCCTTGACGTGCAGCAGCGCCTCGACCGCGAGCAGCCGCGGGTCGCACACGTCGACGTGCGAGCGGATCGCGAGCAGTCCCTTCCCCACCGCCCAGTCGCAATAGGCGAGCGCGCGCTCGACGATCGCGTCCTGCGTCAGCGAGCGGCTTCAGCTCGCCCCACAGCGCGATGCCCTCGAGCAGCGTGCCGCTCCGGTTCACGCGCGGCAGTCCGTACGACAGCGTCGCATCCATGTGGAAATGCGCGTCGACGAACGGCGGCGACAGCAGGTAGCCCTGCGCGTCGACGACGCGCGCGGCCTCCGCGTCGATGCGCGGCGACACGTTGACGATGCGGCCGTCCGCGACGAGCACGTCGACGCCGCTGCGGCCGTCGGGCAGCGTCGCGTTCCTGATCAGCAGGTCGGCCATGCGGGGCTCCGGGTCACGGGAGAGCGTGAGGCGCGCGCGTCACTTGGTGCCGAAGATGCGGTCGCCGGCGTCGCCCAGCCCCGGCAGGATGTAGCCGTGGTCGTTCAGCTCGCGGTCGATCGCGGCCGTGTAGATCGGCACGTCCGGATGCGCCGCCTGGAAGTTGCGGATGCCTTCGGGGCACGACACCAGGCACACGAAGCGGATCGAGCGCGGCTTCGCCTCCTTCAGCCGCTCGACCGCGGCGACCGCGGAATTGCCGGTGGCGAGCATCGGGTCGAGCACGATCGCGTCGCGCTCCGACATGCCGCCCGGCATCTTGAAGTAGTACTCGACCGCGACCAGCGTCTTCGGATCGCGGTAGAGGCCGATGTGGCCGACGCGCGCGCCCGGGCACGACCGTGCAGGAAGCCGTCGAGCAGTCCCATGCCCGCGCGCAGGATCGGCACGAACACGAGCTTCTTGCCGTCGATCAGCTTGCGAGTTCATCGTCTCGAGCGGCGTCTGGATCATCACGTCGTGCATCGGCATCTGGCGCGTGACCTCGTAGGCCATCAGCGCAGCCGATCTCGTTCAGCAGCCGGCGGAAGCTGGTCGTGCTCGTTTCCTTCTTGCGCAGCAGCGTGAGCTTGTGCTGGACGAGCGGATGATCGAACACGTGCACGTTGGACGGCATGATTCCTGCTTTCCCCTGGTCGGATCGATTGGCGAAGTCTAGAATACGGTGCCGTCGCTGCGAACTGCGACAAGCGGCGGCTCGCCGCCGCGCAGGTCGCAGCGCGAGCTCGCGGCCCGCGGCCCACGTGCCGCCCTCGAGAATGCAGGCGAGCGGCAGGTCGGGCCGCCCGAGCCGCGCGCGCACGCGCGGTGCGAGCTCGTCGAGCAGCGCGACCGTCAGCGCGCGCCACTCGACGACGAGCTCGCTGCCGACGTCGTGCGCGACGCGCGCGTCGGCGTCGTTGGCGCAGCGCGAGCACGCCCGTGTCGAGCAGCAGGCCGCCGTTGCGATACTCGGGCAAGCCGGTGAGTGCGTCGCGGTCGGTGACCGCGACGCCCGCCCATTCGAACGGCTCGAACAGCGAGTACGCGAGCCATTGCGACAGCTTGTGGAACGGCACCCAGCCCGCCGTCGGGCCGGCGCCGCCCGCGTACGGATGTCGCCAGGCGTCGCCGAGCGGAACGCCGTCGAGCGCGCTGCCGGTCAGCCAGATGGCGCCGAGGCCTCGAGCAGCGCGCGCAGGATCGTCCGGCGCGCCGACCGCCGTGCGCGCTGCCCGTCGCGCGGTGAGCGTGTCGAAGAGACGCGCCCGGCCGCGCCGGTGCGCCGAACGATCGCGCGCCGCTCGGTCGAGCGCCGCGCCGAGCCGGCGCAGCAGCGCGGCGCGGCCGTCGAGCCCACCAGCGGATTGTCGTCGGCTCACCTGGAACAGCGTCGCGCAGCGTCGCCGTCGTCGATCGTCGCCAGCGCCGCCGCATCGACGCGCAGCGGATCGCCGCGGCGTCGCCGAGAACGCGCCGCGCATGAACGCGCGAAAGCTCGCGACGCCCAATCCTTCGGAGCGCGTGAAGCGCCTGCCCGATTCGCGCTTCGACGTAGCGCCAGCGCGGCCCCCGCGCCGGCGTCGAGCAGCACGCTCACCACGGTGAGGTCGATCTGCGCCCGCGCGCGCTCGGCGCGGCGAGCGTCCGCGCAAGCGCGCGCTCGAGCTCGCCGCGGCGATCGACGCCGCCCGCCTCGAAATGACGCCACCGGCTGTGATACGGAATCGCGAGATCGGGATAGCGGCGGCGCGTGACCTCGGCCACGCGCTGCGCGGCCGCGGCGAGCCGCGCGCGGTCGATGCGGAAGTGCGGCGATCGGCCCGCGGTCACCGCCGCGGCGATGTTGCGCGCAGCGCTCGCGAATCGCCCGTGTCGACAGCAGGGCAGCGGCCGGCGAATCGATCACCGCAGCCGTCACAGGCCGCGGCCCTTGGTGTGCGCGAGGCGCTCGGCGTCCGGCACTTCCCCGTCGGTGAAATAGCCGGCCGCCATCTTCGCGTCCATCTCGACGCGCGCGTCGGCCGGGATGAGATCGTCGGGGATCTTGCACGCGCTCGCCGACCTCGATGCCCGAGCCCACGATCGCGTCGTACTTCATGTTGCTCATCGACACCAGCCGATGGATGCTGCGTGATGCCGAGCCAGTGCAGCACGTCGGGCATCAGCTCCTGGAAGCGCATGTCCTGCACGCCGGCCACGCATTCGGTGCGCAGGAAATAGTTGGTCGCGGAGTCGCCGCCCTCCTGCCGCTTGCGCGCGTTGTAGACGAGGAACTTGGTCACCTCGCCGAGCGCGCGGCCTTCCTTGCGGCAATAGACGACGAGCGCCGACGCCGCCGTCCTGCGCGCCGCGGATGCACTCCTCGATCGCGTGCGTGAGGTACGGCCGGCACGTGCAGATGTCGGAGCCGAACACGTCGGAGCCGTTGCACTCGTCGTGCACGCGCGCGGTGAGCGTCACCGCGGGATTGGCGAGGTCGTGCGGATTGCCGAACACGTACACGGTCTGGCCGCCGATCGGCGGCAGGAACACGTCGAGGTCGCCGCGCGTGACGAGCTCGGGGTACATGCCGCCGGTTTCCTCGAACAGCGCGCGGCGCAGGTCCGCCTCGCTGCACGCCGAAGCGCTTCGCGACGCCGGGCAGCCACCACACCGGCTCGATCGCCGCCTTGGTCACGACCGCCGAGCCATTCGCGAGCAGGATGCGGCCGTCGGCCGTGCAGGCGCCCGCGCGCGATCGCCTGATGCACCTCCGGCATGTCGATGTGCGCCTTGGTCACCGCGATCGGTCGGGCGGATGTCGTAGCCCTGCGCGATCGCAGTCGCGGAACACGTCGGCCACCACCGCGCCGAACGGATCCATCGACACGATCTTCGCCGGGTCGCCCCACGCCGGATACGGGCCGATGCGGATCGGTCGGCAGCGTGTTGGTCAGGTCGGGCACGTGCCCGCGCAGCAGCGCGCCGGCCGCCACCGCCAGCGCGCGGTACACGCCGTACGACCCGCTGTGCGTGCCGATGACGTTGCGCTGGCTGCGGTTGCTCGTGCTGCCGATGATCGGCCCGCGCTCGTGCGGGTCGGCGCGTCCCCACCGGATCGGCGGTACGCCGTTCCCCTCCTCGGCGGGATGCGAGGTGAGGCGGATGTGCTTCGGCTTTTCGATCTCGGGCGTCATTGGGGGAGCGCAAAACGCCAACTATACCGCTCGTGCGACGACAACAGGGTCGGGCCCTGCTCTTGCGTGCGCCCGGCGGCGCGTCCGCCGGCGGGCGAGAGTCAGCGCCGGGCGCCCGACTCCGCTCGAACAGGTGGATCGACTCCGGCGCGAACGCGATCCGCACGTCGTCGCCCTCGCGCACGGCGGGCCGGCGATCCGTTCGCATCTTGACCAGGTGTTCGCCGACCTCGATGTCGATGATCGTCGTGTCGCCCAGGTCCTCGATGAGATACACCCGGCCCGGCAAGCCTTCGTGCGCGAGATGCACGGCACCGGGACGGACGCCGAGCGTCACGTCGCCATCCGCACCGCCATTGTGCTCCATCGGCACCACGTTCCCGGCGACCTGCACGACGCCACGGCTGACGTGTCCCGGGATCAGGTTCATCGGCGGCGTGCCGATGAAGCCGGCCACCGCGACGCTTGCGGGCTGCGCGAAGACTCCCGCGCGGCGTGCCCACCTGCACGATGCGACCGTCCATGAACACCGCGATGCGGTCGGCGAGCGTCATCGCCTCTTCCTGGTCGTGCGTCACGTAGACCGTGGTCGCGCCGAGCGCGCGCTGCAGCTTGCGCAGCTCGAGGCGCGTCTCCAGCCGCAGCTTCGCGTCGAGGTTCGACAGCGGCTCGTCGAGCAGGAAGAGCGCGGCTGGCGCACGATCGCGCGCGCCAGCGCGCAGCGCTGCTGCTGGCCGCCCGACAGCTGGCCCGGCGTGCGCTGCAGCAGGTGGTCGATGCGACCTTGGCGGCGGCATCGGCGCACCGCGCTGCGCGATCTCGCCCTTCGCGGTGCCGACCATCTTCAGCGGAAAGCCGATGTTCTGCGCGACCGTCATGTGCGGATACAGCGCGTAGCTCTGGAACACCATCGCGACGTCGCGCTCGCCGGGCTCCTGGGTCGTGACGTCGGCGCCGTCCATGCAGCACGCGGCCCGCGCTCACCGATCTCGAGGCCGGCGAGGATGCGCAGCGTCGTCGTCTTGCCCGATCCCGACGGGCCGAGCAGCACGAAGAACTCGCCCGGCGCGATCGCGAGATCGATGCCGTGCAGCACCGTCGTCGTGCCGTGGCGCTTGACGATGCCCGTGCAAGCGTGGACGCTGTCCGCTGGTCGCCGGGCTCATCGCCGTCCGCCGCCCTTCACCGCGCCCACCGTCAGCCCCTTCACGATGTGCCGCTGCGCGAAGATGCCGATCAGGATCACCGGCGCCATCGCGAGCATCGCGCCGGCGGCGAGCCGCGCCCACTGCGTCTGCTCGACCGAGATGAAGTTGAACATCGCGACCGTCACCGGCCGCACGCGGTTGCCGCCGAGCACGACGGCGAACAGGAACTCGTTCCACGCGTTGAGGAACACGAAGATCGTGGTCACCGCGATGCCGCCGCGCACCTGCGGCAGGATCACGTACCAGAGCGCGCGCAGCCGTCCCGGCGCGGTCGAGCAGCGCCGCCTCCTCCATCTCGAGCGGCATGTCCTCGAAGTACGAGACCATCAGCCAGATCGCGAACGGCAGCGAGAACGTGAGGTAGATGACGATGAGGCCCGCGTAGGTGTCGAGCCCGCCGATCTTCTGCAGCACGAGGTAGTACGGAATGATGAGGCCGACCGGCGGCAGCATCTGCGTGGCGAGCACGTAGAACCCGGCCGCCGCGCTTCGCCGGGATAGCGCAGCCGCGCCAGCGCGTACGCGGCGGGCATCGGCGAACAGCATCGTCAGCAGCGTGGCGCGCGCCGGCGACGATCACGCTCGACCACAGGTTGGGCAGGATCGACGACGCGCCGAACAGCACCTCGCGGTAGTTGGCGAGCGTCGGCGTGAACACGACGACCGGCGGATAGGCGAGGACGTCGCGCTCGGTCTTGAACGACGTGAGCAGGCCCCAGGCGACGGGCAACGCCCACACCGCCATGAGGACGCAGGCGAGCGCGAGGAAGAGGGACGTGCGCGACGCGGCGACGCCGTCATCGATTGACGTCCGCCGCGCTCATGCCGCCCGCCGCAGCCGGAACATGCAGGAAGGAGATCGCGAGCGTGATCGCCGAGCAGCACCATCGCGAGCGACGAGCCGTAGCCGAGATTCAGCTCGGTGAACGAGGTGCGATAGGCGTAGAGGTTCAGGATCTCGGTCGCCGTGCCCGGCCCGCCGCCGGTGGCCGCGAAGATCGCCGCGAACGCCGACAGCGCCGTCATCGTGCGCAGGATCACGACCATCACGACCGCCGGCCGGATCAGCGGCAGCGTGATGTAGCGGAAGCGCTGCCACGGCGCTCGCGCGGTCGAGGCGCGCCGCCTCGTAGACGTCGGGCGGCAGCGTGGCCAGCGTCGCGAGCAGCACCAGGAACGCGAACGGCGTCCACTGCCAGGTGTGGATCGCGATCACCGAGATCAGCGCCAGCTGCGGATCGCCGAGCCAGTTGTGGCTGCCGCAGGCCGAGCGCGCGCGTCACGAGGTCGACCAGGCCGACGTCGGGCGCGAGCACCAGCGTGCGCCAGAACAGGCCGACCACCACCGGCGCCAGCACGATCGGCAGGATCGCCGCGACGCGCAGGAGCGCCCTGCCCCTTCGGGATCTGCAGCACGAGCAGCGCCAGCGACAGGCCGATCGACCACCTGCAGCACGACGGTCGACGCGGTGTAGATCGCGGTCAGCGCGAGCGAATTCCAGAAGCGCGGGTCGCTCGCCCATCTTCGCGTAGTTGCCGACGCCCGCGAAGCCGGACAGCCACGGCATGCGAGGTCGATGCGCGTGCAGGCTGTTCCACGCGAGGTAGACGAGCGGCGCCGTCGTCGTCAGCAGCAGCACGGGAACGCCGGCGCGAACAGCGCGAGCGCGAAGCGGCGCTCCTGCGCCTCGAGCGTGCGCGCGCCGCGGAGGCGGTCACGGCGACCGGTTCATCCGCGCGCGGCGTCAGCCTTCAGGATCTGCTCGATGCGCGCCTGCGCCTCGTCGAGCGCTTCCTTCGGCTTCTTCTGGCCGACCAGCGCCGACTGGATCGGCGGTGCGCCATCGTCTCGCCGATCGCGGGCCACTGCGGCACGCGCGGGCGCCAGTCGACGTCGGTGTCGTGCTCGAGCGATTCGAGCGCGGCCGGGATGAAGTTGTCGCCCGCGTCCTTCATCGCGTCGGCGAACTCGGGCGAGCGCCACAGCGACATGCGGTTCACGCCCGAGCGCTTGGCCGGGCCCGGCGAACTTCCACGACGTGCGCGCCTGCGTCTCCGCCGACGCCGCCCACTCGATGAACAGCCAGGTCGCCTTCTTCTGCTTCTCGGACAGCGCGGCGTTGATCGGGAAGCCCCAGTTCCAGATCGAGGTGACGCGCTTGCCGTTCGGCCCCTTCGGCCAGCGCGCGTAGCGCGATCTTGCCGACCACCTTCGACTTCTCGGGGTTGGTGATCACCGCCGCCGACGAATGCGCGTCGATGTAGGTCGCGACCGTGCCCTGCGAGAACGCGTCGGCGATGTCCGGCCAGTTCCAGTTGCGCACCGCCGGCGGCGCGTACTGCGTGAGCGTGTCGACGTACCACGCGAGCGCGTCGACCGCCTGCGGCGAGTTGACGACGACGCGCATTGCCGTGCGAACCAGTGGCCGCCGAAGCCGCGGAAGAGCGACGGGTAGATGTACATGTTCTGGCCCGCACCCGCGAAGCCGCGCAGCGCCAGGCCGTACATGCGGTTCGCCGGATCGGTGAGCGCCTTGGCGTTTGCAGACAAGCTCGTCGTAGGTCTCGGCCGGCTTCAGGCCCTTGGCGTCGTACAGGTCCTTGCGGTAGACCTGCACGGTCACTTCGCCGTCGTACGGGATGCCGTAGGGCTTGCCGTCGATCGAGTCGGCGTCGCGCCAGGCCTTCAGGATGTCGTCGTAGTTGAACCACGCGGCGTCGGTGAGCGTCGGATCGTTGAGGTAGCTGGTCGAGCGGATCGACCCACTTGTTCGCGACGTACAGCGGGTAGTACATCGGGATCGGCCGCCTGACGTCGCGTACGTCGCCGTCTTCGACGACAGGTCGAGCATCGCCTTCTGGCGGATCTGCCCGGGCGGCACCTTCTCGAAGCGCACCTTGACGCCGGTCAGCGCCTCGAACTGCGGCGCGATCGCGATCAGGTTGTCGAAGTAGGTCGCCGGGATGACGGCAACCGTGATCGACTCGCCCTCGGCCTGCCGCCAGTTGACCTTCGCCGCCTGCCAGGGTCCGAGATCGGCGTTTTGCGCGTGTGCGAAGCGCGCGACCCACGGCGCGCCCAGTGCCGCGGCGCCGAGCGCCGCGCCTTGCGTGATCACCCGGCGCCGCGACGGCTGCGCCGGTTGGTTCGTCGTACGCTTGCTCATGAGCTCCTCCTCGGTTGCGCAGGTGACAGGACGCGCGGGATCAGCGGCGCTCGATCGCCGCGAACGGGCTGCAGCCGGGCGCATCGTTGGCGTCCTCGGCCTGCTTCATCAGGAAATCGGGAAACGAGCCGCCGGCATCCGCGACGCCCAGGTCGAACATCCGCTTCACGACCTCCGGATGCTGTTCGGCGAGGTTCGGCGCGTCGGGGGCGGGACGCGGCGAATCGTGCAGGAACGCGCCGCGGCCGTTGATCTTCGCGTTGAACCACCACTTGTCGTCGACGACCGTCATGGCGCTGCCCCAGCCGATCGTCACGTGGTCGCGCGCGGCGGGTGCGCCCTCGAACGCCGTCTTCCAGAACGAGATGCCGTCGATCGGCGCCGGCGGCGTCACGCCGGTCGCCTCGAGGATCGTCGCCGAGATGTCGTGGTGCTGCACGAAGGCATCGCACACCGTGCCCGCGCCCTTCCTGTGCGGATGGCGCACCAGCATCGGCACCTCGTAGCTTTCCGGATCCGACGGATAGCCGCGCTTGCCGATGTAGCCGCGCCGCTCCCACAGGCTGTGCCCGTGGTCGGACGTGACGATCACCAGTGCGTCGTCGAGCACCCCGGTCACGCGCAGCGTCTCGATGAGATGGCCGAACCAGCGGTCGCACATCTCGACCAGTCCCTGGTAGTTGGCGCGCGTGCGCTTCACGAGGTCCGCGGGCAGCCAGGGCATCTCCGCGTACGGCGAGATCACCTGCTCGCGGCCGTCGCCGTCGTCGTAGCGCTTGCGATAGTGCTCGGGCACGAACCAGGGCTCGTGCGGGTCGAACGACTCGACCGTGAGGAACATCCGCTGCGCATCGGTGTTCTGCTCCACCCAGCGCGCCGATTCCTGCATCACCTGCGCATTGAACCACTGCTCCTCGCGCACGCGGTCGCGCATGTTGAGGAGGATGCGGCTGCTGAACCACGCGGCGCCGAAACCCGGCTGCTCGAGCCCGGTGGCCTTGCCGCGCAGCTCCTGCAACTCGCGCGGCACCCAGTAGTCGATCTCCTGCTGCGTCGGCCACGGCCCGCTGCGCGCGGCATCGGCCTCCTGCCCGCGGATGAAGCTCCACTGGTGGAAGCCGCGCCAGAAATTCTTCGACGGCTTGAACTCGTGATAGAGATCGGAGACGAGGCCCGTGCGGAAGTGCGCCTTCTCGAACATCTCGGCGAGCGTCGTCTGCTCCTCGGGAATCGGCCCCCATCCCGGCGCGATGCCGACGAAGTCGCCCTTGATGTGGCGGAAGTCGCCGTTGTGGAACGGATACGTGCGCAGGCCCGTATAGATGGTGCGCCGCGCGCACAGCGTGGGCAGCGCTTCCGGGTACGCGCGCTCGAAGCGCACCGATTCGCTGGCGAACGCATCGAGGTTCGGCGTGGCGATCGCGCCCCACGGCGGCGGCGTGCCGTAGCACCCGACGGCGTCGCGCCGCAGCGTGTCGAAGATGATCAGGATGACATGCTTGACGGGCGCCTCGGTGGCCATCGGTGCGGTTCCTCAGGATGCGCCGCCGCATGCGCGGCGGCGGTCATGTATTCGATTACATCAGAATTCCCTGAACGGCCCGCATTGTCAATATTGCATAGCAACATTCGCGCAGCGGCCAGCCATCGAGAGGGCTTGCAATCGATTGCACGCCGCGTATGCTCGCGGCCATGAACGAAGGCGTTGCCGACACCGGCTCCCGCGCGATCGAGCCGCCGACGCGGTCGAGCGCCAAGGACGTCGCACGGCTCGCCGGCGTGTCCACCGCGACCGTCTCGCGGGCGCTCAACCTGCCCGATCAGGTCGATCCGGAGACGCTCGAGCGCGTGCGCGACGCGATCGACAAGCTGCGCTACGTGCCGCACGGCGCGGCGCGCGCGTTGCGCAGCCAGCGCACGCAGATGATCGGCGCCGTGGTGCCGTCCTTCGACTACGCGCTGTACGCGCGCACCACCAGCGCGTTGCAGCGCGCGCTCGACGAGCGCGGCTATTCCCTCGTGCTCGCCGCGCATCACTACGACCTCGCCACCGAGGTGCGCGTGACGGAGCAGCTCATCCGCCACGGCGTGGATGCGTTCGCGTTCGTCGGCATCGACCACGATCCGGCGCTCTTCCGCCTGCTCGACGACTACGGGCGGCCGTACGTGCTGACGTGGGGTGTCGATCCGACAGCCCGGCATCCATCGATCGGCTTCGACAATCACGCGGCGGCGTTTGCGATCACGCGCTACCTGCTGTCGCTGGGGCATCGGCGGTTCGGCCTCGTCAGTGCGCCGCTGCCGGGCAACGACCGCGCCCGCGAGCGCGGCGCGGGCATGCGGGCCGCGCTGGCGGTGCACGGTCTTGCCCTCGACCCGCGCCACGTTCGCCACGCGGCCATCTCGCTCGATTCCGCAAAGGCGGCGATGAGCGACATCCTCGGCCAGCGGGAGCGGCCGACCGCGGTGGTCGCGACCAACGACGTGTTCGCCGTCGGCGCGATGCTCGCGTGCCGCGAGGCCGGCGTGCGCATTCCCGACGACCTCTCGATCACCGGCGTCGACAACACCGATCTCGGCGCGACGCAGACGCCACCGCTCACCAGCGTGCGCACGCCGATCGTGGAGATCGGCAGCGCGGCGGCGCTGCAGCTCGTCGCGCGCCTCGAGGGCGAGCGCCCACCGCTCCAGCAGGTGCTTCCGTTCGAACTCGTGGTGCGCGGCAGCACGGCGCCGCCGCCCAGGCAGCGCTCCCGCCCGCGCGCCGCGTAGCCTGCAAGCCTACCGCTCGCCCTTGCGATAGGGCTTCATCAGCGCCTGCGGATACGTCGCGCGCCGCGCGACGAGCACCAGCGCGAGGATCGACAGCACGTACGGCAGCATCAGGTACACCTGGTACGGGCACGCCTTCGCCGCCCGACTTGCTGCAGGCGCAGCTGCATCGCGTCGAAGAACGCGAACAGCAGCGCGCCGAGCGAGCGCCTTGCCCGGCCGCCAGCTCGCGAACACGACGAGCGCCACGCAGATCCAGCCGCGGCCGTTGACCATGTTGAAGAAGAACGCGTTGAACGCCGACAGCGTGAGGAACGCGCCGGCCACACCCATCAGCGCCGAGCCCGCGCACGATCGCGCCCGTGCGCACCGCGTTGACGTCGAGTCCCTGCCCCTCGGCCGCCGCCGGATTCTCGCCGACCATCCGCACCGCGAGGCCCACCGGCGTGCGATACAGGATCCACGCGATCGACCGGCACCGCGACGAGCGCGAGCAGCGTCATCGGCGTCTGCTGCGACAGCACCGGGATCGGCAGCCACGTCATCTCCGCGAACGGCTCGATCGTCGGCGGCGTGGTCACGTTGGGAAAGCTCACGCGGTACGCGTAGTACGAGACGCTGGTCGCGAACAGCGTGATGCCCAGTCCCGCGACGTGCTGCGACAGCGCCAGCGGCACGGTGAGCAACGCGTGCAGCAGGCCGAACGCGGCGCCGGTCAGCGCCGCGACCAGCACGCCGATCCACAGGCCGGCGCCGAAGTAGACGGCGAGCCAGCCGGCGAGCGCGCCGGCGACCATGATGCCTTCGATGCCGAGGTTCAGCACGCCCGCGCGCTCGCACAGCAGCACGCCCAGCGTGCCGAAGATGAGCGGCGTGGCGATGCGCAGCACCGCGACCCAGAAGTCGGCGTTGCCGAGCATCGCGAGCAGGTCGGCGAGCATCAGCGCCACCACCGCAGCCGGTAGCGCGCGAACGCGGTCGCCACCAGCATCGACAGCAGCGAGATCGCGACGATGACGTCGGCGATGTACGTCGGCACCGCCACGCCGCGGCTCATGCTGTCGGCGCCGACCAGCACGCCCGCGACGAAGATCGCCGCCGCCACGACGCCGAGCGGATTCAGTCCCGCGAGCATCGCGATCACGATGCCGCTGTAGCCGTAGCCGGGCGACATGTCGAGCGTGACGTAGGCGGTGCGGCCCGGCGACCTCGATGGCGCCGGCGAGCCCGGCGAGCGCGCCGGACAGCAGCGCCACCACGATCATCGTGCGCGTCACCGGCACGCCGACGAACGCGGCGCCGCGCGCGTTGGCGCCCGACCGCGCGCACCGCGAAGCCGAACGTCGAGTACTTGAGCACCGCCCACAGCAGCACCGCGAGCCCGACCGCCCACAGCAGTCCCGTGTGCACGCGCGTGCGCTCGACGAGCTTGCCGAGCTGCAGCTCGTCCGGCAGCGCGACGCTCTGCGGCCAGCCCATCGCGGTGGGGTCCTTCATCGGGCCGTCGAGCATCATCGACACGAACAGCAGCACGATGAAGTTGAGGAGCAGCGTGGTCACGACCTCGTCGACGCCGAGCCGCGTGCGCAGCAGCGCCGGGCACCACGCAGCAGCAGCGCGCCGGCGAGCATCGCCGCGATCATCATCGCGGGAAACAGCAGCGGCGGATGCGCGGCGAAGCCCGTGCCGCCGTGCCAGCCCGCCGACCGCCACGGCCGCGAGCGCGCCGGCGTAGAGCTGCCCTTCGGCGCCGATGTTGTAGAAGCGCGCGCGGAACGCGACCGCCGCCGACGAGCCCGGTGAACATGAGCGGCGTCGCGCGCGTGAGCGTCTCGCTCCACGCGAAGCGCGAGCCGAAGCCGCCCTCGAAGATCAGCGCCGTAGGTGCGGCCGAGCGGCGCGCCCGCCCAGGCGACGAACAGCGACGACGACGACGAGCGTGAACGCGACCGCCGCGAACGGCGCGCCGACCAGCATCAGCCGCGAGACCTCGCCGCGGGCCTCAAGCCGCATGCGCGCGCCTCGCCGTACCGGCGTCGCGCCGGCCATCGCCAGGCCGATGGTCGGCAGGTCCCATTCGCGCACGCGGCCGCGCCGCCGATCAGCCGGCCCGCGTGCATCACCGCGATGCGGTCGGCGAGCGCGAAGATCTCGTCGAGGTCGTCGGAGATCGAGCAGCACCGCCGCGCCGCGCGCGCACGCGTCGAGCAGCTGCTGGTGGACGAACGCGACCGCGCCGATGTCGAGTCCCCACGTCGGCTGGTTGGCGACGATCAGCACCGGCGCGTCGCCGTCCGCGCGCATCGCCGGCCAGCGCGCGGCCGAGGATCAGCTTCTGCATGTTGCCGCCGGACAGCGCGCGCGCCGGCGTGTCGATGCCGCCGCCCGCGCGGACGTCGAAGCGCTCGACGAGCTCGCCGCGCGAAGCGCCGCGCCGCCCGCCGGCGCACGACGCCGCTGCGCGCGAAGCGCGTGCGATAGTGCTCGGCGATCGCGTTCTCCCACAGCGGCAGGTCGCCGATGACGCCGACCGCATGCCGATCCTCCGGAATGCGCGCGACGCCCGCGGCGATCCACGCGCGCGGGTCGGCGCGCAAGCACGCGCCCGGCGACGCGTCACGCGTCCCGCGTCCGGCGCGCGCAAGCCGCACAGCACGTCGGCCAGCGCCTGCTGGCCGTTGCCCGACACGCCGGCGATCGCCGTGATCTCGCCGGCGCGCAGCGCGAGCGACACGCCGTGCAGCTCGCCGCGCACGGTCGACGCCGGTCGATGGCGCAGACGACGGCGCCCGGCGCGTGCGGCTTCGCCACCGGCGGCGGCACCTCGCGGCCGACCATCAGCTGCGCGAGCTGCGCGCGGTCGGCCTCCGCCGCCGGCAAGCGTCGCGACCAGCTTGCCGGCGCGCAGCACCGCGATGCGATCGGACACGCGCAGCACTTCCGGCAGCTTGTGGCTGATGAAGATGATCGACAGGCCCTCGGCCACGAGCTGCTGCAGCGTCGCGAACAGCGACTCCGATTCCTGCGGCGTGAGCACCGCGGTGGGCTCGTCGAGGATCAGCACGCGCGCGTCGCGATAGAGCGCCTTCAGGATCTCGACGCGCTGCCGCTCGCCCACCGACAGCGTGCCCACGCGCGCGTCCGGGTTCACCTGCAAGCCGAAGCGTTGCGCGGTCGCCAGCAGCCGCGTGCGCGCCCTCGCGCCGACGCGACGAGCGGCCGCCACAGCGGCTCGGTGCCGAGCATCACGTTGTCGAGGACCGACAGGTTGTCGGCCAGCGTGAAATGCTGGTGGACCATGCCGATGCCGGCCGCGAGCGCCGCGGCCGGATCGCCCGGCGGCAGCGGCGCGCCGAACGCCTCGATCGTGCCTTCGTCCGGCACGTAGTGGCCGAACAGGATCGACACCAGCGTCGACTTGCCGGCGCCGTTCTCGCCGAGCAGCGCGAGCACCTCGCCGCGCGCGAGCTCGAGCGAGATGCCGTCGTTGGCGACGAGCGGGCCGAAGCGCTTGGTGATGCCGGTGAGGCGGAGGACGGGCCGCCGGATGCCGACATGCAGCTACCCCCGTCGTCCCCGCGCAGGCGGGGACACCGTGCTCGCGTGGCGGAAGCGACACTGGATTCCCGCGTTCGCGGGAATGACGACGACGCCCCGGCTGC
The DNA here is from genome assembly GCA_963725735.1 of uncultured beta proteobacterium. Classification (GTDB taxonomy): domain Bacteria; phylum Pseudomonadota; class Gammaproteobacteria; order Burkholderiales; family Casimicrobiaceae; genus VBCG01. Next base: position 81,477 of record CAVRZM010000010.1, on the reverse strand, counting down.
GACCGGGGCGTCGTTGCGCGCATGAGGATTACTTCGCCGTCGACTTCGGTTCGGTCTCGACGACCTGCACCTTGAACTTGCCGTCGAGAATGTCCTTCTGCCTTGCCGCGACCTTCGCCTGCAGATCCTTGCGGCACCTTGGCGTCGAACGTGCCGAGCTTCGACATCTCGTTGCCCTTGTTCTTCATGAGCGAGTACGGGCCGTAGTCCTCGGCCTTGAACTTGCCCGCCCTTCACGTTCTTGAGCGCGGCGTCGATGGTCGGCTCCATGTTCCACAGCGCCGACACGACGACCGTCTCCGGATACTGCGCCTGCGTGTCGATCACGTTGCCGATCGCGAGCTTGCCCTTCTCCTTCGCCGCGTCGGACACGCCGAAGCGCTCCGCGTACATGACGTCGGCGCCCTTCTCGATCATCGCGAACGCCGCTTCCTTGGCCTTCGGCGGATCGAACCACGAGCCGATGAACGTGACGTAGAACTCGACCTTCGGATTCGTTTCCTTGGCCCCGGCCATGAACGCGTGCATCAGCCGGTTCACTTCGGGAATCGGATAGCCGCCGACCATGCCGATCTTGTTGGTCTTGGTCATGCCGCCCGCGACCATGCCCGTGAGATACGCCGACTCCTGGATGTAGTTGTCGAACACCGAGAAGTTGGGCGCCTGCGGCTTGCCCGAGGAGCCCATCAGGAACGAGACCTTCGGGTAGTCCTTCGCGACCTTGCGCGCGGCCGCTTCGACCGCGAACGATTCGCCGACGATGAACGTGTTGCCCTTTTCCGCGAACTCGCGCATCACGCGCTCGTAGTCGGCATTGGCCACCTTCTCCGAGAACACGTACTCGATCTCGCCGCGATCCTTGGCCGCGTTGAGCGCCTTGTGGATGCGGCTCACCCATTGCTGCTCGACGGGCACCGTGTAGACCGCCGCGACCTTGATCTTGTCCTGCGCGAAGCGCGAGCTGCGCGCCCGCGCCGAACGCCAGCGCGAGCACCGCGGCGCATCCTTTGAGCACACCACGTCGAGTCAGCATTGTCACTGGATCCCCTGAGAAGTGTTCGATGATGGCCGACGCACCGTCTCGGTGCGCGGCGTGAGCCGTCGCCGCGGGATCGCCGCAGTGCAGCAGTCCCGCAATCGCTACATCAACGAAACCGACGCGCGAATGCGCAGTGCGCACGCGCTCGCGCACGTCGCGAAGCGAAGGAACGCGCTAGCTGAACAGCAGGCGATGCGCGTCGGCGGCGCCCGCGTCCTTCAACGCATGCAGGCGGCTGGTGCGCGGCACGCCGGCCAGCAGGTATTCCATCTGGTCGGCGAGGATGCGGCGGTTGCGGAGGATGAAGTGCTCGTGCCGGTTGGGCACGTACGGCACGTAGAGCAGCGGCATGCTGGCCTGCTCGGGCGAGCGGCCGCCCTTGCGCGTGTTGCAGCTGCGGCACGCGGTCACGGTGTTGGTCCACGAGTCGCGCCCGCCGCGCGAGACCGGAACGACGTGGTCGCGCGAAAGGTCGCGGATCAGGAAGCGCTTGCCGCAGTACGCGCACAACTGGCGGTCGCGTGCGAACAGCATCGAGTTGGTGAGTCCCGGCGCGTGGATGTGCGAACCGGCGCCCGTGCCCTTGATGGCGAGGATCGACTTGGTCGCGATGCGCGAACGCTCGCCGTTCTTCTGCCAGCCGCCGCGGAATTCGCGCACCTCGCGGCCGAGCGACCACGCGACCATCTGCTTGGCGTGATAGGTGATGGCCTCCTCCAGCGCCACCCACGCCTGGGGCAGGCCGGCCATGTCGACGGTGAGGACGAGCGGTTCCATGGAGCAGCAGCGAGTCTTGCGCCTTCGCGGCAATGATCGTGCCACAAAGTATGCATCAACGCCTGCGCTCTTGTCTCGTACGGCATCGCCGGTGACCGGCCGCAGCGGGTCGGCCGCAGTGGGGTGATGCGAAGCGCCGGACCCGCGTTGGCGGGCCCGGCTCTCCGCGCCTTTCGCCACGGGCCGGCAGGTTTCCCCGCCGGATGCCGCGACTGGTGACCTCGAGCTTCCGTGGAACGGCGGCTCGAGGCGGCGATCCCGATCGTCGGTTGGGAAGGCCGCGCACAGCCTTCGAAATCGCCGGTACGACTTCCGGATGTCAGAACCCGGTCTCGGTTGTGAACATGAAGGTCACCTCCCCGCCTACCTGGCGGCAGATGAGGATGGGCGCGAGCCGCATCCGGCATCCGTTTCACGTTTCCGTTCCGGCGGCCACATGGCACACCGGTCCTGCACCGCGATGCCGCCCTGCTGCCGGCGACCATCGCGGATTACTGCCCGCTGGCGTAGCGGATCGCGAGATCCAGCAAGTGCCGCGCGATCGCCCTCCGCTTCCCGGGCGCATTCCGCCGCGGCGAGCCGGATGATCAAGCCATCCGCCGCCCGCCGGTAGATTCCATCACGGCCCGCGCGTATCAGTTCGTAGTGATCCCGCCCGTAGGGCCGCTCGAGTTCTTCCAAGAGCCTAGCCATTTTGTGTGCCTCGTTCTCGTCAATTGTTGTGGAACCGGGCAACAAAACGAAGCCCGGGTCATCTGGCGACGCGGGCTCCCTGCGGGGGGAACGACGATCTACATCGCGCTCCCGGTGGCGGAAACCCGGCCGCCGTTGTCCTGCTCGCCGTCGCCGGCCACGCCGCGCACCGTCAGGCCGGTGCCGGATCGCATGCCGCCGCGACTGCCAGCGGTGATGCCGCGCAGCCCGGCGAATGCCGGCAGCGACGCGCGCAGCCAGCGGCTGCCGTTGCGACGAATGGTCATGGTCATGGTCTCCACGCTCCTTTCCTCCGCGGTCACGCACGCGGGACATCCGCATGCGGCAACGCGAACTGCCAGTCCCTCGCGGGCTGGCGCAACAATCAGGAGGGGGAAACTGCTCGACCTTCCGACTGTTCCGCCAGACCTCCGGCGGAATGTCTTCCGGTCGGAGGCGCTACAGCGTCGTCAGCGCGCCGGCATTGACCGGCTTGTTGACCCATCCGCAAATGCCGAAATGCGCAATGGCGAATTGCATGGCCATGCCCTGCGCACGAAGCGCATGGGTGGAGCCTTCGAATTGGCGTTTGCGGATCGACATTGGGTTGGCTAGACGCGTAGTCCGGGTGGGAACGAATGGTGCGATGATAGAGGCAGCGCGCGCGTCGAGGCAAGCAGAATTTTCACATTCCGGCGCGCGGCGTGACGAAAATGCAACACACACGATCTGACGGCCCAGCCATTCCGCCATGTATCCGCGGGGCAAGGGCATGACGCTGGGCGAGCGACTGCGCCTCGTACGCGGCACCGACAGCCAGAAGGCGTTCGCGGCACGCTCGGCGTCCACGAGAACTCCGTGGCCAACGCCGAGCGGCGCAACTCCGCCACGCAGGACTACCTCCTGCGCTTGGCCGAGGTGCGCAACATCAACCTGCATTGGCTGCTGACCGGACACGGCGCCATGCGCCTCGAAGAGCCGGCCGGATCGCTGCTGCAGGAGAAGCTCTCGCTCGCGCTCACCGACGCGCTGCGCGTGGCCTACGGCCCGCGCTACGCCAGCGTCCCGCTCGATACGCGGGCGCGCGCGTTGCGCGCCGGCGCGACCTACCTCCGCGCCATCGGCGTCACCGAGGACACGCTGCCGGACACCGAGTCGCTCGCGAAGCTCCTGAAGCTCACCATCGAGGTGATGCGGCAGAAGGACTAGCGAGCGCGCGGCGTACCCCGTGGCAACACCGAGCCGGCGCGCTGCCGCCCCGGCACCAACGACAATGCCGGCAACGCCGCTGGTAGACTCGGCGCGCCATCCCGGGAGAGAGACCCATGCTCATGCGCGCCCGCGCCTTTGCCCTGCTGTGGTTCGCCGCGGCGACGCTGTGCGGCGCAAGCGTCGCGCGCGCCGCGGATCCCGCGATCGAGTACTACCACGCGGGCTTCGATCACTACTTCGTCACCGCGCTGCCGTCCGAGATCGCGCGCTCGACGCGGGCACGATCACCGGCTGGACGCGCACCGGCCGCGCGTTCGCGGTCTTCGCGACGCAGGCGAGCGCCAACGGCGCCGCGGTCACGCCGGTGTGCCGCTTCTACATTCCGCCGCAGCACGGCGACTCGCACTTCTTCTCCGCGTCGCCCGCCGAATGCGCGGACATCCGTGCGAAGGTGCAGACGGATCCCAACTACAGCGGCTACATCGAGGAGTCGTCCGCCGTCTTCTATTCGCAGTTCCCCGACACGGCGACCGGCGTGTGTCCCGCGGGCACGGTGCCGGTCTACCGGCTGTGGAACACCCGCGTCGATTCCAACCACCGCTATACGACGGACCCCGGCATCAAGGCGGCGATGGAGGCGAAGGGCTACGTCGCGGAAGGCTACGGGCGCCGACGCCGTCAGCCTGTGCACGCCGGCCGCGCTGCGCGTCGACGCGGTGTCGCGCGCGTCGGGATTGTCGCTCGTTCGCGGCGGGCTGCGATGGCGTGCCCGCGACGGGCACGCTGTACGTCAACGCGGACGTCGAGCCGTTCATCGCCGCGAATCCCATCGACGGCAACAACCTGATCGGCGTGTGGCAGCAGGACCGCTGGTCGAACGGCGGCGCGCGCGGCATCGGCATTGCGTTTTCGCAGCGACGGCGGCGGCACGTGGACGCGCAGCACCGCACCGCTGTCGCGTTGTGCGGGCGCGCCCGCCGGCGGCGCGGCCGATTACGAGCGCAATTCCGATCCGTGGGTGAGCTTCACGCCCGACGGAGTCGCCTACCAGATCGCGCTGGCATTCAACAGCCAGTCCAACGGCAACAACGCGATCGTCGTCAGCCGCTCGGCCGACGGCGGCCGCTCCTGGTCCGACGCGGTGGCGCTGCGCACCGACGGCGCCGCCAGCTTCAACGACAAGGAGTCGCTCACCGCCGATCCGACGGATGCACGCTACGTGTACGCGGTGTGGGACCGCCTCACCGGCAACAACGGCCCCGTGTGGTTCGCGCGCACCACCACGGGCGGCGCGTCGTGGGACGCCGCGCGCAGCATCTACGACCCGGGCATCAACAGCCAGACGCTCAACAACCAGATCGTGGTGCTGCCCGACGGCACGCTCGTGAATTTCTTCACCGAACTCGCCAATGTCGGTCCGCAGAATGCGCGCATGCGCATCGTCCGCTCGACCGACAAGGGCGTCACGTGGTCGGCGCCGGTCACCGTGTCGGACCTGCAGACCGTCGGCACGGTCGATCCCGACAGCGGCATCGGGATCCGGGACGGCTCGGGCATCGGCTCGATCGCGGTGGGGAAGAACGGCGTGCTGGCCGTGGCCTGGCAGGATGCGCGCTTCTCCGGCGGTGCGCGCGACGAGATCGCGTTCGCGCTGTCGCACGACGGCGGACTCACGTGGACCACGCCCGCGTGCATCAGCTGCGCCGCCCCGCTCTCGCTGCCGGTGTTCGATCCCCACCTGGCGGCGCTCATCCCTTCCGTCGCCATCCGGGACGACGGGACGATCGGTGTCACCTACTTCGATTTCTACGAGAACACGCCGGACCCGGCCACCCTGCCGACCTCGACGTGGATCGTCACCTCGAAGGACAACGGCGCGACGTGGACCCTGCGGCGCGCCGCACCCAACTTCGACTACGCCCGGGCCGCGCTCGCAGGCGGACGTTACTTCCTCGGCGACTACGCGAGCATGGCGAGCGCGGGGTCCACGTTCCTTTCGTTCGTGCCGCAAACGACCGATGACCCCGCCAATCGCTCGGACATCGTGCTGGTGCAGTCGCCCGCGGCAAGCGCGGTGGCCGCGACGTTCGTGGCGAGCGACGCGACGCTGCCGCTCACCGCGGAGGCGGCGGCGCGCTCCCGCGCCAACCTCGCGAACGCCGTGCGCGCGCGCCTTCCGGCCGCGGCGGCGGCGCGAATGGCGCCGGTCGAGCAGGCGCCCCAATGAACGTCGCGCGCATCGCGCGTCACAGGAGCCATTCGATCGGCAGGATCGACAGTAGGTCCACGCCGCGGCGCTGGAACCACGTCGTCCCCGGCTCGACGTCGTAGCGCCGCTCGCCGTCCGCCGTGCGCTCGATCCATTCGAGCGCGCGACCGTCCCCGGCCAGCCGCACTTCCCACGCCGCCCGCGGGATGCCCGCGTCGAACATCATCGCGAGGCCGCGGGCGAGCGTCGGGCTCGCGATCACCAGACCCATCTCCGTGTTGATCCGCGCCGATCGCTGGTCGAAGTTGAAGGAGCCGACGAAGATGCGCTCACCGTCGATGGCAAACGTCTTCGCGTGCAGGCCGGCCGACGAGCTCGCGCCCCAGCGATGCCCCGCGGCGTCCGGCTCGCGCACCGCGGTGGGCTTGAGCTCGTAGAGCCGCACGCCTGCGCGCAGCAGGTCCGTCCGTCGCTTCGCGTAGCCGGCGTGCACCGACTTCTCGTCGGACGACGCGAGCGAATTGGTCAGGATGCGCACCTGCACGCCGCGCCGCGCGAGTGCCGCCAGCGCCGCGGTGCCGCCCTCGCCCGGGACGAAATAGGGCGACACCAGGTCCAGCGACCGCTCCGGCTGGCCCATGAGGCGCACGAGCTCCGGAAACAGCAGGACATCGGTGCGGCCGGAAGTGTCGAGCGTCTTCGCCGGATCGTCGTGGACGACCTGCACGGTGGTCCACTCGAACGGCAGCGAGCGATCGAACATGTCGCGCACGAGCGGCACGCCCTTCACGGCATCGATGTACGCGAGCGAGGCGGGCGACGCGCGCGTGTCCGCGAACTGCCGCGCGAGGTCCTGCACCCCGGTCGCGGCGGGCGACCCCACGAACGGCGCCGCGGGATACGCCGATGGACTGTTCCAGAAGAGATCGAACTCCTGCGACACCGCGCCCACCGCGGCGCCGACGGCGATGACGTCGGCGTCGGCGAACGCCACGCCGCTGCCCGCGCCGAAGTACTCGTCACCGATGTTGCGCCCGCCGACCACCGTCACCTGGTTGTCGATCGTGAACGACTTGTTGTGCATGCGGTGATTGACGCGCGTGAAGTCGGTGACGAAGGCGAGCGACCGCGCGTCGCGCTGCACGAATGGGTTGTAGAGGCGCACCTCGATGTTCGGATGCGCGTCGAGCGTCGCCAGCGTACGGTCGAGGCCGGCGGTGCCGTTGTCGTCGAGCAGCAGCCGCACGCGGACGCCGCGCTCGGCGGCATCCCACAGCGCCTGGAACATGAGGTAGCCCACCTCGTCGCCGTGCCAGATGTAGTACTGCACGTCGAGCGATCGCTCGGCCGCCATGGCCAGCAGCGCGCGCGCCGCGAAGGCGTCGCGCGGATCGAGCAGCGCATGCACGCCGGTCTGTCCCGGATGCGCCGCGATGCCCGCGCTCACCGCGCGTCCCAGCCTGGTGCCTGCCGTGTCGCCGAGCGCGGTGCTCGCGACGCGGCCTTCCGGCGGCGGCAGGGTCGCGCAACCGGCAACCCATGCCAGCGCGATCAGCGCCACCCCTCTTGCGATGCGCAGCATCAGCGTGCCTTCGTTGGGGGTTGCGTCCCGATGGCGCGCCCCTCGGGCCGCATCGCCCCTGCCTGAGCGCGCTTGCCGTGTTCCGCGGTCAGACCAGCGTGACCTTCCCCGTCGCGATGTCGTAGACGCCACCCGCAATGTCGATCTTCTTCTCGCCGTAGAGCTTCTTGACGATCGGCGGCGAGTCCTTCAGGCGTGCCACTTGCCGGCGCACGTTCTCGGCAATGGCGTTGTCGAGCAGGTTGCCCGAGGCGGTCTTCTCCGCGACGATCACCGCGGGCTTGATGGCGCTGATGAGCTCCGGAAGGTGCCCGGGCAGCGCGGCCTTGGTCTTCAGAACCTTGATCGCCGCCTCCACCGCCCCGCACCCCGAGTGCCCCACCACCACGATGAGCGGCACGCCCAGGAACTGCACGCCGTACTCGAGCGACGCCAGCAGATCCGGACTCACGACGTTGCCGGCCACGCGCACGACGAAGAGGTCGCCGGGATTCTGGTCGAACACGAGCTCGGGGCTGACGCGCGAATCGGCGCAGCTCAAGATCGCCGCGATGGGATACTGCGCCTGCGCACGCGCGGCCCGTCCCGACGAGAAGTCGCGCTGGTTGGGCGCGTTCGCGGCGTAGCGCGCATTGCCTTCCTGCAGGCGCTTCAGCGCCTCGGCGGGCGCGATGGCATTGGGAGGCGGTGGAGCGCCGGGCGACGGGGGATCGGCGGCGAGCGCGCGGCCCGCCAGCCAGGGCGCCACGGCCAGCGTGCCGCCGGCCCTCAGGAACTCGCGCCGGGTCGTTCCCTGCTCATGTTGCGGATCGCCGCACGAAATGCACATAGATCCTCCTCGTCGATTGGACCGTCATGATCGCAAGATGGACGCCCACGCACAAGTTGTCGCCCGCACGCAAATGCTAGAGTGCTCCGGCGCACGACGCATTGCCTCGCTCCTTGCACACCGGAAGGGTTGGGAAACGCCATGCTGGGCCAGGTCATTCGCGAATTGTTTGCCCATTACCGCAGCCAGCGCTCCGCCAGCGCGGCGGCCCCGCCTGAGCGCGCCTTCGCGAATCCGCTCGAGGTCTATTTCTTCACCAACACGGGAAGGAGCACCCTCAAGTGGCGGCACTACTTCGAGGTCTATCACCGCCATTTCGCCAAGTTCCGCGAGCGGTCTCCGGTGGTGGTCGAGATCGGGGTCGCCATGGGCGGGTCCCTCGCGATGTGGCATCACTATTTCGGCCCCGGCACGCGCGTGGTCGGCATCGACGTCGATCCGGCGTGCCGGCAATTCGCCGCGCCAGACACGAAGATCATGATCGGCGACCAGGGTGACCCCGCGTTTCTCGCCTCCGTGCGCGACGAGGTGCCGCGCATCGACATCCTCATCGACGACGGCGGGCACACGATGGTGCAGCAGATCGCGACCTTCGAATGGCTCTATCCGCACGTGCATGCCGAAGGCGTGTACGTCTGCGAAGACACGCACACGTCCCTGTGGCCGCAATTCGGCGGTGGATATCGGCGCGACGGTACGTTCCTCGAGCTCGCCAAGGGCTTCATCGACCGCCTCCACGCATGGCATTCGGAGGAGCCGGGCACGCTCGCCGTCGACGCGTTCACGACCTCGACATTCGGCGTGCACTTCTACGACAGCATCGTCGTGATCGAGAAGCGCCCGATGACGCCGCCGCAGCAATTGCTCTCGAAGGGAACGGCCCCGGGACTCGCCGCGGATCAGCCCGTGCGCTTCCGACCCTAGCACCTCGCCCCGTCTAAAGCGCCAGCGCCACCCGCGTCCCCTGCTCGATCGCGCGCCGCGCATCGAGCTCCGCCGCGACGTCGGCGCCGCCGATCAGCTGGTGGCGAATGCCCGCGGCCGTAAGGCCCGCGACGATCTCGCGCCGCGGCTCCTGTCCCGCGCAGATCACGATCGTGTCGACGGCGAGCACCTGCGGCTTGCCGTCGACCGTGATGTGCAATCCCGCGTCGTCGATGCGCTCGTATTCCACACCCGAGAGCATCGCCACGCCGCGGCGCTTCAGCAGCGCGCGCCGGATCCAGCCCGTGGTCTTGGCGAGGCCCGCGCCGACCTTCGTTTCCTTGCGCTGCAGGAGCCAGACCCTGCGCTCGGGCGGCGCGTCGTGCGCGGACTTGATGCCGCCGCGCTCGACGTAGGCGTCGTCGATGCCCCACTCCGCGCGGAAGGCGGCGATCGCCGGATCGTCGAGCTTGCCATCGCTCAGGTGACCGTCGGGCGCGTTGCCGGCGGTCAGAAACTCCGCGACGTCGAAGCCGATGCCCCCGGCGCCGACGATCGCGACGGTCGGGCCCGCGACCTTGCGCCCTTCCACGATCTCGACGTAGCTTGCGACCTTCGGATGACCGATGCCGGGGATGGCCGGCGTGCGCGGCACGATGCCGGTGGCCACCAGCACGTCGTCGAAGCCGTCGAGATCCCCCGGGCCGACCTGCCGGCCGAGCATCATCTCGACCCCGAGCTCGGTCATGCGCGCGCGGTAGTAACGCAACGTCTCCGCGAACTCCTCCTTGCCGGGAATGCGCCGCGCGAGATTGAACTGGCCGCCAATCTCGGGCGCCGCGTCGAACAGCGTGACGAGATGTCCGCGTTCGGCGGCCGTGGTGGCCGCCGCGAGTCCGGCGGGGCCGGCACCCACCACCGCGACCGCCTTCTTCGCCGTCAGCGGCGGCGCGATCAGAACGGTCTCGTGGCACGCACGAGGATTGACCAGGCACGAGGCGATCTCGCGCGAGAAGATCTGGTCGAGGCACGCCTGGTTGCAGCCGATGCACGTGTTGATCTCGCGCGCGCGATCCTGCGCGGCCTTGTTCACGAAATCCGCATCCGCGAGAAACGGCCGCGCCATCGACACCATGTCGGCGTCGCCGCGCGCGAGCACGGCTTCCGCCGTGGCCGGATCGTTGATGCGGTTGGTGGTGACGAGCGGGATGCGCACGTGTCCCTTCATCCGTCGCGTCACCCACGCGAACGCGGCGCGCGGCACCATCGTCGCGATGGTCGGTATGCGCGCCTCGTGCCAGCCGATGCCGGTGTTGATGATCGTCGCCCCCGCGGCCTCGATCGCCTGCGCGAGCGCGACCACTTCCTCCCAGGTGCTGCCGCCCTCGACCAGGTCGAGCATCGACAGCCGGTAGATGATGATGAAGTCCGGCCCGACCGCCTCGCGCGTGCGGCGCACGACCTCGACCGGAAAGCGGATGCGTTTCTCGAACGTGCCGCCCCAGTCGTCGTCGCGGTGGTTGGTCTTGGGCGCGATGAACTGGTTGATGAGGTAGCCCTCGGACCCCATGATCTCGACGCCGTCGTAACCCGCGTGCCGCGCGAGCTCCGCGCAGCGCGCGTAGTCGGCAATGGTCTTGCGCACGCCCCAGCCGGTGAGTCCGCGCGCGCGGAACGGGCTGATCGGCGAGCGCGACGCCGATGGCGCGACGGCGAGCGGGTGATACGCGTAGCGTCCCGCGTGCAGCACCTGCAGTGCGATCCTGCCGCCGGCCTCGTGCACCGCGCCGGTGATGAGTCGGTGCTTGCCGAGCTGCCACGAAAAGGAAAGCTGCGAGGCCTTGGGCTCCAGCCGGCCGGAAAGATTGGGCGCGATGCCGCCGGTGACGATGAGCCCCACGCCGCCGCGCGCGCGCTCGGCGTAGAACGCGGCCATGCGCTCGAAGCCGTCCGCCGCCTCCTCGAGGCCCGTGTGCATCGAGCCCATCAGGGCGCGGTTCTTCAAGCGTGGTGAAGCCGAGATCGAGCGGCGCGAGCAAATGCGGGTACGTGGGCATGAGTGTCATTGTAAAGTAGCGCCAACGCGCCGCTGAACGGGACCTGCGATGTCGACGACCCTGCCCTTCCACTCGCTCACCGAGCTGTCGGCGATGCTCGCGTGCGGCGACGTTTCGTCGCGCCAGCTCACACAGGCGTGCCTCGCGCGCATTGCCGCACTGGACGCGCGGCTGCACGCGTTCATCGAGGTGTATCGCGACGACGCGCTGGCGCTGGCGGAAGCCGCCGATCTCGAGCGGCGCGCGCAAGCCGTACGCGGGCCGCTGCACGGCATACCCATCGCGCTCAAGGACCTGCTCGAGATGAAGGGACGGCAGACCACCGCCGGCTCCAGAAGCTGGCTGGGGCGCATCTCCGAAGACACGGCGACGTGCGTCGCGCGCCTCGTCGACGCCGGCATGATTCCCATCGGCAAGACGCATCTCGTCGAGTTCGCATTCGGCGGCTGGGGTCGCAACCAGCCGATGGGCGCACCGCGCAATCCGTGGGATCCGGTGCAGCACCGCGTGGCCGGCGGCTCGTCGAGCGGCTCCGCCGTGGCCGTCGCCGCCGGCCTGGTGCCGGCCGCGCTCGGCTCGGACACCGGCGGCTCGATCCGCATCCCGGCGTCGCTGTGCGGCATCACGGGGTTGAAACCCACGTACGGCCTCGTGAGCCTGCACGGCGCGATCCCGCTGTCCACGCTGCTCGACAGCGTGGGTCCGCTCGGCGCACACGGTGGACGACTGCGCGCTCGTGACCGCCGCGATCGCCGGCCCCGATGCGCGCGATCCCGCCACGCTCATCGCACCCGCGCACGACCTCGTCGCGGCGACGCAGGCGCCGATCGACATCCGCGGCTTGCGCATCGCCTGCCTCGCGAGCGAGCAGTTCCCCGCCTACATCGAGGCGGACGTCGTCCGCGCGCGCGATGCCGCGATGGACGTGCTGCGCGAGCTGGGCGCGCAGGTGGAGGAAGTGCGCGCGCCGATCGACTTCGACGACATCGCCGCGCGCGTGGGCAAGCTGCTCGCGGCGGAAGCGTTCGGCTACCACCGCGCCTATGCGGAGGATGCGGCCGTGCCGCTCGATCCGTGGGTGCGCAAGCGCCTGCTGGGCGGCAAGGGGATTCTGGCCGCCGACTTCCTCGCCGACGTGACCGCCATGCGCCGCGCGCAGGCCGCGTTCGCGGCGTGGATGCGCGGCTGCGACGCGCTGCTCACGCCCACGCTGCCGATCACCGCCAAGGTGCTGGACGACGTGGACGAGGCGACCGCGCCGCTGGCAGCCTTCACGCGCGCGGTGAATTACCTCGGCACGTGCGGTTTGTCGCTGCCGGCCGGCTTCGACGGCGCCGGCCTGCCGATCGGCGTGCAGCTCGTCGGCGCGCCGTTCGCCGAAGCCATGCTGGTGCGCGTCGGTCGCGCATTCCAGTACGCGACCGACTGGCACCTGCGGCATCCGCCTGCCTAGTTGTGAAGGCCCAATAGGTTGTGTGTGTCCATTCGGACTGGATTTGAGAAACTGGGAATCGCCAAACCCCCGGTCATCTCAAGGAATCCAGCCGAATGAACACCCATAAGAATGCCCGACTCACCTTTGCGCGTCGACTTGAAATGGTCCAGGACATCACCCAGCGAGGGCTTTCGCAGACAGCAGCGGCGGTGGCACAGCAGGTGAGCGTCGCGACCGTGCGCAAGTGGTTGGGGCGCTATCTGGCGCAGGGCGAGGAGGCGTTGCGCGATCGCTCGTCGCGCCCACGGCTGAGTCCACGGGCGATTGCCCCTGCTACGGCGCTGGCGATTGTGGAAGTGCGACGGCACCGGCTCACCCAGGCGCGCATTGCCGCCAGTCTGGGTGTGTCGAAGAGCACGGTCGGACGGGTACTCGCGCGGGCGGGTTTGTCGCAATTGAAGGACTTGGAGCCGCTCCCGCCGATCGTGCGCTATGAGCATGAGGCGGCGGGGGACCTGCTGCACATTGATACGAAGAGGCTCGGCCGCATCGTGCGACCAGGTCATCGCGTTACCGGTGACCGCAGTGGCCCCTTCGGCAACGCCGGCTGGGAATTTCTGTTCGTGGCCGTCGATGATCACGCGCGGATCGGCTTCACCGACATGTATCCGGACGAAACCAAAGCCAGCGCGCTGCAGTTCCTGCGTAACGCCGTCGCCTATTATCAATCGCTGGGAGTTCGGGTCAAAGGGCTGCTCACCGACAACGGTTCCGCATTTCGATCGAGGGACTTTGCCCAAACTTGCAGCGAACTGAATATCAAGCATCGCTTCACGCGGCCTTATCGCCCTCAGACCAACGGCAAAGCCGAACGCTTCATCCAATCAGCCCTGCGCGAATGGGCGTACGGTTTCGTCTACCAGAACTCCGCCCACCGCACGGATCAGCTCGATGCCTGGATCCATCACTACAACTGGCACCGCCCACACCAGGGCATCGACGGAGTCGCACCCATGTCCAGACTCAAGAAATCCTGCAACAACCTCTTGACGCTTCACACCTAGTTCGCCCGCCGCGCCGTCTCGGCAGCCAACAGGAGCGGAGCGCGAGGCGCCGGCGTTGGCCACGCCCTTCCCGGCGATGTCGTGGGTTGCCGTGCGCGGGTCGACACCTGCGACCGCGGCGCCGCCGTCGAACACGCGCTTGTCGCCGATGACGACGAGGCGTATGGCGGCGCGTACCTCCGGCACCGCCACCGCACGCGCCGCGAACTCCGGGCCGATGCCGGCGGGATCGCCCATCGCCGAGCGCGATTGTCGGCATGCGTGGCTCGGGCCCGCTCACGAGCGGAGCCTCCGGCGCGGAAGCAGATCTATTTGGCGAGCGCCCACGTGGGAATCCACGTCGTGATGCCGGGCACGTAGGTGATGAGCAGCAGCGTGACTGCCGAGCGGCACGTAATACGGCGCCATTTCCTTCAGCACGTCCTTCATCGTCACCTTGGCGATGTCGGCGACGAGGAACAGCGCGAGACCCATCGGCGGCGTCAGCAGGCCGATCATCAGGTTGAACACGACGACCATGCCGAGGTGCACCGGATCGACGCCCGCCGCACCAGCGGCTTGGCGATGATCGGCGCGATGACGAGGATCGCCGTCGTGCTGTCGAGGAACATGCCGACGACGATCAGCAGCACGTTGACGATCATCAGCAGCACGTACGGGATTGGTCGAGATCGACGAGCATCGACGCCGGTCAGCTTCTGCGGCACCTGCTCGACCGACAGGATCCAGCCGAACAATGCCGCCACGGCGACGATCAGCAGGATGCCCGCGGACGCGCGGATCGTCTCGTACGCGGCGTCGAGCACGCCCTGCCACGTGAGCTCGCGATAGAACAGGCTGCTGATCAGCATCGCGTAGAGCACGGTCACCGACGCGATCTCGGTCGGCGTGAAGAAGCCGGCGAGCATGCCCGCGATGAGGATCACCGGCGCGACGATCGCCGGGAACGCCGGCTTGAAGTCGCGCCACAGCTCGCCTGCGCGTCGGCCAGCGCGCGGCGCGCGGATAGTTGCGCCGCATCGCGAGCCAGCCGGTCATCAGCATCAGCATCGGCACGCACAGCAGGCCCGGCAGGATGCCGCCGAGCAGCAGCTGGATCACCGACACGCCGGTGACCGTGCCGTAGATGATCAGCGGAATCGACGGCGGGAAGATCGGCCCGACGATCGCCGACGAGCTCGTCACCGCGGCCGCGAACGGCGCCGTGAAGCCCTTGCTGCGCATCGCGTCGATCTCGATGCGGCCCGAGCCCGCCGATGTCGGCCAGCGCCGACCCCGACATGCCCGCGAAGATCAGGCTGCCGAAGATGTTGACCTGCGCGAGGCCGCCGGGCAGCCGGCCGACCGCCGTGTCGGCGAACTGGTAGATGTAGCGCGAGATGCCGGCGCTGTTCATCAGGCTGCCGACGAACAGGAACACCGGCACCGCGACCAGCGGAAACGAATCGAGCGCGTACAGCGTGCGCTGCGCGACCAGGTCGATCGGCAGGCCGTTGGCGAAGATGTAGACGACGCAGGGAATGCCGATCGCGAGCACGACCGGAAAGCCCGAGCACGAACAGCGCCAGGAATGCGAGGACGACGAGGAAGCCTTCCATCGCGACCCTCAGGTCAGCACCGTGTGCTTCTCTTCGGGGCGGCGGCGCCGCCACGTGTGCACCAGCATCGCCAGCGGTCTCGATCACGAGCAGCAGCGAGCCGACGGCCAGCGGGCCCATGAACAGCCAGAACGGCATCTCCAGCGTGGCCGTCTGGTTCTGCAGGTTGTTGAGGATCGTGATCGACGCCGGCGGCGAACAGCACGCCGAAGATCGCGACGCCGGACAGCTCGATGCAGCAGCTGCAGCCACCAGCGCGGCTGCGGCGGAATCAGCCCCTGGAACTCCTCCATCCGGATCTGCCCGCCCTGCTCGCGTCACGTACGACGCCGCGACGAACGTCAGCGTAGATCAGGAAGTAGCGCGCGAGCTCCTCGGCGCCGGACATCGGCACGTTGAAGACGCCGCGCATCAGGATCTGCGCGAGCGGCGTGATGACCAGCGCCGCGAGCAGCGCGAGGCTGATCCAGCGCACCGCGCGTGCGGATGCAGGCGCGAGCAGCGCCATCGGCGCGCAGGCCCTGACGTCACTTCACCGCCCGGATCTGCTCGATGTAGCCGGTCCACTCCGGGAAGTCCTTGTTGACCTGCGTCAGCACCGCCTTCGGAACGCGTCGATGTCGAGGCCGTCCTTCTCCTCGACGAAGATCATGCCCTTGGCCTCGAGGTCCGTGCGGTACTTGGCGGCGGTCTCGCGGTCCCAGTCGAGCGTCTTCGCGCCGACCTCGGCCATCGTGTCCTCGATGATCTTGCGGTCGGCCGGCGGGATGCTCTGCCACACCTTCTCGTTGATGAAGACCGACAGCACCGACTGCATGTGGTTGGTCATCATCACGTACTTCTGCACCTCGTAGAGCTTGAGGGTGTAGATGTTGGGCAGCGGGTTCTCCTGCCCCACCACGAGGCCGGTCGCCAGCGCCGTCGCGAGCTCGGACACCTCGACCGGCGTGGCGACGGCGCCCATGCCCGTGATCATCGACGACCACAGCTTGACCGGCACGCCGCGGTACTTCTTGCCCGCCATGTCCTTGGGCGACAGCACCTTCTCCTTCGAGGTCAGCTCGCGCGTGCCCTGGAAGAAGCTGCCGACGATGCGCATGTTGCCCTTCTCGATCAGCTCCTGGTTGATCTCCTGCAGCGCCGGCGACGTGCGCGGGTCGGTGGCACGCAGGCTGTGCACCGGGTCGCGATAGACGAACGGCGTGTTGAACACCGCGGTGTTCGACACGATCTTGCCGAGCGACGCGAAGTCGTGATGGCCCATCGAGATGGCGCCGGACTTCACGCCGTCGACCAGCTCGCCGACGCCGCCCAGCTGCGAGTTCGGGAACACCTGCATCTCGATGCGGCCGTTGGTGCGCTCCTTGACGAGCTTGGCCACCTCGTCGGCATAGAGCGTCTGCGGCGCGTTGGCCACGCCGACGTGCGCGTAGCGCAGCTTGATCTGCGCGTGCGCGAGCGGCGCGGCGAGCGAGCGCGGCGACGGCCAGCGCGGCCGCGGCGACAGCATGATGCGAAGCTTGCGATGCATGAGCGTTCCTCCTTAGCGTTGGGTCGGGCCTCGCTGCCCTTGTGCGTGAGCGGCGACCGGCCGTCGCGCTCGTAGAGCTTGAACACGGCCGACGTGTCGAGCTCGGCGTGCCCCAGATGGATCAGCATCCGGTACAGCGACAGCGCCTCGCCGGTCATCGGCACCGGCGCCTTCAGCGCCGCCGGCGAACTCGTTGACCATCTCGAGGTCCTTCAGCAGCTGGCGCGCGTAGCCCTGCGGCGCGAAATCGCGCGCGGCCATGCGCGGATAGAGCTTCTGCAGCAGCGTGCCGTCGGCGTGGCCGCCGGCGAGGCACTCGGGGATGCGCGCCGCGTCGATGCCCGCGCGCTTCCGCGAGCAGCAGCGCCTCGGCCATCACCGCGTGCGGCAGCCGACGATGAGCTGGTTGATCATCTTCGCCGACGAGCCCGCGCGCCGATCGGCCCCATGTGCGTGAAGCGCGCTCGCGATGTCCGCCATCAGCGGCGCGACGCGCGCGATGTCCGTCGGCGTCGCCGCCCGCCATCACCGTCAGCGTGCCGCGTGCCCGACGCGGGCGGGCCGCCCGAGACCGGCGCGTCGACCCAGCCGCAGCCGGTCGTCTCGCGCAGCCTCGCCGCGAACGCGCTGCCCGTGTCGACCTTGACGGTCGAGAAGTCGATCGACGAGCTGCGGCGGCTGCGAGCGCGTGCGCGACGCCGTCGCGCGCCGAACACCGCCTGCTCCACCGCGTCGGTGGTCGGCAGGTTGAGCAGGACGAAGTCGACGTCGCGTGCCGCGTCGCGCGGGCGACGCCGCGGCCTGGCGCGCCGGCGGCGCGCGCGGCGTCGGTCTGCGCCGGCACGATGTCGTACGCGCGCACGGCGTAGCCGAGCGACACGAGGCGCTTGACCATCGGCAGGCCCATCAGGCCGACGCCGACGTAGCCGATGCGGATGGGCGTCATGCGTTCATGTCCATCGCGTAGATCCGCAATGGCGTTGTCGCGGAACAGCGCGCGCTGCTCGTCGGCCGGAAGATCGCGCGACGATCGTCGCGAAAGCCGTCGAAGATCGTCGTCGAAGCTTCGCGCACAGGCTGTCGACCGGGAAGTTGCTCGCGAACATGCAGCGGTCGACGCCGAAGAGATCGATCATCGTGCGCACGATGTCGCGATTCGCGTCCGCCGTCCACGGCGCGCCGCGCTGGCCGAGGCCGGAGATCTTGACCGCGACGTTCGGACAGCGGCGCCAGCGTCGCCATCGCGCGCGCCAGCCGGCGATGCCTGTCAGCGCTGCGGTCGGCGGGCAGCCCGGTGTGATTGAGGATGATCGGCGTGTCCGGGAAATCGCCGGCGAGCTGCGCCGCCTCGCGCAGATGCCACCACGGCGTCTGCAGGTCGAAGCGCAGTCCGTGGCGCGCGAGCTCGCGCGAAGCCGGCGCGCCACGCGCGATCGGTCATGCCGCCCGGGCGACGCATCGCTCGGGCGAAGCGTTCGCGCGCGGCTTGTGGCGGACGCTGCGCACGAACGCGAACGCCGCCTGCTGCTCGAGCACCTCGGCGGCGTCGTCGCGATCGAGCCACGCCTGCGCGACCGCGACGGTCGGCAGTCCGTGCTCGCGCCGCATGCCCTCGACGTAGCGCATCTCGCCGACCGGGTCGCGCGGATCCCACTCGGTCTCGACGTAGACCGACTTCTCGACGCGGTAGCGGCGCGGCATCGGCGCGATAGTCGGGCGGCAGGTAGCGGCGGCGGATCGCGCGGTAGTCGCCGTAGCGGAACGGGATCGGCGGCTCGTCGCTGAGCCACGGGTGGTAGTTGGCGCCGCGGATCCCAGAAGTGCTGGTGCGCATCGACGATGGCGTACGGCAGCGGCGCCAGCGGCGTCGCGGCCGCAGGGCCTGCGCGGGTCGACGGTGAAATCAAGTGCTCCTCCGAGGGGCCTTTCCTGCGGCCCCGGCCGCTCGAGCGGCTTCATGGCCGCGAGTATGCAACGAAAATGCGCCACGGGGGGCTCGCGGCCTCCCGCTTGACATATTCATCCAATTGGGTGAATATACTCGCGTGGACCTCGACGACACCCTGACGGCACTGGCGGACCCGACGCGTCGCGCGATCATCGCGCATCTCGCGCGCGGCGAGGCGCGCGTCACCGAGGTCGCGGCACCGTTCGCCATTTCCCTCAACTCGGTTTCCAAGCACATCCGCGTCCTCGAGCGCGCCGGCCTCGTGCGCCGGCGCGTCGACGGCCGCGACCACTTCCTGACCTACGACCCGCGTCCCCTCGATGCCGCGACCGAATGGCTCGAGCGCCACCGCCGCTTCTGGTCGCGCCGCCTCGACGCCCTCGAGGCGGCGCTGCAGGCGGAGGACGCCCTCAACCTGGCGCGCGCGCCGCGCACAAGGAGAAAACGCTGATGGATACGCACACCATGCCGTTTGGCAACGAGGGAGTCCGTCTCGAGCGGCTCCTGCCCGGTCCGATCGAGCGCGTCTGGGACTATCTCACCGATTCGCGCAAGCGCGCGACGTGGCTCGCCGCCGGGGAATTCGAGCTGCGCGAAGGCGGCCGCATCGAACTCCGCTTCGACAACGACTCGCTGTCGCCGGGCGCGTTGCGTCCCGAGCGACAGTGCAGCCCCGACAGCGGCTTCACGGGGCGCATCACGCGCTTCGATCCGCCCCGCGCACTTGCGTTCACGTGGGAAGGGGCGGGCGACCCTTCCGAGGTCACGTTCGAGCTGGCGCCGCGCGACGGCCAGGTGCTCCTGACCGTCACCCATCGCCGGCTCGTCGACCGCGGCGTGCGCGTGAGCGTCGCGAGCGGCTGGGACGTCCACGTGAGCATCCTTGCCGCGCGCCTCGCCGGCGAGACGCCGGCGCCGTTCTGGCCGACGCACGCGCGGCTCGAGCGGGAATATGAAGCGCGCTTGCCGCGCTGAGGAGGACCCATGGACCGCCAGGCCACCCTTCACGCCATACGCTTTCCCAACGAAGAAGCCGACTATCGCCGCGCGCGCGACGTGCTCCTGCAGGAAGAGATCGCGTTGCGGCGCCACACGGAAGAGGTCGCCGCGCTGCGCCGCGCACTTCCGCTGGGCGGCGCGACACCCGAGGATTACCGATTCGAGGAAGGCGGCCCCGATCCCGACGACCTGACGACCGCGCAGCCCGTGCGCCTGTCGGAGCTCTTCGTGCGCCCCGACGCGCCACTCGTTCTCTACAGCTTCATGTTCGGGCCCAAGATGCCGGCCGCGTGCCCGTCGTGCACGTCGATCCTCGACAGCCTCGACCGCACGGCGCGCCACGCGGCGCAGCGGATCAACCTCGCCGCGGTGGCGAAGTCGCCGCTGCCGCGCCTGCGCGAGTTCGCGCGCGAGCGCGGGTGGCGCAACCTGCGCGTGCTCTCGTCCGCCGGCAACGCGTACAACCGCGACTACCAGGGCGAGAACGCGTACGGCGCGCAGATGCCCGCGCTCAACGTGTTCGTGCGCCGCGATGGCGCCGTGCATCACGCCTATTGCACCGAGCTCCTGTTGGTGCCGCCCGAACCCGGGCAGGATGCGCGGCACGTGGATGCCATCTGGCCGCTATGGAACCTGTTCGACTTCACGCCGCCAGGGCGCGGGACCGACTTCTATCCCGCGCTGCGCTATCCGGACGAAGCGTAACCGTGCCACGCCTTGACCGTGCGCGAGCCCACGAAGGTCATGAGGGCTTTCAAGACAAGCCGCGCGCTGCCAAACTCTCCGCGAAGCGGAGGATGATCGGCGCGCTTTGTTGCGTTTTCCACGAGGCCGGCGCCCGGCCGCCCGAAGCCGTCCTCGCCAGCTGCAGCTCGGTCATTGCAGGCGCGGCTTCTTGAGGAAATCGCCCCGATCCGCCGACCGCACGCGAATCGGCACGGTCGCGCCGTTGCGCGCCACGGTGATCGGGATCTCGGTGCCCGACGGCCCGAGGCTCCACACGTTGCGGAACAGCTCGGCCAGCGTGCCCACCCGCTGGTCGGCGACAGCCACGATGAGGTCGCCCTGCTTCACGCCCGCGCGCTCGGCGGGTCCGCCCTCGGCCAGCCCGCCCACCACCAGCCGATGATCGTCCTCGGCCGCGTACATGCCGAGCCACGGCCGCGGCGGATGCGCGGGACGTCCGGTGCGCACGAGGTCGTCGAGAATCGGCAGCAGCACGTCGATCGGCACGAACATGTTGCCCTTGCGCACCGCCTCGCCGTCCGCTTCCTGCACGAAGAGCGAGCCGATGCCGATGAGGCGGCCCTCGGCGTCGAGCAGGGCCGAGCCGCTCCACTCCGGATGCGGCGGCGTGGTGAAGAGCGCGAAGTCGAGCAGGTACTCCCAATAGCCGGCGAACTCGCGGCGCGCGAACACCTCTGCCTTCAGCGCATGCGCGCGGCCGCCGTGTCCGATCACGTAGACGTCGTCGTCGACCGCGACCGAGGCCGCGCTGCCCATCGCGAGCGGCGCCACGTCGAGGCGGCCGAGTGGCAGCACGAGGCCCATGCCGGTCGCGAAGTCGTACGCGAGCGGATGCCCGGCGACCGCATGGCCGTCGTTGGTGGTGATCCAGATCGCCTCGGCCTCGGTGATGAGGTAGCCGATGGTGACGATGAGGCCGTCGTCGCGGATCACCACGCCGTTGCCCTCGCGCTCGGTGCCTAACATCGGTGCGGTGAAGCCGTCGTCGGGAATGCGCGACGACAGGCGGACCACGGCGTTCAGCGCACGCTCCAGATCGAAGCCGACCTCGGACGCGTTCGGCTGCAGCGGCGACGGGAACGACCAGTGGGTGGATTCGGCCATGGATGCTTCGACCGCGTGGTGGCGCGCGGCGTTCAATCCGGCGATATTACGCCATCGGCCGGAGGCGGTAGCGGCGCGTACTCTGCGTGCGCCGCCGCTTGCGGCACACTGCGGGAATCGCCCTCCGCAAGGTGCACGCCATGCCCGTCCAGAACCGCCAGTACCGACTCGCCGCGCGCCCGATCGGGCTGCCGCAGCGCACCGACTGGACGTTCACCGAAGCCCCGGTCGGCGAGCCCGTCGACGGCGAATTCCTGGTGCGCAATCTCTACGTGTCGCTCGATCCCGCGATGCGCGGCTGGATGAACGACGCGAAGTCGTACATGCCGCCGGTGGCGCTGGGCGACGTGATGCGCGCCGGCGCGGTGGGTCGCGTGATCGCATCGAGGCATCCGCGATTCCCGGTCGGCGACCACGTGGTCGGCACGTTCGGCGTGCAGGAGTACGCGATCAGCAACGGCAAGGGGGTCCATCGCGTCGACCCGGCGCTGGCGCCCCTGCCGACGTACCTCGGCGCGCTCGGCATGCCCGGCATGACCGCGTACTTCGGGCTCCTCGACGTCGGCCAGCCGCAGCCCGGCAACACGGTCGTCGTGTCGGGTGCCGCGGGCGCGGTGGGCGCGCTGGTCGGGCAGATCGCCAAGATCAAGGGCTGCCGCGTCGTGGGGATCGCCGGCGGGCGCGCCAAGTGCGACGACCTCGTGCAGCGGCTGGGCTTCGACGCCGCGATCGACTACAAGGCCGACAACGTGCGGGCGAAGCTCGCCGAGCATTGCCCTGCAGGCATCGACGTGTACTTCGACAACGTCGGCGGCGACATCCTCGACGCCGCCCTGGCCCGCCTCGCGCTGCACGCGCGCGTCGTGATCTGCGGCGCGATCTCGCAGTACAACAGCACGACCGGCATCCGCGGGCCGTCCAACTACCTTTCCCTGCTCGTCAACCGCGCGAGCATGACCGGCATGCTCGTGTTCGATTACGCGGACCGCTACGGCGAGGGCGTGCGCGACATGGCGGCCTGGCTCGCGGCCGGGAAGATCACGGCGCGCGAGGACATCGTCACCGGCCTGGACAACTTCCCCGAAGCGCTGCTCATGCTGTTCAAGGGCGAGAACAACGGCAAGCTGGTGCTTGAGGTCGCAAGCCCGGAATGATCGGAGCCCGCCGCTGTTCGCTCGCCGGTCGGCCCTTGGAGATTCCCATGATTCGCCATCCGCTTCGGTTCCTGCCCGCAATCCTCCTGCTGGCCGTCGGCGCCGCTCACGCGCAGACGAACGTCCGCATCCGCGGCACCATCACCGCCGTCGACGCGACCACGCTCTCGGTGAAGTCGCGCGAAGGCCGCGACCTCACGCTCCTGCTGCCCGACAGCGCGACGGTCGCGGTCGCCAGGGCGGTCGCGTTCGCCGACCTGAAGGACGGCGACTACGTCGGCACCACCACGAAGGCCGGGCCCGACGGCAGCGAGGTGGCGATCGAGGTGCACTACCTGGCGCCGACGGTGGCGCCCGGGCAGGGCCCGTGGGACCTCGTGCCGAACTCGCGCATGACCAACGCCCGCGTGCAGGGCAAGGTCGCGGGCGCGGCGCAGCACGAGCTCACGCTGCAGGTCGGGAGCGGCACGCAGAAGATCGTGGTGCCCGATGGCACGCCGATCGTGCGCACGGTGCCCGGCACGCGTGCCGATCTCAAGCCCGGCGAATACGTGTTCGTGTCGGGCCCGGCGTCCTCCGACGGCGCGCTGACCGCGCTGCGCATCCAGGTCAGCAAGGACGGCGTGCGCCCGCCGCAGTGATCCGACGAACGCGGCCGTGAGCGGCCGCCGCGTTTGCTATCCTCGGCGCCGGAGCCATGCCGGGAGCCCCGCCGATGATGAAGACCGCCGTCCTGCGCATCGCGCTGGCCACCATCGCCGGCGCGGGAATCGCGCACGCGCAGGAGCCCGTGAAGCGCATCGATGTCTACGTGCTGCCGTACTACGAATCGGCGCGCACGGCCGGCGACACGCCGAAGGTCGCGGTCGGACGCTCGGTCGACGCGCTGCTTGCCTCCAATCGCCGCGAGGACCTCGAGCGCGTGCGCGACGAGATCGCGAAGAACAACGGCCTGATCACGCCGATGACGCTGATGGTGCTCGCCATCCGCCTGTACGACGTAGGCCTGCGCGACGACGCCGTGTTCTGGTTCTATGCCGCGAAGAACCGCTACGCGACGCTCGCGGAGGCGGCGGACATGCGCTCGCCGCAGCTGGCGCAGGTGGAGGACGCGACGCGCAACTTCGCGCTGCTCGCCGGCCCTGCGATCAACGGCTACGCGTTCTGCGACATCGCGAACCAGCAGAAGGCCGCGGCACGCGCGCTGCAGTGGACCATCGACAACCCGTACCAGGCGATCTTCCTGCCGCAGGTTCCCGCGCGCCCCGGCGACCGCGCCGCCAATCGCGACCGCGCCATCGCCGAGCTCAAGACCAGCGTTACGAAGGAGCGCGACTACCTCGCGAATCCGGCGAACGTCGCGCAGATGAGGCAGCAGCGACGGGACAACGGCACCGATCGCAAGTACTGCTGGAAGTAGCCTAGGGAAGCGGCGCCAGCTGGCGCGCCACCCACTTGCCGAACGCGTCCATGAACTTGGTCAGGAAGTCGCGCGTCGACGCGTTGGTGAGCTCGCCCTTGTCATCGAACAGCGTGGCCGCGCTGCCGATGTACGCCTCGGGCGCCTGCATCGCGGGCATGTCGAGGAACACGAACGACTGGCGCAGGTGATGGTTGGCGCCGAGCGCGCCCAGCAGGCCCTGCGTCACGCTGATCACCGCGCACGGCTTGCCGGCCCACGAGCTCTTGCCCGAGGGGCGCGAACCGACGTCGATCGCGTTCTTGAGCACGCCGGGCACCGAGCGGTTGTACTCGGGTGTGACGAACAGGATCGCCTCGACGTCGTGCAGCGACGCCCGAAAGGCGGCCCACGGCGCGGGCGGTTGCTCGGTCTCGAGGTCCGCGTTGTACAGCGGCAGGTCGCCGATCTCGATGAACTTCAGGGCGAGCGTCGGGGGCGCGACCGCGATGGCGGCCCGGGCGACCTTGCGGTTGAAGGATTCCTTGCGGAGGCTGCCGACGATCACGCCGACGGTGTGCGGATTGGACATGGCGACTTTCGGTGGACTGCGTGCGATTCGTGCGTCTTCGGTGCTCCGCCTGCATTATCGCAGCGGGCGCGCCGACCTCGGTCTTGGACGGCGCGCGCGGACGCCGAAGCCGCCGCGCTTCGCCCCCTGGGATGGGGAGGGGCCGCCAGCGCAATCGCGGCGGCCTCTCGGGTTGCGGCCGCGTTGCCGCGTCACGCCCGGGACGTGAACGTCCCGGCCTGGTAATCCTGCACGGCCGCGAAGATCTCGTCGTGCGAGTTCATCACGAACGGGCCGTATTGCGCGATCGGCTCGTGCAGCGGGCGCCCGGCGATCAGCAGCGCGCGCGACGCGGCAGGCGCCGCGAGCACCACGCCGTCGCGATCCTCCCCGTTGGCGAGGATCGCCATCCGTTGCACCGGCACCGGCGTGCCGCCGATCGTGACGCCGCCCCGGTACACGTACACGAACGCGTTGTGGCCCGGGGGCAGCACCTGCGCGAAGCGGGTCCCGGCCGGCAGCTCGAGATCGAGGTACAGCGGCTCGGTCACCTCGCGCTGCATGGCGCCCGCGACACCGTGGCTTTCGCCCGCGATCACGCGCACCCTCACGCCGTCCGGCGTGACGACCTCCGGAATCTCGGACGACGGGATGTCGCGGTACCACGGCGCGCGCAGCTTGTCCTGCGCGGGCAGGTTGAGCCAGAGCTGGAAGCCCTCCATGCGGCCGTCTTCCTGCTCGGGCAGCTCCGAGTGGACCACGCCGCGGCCCGCCGTCATCCACTGCACGCCGCCGTTGGCCAGCAGCCCTTCGTGGCCGGCGCTGTCGCGGTGGCGCATGCGGCCCGCGATCATGTACGTGATGGTCTCGAAGCCGCGATGCGGATGATCGGGGAAGCCCGCGATGTAGTCGCGCGGGTCGTCGGTGCCGAACGCGTCCAGCATCAGGAACGGATCGAGGCGGCGCTGCAGCGGCTGCGTCAGCACGCGGGTCAGCTTGACCCCGGCGCCGTCGGACGTCGGCAGGCCGGCGACCACGCGCTCGACCGCGCGCGGCCGCGTCACCTCGTCGGTGCTTGGGTTGTCGATCGTCGTCGTCATCATCTTCTCCTTGGGTGGAAAGGCGCCCGCGTCACGCCGCGACCGCTTCCTCGATCTGCTCGTGGGCCGAGGCGAGCGCCCTGGCTTCGGACTCCGCTCCCATGGCGAGGCCCTCGGCGTACACGAAGTGCACGTCGGTCATGCCGAGGAAGGCGAACACGGTCCTGAGGTACGGCATCTGGGTGTCGGCCGGCGTGTTGCGGTAGAGGCCGCCACGGGTCAGCGCCACGTAGACCTTCTTGCCGGTGACGAGGCCCTCGGGACCGTTCTCCGTGTAGCGGAACGTAACGCCGGCGCGCGAGATCGCGTCGATCCAGTTCTTGAGCTGTGCCGGCACGCCGAAGTTGTACATCGGCACGCCCAGGACCACGACGTCCGCCGCCTCGAGCTCGTCGATGAGCGCATCGTCGAGGTCCACGCGTTGCGCCTGCTCGATCGTGCGCTGCGCGGCGGGTGTGAACAGCGCGCCGAGCGCGGCTTCGTCGAGCACCGGATGCGGGTCGGCGCCCAGGTCGCGTACCGTGACCGTCGCGTCAGGGTCGGCGTCGCGCAGGCGCTCGACGATGCGGTTCGCCAGGCGCGTCGACTGCGAGGCCGCGCGGCGCTGGCTGGAATTGATCTGCAGGATGCGCATGGTTCGCTCCGTGGGGGTTGTGAACGGCATGGAGCGAATATAATTGTCCCATTGACATCACATAAGCCGTAGAAATGGATTACATCGTTCCACTTGAGCAACAATAGGGCACCATGACAAGCCTCGATCCCAACGACCTCGTCCTCTTCGCCCGCGTCGCCGATGCCGGCAGCTTCAGCCGCGCCGCCGAGCGCGCCGGCCTGCCGAAGTCGACGGTCTCGCGCCGGGTGGCCGCCCTGGAAGCGCATCTAGGTGAGCGCTTACTCCTACGCACGACCCGGAAGCTCGCGGTCACGGACTTCGGTCGCAGCGTGCTGGAGCACGCCCGGCACGTGGCCGACGAGGTGAGCGCGGCGGCCGAGCTGGCGCACACGCGCACCGCGGCCCCGAGCGGACGCCTGCGGGTGTCGATGCCCGGCGACCTCGCGAGCCTCGTCCTCTCGTCGGTGCTGGCCGAGTTCCTCGCCCGATACCCCGACGTCTCGCTGGAGCTCGATCTCACGCCGCGCCGCGTCGACCTGTTCGGGGAGAACTTCGACGTCGCGCTGCGGATGGGCGAACTCGCCGACGACGCGTCGCTCGCCGCCCGCAAGCTCGCGACGTGGACGGCCGGCCTCTACGCCGCGCCGTCGTATCTCGCGCGGCGCGGGATGCCGTCGGAGCCGGAAGCGCTGCTGGAGCACGACGCGTTGCGGCTCCTCTCCCGCACCGGCGAGCCCGGCGCGTGGACGCTGACCCGCGGCGAGCAACGCTGGGAAGGCATGCCGCCCGGTCGCGCCACCGCCAATTCGCCCGACCTCCTGATGCGCATGGCGCGCGCCGGCACCGGCATCGCCGCCGTCAAGCATCACTTCGTCGATCCCTACGTGCGCAGCGGCGAGCTCGTGGCTGTGCTCCCCGACTGGTCGCTGCCTGCGATCGATGCGTGGGCGGTGTTCCCCGGTCGCCGCCTGATGCCTGCGCGCACCCGCGCTTTCGTCGACATGCTCGTCGAGAAATTCGCCGGTCCCGAGTGCAGGGCGATCGAGGCGCGGGTCGAGGAGACGCGGCAGGCGGCACTCCAGGCGCGGGCCCCGGCCCTTCCTCGACCCCCGCACTGAGGCGTCGCGCGAGCGATAGTCAGCCGTCGGCGGCGCTGTGCCCGGACGCCGGATCCGCCGCGTCGACCGGCTCCGCCTCGGGTGCGGCGAGCGGCTTCCACAGCAGCAGCACCCCGAGGATCGCCGATGCGATCGACGCGCCGAAGACCGCGATCTTGGCGGCGGCGAAGTCCGCGTCGGTGGGCATCGCCTGCCCCGCGATGAACAGCGACATCGTGAAGCCGATGCCCGCGAGCGCGCCGGCGCCGAGCAACTGCCGCCAGGAGTAGCCCGCGGGCTTCACCGCGATGCCCGCCCACACCGCGAGCGCGGGTGCCACCAGGAAGCCGACCGGCTTGCCGATCACGAGGCCGAGCGCGATCGCGCCGATCAGCGACTCGCGGCCGGCGAACACGCCCGCCGACAGCGCGACGCCGGCGTTGGCGAGCGCGAAGAGCGGCAGCACGAGATAGCTCGACCACGGCTCGATCGCGCGCAGCGTGCGATCGGCCGGCGATTCCAGCCGGTCGTGGATCGCGTCGAGCGCGC
The DNA here is from genome assembly GCA_963725735.1 of uncultured beta proteobacterium. Lineage (GTDB taxonomy): Bacteria > Pseudomonadota > Gammaproteobacteria > Burkholderiales > Casimicrobiaceae > VBCG01. Next base: position 53,243 of record CAVRZM010000010.1, on the reverse strand, counting down.
GCAGCGCCGGTCCCGACGGTCCGTGCCGCAGCACTTCCTGCCCGCGCGTCGTCTCCGAGGTGAGCACCGCGTTCGCCTGCGCCATCAGCGCGCTGAGGTTGGGCGGCGGCCGTGTCGGGATGAACAATGCGAGCAGCACGCCGGCCAGCGTCGCGTGCAACCCGCCCGCGTGCACGCACGCCCACAACGCCACGCCGAGCAGGCCATACGGCATCGCGCGATACACGCCCGAGCGGTTGAGCACCGCGAGCAGCGCGACGATCCCGGCCGCGCCGGCGAGATAGCCCCAGTGCAGCTGGCCCGAGTAGAACAGCGCGACGACCACGATGGCGCCGATGTCGTCGACGATCGAGGCGGCGGTGAGGAACACGCGCAGCTCGACCGGGACGCGCTTGCCGAGCATCACGATGATCGCGATCGCGAACGCCGTGTCGGTGGCCATCGGCACGCCCCAGCCGTGGCTCCAGCCGCCCGCGGGAATGGCGAGCGCGTACAGTCCCGCCGGCACCGCCATGCCGCCCAGCGCCGCGGCGATGGGAAACGCGGCGGACCGGCGATTGGCGAGCCGGCCCACCGTGAACTCGCGCTTGATCTCGAGCCCCACCAGCAGGAAGAAGAGGGTGAGCAGGCCGTCGTTCACCCAATGCGCGAGCGGCATGCGGAAGTCGATCTCGGCGAACGTGACGCCGAACGGCGCTTCCCAGAAGTGCGACGAAGGCGTGGCCGATCGGCGAGTTCACGTGAGCACCGCCAGCACCGACATGAGCAGCAGCAGCACGCCGGTCGACGGCGCCCAGCTCGCGAAATCGACGGCCGCGGAATGCACGCGATGGCCGAGCGAGCCCAGCATCGCCTCCGACAGCGACACCTCGTCCCAGGGGCCGTCGTAGCGGCGCCCGTTGATGAAGAACGTCGGCGTCACGCGCACGCCGCTCGCCCGCGCGCTGTCGACGTCGCGCTGCACGCGCGCCTCGCCGCGACTGCGGGCGGCCGCCGCCTCCGCGCTCTCGCCGTCCGCGTCGAGATCGAGCGCGACCTCGGCGACGTCGTCCTCGGTGAGCGTGGCCGAGCGCGTCATGAGGCGCACGTGCGCCTTCCAGAACGTCGCCTCGTCGCGCGCGGATTCGGCGATCGCCGCCGCGCGGCGCGCGATGTCGCTGCCGGTGATCGGCCGCTGCCGGAACACGTAGCGCAGGCGGTCGCCGAAGCGGTCGCGCAGCTTCGCGATCTCCTCGTTCGCGGCGCGGCAGTACGGGCACGCGTAGCTTCCGTACTCGACCAGGGTGAGATCGGGCTGCGCGGGTCCGAGCGCATGGTCGGTGGCGGGATCGACCGGGCGATCGAGGCGATTGGTCTCGGCGACTTGCGTCATTGCGCGGAGGCAGGCGGGGTGAGCCGTGAAGCGTAGCATCGTCGCGCAAGGCCGCGTCCGCCGGTTTGTTGCACTGCGTGGTCCGGGCACCGATGCTCGATTCCGGAGTGCGCCTACAGCCGGCGCTCCGGGGTTTCCCTATCCTCGGCACCATCTCGAGGCCGGCCTGTTGCCGGCGCAGCGGAGGCAGGGGATGACGAACATCGACAAGCGTGTGTATCTCGGCACCGTCCTCGGCGCGGCCGTCGTCGGCGGCGGGCTGCTGCTCGCGACGAATCCCCCTGCGCTGGACGTCATCCCGCGCGCGGATGCGGCGACGGGCGCGCACGTCACGGCGTGGAAGGGCATGCCGGGGATCGTGCTGCACGAAGCGCCCGCAGTCGCGCGCAGGACCGAGAAGTAGGCGCTTTCCTACGCACCTATCGGACGAACGCGCATCCTGCGCGCACCGCGTCCGCGCGAGAATGGACCCGTCATCAACGCAAGCCCGATTTCGCTGAACGTGTGACGGTCCCGACGAGGACCTACGGACACCTCGCCGCAAGGCGAACCGCGGAAGACGGCGAGGAGTGCACCCTCCAACGCCACGATGACAAGCGGCCGCTTCCGAGCGGCCGCTATATTTTCGGGCTCTCGCCGCGCGCGCGGGCCGCGTCCGCCGCCTTCGCCTCGAGCACGTCCCAGCGGGCGAAGCGCTCCGCGAGCAGGCGCTCGATCTCGACCGCGCGCTGCCGGTCCGCCTTGATCGCCTCGGCGCCGCCCTTGTGGTAGTCGGCGCCGCTCATCTTCGCGGTCAGCGCCAGCTGCTCGGCCTCGAGCGCTTCGAGCTCGCCGGGCAGCGCTTCCAGCTCCCGCTGCTCCTTGAACGACAGTCGCGTGACCGGCCGCGCGGGCTTGCGCGAGTCGACGCGCGCCGCCGTGGAGGTCGCCGCGGCTTGCGCGGGCGGCGGCCGCTGCGCGACCCAGTCGCTGTAGCCGCCCACGTATTCGCGCCAGCGGCCGTCGCCCTCCGCCACCAGCGTCTGCGTCACCACGTTGTCGAGGAATGCGCGGTCGTGGCTCACCAGCAGCAGCGTGCCCGGATACGCCTGCAGCGTCTCCTCCAGCAGCTCGAGCGAATCGATGTCGAGGTCGTTGGTCGGCTCGTCGAGCACGAGCAGGTTCGCGGGCTGCGCGAAGAGCCGCGCGAGCAGCAGGCGGTTGCGCTCGCCGCCGGAGAGCATCTTCACCGGCGCCTGCGCGCGCTCGGGCGGGAACAGGAACTCGCCGAGATACGACAGCACGTGCTTGCGGCCGTCGGCGGTCTCGATCCAGTCGGAGCCGGGGCTGATGGTCTCCGCGAGCGTGCGCTCGGGATCGAGCTGCGCGCGCATCTGGTCGAAGTACGCGACGTTGAGCCGCGTGCCGAGCTTCACCGTGCCGCTGTCGGGCGGCAGCTCGCCCAGGATCAGCTTGAGCAGCGTCGTCTTGCCGGCGCCGTTCGGGCCGATGAGGCCCAGCCGATCGCCGCGCATGACGCACGAGATCGAGGTCGCGGACGATCGTGCGCTCGCCGAAGCGCTTGCCCACCTGCGTCAATTCGGCCACCAGCTTGCCGGAACGCTCGCCCGCGTCGAGCGTGAGCTTGACGTTGCCGATGCGCGCGCGCCGCGCGGCGCGCTCGCGCCGCAGCGCCTCCAGGCGGCGCACGCGGCCCATGTCGCGCGTGCGCCGCGCCTCGATGCCCTTGCGGATCCACGCCTCCTCCTGCTTCCAGAACGTGTCGAACTTGCGCTGCGCCACGCTCTCCGCCGCGAGCTCGTCGGCCTTGCGCGCTTCGTAGGCCGCGAAGTTGCCGGGATACGAGCGCAGCAGGCCGCGGTCGAGCTCGACGATGCGGGTGGTCACGCGATCGAGGAACGCGCGGTCGTGCGTGACCACGATCGCCGCCGGCATGCCGGCGCACGAGCTCCTCGACGCGCTCGATGGCGTCGAGGTCGAGGTGATTGGTGGGCTCGTCGAGCAGCAGCAGGTCGGGCGCGAGCGCGAACGCGAGCGCCAGCGCCGCGCGCTTGCGCTCGCCGCCCGACGCGGTCTCGGGACGCATCGCCTCGTCGAGGCCGAAGCGATGCAGGTACTCGACGAGTCGCGCCTCGGTGCGCCAATGCTCGCGCTCGTCGTGCCCGGACTCGTGGCCGTGGACGAGCCCGCCGCGCAGCGCGAGGCTCTCGCGCAGCGTGGACGCGGGCGGCAGCACCGGCTCCTGCTCGACCAGCACCGTGCGCAGGCCGTCGCGGCGCTGCACCTCGCCGTCGTCGAGCTGCGGCGGTGCCGGCGAGCACCGCGAGCAGCGACGACTTGCCGGTGCCGTTGCGGCCGATGAGGCCGATGCGCTCGCCGTCGTCGACGACGAACGCGGCGCGGTCGAGCAAGCGGATGCAGGCCGAACGCGAGCTGGGCGTCCTGGAGAGTGAGCAGCGGCATGGAGACTCGTGCGGTGTTGCGAGAGACAACTGCGCGCCGTAATGGCGTACGCAGGCCGCGAGTTTACGCTCGCGCCCCCTCGCGAGGTGCCGCCCGCCGCGTCACGCGTCACGAATGCCGCGGATCGAGCGCGTCGCGCAGCCCGTCGCCCAGCAGGTTGAACGAGAGCACCAGCAGGAAGATCGAGACGCCGGGCCACACCGCCATCCACGGCGCGTTCTCGACGTAGTTCTTCGCGGTGTTGAGCATGCTGCCCCAGCTCGGCGCGGGCGGCTGCTGGCCCAGGCCCAGGAACGACAGGCTCGCCTCGGCGATGACCGCCGCGGCGATGGCGAGCGTCGCCTGCACGATCAGCGGCGGGATCACGTTGGGCAGGATGTGGCGCACCGCGATGCGCAGGTGCGAGTTGCCGACCGCGCGCGCGGCCTCGACGTAATCCTCGACCTTCACCGACAGCACCTGCGCGCGCGTCAGCCGGATGAAGATCGGCGTCGCCGAGATGCCGATCGCGATCATCGCGTTGGTGAGGCTCGGCCCGAGGAACGCGGCGAGCGCGATCGCGAGGATCAGGAACGGCGTGGCGAGCATCGCGTCGGTGATGCGCGAGATCAGCGCGTCGGGCCAGCGCCCGGCGTAGCCGGCGAGCAGGCCGATCGGCACGCCGAGCGACAGCGCGATCGACACCGACACCACGCCCGCGAGCAGCGACGCGCGCGCGCCGAAGATCACGCGCGAGAGCACGTCGCGGCCGATCTCGTCGGTGCCGAACCAGTGCGCGGCCGACGGCGCCTTGCGGATCGCCGACCAGCTCGTCGCGAGCGGATCGTACGGGCGCGAGCCACGGCGCGAACAGCGGCGACCAGCGACGAAGAGCACGCCACGACGCACAGGCCGACCATCGCCGCGCGGCGCTTCGCGCAGCCGGCGCGAACGCGCGGCGGCCCGGGCTCGCCTCGCGCGGCAGCGACGTCGAGCGCGAGCGGTGGCCATCAGCCGCGCAGCCGCGGGTTGACGAGGAAGTAGGCGATGTCGGCGAGCAGGTTCAGCAGGATGTACGCGGTGGCGGTGAACAGCACCACGCCCTGCACCACCGCGTAGTCGCGGTTGAACACCGCGTCGACGATCAGCTTGCCGAAGCCGGGGATCGTGAACACCTGCTCGGTGAGCACCGCGCCGGAGAGCAGCGTGCCGAGCTCGAGCGCGCCGAGCGTGATGATCGGCGTCAGCGCGTTGCGCAGCGCGTGCTTCAGGATCACGACGCGCTCGTCGAGCCCCTTGGCGCGCGCCGTGCGCACGTAGTCGGACGACATCACCTGCAGCATCGCGCTGCGCGTGTGGCGCATCAGCACCGCGGCGATCGCGTTGCCGAGCACGAACGCCGGCATGATCATCGCGGCGAGGTTGCCGTTCAGGTCCTCGAACGGGCTGACGTAGCCCGACGCGGGCAGCCAGCCCAGCTGCACCGAGAAGAGCAGGATCAGCATGATGCCGAGCCAGAAGTTGGGCGTCGACAGGCCCCACAGCGCGATCGCCGTTCGCGGCGTAGTCCCACCAGGTGCCCTTGGCGATCGCCGAGACGATGCCGGCGGGAATGCCGATCGCGAGCGCGATCACGATCGCGAGGCCCGCGAGCTCGAGCGTCACCGGCAGCTTCTCGGCGATCAGCGCGGTCACCGGCTTCTGCATGCGCAGCGACTCGCCGAGGTCGCCCTGCACCACGCCGCCGAGCCAGTAGAAGTAGCGCACCGGCAGCGGCTCGTCGAGGTGCATCTTCTGGCGCAGGTACGCGACGACGCTCGGGTCGCGGTCCTCGCCGGCGAGCACCACCGCCGGATCGCCGGGCAGCAGCTGCTGCAGCCCGAAGATCAGGATCGTGACGAACAGCAGCGTCGGCAGGATCGTGGCGATGCGCCGGGTGAGGAACGCATACATCGCGCGGACTCGCCGGCCTGCGACGCGGCTACTGCAGCTTCAGCCCCTGCACGCGCACGAGGCCGTCGGGAATCGTGCGCAGGCCCGACAGCTTGTTGCTGTACGCCCACAGCCAGTGGCGGTGGTAGAGGTAGACGATCGGCCGGTCCTTGAGCACGATCGCGGCGACCTGCTCGTACGCCTTGCGGCGCTCCGCGGGGTCGGACGCCGTGCGCGACTTGTTGAGGAGGTCGTCCACCTCGGGCTTGCAGTAGCCCGCGTAGTTGAGCGGCTGCTTGCACGCGTCGAAGCTGAAGATGTTGCCGTCGGGGTCGGCGCGGCCGCTCCACGCGAGCACGTAGGCGTCGAACTCGCCCTTGTCGGCGAGGTTGAGCGAGGTCGCGAACTCGGTCGACTGGATCTTCACGTCGAAGCCCGCCTCCTTGACCATCGCCTGCACCACCTGCGCGATCTTCTGCGCATCGGACGTGGTCGGCGTCATCAGCGTGACGGTCGGGATTGGGCATGCCGGCCTGCTGCGAGCAGCGCCTTCGCCTTCGCGACGTCGCGCTTCGGGATCGGCATGTTCTTCGCGTAGTACGGGTTGTCCGGCGCGACCCACTGGTTGCCGACCGCCGCCTCGCCGTCCATCACCACCTGCACGATGCCGTCGCGGTCGAGCGCCAGCTCGAACGCCTCGCGCACGCGCGGGTCCGTGCCGATCGCGGTGGTCTTCGCCAGGTCGCTCTTGCCGACGTTGAGCGTGATGCCCTGGTAGCCGATCTCGGTGATCTTGGAGATCCGGAAGCGGCTGTCGCTCTTCAGCGCCGGCACGTCGGACGGCGCCATGCGCTCGATGAAGTCGAGCTGGCCGGACTTGAGGTTCGCGAGGCGCACCGTCGAGTCGACGATCGGCAGGTAGACGATCCGGTCGAGGAAGACCTGCCCCTTGTTCCAGTAGTTGGGATAGTGCTCGAGCACGATGCGGTCCTGCGCGACGCGCTCGACGAACTTGAACGGGCCCGAGCAGACCGGGTTGGCGCCGAACTTGTCGCCGGCCGCCTGCGCGGCCTTGGGCGACACCATCATGCCGGCGCGGTCGGCGAGCTGCGCGAGCAGCGGCGAGAACGGCGCGGACAGGTTGAGGCGCACGGTCATCGGATCGACCACGTCGACGGTCGTCACCAGCGCCAGCTCGCCGCGCCGGTTGGAGCCCGGCATCGTCTTGTGGCGCTCGATGTTGTACTTCACCGCGGCGGCGTCGAGCTTCTCGCCGTCGTGGAACGTGACGCCCGGACGCACCTTGATCGTCAGCGCCTTGCCGTCGGGCGACCACGACCAGCTCTCCGCGAGCTGCGGCACGATGTTCAGCTTCTCGTCGATGTCGACCAGCTTGTCGCACAGCGCCGCGAACACGATGCGCCCGACGAACGTGCGCGCGAGCGTGGGATCGAGCACGTCGGGATCCTCGGCGAGGCCGAAGCGCAGCGTCTGCGCACTCGCGGCAGCGGCCGTCAGCGCGGCTGCCATGGCGCAGGCGGCGAGAAGTTGGCGGGCGTGCTTGCGTACGATCATCGTCGTCTCCCTCGTGCGACAGTGAATCCCAGAATAGCATCATGCCGGGCTCGCCGGACGCTCGCTGAACGCGGCCTGCAGCGCCTCGAGGCGCGGATTGCGCGGCAGCGGCGGCCGCGCCCGGGCAGAATGGCCTGCGCGGGCGCGATCTCGCGCCAGAAATGGCACGCGACCGCGTGGCCGTCGGCCGCTTCGAGCGGCGGGCGTCTCGTCGCGCGCACCGCTGGCGCGCGTGCGGACAGCGGGTACGGAAGCGGCAGCCCGACGGCGGATCGGCCGGGTTGGGCACGTCGCCCTGCAGGATCGCGCGCTGGCGCTCGACGCGACGGATCCGGCACGGGGATCGCCGGCAGCAGCGCCTGCGTGTACGGATGCCGCGGCGCGCGAAGAGCGCGTGCTTCCCCGCGAACTCGACGATCTGGCCGAGGTACATCACGGCCACGCGCGTCGCGACGAACTTCACCACCGCGAGGTCGTGCGCGATGAAGATGTACGACAGGCCGAGCTGCGCTGCAGGTCGCGCAGCAGGTTCACCACCTGCGCCTGGATCGACACGTCGAGCGCCGACACCGGCTCGTCGCACACGATGAGCCGCGGCTCGACCGCCAGCGCGCGCGCGATGCCGATGCGCTGCCGCTGGCCGCCCGAGAACTCGTGCGGATAGCGGCGCGCGTATTCGGGCGCCAGGCCCGACGAGGTGCAGGATCTCGGCGACGCGCTCGCGCCGCCGGCCCTCGGCGAGCCCGTGCAGCGCGAGCGGCTCGCCGAGCGTCTGGCCGACCGTCATGCGCGGATTGAGCGACGCGAACGGATCCTGGAAGATGATCTGCAGGCGACCGCGCAGCGTCGCGCAGGTCCGCATCCGGACAGCGCGAAGACGTCGCGCCCTTCGAACTGCACGCGTCCCCGACGTCGGCTCGAGCAGCCGCAGCACGAGGCGGCCGGTCGTCGACTTGCCGCAGCCCGATTCGCCGACGAGCGCGAGCGTCTCGCCGACCGCGACGTCGAAGGTCACGCCGTCGACGGCGTGCACCACGCCGCGACGTGCGCCCGAACAGCGCCGCGGCGGATCGGGAAGTGCTTGACCAGCGAGTCGACGCGCAGCAGCGGCGCAGCGGCGCCCGCTGGAAGTTGCGGCGGCGCAATCACCGGACGGCCCGGCGGGCTGATGCCGCGCACCAGGACCGCAGGATCGAGCGGCGCGCGCCAGCACGCGGCACTCGTGCCCCGGCGCCATCGGCATCAGCGGGCGGCACCTCGGTGCGGCAGCGTTCGCCACCGCGAACGGGCAGCGCGGATGGAAGCGGCAGCCCTGCACGGGCGTCAGCGCGTTGGGCACCTGGCCCTCGATCGCGGCCAGGCGCGTCCTGCTCGAGGTGCAGCTGCGGGATCGAGCCCAGCAGTCCGATCGGTGTACGGATGCTGCGGCTGCGCGAACAGCGCGGCCACCGGCGCGCGCTCGACGATGCGGCCGGCGTACATCACCGCGACGTCGTCGGCCACCTCCGCGATCACGCCGAGATCGTGCGTGATGAGGATGATCGCGGTGCCGGTCTCCTCGCGCAGCGTGCGCATGAGCTCGAGGATCTGCGCCTGGATCGTGACGTCGAGCGCGGTGGTCGGCTCGTCGGCGATGAGGAGCTTGCGGCGACAGCGCCAGCGCCATCGCGATCATCACGCGCTGGCGCATGCCGCCGGACAGCTGGTGCGGATAGTCGTCGAAGCGCTGCTCGGGCGAGGGAATGCGCACCCGGCGCAGCATCTCGATCGCCCGCTTCCGCCGCTTCCGCGCGCGTGACCCGGCGGTGGCGCAGGATCGCCTCCGCGATCTGGTCGCCGACCGTGAACGCCGGATTGAGCGACGTCATCGGCTCCTGGAAGATCATCGAGATGCGGTTGCCGCGCAGCTCGCGCAGTGCCGCCGGCGGGCATGCTGCAGCAGGTCCCTGCCCTCGAACAGGATCTCCCCGCCGACGATGCGCCCCGGCGGCTGCGGCACGAGGCCCATGATCGACAGCGACGTCACGCTCTTGCCGCAGCCGGATTCGCCGACGAGCCCGAGCGTGCGTCCGGCGATCGAGCGAGAAGCTCACGCCGTCGACCGCGGCGAACTCGCCGTCGTCGGTCGCGAAATGCGTGCGCAGGTCGCGAACCTCGAGCAGCGGCCGCTCATGGGCGGGTCATCGTGCCGCTTCGCCGCGCCGGCCTGGAAGCGCGCGATGTTCGCCTCGATCACGGCGCGATCGGTGATGCCCGCGGGGCTCGCGCGCGACGGCACGCAGGCGAGAAACGGCTGGAAGCGCTCGAGGCTCGTCTCGGTACAGGCGGCGCAGCTCGGCGATCGGTTCGGCGTGATCGTCGACGCGCAGATCGAGGAACGGATACTCCTCGGTGGTGACGACGAGCAGCGCGGCCGCCTGCTTGCCGCGCTTGTCGCCGCCCGCGGCCTCGCCGGCGGCGAGCGCCGACAGCAGGCGCTCGGCGAAAGGCAGCCCCGCGCCCGCGTCGTAGACGCGCGCCGTTTCGGCGAGCACCTGCGGGCCCGCCAGCATGTTGCCGGCGACGGAATACTGGTCGCCGGCGACGTGGCCGCACCAGTCGATGCAGGCGCTGCCGGTGTGCGCGGCCGTGCGGCCCTGGCGATCGATCACGTGCAGCTGCCGCGACGTCGCGTCCGGCGTCGGCGCCGGTGAGGATGCGCACGACCTCCGCCGCGGGCGCGCCCTGCGCGAGCAGGTCGAGTCCCGGCGCCGCATAGGTCGGATTGACGAGCGCCTGCGTGGACAGCGCGCCCGCGCCGCTGCGCGCGTGCGGGCACAGCGCGCCGACGGCGAAGAAGCGGCTGGCGACCGCGACGCCGAAGGCGCCGGAAGCATCGCGAGCGAGGAGGGACCAGGTCATGCGGAGGGCAGGGTGTGCTGCGATCGCGAGCGCCCTGCCGATTCAATCATGCGCGCCTGCGCGGCGCAAGCAACGCCGCGCGCGGGCTTGCACGCGCGATGCTCGCCCATTACCCTTGGACCGCCATGAATCCCGATCCCCAGGCGGTGCTGCTCGAGGCCGTGGCGTTCGCCGCCGAGAAGCATCGCCACCAGCGGCGCAAGGATGCGCACGCATCGCCGTACATCAACCACCCGATCGCGCTCGCCAACCTGCTCAAGCGCGAGGGCGTGGACGACGTCGCGGTGCTGTGCGCCGCGCTGCTCCACGACACGATCGAGGACACGAAGACCACGCCGGACGAGCTACGCATGCTCTTCGGCGAGCTCGTCACCACCATCGTGCTCGAGGTCACCGACGACAAGACGCTGTCGAAAGCCGACCGCAAGCGCCTGCAGGTGCAGCACGCGGGCACGGCGTCGCATCGCGCGAAGCTCGTGAAGCTCGCCGACAAGATCTGCAACGTCTACGACATGGTGGCCGCACCGCCGGCCGACTGGCCGCTCGAGCGCAAGCGCGAGTACCTGCGCTGGGCGAAGGACGTGGTCGACGGGCTGCGCGGCGCGCATCCGGCGCTGGAGGCGATCTTCGACGACGTGCACGCCAAGGGCATGCAGGCGCTGGGGGGCTGAAGGCGCGCGGCGTCGCGCGCGGTCGCGCGGCGGGCTAGTTCCGGCGGTCGGGCAGCGGGAACGCGAACGCGAGGCCGCCGAAACGGCGCCCCCACTGTATCGCCTGCGCGACTACCATGTCCGCGAATCGCGCCTGGGCGCCGGCGACCTGCACGAGGGAGTCGCGCCAGGGACCGGCGGGAACCGAGGTGTTGGCCGTGCGCTCGAGCTCCTGCGATTGCTCGCGCATGACGCGGCCGACGTCGAACGCCATCTCGATCTGCTGCGAGATCGCCTGGTTTGCGGTTCGCGAGGCCAGGGCGAGCACGCCGCTGGCGGAGCGTTGCGACACGTCGTGCGAATAGCGCCACGCCTCTTGCGCGGGGTCCGTCAGCGCGGCGGTGTCGCCGGCAACTCGCCCGATCGGACCCGCGCCCTTGTGGGACGGTGGTTTCATCGGTGGATTCCTTCCCGTTGTGCAGTGCACAATACCTCAGTTGGGGGTGGCGCGCCATAGTTCAAATCAAAGAGGCGCCGGAGCGACTTGTAGGCCACCAACGGGCAATCCCATCCCACGTCGGGCTCGCGCCCTTCATCAATGGCCGTAGGGGTAGTAATCGTGGTGGTGGTAGCGATAATAGCCATCCCCGCGGTAGTGTCGATCGCCGTGATAGCCACCATCGTAGGGAACGATCGCGCAGCCCTGCAGCGCGGCGGCCAGTGCGAGGGCGGTGAGCAGGAGCTTCCTCATCGGGGTTCCTTCGTTTCGCGTGTTCGACGGTCATTACCTTGCCGCAGCCGTCGCGCGCGTTTTATCCGCCGCGGTCCTACTCTCGTGTGCGGCGGGACTTACGCGGCGCCGTCGCTCCGTGCGCGATGGCCGACACGTGCCTGACAGCCGAGTGAATATCCGTGCGCGGCGCTGGCGAACGCGCGCGGTTTGCTAGCATCGGCGCATGTGCACGCGCAAGCAGACGGACGTCGGGTTCGCCCCGCATGCCGGCGTCGTGCGCTACGCGAAGGAGCGCGCGGCGTGACCGCGTCCGGCACGTGATCGACAACTTCTCGAACACGCAGGTCGTCCGGAAGAGCGTCGTCGCCACGCGCGGCGGCGTGGTCGCCGCGCAGCATCGCCGGGCCGCGGAAGCCGGCGCGGCTGTCCTCGAGGCGGGCGGCGACGCGATCGATGCCGCGGTCGCCGTGTCGTTCGCCATCGGCGTCGTCGAGCCGTGGATGAGCGGACCCGCCGCCGGCGGCGCGATGACCCTGTGGCGCGCCGGCGAGGGCCGGGCGTACACGGTCGACTACGGCATGCGCTCGCCGATGGCGCTCGATCCCGCCGACTATCCCTTGTCGGGCGCGGGCAAGGCGTCCGATCTCTTTCCGTGGGCCGCGGTCGTCGACGATCGGAACGTGCAGGGCGCCGCGGCGGTCGCGGTGCCGGGGGTCGTCGCCGGAATGGGGCTCGCGCACGAGCGCTTCGGCCGCCTGCCGTGGCGCGATCTCCTGCAGCCCGCCGTCGCGCTCGCGGAGGAAGGGCTGCTCGTCGACTGGTTCTCGGGCCTGCTGATGGCGTCCTCGGCGCGCGCGCTCGCGCAGGACCCCGATGCCGCCGCCCTGTTCCTCGAGGACGGCCAGTGGCCGATCCTCGGCCAGTGGACCGCGCTCACGCAGCGGCATCTCGACCAGAAGGCGCACGCGCGCACGCTGCGGCACATCGCGGACGGCGGCGCGCAGGCGTTCTACGCCGGCGATCTCGCGCAGGCGCTCGCCGGCGACGTCAGGGCGAAAGGCGGCTGCCTGTCGGTCGCGGACCTCGCCGCGTATCGCGCGCGCATCGTCGACGCGCTGCCGGTTCCCTATCGCGGCGGCCACGTGTTCGTGGCGCCCGGCATGACGGGCGGACCCACGCTGGCGAAGAGCCTGCAGCTGCTCTCCGGGATGCTGGCGTCGCCGGGCGGCGCTCCCGGTCCCGCGAGCTACGTCGCGTATGCGCGCGCGCTCGACGCCGCGTACCGCAGCCGACTGGACGAGATGGGCGACCGCGAGTCGCCGGCGGCCCCGTCGTGCACCACCCATTTCTCGATCGTCGACCGCCACGGCAACCTGTGCGCGGCGACGCAGACGCTGCTCTCCATGTTCGGCTCGCGCGTGGTGTCGCCGTCGCTCGGCATCCTGCTCAACAACGGCATCATGTGGTTCGATCCGGAGCCCGGCAAGCCGAACTCGCTCGGGCCGAACCAACGCTGCCTCGGCAACTTCTGCCCGGTCGTGGGCGAGATCGCCGACGGCCGCCGCTTCGCGCTGGGCGCGTCGGGGGGACGCAAGATCATCGGCACGGTGCTGCAGATCGCATCGTTCATGATGGATCACGCGCAGACGCTCGAGGAGGCGTTCCACCAGCCGCGCATCGACCAGAGCGGCGGCACGCTGGTGATCGCGGACATGGCGTTGCCGGCCGACGTGCTGGCCGCGCTGCGCGAGCACTTTTCGACGGTCACCGCGCGGCGGACGTGCTTTCCCTATGCCTTCGCCGTGCCCGCGGGCGTGGTGCGCGACGGCCAATGGAACACGGGCTGCACCGAGATCATGTCGCCGTGGGGCGATGCGGTGGCGGAGCGGGGTCCCTAGCGCGCGAACGGCGCCGGTGGCGCCACCGTCGCGCGCGTGCGCAGGGTGATCGAATAGCGCAACGCGCGCATCGGCGGCATGCTGTGCTGCCATTGCCAGCGGATCGCGTCGCGCATCACGTACAGCGAGCGCGGCGCGAGCTCGAGCGTAGACAGCGTGCTGCGCGTCCTGCGCGGCGTACGGGCGAAAGCGCATCGTGCCGACACCGGCGAGCGAGACGCCGACGACGATGCCATAGTCCGGCTTGTCGCGATGCCAGCCGATCGGCGTGCCGGGCCGGTACTCGCTGACCAGCGCGTGGACGAAGTCGGTCGCGGGGAGCGCGAGGCGTGCGGCGACCTTGGCCCGCAGTTCCGCAAGGAACGGCGGCAGCGGACCGCTGGTGAACGCGTCGGCGCTCTGGTCGTCGTAGCGCGGCGCGTCGGCCTCGTCGTGGAAGTGGGCGACGCGGCGACGCGCGAAGTACTCGCGGAACTTCGCTTCGCGCAGCGGCAGCGGCGCAATGGCGGCCAGCAGCGCATCCTCCTCGCCGCGCGACAGGAAATCGGGCTCGTAGAGGAGGCCTTGCGGCAGCGCCTGCGGCGCGTCGAAGAGGCCGGCCTGTTGCGGATCGCGGGACATGGCGATCACCGTAGATGGCGCCGCGCCAACGCCAATGCAAGACGAGCGGCGCGGCTGGCGGCGCCGCGTGCCGCCCCGGCCGGCGGACCTACGCCCGCAACCGCGCCGGATCCAGGTACTTCTGCCGGTACTGCTCGAACGGCATGGTGTCGCCGGCCTCGATCTCGCGCTGCTTCGCGAGCGATTGCTCGGCGAGGCGCCGGTCGCGCTGCGCCAGCGCCTCCGGGTAGGGCAGCGCGAGGATGTCCGCGCGATGCCGCTGCGATTGCGCGAGCACGAAGCGCGAATAGGAATGGTCGTATTCCCGCGCCATCGCCTCCAGCACGCGCGCGGACGGCGTGGTCTCGCGGATGCTCGACGGCGGTCACCGCGCGGGTCAGCGCGTGCGTGTAGGCGTTCGTCCCGATCGCGGCATCGAGCGCCTGCGCGATCGGCCGGCACTGCGCGAGCACGTCGCGGCCCCAGTCCTTGAGCGAGATTTCCCGGTCGTCCTGCCAGAGCATGAGACCCGGCTCGCGCCCGCGCGAGGCGACGCGATCGCGATTGCGCGCCCACGCCGCGAGCTCGTCCGGCGTGTCGGGATCGCCCTGCGCTCAGGTGGCAGAACAGCAGGAAGACGTCGAGCATGCGCATCGTCTCCGGGGCGATGCCGACCGGCAGGAACGGGTCGAGGTCCATGAGCCGCACCTCGATGTATTCGACGCCGCGCTCGCGCAGCGCATGCAGTGGCCGCTCGCCCTGGAAGATGCGGCGCTTCGGGCGGATGGTGCCGTAGAACTCGTTCTCGATCTGCAGCAGCGTGGGTGCCAACTGGCGGTACTCGTCGCCGACGCGCACCCCGATCGCCTCGTAGGGCGGATGCACGAGCGTGAGGCCCGCCTCGAGCGACGCGCCGTAGCTCTCGAGGCTGTTGTAGCTCACCGACAGCGCCGCTTGCGCATCGCTTTGGTAGCCCAGGCGGCCCATCCGCAGCGACGTCGCGTACGGCAGGTAGTACGTGTCGGCGGAGAGGCGCGTGAGCGGATGCTGGCGCCCCTCGAGGAAGCACGCGCACACCGCGGGCGACGCGCCGAAGAGATACAGCAGCAGCCACGAATGCCGGCGGAAGTTGCGGATCAGCGCGAAATACGCCTCGTTGCCCGGGTTCTCGGGGAGCGAGAAGTTGTAGTGGATGCCCGAGATCGTCTGCATGCGCCGGCCGTACCGATACGACAGGCCGGTGCGGTACACGGTCTTCGCGCGCCCGAGGTTGGAGGTGCCGTAGCGTCCGAGCGGAATCTCGTTCTCGCTCGGCAGCTTGCACGGCATGCTGCCGGCCCACAGGAGCTCGTCGCCGATCGCGCGATAGACCGCCTGGTGGATCTCCGTCAGCTCGCGCACGCACGCCTCCGGCAGAGGGATGCACGCCCGTGATGAGCTCGAGCTGGCTCTCCGAGAAGTCGGTGGTGATTGTGGCGTGGGTCAGCGCGGACGCCGAGCGCCGTCGGGTGCGGCGTGAGCGCGAGCGCTGCCATCCGGCCGCACCCGCAGGCTCTCCTTCTCGACGCCGCGCCGGATGCCGGCCAGCGCAGCCGGGGCAATGGCCGCGACCTTCGCGTTATCGAGCACGCAGGACCTCACGGCAGCGCGTCGCGCGGAAGCGGCGGCGGCGGGAGAGCGCACTCCACGCGCCGCGAAATTCGGCAGGTCTCATTGCAAATCCGGAAAGGTTCGAACCACGATTGTAGTACGGGCGTGCAACGCGGCCCGGGTCCCGCGCCCGCCGCGGCGCTAGCGCTCGACGCCCAGCAACGCGGCGGCGACGGCCTCGACGGCCTGCTGCGCCGTCTGCACGTGGTGCACGCCCGCGACGTCCGCGGCACCCTCGACGCCGACGACGAGCTTGTCGAACTGGCGCCCGAGCGCCACTTCCGACAGCGTTCCGAAGCTGTTGCCGATGGCGATCAGCGCGAACGAGGCGCGCGCGATGAGCACGTTGCGCGCCTCTCCGATGCCGGTGGCGAGCACGACGTCGACGAACGGATTGGCATGCGCCGTATCGTCGTCCGGCAGCAGCGCGATCGACGTGCCGCCCACGCGCTTCACGCCCTCGCACACCGACTGCATCACGCCATGGCGGCCGCCGCACAGGAGGACGAAGCCGCAGTCCGCGATGAGCTCGCCGATGCGCATCGCGGCGATCATCTGCTCGCGCGTCGCCTCGCGCGGCCCGACGACGCCGACGGGCACGCGCAGCGGATGCTCGCTCTCCTTCTGGACCCACGCGGCCGCGGCGAGCAGGTCGATCTTCTCGCACGCGTCGCCCTTCTCCGCGGAGCGCACGAAGGTCCACGTGCGGGTGAGAGCGTCGAAGCGGCGGCCTTCGCCGTCGTAGAGCTCGTGGGCGTTGCGGTCGAGGTCGAACGTGTGGTTCATGAGCAGCGGCAAAGGCGGAAAGGGACGCGGTCGCAATTGTCCCATGCCGGGCCGGTCGCCGCATGGCATCCCTTTGCTTCGACGGACGGTGCACCGCAATGGCACGCGCCGCGGGTGAATGCCCGGTGCTACCATCGCCGCGCAGGACGGAACCCCGATGACCATCTCCGACCAGGTCGACTACGTCTCCGGCAGGACGCGCCTCTTCGGCATCGTCGGCCATCCCATCGAGCAGGTGCGCTCGCCGGAGATGATCACCGCCGAGCTCGTGAGCCGCGGGCACGATGCCGTGCTGGTGCCGATGCACGTGCTGCCCGACGACTTCGACACGGTGCTCCCGCAGCTCATGCGCGTGCGCAACGTGGGCGGCCTCGTCTTCACCATTCCGTTCAAGGTGCGCGCATGCGCGCTCGCCGACGAGATCGGCGTGCAGGCCCATGCGGTCGGTGCGATCAACGCGCTGTCGCGCGGTCGCGACGGCCGCTGGCGCGGCGAGATCTTCGACGGCCTGGGCTGCGTCGAAGCGTTCCGGCGGCGCGGCATCTCCTTGCGCGACCGGCACGTGATGCTGCTCGGCGCCGGCGGCGCGGGCTCGGCGATCGCGGTCGCGATCGGCTTCGAGGCGCCCGCGTCGCTGCGCATCTTCGACATCGACGAGGAGCGCGCGCGGCTGACGGCGGCGCGAGTGTCGCTGGCCTGCCCCGGCGTGACGGCGCAGGCATCGGAACCGCGCATCGCGGGCGTGGACATCCTCCTCAACGCGTCGCCGGCGGGCATGCTCGACGACGCGCAGCTGCCGTTCCCGCTGGCCGACATCCCGCGTACAACGGTCGTGTTCGACGCGGTCGTGAAGCCCGAGCGGACGCCGCTGCTCGCGCTCGCGGAGCGATGCGGGTGCACGGTCGTGCGCGGGCGCGAGATGATGCTCGGTCAGATCGCGCGCATGGTGGATTTCTTCTACTCCCGATGATCCTCGCCGCAAGGTCCCACAGGATTACCGGGACGGGTCCTACAGCGCTGAAATCACGCCGGATCTACAGTGACATCACCGCGCAAACGATCGCGCGCGACCAAAGGAGATGTCATGAGGAACCGCAAGAACCCAATGCTGATGCTCGCCACGGCCGCGTTGTTCGCCGGCGGTGCCGCCTTCGCGCAATCACCGTCGCTGACGCAACCCAACAACTCCGCCGGGACGACGCTGGACGTGCCCCGCCTGCACATGCCGGGTCCGGTGGACACGACCGGCGGCCTGCCGATGCAGACCGAGAACGCGCAGAGTGCGTTCGACAAGCTCGACACGAGCAACCGGGGCTACGTCACGCGCGAGGAGATCGACCGGCTGCCGAACGCCTCGGAGGTCCCGTTCGATCGCGCGGACCTGAACCACGACGGCCGCCTGGATGCCAACGAATTCCAGAGCGCCTGGAACGGCGCGGGCCAGTCCAACTGACGATCGTCGCAAGTTCGGCGCCGCCGCGAGGTAGGGGCCTGCGCCCGACCCGGTGAGAATTCAGCGAGGGTCGGTCGCCGGCGGTTGCCACGCCGGCAACGGCGCGTACGGCACGCGCAGCACGCGCATCATCCGGATCGCCGCTTCGCGGCCCCGGTAGTAGCCCGGCACCCGCAGCGGTCTCCGTGAAGCCCGCGCCGCACGATAGAGCGCGAACGCGGCGGCATTGGTCGCCCGCAGCTCCACGTGCAGACGCTGATCACGCCCGCCGTGTGCGCGGACGCGACGAGCCACGTCGAGCATGCGCCGGGCGAGACCCCGCCGCTGGTGCGACGGCCGCACCGCGAGCAGCGCCAGGTGCGCGCGCTCCTCGCCGAAGCTCATGATGGCGAAGCCCGCGATGCGCGGCACGTCGCGGGCGACCAGCGCGACCGTGTCGCGAATCGGCGATCATCCGCGCGACGCGATCGCGCCGGTACTCCCAGCCGAGGCCCGCTTCGACGAGGTCGCGCGACAGGCCGCGATTGCGTCGGCATCGCCGATGCTCGCCAGGTCGATGTGCACGTCGCGCTGGATCACGGCATTCTGCCAAGGGCCGCGCCTTCGCGAAAGGCTCGCGCAACATGGGCGATAATCCTGCCCAGCGAGAGGCGCGTGCCACGCGCCCCGCTTCGCCCAGGAGGATCGATGATGCCGCACCGGATCACGCGATTTGCCGCTGCGCTGCTGGCGACCGCGATCGCCCTCACCCCGGCGTTCGCGCAGGGGACGTATCCCACCAAGCCCATCAAGATCATCGCGCCGGTGCAGCCCGGCGGCGGCGTCGACCTGGTCGCGCGCACGATCGCCGAGCGGCTGCAGAAGGCGCTCGGCCAGTCGGTGGTCGTCGAGAACCAGAGCGGCGGCGGCGGCATCGTCGGCTCGCAGGCCACCGCGCGCGCCGCGCCGGACGGCTACACGCTGATGGTCGGCTACGTCGGCACCCACGGCACCAACCCGGCCGTGCGCAAGCTGCCCTACGACGCGGTCAAGGACTTCACGCCGATCGCGATGGTCGGCGGCACGCCCAACGTGCTGGTGGTCCCGCCGTCGCTGCCGGTGAAGACGCTGCCCGAGTTCATCGCGTACGCGAAGGCGAACAAGGGCAAGCTCTCGTACGGCTCGGCGGGCCCGGGCACGCTCACCCACCTCGCGATGGAGCAGCTGAAGGTCGCCGCCGACCTCGACATCCAGCACGTCGCGTATCGCGGCATCGGTCCCGCCATCACCGACATCCTGGGCGGCCAGACGCAGGCGCTGTTCCCGGGGCTCGCCGCCGCGCTGCCGCACATCAAGGCCGGCAAGATGCGGCCGCTGGCGATGACGGGCACCAAGCGGCATCCGCTGCTGCCCGACGTGCCCACGTTCGAGGAGCTGGGCTACAAGGGCTTCGACGGCGTGCAGTGGTACGGCATCGTCGGTCCGGCGAACCTGCCGCCGCCGATCGTCGCCACGCTCAACAACGAGATCAACGAGGCGCTCGCCGATCCTGCGCTGCGCGAGCGGCTGTCCGGCGAGGCGCTGCGAGCCGATGCCGATGACGCCGGAGCAATTCGGCCAGTACATGCGCGACGACATCGCGAAGTGGACGACAGGTCGCGAAGGAACGCAACATCGAGCTGCACGGACTAGGGAAGCGCCGCCCATGGCCCGCAACACCAACGTCACGGCGGACACCGACGCGCCGCCGGTCACGCGGATCCTCGCCGAGTTCGTCGCGCGACGCATCCGTCGCGCGGCTGGGGCGACGCCGTCGAGCGCGAGGCGCATCGCACGTTCCTGAACTGGGTCGGCTGCGCGATCGGCGCGGCGCGCCATCCGACGCTCGCCGCGGCGCTCGCCGCCGTGCAGGAGCTCGCGCCGGCGCCGCAGGCGACGATGCTCGGCCGCGGCGAGCGCGTCGACATGGCGAGCGCGGCGCTGCTGAACGGCATCTCGTCGCACACGTTCGACTTCGACGACACGCACCTCAAGACGATCATCCACCCGGCGGGCCCGGTGGCCTCGGCGGCGCTGGCGCTCGCCGAGCACACGGGCTGCAGCGGGCGGCAGGCTGGTCGACGCGCTCGTGCTCGGCATCGACGTCGCCTGCCGCGTCGGCAACATGATCTATCCCGACCACTACGATCGCGGCTGGCACATCACGGGCTCCACCGGCATGCTGGGCGCGGCCGCCGCGTGCGCGCGCCTGCTCGGCTCGACGTCGACCGCACGACGATGGCGCTCGGCATCGCGGCGTCGCAGCCGGTCGGCGTGCGCGAGCAGTTCGGCTCGATGACCAAGCCGTTCCATCCCGGCGCCGCCGCGCGCGCCGGCCTCACGTCGGCGCTGATGGCGAAGCACGGCTATCACGTCGTCGCGCGCGCGCGATCGAGGCGCCGCGCGGGATCGCGCAGACCTACTCGACCAAGTGCGACTGGAACGAGATCACCGACGAGCTGGGCGAGCGCTTCGAGATCTCGTTCAACACGTACAAGCCGTTCGCGTGCGGGATCGTGATCCATCCGTCCATCGACGGCTGCGTGCAGCTGCGCAACGCGCACGCGCTGCGCGCGCGAGGACATCGCGCGCATCGACCTGCGCGTGCATCCGCTCGTGCTCGAGCTCACCGGCAAGACGCCGCCGCGCACCGGTCTCGAGGCGAAGTTCAGCGTGTACCACGCGAGCGCGGCCGGCATCCTGTTCGGGCAGGCGGGCGAAGCGGAGTTCTCCGACGCGATCGTCGCGCGGCCCGACGTGATCGCGCTGCGCGATCGCATCCACGCCGTCGTGGACGCGGCGCATCGACGAGGCCGCCGCGGACGTCACGATCACGCTGAACGACGGGCGCACGCTGCACCTGTTCGTCGAGCACGCGATCGGCAGCCTGCGAGCGGCCGATGAGCGATGCGGACCTCGCGCGCAAGTTCCACGGGCTCGTCGACCCGGTGCTCGGGAGCTGCGCGCGCCGATCGCCTGCTGGCACTTCTCGACAGATCGGCGACGCGCCCGGACTTGCGGCACGCTGCTGCGGACCGCGCGCGCGTCCTTGGAGTACGCAACCGCGCGTCGTGCGGAGCCGCAGAGACCCGCGTTTCAGCGCTCGTCCTACGCGACGGACGCGAACGCGGCTGTCCCGCAGGGGATCGAACTACGCGCATGCAACACGGCATGCGGCGCGCGCGCGAGGCGGAAGCTCGTGCGGCGTCCATCTCGACCCTTCAGGAGACCTCGCATGAAACGCACCTCCCGTTCAACTGTTCGACCGCTGTCTGGCCGTCGCCCTGATGGCGATCGTTCGGCGTGGCCGCCGCCCAGACCACGGGCTCCGGCATGAGGCGCGACCGGCGCAACCGGGTCCGCTCCCGCCAGCCCGATGGGCGCGACCGGCACGCGGTCGGGCGCCAGCGACGCCTCTCACGCGACGCAGTTCCGCACGCTCGACAAGAGCAACCGCGGCTACCTGCAGCGCAACGACGTGACCGGCATCTCCGGCTTCTCGTTCGACCAGGCCGACGTCAATCACGACGGGCGCGTCTCGCAGGACGAGTTCGCGCAGTGGCAAGCGCAGAACTCGCGGGCCGGCGGCGCCATGGGCAACGGCTCGGGCATGGCGCAATTCCGGCATGCCGAGCGGCCAGGGCGGCAGCTCCGGCACGACACGCTGACGCAGGCGCAGTGCGAGTCGGCGAGGGCCGGAGCGATCCGGCGCTCGTCATTGCTCGTAGCCGAACTCGCGCAGGAACGCGGCGCGCTCCTGCGTGCCCAGGTTCTCCGCGCACGCGGCGCACGAACTCGCGGCGCGTACGCGCAGTCGCGCGCCGCCTTCTTCGTCACGACCTGCGCGATCGGACCCAGGTACACGGCGAGTCGCGCGGTGACCTGATCGACGTACGCCTGCTCGAGCGGCGTGCGCCGTGCGTCCCGACGATGCGTGCTCGCATGCCGCGCCGAGGCGTGCGCGGCGGCGGTGCGCCGCGCCTCGGCCGTCGCCGGCGGCGCCGCTGTGCGCGCCCGACGCGCCCGTCGTGCTCGGCCGCGCCGCCGCCCTGCGGTTGAACGCGTCGACGAAGCGCCGCCGCGTCTCCGGATCGGCGATGTTGTCGGACAGGATCGAGCAGAGTTCCGCGCGGTCGTGCGTCTGCGCCGCCGCGCGGCGCACGATCATCTTCGCCATCGGGCCGAGCGCGCGCGCGAGCTCGTGCTCGGCCGTGCGCAGCGTCTCGTCGTCCCACGCGGGCGCCGGCTTCTGCAGCATCAGCGTGCCGATGCTGACCATCGTCGTGCCGAGCCCGTTGTCGACCTCGACCGACATCTGCGCGACGTCGCGCAGCGCGTCGTGGAACGCGCGCGCGCTCGGGATAGCGCGTCGGCGGGCGCCTTGGCGAGCGCGCGTCGCGACGAGCTGGTCGACCGCCGCCGGCAGCTTGAGCTTCGACAGCGTCGACGGCGGCGGCGGCTCCTCGTGGCAGATCTTGTACGCGATCGCCTCGAGCGTTGCCGCGGAACGGCTTCTCGCCGGTCAGCAGCTCGTAGAGCACGACGCCGGCGCTGAAGAGATCGGAGCGCGCGTCGGCCTCGAGGCCGCGGCACTGCTCCGGCGACATGTACGACGGCGTGCCGATCACCATGCCGGCCGTCGTGAGGTTCGACGTGTCGATGCGCGCGATGCCGAAATCGGCGACCTTGAGCTCGCCCTGCGTCGGTGACGATCAGGTTCGACGGCTTGATGTCGCGATGGACGACGCCGCGCGCGTGCGCGAACTCGAGCGCCTCGAGGAGCTGCGCACATCAGCGCGACGAGCTGCGCGAAGTCGAAGCTCGCGCGCCGGTTCAGATACTCGCGCAGGCCGGTGCCTTCGACGTACTCCATCGCGATGAACGCGACGCTCGTCGTCCTCGCCGTACTCGTAGACGCCGACGATGTTCGGGATGATGCAGGCGGCCGGCGGCCTTCGCCTCGTTCTTGAAGCGCGCCATGTACTGCGCGGCGAGCTCGGGGTCGACCAGGTCCTTGCGGATCGTCTTGATCGCGACGGTGCGCTCGATGTGCGGATCGAAGCCCTTGTAGACGATCCCCATCGCGCCCTTGCCGAGGACGCCCTTGATCTCGTACTTGCCGAGGCGTTCGGGGTCGGGCATCGCGGCGCAGCGTAGGTGCCGCTCAGCCTTCCAGCATCTTCATCGCCTGCACGAGGCTCGCCTTCATCCGGCCCATCGCCTCGGTCAGCACGCCGATCTCGTCCTGGCTCGTCGTCTTGAACTCGCCGGCCTCCATGTTGCCGAGGCTCACCTGGTCGGCGATGCCGGCGAGGGTGCGTCACGCGGCGGATCACCATCGTGTACAGCATCACGTTGAGCAGCACGAAGATCGCGACGAACACGAGCGGCGAGCGAGCCCATGAACGCCGTGAACGTCTTGTTCGCGCGCTCGATCGGCACCGCCATCGGCACCGAGACGATCTGCGCGCCGATCACCTCGTCCATCTTCCAGCCGAAGCCGTTGGCGTTGCCGTAGAGATCGAGCATCGTCTTCGGCGCGGCGTCGACGGTGCTGTGGCAGTCGAGGCACGCCGTGCTCTTGATCTGGATCGGCCGCGCCAGGTAGAGCGACCGGCCCGGCCGGCGTGTCGCGCTCGCCGACGACCTCGGTCGTCGTCGACGTGTTGCCGGAAGATGTTGACGACGTCGGCCTCCCAGTCGGCGGCGCGGTTGCGCGGGTTGGTGGGATTGAGCGTCGCCTCCTTGTACGTGTAGTCGGGATGCTTCTTGCGCAGCTCGTTGAACTGCTCGGTCGCGGCGTACGCCGGCACCGTCTGCGGCAGGAACTTGTACTTCATCTGCGTTTCGAGCAGCGGCTTGACCTGCGTCGTCGTGTAGTTGCGCGAGGACAGCGCCGACTCCATCATCAGCCGCGCGTTCTGCAGGATCTCCTCGCGCGCGTTCGCCTGCAGCGCGCGGTACGAGATGTAGCCGGCGATGACGAAGCCCAGCACGAAGATGCCGAGCAGGACGAGGTTGAACTTCCAGATCAGCTTCATGCGGCTTCCCTTTCGCATCGGCGGCCGACCGTGCGTCATTCGCCGGCGTCGGCTTCGGTGCGTACTTCTCCGGATGCAGCATGCGATCCCACGACGGATAGCGCGCGATGTGCGGCTCCGACCGCCTTGCGGAACGCGGGATCGCGCAAGCGGACCGCGAAGCGCTGCTCGAACGCCGCGCGGTCGCGGCCGGCGAGCCACGGCTCGCGCCTCGGCGTACGTGATCTCGTGATCGACGACGAGCGTCGGGCTTCGATCTTGTGCTTCGCCGCGAGCGACGGGCAGCGGATCGACGAAGTGCCGTGGGCATCGCGTCGACGAACGCCTTCGGCGCGCGCGGCACGGTCGTGAAGGCGCCGCCGGCCGGCTTGCGACCAGTACTCGCCGCGCTTCGCCGTCGCGCGCGTGCGCCGTCGGCGCCGCTCGCGGCAGCTCGACCAGGCTCGCGCTGCCGGCTCTCGACGAAGACTTCCGCGACCGCGCCGTTGCGCATGCACCACGACGATCGCCGTCGCGCGTGACCGCGTCGAACGGCGCCGTGCGCACGCGCACGCCCGGCGCCTTGGCCGCGACCTTGAGCCAGCCGGCCGGCAGCGTCGAGCAGCCGGCCGCCGCCCTTGCCGGCGGGCGCGACGTAGAGCGCCTGCGCCGACGACGAGTTCGCGATCGTGCCCGTCGCGAATTCGATCTGCACCTGGCGCGCGCTCGCGCGCGCGCCACGATGTCGCCGTCCTCGACGCGCGCGCCCGGGCACGAGCTTGTACCACGTCGCGCCGCGCAGCACGCGCGCGCTGCCGTCCGCCGAGCGTGACCGCGCCGACCTCCGTCGCCGCGTGCGCGGCGGTCGCGAGGAAAACCGGAACCAGAGCGAGACGTCGGCAGCCAGGATCGCATCGGGAATCGCCGGCCGCCGCAGGCGGACGCATGGCCGCGACGTCAAGGGGAGCTGCGATACTAGGACGCGCCCGCGCCGCGCGTCAACGCGAAGATTCCGCTCGCCCGTGCCGGCGCTTGACCGGAGGCCGGGGCTGCGAGCGGGGCGCCCCGCTGACCGTGCGCGTCGCCGCGGGGCCCGGAGAGGCCGAAGAGGTCGGCGAGCGCGTCGCTGGTACTCGCCGTCGCCGATCCACATGCTGTTGTTGTGGCTGCCGTTCTCGATCAGCAGCAGCTTCTTCGGGCTCGGCGCCGCGCGGTACAGCGCCTGCGGAAAAGCGCGACGGGCACGAAGCGGTCGCCGGCGCCGTGCACGACCAGCACCGGCATGTCGACCGCCTTGATCTTGTCGATCGAGTCGAACTTCTGCGACAGGATGAGGCTCGTCGGCAGCCAGCTCCACGAGAGCTCGGCCGCGACGTCGGCGAGCGACTGGTGAACGTCGACTCGACGATGAGCCCGCGCGCCTGCGGCGCCCGCGCCGCGCTCGTCGCGCGCGAGCGCGCCGCGAGGTCGATCGCGACCGCGCCGCCGAGCGAATGGCCGTAGATGAAGCGGCGCGCCGGCGTCCGGCTGCTGCTGCGCGAGCCACGCCCAGCCGGCGTGCGCGTCCTCGTACACCATCTCCTCCGACGGCAGGTCGCCGTCGCTCTTGCCGAAGCCGCGATAGTCGATGGCGAACACCGAGAACCCGAACTGGCGCAAGCTGCTCGATGCGGCGCACGTTGCCCGTCAGGTTCCAGCGCACGCCGTGCAGGTAGTAGATCGACGGGCGCCTTGGGATCGGCGTCCGGCCACCACCAGGCGTGGATGTGCTGCGCGCCGGGCGTCGCCGACCGGCAGGTACACGTCCTGCACGCCTGCGGGCATGCCGCTGTACCAGCCCGCGTCGCCCTTGACGACGCGGAACGTGAGCTCGCGCTCCTTCTCCTCGAGCGTCGTGCAGCCGGTCGCGAGGCCGACGACGACGCAGGACCGCGAGCAGGGCGCGCAGGACGAGGACGGCGAACGGCAGCCAGGATTGCGCAGCATGGGCATCGACTCTACAGGATGGCCGGGCAGCGCTGCCGGCCGAGCCGGGGCCATCGTGCCCCCGGACATCGACGACCATCGCTGCGCCCCGGGGGCCCGTACTGACACGATCCGTGTTGCGCCGGCCCCGGGTTCCCGAACCGGCATCAATGCCCGGTTGCAGCCCTGCGCCGTCCCTGCCACACCCCACCACACCATGCCGCCCGTCACCACCGCCCTCATCGTCGCCAACGTCGCGATCTACTTCCTGCAGCAGGTCCTCTGCCGGGCTGATCGGCCCCTTCGCGCTGTGGCCGCTCGGCGCGTCGCGCGCATGAGCGGCGGCCAGGTCAGCTTCCAGCCTGTGGCAGCTCGTCACCTACGGCTTCCTGCACGGCAGCCTCACGCACCTCGCTGTTCAACATGTTCGCGCTCTACATGTTCGGCGGCGCGATGGAGCAGGTGGTCGGGGCCAGGCGCTACCTCAACTACTACCTCGTGTGCGTGATCAGCGGCGGCGCTCGCGCAGCTCGCTCGTGAGCTGCGCTGATGGGCGGCATCTACCCGACGGTCGGCGCCTCCGGCGGCGTGTTCGGCCTGCTGCTCGCCTACGCGGTGCTACTTCCCGCACAACAAGGTGATGCTGCTGTTCCTGCCGATTCCGATTCCGGCGCGCGTGTTCGTCGTGATCTACGCGGTGATCGAGCTGGTGCTCGGCGTCACCGGCTCGCAGGAGGGCGTTGCGCACTTCGCGCACCTGGGCGGCCTGGTCGGCGGCGCACGTGCTCTACTGGCGCCATTGGACGCCGGCGCTAGGGCTTCGCGCATTGCGGCGCTGGCGCGAGGCGTGTTGTCCTGACGCCGGCGCACCGCCCGGATCGGCCGCGTCGGGACGCCGCTTGGATGCGGCACCGCTACTCGCGTGAAGGAGACCCGATGAGACGCCGACTGTACTACCTGCTGCCCGACGCCGGCAGCGCCCGCGCGATCATGGACGACCTGCTGCTCGCGCGCATCGAGGAACGGCACATCCACTTCGTCGCCCGCGCGGGCACGCTCGATGGACGGGCTGCACGAGGCGAACGTGCTGCAGACCACCGACGTCGTGCACGGGGCGCAGCAGGGCGCGCTGATCGGCGCCGCGCTCGGCGCCGCGCGGCGGCCTGCTGCTCATGCTAGCTTCGTCGATCACCGATCCCGACGCTGGCACGTGCCGACCTTCTTCCTCACGACCGCCTTCGCCGCGCTGGCTTCGGCGCGCTGGACCGCGAGCATCGCCGGCGCCGCCGTGCCCAACTCGCGACACAAGGCGATTCGCCGACGAGATCGAGCAGCGGCCAGCATCCTGCTCGATCGTCGACGTGCCCGAGCGCAAGGTCGCCGACGTGCACGGCCCTCGTCGGCCGCATCCATCCGGAAGCGGTCGGCCGCGGCGTCGAGGTCAACGTGCCCGTGTTCCCGTAGCGCGTCAGCAGGCGAGCGCCCGCCAGACCGTCTCGGCCGTGAACGGCATCTGCAGCGCGTCGACGCCTGCTGCCGAGGCCGCTTCGCGCGAGCGCGTCGACGACCGCGTTGACCACCGTCGGCGTCGCGCCGATGGTGCCGAGCTCGCCCACGCCCTTCACGCCGAGGTGGTTGTTCGTCGACGGCGTGGACTCGTCCATCGTCATCTCGAAGTGGCGGATCATGCTCGCGCGCGGCAGCGCGTAGTCGATGAACGTGCCGGTGAGCGGCTGTCCGGATTCGCGGTCGTAGACGACCCGCTCGCACAGCGCCTGGCCGATGCCCTGCGCGGCGCCGCCTTCGAGCTGGCCCGACGACGACCATCGGGTTCACCACGCGGCCGACGTCGTTGACCGACCAGTAGTTCGGCGACCTCGAC
The DNA here is from genome assembly GCA_963725735.1 of uncultured beta proteobacterium. Lineage (GTDB taxonomy): Bacteria > Pseudomonadota > Gammaproteobacteria > Burkholderiales > Casimicrobiaceae > VBCG01. Next base: position 25,366 of record CAVRZM010000010.1, on the reverse strand, counting down.
CTCGCCGGTGTCCGGATCGATCTCGACCTCGCACACGTGGCATCCGTTGGGCCACGTCGCGTCGGCCACCGTGTTGGTCGAGTCGAGCACGATGCGCCGCTCGGGCTGCTTGCCGGCGAGGTCGAAGAGCCCGATCGCGCGATCGGTGCCGCGCGATGCGGAACACGCCGTCGCGGTACTCGATGTCGGCGACGGCCGCCTCGAGCTCCTCCGCCGCGAGCTCGTGCGCCTTCTTCACCGTGCGCTCCGACGCCACGTGCACCGCGGAGCCGCCGACGAACAGCGAGCGCGAGCCCGCGCTGCCGAAGCCCGTGCCGCGGTCGGTGTCGCCGAACGCGATGCGGATCCTGTCCAGCGGCACGCCGAACACGTCGACGGCGAGCTGCGCGAACGTGGTCGCGAGCGACGTGCCCATCGGCTGCGTCGCGCGAGAAGATCTCGATGCCGTCGTCGCTCACGGTGACCGTCACCGTGCTCGCTCGAACACCTCGGCGCCGGTCCACTCGACGAACGTCGCGATGCCGCGGCCGCGCAGGCGGCCGCGCCGTTCGCGAGTCCGCGTGCGCGCACCTCGAAGCCGTTCCAGTCGGCGAGCGCCAGGCCGTGATCGAGCACGCGCTCGAACTGGCCGGTGTCGTAGGTCTTGCCCATCGCGTTCCTGTACGGCATCTGCACCGGCCGCACCATGTTGCGGCGGCGCAGCTCGACGCGGATCGATGCCCGATCTTGCGCGCCGCCGCGTCGATCAGCCGCTCGATCGTGTAGATCGCCTCGGGCCGGCCGGCGCCGCGATACGGGCCGGTCGGCGTCGTGTTGGTGAGCACGCCGTCGATGTGCACGTCGATCGTGTGGATGTCGTAGACGCTCGTCGACACCCACGGGCCGATCATCAGCTGGATGACCACGCCCGCGGGCGTTGCGTACGCGCCGAGGTTGGCGTGCGAATGCACGCGCAGCGCGAGGATGCGGCCGTCCTCGTCGAGCGCGAGCGTGCGCCGTGCTGGCAAGGTCGCGGCCGTGCGTCGCGGACAGGAATTCCTCCATGCGGTCGGCGGTCCACTTGACCGGCCGCGCAGCGTGCGCGTGGCGTACGCCGCGACGACGTCCTCGGCGTAGAGCGTCGTCTTCATGCCGAAGCCGCCGCCGACGTCGCCGACCAGCACGCGCACCTTGTCGCGGCGCAATGCCGAGCACCTCGTTGCACAGCTCGTCGCGCAGGCCGGTCGGCGTCTGGCAGCTCACGCGCAGCGTGATGCGACCGGTCGCGGCGTCGTAGCTCGCGAGCGTCGCGCGCGGCTCGATCGGCGCCGGCGCGAGCCGCTGGTTGACGAGGTCGAGCGTCACCACGTGCGCGGCCGCCGCCATCGCGAGCGTGGCCGCCTCGGCGTTGCCGTGCCGCGTCTCGCACGCGACGTTGCCGGTCGGCGTCCGGCCACACGAGCGGCGCGCCCTGGGCCGACCGCGTCGGCGAGATCGGCGACCATCGGCAGCGGCTCGTAGCGCACGTCGATCGCCTCCGCGGCGTCGCGCGCCTGCTCGCGCGTCTCCGCGACGATCGCGGCCACGGCCTCGCCGACGTAGCGCACGACGTCCACCGCCAGCGCGTGCTGCGGCGGCGCGGCGGTCGGCGCGCCGTCCGCGCGCTTGAAGTCGGTCGACTGCACGATGCGGCTTCACGCCGGCGCGCGACCAGGTCGTCGCCGGTGTACACGCGCGACGACGCCCGGCATCGCCCGCGGCCGCTGCCGCGTCGAGCGCGGCGATGCGCGCGTGCGCGTGCGGCGAGCGCAGGAAGACGAGATAGCGCCTGTCCGGGCAGCGAGAAATTGTCGGCGAACTGGTCGCGGCCGGTCAGCAGGCTGTCGTCCTCGACGCGGCGGACGGACTTGCCGCTGCCGAAGCGCGTGGCTGGGTGGATGGGCTGGTCATGCGCTCGGGTTTGGCGGTAAGATGCGGCGCGCACGCCGCGTGCGGCACGCTGCCGCCACTCCGCAATCTTAACGTCCAACCCACCTCGATGACCGCTACTCGATCGCCGGACTCGTGCTGTTTCTGGGCGCCCACTCGGTGCGCATCTTCGCCGACGACTGGCGCAACGCGCAGATCGCGCGCATGGGCGACGAGGCGCTGGAAGGGCCTCTACTCGCTGGTCGTCGCTCGTCGGGCTTCGTGCTGATCGTCTGGGGCTACGGCCAGGCGCGGCAGTCGCCGGTCGTCCTGTGGACGCCGCCGCTGTGGACGCGTCACGTCGCCGCGCTGCTGGTGCTGCCGGCGTTCGTCCTGATCGTCGCCGGCAACATGCGCGGCACGCGGATGAAGGCGGCGCTCGGCCATCCGATGGTGCTCGGCACCAAGCTCTGGGCGTTCGCGCACCTGCTCGCGAACGGCACGCTCGCCGACGTCGTGCTGTTCGGCAGCGTTCCTCGTCTGGGCCGTCGCGGACTACGCGTCGGCGCGGCGCCGCGATCGTCGCGCGCGGGCACGGTCTATCCGCCGGGCTCGCTGGTCGCGCGATGCGCTCGCCGTCGTCGTCGGCGTCGTCGCGTGGGCCGTGTTCGGGTTCTGGCTGCACGGGTGGCTCATCGGCGTGCGGCCGTTCGGATGAAGGCACGCAGCGAAAGCTGATCATGGCCATCACCGTGGGAGGCATCGCCGCGACGACGCATGCCGCGCAGATCAAGGTCCTGTCGGCGGGCGCGGTCGAGCCCGGCCTGCGGGCGTTCGCGGACCTCGTGCGCAGACAGACCGGCGACGACCTCGCGATCCAGTTCAGCACCGCGCCGCGCATCGCGCAGCGCCTCGCGGCCGGCGAGGTGTACGCGTGCCGATCTCGCCGCCGCCGTGATCGCGCAGGCGATCAAGGACGCCAAGGTCGACGCGCCAGCGCGTGCCGGTGGGCCGCGTCGGCGCGGTGGTCGGTGGTGCGCAGCGACGCGCCGGCAGCGCGATCGGCAGCGTCGATGCGCTGAAGGCGACGCTGCTCGCCGCCCGATTCCATCGTCTACAACTACGGCGTCCACCGGCCTCTACCTCGACACGCTCTTCGCCGAGCTGGCGCCTCGCGCGACGCGCTCGCGGCGAAGACCACGCGCTACCCCGACGGCGCCGCGCAGTCCGCCGCCGCGCAAGGCCGCGTGGCCATCGTGGGCAGCCGCGCCGGTCGACGCGGTCCGCGCGCCCGGGGTCGAGCGCGCTGCCGCGCCTCACCGCGTGCGGTCGAAGAGCGCCGGAGCGGCGTCGCGAGCGCGACTGCCGTCTCGGCCCGGTCGACCGGCGACAGCGCGCCGATGCGCACGCCGAGCAGCCGGATGCGCCGCTCGAGCGGCACGCGCTTCAGGCATTCGCCCGGCCGCGCGCCGGATCGCCTGCGCGTCCTGCGTCGGCGCGTCGATCGTGCTGGTCGCGCGTGACGGTCGCGAAGTTGTCGTAGCGCAGCTTGACGCCGATCGTGCGGCCCGCGTAGCCCTTGCGCTGCGAGATCGCCGGCGAGGCGCACGCACAGGTCGGTGAAGATCTGCGACAGCTCGGCGCGGTCGCGGCGCGCGGACAGATCGCGCTCGAACGTCGTCTCGCGGCTGATCGACTTGGGCTCGCTCTCCGTGACGACGTCGCGGTCGTCGCGGCCGTGCGCGGCGTCGTGCAGCCACGCGCCGTAGTTGCGGCCGAAATGCTCGATGCAGCCACGCGAGGTCGGCCTGCGCGAGCTCGCCGATCGTGCGGATGCCGAGCGCCTCGAGCTTCGCGCTCGCCTTGGGCCCGATGCCGTTGATCCGGCGCGGCGGCAGCGGCCAGATGCGCGTCGCGATGTCCTCCGGCCGCAGCAGCGTGAGCCCGTCGGGCTTGTCGAGCTCGGAGGCGATCTTCGCCAGCAGCTTGTTCGGCGCGACCGCGATCGAGCACGTGAGCCCCGTCGCGTCGCGCACGGCGGCCTTGAGCGCCTTGGCGACGTCGCGCGCGCGCCACCAGGCGTCGACCTCCGATTCCGGCGTTCGCGGCGCCGGCGTCGTCGTCGCCTTCGCCCCAGCCCTCTCCGGCTTCCGGAGCGCGAGCGCATCGCGGAGGCGCGCTCATCGTCGCCGGCGGCTGCACGTCGGTCAGGTCGACGTAGATCTCGTCGATGCCGCGGTCCTCGATCCGCGGCGCGATGCGCGCGACCGCCGCCTTGAACAGCCGCGAGTACTTGCGATACGCGTCGAAGTCGGTCGGCAGCAGGATCGTGTCGGGCGCGAGCGCCGCGGCCTTCATGAGTCCGAGCGCGGAGTGCAGGCCGAACTTGCGCGCCTCGTAGGTCGCGGTGGTGATCGACGCCGCGGCCGGCGTAGCCGCGCAGCGTCGCGAACTTGCGCGTCACGCGGCCGGTGGCCGGATCGACGGTCTCCTCGGGCTGATGTCGCCGCCCGCCGCCGATCACGACGGGCTGGCCGCGCAGCTCCGGATAGCGCAGCAGCTCGACCGACGCGTAGAACGCGTCCATGTCGAGATGCGCGATGAGGCGAACCGGCGACGGCCATGGCGAGGGCGGCCGCCGGGACGGCGGCGCAGGCGCGCCATGTTACGCCGGACCGTGAGGCTAGTGCGACATCAGCACCGGCACCGTCATCGCCTGCAGCATGAGGCGCGTGACGCCGCCCAGCACGCATTCCGACAGCCGCGGCCGGCTGTACGCGCCCATCACGATGAGGTCGGCCGACGAGGTCCGCCGCGCGCGACAGCAACAGGTTGCCGACGTCGATGTCCTCGGCGACTTCGTGCCGGACCTCGGCCTCGATGCCGTGCCGCGCGAGCAAGCGCCGCGATGCCCGCATCGGACAGCGTTTCGCGCACGTCGTCGTCGCCCGGCGCCGGGATCGACATCACGACGACCCTGCGCGCGCGCTTGAGGAAGGGCAGCGCGTCGTGCACCGCGCGCGCCGACTCGCGCGTTTCCTTCCACGCGATCAGCACGTTCTGCGCCGATCGTCGGGAAACTCGCCGAAGTGCGGCACGAACGAGCACCGGACGCGCCCGCGACCATCAGCACCGCGTGCACGAGCTCGTTGGCGAACGCCGCGTGCGCATCGTCGCGCGCGCGGCTGGCCGACGACTGCCGATGTCGGCGTAGCGCGCGTGCAGGATCGCCGCGTCGATCGGCCGCCCCGCCGGCGCACTCCACCCGGTGACGGCCAGTTGCTCGCGCGTGGCCGCCGCGCGGAAGCGCGCCTCCGCCGCGCCTGCGCGTCGCCGCGAGTCGCGCAGCCGATGCTCGACGACGGAGTCGGGAAGCATCGCGGACGTGAACGGCGTCAGCTCGCGCGTCGGTACGAGGTAGGCGCCGGCCAGCTCCGCCGTGGAACGAGCGCGCGAGCTTGGCCGCGACCTCCAGGCGGCGCTCGCTCTGCTCGCTGTCGTCGACATGAACGAGAAAGGATTGATAGCCCATGATGACCTCTCCGTCTGGTTCAATTCATTGTGCGCCGCCGGTGCGCGCGGCGGATTGACGCCAATCATGCCTGTCCGGAGGGGGCACGGACAGCGCCGCGCAACCAATCGCGCGGCCGCCGGTCGAAGCGGTCGCAAGGAGGAGTACACCATGAGAAACCCGCTGGCATGGCTCGCGGCCGTGATCGTCATCGCCGGCGGCGTGGCCGCCTGGTGGCATTTTCGGCCGGAACCTGTCCCCGAGACCCCGCCCGTCGCCGCGGCGCCTCCCGCCCCGGCACCCGCACCGGCCGCACCCGAGCCGCGCATCGAGCATCCGGTCCCGCCCCCGCCCGAGGCCGCGACGCCGCTGCCCCCGCTCGCCGACAGCGACCGGGCGGCGAGCGAAATGCTGGCAAGCCTCTTCGGCCACGAGGCGTTCGTGCGCTTCTTCGTCGGCGACGACGTGGTCCGCCGGTTCGTCGCCACCGTCGACAATCTGCCGCGCAAGAGCGCGGCGCAGCGGCTCTTTCCGGTGCGCCCGGTGCCGGGCGTCTTCCACGTCGCCGGCGGCGACGAGGCATTCGCGATCGGCGCCGACAACAGCCTGCGCTACCGTCCCTACGTGCTCGCGATGGAGCAGGTGGAAGCGAAGAAGCTCGCCGCCGCCTACATCCGCTATTACCCGCTGTTCCAGGCGGCCTACCAGGAGTTGGGCTATCCCGACGGCTATTTCAACGATCGGCTCGTGCAGGCGATCGACGATCTCCTCGCCGCTCCCGCCGTCGACGCCCCGGCGCTGGTGCAGCCGAAGGTGCTCTACCAGTTCGCGGACACCGGGCTGGAGACGCGTTCCGCCGGGCAGAAGATCATGATGCGCATGGGTCCCGCCAACGAGGCGCGCGTGAAGGACAAGCTGCGCGCGATCCGGCGCGAGATCACGGGCGGGGAGACGCCGCGCTAGAACTGCGGCGCGACGTCCGCAGCGCGCGCGCCGGGCTGACGAGCGTTGCCGCGTCGCGGCGCAGCGCCTTCGCGCGCAGGCGCAGGAAGCGCAGGAGCTGCGTCTCCGACCGGCGCGGTGCGGGCATGCTGCCGACCGCTCGGACGCGATGCAGCGAGCCGTCGCGCCAGCCGACGAACACCGCCGGGTTGACGTACGATTTGCGGCACACGGCGGGCGTGTTGCGCAATTCCGCCGCCACCGCCTTGATCGCCGCCGCTTCGCACGCCTTGCAGGCGCGCTCGGACCACGGAACGGGCAGGGGCTGCGCGGCCATCAGCGCGAACGCGCGCAGCGTCGCGCCCCAGGTGCGGAAATCCTTGGCGGTGAACGCGTCGCCGACGACGCGCTTCAGGTAATCGTTGACGAGGTCGGACGTCACGGGGTGCCGCTCGCCGGCATCGTCCACGTACTGGAAGAGCTGCTGTCCCGGGAGCTGCTGGCAGCGGCGGACGATGCGCGCCAGGCGGCGGTCGTCGACCGCCACTTCGTGCTCGACGCCGCCCTTGCCGCGAAAGAGCAGCCGCGCGCGCCCGTCGCGCACGAACTGCACGTGCCGGTTGCGCAGCGTGGTGAGCCCGTAGCTCCGGTTCTCGCGCGCGTATTCCTCGTTGCCGACGCGGGCCCGCGTGGTGTCGAGCAGGCGGACCACGGTGGCCAGCACCTTGTCGCGCGGCAGACCGTCGCGCGCGAGATCGGCCTGCAGCCGACGGCGCAGCCTGGGCAATGCCTCGCCGAACGCGATCATGCGCTCGAACTTCTCGTCGTCGCGCAGCGCGCGCCAGCTCGCATGATAGCGGTACTGCTTGCGGCCCCGCGCGTCGCGGCCCGTCGCCTGCAGGTGGCCGCGGGGGTTCCGGCAGATCCACACATCCTCGTACGCCGGCGGAATGGCGAGCTGCGCGATGCGGGCAAGCACGGCCTCGTCGCGGACGGCCTTGCGGGCGTCGTCGCGGTACGCGAACCGGTCGCCCTGCCGCACGCGCGCGTACCCGGGCGCGCGGTCCGTCACGTAGACGAGACCGGCCTCCTCGGCGAGGCGCCGGGCGTCGGCGGCAGGCAGCGGCGGGGCGGATGACGGATCGTCGCGCATCGGTCCCCGATTCTGGGCATCCGCCCGCGCCGGTCACGAGCGGGGATCGGCGCAACCTCCTGTGGGATTCGGACTACGAACGCGGGCCGTCCGGCGGTATAATCCCGGTCGACTCCTTTGCCGCCCGCCGCAGTCCGGCTGGCGGTTTTTGTTTTCAGGACCATGGATACCGCCACCGCCCCCGCCGATCTCGTGCGCGACGTCTCGCGCAGGCGGACGTTCGCCATCATCTCGCACCCGGACGCGGGCAAGACCACGCTCACCGAGAAGCTGCTGCTCTACGGCGGCGCGATCCTGATGGCCGGCACCGTGAAGGCGCGCAAGAGCGCGCGCCACGCGACGTCCGACTGGATGGAGGTGGAGAAGCAGCGCGGCATCTCGGTGACGAGCTCGGTGATGCAGTTCGAGTACGCCGGGCACACCATCAACCTGCTCGACACGCCCGGCCACCAGGATTTCTCCGAGGACACGTATCGCGTGCTCACCGCCGTGGACGCCGCGGTGATGGTCATCGACGCGGCCAAGGGCGTCGAAGCGCAGACCATCAAGCTGCTCGAGGTGTGCCGGCTGCGCGACACGCCGATCATCACCTTCGTCAACAAGATGGACCGCGAGGTGCGCGAGCCGATCGCCCTGCTCGAGGAGATCGAGTCGGTGCTGAAGATCGACTGCGCGCCGATCACGTGGCCGATCGGCATGGGCAAGACCTTCCGCGGCGTGTTCGACCTCCGCCACGACCGCCTCGTGCGCTTCACCCCGGGCGAGGAGCGGCGCACGGACGCGAGCGAGTTGATCGAGGGCCTGCGACAACCCGCGCCTGGCCGAGCTCTTTCCCGGCGAGATGCCCGCCCTGCTGCGCGACGTCGACCTGATCCGCAGCGCGAGCACGCCGTTCGAGCTCGAGCGAGTTCCTGGCGGGCCGGCAGACGCCGGTCTTCTTCGGCTCCGGCATCAACAACTTCGGCGTGCAGGAGATCCTGAACGCGCTCACCGAATGGGCGCCGCCGCCGCAGCCGCGCGACGGCGGCGCGCGCATGGTCGCGCCGACCGAAGCGCCGTTCTCGGGCTTCGTATTCAAGATCCAGGCCAACATGGATCCCAAGCACCGCGACCGCATCGCGTTCTTCCGCGTGTGCTCGGGCCGCTACACGCCGGCGATGAAGGTGGCCCACCAGCGCATGGCGCGCGAGATGAAGCTCGGCAACGTGATGACGTTCATGGCCAACGAGCGCGTGCAGAGCGAGGACGCGGTGGCCGGCGACATCATCGGCATCCACAACCACGGCCAGCTGCAGATCGGCGACACGCTCACCGAAGGCGAGGCGCTGGGCTTCAAGGGCATTCCGTATTTCGCGCCCGAGCTCTTCCGCGTGGCGCGACCGCGCGACCCGTTCAAGGCCAAGCAGCTCTCGAAAGGCCTGCAGCAGCTGGGCGAGGAAGGCGCGATCCAGGTGTTCGAGTCGATCGTCGGCAACAACCTGCTGCTGGGCGCCGTCGGCCAGCTGCAGTTCGAGGTCGTGGCCGCGCGGCTCGCCAGCGAATACAAGGTCGACGCGATCTACGACGACGCGGGAATCGCGACCGCGCGCTGGCTCACCTATCCCGACGAGAAGACGCGCCGCGATTTCGAGAAGGATCGCGCCGCCTCGCTCGCCACCGACGTCGACGGCAACCCCGTCTATCTCGCGCCCAACCGCTTCAACCTGCAGGTGGCGATGGAGCGCTGGCCGCAGGTGGGCTTCCACGCGACGCGCGAGCACGGGCAGCGGATGGCGCACGCCTGACGTCGCGCCGCACGCCACGGAAAGCGCAACGGGCCGGATCACCGGCCCGTTGCGCTTGCGTCTATCGAAGTTCCCGCGCTCAACCCGGGGGCGGGGGCGTATCCGGCGGCGGATAGCTGCCGGCAGGCGCGCTGCCGGGCGGCGTCACCGGTACCGCGGGACCCTGCTGGATGGGCCCCGGCGGCATTCCGTAGCCAGGCGGCGTGCCGCCGTAGCCGCGGGGCGGCGGGGGATTGCCCGACGGAGGCGGATAGTTGGGCGGCGGATACGGCGAGACGGCCGGCCCGCGATACGCGACCGTGCGCCCGGGAAGCTGGTTGCCGCGCGCGTACATGCACTGCGCGTACGCCATGTCGTAGCGGCGCTGCGCCTCGGCATAGGACCAGCCATAGGCATTGGCGCCGGAAGCGCTGCCGAACAGCAGGCCGGTGCCGGCACCGATGGCCGCACCCGCCCCGGCCTGTCCCGTGGCCGAGCCGATGATGGCCCCCGCCGCGGCACCGAGCGCCGAGCCGACGACGGCGCTGCCGACCGCGGCGTTCTGCGCGTTCTGCTGCGCCGTCTGCCCCCCGATCATGTTCTGCGCGTACGCATTGCACGTGGCTTGGTCGGCCTGGAACTGATCGAAGCTCTTGGTGGGGCCGGGCAGCACCATCACGTTGGGGCCGCTCGGCATCACCGCGCAGCCGCCGACCAGCAGCGCCGCGAGGGGTAGGGCAAGAAGTCGCTTGTTCATCTGTTGTCAGTTCGCGGGCGGGGGTGGCACCGCTTGCGGCACCACGGGCACCCACGCCTGGTTGCAATTCTGCACGTACGGGTAATACCCCGCGGGATTCTTGCAGTAGTACCAATAGGTAGTCTGGGCGAGCGCCGGCGCCTGGGCGAGCGGCGCATCGAATCCCGTGTTGTCGTCGATGACCGTGCCGGTATCGAGCGGAGCCCAGCTGGCTGCGTAAAACGGAGCCCACGCCGCCGAGTAGAAAGGCATGCCCCAACCCCAGAACGGCGCGCCGACATAGATACCGACGTTCGGACCCCAATAGCCGCCCCACCAGCCGGAACGCCAGTAGGGCCCCCACCCGCCGCGCCAGCCCCAACCGGAGCCGCGCCAGTAGCTCCCCCGCCAGCCGGAAGAACCCCAGCTGCCGCCGTGCCAACCGCTGCCGCCGCCGTGCCAACCGCTGCCGCCGCCGTGCCAGCCGCCGCCGCCGCCGTGCCAGCCGCTCCCACCGCCCTGCCAGCCGCTGCCCCCGGAGCCGCCGCCATGCCAGCTACCGCCGCCACCGGAGCCGCCGCCATGCCAGCCGCCACCGCCGGAACCGCTTCCCCCACGGCCGCCGCCACCACCCCCACCGCCGCCCCCGCCTCGCTGGGCATCGGCAGCGCCAGGCGCGACCAACGCGGCAAAGGCCAGGCACAAAACAGCAACGGTCCTCATCATTCCCTCCTGTCGGCTCAATTCATCCGACTGGCCGCGAAGCGGGCCAGTTCCCCGTGCGCGGCGTATCAAATTGTTGCGACGAACGACACCGGAGCCGCGGCATTGGCCCTCCATCTCCTACAACGCGATCGTGGCCTGCGGGTTGACATTGCCCGGGTCCGCCACGACCTTGGGTAGCGTCGACTACACTATGCGCTTTGCGCTTTCCGGATAACGCCATGGCCGCCGATCCCCGTAACGCCGCCGACGCTGCAATGGACGCTGCGTCGCTCTACCGCGAAGAAATCGTCACCGACCGCAGGGTCGGCACGATCCGGATGCTGGTCCCGATCACCGACAGGGGCGCGCCCGACACGGCGCGGCCCACGGTCTACACCGGCGAGGCGCAGATCATGACCAACATGGGCGCGCTGCCGGTCAGCTTCGACATCGAGGCGGCGAACTTGGCCGAAGCGGTCGCGAACTACGGCGACGCGGCCCGTGCGGGCATCGAGCGCACCATGCACGAGCTGCAGGAGCTCCGCCGCCAGGCCTCGTCCGGCCTCATCGTGCCGCCGGCGGGCGCCGCCAGCGCACTGACCGGGGGCGGAATGGGCATGGGCGGGCTGCCGGGCGGCGGCAAGATCCAGCTTCCCTGACACTCCAGCACGCAAGGGCCGTCGGCGGCCGGCGCTTTCCGCTGTCGCCGGAAGGGTGATTGGCGGCACAATGCACGGATGACCAATACGGCCATCCTCGCCGCATCCGGCCTCCTGCTGTTCGCCTACGCGCTCGAGCATTTCGGGCGGCGTTTCAAGCTGCCTTCGGTCGTCCTGCTGATCGTCACCGGCCTCGTCGCGCGGCAGATTCTCGATTCGTTCGGCCTGCGCTATCACTGGATCGATCCGATCGTGCCGGTGATCGGCACGCTCGGCCTGATCCTGATCGTGCTCGAAGGCGCGCTCGACCTGAGCGTCACGCGCGAGCGCCGCGTTCTCATGCTCACGGCCGCGGCGGCGTCGCTGCTCGGATTCTCGCTCACGCTCGGCGCGTTCACGATCCTCTTCCTGTTCGTGCTGAAGCTCGCGTTCCCGGTCGCGATGCTCGCCGCCATCCCGTTCGCGGTGATCAGCAGCGCGGTGGCGATCCCGGCGGCGGCGGGGCTGCCCGATCAGCCGCGCGAGTTCATCGTGTACGAGTCGTCGCTGTCGGACATCCTGGGCGTGCTCGTCTTCTATTCGTGGCTGACCGTCGAACGGCACGGTCGACGGCTTCGCGGCCGACCTGTTCGGCGGCGGCGCGATCTCGATCCTCGCCGCGCTGCTCGCCGCCGTCGCGCTCTTCTATTTCATCAACCAGATCACCGGGCACGTGCGCTTCCTGCCGCTGCTCGCCGGCCTCGTGTTCCTCTACGCGATCGGCAAGGAGGTGCATCTCTCGCCGCTGATCATCGTCCTCGTGTGCGGCCTGCTCATCAACAATCCGCACCTCGTGACCTGGCACGCGACGCTGCGCAACGTCCAGACCGACGCCTACCAGGAGACGCTCAAGGAGTTCAAGGGCCTCGTCGCCGAGCTGACGTTCGCGACCAAGAGCTTCTTCTTCCTGCTCCTGGGCTACTGGACCGACGTCAGGGAGATGCTGTCGATCGAGTCGTGGCTGGTGGCGATCGCCGGCATCTCGTTCATCCTCTTCTCGCGCCTGGCGCTCCTCACACTGCTGGGCCAGAAGGCCGCGGCGCAGCTCGTGTGGATCGCGCCGCGCGGGCTCATCACCGTGCTGCTGTTCCTGAGCGCGCGCGACACCGGCAAGCTCGACAGCTTTCCGTTCGGCTCGGTGATGCTGGTGGTGCTGATCACCGCGGCACTGACCGCGCTCGCGCACCGGGCCCCGAAGCCGGACGCCGCTGGGGCGCCGGTCGCCACGCCGGCGATCGACGCCGGTCCCGGCCCGACGGAGCCGCGCGCACCCGCGTAGTCGCGCCCCGGCCAGTCAGCCGGTCATCGTGCCGTTGACGATAGCGGGCACGAGCACGGGCTTCGCGGCGGCGTCGCATTCCTTGTGGCCGCAACCGCAGCCATCCTCGTCGCCGTCGGTCGCGAGCGCGTCCTGGTCCGTGCGCTCCGCCTGCACCAGGCAATACTCGCTGCAGTAGCGCTCGCCGGACTCGACGGTGCAGGTGCAACCGGCGTGCGCGCACTTCGCGGCCATTGCCATCGCGCCGGCCGTCTTCTTCGCCTCGATCTCGTGGGTCGTCGTTTCCATCGTCCGTGGCCATGCGCGCAGGGGGCGCGCCGTCGTGGGACAGCTTGGACCCGAACGACGGCATGAGGGAGCGGCGATGGCCGCATCGTGGTGTCAGCCGGCGCCGACGCGGTGTACGGCTCCGCGCGTCCTACGCCCGCTGGTCGTTCGCACCGACAGTGCAATCAGGCGCAGCCGCTAGGCGCAGATGGTGCAGCGGGCGATGCTGGCCGACGATGCGAGCGCGCGCTGCAGGCGTCGCGAGCGCGCGTTCTCGCGAACCTGGAGAAGCCGATGCCCGCCGTGGCCCGCGCACCGCATCCGCACGACACCGCCGCCGACACCCGACGCACGCTCGTCACGCACGACGTGCGCGCGGCGCACGGCGACGCCCAGCTCGGACACGACCGCCAGTCGCGCCGCAACGTGGCGCGTCGGATAGCCGACGTGATGGGCTGCGCGTTCGGCGGCGATTACGATCCGGCGACGCGCTACGAGCAACCGCCGTACTTCGTGCCGCACGACGCGATGCTCGCCGACGAAGCGCGCGCGCTCGGCATCGGCGGCCCCGACCACCTCTTCGGCGGCGTGGTGCCGTACGCTTTCGTGGCGACCAAGGCCATCACCCATCCCCTGCTCGCACCGGACGCCACGGCGCCCGACGGCTGGTCGCACGCGTTCGCCGATCGCGTGGACGACGCCGTGCTGCGCGGCTACACGACCTTCGCGCCCGACGACGCGCGGCGCGCGGCGCGCGCCCTGCTGCGCCACGGCCCCGTGCGCATCAAGTGCGTGTCCGGCATCGGCGGCAGCGGCCAGCATCTCGTCACGCGCGAGGCGGAGATCGAGCCCGCCCTGGCGGCGATCGACCCGCGCGAGTTCGGCACCTCGGGCGTGGCCGTGGAGGAGCACCTCGCGGACGGGGTCACGTTCAGCGTGGGGCGCGTCGAGTGCGCCGGCCTGACCATCGCCTACTGCGGCACCCAGGGCCTGACGCGCAACGGGCACGGGCACGAGGTGTACGGCGGGTCGACGCTCGACGTGGTGCGCGGCGGCTTCACGGCCCTTCTCGCACGCGACCTGCCCGACGATCGCCGGGAGGCCGTCGCGCTCGCGCAGGCCTACGACGATGCGGCGTTCACCGCCTATCCCGGCGCCTTCGCGTCCCGGCGCAACTACGACGTCCTGTTCGGCCGCGACGCGGCAGGCATGCGGCGCGCGGGCGTGCTCGAGCAATCGTGGCGCATCGGCGGGGCGAGCGGCGCGGAGGTGGTGGCACTCGCCGCGTTCAAGCGCGATGCCGCGTGCTCGCGCGTCCGCTGCGCCACCGTGGAGATCTACGACGACGCCTGCGTGGTGCCGGCGGACGCCTTCGTCTACTATCGCGGCGTCGACGAGCGGGTCGGCCCGCTCACCAAGTTCGCCCATGTGCTCGATGGCCAAGACGCGCGATGACGTCCTCGAGATCGAGGTCGACGACCAGCACATCGCCGGCACGCTGGTCACGCCGGGAACGCTCATTCCCGGGCGTGCTGTTCGTGCACGGCTGGGGCGGCAGCCAGGAGCAGTACGTGGCGCGCGCCCGCGAGGTGGCGGCGCTCGGCTGCATCTGCCTGACCTTCGACCTGCGCGGCCACGCGCGGACGCGGCAGCAATCCAAGACGGTGACCCGCGAGGACAACCTCCACGACCTGCTGGCCGCGTACGATTCGCTCGCGCGGCAGCGCGGCGTCGACGCTTCCGCCATCGCGGTCGTCGGCAGCAGCTATGGCGGGTATCTCGCGACGATCCTCACCACGCTGCGCCCGGTGAAGTGGCTGGTGCTGCGGGCGCCGGCGCTCTACAAGGACTCCGAGTGGACGCTCCCCAAGGACCAGCTTCGCAAGATGCAGCAGCTCGATGCGTATCGCCGCCTGCCCGTGCAGCCCGGGGACAGCCGCGCGCTGACCGCGTGCACGGAGTACCGCGGGCACGCGCTGGTCGTCGAGTCCGAGCAGGACGCGATCATCCCCGCGCAGGTGATCGCGAACTACCGGCAGGCGCTGGCGCAGGCCGCCTCCCTCACCTATCGCGTGCTGCCCGGTGCCGATCATGCACTGACCAGCGACGCCTGCCAGCAGGCCTACACGACGCTGCTCGTGAGCTGGCTCTCCGAGATGATCCACGGTGCGCGCTCGGAAGCGCAGACCACACCGGTGATCGCCAAGGCGGCGAAGACGGCGTGAAACGGCGCGCCCGGCATCGGGCGAGCACGACGTCGCCGGAATCGCGCCCCGTGTCGCGCACCACCGAAACGACGAGCGCGTGCCGCATGGGAACGGCGTAACGCGCTGCTGACCTCGAAAGCGGGCAGACCCCGGGTTCGCGTGCGTGCCGCGACCGTCGTGGCAAGGCGCCCGCCTCATCCATTCGTTCGATGGCGGCGCGGGGTCCACGGGACGAAGATGCGCCGTCGTCCACGGAGGATCCCATGGCCCACCTGCTCGATCCCACGGCCCTGCCCGACGAAGCCGCCTACGCTGCCGCGCTGAACGAACTCGACGATCTCATGCTCGCCGATCCCGGCACGCCGGGCGGCCGCCGCTTCGAGGAGCTCGCGACGCTCATCGAGGAATACGAGGCGCGGCGCGACGGTTACGATCTCGCGCGCATGCGCCGGATGTGCAAGTCGGGATGATGCTCACGTGCGACTCTTCCGGAGCAGATCGTCCGGTTTTGCCGGCGAATTGCCCCTGATCAGCCTTTCGAATGGCAGTCAGCATCGTCGATGCTTCCGAGGGGTCGCGCCGTGAGGCTTGCAACTCCTTCTGACTTGTTTGCATCCTGTCAGCCGACTCCCACGCCCGAATCCACGATTCGCCGATCGGTCGCGCGCCGTCCACTCTCTACAGTGACCCCATCGCCCATCCACGTCGGAGGTCACCATGACGTTCCTGCGCAATGCGGTTTCCCGCTCCACCGCCGCGATGCTTGCCGCGACGGCAGCCCTCTCCACGCCGGCGTTCGCCGAGGACGCGCTGTCGTCGCTGCGCATCCCCTCCATGCACAGCGCGCTGGCCTCGATGACGCCGCGCGACATGCTGTTGTATGGCTCGATCGCGCTGCTGGTGGTCGCCATCGCGCTGCGCGCGGTGCGCGGCGCGCGCGACGACACGCCGATCGGCGACGGGCCCGACCTTCGGTGGTGGAAGAACCAATAGCGCGAGGAGCCGGCCATGCTCGATCGTTTCACGCGCTACGCGATATGGGGGTTCGGGGCCGCGGTGCCGCTGGCGCTCGTCGCCGTGGCCTTCGGGCCCGTGGCGTTCGTCCGCGGGCTCGGGCTGGTGGCGCTCGCTTGCGCGATCGCCGGCTTCCTCGTCAATCGGATGGTGCTTCGTGCGGCGCAACGCGGCGCGTACGGGCAGGTGCCGCCGCCGCAAGGGGTGGAGAGCTCGCCTGCCGCGGTACCGCCGCGGTTCGCCTTCGTACCTGCGCGCCTGCCGCCTTGGATAGCCGCCCATGCATGACGCGACGAGCCACAAGGCCCCGACCTTTCGTTGCCGTGCACCCGGGAGACGACTGCACGACCACCGCGACTACTGCGCGGCGCTCGCCGAATTCGACGAGCTGTGTCTCGCGGACGAGGGAACGCCCGAAGCGCTCCGCTTCACCGAGCTGGTCGACCTCATCGATGCCTATACGCTCGCCCGCGAGGAGCACGACCGCTCTCGCTGGCTCCGCTGGTGGACGCCGATGGGCGCGCCTACAACAGCGAGTCGGTGAGCCGCGCGAGGTTCTCCAGCACCCGCTGTCCGAGCGGCAGTCCGCGCGCGTGCCTCGAGCGTGACCGTCGTCGCAATGCGCGAGGTAGCCGTCCTGGATGCCGCGCAGCCGCGCGACCACGCCGCGGTCGCAGATCAGCACGCTGACTTCCGCGTTCAACGCGAAGGAGCGCACGTCGAAGTTCGACGAGCCGATGAGCGCGACGTCGTCGTCGATGCTCAAGTGCTTCGCGTGCAGGAAGCTCTGCCGATGGCGATGGATGCGCACGCCGGCGCGCAGCATCGCGTCGTAGAACGACTGCTGGGCGAGCTGCACCAGCGGCTTGTTCGACTCCGCGTCGACGATGAGGTCCACCTCCACGCCGCGGCGCGCGGCGCTGCACATCGCGGCCAGGAACGACTCGGTCGGGATGACGTACGGCGAGGTCAGCACGACGCGCGAGCGCGCGCCGTACATGAGCGCCACCATCACGGCTTCGGCGGTCCCTTCGTTGTAGCCGGGGCCGCTCGGCACCACCTGCGCGAGTCCCTGGGTGTCCGTCGACAGCGTTGCGGGCGTGAGATCGTCCGATTCGGGCGGCAGGTTGCCGAGCTCCAGGTAGCGGTCGCCCGAGCAGCACCGCGTGCAGATGCCGCACGATCGGCCCGGTGGCGCGGACGAGCATCTCCTCGTTGACCATGCCGCGATTGGCGTGCGCGCTCACGATGTTCTGCGAGCCGAAGAACGCGCTCACGCCGTCCACGACGACGATCTTGCGATGGTTGCGCAGGTCGAAGCGCGCGGCGTTCGGACCCCACAGGCGCAGCGGCATCACGGGCACCACTTCCGCGCCCGCCTTGCGCAGGCCGGGTCCCAGCCCCCGCAAGCCGTCGCGCGAGCCGATCGCGTCCATCAGCACGCGCACCGAGACGCCGCGCCGCGCCGCGCGCTCGAGCGCCGCCGCCACGTGCCGTCCGACGTCGTCGTCCTCGAAGATGTAGAACAGCATGTGCACGAAGCGCTGCGCGCCGTCGATTTCCGCCACGATGCGGGCGATCGCCGCGTCGTACACCGGCAGGAGCTCGAAGCGGTTGCCGCCCACCATCGGGAACTCGGAGAGCGAATCAGCGAGGCGCAACGCCGGCAGGAGCTCGTGCGGCACCATCTCGACCACGGTCGACTCGAACGACGGCGGGCGCGGCACCAGCCGGCGTACGAGCTCGTAGATCTGCCGCTGCACCTTGAAGCGGCGGCGCGGCATGTACGCGCGGCCGATCAGCAGGTACAGCACGAGGCCGAGCCACGGCAGGAAGAAGATGAGGAGCAGCCACGCGCGCGCCGCGTTGGGCGGACGCCGCTGCGGCACGTAGATGAGCGCGGCGATGCGCACGATCCACTCGCTCGCGACATAGAGCGGGCCCCAGTCGAGGCGAGGCAGGACGAGGTCGAAGGGCATGGCGGCGCGATCTGCGCGCATGTTACCGTACCGGGCACCCGCGACCCCCCGCCGCTGCGCGAAACCGTCATGCCCGCGAATTCGTCGTCGATCACCGTCGTGCACAACCTGGCCGCGAGCCGCTTCGAGGCGACGCTGCCGGAAGGCCTCGCGCACGCGGACTACCGCCGCGTCGGCGACACGCTGCACATGCTGCACACCGAGGTGCCGCCCGCGGCGCAGGGACGCGGCATCGCGGCGGCGATCGTGCAGGCCGCGCTCGACTACGCCGACGAAAACCGCCTGCGCATCGTGCCCATGTGTCCGTACGTGCGCAGCTTCATGCAGCGGCATCCCGAGACGCACGCCCTGCTCTCCGGCTCGGCGCGGATCTAGGCCGCGCCCGGACCGCAACCGGTCATTGGGTTCGGCGGACCGTTCGCGCCGGCGTTCCACCGTAGAATGAACGATCCATCGTTCACGACCGCGCCCTCGCGCGGCTGCCGGAATGGCCAACGCAACGCGGTACGAGGACCTCACGCGCGCCATCACCGACGCCTATCCGGCGCTGCCCAACCGCCTCCAGAGCATCGCGCGCTTCGCGCTCGGCAATCCCGACGCATGGCGCTGTCACCGTCGCCGAGATCGCGCGCAACGCGGCGTGCCGCCGTCGGCGGTGATCCGCTTCGCCAACGCGCTGGGTATCGCGGCTTCCGAGCTCGGCGCATCTACCGCGAGCGCCTCGTCGAGCGCTCGCGCTACCGGGAGCGCATCGAGCCTGCGGCGCACCGGCGGCGACAAGGCCAGTGCTGCCGCAGCTCGTCGACAGTGCGATCCGCGAGCTCGAGCGCCTGCGCGAGCATCTCGATCCCGCGCTCGCGCCGCGCCGACTCGCCGGGCGCGACGATCTTCTCGCGCAGCGGCGCGTTTCCGGTGCCGCTATCTCGCCTACGGCTTCGCGCAGCTCGAGATCCGCGCGTTCCTGCTCGACTCCGTCGGCGGCATGCTGCGCGAGCAGGTCGGCCGATCGGCGCGGCGACGCCTGGTCGCCGCGAGCTTCCGCAGCTACACGCCCGACGTGATCGACGCCGCCGACCTCGCGCGCAAGCAGCGCGCCAAGGTGATCGCGATCACCGACCATCCGGTGTCGCCGCTCGCGCGCGCCGCGCACGTCACGCTCGAGATCGGCGACGACCCCACCGTGCAGTTCCGCTCGCTCGTCGCGCCGCTCTGCGCGGCGCAGGCCCTGGTGATGCCGGTCAGGAGTTCGGCGTCGACCCCGAGCGTAAGCAGGAAGCCCGGCGAAAGCCGGGCTCCTTGGTGGCGATCGGCGACGTTCAGTGCAGGCGCTCGCGCGACTTGCGCGCCGCATCCGACAGCGTGCGCCGCGCGCCGGTGCCGCGCGACTGCGTCGTCTTGCGCGCCTGCCAGAAGCGATAGATGAGCACCGCTCGCGACCGCGAGCTCCTCGACCAGGCTCGCGCGCTTTTCCTTGTCGTCGATCCATTCGGCGAACTCGGGGTCCTGGTCGCCGAACGCGAGCGCCTCGATCGGGAAGATCCAGTCGCGCGCATCCTCGGCGTCGTAGAGCGGCTGCCAGGCCTCGTCGCGCAGCTTCACGCCGGCCATGTAGCCCTCGCACCACGCGGTGCCTTCCGGCGGCTGGCGGTCGTCGGACTTCTTCTCCTCGGGCAGATAGAGGAGCGGCTTGAAGCGCGTCGGCGACTCGGCCAGCGTGCGCTGGATGCCGACCATGTGGCGCAGGATGAGCGCCATGATCCGCTGCGCGTCGCCGCTGTTGCCGTAGGCGGGCGTGGCGCTGCGGCCGCCGTCGCTCCACACCTGCGGCAGCCATTCGGACGGCTGGATGGTCTCCGGGCCGCTGACGATCGCGGCCAGGAAGCCGTCGAGCATCTCGAGGTCCATGCAGTCCTCGGGCACGGCATCGGACGCGAGAAAGCCCTCGAGCTCGTCGAGCTCGGCGTCGGACAGCGGTTCGTCGAGGGCGCGGGTTTCGTTCATGGCGGCACGTCGTGGCGACAGCATAGGCCATTATAGGCCCCGGCCGCCGCAGGGTTCGGACACCCTTAAGCCGGGGTCCGGCGCAGCGTGCCGCGCCGGGCACCCGACCCATACCTACACCCGCTGCACGCGGCCTTCCCGCACCAGCACCGCGTACTCCTCGGTGTCGGCGGCGATCAGCGCCTGCAGCTCGCGGGGCGACAGCGGATCGATGTCGAATCCGGCACCCTCGATCCGGCTGCGCACGTCGGGTGCGTGCAGCGCGGCGACGAGGTCGCGCTGCAGCGCGTCCAGCACCGGCTGCGGGGTGCCCGCCACGCCCACGATGGCCGCCCATGGATGCATGACCACGGGGAGACCGGCGGCCTCGCGCACGGTCGGCAGGTCGGGATAGCCGGGCAGGCGTTGGCGCGACGCCACCGCGAGCGCGCGCAGCTTGCCGGACTTCGCGAGTCCGGACGCCGTGTACATCGACAGCGGCGTGAAGTCGACGTCGCCGTTCGCCACCGCGGTCATCAGCGCGCCGCCGTCCTTGAACGGCACGTGCAGCAGCTGCACGTTCGCCGCGAGCGCCATGCTCTCGACCGCCACGTGCATCGGATGGCCATTGCCGAGCGATGCATAGCTCACCGCGTTCGGCGTGCGGCGCGCCTCGCGCAGCAGGTCGGACAGCGACGCGAAGCGGCTGCCGCCGCCGACCTGGATCGCGAGGGTCGAATGGAACAGCTTGGTGATCGGCACGAGGTCGCGTTGGACGTCGTAAGGCAGGTTCGCGTGGATCAGCGGATTCACCGCGAGCGTGCCGGTGTCGCCCACGAACAGCGTGTGGCCGTCGGGTGCCGTCGCGCGCACCTCGGTGAAGGCGACGATGCCCGAGGCGCCCGGCCGGTTCTCGATCACCACCGGCTGTCCCCACTGGCGGCTGAGATACTCGCCAACCGTGCGCGAGACGGTGTCGGGCCCGATGCCGACCGAATACGGAACGACGAGCCGCACGGTGCGCGCGGGGAACTTGGCCTGCGCGAACGTGCGCAGCGCGCCCAGCGCCGGCGTCGCAGCCAGGCCGCGCAGGAACCGACGCCGCGAACGGGGCACGGTTACCCCGCGGAGATTCGCGCGAGCACGGCCCCGGCCGCGAGCAGCGTCGCGAACAGCAACTCGAGCTTGAACGTGCGGAAGAGCACGCCGTTGAACGGCAGGCCGGGCGGGCAATGCCGGAAGTCGTGCACGAGCTTGACCGCGACGGGCAGCGCCAGGAGCGGCAGCAGCAGCCAGCGCGCGTCGGCGAGCCAGGCCATGGCGCCCGCCAGTGCGAAGGGCGCCAGCATGTCCCGCTTCCATGGGGGGAACCGGGTTGTTGAGCCAGATGTCAACACCATGGACAAGGTATTGTGCCATCTGTTCCCCATAATCCTCGACAAATGCAATCCTCCCGCCGAAATCCTGCTGGTGGGCATAATGGTACACCTTCTGGATAATCCGTTTTCCTTCTTCATCAGCAGGGTGAGCTTTGCCCGCGAAGATAATCTGCACCGGTCTCCACCAACTGTTCACGATCTTCTTCAGTCGTTCAAGATCCTGGAAAATGAGGTCGGCACGCTTATAACTTGAAAATCTGCGGGCAAACCCGATGGTGAGGGCATTCGGATCGAGGAGTGCTCCCCCGGTAATGACATTCGTGGGATCCGGTTCTCCCTCGAACCATTTCATGCGTTTGAATTCCCGTATCCTGTTGAACAATATTCTTTTGAGCTGGGAATGAACCGCCCATAATTCCTCATCAGGGATTTCATCGACCAGTTCCCAGACGAGAGGGTTGTCGTGCTCATTCAGCCAGTTCGGGCAGGAGAGTGAGAAATATTTGTTGAGCAGAAGCACCATCTTGGCGATCAGCCATGTCGGCACTGTACGCCGTTTGTTATATGACGGATAGGGATATGCTCCATTTGAAGTTCCGGCCAGAGTGGCTGCCACATTGCCCGGGCAACCTCTCCGTGCTTTTTGCTCACGCCATTGTTGAATGCACACATTTTCAAGGCAAATGCGGTCATATTAAACAATTCCCCGTGATCCTGGGAGAAATATCCCAACCGGAGGAAGGTGTGCCGGTCGACTCCGAGAAGAGGATAATAGTGGTTGAAATATTTGTCCATGAGTGAATACGGAAATACATCGTGGCCGGCAGGTAACGGAGTATGCGTCGTAAAGATGCTTGTTTCGCGCACCCGTTCCGTCGCTTCTTCAAAACTTAGTGTATCTGCAATGTGTTCCCGGATCCGTTCAAGAAGTGCAAATGCCGAATGCCCTTCGTTCATGTGGACGATGGAGGGGCGGATGCCAAGTATGTCCAGTACATAACTTCCGCCAATCCCCAGACAATTTCCTGTTTGAGCCTCAGTTCGTTGCCGTCGATATAGAGGCGGTGGGAAATCATCCGGTTGACCGGATCATTCTCCGGGATATCGGTATCAAGAAGATAGAGGGGGATAGTCCCCACGTCGACTCTCCAGACTGCAATGTAGATCGGGGGATCGATAACCGGTACCCGCACCACCAGCTCGGTTGTCATGGCTATCCATGACTCGTTTTATAGGTGCTGCGTCCCGGTTCAGGATCTCAATTTTATTCTCCTGCCAGCCATCAGGTCCGATATGCTGGTGAAG
Organism: uncultured beta proteobacterium; assembly: GCA_963725735.1. Classification (GTDB taxonomy): domain Bacteria; phylum Pseudomonadota; class Gammaproteobacteria; order Burkholderiales; family Casimicrobiaceae; genus VBCG01. The sequence continues at coordinate 2,561 of CAVRZM010000010.1, read as the reverse complement.
ATACCCCTCCGAGTACATGAAACCAACCGCTACGAGCGGCAAACCGAGGTCGCTGGACTCTTTCAGATGATCTCCGGCGAGAAAACCAAGCCCTCCCGCATAAAAGGGGAGTGAGTGCTGCAGGCCATATTCTGCAGAAAAATAGGCGATGCTGAGAGCGACGGTCTTTTGAAAACTGTTCAGTGAACCACCTGTTTTTCCGATTCATCTCATGCCGGAAACGGGAAATCGCAAGATCGTAATGACGGAGATACAAGGGGTTTTTTGAAGCGGCGATCAGGGTTTCTTCGGGGATCTCCAGGAGCATCTTTACCGGGTTATGATTATTTCTTATCCATGCATGGGGGTTCAATTGTTTAAAAACCATTATTTCATCAGGATTCCAGCTCCACCAGAGATTGTAGGCGAGATTGATGAGCCCCGAAATCCGTTCTGGTACGTGAGGGAAATTTTTATTAATTGTATCTGCCACGAGACGCCTCAGTGAATGTGTAGTGGTTTTTTTATATCCTTTAAATTATTTGTGAAAAAAAACCGGGAGGTAGTATCCCGACAAAACTTTCCACTCGACAAAAATGACTATGTGCAGAAGTCGACCAGTGGACATTGAGCGGATCATCACACAGTGGAAGAATAATAAACCTATAAAGGAAATAGCAAATTAATTTTACCACCACCATGTCCTCCCCCGATGACATAAGCAACCGGATCAACAACGCACTGCGGACCCATCCATACGGACTCACCATCACGGAGATCGCGAAACATGTCCGTGTAACAAGAAACATCGTCTCGAAATATCTCTTCACGCTGACCGTATCCGGCCAGGTGGAGATGAGGGAGATCGGTGCCGCCCGGGTGTTTACGATCTCGAAGCTGTCCCCCTCACCACCATGCTCTGTTTTCAGAAAGACAATATCCTCATCCTCGACAATCACGGGACAATCGTTCAGGTGAACGATACCGACCAGAAATTATCCGGGAGGACCCACGATGACCTTGTCGGCAGAAGAGTGGAAGGTTCGGGCCTTCCCCTCATCGATGACCCGGAACTCGTCGCCCTGATCGGCCGGAACCATGGCCCGAAGGAGTTCATGAAACAATTCCATGATGAAAAATTCGATATCGAACGTTTCTTCAAGATCAGGATGATCCCGTCGGTATTCGAAGGCGGGGAAAAAGGCACGACGATGATCGCGGAAGATATCACCGAACGCACCGAGGACGAGCGAAGGCTGGAGGAGAGCGAAGCTCGTCACCGGTGAGTCGCTGAAGACCAGAACGATCTCATCTGCCGGAGGCTCCCGGACGGGACGATCACGTTCGTGAACAATGCATTTGCACGTTATTTCGAGGAAAAAACAGAAGATGCCTCAAGGGAACACGGTTCCGTCCCCGAATTCCCGCAACCCGATTCTCACCTGGTTCCGGACGCGTTCGGTGCGGATATCCGTCTCTTCAAGAATAATGTGTATGAGCAGCGGATTGTTCTTCGGAACGGAGAGATCCGGTGGGTCCAATGGACGAACCGGGTCCTCACCGGTGCATCCGGGGATGTGGTCGAGATCCAGAGCGTAGGCAGGGATATCTCCGCCCAGAGGGACAGGGAAAGGGAACTCCTCATGAATAACTGTGGTATCGCATCTTCAGCACATGCGATAGCACTCTGGCACTGGTATGGGAAAATTTTCTATGCAAATAAGGCATTTCTTTCGATGTTTGGTTATACGGATGAACTTGAGGTCTTCTGGAGACCACTCGAACAGTATATCCGGAGAATAAATAATGAGAGTAATGTGAACCAGATCGCCTCTTCAATACTTGAAAAAGGTGTATGGGATGGAATTGAACAGGGAATTAAAAAAGACGGTACCCTGCTCGATCTCAAAATGTACAGCAATATTCTCGTGAATGATTCCTATTTCCCCCAGTATGGGGGTATCGGGATCTTCGTTCCTGTCAGTAGAGAGCGCAATCCGGAACCAGAGCAACTCATTTTGCAGGAACAATCCAATGAAAAAATCCCCGGTGCACAGTCGTTGCCTGAAATATCCGAATTAATCAGACCCACTCCCCTTCCCTCATTTATTATTGACCGAAATAAAAATGTACTGGCCTGGAATCCCGCAATAGAAATTCTTACCGGGGTGAAATCTGAAGAAATTATCGGCACACAGGGGTACAGAAAAGCGCTTCAGGTATATCCTGAACTCACGCCATTACTGATCGATATATTGGAGACCCCTGCAGAAGAGATTGAAAAACAATATCCAGGTATAGATCATTTCGGGGATACATTTTACTTCGAACGACATATCCCCTCATTCCGCAATCAACAGGGAGTCTATCTCCTCGAAAAGGCGGGGTGGATCGTCGATGCTGCAGGTAATCCTATAGGAATATTGGAGACCATTCAGGACATCACCGAAACCAAGGGGCCGTTTGAATCTCTCATGAATGTAAAGGAAGAGATGGATGCGAGCCTGAACACGAAGATCTTGCGCATTATGCAGAGGATCAAAAGTGACGATCCGACGATTCCATACCATTGAACAGGTCTG
>CAVRZM010000009.1:0-125958 GCA_963725735.1 uncultured beta proteobacterium | reverse complement strand
ACATTCGTGTGGAACTCCGCGACCATTCCCAATGGCTCGGCTTCATTGGTGGCCGTTGCGGTCAGACGCCCCAAGGGGAACACGAGCTCGTCCTCGCCCGTCACGTTGACCGTTTCGAACACGACAGCAACCGCTACTGTGGATACGACGCCGCCCACCGTAGCCATCGTCAACCCCACCAACGGCAGCAAGATCGGCAACGGCAGCGTTACGGTGAAGGGGTCGGCGTCCGACGCCGGGGGCTTGTCAATGGTGAAGTTGTCGATCGACGGCACCACGGTTGCAAGCGGCAACAGCGGGACGATAAGTTACAAATGGGCCGCGGGCAAAGCCGCCGCCGGAAGCCCAGCACCACAATCAACGCGACCGACAAGGCGGGCAACTCGAGCTCGGCGTCGATTACCGTGACCAAATAGCAATTCTGGCCACGCTGTGCCAACCGAGACGGCCGCTTGGATGCGGCCGTCCTCATTTGTGCTCGCGTTTGGTGTTAATACAACCCTGGAATGAACCGGTAGCGCACTTTCGCCGCGTACGCAGAGCACTCGCCGTCGACGCTTCGCAAGTGATCTTCCTCAGTGAGCGCACGGAGGACATAGAGCATCGTGACGCCGATCACCGACGCGATCGCCTGAATTCCATCCAGGAGCGAGTGCGAGAACGCTGCGGTGACCGAAGAGATCGCTCCGATCCACCATGCAAGGTTCTTGCTGGTGTAGGCCGGGTGCCGCACCAGCGCATAAGGTCCCCGCGCTACGATGCCTCGGTGAGTGAGGTTGCTGGCCTTGAATCCGAGCGCCACAGATGCGCCGACGCGAGGATCGGCATCAGCGCCAGCAGTGCAGCGTTCACGACCAGGTGCGCGGTGGGATTTTCGAATTGCGGGGAGTGATTGGTCGGCGATCCGAGAATTGCGCCCGTTACGAGTATGAACTGCAACTATAGTGGAGAGGCTTGCCGGTGCACGCGGCATTCGGCAGCATTTCTTGTTCATATGCTCGAGGCATTCGCAGAGGCGCAGCTCGCCTAAGCAACGCCTCGAACGCGACACTTTCCCGGAAGTCGAGCCGTCCAGATGGCACGAAGCCGGGAGGCGGGCGACATTGTGGTGGGCGAGCTAGGACTACGCCTTCATTCCACACGCTTGAAGTTCGTCACGAAAGACTCCACGATGCCCAGTCCCGCGCGCTGTGCGAGTTTCGCCAGCAGATGGTGATGGCGGGTCGGCGCAAGTCGCCCGCCTTCCCAGCTGTCTCAAGAAGTCGTCTGATCTAACGCACCGTCCGCAATTGGATCGCACCGAGCGCGATCGACAGTAGTACGTTGTTGCCCAGGAAGGAAGGTGGCATCGCGGCCGAGCGCGCGCAAACGACACTGCTGAGCCATTCAGTGAGGCAGTTGCAGCCGGTGCAATGCATCCTAGGTGGACTGTAACACTTAAACCGGTAGTATCATCATGCCTGCGGAGGGCGTGATGAAACTCACCAAGAGCGAGCAAACTGAATTGCGGCGACAAGCCAGCGCCAGGAACGGTCGAGCGGATTCGGCGCGCCGTGCGCGGCTGGTCCTGCTGTTGGCCGAAGGCTGCACCTGGGCAGAGATCCGGACCAAGCTTGATTGCGCCGACAGCTACATCAGTCGCTGGAGCCAGCGCTTCGAGGCCGAACGGTTGGCTGGCCTGTTTGCACGGCATGCGGGGCGCGAGCGCTACAAGGTTACGGATCGGCTGGAGGCACGCGTGCTGGCATGGACGACCAAGCGCAAGCCGGCCGATGGTTCGACCCATTGGTCCTCGCGCAAGCTGGCGGCCGAGCTGGGCGGTGATATCTCGCACATGACGGTGACGCGCATTTGGGCCAAGCACGGGCTGAAGCCGCACCGGCTCGAGGGCTACATCGCGTCCAATGATCCGGACTTCGAGACCAAGGCCGCCGACGTGATCGGTCTGTATCTGAACCCACCGCAGCATGCGGCGGTGTTCTGCGTGGACGAGAAGACGGCGATTCAGGCGCTCAATCGCAAAGATCCGGTGCTGCCGCTGTCGCCGGGGCGCGCCGAGCGCCACGGATTCGAATACTTTCGCCATGGCACCTTGTCGCTGTACGCGGCCTTCAACACCAAGACTGGCGAGGTGCTGGGCAAGACTGCCGAGCGCCACACCTCGGCCGAGTTCGTCGCGTTTCTCAATGACATCGTGGTCAATCAACCGCGCGGCAAGGAGATCCACGTCATCGCTGACAACCTCTCGGCACACAAGACCAAGCAGGTTGATGCATTCCTGGCAGCGCACTCGAACGTTTATCTGCACTTCACCCCAACGTACTCCTCCTGGCTGAACCAAGTCGAGCTCTGGTTCGCCAAGATCGAACGTGACGTGATCTCCCGTGGTGTGTTTACCTCGGTGCCCGATCTGAAGAGGAAGCTCATACGTTACATCCGCCAGTACAATACCCAGGCCAAGCCAGTGAAATGGAAGTACTTCGATCCATCGCGTCGAATTGCTCCCGATTCAATCGTTACAGTCCACTAGTAAGGGTTAAGGCATACTTCGCCGGCAAAGAAACAACCGCTTCCCTTCGAACGACTAAGCCTTCCTTCTGGATCTCGGGGACCAGAGCCGATGTCGACATTATTTACACATCGTTAGCGATTGATCCCCACGCTCTTCTCTAACTTATTAATTTATAAGAGATTCTTCTGTATGGCGTGATTCCTGCTACGTATTTTACAGATTATGATTTTGATGCCGGAAACAAGGTCGGAAGGATCAAACATGAAGCTGACAAAGAATTTCAACCGGGCGCTGCTAGTTGGCACTATTGCAACCGTGGGCATTGTTGGAAATGCGAGCGCTAACGCTATATTCTCCTTCACTACGGGGACGCGAGCCGCATCGGCCGATTTTTCGATCGTAGGGGGCGACCTCCAGGTAGTGCTGACGAACACCAGTTCCTTCGATGTGTTGGTCCCTACGGATGTCTTGACGGCGTTGTATTTTGATTTGAATGGGGTGGGTGGGTTGACACCGCTCTCGGCAACTACCGGCGGTTCGGCGTTCTACGGTGCCATTGTCAACAATGTCGGCGAGGGATGGCAGTATGGCTCAGGCAAGGGGTCCCTGACCGGAGGTGGAACCGAGGGAATTTCGGCCACCGGTCTTGGCGTATTCGGCAGCGACCCGTGGTTTTTCTTGCCAGCTAATCCGCCCCTCAACGGCATAGACTATGGTCTTCTTTCAGCCGGTGACAACACGGGCACGGGAAATGGCGGTATCACGAGCGGAGGGCCGCTGATCAAGGATTCCATCACCTTCGTTCTGGACGGCCTTCCAGGTGGGTTCACCGACGCGCAACTTGTCAGCGCTTTGAACCATGTGCAGTTTCAGTATGGGACGGCCCTGACTGAGCCGAGCTTTCCTGGAAGCAGCAGCGGATCCAGCGGCAGCAGTAGCGGATCCAGCGGGTCGGTGCCTGAGCCCAACTCCGGTCCTCTTGCCCTGCTGGGCCTAGGTATCCTTGGGCTCCTGATGTGGGGCCGTAGCAGGTCGATGCCTGCCTGAACGCATATTTACAATGGCTCGAGAAAAGCCCCGTTCCGGCGGGGCTTTTCCTTTCTGCGGTCACATGTCGCCCGAGAGTCCCAGGCAACTGTCCTAGCGGTTCTCGCGTCCGACGATTCCGATGGAACAGCTCAGAACACGGTCTGTCGCAGCGCCGGCGTTGTTGCGATGGAAGAACTTCGCCGCATCGGCCGCAATCGTCGGTTTCGCATGCGCCGCCCACCGGTTCGCGCCCCATAACCAGGTACAGTTCGAAACGCTCTACGGCTCCGTTGCCTTCTCGTTCACGGGTGTGTCGTTCCTATACTCCGGCGCATCGGCATACGTGGTCCTACTCGCTGCCTTCTATGCGACTGTACGCGAAGCCAAGATCTCTAAGTCGTTGCGCTTCTTTCGCACGGTCGCCGCCCTCGTTCGGTCGCCTGCAGCGCGATGGCGGCAAGGCCTTTCACACGAGGATCGTGTCGCCGTCCTCGCGACGCTGCTGAAGGCGTTCTTTGGTCCGCTGATGGCGATGGCACTGATGAGGTTTTGCATGGGTGCGCTGGCGCACGGAATCGGCATCGTCGAGGACGACTCATTCGCTTCAGGGTTTCGCGTGCTGTTCGACAGGCACGGCTTCTGGCTACTAATGCAGATCATCCTGTTCATCGACGTGCTGATTTATACAGTAGGCTATCTGGTGGAACTACCCGCAACTGGACAACGAGATCCGCTCGGTCGATCCAACGCCGCTGGGTTGGGCTGCGGCTTTGGCTTGCTATCCACCGTTTAACGAGATCACGGGCATGATCCTCGGCTCGCAGACCAGCGATTTTCCGCAGTTCTGACAATCCGGCCGCGCACCTTGGCTCGCGCAGAACTTCGCGCTGCTGGGGCTGATGACCATATTCGCTTCAGCGTCGATAGCCCTCGGGTTCAAGGCCAGCAATCTCACGCATCGGGGAGTCGTTGCGCGTGGGCCATATGCGCTAGTGCGGCATCCGGCCTACACGAGTAAGAACCTCGCTTGGTGGATCGGCGCAATTCCGGCGGTCGCGACCGCCTTTAGCCATTCAACGTTCGACGGGATTCAGGCCGTCGCCTCGGTGGTCGGAACTACGATGATCTACGCATTGCGCGCCCTGACGGAGGAGGATCACCTTCGCCGCGTCGACGGCGAGTACGCCGCCTACGCCGCTAGGGTCCGCTACCGTTTCATCCCAGGCGTGGTGTAGTCAATCCGCAACTCCAAGAGCACGGCCGTGCGGAGCGGTCGTGAACTCCCGGGATTCCCGCAAGCGCAATTTCTTGAGACCATAGGGCCGTAAGCCCATCGAGGAGGCACGTCCCGGAAATCCAGGAGCACGTGGTCTTCCCGCTGCCAACTCCTGCGGCACTCATTCCCGGGAACAACGATGACCTGCCTCCGCAGGCTCAACAAGATCTCACTATGAAATCGGCATCGTCCGAGGCTTCACTCAATGCCCCGGCCCGATACACCCCCCGTCGCAACCCGAAGACCCGAGCGCACGTTCTCGGCACTGGAACCTCCCGCCCGAAATCCCTGGACCGTGCCAAAGGTCGAGCCCGCATCGCCCCTTGGCACGATATTTCGGGATCGCCCACGCGAAATTCTACCGGCACCAGCCCCTTGCGATGGTATGCGCGTCGCATTGGACGCATCCATTTGTCATGAGCAATCCGCCACCACGCACTGTTGAATGCCCTCAATGCGGTACCGCGGTGGCGTGGACGTCCGCGTCGCGCTGGCGGCCGTTCTGTTCCGAGCGCTGCAAGCTGATCGACCTCGGCGCGTGGGCAGCAGAGTGATACCGGGTGCCGACCGCCGAACCGGCGGCGAATGAAACAGGCGACGAGGCGGTTCGCGACGATTAGATGACCGGCCACGCCGCACGGCGCAGGGCGACACCGTGCGCGCCGTAGGCGATCGCGCGATCCAGATCGGAAACGACCAGGCCGCCGAGCGCGAAGACCGGTACCCGCGTGCCCGCGATGCGCACGGCAAAGTCATTCCAGCCGAGCGGTGCCGCACGCGGATGCGTCGGCGTGGCCGCGACCGGACCCAGCACCGCGAAATCGATCGCGAGCTGCCCGGCGCGCGCAAGCTCGTCGCGCGTATGGCAGGACGCCGCGACCAGCATGCCGTCGGGACGCGCCGACGCTTGCGCGAGCGTCGCGGCCGTCCAGTGCACGCCGTCGCAGCCGGCGTTGCGCGCCTCGTCCACGCTGCCGTTCCACAGCACGCGCGCGCCGTGCGCATGCGCGAGCGGGACGAGCCGCTGCGCGAACGCGAGGCGGCGCGCGAGCGACCACGTCCTGTCGCGCAGCTGCACGAGACGGAGGCCGCCTACGAATGCCGATTCCGCGCGCGCGAGGAACGCGTCCTCGTCGCTGTCCTCGGCGCAGGTGATGCCGTAGACCCCGGGCAAGTCCAGCGCGGCGAGGATGCGCGTGTTGGCCGGCAGCAGCGGCGCGACCGTGAAGCGGCCCGGCGCCTGCCACGCGAACGCCTGCCCGTCGTGGCCGTGCAGCTTTCCGTCCCATGCGAACACGCGGAAGAAGTGGAGCTCGACGTGCGCGTGCGGATACACGAACTCCTGCACGAGCCACGGCGCCGCATGGGTGATCGTGATGCCGAGCTCCTCGCGCAGTTCGCGCACCAGTGCGGCGCGCGCCGTCTCGCCCGGCTCGAGCTTGCCGCCGGGAAACTCCCAGTAGCCTGCGTAGGGCTTGCCGGGCGGGCGCTGCGCGAGCAGCACCTGGCCGTCGGGCCGCAGCAGCACGGCCGCGGCGACGCGCACGATCTTCGCGGTCACGCGTCAGTCCCGCCGGGCCGTCCCAAGGGACTGACTGCGCCCCCTTGGGGGCAGCGAGCGGAGCGAGCGTGGGGGTCGTTCATCCACCGCGACGCGACTTGAGCGCCTGCGCTCCCGCGTGGTTCTTCGCGAACTGCCACGCGACGCGGCCGCTGCGCGAGCCGCGCTGCAGCGCCCACTGCAGCGCCTCGCGCGTGCGCGCCTCGTGCTCCGCGCGCTCGCAGCGCGCTTGACGCCGAAATGCGCGAGCCACCCGGCGACCGCCGCGAGGTAGTCGTCCTGCGTGAACGGATAGAACGAGATCCACAGCCCGAAGCGCTCGGACAGCGAGATCTTCTCCTCGACCGACTCGCCCGGATGCACCTCCTCGCCGACGTGCTTCGTCTCGAGGTTCTCGGCGAAATACTCGGGCAGCAGGTGCCGGCGATTCGACGTCGCGTAGATGACGACGTTGGTCGCGCCGCCGGCGATCGAGCCGTCGAGCATCACCTTGAGCGCCTTGTAGCCCGCCTCGCCGGCGTCGAACGTGAGGTCGTCGCAGAACACGACGAAGCGCTGCGGCTTGCCTTCGACGCGCTCGGCGATGTCGGGCAGGTCGACCAGGTCCGCCTTGTCGACCTCGATGAGGCGCAGTCCCTTGCCCGCGTACTTCGCGAGCATCGCCTTCACCAGCGACGACTTGCCGGTGCCGCGCGAGCCGGTGAGCAGCACGTTGTTCGCGGGCAGTCCCGCCACGAACTGCCGCGTGTTGAGGTCGATCGCGTGCTTCTGGTCGTCGACCGCGACGAGGTCGTCGAGGCGGATCGCGTGCGGATGCGCGACCGCCTGCAGGTAGCCGCGGCCCTGCCGCTTGCGCCAGCGCGCGGCGGTCACCTTCGACCAATCCGGATCGGGCGCCACCGGCGGCAGCAGCGCCTCGACGCGCGCGAGCACGCCTTCGGCGCGGGCGATCAGCGCATCGAGTTCGGGGCTCATGACCGGTAGTCGGCGTTGATCGACACGTAGTCGTGCGAAAGATCGCACGTCCACACGGTGGCCGCCGCCTTGCCGCGACCGAGGTCGACGCGCACCGTGATCTCGTCCTGCTTCATCACGCGCTGGCCGTCCTCCTCGCGATACGACGGCGCGCGACCGCCGCGATCGACCACGAGCACGTCGTCGAGCCAGAACGAAACCCGCGCGGGATCGGTGTCGGGCGCGGCCGTGTTGCCGATCGCGCACACGATGCGGCCGAGGTTGGGATCGGACGCGAAGAACGCCGTCTTCACGAGCGGCGAATGCGCGATGCCGAACGCGACGCGCCGGCACTCGTCGACGCTGGCGCCGCCCTCGACGCGGATGGCGATGAACTTGGTCGCGCCCTCGCCGTCGCGCACGATCGCCTGCGCGAGCGCGACGGCGCACGCCTCGATGGCGGCGCGGATCGGACGCGAGGCGCGGATCGCCCGCCGCGATGATCGGCGCGAGCGGGGCACGGCCCGTCGCGGCGAGCACGAAGCTGTCGTTGGTCGACGTGTCGCCGTCGACCGTCGCGCCGTTGAACGACACGTCGGCGACCTCGCGCACGATCTGCGCGAGCAGCGGCGCCGCGATCGGCGCGTCGGTGGCCATGAACGACAGCATCGTCGCCATGTCGGGATGGATCATGCCGGCGCCCTTCGCGATGCCGGTCACCGTGACCGGCACGCCGTCGACCGTCACGCGCCGCGACGCGCCCTTCGGCACCGTGTCGGTGGTCATGATCGCGTTCGCGGCGGCGAACCAGCCGTCCGCGCGCGCCGCGGCCCTCGCGGCCGGAAGCGCATCGACGATGCGGCTCACCGGCAGCGGCTCCATGATCACGCCGGTCGAGTACGGCAGCACTTCCTCGGGCGCGCAGTCGAGCAGCCGCGCGACCGCCACGCATTCGGCGTGCGCGTCGGCGAGCCCGGACTCGCCGGTGCCGGCGTTCGCGTTGCCCGCGTTGACGATGAGCGCGCGCATTCCCGCGCCTGCCGCGTGCTGCCGCGCGAGATGCTCGCGGCAGACGATCACCGGCGCGGCGCAGAAGCGGTTGCGCGTGAACACGCCCGCGGCGACCGTGCCCGGATCGCAGACGACGAGCAGGACGTCGTTGCGGTCCCAGTTCTTGATCCTGCCCGGCGGCGGCGCCGAGCGAGATGCCGGGAACGGGCAGCAGCGAATCGGCGTGGGCGGCTATAGCGAACAGGCATGGAGCAACCTAAAGGCAGGGCGCGTGCACGACGCGCGGATTTGCATGGCCGTTGATCACGGGCGCCGCCCGGCCGCCCGAAGGCGCCCGTCTGACTTCGCAGTTCACCCGATGCAAAAGGCGCAACTCCGCCATCACGTCATCCCCCGACGTCGCGGACGCCTTTTGCATCGGCTCGCTAGAATTTGCCGTGGCAGTGCTTGTACTTCTTGCCGCTGCCGCACGGGCACGGATCGTTGCGGCCGACCTTGTCGCCCGCGCGCGTGAACGGCGGCGGCGGCGCGACGGCGACGTCGCCGTCGTCGGCGGTGGCGGCCAGCGCCTCGTCGTAGCCGGCGTGCTGGTACTTCACGTTGGAGACCGACTCGGCCTCCTCGACCGCCTGCACGTCCTGCTCGGTGCGCACCTGCACCGTCAGCACGACCTTCACCACGTCCTGCTTGATGCGGTCGAGCATGTCGGAGAAGAGCTCGAACGCCTCGCGCTTGTATTCCTGCTTCGGGTTCTTCTGCGCGTAGCCGCGCAGGTGGATGCCCTGCCGCAGGTGATCGAGCGACGCCAGGTGCTCGCGCCAGTGATGGTCGAGCGTCTGCAGCATCAGGCTGCGCTCGAACTGGCGCATGAGCTCGGTGCCGACCATCGCCTCGCGATCGGCCCAGGCCTTGCAGGCCCAGCTCGACGAAGCGCTCGCGGATCGTCTCGTCGGTGAGCTCGCAGTCGTTCTTCAGCCAGTCGGCGACCGGCGCCGCGATCTGGTACTCGGCGGCGAGCGCCTTCTCGAGGCCCGGCCATGTCCCACTGCTCCTCGACCGAATCGGCGGCACGTGCAGCTTGACCGTGTCCTCGATCTGGCCGCGGATCATGTTGCGGATCGTGTCGGCGACGTCGTCGCCCTCGAGCAGCTCGTTGCGCTGCTGGTAGATCACGCGCCGCTGGTCGTTGGCGACGTCGTCGTACTCGAGCAGCTGCTTGCGGATGTCGAAGTTGCGCGACTCGACGCGGTTCTGCGCCTTGGCGATCGAGCGGTTGACGATCGGATGCTCGATGGGCTCGCCCTCGGGCATCTTGAGCTTCTGCATGATGACGCCGAGCCGCTCGCCGCCGAAGATGCGCAGCAGCGGATCCTCGAGCGACAGGTAGAAGCGCGACGAGCCCGGGTCGCCCTGGCGGCCCGGCGCGGCCGCGCAGCTGGTTGTCGATGCGCCGCGACTCGTGCCGCTCGGTGCCGATGATGTGCAGCCCGCCGGCCTTCACGACGTCGTCGTGGCGCACCTGCCAGTCGGCGCGCAGCTTCTCGATCTCGCGCTCCTTCTCCGTCGGCAGCAGCGACTCGTCGTCGCGGATCTTGAGGATCAGCGGCTCGAGCATGCCGCCCAGCACGATGTCCGTGCCGCGGCCGGCCATGTTGGTCGCGATCGTGATCGCCTTCGACTTGCCGGCCTTGCGCGACGATCTCGGCCTCGCGCGCGTGCTGCTTCGCGTTCAGCACCTCGTGCGGCAGCTTCTCCTTCTCCAGGTGCTGCGACAGGAGCTCGGAGTTCTCGATCGACGTCGTGCCGACCAGCACCGGCTGGCCGCGCGCGTGGCAGTCCTTGATGTCGCCGATGATCGCGTCGACCTTCTCCTGGAACGTGCGGAAGACGAGGTCGTTCGCGTCCTTGCGCACCATCGGCAGGTGCGTCGGGATGACCACCGTTTCCAGGTGATAGATCTGCTGGAACTCGAACGCCTCGGTGTCGGCCGTGCCCGTCATGCCGGCGAGCTTGCCGTACATGCGGAAGTAGTTCTGGAACGTGATCGACGCGAGCGTCTGGTTCTCGCGCTGGATCGGCACGCCTTCCTTCGCCTCGACCGCCTGGTGCAGACCGTCGGACCAGCGGCGGCCGGACATCAGGCGCCCGGTGAACTCGTCGACGATCACCACCTCGCCGTTCTGCACGACGTAGTGCTGGTCGCGGTGATACAGCGAATGCGCGCGCAGCGCCGCGTACAGGTGATGCATGAGCGAGATGTTCTGCGCGTCGTACAGGCCCGAGCCCGGCGGAATCAGCCCGGCCTGCGCGAGGATGCCCTCCGCGTGCTCGTGGCCCTCCTCCGACAGCAGCACCTGGTGCGCCTTCTCGTCGACCCAGTAGTCGCCCGGTCCCTTCTCGTCCGCCTGCCGCGTGAGCTTGGGCGCGAGCTCGTTCAGGCGGTAGTACATCTCGACGTTGTCGTCGGCCTGCCCCGAGATGATGAGCGGCGTGCGCGCCTCGTCGATCAGGATCGAGTCCACCTCGTCGACGATCGCGTAGTTCAGCCCCGCTGCACGCGCTCGCTGGTCGCGAACACCATGTTGTCGCGCAGGTAGTCGAAGCCGAACTCGTTGTTGGTGCCGTACGTGATGTCGGCGGCGTACGCGGCCTGCTTGTCCGGGTGGCTCATCTGCGACAGGTTCACGCCGACGGTGAGCCCCAGGAACTTGTAGATGCGCCCCATCCAGTCGGCGTCGCGCTGCGCGAGGTAGTCGTTGACCGTGACGATGTGCACGCCCTTGCCGGCGAGCGCGTTGAGGTACGACGGCAGCGTCGCGACGAGCGTCTTGCCTTCGCCGGTGCGCATTTCCGCGATCTTGCCGTTGTGCAGCGCCATGCCGCCGATGAGCTGCACGTCGAAGTGGCGCATGTTGAGCACGCGCTTGCCGGCCTCGCGCACCACCGCGAACGCCTCGGGCAGCACGGCGTCGAGCGTCTCGCCGTTGGCGACGCGCCCCTTGAGCTCGGCGGTCTTGTCGCGCAGCGCCTCGTCGGACAGCGCCGCGATCGCGGGCTCGAGCGCGTTGATCTGGCGGACGACCTGCGCGTACTGCTTCAGCAGGCGCTCGTTGCGGCTGCCGAAGATGCGGGTGAGGATGTTGGAGATCATGGGAGGAGCCTTGGCCGCGGCCGGCGTACGTGCGGGTTACGTTCGGTCGCCGGGCCAAAAAACAAGGGGTGAGGACCGCCTCACCCCATCGCTCTCGACGTTCCGGACGTGTCAACCCAAGGTCGGGGATTGCAGGAACCGTGCCGGATTCTGCGGCACACCGTTCAGCCGGACCTCGAAGTGCAGATGCGGTCCCGTGGACCGCCCGGTGGACCCGACCGTCGCGACCCGCTGGCCGCGCACGACGAGGTCGCCTTCCTTCACGATCAGCGACGACGTGTGCGCATAGCGCGACACGAGGCCGTTGCCGTGGTCGATCTCGAGCATTTTACCATAGGCGGGATGCCACTCCGCGAAGACGACCTTGCCGCTCGCGGCGGCGACGATGGGCGTGCCGATCTCGGCGGGAAAGTCGATGCCCTCGTGCATCGAATTCTGGCCGGTGAAGGGATCGATCCGGTAGCCGAAGTTCGACGAATACCAGCCGTCGAGGATCGGATAGAGCGTCGGCAGGAACTTGCGATTGGCGGAATCGTGCACGAGCAGCGCCTCCAGCACCGAAAGCTGGTCGGAGCGCGCGTCCATCTGCCGCGTGAGCCTGTCGACGAGCGCCGAGAACTCGCCGACCGAGAGGTTGCGCGACGGCAGCGACGATTCGGCGCCGCCGCGGCCCGGCGGCTTACCCGGCTGGAGCGACGGCAGCTCCTGCGGCTTCAGCCCGGCGGTCTTGGCGAGGCGGTCGCCGACGTTCTCCAGCCGCAGCATCTGCGCCTGCAGCTCGCCCAGGCGCATCGCCATCGCGTTCAGGTGCCCCTGCACGCGCTCCTGCACGCGCGCCGCCTCCTCGCGCTGGTCGGCGAGAACGATCGCCTGCAGCCACGGATGCTGCGTGGCGGCCGCCCACTTCAGCGTGACGAAATTGAACGCGAACGTGAAGATGAGGAACAGGACGAGCAGGGCGGCGCCACCGGCCGCCCAATGCCGCCAGTCCAGCGTGACGGTGCGGGCCCGGGCATTCGCGCCTGCGACCAGGATGATGTTCAATCGTGTACCCTCCCACCACGCAGCCGCGCACGAGCATCCCCGATCGTGCGCGCACTACGCATGGCGAAACCCATTACCGCGAAACACAGGCCCTCGCCCGCATCCTCGCCGACGATGCGCAGATCGCCGCGTGGCACGACCGGATGCAGCGGGAATCCCGATTGACTGCCGCCGTGCGCCGCCTGTTGCCGCGGGCGCTGGCCGATCGAGTGCGGGTGGCGGAGGCCGAGCCGCCCGTGCTGATGCTGGCGGTCCCCGCCGGCGCGGTCGCGGCGGTCGTCCGCCAGCGTTCGCCCGACATCCTCGCCGGCCTTCGGCGGGAAGGTGTCAACTTTACTGAATTACGGGTGCGCGTGCAAGTCGGCGCAGCCGCCCAAATGCCGCCGAAAATTGCGCCGCGTCAAAGAGTTAGAATCAACTCCGCACCGCTGCGGGCGTTGGCCGAGGCGCTGCCGCCCGGCCCGCTGCGCGCGGCGGTGGAGCGGCTCGCGCGGCGATGCGGCTAGCAACGGCGAGGCCGGACACCTCAGAGCATGATCACCAGCCGCTCGAACAGGAAGAACAGCATGACGCCGGCCAGCAGGTAGATCGTGAACTTCGCCACCTGCACGACGAAGCGCAGGTAGCGGCGGTCGCGGGTGAAGACGTAGAAGAGTCCGGCGCCGACGATCGTGGCGATCGCGAGGAACAGCAGCAGCCGAACGATCAGCACGTGTGGGACGCGCGCGTGCCGCGCGCCGCGACGCGAGGCCCGTCAGGCCGGCTTCAGCGTCCAGTCGTGGAACGCGCTCGGCACCGTCTTCTCGTCGGCGAACGTGACGATCTCGAAGGCGTCGGCGCGCGCGAGCAGCGCGCGCGCCAGCTTGTTGTTGAGCGCGTGTCCCGACTTGTACGCCGTGTACTGGCCGATCAGCGGATGCCCGAGGAGGTACAGGTCGCCGATCGCGTCGAGCACCTTGTGGCGCACGAACTCGTTGTCGTAGCGCAGGCCCTCGCTGTTGAGCACGCGGAACTCGTCGAGCACGACGGCGTTCTGCAGGCTGCCGCCCAGGCCGAGCCCCGCGGCGCGCATCGCCTCGACATCCTGCATGAAGCCGAACGTGCGCGCGCGCGCCACTTCCTTCGCGTACGAGTCGTAGGCGAAGTCGACGACCACGTTGCGATTCTCCGAGCCGAACACCGGGTGCGGGAAGTCGATCGTGAAGTCGAGGCGGAAGCCGTCGAACGGCGTGAAGCGCGCCCACTTGTCGCCGTCGGTGACTTCCACCGTCTGCGCGATGCGCAGATAGCGCTTGCGCGCGTTCTGCTCGGCGATGCCGGCCGACTGCAGCAGGAACACGAAGGGGCCGGCGCTGCCATCCATGATGGGAAGCTCGGGTCCGGCGATGTCGACGAACAGGTTGTCGATGCCGAGTCCCGCCAGCGCGGACATGAGGTGCTCGACGGTGGACACGGTCGCACCGTCCACCTTCAGCGTGGAGGACAGCCGGGTATCGCCGACGTTGTGGGCGAGGGCCGGGATGGCCGGCGACTTCGGAAGATCGCTGCGCTGGAACACGATGCCGGTGTCGATGGGCGCCGGACGCAGCGTCATCTCGACGCGCGCGCCCGTATGCAGTCCGACGCCGGTGGTCTTGGTGGCCTTCTTCAGTGTGCGTTGTCTTAGCATGGCCCCGTACCCGATCCCGCTGACCCGTCTCTGCCAATATCCAGCCGGTTCAACGGGTTAACAATATATGGTAGCACGCGCGGCGAGTCGGCGACAGGGGTGGACGGGGAGCCACGCGATCCGGCAGGCGGCGCGAAGCCGTGGCGCCGCCTTGCGGGTCGACAGGAACCCTTGACCGGCCACGGGCTCGCCCATCCATCCTTGCAGCCGACGTCGTCGCTTCAGTCCGCCTGCTTGCGCAGGAACGCCGGGATCTCCGAGGCGTCGAACGCGGGAGCGGACGACGACGACGGCGCGCTGCGGCCCTTGCGCATCACGGCGGGCTGGTCGAGGCGATCGTAGTCGATCGTCTC
The DNA here is from genome assembly GCA_963725735.1 of uncultured beta proteobacterium. Classification (GTDB taxonomy): domain Bacteria; phylum Pseudomonadota; class Gammaproteobacteria; order Burkholderiales; family Casimicrobiaceae; genus VBCG01. The sequence goes on along the minus strand of CAVRZM010000009.1, from coordinate 111,398 downwards.
GACGTGCACGCCCATGCCATCGGTGCCGGTGCGCTCGATGATCGCGCTCTCCAGAACCTCGAGCTTGGGCGGACGCTTCACCGCCGCCGCCGCGCCGCCGAGGCCCGTCGCGATCATCGTGACGCGCAGGTCGTCGCCCATCGTTGTCGTCGATCACGGTGCCCACGATCACCATCGCGTCCTCGGCCGTGAACTCCTTGATCGTGTTCATGACCTCGTAGTACTCCTTCATCTTGAGGCCGGCGGAGGCCGTGACGTTCACGAGCACGCCGCGCGCGCCCGCGAGGTTCACGTCCTCGAGCAGCGGACTGCGCACCGCCTGCTCGGCGGCCATGCGTCCGCGCTCGACGCCGCCGGCGGTCGCCGATCCCATCATCGCCATGCCGACCTCGCCCATCACGGTGCGCACGTCGGCGAAGTCGACGTTGACGAGGCCGGGATTGTTGATCACTTCCGCGATGCCGGAGACCGCGCCGTGCAGCACGTCGTTCGCCGCCGCGTAGGCCTCGAGCAGCGAGATGTCGTCGCCCAGCACGTCGATCAGCTTGTCGTTCGGAATGACGATCAGGGAGTCGACCTTCTTGCCGAGCTCCTCGATGCCGCTCTGCGCGACCTTCTGGCGCTTGCCCTCGAAGCGGAACGGCCGCGTGACCACGGCCACCGTGAGGATGCCGAGGCTCTTCGCGATGTCCGCGATCACCGGCGCGGCGCCGGTGCCGGTGCCGCCGCCCATGCCGGCGGTGATGAACAGCATGTCGGCGCCCGTGATCATCTCCGCGATGCGGTCGCGGTCCTCCATCGCCGCGTCGCGGCCGATCTCGGGCTTGGCGCCCGCGCCGAGGCCGCGCGTGAGCGTGGAGCCGAGCTGCAGCTGCACGCGCGCGGTCGACCGCTTGAGCGCCTGCGCGTCCGTGTTGGCGCAGATGAACTCGACGCCCGCGAGACCGCGGTCGATCATGTGCTCGACCGCATTGCCGCCGCAACCGCCGACGCCGATGACCTTGATGATGGCGCCGTCGTCCTGGGCCTGATCGATGATTTCAAACATGGTGTGCTCCTTTTCCTGTCGATGCGAACCGTGATGTCCCGAAATTGCTCAACTCAGTCTCTTGTTGTCGTCGTCGCTTCCCGCGGCCGCCGCCGGATCCCGCCGGCGGCGGCCGCCATTCGTGCGGGCTGAAGTTCGCCGTCACTTCGCGCCCTAGAAATTCGCCTTGAACCATTGCTTCATGCGTTCGGCGGCGCCCGAGATGCCCTGCACCTGCGCACGCGCGGCCTGCCCGCGCAGGAACTGCTCGCGCCCCTCGAGCAGCAGCCCCACCGCGGTGGCGTAGCGCGGGCTCTTCACGACGTCCGCGAGGCCGCCCGCGTACACCGGCACGCCGACGCGCACCGGCATGTGGAACACTTCCTCGCCCAACTCGGTGATGCCCTGCAGCAGCGCGCTGCCGCCGGTCACGACCACGCCGGACGAGATCATTTCCTCGAAGCCGCTGCGGCGCACTTCCGACTGCACGAACTGGAAGAGCTCCTCGATGCGCGGCTCGATCACCTCCGCGAGCATCGGGCGCGACAGCTTGCGCGGCGAGCGCTCGCCGACGCCGGGCACCTCGATGATGTCGTTCGGATCCGCGAGCTGGCGCAGCGCGCAGCCGAAGCGCACTTTCAGCTCTTCCGCGTCCTTGGTCGGCGTGCGCAGCGTCATCGCGATGTCGTTGGTGACCTGGTCGCCGGCGATCGGGATCACCGCGGTGTGGCGAATCGCGCCGCCGGCGAATACCGCGATGTCGGACGTGCCGCCGCCGATGTCGATCAGGCACACGCCCAGGTCCTTCTCGTCGTCGGACAGCACCGCCGTGGCGGAAGCAAGCGGCTGGAGGATCACGTCGCGCACCTCGAGCCCGCAGCGGCGGATGCACTTGGTCACGTTCTCGACCGCGGAGACGGCGCCGGTGACGATGTGCACGTCGACCTCGAGGCGCACGCCGCTCATGCCGAGCGGCTCGCGGACGTCCTCCTGCCCGTCGATGGTGAAGCCCTGCGGCACGATGTGCAGGATCTGCTGGTCGTTGGGGATCGGGATCGCCTTCGCGGTCTCGACCACGCGGTCGATGTCCGCCTGCGTGACCTCCTTCTCCTTGATCGCCACCATCCCGTGCGACGAGTAGCAGCGGATGTGGCTGCCCGCGATGCCGGTGTAGACCTCCTTGATCTGGCAGTCGGCCATGAGCTCGGCCTCCTCCAGCACGCGCTGGATCGAGGCCATCGTCGCCTCGATGTTCACCACCACGCCCTTCTTCAGGCCGCGCGACGGCTGCGTCCCCATGCCGACGATGTTGAGCTCGCCCTCGGGCCCGACCTCGGCGACGATCGCGACGATCTTCGCCGTTCCGATGTCGAGGCCCACGATCAGGTTCTTGTTGTCCTTCATGCGTTCCCTTGTGCCCGCCGTCTCAAGCGGCCGGCTTCACGTTCTTCTCGCGGAATCCCGGAATGCGCGCCGCGAATCCGTTGCGATAGCGCAGATCCACGGTGTCCACGCGCGTTCCGGCGCGCGCCAGCGCGCCGAGCGTGCGGCCATGTGCGGCGACGAAGCGCGCGAGGCGCGCGTCGGGCTCCTCGCGTCCGAGCTCCAGCGTCAGCGGGCCGTCGGGTCCCTTCGCCTTGAGCTGCCAGCCGCCGCGCGCCGACATGCGCACGCGCGCGAGCTTGAGCGACAGCGGCTGCAGCGCCTCGGACCACGCGGCGTAGCGCGCGGCGACTTCGGCGGCGCGGCCCTCGGGGCCTTCGAACTGCGGGAGGTCGTCGGCGGCGTCCGCGGTGAACACCTCGCCGCGCTGGCTCACCAGCGCACCTTCGTTCCAGCGCGCGAGCGGCTCGTGCTCTTCGATGGTCACCACGAGGCGATGCGGCCACTGCCGGCGCAGCGCGACGTTGCGCACCCATGGCACGCTGCGCAGCGACGCCCGCGCACGCTCGAGGTCCATCGTGAAGAACGTGCCGGTCAGCTCGTCGCGGATCACCGCCTCGAGCTGCGCGCCGTTGGCGCGCTTGAGCGGCGCGGTGACGACCACTTCGTCGAACCCGAACGAGGGCAGGCGCACGACGTACGCGACCGCGACCCATGCGAGGCAGACCAGCGTGATCGTCGCCAGCGTGATGGCCAGCGCGTTCATCTGCTTCGCGTCATCCCACATGCGCCCCCCGCAGGATCTCGACGCAGAGGTCGGCGTACGACATCCCCGCCTGCCGCGCGGCCATCGGCACGAGGCGGTGGCCGGTCATGCCCGGCGACGTGTTCACCTCGAGCAGCGAGTAGGTGCCGTCGTCGCGCAGGATGAGGTCGAGGCGGCCCCAGCCGCTGCACCCGACGACGTCGAACGCGCGCAGGCACATCGCGCGGATCTCCATCTCCTTGCGCGTCGGGCAGGCCCGCCGGACAGTAGTACTTCGTCTCGTCGGAGAAGTACTTGCTGTGATAGTCGTAGTTGCCCTGCGGCGCCACGATGCGGATCAGCGGCAGCGCGCGGCCGTTGACGATCGACGCGGTGAGCTCCTGTCCCGTCACGAACTCCTCGACCAGCACCAGCGCGTCGTGTTTCGCGGCGGCGGCGTAGGCGAGCGACAAGCTCGTCGTGGTCGACCTTCGCGACCTTCGTGATGCCGATCGTCGAGCCCTCGCGCGACGGCTTCACGATGAGCGGCAGGCCCAGCTCGGCGACGACGCGCATCCAGTCGGTCTTGCCGTCGACCATGCGGTAGCGCGGCGTCGGGATGCCGCTCGCGAGCCACACGAGCTTGGTCCGCCACTTGTCCATCGCGAGCGCGGACGCCATCACGCCGCTGCCGGTGTACGGGAATCTGCAGCGTCTCGAGCGCGCCCTGGACCGTGCCGTCCTCGCCGAAGCGGCCGTGCAGCGCGATGAACACGCGATCGAAGCCGTCGCGCTTCAGCTCCCACAGGTCGCGCTCGGCGGGATCGAACGCATGCGCATCGACACCCTTCTCGCGCAGCGCGCCCAGCACGCCGTTGCCGGACATGAGCGAAACCTCGCGCTCCGACGACGGTCCGCCCAGCAGCACGGCCACCTTGCCGAACTCCGCACCGCTCACTTGGCATCTCCGACGATTCGCACTTCCGGCTCGAGCTCGACGCCGGTGCTGCGCGCGCACCGTTTCGCGCACGTGGCCGATCAGCGCCTCGATGTCCGCGGCGCGCGCGCGCCCGCCGGGATTCACGATGAAATTCGCGTGCTTCTCCGACACGCGCGCGCCGCCGATCGCGTAGCCCTTGAGGCCGCACGCCTCGATGAGCCGCGCCGCGTGGTCGCCCGGCGGATTGCGGAACACGCTGCCGGCGTTGGGCAGCGACAGCGGCTGCGTCGCGATGCGCTTGCGCCAGCAGTTCCTTGATCCGCTGCGCGCGCCGCGGCCGCCTCGCCGGCCGGGAACCGGAACCACGCGGCGGTGAAGATGCCGTCGGAAGGGCTGCCGTCCGCGCGCGTCACCGAACGATAGCCGATCGCGTAGTCGGCGGGCGTGCGCACGACGAAGCGCCCGTCGCGCGTCAGCACCTCCACGCGCACGACGTAGCGCCACGTCTCGCCGCCGTAGCAGCCCGCGTTCATCGCGAGCGCGCCGCCGACGGTGCCGGGAATGCCGGCGAGGAACTCCGCTTCCGCGCAGTCGTGCATCGCCGCGAAGCGCGCGAGCTTCGGGCTCGCGACGCCGGCGTCGGCGTAGAGCAGGCCGTCGGCGACCGCGAGCGCCGCGCCGGGGTTGTGCATCACGACGACGGTGCCGCGCACGCCGCCATCGCGCACGAGCGTGTTGCTGCCGAGGCCCAGCACCAGTGACCGGCTCCGTCGGCGGGCAGCTGGCGCAGGAACGCGGCGAGATCGTCGCGATCGGCGGGCACGTACAGCGTGTCGGCCATGCCGCCCGCGCGCCAGCTCGTGTAGCTTCGCCAGCGGCGCATCGCGCGTCAGCGTTCCGCGCAGGCCGGTGAAGTGGAGCGGCTCGTGCATCATCATTGCGCCACGCCCGCGAACAGCTGGCCGGCGGTGCCGCCGATCGAGCCCGCGCCCATCGTCACGCACGCACGTCGCCGTCGCGCAGCAGCGTGCGCAGCGTCGCCGGCAGGTCGGCGACGTCCTCCACGAACACCGGCTCGACCTTGCCGGCGACGCGCACCGCACGCGCGAGCGCGCGGCCGTCGGCGGCGACGATCGGCGCCTCGCCCGCGGGGTAGACGTCGGCCAGCACGAGCGCATCGACGGTGGACAGCACGCGCACGAAATCCTCGAACAGGTCGCGCGTGCGCGTGTAGCGATGCGGCTGGAACGCGAGCACCAGGCGGCGGCCCGGAAAGCTCGCGCGCGCGGCGGCGAGCGTCGCGTCCATCTCGACCGGGTGATGGCCGTAGTCGTCGATCACGGTGAAGGTGCCGCCGCCGGCCAGCGCGAGGTCGCCGTGGCGCTGGAAGCGGCGGCCGACGCCGCGGAATTCCGCGAGCGCCTTGGCGATGGCCGCGTCGGCCACGCCCGCTCTCGCGGCCGACCGCGATGGCTGCGAGCGCGTTGCGCACGTTGTGCACGCCGGGCAGCGCCAGCTCGACCTGCAGATCCGGCGGCGCCCTTGGCTTGCGCGACGAAGCGCATCCGGCCGCCGACGTTGACGACGTCGATCGCGCGCAGGTCGGCGTCGTCGGCCAGGCCGTAGGTCACGAGCGGCTTGGTCACCTCCGGGCAGGATCGCGCGCACGTTGGCGTCGTCGACGCACACCACCGCCACGCCGTAGAACGGCAGCCGCTGCAGGAAGTCCACGAACGCGCGCTTCAGCTTCGCGAAGTCGTGCTCGTAGGTCTCCATGTGGTCGGCGTCGATGTTCGTCACCACCGCCAGCACCGGCGTCAGGTAGAGGAACGACGCGTCCGACTCGTCGGCTTCGGCGACCAGGAACTCGCCCTTGCCGAGGCGCGCGTTGGCATCGGCCGAGAGCAGCCGGCCACCGATCACGAACGTGGGATCGAGGCCGCCTTCGGCGAGCACCGACGCGATGAGGCTCGTCGTGGTCGTCTTGCCGTGCGTGCCGGCGACGGCGATGCCCTGCTTCAGGCGCATGAGCTCGGCGAGCATCAGCGCGCGCGGCACGACCGGGATGCCGCGCTCGCGCGCCGCGACCACTTCCGGATTGTCGGCCGCGACCGCGGTCGACACGACGACGGCGTCGGCGTTCGCGATGTTGGCGGCGGCGTGGCCGATCGCGATGGTCGCGCCGAGGCGTCGCGAGGCGGCGCGTGACGGCGCTGTCCGCGAGGTCGGAGCCCGAGACGCCGTAGCCCTGCGTGACCAGCACTTCGGCGATGCCGCTCATGCCGGCGCCGCCGATGCCGACGAAGTGCACGCGCTTGACCTTGTGCTTCATGCGCGCGTTCCGAAGGCCAGGCACACGTCGGCCACGCGCGCGGCCGCGTCGCGCTTGCCGAGCGCGTACGCGGCGGCGGCCATCGCCAGCGCGCGCGGGCGATCGATCGTGCGCAGGAGATCGGCGAGACGTTGCGGCGTCAGCGTGTCCTGCGGCTCCTTGCATCGCGGCCCCGGCCTCGACCAGAAACTGCGCATTCGCGCTCTGCTCGTCGGCGATGGCGCCGGGCAGCGGCACGACGATCGCGCCTAGGCCGACCGCCGCAAGCTCGCTGATCGTGAGCGCGCCGCCGCGACAGATCACGAAGTCGGCCCACGCGTAGCGCGCAGCCATGTCGTCGATGAACGCGACGCATTCGCCGGCCACGCCGTGCCGCGCATAGGCTTCGCGCAATGCGGGCAGGTGCTTCTCGCCGGACTGGTGCACGATCTGCGGCCGCTGCGTCGGATCGAGCAGGCGCGACGGCGGCGGGCACGCGCTCGTTCAAGCGCCTGCGCGCCCAGGCTGCCGCCCACGACGAGCAGTCGCAGCGGACCGGTGCGACCGGCGAAGCGCTCCGCCGGAGGCGGCCAGCGACACGATCGGATCGCGCAGCGGATTGCCGACCCATTCGACGAGCTTCGCGTGCTTGCCGCGCAGCGCCTGCGGGAAGCCCAGCAGGATGCGATCGGCGCCGTGCGCGAGCACGCGCGTCGCGAGTCCCGCCACCGCGTTGGAATCGTGCAGCACCAGCGGCCTGCCGGCCGCGGTGCCCATCAGCCCGCCGGGAAACGACGCGAAGCCGCCGAAGCCGATCACGACGTCGGGCGTGCGCCGCCGCATGATCCAGCGCGCGGACAGGCACGCCGCGAGCAGCGCATAGGGCCCGAGCAGCAGCGTCCTGCAGTCCCTTGCCGCGCACGCCGCGGAACGAGAGGCCCTCGAACTCGACGCCGTGCTGCGGCACGAGCTTCGCCTCGATGCCGTCGCGCGTGCCGAGCCAGAACACGCGCGCGCCTTTGGCGAGAAGCTTGCTCGCGACCGCGAGCCCGGGGAACACGTGGCCGCCCGTGCCGCCGGTGGTGATCATCACCGTGGTCATGCGCGCTCCCGCGGGGGCGCCAGGCGCAGCCTGGAGTGTTCCGGCGCCGCTCATACCGTGAAGCCCCGCAGCAGGCGACGGTTCTCGTAATCGATCCGCAAGAGGATCGCGAGCGCGATGCAATTGGCGACGATGCCGCTGCCGCCGAACGACAGCAGCGGCAGCGTGAGGCCCTTGGTGGGCAGCACACCCATGTTGACGCCGATGTTGATGAAGGCCTGCACGCCGATCCACACGCCGATGCCCTGCGACACCAGCGCCGCGAACGGCCGCTCGAGGCGCGCGGCCTGCCGGCCGATGCCGTACGCGCGATACAGGAGCCACGTGAAGAGCACCATGACGACCAGCACGCCGGCGAAGCCCAGCTCCTCCGCGATCACGGCGAGGAGGAAATCGGTGTGCGCTTCCGGCAGGAACAGGAGCTTCTCGACGCTCGCACCGAGCCCGACGCCGAACCATTCGCCGCGGCCGAACGCGATCAGCGAATGCGACAGCTGGTAGCCCTTCCCGAGCGGGTCCGACCACGGGTCGAGGAACGCCGTCAGGCGCTGCAGCCGGTACGGCGCCGCGACGAGGATGCCCGCAAGCGCAACCGGCAGGAGCAGCGCGAGGCCCATGAACAGCCGCCAGTCGAGTCCGCCCAGGAACAGGATGCCGAACGCGATGGCGACGATCACGACGAACGCGCCGAAGTCCGGCTCGAGCAGCAGCAGGCCGCCCGTCACCACCATCACGGCGAACAGCGGCAGGAAGCCGCGGACGAGCGTCTGCTTCAGCGGCTGCTCGGCGTGCAGGAACGTCGCGCGGCGTACCGCATAGCTCGCGGCGTAGAGCACGACCGCGAGCTTCATGAACTCGGAGGGCTGCAGATTGATCACCGCCAGCGACAGCCAGCGGCGCGAGCCGTTGACCGACCGGCCGATGCCGGGCACCAGCACGAGCACGAGCAGCACGACGCCCGCGATGAAGATCCACGGCGCGAGCTTCTGCCATGCCTTCACGGGCACCTGGAACGCGACCGCGGCGGCGAACAGCCCGACCACGAGGAACATCGCATGACGGGCGAGGAAATACCACGGACGATTGCCGGTGTTGGGCGACAGCTCCGCCATCGCGATGGAGGCGGAGTACACCATCACGAGCCCGATCGCGAGCAGCAGCAGGGCCGTCCACGCGAGTGACGCGTCGTACGCCGCCAGCGCGCGCGCGTCCTTGCGTGCGTCGGAGGCGAACCCCGCCCACAGCGCGCGCGGCGCCGCGCGAGGCACGGCCGGCGAGGTCAGGCTCTTACGCATGCGCCGCCGGCTCGTTGAGTTGCGCCTGCACGAGCGACGCGAAGCGCTCGCCGCGCTGCGCGTAATCGCGGAACTGGTCGAGGCTCGCGCACGCCGGCGACAGCAGCACGGCGTCGCCCGGCTCCGCGAGCGCGATTGCGCGGGCGACGGCCGCGTCGAGCGTGCCCACCATCTCGACCCGTGCCGGCGTGCCCTCGAGCGCCTTGGCGATCAATGCCGAATCGCGTCCGATGAGGAGCACGGCGCGGCAGTCGGCGTCGACCGACGACTTGAGCGGACGGAAATCCTGCCCCTTGCCGTCGCCGCCGGCGATCAGCACGGCGGGACGCTCGATGCCGTCGAGCGCGGCCTGCGTCGCGACCACCGTCGTCGCCTTGGAGTCGTCGATGAACACGACGCGGCCGGACTCCGCGATGCGCTGCATGCGATGCGGAAGGCCCTGGAACACCTTCAGTGCGTCGAGCACGCCCCGCCCGATGCGCGCGACCGTCGACACCAGCGCAAGCGCCGCGAGCGCGTTGAGCGCGTTGTGGCGGCCGACGAGCGACAGCGACGACGTCGGCACGAGGAGCCCGCCGCCATACGCGAGCCACGTCATGTTGTCGTAGCGCACGAGGCCCCACTCGCCTTCCGCCGCCGGAACGCCGCCACCGAACGACTCGATCGGATGGCCGGGCTGGCGCATCGCCAGCGTGCGCGGATCGTCGCGGTTGATGACCTCGATCCCGGCGTGCAGGAAGATGCGCGCCTTGGCGGCCGCGTACGTGTCCATGTCGGGATAGCGGTCGAGATGGTTCTCGGTCACGTTGAGCACCGCGGCCGCGACGAGGCGCAGCGACGACGTCGTCTCGAGCTGGAAGCTCGAGAGCTCGAGCACGAACACGTCGGGCCATGGCGCGGCGCCGCGCTCGTAGCGCGCGAGGACGTCCAGCACCGCGTCGCCGATGTTGCCGGCCACCGCGGTGACCAGACCCGCGGCCCGGCACAGCATCCCGGTCATCGCGGTGACGGTGGTCTTCCCGTTGGAGCCCGTGATGGCGATGACCTTCTGGTCGGCGGGCAGCGCTCGCGCGAAGAGCTCGACGTCGCCGGCCAGCTCGACGCCGCGGGCGACCGCGGCCGCGATCAGCGGCTGGTCCTTGGGCACGCCCGGGCTGATCGCGATGAGGTCCACGCCGGCGAACGTCGCATCGTCGTACGCGCCGCAGTCGAGGCGCACGCCGGGCAGCTCGCGCGCGAGCTCCGCCGCGTTCGGCGGATCGCGGCGCGTGTCGGCGACGCGCACCGTCGCGCCTTCGCGCACGAGGTAGCGGGCGAGGGAGAGCCCGGTCATCCCGAGGCCGAGCACGACGGCGTTGCGGTTCTCGTAGCGCATGGTCAGCGGAGCTTCAGCGTCGACAGACCGAACAGCACCAGCAGCATGGTGATGATCCAGAAGCGGACGACGACCTGGTTCTCCTTCCAGCCTTTCAGTTCGAAGTGGTGATGGATGGGGGCCATGCGGAAGACGCGCTTGCCGCGCGTCTTGAACGAGATCACCTGGATCATCACGGACAGCGTCTCCACGACGAACACGCCGCCCATGATGAACAGCACGATCTCCTGCCGCACGATCACCGCGATGGTGCCGAGCGACGCGCCGAGCGCGAGCGCGCCCACGTCGCCCATGAAGACGTCCGCGGGATAGGCGTTGAACCACAGGAAGCCCAGGCCCGCGCCGGCGATGGCGCCGCAGATCACCGCGAGCTCGCCCGACCCGGGAATGTGCGGGAAGCCCAGGTAGCGCGCGAAGATCGCATTGCCGATCACGTACGCGAAGATGCCGAGCGCGCCGCCGACCATCACCGTCGGCATGATGGCGAGGCCGTCGAGGCCGTCGGTGAGGTTCACCGCGTTGCTGGTGCCGACGATCACGAAGTACGTGAGCGCGATGAAGCCCCACACGCCGAGCGGATAGGACACGGTCTTGAAGAACGGCACGATGAGGTCGGCCTTCGGCGAAAGCCCGACCTCGAAGCCGCTCTGCACCCAGGCCATGATCTGCCGCACGAACTGCGTGTTGTCGGGGGCGGAAATCGAGAACGCGAGGTAGACCGCCGCCACGAGACCGATGGCCGACTGCCAGAAGAACTTGGCGCGCGCCGACAGGCCCTTCGGATTCTTGTAGACGACCTTGCGCCAGTCGTCGACCCAGCCGACCACGCCGAAGCCGAGCGTCACGAGCAGCACGACCCAAACGAAGCGGTTGCCGAGGTTGCCCCACAGGATCGTCGTCACGACGATCGACACCAGGATCAGCGCGCCGCCCATCGTCGGCGTGCCGGCCTTCACGAGGTGCGTCTGCGGACCGTCGTCGCGCACCGACTGGCCGATCTTCATGCGCGTGAGCCAAGCGATCATCCGCGGCCCCACCATGAACGAGATGACGAGCGCCGTCATGGTCGCGAGCACGGCGCGCAGCGTGATGTAGCCGAACACGTTGAACGCGCGCACGTACTGCTCCATCCATTCGGCGAGCACGAGCAGCATCAGTGCGCCTCTCCCGCCGTCGCGCCGGTCAGCGCGGCCACCACGCGCTCCATTCGCATGAAGCGCGAGCCCTTCACCAGCAGCGCGACGCCGCCGTGCGCTTCCCGCGCGACCGCCGCGGCGAGCGACTCGGCGTCGCCATAGTGCGTGGCGCCAGCGCCGAACGCCGCCACCGACTCCCGCGCAAGGTCGCCTAGCGCGTGCAGCCGCGTCACGCCGCGCTCGCGCGCGTACGCGCCGATCTCGCGATGAAACGCCGGGCCGGCGCCGCCGACCTCGCCCATGTCGCCCATGACCAGCACGCGCGTGCCGGGCACGGTCGCGAGCACGTCGATCGCCGCGCGCATCGAATCCGGATTGGCGTTGTACGTGTCGTCGAGCACCAGCGCGCCGCTCGCGGTGCGCACCGCCACGAGACGCCCGGCCACCGCACGGAAGCTCCCGAGCCCCCGCTCCACCGCCGCGAGCGTCGCACCGGCCGCAAGTGCCGCCGCGGTCGCGGCGGCGGCGTTGCGCGCCATGTGCGCGCCGGGCACGCCGAGCGCCACGCGCGCGGTGCCGGCGGGGGTGGCGAGCACCAGGTCGCTGCCATCCGCGCGCAGCGTGGCCGTCACGCGCACGTCGGCCGCGGCGTCGGCGGCGAACGCGACCACGCGCGCGGCGGCTGCGGCGGCCGCCGCGCGCCAGACCTCGGCGTGCGCGTCGTCGGCGTTGATCACCGCAACGCCGCCGGGCGGCAGCGCCGCGATGGCGTCGGCGTGCTCCGCCGCGACCTGGGCGACGCTCGCCATGAACTCCTGATGCTCGCGCTGCGCGTTGTTGACGACCACGATCGTCGGCTGCGCGACGGCGACCAGCTCGCGCGTCTCGCCGCGGTGGTTCATGCCGAGCTCGATGGCCGCGGCGCGGTGCGCGTCCGCGAGGCGCAGCAGCGTGAGCGGCAGGCCGATCGCGTTGTTGAGGTTGCCCTGCGTGGCCAGCACCGCATCGGCACCGAACTGTGCGCGCAGGATCGCGGCGAGCATTTCCTTGACCGTGGTCTTGCCGTTGCTGCCCACGACCACGGCGAGCGGCAGCGTGAAGCGCGCACGCCAGTGCCGCGCCAGCGCGAGCAGCGCGGCCTGCGGATCGCGCACCGCGACGAGATCGCCGGCCAGCGCCGCGGCGCGGTCCTCGGCCACCAGCGCCGCGGCCGCACCCTGCGCGAGCGCGGCGGGCACGAAATCGTGGCCGTCGAAGCGCTCGCCCTTCAGCGCGACGAAGAGATCGCCCGCGCGCAACGCGCGGCTGTCGGTCGTCACGCGGGAGAAGCGGACGTTGCCGCCGATCACGCGGCCGGCGACGACGCGGGCGGCGGTGGCCGTATCCATCATGCGTGGCCCGTCCACGCCGCGAGGGCGGCGCGCGCTTCCTGCGCGTCGGAGAAGGGCCGGCGCTCGCCGCTCGTCTCCTGGTACGTCTCGTGACCCTTGCCCGCGACGAGCACGACGTCGCCTTCGCGTGCCGCCGCGACGGCGGCGTGGATCGCCGCACGGCGGTCGATCTCGATCGACCACCGGCGGTGGCCCGCTGTCGCGGATGCCCTTCACGACCGCGTTCGCGATCGCGGCCGGATCCTCGCTGCGCGGGTTGTCGCTCGTTACCACGATGCGGTCGGCGAGCTGCGCGGCAATCGCGCCCATCTGCGGCCGCTTGCCCGGGTCGCGGTCGCCGCCGCAGCCGAATACGCACACGAGCTCCGCGTCGACCGCCACCGCGCCTCGCAGCGACGCGAGCACCTTCTCCAGGGCGTCGGGCGAATGCGCATAATCGACGACCACCAGCGGCTTGCCGTCGCCGCCGAAACGCTGCATGCGGCCGGCCGGCGCTTCGAGCTTCGCCAGCGCCGCCACCGCCTGCTCGAGCGGAACGTCGCTCGCCAGCAGCACGCCGAGCACGCCCAGCAGGTTGTACGCGTTGAACGTGCCGACGACCGGCGAGTCGAGCGTCGCGCGGCCCCACGGCGTCGCGACCTCGAGCACGATGCCGGCGCGATCCACGGCCACCGCGGTGCCGGCGATGTCGGCCGTGCCCATGCCGTACGACAGCAGCCGCTGTCCACGCGCGCGGCCCGCGTCGATGAGGCTGCGGCCGAACGGATCGTCGGCATTGATGACGGCCGTGCGCAGCCCGGGCCACGTGAAGAGCCTGGCTTTCGCGGCGCCGTACGCCGCCATCGTCTTGTGGTAGTCGAGGTGGTCGCGCGTGAGGTTGGTGAAGAGCGCGACGTCGAACTTGGCCCCGTTGACGCGGCCCTGGTCGAGGCCGTGCGACGACACTTCCATCGCGACGGCGCGCGCGCCGGCGGCGTGGAACTGCGCGAGGATCTCGTGCAGCACCGTGACGTCCGGCGTGGTGTGCGACGCGGGCGCCAGCGCGCCGACGAGCCCGTTGCCGAGCGTGCCGAGCACCGCGGCGCGGCGGCCGCACGCGTCGAGCGCCTGTGCGATCCACTGCGCGCACGACGTCTTGCCGTTGGTGCCGGTCACCCCCGCCATCCACAGCCGATGCGACGGGCTGCCGTAGATGAAGTCGGCGATCGCGCCCAGCCGCTGCTGCAGGCTTTCGAGGCCGAGGTTGGGGACGGTCCAGCCCGCGTCCCACTGGAAGCCGCGCGTCTCCCACAGCACCGCACAGGCGCCGCGCGCGATCGCGTCGCCCACGAACCGGCGGCCGTCGGCGGTGCCGCCGGGGTACGCGGCGAACGCGACGCCCGGCTCGACGCGCCGGCTGTCGGCGGTGATCCGCCGCGGGAAGACGCCGAGCCGCGCGAGCAGAGCGGGCACGTCGAGCGGGGCGAGCGGCGCGGCCGCGGCGGGCGTCACGTCTCCTCCCGAATCTCGGCGCCCGGCGGCGGCAGGATCACGTTGTTCACCGGGGCATCGGTGGGCACGCCGAGCGTGCGCAGCGCCGAGCCCATCACGTTCGAGAACGTCGGCGCGGCGACGTCACCGCCGTAGTACCGGCCGCCGGTGGGCTCGTCGATCATGATGGCGACGATCAGCTGCGGATTCGACACCGGCGCGAAGCCCACGAACGACGACACGTACTTGTTCCCGTAGGCGTGCCCTTCGAGCTTGTGGGCGGTGCCGGTCTTGCCGGCGACGCGGTAGCCGATGGTCTGCGCCTTCGGCGCGGTGCCGCCCGGCATCACGGCCATCTCGAGCATGTGGCGCACGGCGAGCGCCGTCTCGGGCTTGATGACCGCGCGACCCTCGACCCGGCCGTCGGTCTTGAACAGCGTCACCGGCTTCACCTCGCCGTCGTTCGCGAACATCGTGTACGCACGCGCGAGCTGCACGAGATTGAGCGAGATGCCGTGGCCGTACGCCATCGTCGCCTGCTCGATCGGCTTCCATGATTTCGCCGGCCGCAGGCGGCCGCCCACCTCGCCCGGGTAGCCGGTGCGCGGCGGCGTGCCGAAGCCCACCTCGGAAAACATGTCCCACATCATCTGCGACGGCAGCGACAGCGCGATCTTCGCCGCGCCGACGTTGGACGACTTCTGGATCACCTGCTCGACGGTGAGCGCGCCTTCCTTGTGCGCGTCGTGGATCGTCGCGGAGCCGATGGTGAGCGTGCCCGGCGCGGTCTGGATCACGGTCTGCGGCGTGATCCTGCCGGCGTCCAGCGCCGCCGCGATCGTGAACGGCTTCAGCGTGGAGCCCGGCTCGAACACGTCGGTGAGCGCGCGGTTGCGCATCTTGTCGCGCGCGACCTTGTCGCGGCGATTCGGGTTGTAGGTCGGCCAGTTGGCGAGCGCCAGGATCTCGCCGCTCTTCACGTCGAGGATCACGATGCCGCCGGCCTTCGCCTTGTTGGCCTCGATCGCGGACTTGAGCTCGCGGAACGCGAGGTACTGCAGGCGGGTGTCGATGGACAGCGCGAGGTCGCGCCCGGCCTGCGGCGCGCGAATCGCGGCGACGTCCTCCACCGCCTCGTTGCGGCGGTTGATGATCACGCGGCGGCTGCCCGGCACGCCCGCGAGCCAGCCCTGCTGCGCGAGCTCGATGCCTTCCTGCCCCGCGTCGCGGTCGCCGGTGAAGCCGACGATGTGCGCGGTCACCTCGCCGCCGGGATAGAAGCGGCGATACTCGTTCTGATCGTGCAGGCCCTTGATGCGCAGCGCCATCGCCCGCTCGCTCACTTCGGGGGCGATCTGCTTCGCGACGAACGCGAAGTCCTCGTGCGCGTCGAGGCTCGCCTGGATCTTCGCAGGCGTGGAGTCGAGGATCCTCGCGAGCTGCCCGAGCTGCTCCGGCGTGGCCTCGAACTTGTCCGGGAATGCCCACAGGCTCTTCACCGGCGTGGAGACGGCGAGCGCCTCGCCCGTGCGGTCGACGATGCGGCCGCGATGCGCGGGTACCTCGAGCTCGCGCGAATGGCGCGCGCTGCCCTGCGACTGCAGGAACTCGTTGTCGATCCACTGCAGGTAGAGCGAGCGCCCGACCAGTCCGGCGAACAGGACCGCGAGCGCGCCGAAGAGCAGCGGCGCGCGCAGGCGCGGCAGCGCCAGCGCGTCGCCGGTGCGCGACGCCGGACTGCGCAGCGCGCGCGCCGTCGCCTTCATTTCCCCTTCTCCGCTGCGCCCGGCATGCCGACGATCTCGGTGCGCGCGGACGTGGGCAGCTGCATCTTGAGCTGCTCGCGTGCGATCTTCTCGACGCGCGCCGGCATGCCCCACGTCGATTGCTCGAGCTGGAGCTGTCCGTACTCGGTCTCGTAGCCGCGCGCCTCCGCCTGCGCCCGCTCGAGCTCGACGAACAGGCGCCGCGCCTGGTTCCGCGACGTGACGAGCGACAGCGCGCACGCGACGAGGACCGCGACGAGCAGGAGGTTCACGCGCGTCATGCCGCGGCCTCCGCGTACCCGTGCGGCCAGTCGGCGGGCAACGGGGCGTCGGTGCGCTCGGCCACGCGCAGGATCGCGCTGCGCGCGCGCGGATTGGCCGCGACCTCCGCCGCGCCCGGCTTGATCGCGCGGCCGACGAGCGAGAGCGGCGTCCGCGGCACGTGGGCGGTCGCGAGCGGCAGCCGCGCCGCGACGGGATCGCCGGCGAAGGGCTGCGAGGCGCGCGCGAAGAACTTCTTGACGATGCGGTCTTCGAGGGAATGGAAGCTGATCACGGCGAGTCGTCCCCCTGCCCGCAGGAGCGGCACGACGCGCGGCAGGGCGAGACTCACCTCAGACAGCTCCCGGTTCAGGAAAATCCGAAGGGCCTGGAACGTCCGCGTGGCCGGATCCTGACCCCAATCACCCCGCGTGCGCGGGCCGAGGGCTTGGCCCACGAGATCGCGGAGCTGCCGCGTCCGGAGGAGCGGCTCCCTCTCGCGCGCTGCCGCAATTGCTCTTGCAACCGATTGAGCAAACCGTTCTTCACCATAGTCGCGGATGACCTCCGTCAATTCGCGCACCGTCGCGCGGGCAAGGAAAGCGGCCGCGGATTCGCCCCGCGAGGGGTCCATCCGCATGTCGAGCGGGCCGTCGTGGCGGAACGAGAAGCCGCGTTCGGGGTCCTCGATCTGCGGCGAGGAGATGCCGAGGTCGAGGAGCACGCCGGAGAGCGGCGGCAGCGCGAGCTCGGCCGCCGCGTCGGCAATTTCCGAAAACCAGGCGCGGCGGAACGCGAAACGGGGGTCCTGCGCGGCGAGCTCGTGCGCCGCGGCCTCGGCGGCCGGATCGCGATCGAGGCCGACGAGGCGGCCGTGCGGCCCGAGCCCGGCGAGAATGGCGCGCGCATGCCCGCCGCGGCCGAACGTGCCGTCGACGTAGCAACCCTCCGGGTAGACCGCCAGCGCCGCCACGGCTTCTTGGAGCAGGACGGGGACATGGACATGGGCGGACATCAGAGCGAGAAGCCGTCGAGCTCGGGCGGGAGCCCGTCGGCCGGGAAGGCGATCGCCTGCGCGGTCTGCACTTCCCACTGCGCCTCGTCCCACAGCTCGAATTTCTGGCCCTGCCCCACCAGGACCGCGTGCTTGTCGAGGTTCGCGTACTTGCGCAGCGCCGGGGGAACCAGGATGCGGCCCGCCGCGTCGATCTCGACGTCGTCGGCATGACCGACGATGAGGCGCTGCAGGCTGCGGATCTTCTCGTTGAACGACGACAGGGCCATGAGCCGCGCCTGGATGGGCTCCCAGGCCGCGAGCGGATAGAGCAGCAGGCAGCGCGAGGGATCGGCGGTCAGGACGAGGTGACCGTTGCCGGCGGGCGCGAGTGCGTCGCGGTGACGCGCGGGGATGGCGAGGCGGCCCTTGGCGTCGAGCGCGAGCTGCGTCACGCCGCGGAACACCGGCGACGCGGCGCCTGCCGCTCCGGCGCTTCCGCGTACCGCCACCGTGTCGCCCGCTTCTCCTGGCACTCCCTCGTCTCCTCGTCGTCGGGCGATGCAGGGTTTTCACCAGGTGATTCCGACGACGATCGGAACCGCTCCAAAACCCCACTTTGACCCACTTTTTACCACCTCGGCGGACTATACGCGCGGGGAATGCGCCCAGTCAACGGTTTTCCGTTTTCCGAACAATGACTTAGCGCTCATTTGCAACAAATGTCTTTTTCTCTAATAAAGAGATACTTAGACGAGAAACCGAAGGTGACTTGAGAGCATCTGGAAGGTGAATTCCCCACTTTCGAACGATCGTTCGATGGACAAGCGGTTTTTGCGTCAAACCCACGAGAAACCGGGCGCACCGCCCCTGCACGGACGCCCATCCGGCGAATTCGAAGTTGATGCCGCCGGCATGTTCGCGCCGGGGCCGCCACCACCCGGTGCCCACGCCACTGTTGCGCCCAGGGTACGGATCGTGCGTTGTCGAATGTCGCCGCCGACCGCGCGCGCGCCTGCGCGTGCGGCGCCGATTACCATCGCGGCTCCCCCACGAAGGACACCCCGCACCATGCGTCATCGCATCGCAATCGCTGCGCTCGCCTTCGCCGGCATGTCCTGCGTGCCGTACGCGCAGGACATGCCCCCCGGCACGGTCGTCACCACCACCGCGCTCACCGGGCTCGCGCAGTTCGACACCGATCTCGATTCGGGCGGCAGCTTTCGCTGGGCGGGCGTGATCGCCTCCGGTTCCGTGTATCGCCAGTTCACGCCGCAATTCGGCGCGGGACTTGCGCTGCAGTACGACTGGCAGCGGTGGCACTTCAGCGATCCCGTGCGCTTCGGCGGCGGCGCACCTTGGCGCGACGTGCAGCAGCCGCAGGTCGGCGCGACGCTGATGTACGCGTTCTCCGAGGACACGCAGCTCATGGTGATGCCGTCGGTGTCGTGGGCGTACGCGAACGGCGCCAGCACGGGCGATGCATTGAGCTACGGCGCGGTGGTGATCGCGTCGAAGGATTTCTCGCCGACGCTCACGCTCGGCCTCGGCGCCGCGGTGTTCCGCCAGATCGACCGGACGCGCGTGTTTCCGTTCGTCGCCGTCGACTGGCAGATCGACGACCGCTGGCGGCTCACCAATCCGTTCGCCGCGGGGCCGACGGGCGGGGCGGGTCTCGAGCTCGTCTACAAGGTCTCCGACGAATGGCAGGCCGGGTTCGGCGGCACCTACCGGTCGTACACATTCCGTCTCGCACAGGACGGCGCCGTGCCCGACGGCATCGGGGAGAACTCGTTCATCCCGCTGTTCGTGCGTCTCTCGCGCAACATCGGGAAGCAGGCACAGGTCGATCTTTACGCCGCCGCCCTTGCCAATGGCACCCTGAAAGTGAAGAATCGGGATGGAAACGAGCTTGCCAGCGACGACTACGGCGTGGCGCCGGTCGTCGCGCTCACTTTCCGCTACCGCTTCTGACCGCGCCCGTGTAACGAGGAGGCCTTGATGGCCGCACTTGCCCGTCCGCTTTTGCGCACCGCCGCCGTGGCCCTGATGACCGTGCTGGCGCTCGCCGGCTGCGCCACCCGCTTCGACTCGCAGGGTCGCCAGATCTACGTGTGGCAGTTCGGCCAGGACACCGATCGCACCATCGACTACTCGAACCCGCGCCTGCCGGTCCTCCCGAAGTGGCGGCCGAAGGAGCAGCTGTGGCCGATCCCGAGCCCGTACGAATTCAACGACCTCTCCCCCTACTCGTACCTGGTACCGGCGACGCCTGAAGGTTCGGGCGACATCCGCCTCGGCGATAATGCGGCCTGTGCCGCCTCCTGCACTTCGAACGCGCGTCTTGCGCTCTTGGCTCCTCGCGCTGACGCTCGCGGCAGCCGCGGCGTTCCCGCCGTCCGCTAGCGCGCAATCGCAGGCGGCGCCGCCCGGCGCCCAAGTGCTCCATCCCGACGACGCGGTCCGCTACCGCGTCACGATCGCCGCGCCCCGCCCGATCGCGGATACGGCCCGCGATGCGGTCGACCTCGTCCGCTGGCAGGATTTCGAGGACATGGACGAGGACCTGTTCGACCGCCTCGCGCGCGATGCGGTGGCGCAGGCGCGCGAAGCGGCCGCGACGCTGGGCTATTTCTCCGCCGACGTGGACGTGAAGGTCGACCGCACGACCACGCCGTTCACCGTGACCCTCACGATCACGCCCAACGCGCCGACGCACGTGACGGGCGTGACCATCGACGTCACCGGTCCCGCGCCGTCGACCCCCGAAGGCGAGCGTGCCATCCGCAAGCTGCGCGACGAATGGCTGCTGCCCAAAGGCGCGCAGTTCCGGCAGCAGACGTGGACCTCCGCGAAGCAGCTCGCCGTCGCGACGCTGGCGGCGAGCCCGTTCGCCGCGGCGAGCCTCGCAGCGAGCGAGGCGCGCATCGATCCGGCGGCGACCAGTGCCGACCTCTCGCTGCGCATCGCGAGCGGGCCGCCGTTCCGCATCGGCACGATCGACGTGCAGGGCCTGAAGCGCTACACGCCCGAGCTCGTGGCCAACTTCGCCAACGTGCACGCAGGTGATCTCTACAGCGAGCGCGACCTCGACGACTACGTGCGCCGTTTGCTGGCCTCCGGCTATTTCGCGAGCGTGCAGGCGAACATCGACACCGACGTCGAGCAGGCCGACCACGCGAAGGTGACGATGTCCGTGATCGAGGCGCCGTCGCGGCGCCTCGAGTTCGGCGCCGGCTATTCCACCGACACGCAGTACCAGGCGAGCGCGTCGTACAGCGACGTGAACATCGACGACCACGGGCTGCAGATGTACGCGAGCGCGCGCATCGAGTCGAAGATCCAGGAGGTCGATCTGCGCTTCGTGCGCCCGCCCACGCCCGGCGGATGGCTCGACACGTACGCCGCGCAGGTGCAGCGCACCGACATCGAGAACCTGGTCACGCGCACGGCGTCGGTGACCGCCCGCCGGCGCGGGATCGACGAGCGCCGCACGCCGGCATTCGGCATCGGCTTCTACGAGAACGACCAGACGCCATCCGGCCAGCCGACCCAATCGTCGCACGCGCTCTACGTCGACGCCGAGTACACGTATCGCGAGGTCGACGACCTGCTGTCGCCGTCCAAGGGCTGGATGGGCAACGTGCAGGTCGGCTACGGCGTGCCCGGTGCGTCGACCGAGCAGTTCGGGCGCGTGGTCGGCAAGGCGGTCATGTGGTGGCCGTTCACCCGGTCCGACATCCTCAACCTCCATCTCGACGCCGGCGCGGTGATCGCCGACTCGCGCATCGGCATCCCGTCGAACTTCCTGTTCCGCACCGGCGGCGACACGACGGTGCGCGGCTACGCGTTCGAGAGCCTGGGTGTGCAGGACGGCGACGCGGTCGTCGGCGGCCGCTATTACGCGGTGGGGACGATCGAGCTCGATCACTGGATCAACGAGACGTGGGGCCTCGCCGCCTTCGTCGACGCCGGCAACGCGACCGACTCGTGGAAGGAATTCCACCCGGCGCTGGGCTATGGCGTCGGCGCGCGCGTGCGCACGCCGATCGGCCCCTTCCGCCTCGACGTCGCCTACGGCCAGGACGTGAAGAGCGTGCGCGTCCACTTCTCCGTGGGGCTCTCGTTTTGACCGCCGATACCGACACGCCGGTGGCGAAGCCGCGCCGCTCGGCCGCGCGTCACGCGGTGAGCGTGGTGACGTGGCTGCTTGCGCTGGCCGTCGTGGCGATTGCCGCCGGCTGGTTCGCGCTCGGCACGCAGGCCGCGCTCGACTACGTGGTGCAGCGCGCGATCACGCAGTCCAACGGCCAGCTCGGGATCGACGGCGCGGAGGGCTCGCTGCTGTCCACCGTGCGCGCGCAGCGCATCACGTGGCACGGCGAGGACGTCGACGTCGAGGCACGCGAGATGGTGCTCACCTGGTCGCCGCTCGACCTCGTATCGCGCCGGTTCAACGTGCAGGGACTGGGTGCGCAGTCGCTGTCGCTGCATTTCAAGGGCGGCCAGAAGACCGCGAGCGGATTGCCGGCGAGCCTTGCGCTGCCCCTCGAGGTGGCGGTGAGCAACATCGGCGTGCAGCGCCTCGAGTGGCAGACCGGCGGGCAGTCGGGCTTCGTCACCGGCGTGACGTTCGACTACGCCGGCGGGAAAGCGCAGCACGAGGTGCGCCGGATGCGCTTCGTGACGGAGATGGGGACCCTGTCAGGCGATGCGCAGGTCGGCGCCAACGCGCCCTATCCGCTCCGCGGCGCGCTCGCGTTCGCGGGCGACGGCCCGTATCGCGGCGGCGCGGCCAAGCTCGACGTCGCGGGCACGCTCGAGCGCATCGGCATCGATGCCGCGGGCACGCTGCGCAACGCGAACGTGGCGGTGAAGGCGACGCTCGCGCCATTCTCGTCGGCGCTGCTGGTGTCGGCGGACGTCGATGCGCGCGACGTCGATCTCGCGCAGTTCGCGCCGGCGCTGCCTTCGACATCGCTGACGCTCGCACTCGCGGCGCACCCCGAGGGCGCGGGCTTCGCGGGCACGCTCGACGCGCGCAACGCGACAGCCGGGCCCATCGACGCCGGGCGCGTTCCGGTCGCGGCGCTGGCGTCGCGCTTCGCGTGGGACGGCAGCGTGCTCACGATGTCGGAGGCGCGGGCCGAGCTGCCCGGCGGCGGCCGCGCCGCGGGAACGGTCAGCGTGCCGGTCCGGGGCGGCGCGATCGCGCTGCAGCTCACGCTCGCCAACGTCGATCTCGCGCGCATCAGCACCGCGCTCATCGCCACGCAGCTCTCCGGGACGGTGTCGGCCGAGCTCGAGGGCAACCGACGGGTGGTCCGCGGCGACGTCCGGCAGGCGGATCTCGCACTGCAGTTCGCGGGCGACGTCACGGGCTCGCGCATGACGGTGGAGCGTTTCCGCCTGCGCGCCGGCGCGGGCGAGCTCGCGGGCCGCGGCACGTTCGATTTCGCGAATCCGCGCCCGTTTGCGATCAGCGCGACGGCGACCCGCTTCGATCCGTCGCGCTTCGTCGCCATGCCGCCGGCGCAACTCGACGGCACCGTCGACGCGCGCGGCACGCTGTCGCCCCGCTTCGACGTGACCGCCGACGTGACGCTGGCCAAGGGCAGCCGGCTCGCGGACCTCGCGGTGGCCGGTCGCGCGCACGGACGCGTGACGCCGACCTCCGCGCAGGACGTGTCGGTCAAAGCCGGTGTCGGGAGCGCGACCCTCGCACTCACCGGCGGGTTCGGCGCGGCCGACGATGTCCTCGCGTTCGACGTCGACGTGCCGCACGTCGAGGAGCTGCGGCCGCTCTTCGCGCGCTACGCGAAGGTGGCGATGCCCGACAAGTCGGCCGGCGCGCTGCACGCAAAGGGCACCGCGCGGGGCGATCCGGGTGCACCCGGCGTCGCGCTGACGCTGCAGGGACGCGGGCTGCAGTGGGGCACGTCGGTGCGCGTCGCCACGCTCGACGTCGATGCCAGCGCGCCCGCGAATGTCGCCGTCGCCGCGGCGCCAATGCTCGCAGCGCGTCCGGTCGCGGTGAAGATCGCGGCCACCGGCGTCAAGGTGCCGCAGCGCAATCTCGACACGGTGCGTGCCACGCTCGACGGCACGCTTGCGCAGCACAAGGCGACGCTCTCGCTCACCGGCCAGGATCTCGAGGTGACCGCGGCGTTGTCCGGCGGGATCGCCGACCTGCGGCGGCCGAACGGCGTCGTAGTGACGGGCTGGCAGGGCACGCTCGACTCGCTCGCCAACAAGGGCGTGTATGCGTTCCGGCTCGAGGCGCCCGCGAAGCTCGCGCTCGCGCACGATCACATCGAGATCGGCAGCGCGCGCGTGGCCGCGGCCCTGGGTCGCGCGGAGCTCGTGCAGCTGCTGGTGGAGGACGGGCGCATCACCACGCAGGGGTCGTTCACGGGCCTCTCGGCCGCGGCCATCGCGCAGTTCGCGGGTACGCCGCTGCCCTTCCCGTCGACGCTCCTGATCGGCGGCGAATGGTCGCTCGCCGCGGCGCCGCGGCTCAACGGGACCTTCGCGGTGCGCCGCGAGAGCGGCGACTGGTTCGGCTCCGACAGCCCCACGCTCGCACAGTCGGACGTCGCGCTGGGCATCACGACGATGGAGCTCGCGGCGCGCTTCACCGACGACGCGCTCAAGGCCGAGGCGCATTTCCGCTCCACGCGCGCAGGCACCGCCGACGCGACGCTGACGCTCGCCGCGGGCCGCGATCCCGGCCGACTCGACGCCACCGCGCCGCTGGCGGCCACCGTCACGGCCAACCTCGAATCGCTGCGTCCGCTGCAGCCGTGGCTCGGCACCCTCGCGGTGATGGACGGGCGTGCGCACCTTGCCCTCGCGGCTCGCGGCACGCTCGAGCAGCCCCAGCTGGGCGGGACGCTCGCGGGCGACGCGCTGCGCTTCGACCTGCCGCAATACGGCGTTCACCTGCGCGACGGCGTGCTGCGCGCGCGCCTCGTCGATCGCTCCATCCTGCTCGAGGAATTCACGTTCGCCGGCGGCAGCGGCAAGTTTTCCGCGAAGGGCACGCTCGTGCGCGCCACCGACGCGACGGCCGCGGGCAGCGCCACCCGCGTCGAATGGCAGGCGGAGAACTTCACGGTGGTCAATCGCCCCGACCTGCAGATCGTCGCGGACGGCAAGGGCACGCTGGCGGTGGCCGACAGGAAGCTCATGCTCACCGGCGCCATCAACATCGACAAGGGCCGCGTGATCTACGAGCCGACGCGCGTGGGCACGCTGTCCGACGACGTGGTGATCGTGGGCAAGTGAGCGGGCGCCGCCCGAGAGCGCGCGCGGCGAGCTGCCGCTCGCGCTCGACGTGGAGGTGGCGCTCGGGCGCGATTTCCGCTTCTCCGGCGAGGGCCTCGATACGCGGCTGGGCGGCAAGGTGAAGGTCACCACGACCGCGGCCGGCGCGCTCAACGCGCGCGGCACCATCTACGCCGTCGGCGGAACCTACTACGTCTTCGGCCAGCGCCTCGACATCGACCGCGGCCGCGTGATCTTCGACGGCCCGCTCAACAATCCCGCGCTCGACGTCGTCGCGCTGCGCAAGAACCTCGCCGTGGAGGCCGGCGTGGAGCTGACCGGCACGGTGCGCGTGCCGCGCGTGCGCCTGGTGTCCAACCCGCCGGTGCCCGACGGCGAGAAGCTGTCGTGGCTGCTGACGGGGCAAGGGCTCGATCGCGCGAACCGCGCCGATCTCGCGGCGCTGTCGGCGGCGTCGGCGTCGCTGCTCGGACAGGGCAGGAAGCCGATCACCACGCAGATCGCCAACACCTTCGGGCTCGACGACATCTCGGTGCGCGATTCGGGCAACGCGGTGACCGGCGGCGCGTCGACGCAGGTCGTCGCGTTCGGCAAGCGCATCTCCGACCGCCTGACGCTCGTCTACGAGCAGGGGCTGTCGCTCGCCAACAACGCGCTGCGCATCGAGTACACCCTGTCGCGCACGCTCACGCTGCGCGCGGAAGCGGGCGTGGTGAGCAGCATCGGCGTGTATTTCCGGCGCTCGTACGAATAGCGGCGTACGCGCGGCGAGGCTGCCGGCTTGCGCGTGGCGAGCTCGATCGCCACGAGGCCCGGGCGCCCGATGAGCGGCGCGATCCGGCGTGCAGGGCCTACGGCGCGGCGAGCACCGCCTTCGCCGTGGCGACCACGTGCGCGGGCTCGAATCCGAACTCCTGCTGCAGCGCCTTGAGCGGTGCCGACGCGCCGAAGGCCTGCATGCCGATCGCCTTGCCGCGCGTGCCGATGTAGCGCTCCCAGCCGAAGGTGGACGCCTGCTCGACGGCCACGCGCGCGGTGATCGCCGGCGGCAGCACGCTGTCCCGGTAGGCCTGCGGCTGGCGCTCGAAGAGATCCCACGACGGCATCGACACCACGCGCGACCGGATGCCCTCCGCGACCAGCGCTTCGTGCGCCGCGACCGCGAGGCTCACCTCGCTGCCGGAGGCGATCAGGATCACCTGCGGCGCGCCACCGGGCGCATCGGCGAGCACGTACGCACCCTGGGCGACGCCGGCGGCCGGCGCGTAGCGCGCGCGGTCGAGCGTGGGCAGCGGCTGCCGCGACAGCACGAGGATCGCCGGCCGATGCTTCTGCTGCAACGCGCATCGGTACGCCTCGACCACTTCGTTGGCGTCACCGGGGCGCAGCAGCGTCATGCCGGGCATCGCGCGCAGCGACGCGAGCTGCTCGATCGGCTGGTGCGTGGGACCGTCCTCGCCGTCGCCCATCGCGTCGTGCGTGAAGATCATGAGCGTCGGCAGCTCCATCAGCGCGGACAGGCGGATCGCGCCACGCGCATAGTCGCTGAAGATGAAGAACGTGGCGCCGTAAGCTGCGCAGCTTCGACAGCGACATGCCGTTGACGACCGCGGCCATCGCGTGCTCGCGGATGCCGTAGTGGAAGTTGCGGCCCGACGGCGAGCCGGGCTCGAAGTCGCCGGCACCCGCGAACGTGAGCGTCGTCTTGTTGGACGGGCCGAGATCGGCGGAGCCGCCCAGGAGCCACGGGATGTTCTGCGCCAGCGCGTTCAGCACCTTGTTCGAAGCGTCGCGTCCGGCGAGGCCCTTCGCGTCGGCCGGGAACGCCGGCAGGCCGCGGTCCCAGCCGTCGGGCAGCTCGCGCCGCTGCATGCGGTCGATCTCGTCCGCGAGCGCGGGATACGAGGTGCGATAGCGCGCGAACAGCGCGTTCCACTCGTCGTGCGCTCGCTTGCCGCGCGCGCCGATGCCCTGCGCGAAGTGCGCGCGCACGCCGTCGGGCACGAGGAACTGCGCGTCCTCCGGCCAGCCGTAGAAGCGCTTGGTGAGCTTCACCTCCTCCACCCCGAGCGGCTCGCCGTGCGCCGCCGCGGTGTCCTGCCGGTGCGGGCTGCCGTAGCCGATGTGCGTGTCGAGGATGATGAGCGTGGGCCGGTTCTTCGTGAGCTTGAAGACTTCGATCGCATGCCGGATGCGCTCGAGGTCGTTGGCGTCGCCGACGCGCAGCACGTTCCACTGGTAGCCCAGGAAGCGCGCGGCGACGTCCTCCGTGAACGCGATGCGCGTGTTGCCTTCGATCGTGATGTGGTTGTTGTCGTAGATCCAGCAGAGGTTGTCGAGCCCCAGGTGGCCCGCGAGCGACGCGGCCTCCGCGCCGATGCCCTCCATCAGGCAGCCGTCGCCGCACGTCGCGAAGACGTCGTAGTCGAAGATCGCGAAGTCCGGCTGGTTGTAGCGCGCGGCAAGCCACTTCTGCGCGATGGCCATGCCCACGCTCGTCGCGATGCCCTGGCCGAGCGGACCCGTGGTCGCCTCGACGCCGGAGACGAGGTGATACTCGGGATGGCCCGGCGCGTGGCTGCCGATCTGCCGGAAGCGGCGGATGTCGTCCAGCGTCACCGACTCGCGGCCCAGCGATTTCGTACTCGGGATTGACCGCCTTCACGCCGGCAAGATGCAGCAGCGACCAGAGGAGCATCGACGCGTGGCCGTTGGAGAGCACGAAACGGTCGCGGTTCGGCCAGATCGGATCGTCGGGGTCGAAGCGCATCACGCGGTTCCACAGCACGTAGCCGGCCGGCGCCATGCCCATCGACGGCGCCGGGATGGCCCGAGTTCGCCGCCTGCACGGCATCGATCGAGAGCGTGCGGATCGTGTTGACGCACAGGGTGGCGATGTCCTGGTCCTGCGGGAATGCCATGCCGTTCTCCGGTTACGTGGACGCGCCGCCCGCCGCGGCGGCGTCGGCGAAGATCAATGCGCGCTCGCCGGTCACGCGGCCCGCGGGAATGCCGGCGTCGCGCCGGCGCAGGCGCGCCAGCATCGGCGCCTTCTCCGCGCCGGTGACGACGAACAGCACGCAACGCGCGCGGTCGAGCACCGGATAGGTGAGCGTCATGCGCCGGCGGCCCTGATACGGCGCGGTCAGCGCGACGTCGAGGTGGTCCTCATCCAGCACCGGGTCGCCGGGCACCAGCGACGCGGTGTGCCCGTCGGGCCCGAGACCGAGATGAACGAGGTCGAGCACCGGCGGCGTGCCCGCGATCGTCGCGAGCGAGCGCGCGTACGCCGCGGCGGCGGCCGCGAAGGTCCGTGGCCTCGACGGCATCGGATGCACGTTGCCGGGCGGCAGCGGTGCGTGCGCGAGCAGGCTGTCGCGGATGTGCGTGAGGTTGCGGTCGGGATCGCCGGCGGGCGCCACGCGCTCGTCCACCTGGAAGAGATGCACGTTGGTCCACGGCATGTCGCAGTCGGCGAGCGCGCGCAGCATCGCCCACGGCGTGCGCCCGCCGCTGACCGCGAACTTGAAGCGCCCGCGATGCACGACGGCGGCGCGCGCTTCGGCCGCGATGAACTGCGCGGCACGCTGCGCGACCGCGGCGTCGTCGGGCACACGCGGAGCTCGATCGGCTCCGCCGGGTCGCGCGGAAAGATCGCCATCACGCGGTGACGACCGGATCGTCCCAGCCGTCCTTCGGCGCGAGCCTCTGCGCTTCCGGCGGGCCCCCATGGCCCGGATCGTACGCGTAGACCGGCGTGACGGCGGCGAGCACCGGGTCGACGATGCGCCAGGCCTCCTCCACGTAGTCCTCGCGCGCGAAGAGCGTGGGATCGCCGTCCATCGCGTCGCCGAGCACGCGCTCGTAGGCGTCGAGCTCGTTGGCCCCCGGATGGTGGCTCACCAGGAGCTCGACCTGCTGGCCCACCGCGCGCTCCGCCGGATCCATGACCGTGGCGCCGAGCGCGATCGTGACGTCGGGGCTGATGCGGAACCGGAAGTGATTCGCGGGCGCGTGCAGGTGGGGAAGATCTTCGGCGGACGCTTGAGCCGGATCAGCACCTCGGTGCACGTCACCGGCAGGCACTTGCCCGCGCGGATGTAGAACGGCACGCCCTGCCAGCGCCACGAGTCGATCGTGCAGCTGACGCGCGGCGAACGTCTCGACCTGCGAGTCGGGCGCCACGCCCGGCTCCTGCGTGTAGCCGCGGAACTGGCCGCGCACGAGGTCGTCGGCCTGCAGCGTCGCGGATCGCCTTCAGCACCTTCACCTTCTCGTCGCGGATCGACTCGCTGTCGGTGCGCACGGGCGGCTCCATCGCGAGGTTGGCGAGCACCTGGAACAGGTGGTTCTGCACGACGTCGCGGATCGGTGCCGGTCTGGTCGTAGAACGCGCCGCGGCCCTGCACGCCGAAGTCCTCGGCCATCGTGATCTGCACGCTCTCGACGTACTTGCGGTTCCAGATCGGCTCGAGGAACGAGTTGGCGAAGCGGAAGAACAGCATGTTGTGCACCGGCCGCTTGCCGAGGTAGTGGTCGATGCGGAAGATCGCGCGACTCGTCGAAGGCGCGCGTGCAGGATCGCGTTGAGCTTGCGCGCGGAGGCCGAGATCGCGGCCGAACGGCTTCTCGACGATCACGCGCGCGCCGGCGGTGCAGCTGCGACCTGCGCGAGCTGCTCGACGACGGTGCCGAACAGCACCGGCGGGATCGCGAGGTAGTGCGCGGGATGCTGCGCGCCGCCGAGCTGCGGCCCGCAGCCGCGTGAACGTCGCGGCGTCGGCGTAGTCGCCGTCGACGTAGCGCAGCAGCGCCAGCAGCTTGGCGAACGCGGCTTCGTCGACGCCGCCGTGCTTCTCGAGGCTGTCGCGCGCGCGCGCCCGGAGCTGGTCGAGATTCCAGCCGGCCTTCGCCACGCCGATCACCGGCACGTCGAGGTGCCCGCGCTTGACCATCGCCTGCAGCGACGGGAAGATCTTCTTGTACGCGAGGTCGCCGGTGGCGCCGAAGAAGACCAGCGCGTCGGAACGGACGGGATGCTCATCGCGCCGCTCACTTGCGCCGGCTTCTCGACGTGCCCGCCGAACTCGAAGCGCATCGCCGACAGCAGCTTGTTCTGGAAGTCCGCCTCGCCGCGCGAGCTGAAGCGCTCGTACAGCGCGGTGGTGAGCACCGGCGCCGGCACCGCCTCGTCGATCGCGGCCTTGATCGTCCAGCGGCCCTCGCCCGAATCCGACACGCGGCCGGCGAACTTCGCGAGCGTCGGGGTCCTCGGCGAGCGCGGCCGCCGTCAGGTCGAGCAGCCACGACGCGATGACGCTGCCGCGCCGCCACACCTCGGCGATGTCGGCGCAGGTCGAGGTCGTACTGGTAGTGCTCGGGATCGCGCAGCGGCGTCGTCTCGGCGTCGACCGTCGTGCGTCTGCTTGCCGACGTTGGCGGCGCGCAGGATGTCGAGCCCCTCGGCGTAGGCGGCCATCAGGCCGTACTCGATGCCGTTGTGGACCATCTTCACGAAGTGGCCGGCGCCGTTCGGGCCGCAGTGCAGATAGCCCTGCTCGGCGGTGCCGCCGAGCCTTCGTCGCGGCCCGGGCGTGCGCGCGATGTCGCCGACGCCGGGCGCGAGCGTGCGCGAAGATCGGATCGAGGCGCTGCACGGTCGGCGCTCGCCGCCGATCATCATGCAGTAGCCGCGCTCGAGGCCCCAGACGCCGCCGCTGGTGCCGACGTCGACGTAGTGGATCTGCTTCGGCGCGAGCTCCTTCGCGCGGCGGATGTCGTCGACGTAGTACGAGTTGCCGCCGTCGATGAGGATGTCGCCGGCTTCGAGCAGCGGCAGCAGGCTCCGCGATCGTCGCGTCGACGACCGCGGCGGGCACCATCAGCCAGACCGCGCGCGGCTTCGCGAGCTTCCTCACGAAGTCCGCGAGCGACGCGGCGCCGGTCGCCTTCTCGGCCGCCAGCGCCTGCGACCGCCTTCGGCGACATGTCGAAGACCACGCACTCGTGCCCGCCGCTGATCAGGCGCCGCACCATGTTCGCGCCCATCCGTCCGAAGTCCGATCATTCCGAGTTGCATGGTCCCTCTTCCGTGGTTGGCGGCGCGGCGTGAAAGCCGCGTCAGGAATTCAGTGGGCCTCGCGTGCCGCGCTCATGCGCGCCGCGCTCCCCGGTAGCGGCGGATCAGCGCGTTGGTCGAGCTGTCGTGTGCGAGCGCGCGGCTCGTCGGCGCGCTCGAGCTCGGGGATGATGCGCTGCGCGAGCACCTTGCCGAGCTCGACGCCCCACTGGTCGAACGAATCGATGTTCCAGATCGCGCCCTGCGTGAACACGCTGTGCTCGTAGAGCGCGACGAGCCGGCCGAGCGCCGCCGGCGTGAGCGCTCGAGCAGGAGCGTGTTGGACGGCCGGTTGCCCTCGAAGACGCGGTGCGGCACCAGCCAGTCGGGCGTGCCCTCCGCCTTCACCTCGTCGGCGGTCTTGCCGAACGCGAGCGCCTCGGTCTGCGCGAACACGTTGGCCAGCAGCATGTCGTGGTGCGGGCCGAGCGGATTGAGCGGCTTGCGCGAAGGCGATGAAGTCGCACGGGATGAGCCGCGTGCCCTGATGGATCAGCTGGTAGAACGAATGCTGGCCGTTGGTGCCCGGCTCGCCCCAGTAGATCGGGCCCGTGTCGCAGGTCGACGCGCGCGCCGTCGAGCGTGACGTGCTTGCCGTTGCTCTCCATCGTGAGCTGCTGCAGATAGGCGGGGAAGCGCTTCAGGTACTGCTCGTACGGCAGCACCGCGACCGTCTGCGCGCCGAAGAAATCGTTGTACCAGACGGCGAGCAGGCCCATCAGCACCGGCAGGTTGCGCTCGAACGGCGCGGTGCGGAAGTGCTCGTCCATCTCGTGGAAGCCGGCGAGCATCGCGCGGAAGTGCGCGGGCCCGATCGCGAGCATCGTCGACAGGCCGATCGCCGAATCCATCGAGTAGCGACCGCCGACCCAGTCCCAGAAGCCGAACATGTTGGCGGTGTCGATGCCGAACTCGCTCACCTTGGCGGCGTTGGTCGACACCGCGACGAAGTGCTTGGCGACCGCCTTCGGCGTCGCCGCCGAGCGCCGCCAGCGACCAGTCGCGCGCGGTGTGCGCGTTGGTCATCGTCTCCAGCGTGGTGAACGTCTTCGACGAGACGATGAACAGCGTCTCGGCGGGATCGAGATCGCGCACCGCCTCGGCGAAGTCGGTGCCGTCGACGTTGGAGACGAAGCGGAACGTCATCGCGCGGTCGCTGTAGTGCCGGAGCGCCTCGTAGGCCATCACCGGGCCCGAGGTCGGAGCCGCCGATGCCGATGTTGACGACGTTGCGGATGCGCTTGCCCGTGTGGCCCTTCCAGTCGCCGCTGCGCACGCGCTCGGCGAACGCCGTCATCTTGTCGAGCACGGCGTGCACGTCGGGCACGACGTCCTGCCCGTCGACCACGATCGGCTCGCCGCGCGGCGCGCGCAGCGCGACGTGCAGCACGGCGCGGTTCTCGGTGACGTTGATCTGCTCGCCGCGGAACATCGCGTCGATGCGCGCGCGCAGCCCCGACTCGCCGGCGAGCTGCAGGAGCAGCGCATCGTCTCGTCGGTGACGCGGTTCTTCGAGTAGTCGAGATAGACGCCGGCGGCCTCGCAGGTCAGCCGCTCGCCGCGCTGGGGGTCGTCGGCGAAGAGCTGGCGCAGCGTGACGTCGCGGATCTTCGCGTAATGCGCGGCCAGCGCCTGCCAGGCGGGGCGTGCGGTGAGCGGGGCGATCGGGTTCGGCATGGTCATTTCTTCCCGGCCTTGGCGCCGCGCGGCGCACGCTTGGCGGTCTTGCGTGGCGACTTGACGGTGGTGCGCTTGCGCGCGCCACGGACAGGTTCGTCGGCCCATAACCGGAAGCCGCCCGGAAACGCGCGCGCGTTGTCGCCGCTGCGGCACTTGGGCGGCAGGTCCTTGAGGTGCACCGCATTGCCGCCGCCCAGCACGATGTCCTCCGGCTGCAGCGCCGCGGCAAGCCGAGCGACGACGTCGGCTACGTTGCTGCGCCAGCGGCGCTTGCCTTCGCCCAGGAGCGCGCGCTCGCCGACGTAGTCCTCGAAGGTCGCCTTGCGATACGGCAGGTGCGCGAGCTCCATCGGCACCAGCGTGCCGTCGACGATGAGCGCGGTGCCGAGGCCGGTGCCGAACCCCAGGAACAGCATCTTGCCGCCGCGATAGTCGCCGAGCGCCTGCATCGCGGCGTCGTTGATGATGCGCACCGGCACGCCGAATGCCTTCTCGTAGTCGAAGCGCACCCAGCCGCGGCCGAGGTTGTGCGGTTCGGCCGTCGGATGATTCCGAGCGACCGGGCCCGGATAGCCGATGGCCACCGCGTCGTAGTCCCAGCCCTCGGCAAGCTTGCGTACGCCGGCCGCCATCTGCCGCGCGGTGAGCAGCGGTCCCGACACCATCTTGCGGATCTCGCGATGACCGCTCGCCATGATCTTGACGTGCGAGCCGCCGACGTCGATCACCAGCACCCGGCGCTTCATGCGCGACTCCGCGCGTCGGTTCGCGCCGCCATGCTCATGCCGCCTTGAGGGTGTCGCTCTTGGCGGCAATCACCGACATGAGCTCGTTCCACGACTTCACGAACGAATCCGCGCCCTCGATCTGCAGCCGGGCCGCGAGCGCGTCGATGTCCACGCCGGCCTGCTTGAACTCGCCGAGCACGGCTTCGCAATCGCCCCCGTCGACCGCCAGGCCGTCCCCGATCGTTCCGTGATCCGCGAGCGCCAGCAGCGTGTTCTCCGGCATGGTGTCGACGGTGCACGGCGCGGCCAATGCGCCGACGTAGAGGACGTCGGAGGCCTTCGGATCCTTGGTGCCGGTGCTGGCGAAGAGCAGCCGCTGCGGCCGCCCGCCCGCGTTCATGACGCGGCCGTAGCGCGCCGACGCGACGAGATCGTGGTACGCCTTGTAGCAGCGCTGGCCGATCGCGATGCCGAGGCGATTGACGAGCGGCGCGGGCACCTTGCCCGCCACGGCAACGTCCCACCGGCTGACGAAGAGCGACGCCACCGACGCCACGTCGGCGGACAGTCCCGCGGCGATGCGCCGCTCGATGCCGCGCAGGTACGCGTCCGCTGCCGCGAGATACTGCTCGCGCGAGAAGAGCAGCGTGACGTTGACCGGCACGCCCGCGAAGATGGATTCCTCGATGGCCGGCAGGCCTTCGCGCGTGCCCGGGATCTTGATGAACAGGTTGGGGCGGCCGGCGCGGTCGTGCAGCTGGCGCGCCACCGTCGAGGGTCGTCTTCGTGTCGTGCGCCAGCAACGGCGACACCTCGAGCGACACCCAGCCGTCCACGCCGCCGGTGCGCTCGTGCACCGGGCGGAAGAGATCGGCCGCGCGCGTGACGTCGTCGAGCGCCAGCTCGAAGAACAGCGCCTCGCCCGACTTGCCCGCCTTGAGCTTGCTGCGGATCGCGGCGTCGTAGTCGCTGCTGCCCTTGATCGCGTGATCGAAGATCGTCGGGTTGGACGTGAGGCCGGTCACCGACAGCTCGGCGATGTAGCGCGCGAGCGTGCCGCTCTCGAGCAGGTCGCGCGTGATGTTGTCGAGCCACAGGCTCTGACCCAGGTCGTGCAGCGCTTGCGTTGCCTTCATCGTTCGTCTCGCAGGAAAAGGGAAGCTCCCGGGGCGGCACCCGCCGCCCGCGGCGGATGCCGCATTCACGTCACGATGTTACATGCCCCGTATCGTTCCAGAGGCGCAAGACCGGTTCGTCGAAGCCGTGCTCGTAGCCGAGCATGCTGATGCTCGCGGTCGCACAGCACAGCAGCGACGCGCCCGCCGGCGGCAGCCCGAGCCAGCGCGCGGCGAGCACGCGCAGGATGTGCGCGCTCGAGAACAGCAGGACGTTGCCGGCGACGGCTGCGCACGCGGGCGATCACGCGATCCGCGCGCGCGCCGACGTCCTGCGGCCTTCTCGCCGTCGGGGCAGCCGTCGCGGAACAGGTTCCAGCCGGGGCGCGCCGCGACGATCTCGGCCGTGCGCCTGCCTTCGTATCGCCGTAGTCCCACTCGACGAGATCGGCGTCCGGCCTTGGCGCCGTCGCCGAAGCCCGCGAGCTCGCACGTGCGCGCGGCGCGCTGGAGCGGACTCGTGTAAACCCGCGCGAAGGCGACGGCGCCGCAGGCGCTCGCCGAGCGCGCGCGCATCGCGCTCGCCGCGCTCGGTGAGCGGCAGTCGGTGCGCCCCGTGTGCCGACCCGCCAGGCTCCACGCCGTTTCGCCGTGCCGCGCGAGATACACAACAGGCAGCGTTTCGCTCAACGCACGCTCCGTCCGATGGCGCATCGCGTAAAGTGCGTGAGCCCGACGGGAGATTGTACGATGCGGGCGCACGCGGTCAAGGCGCATCGCGTCCGCACCCGATCGCAGCGACTCGCCAGTACGCAGAGGACTTCCGCATGCCTCTCGATACCATCGTCCCGTCGCCGGCCGGGCGGCCTGCCGCAGATCGTCCTCGCCGCGCCCGACGGCGCGCGGGCCGACATCTACCTGCACGGCGCGCACGTCACGTCGTGGCATCCGGCCGGCGAGACGGACGACCGCCTGTTCGTCAGCGGCAAGGTCGCTGTTCGTCGACGACGCCCCGATCCGCGGCGGCGTGCCGGTCTGCTTCCCGCAGTTCGCCGACCAGGGCAGCCTCCCGATGCACGGCTTCGTGCGCAGCGCGCAATGGCAGCTCGCGCGCGCCGGCGTGCTGCCCGACGGCCGTGCGCAGGCGCTGCTGCGCTTCGGCGCGACGGAGGCGACCCGCGCGTCGTGGCCGCACGCCTTCGCCCTCGACTACACGGTCACGGTCGGCGCCGGCACGCTGGTGATGGAGCTCGCCGTGGCCAACACCGACACCGTCGCGTTCGCGTTCACCGCCGCGCTGCACACGTACTTGAGCGTCAGGGCGCTGCGCGCCACGCGCGTGCGCGGACTGGCGGGCGCGCACTATCGCGACAAGGTGCTGGGTGCGGACGATGTGCTGGAGACCGCCGCCGAGCTGCCGATCGACCGCTTCATCGATCGCGTCTATCGTGCCGCGCCGGCCGGGCTCGCGCTGCTCGAGCCCGGGCGCGGCCTCGACATCCGCGCGAGCGGCTTCTTCGACACCGTCGTGTGGAATCCCGATGCACCGCGGGGCGCGACCATCGAGGACCTCGAAGCCGGCGGCTACCTGCGCTTCCTGTGCATCGAAGCGGCGTGCGCGCATGCGCCTGTCACGGTCGCGCCGGGAGTCGTCTGGCGCGGCAGCCAGACACTGACCACCCGCTAGCGCGCAGGCGACGGCGGTTGTCCCCGCCGCGGGCCCGCCGCACAATGCGGACCGCGGGGCGCGTCGCGCACCGCCGACGACACGAGGGAAATCGGTGACGGCCGAAGAGGAGCGCCTGGCGCAGGCGCGCGCGGGCAACGCCGCGTGGCGCCGATGGGGACCGTACCTGTCCGAGCGGCAGTGGGGCACGGTGCGCGAGGACTACAGCGCCGACGGCGCCGCGTGGGAATACCTGCCGCACGACCACGCGCGCTCGCGCGCCTATCGCTGGGGCGAGGACGGCATCGCCGGCATCTGCGACGACCAGCAGCAGCTCTGCTTCGCGCTCGCCCTGTGGAACGGCGCCGATCCCGATCCTGAAGGAGCGGATGTTCGGGCTGACCGGCAACGAGGGCAATCACGGCGAGGACGTGAAGGAGTACTACTTCTACCTCGACAACGTGCCCACGCACGCGTACATGAAGTACCTGTACAAGTATCCGCAGCGCGCCTATCCGTATGCGGACCTGGTGGACGAGAACCGGCGGCGCACGCGCCTCGACCCGGAATACGAGCTGCTCGACACCGGCATCTTCGAGGACGACCGCTACTTCGACGTGGTCGTCGAGTATGCGAAGGCCGGCCCGAGCGACATCCTGATTCGCATCAGCGCCGCCAACCGCGGCCTCTACCCGGCGCCGCTGCACCTGCTGCCCACGCTCTGGTTCAAGAACGACTGGAGCTGGACCGGCGACACCGCGAAGCCGCGCATCGTCGTCGAGCGCGACGACGACGCCATGCTCGTGCTCGCGACCGCGCATCGCACGCTGCCGCCCTATCGACTCTACTGCGACGCGCCGCGAGGAGGCGCTGTTCACCGAGAACGAGACCAACTTCCAGCGCCTGTTCGGCACGCCGAACCCGGCGCCGTACGTGAAGGACGCGTTCCACGAGCACGTGATCGGCGGGCGCAAGGACGCCGTGAATCCCGCGCGCACCGGCTCCAAGGCAGCCCCGCACTACGCGTTCCCGGTCGGGCGCCGGCGAGACGGTGGTGGTGCGCCTGCGGCTCACCGACGCCGCCGTCGACGCTCCGCTCGGCCCGGCGTTCGACGCGACTGTTCGCGCAGCGCAAGGAAGAGGCCGACGCGTTCTACCGGCGCGTCACGCCGTTCGACATCCCGGCCGACATGCGCAACGTGCAGCGGCAGGCGTTCGCCGGCATGCTGTGGAACAAGCAGTACTACCGCTACATGGTCGAGCGCTGGCTCGACGGGCGATCCCGCCGAGCCCAAGCCGCCGAAGGCGCGCAAGCACGGCCGCAATCACGACTGGTGGCACGTCGCCGCGGCCGACGTGCTGTCGATGCCCGACAATTGGGAATACCCGTGGTT
Source organism: uncultured beta proteobacterium (assembly GCA_963725735.1). Taxonomy (GTDB): domain Bacteria; phylum Pseudomonadota; class Gammaproteobacteria; order Burkholderiales; family Casimicrobiaceae; genus VBCG01. The sequence continues at coordinate 74,214 of CAVRZM010000009.1, read as the reverse complement.
CGCGGCGTGGGACATGGCGTTCCACACGATTCCGCTTCGCCATGATCGATCCCGACTTCGCGAAGGAGCAGCTCATCCTGCTGCTGCGCGAATGGTACATGCACCCCAACGGCCAGATCCCCGCGTACGAGTGGGAATTCTCCGACGTCAATCCGCCCGTGCACGCGTGGGCGGCGATGCGCGTGTACCAGATCGAGGAGAAGATGTACGGCCACGCGGACCGCGAGTTCCTGGAGCGCGTCTTCCAGAAGCTGCTGCTCAACTTCACGTGGTGGGTGAACCGCAAGGACGCCGAGGGCAACAACATCTTCGAGGGCGGATTCCTCGGTCTCGACAACATCAGCATCTTCGACCGCACGTCCGGGCTGCCCTCGGGCGGCTACCTCGAGCAGGCCGACGGCACGAGCTGGATGGGCGATGTACTGCCTCAATCTGCTCGGCATCGCGCTCGAGCTCGCGAAGAAGGATCCGGTCTACGAGGACATCGCGACCAAGTTCTTCGAGCACTTCGTCTACATCGGCGCCGCCATCAACAAGGTCGGCGGCCACAAGGGCGGCCTGTGGGACGCCGAGGACGGCTACTACTACGACGTGCTGCGCCTGCCGGACGGGCGCTGCTTCCCCATCAAGGCGCAGACGATCTCGGGCCTGATCCCGATCTTCGCGGTGGCGGTCGGCGACCGCGAAGGGGTCGCGAGCTTCGGCGACTTCGCGGAGCGCCTGCGCTGGTTCGCGAAGTACCGCCCCGAGCTCCTGCGCGGACTCGGCGACATGACGCGCCGCGGCGTGGACGACCGCATCCGCCTGGCCATCGTCGACACGACAAGCTGCGGCGCATCCTCGGGCCCGGTGCTCGACAGCGAAGGCATGCTGAGCCCGCACGGCGTGCGCTCGGTGTCGAAGCACCACCACGAGCATCCGTTCGTGCTGGCGCTCAACGGCAACCAGTTCGCGCTCGACTACGCGCCGGCGGAATCGACGACGCGCGCTCTTCGGCGGCAACTCGAACTGGCGCGGACCGGTCTGGTTCCCGCTCAACTACCTGCTGATCGAGGCGCTGCAGAAGCACGACGCCTGCCTCGGCGAGACATTCAAGGTCGCGTGCCCCACGGGCTCCGGGCACCGAGATGACGCTGTGGGAGGTGACGACCGAGCTCACGCGCCGGCTCATCACCCTGTTCACGCGCGACGAGAACGGCCGGCGGCCGATCCACGGCGACCGCGAGAAGTTCCAGAGCGACCCGCACTGGCGCGACCTGATCCTCTTCTACGAGTACTTCCACGGCGACACCGGCGAGGGCCTGGGCGCGAGCCACCAGACCGGCTGGACCGGCGTCGTCGCCAAGCTCATCCACCAGTACGCGGAGTACGCGCTGCAGGACAACGCCCGGGCTCGGCAAGGAATACGGGCTGGGCGAGTGGGACGCCGGCACCCGGCCGCGATGAGCTCGCGGCGCCGGCCGCGGAGTGGCTCGAGGCGGATGCGCTCGGCGGCTTCGCCTCGGGCACGGTCGGCCGGGTTGCGCACGCGCCGCTATCACGCGCTGCTGCTGACCGCGACGACGCCGCCGACCGGCCGCGTGGTGCTGGTGAACGGCGTCGAGGCGTTCGCTCGACGTCGCGCGGCGGCACGTGGCCGCTGTCGACGCAGCACTACGGGCCCGACGTCGTGTATCCGCGCGGGCTCGACCATCTCGTCGCGTTCGCGCCCGAGCCGTGGCCGCGCTGGACGTTCGCGTTCCCGACGGCACCGAGATCGACGCAGGAGATCATGGTCGAGCGCGCCACGGGCGTCGGTGCTGCTCGCGTGGCGCAGGCGCGCCGGCGAGCGGTCCCGCGCTGCTCACCGTGCGTCCGCTGCTGTCGGGACGCGACTACCACGCGCTGATGCACGAGAACCCGGCGTTCGACTTTCTCGGCGCGCACGCAGGCGGCAACGCGACCTGGCGACCGTATCGCGAGCCTGCCGGCGATCACGGCGCTGTCCGTCGGGCAGCTTATCGCGCATGAGCCGGAGTGGTACCGCAATTTCCTCTATGCCGAGGAGGCCGCGCGCGGGCTCGACGCGCAGCGAGGACCTCGCCTCGCCGGGCACCTTCACGTTCGACCTCGCGCGCGGCGAAGCGCTGCTGGTGCTGCGCGCCGGCGACGACCTCGCGGTCCGACGCACGGGCGACGCCGGAACGTGTGCGCGACTCGAGAACGGCACGCCGTGGCCGCTGTCACCGCGCTGGACCGCGCGGCCGAGCAATACATCGTCCGCCGCGGCGACGGGCACACGATCGTCGCCGGCTATCCGTGGTTCACCGACTGGGGCCGCGACACGTTCATCGCGCATGCGCGGACTGGTGCTGGCGCGTCGGCAGTACGACGCTCGCGGCGTCGATCCTGGTCGCGTGGGCGGCGCACCGTATCCGAAGGCATGCTGCCCAACCGCTTTCCCGATCGTGGACGAAGCGCCCGAGTACAACGCGGTCGACGCGTCGCTCTGGTTCGTCGATCGTCGCGCACGAGTATCCTCGGCGGCGCATGCCGGAATCGCCCGCGCGCGCGGCGCTGCTCGCCGCCACGCCGCGCGATCCTCGACGGCTACGCGCGCGGCACGCGCTTCGGCATCCGGATGGACGATGACGGCCTCCTCGCGTGCGGCGTGCCGGGCGTGCAGCTCACGTGGATGGATGCGCGCGTCGACGGCGCGTGGTCACGCCGCGCATCGGCAAGCCGGTCGAAGTGCAGGCGCTCTGGTACAACGCGCTGCGGCTCGCGGGCGGGCCCTATGCGGCCGATCGCGCGAGCGCGCGCTGCGAGGCGTTCCGTGCGCGCTTCTGCGAACGCGGCGAACGGGCGGCCTGCACGACGTCGTCGACGTCGATCACGTCGTCGGCGCGTCGACGCGAGCGTGCGCCCCAACCAGATGTTCGCCGTTGGCGGCCTGCCGTTCGCGCTCGTGGAGGGCGACCTCGCGCGCGGCGTCGTCGCGCAGCGTCGAGCGTCGATGCTCGTCACGCCGCTGGGGCTGCGTTCGCTCGCGCCGGACGATCCCCGCTATACCGCCGCGCTACGAGGGTGACGGCGCGCAGCGCGACGGCGCCTATCACCAGGGCACGGTCGTGGCCGTGGCTCACCGGCGCGTTCGTCGACGCGTGGCTGCGCGTGCACGGCGACGACGCCGCGCAGCGCGCGGAAGCGCGGCGCCGCTTCGTGGCGCCGCTCGGCGGCCAGCCGCGACCTGCCGCGGCCTCGGGCCACGTGAGCGAAATCGCGGACGGCGATCCGCCGCACACGCTGCGCGGCTGTCCGTTCCAGGCGTGGTCGCTGGGCGAGCTCATCCGCGCGCACAGTTGCGCACCGCAACGGTGCGGTACGTCGTCGCAGGCGCGCGACGCGGCATCTCGGGCACACGCTGTCGCCGTCACGCAATACGGTTCGCGAGGCCGCGCGCCGACCGGCGGCTATCCTTGCAGCGCCGTGCCCGGCGCCGTCGCGGACGCGACGCGCTGCCGTGTTTCGCGCACGCCTCGGCGCCCGGACGCTCGGGCCGAACGCACCCCATCGTCCATGAGCCAATCCGTTCCCGAATCGCCTTCGCGCCGTCGCCGCCGCGGACGACGCGCGCGCACATCCCTCCGCTGCAATCGCGACGCCGCCGCCCGCCACCGGCCGGCCGCCCGCACCGCCGCCGCGGCCGCGGCGCCTCCGCCGGCCGAGGCCCAACCGCCGCTCGCCGATGCCGTCGCCGCGTTCCGCGCGAACGTACTGCACAAGCTGACCTACATGGTCGGCAAGGACAGCGGGCACGCGCATGGAGCACGACTGGTTCGTCGCCACCGCGCTCGCGGTGCGCGACCAGCGTGGTCGACCGCTGGATGGACGCGACGCGCCGCACCTATCGCGACGGCCGCAAGCGCGTCTACTACTTCTCGCTCGAATTCCTGATCGGGCGCCTGCTGTTCGACGCGCTGTGCAACCTCGGCATCACCGACGTCGCGCGCGAGGCGCTGCGCGATCTCGGCGTCGACCTCGATCGCCTGCGCAAGCTCGAGCCCGACGCCGCGCTCGGCAACGGCGGCCTCGGCCGGCTCGCCGCCTGCTTCATGGAGAGCATGGCGACGCTCGGCATCCCCGCGCACGGCTACGGCATCCGCTACGACCACGGCATCTTCCGCCAGGCGATCAAGGACGGCTGGCAGCTCGAGCTGCCGGAGGACTGGCTGTCCGCCGGCAATCCGTGGGAGTTCGAGCGGCCGGAGGTCACGTACACCGTCGGCTTCGGCGGCCGCGTCGAGACCGTCGAGAACGCGGACGGCACGTCGCGCTCGGTGTGGGAGCCGGCCGAGAACGTGAACGCGGTGGCGTTCGACACGCCGATCACCGGCTGGCGCGGCAGGCACGTCAACACGCTGCGGCTGTGGTCGGCGCGCGCGACGGACCCGATCCGCCTCGACGACTTCAACCGCGGCGACCACGTCGGCGCGCTCGCCGACCGCGTGCGCGCCGAGTCGATCTCGCGCGTGCTCTATCCGAGCGACGACACCGAGGCCGGGCAGGAGCTGCGGCTGCGCCAGGAATACTTCTTCGCCTCGGCGTCGCTGCAGGACCTCGCTGCGCCGCCACAAGGCGCAGCACGGCGAGCTCGCGTCGCTCCCCGACAACGTGGCGATCCAGCTCAACGACACGCATCCGGCGATCGCCGTCGCGGAGCTGATGCGCCTCCTCATCGACGTGCACGAGCTGCCGTGGGAGCTCGCGTGGGACATCACCACGTCGGTGTTCAACTACACCAACCACACGCTGCTGCCCGAGGCGCTGGAGACCTGGCCGGTGTCGCTGATGGAGCGCCTGCTGCCGCGGCACATGCAGATCATCTACCTCATCAACGGCCTGCACCTCGATGCGCAGCGCATCGCCGGGCCACGACGACGCGCTTCCTCTCGTCGATCTCGCTGATCGAGGAGAACCACGCGCGCCGCGTGCGCATGGGCCATCTCGCGTTCCTCGGCTCGCACCGCGTCAACGGCGTGTCGGCGCTGCACACCGACCTCATGCGCAAGACGGTGTTCCACGACCTCGCCACGCTCTATCCCGGACCGCATCGTCAACAAGACCAACGGCATCACGTTTCGCCGCTGGCTGTTCCAGGCGAATCCGGGGCTGACCGAGCTCATCGTCGACGCGATCGGGCCCGGAGTTCCTCGACGACGCCGCGAGCGCTCGAGGCGCTGGCACCGCTTCGCCGACGATGCCGCGTTCCGCGAGCGCTTCTGGCCGTGCGGCGCGCGAACAAGGTGGCGCTGGCGCGGCTCATCGCGGAACGGCTCGGCATCGGCGTCGATCCCGAGGCGCTGTTCGACGTCCAGATCAAGCGCATCCACGAATACAAGCGCCAGCTCCTCAACCTCCTCGAGACGATCGCGCTCTACAACGCGATGCGCGCGCAGCCGACGCATCGCGTGGGTGCCGCGCGTGAAGATCTTCGCCGGCAAGGCGGCCGCGGGCTACCGGCAGGCCAAGCTCATCATCAAGCTCGCCAACGACGTCGCGCGCGTCGTCAACCGCGATCCCGTGCTGCGCGGACGGCTCAAGGTCGTGTTCCTGCCGAACTACAACGTGAGCCTCGCCGAGTCGATCATTCCGGCGGCCGACCTGTCCGAGCAGATCTCCACCGCCGGCATGGAGGCCTCGGGCACCGGCAACATGAAGCTCGCGCTCAACGGCGCGCTCACCATCGGCACGCTCGACGGCGCCAACATCGAGATCCGCGAGCGCGTGGGCGACGACAACATGGTCATCTTCGGCCTGACGCCGAGGAGGTCGCGGAGCGCCGCGCGGCCGGTCTCGACATGACGGCCGCCATCGCCGCGTCGCCCGTGCTCGCCGAAGTGCTGGACGCGATCGAGACCGGCATGTTCTCGCCGGACGACCGCGGCCGCTACCGCGAGCTGGTCGACAGCCTGCGCCATCACGACTACTTCATGGTCACCGCCGACTTCGACGCGTACTGGAACGCGCAGCGCTCGCTCAACACGCTGTGGCAGGACCGCGAGGCGTGGTGCGCGCAAGGCGATCCTCAACACCGCGCGCATGGGCTGGTTCTCGGCGGATCGCGCCATCCTCGAATACGCGCGCGAGATCTGGGGCGCCGAGCCCGCGCGTCATGTAGCCGCGCGCCGCACGCGCATCGGGCCGATCCGCGCCCGACGTCCCGCTCCGAGTGACCGACGATGACCGCGCAAGGCGCGCTCCGCCCGGACACGATCGCGGCGATCGTCGAGGGCCGCCACGCCGATCCGTTCGCGGTGCTCGGCCTCCACGAGGTCGACGGCCGCGTCGTGCTGCGCGCGTACGTTCCCGGCGCGGAGACGCTCGAGGCCGTCACCGAGGACGGCGCGCCGCTCGCGTCGCTCGCGCAGCGCCACGCCGGCGGGCTTCTTCGAAGGTCCGCTGCCCGCGGCGCACGCGCTACCGCCTGCGCGCCGCGAATGCGCGACGGCGCGTGGACGATCGACGACGCGTACGCCTTCGGCCCGGTGCTGGGGCCGCTCGACGACTGGCTCGTCGGCGAGGGCACGCACGCGATGCTCTACGACCGGCTCGGCGCGCATCCGCTCGTGCACGAAGGCGTCGCCGGCGTGCACTTCGCGGTGTGGGCGCCGAACGCGCGGCGCGTCTCCGTCGTCGGCGACTTCAATCGCTGGGACGGCCGCCGCCACGTCGATGCGCAAGCGCGTCGACACCGGCGTGTGGGAGATCTTCATTCCCGGCGCTCGGCGAAGGCGCGATCTACAAGTACGAGATCGTCGGCGCGCAAGGCGCGCTGCTGCCGCTCAAGGCCGATCCGGTCGGGCTTCCGCGCCGAACTGCGCCCGTCCACCGCGTCGATCGTCTGCGCGACCGACGACTTCGCGTGGACCGACGACGCCTGGATGGCGCGGCGCGCGCGCGCCGACGCACCGCGCGCGCGCCGATGTCGATCTACGAGGTGCACCTGGGCTCGTGGCAGCGCGACGAGGACGGGCGCTGGCTCACCTACGACGAGCTCGCCGAGACGCTCGTGCCCTACGTGGCCGACATGGGCTTCACGCACGTCGAGCTCCTGCCGATCAACGAGCATCCGCTCGACGCGTCCTGGGGCTACCAGCCGATCGGCCTCTTCGCGCCGACGAGCCGCTTCGGCGAGCCGGCGGCTTCGCGCGCTTCGTCGACGCGTGCCACCGCGCCGGCATCGGCGTGATCCTCGACTGGGTGCCGGCGCACTTCCCGGTCGATCCGCACGGCCTCGCGCAGTTCGACGGCACCGCGCTCTACGAGCACGCCGATCCGCGCCAGGGCTTCCATCCCGACTGGAGCACCGCGATCTTCGACTTCGGGCGGCGCGAGGTCGTCAACTACCTGATCGCGAGCGCGCTGTACTGGCTCGACCGCTTCCACGTCGACGGGCTGCGCGTCGACGCGGTGGCGTCGATGCTCTACCTCGACTACTCGCGCAAGCCCGGCGAATGGATGCCGAACCGCTACGGCGGCAACGAGAACCTCGAGGCGATCGCGTTCCTGCGCAAGCTCAACGAGGCCGTATACGGCCGGCATCCGGGCGCGTTCATCATCGCCGAGGAGTCGACCGCCTGGCCCGGCGTGTCGCGCCCGACGTACACCGGCGGGCTCGGCTTCGGCTTCAAGTGGAACATGGGCTGGATGCACGACACGCTGAAGTACGTCCAGCAGGAGCCCATCCACCGGCGTGGCACCACGACTGGATGACCTTCGGCCTCATGTACGCGTGGAGCGAGAACTTCGTGCTGCCGCTGTCGCACGACGAGGTCGTGCACGGCAAGCGCTCGCTGCTCGCGCGCATGCCGGGCGACGCGTGGCAGCAGTTCGCCACCCTGCGCGCGTACTACGCGTTCATGTGGGCCTATCCGGGCAAGAAGCTGCTGTTCATGGGCCAGGAGTTCGCGCAGGGCCGCGAATGGGACTTCGACGCCGCGCTCGACTGGCACGCTGCTCGACCTGCCCGCGCACCGCGGCGTGCAGGCGCTGGTGCGCGACTGCAACCGCAGCTACCGCGCGCAGCGCGCGCTGCACGAGCGCGATTGCGAGGCCGAAGGGTTTCGCTGGATCGAGGTCAACGACCGCGCGCAATCGGTGTTCGCCTGGCTGCGCATGGGCGGCGACGGTGCGCCGCCGGTCGCGGCGATCATGAACTTCACGCCGGTGCCGCGCCGGGACTATCGCATCGGCCTGCCGCTGCCCGGCCGCTGGCGCGAGATCCTCAACACCGACGCCGCGGTGTACGGGGGCACCGATTGCGGCAATGCGGGCGTGGTCGTGGCGGAGCCGGGATCGAGCCACGGCTTCGCCCATCGCGCGAGCCTCGTGGTGCCGCCGCTCGGCGCGGTCTGGCTCGTGCACGACAAAGGCGCGTGACTCCGGCGATCGATATCCACTCCGAGAGCAGAACCCAAGGTCGGACCATGGACAAGATTACGTACTCCACCCCCCTCGCCCGGTCCACGATGGCGTACGTGCTGGCCGGTGGCCGCGGCACGCGCCTCATGGAGCTCACCGAGCGGCGCGCGAAGCCGGCCGTCTACTTCGGCGGCAAGTCGCGCATCATCGACTTCGCGCTCTCCAACGCGCTCAATTCCGGCATCCGGCGCATCGCGGTGGCCACCCAGTACAAGGCGCACAGCCTGATCCGCCACCTGCAGCGCGGCTGGAACTTCCTGCAGCCGGTGCGCAACGAGAGCTTCGACATCCTGCCCGCCAGCCAGCGCGTGGCCGAGGACAAGTGGTACGCCGGCACCGCCGATGCCGTGTTCCAGAACATCGACATCATCGACGACTACGCGCCCGAGTACATCATCATTCTCGCCGGCGACCACGTCTACAAGATGGACTACGAGCGCATGCTCGTGCAGCACGTCAACTCGGGCGCGGATGTCACCGTCGCCTGCCTCGAGGTGCCCGCGGCCGAAGCGACGGGTTTCGGCGTCATGCACGTCGACGCGTCCGACCGCATCGTGTCGTTCGTCGAGAAGCCCGAGCATCCGCCCGAGCTGCCGGACCGTCCGGGCTGGGCGCTCGCCAGCATGGGCGTCTACGTGTTCCAGCGCGACGTGATGAACGAGGCGCTGCGGCGCGACGCGGCCGACCTCGACTCCACGCGCGACTTCGGACGCGACATCATTCCGTACCTCGTGCAGAACGGCAAGGCAGTCGCGCACCGGTTCGGGCAATCGTGCGTGACGCTCGCCCGACGAGTCGGTGGCCTACTGGCGCGACGTCGGCACGCTCGACGCCTATTGGGAGGCGAACATCGACCTGACCGACGTCGTCCCGCAGCTCGATCTCTACGACCGCGACTGGCCGATCTGGACCTATGCGGAGATCACGCCGCCGGCCAAGTTCGTCCACGACGTGGACGGCCGGCGCGGCGTCGGGGTCGCGTCGCTCGTCGCCGGCGGCTGCATCGTCTCCGGCTCGTCGCTGCGCCATTCGCTGCTGTTCACCGGCGTTCATCTGCATTCGTACGGCAGCGTCGAGAATGCGGTGATCCTGCCCAACGTCGACATCGGCCGCCGCGTGCGGCTCAAGAACGTGATCGTCGACGCGAACGTGCGGATTCCCGCAGGGCCTCGTCGTCGGCGAGGATCCCGAGGCCGACGTCGCGCGCTTCCGGCGCACGGCCAAGGGCATCTGCCTCATCACGCAGACGATGCTCGACCGGCTCCCGCAGTGACGCGCTGCGCGTCCTGTCCGTCGCGTCGGAGGTCTATCCGCTCGCCAAGACCGGGGGTCTGGGCGACGTCGTCGCGGCGCTGCCGCCGGCGCTCGCGCGCGAGGGCGTGGCGATGCGCACGCTCGTGCCCGGCTATCCGGCGGTGCTGGACGCGCTGCGCGACGCCGAGACGGTGCACACGTTCGCCAACCTGTACGGCGTGCCCGCGCGCCTGCTCGCGGCGACATGCCGCCGGGCTCGACCTCCTCGTGCTCGACGCGCCGAAGCTCTTCGCGCGTCCGGGCAATCCGTATCCGGGCGCGGACGGCAAGCCGTGGCCCGACAACGCGTTCCGCTTCGCGGCGCTGTCCTCGGCGGCGGTGGCGGTGGCCCGCGGCGCGATCGCCGGGCGCAACGCCCGACGTCGTGCAGGCGCACGACTGGCAGGCGGGACTGGTGCCCGCGATGCTGCACTACACGCGAAGGCGCGCGACCGGCGACCGTGATGACGATCCACAACCTCGCTTTCCAGGGCCAGTTCCCGCGCGAGTGGCTGGGCGCGCTCGGCCTGCCGCCGCGCGCGTATGCGCTGGAAGGCGTCGAGTACTACGGCACGATCGGCTATCTCAAGGCCGGCGTCGCCCTCGCGGATCGCATCACGACCGTGTCGCCCACCTATGCCGCGGAGATCCGCACGCAGGAAGGCGGCATGGGCATGGACGGCCTGCTGCGGGCACGCGCGCACGTGCTGACCGGCATTCGCAACGGCATCGACGACAGCGTGTGGAATCCGGCGACCGACATGTACCTCGCGTCGCGCTACGAAGCCGCGGCGCCTCGGCCGCCGCGCGCCGAACAAGGCGGCGCTGCAGGCGCGCTTCGGCCTCGACGACGATCCGGACGCGCTGCTGCTCGGCGTCGTCAGCAGGCTCACGCACCAGAAGGGCACGGATCTCGTCGTCGATGCGGTCCCACGCATCGTCGGCATGGGGGCGCAGCTCGCCGTGCTCGGCTCGGGCGATCACGCGCTGGAGAGCGACCTGACGCGCGCCGCGCAACGGCACCCGGGTCGCATCGCAACGCAAATCGGCTACGACGAAGGCCTCGCGCATCTCGTGCAGGCGGGCATCGACGCGCTGCTCGTGCCGTCGCGCTTCGAGCCGTGCGGGCTCACGCAGCTCGTCGCGCTGCGCTACGGCGCGCTGCCCGTCGTCGCCCGCGTGGGCGGCCTCGCCGACACCGTGATCGACGCCAACGAGATGGCGATCGCGGCGGACACCGGCACGGGCATCCAGTTCGCGCCGGTGTCGCGCGGCGGCCTCGAGCTCGCCATCGATCGCGTGTCGTCGCTGAAGCGCGATGCGAAGACGTGGCGGCGGCTGCAGGCGCACGCGATGGCGACCGACGTCGGCTGGACCCGGCCAGCCGGGCAGTACGCCGCGCTGTTCCGCGACGCGGCGCACGCGCGATCGCGCGCGTAGCGATGCCGGCCGCGCGTCCCGGCCGCCCCGAGCCGCTCGGCGCCACGCTCGCGGACGGCGGCGTCAACGTCGCGGTCTGCTCGGCGCATGCCGAGGCGATCGAGTTCTGCCTCTTCGACGACGCAGGCGTGACCGAGATCGCGCGCGTCGCGCTGCCGGCGCGCACCGGCGACGTGTGGCACGGGTTCGTGCCGGGCATCGCCGCGGGCGCGCGCTACGGATTGCGGGCGCATGGCCCGTGGTCGCCGCACGCGGGTCACCGCTTCAATCCGGCCAAGCTGCTCGTCGATCCCTACGCGCTCGCGCTCGATCGCCGGTTTGCGCTGCACCCGTCGATGCTGCCGCCCGATGCGACTTCCCGGGACGACGTGGACAGCGCGCCCTTCGTGCCCAAGGGCGTGGTCGGCGCCGCGGCGACGGCGGCGAGCGATACGCGGCCGCGCGTGCCGTGGGCCGACACCATCGTCTACGAGATGCATGTCCGTGGCTTCACGCACGCCCATCCCAGGATACCCGCAGACCTGCGCGGCACGTTCGCGGGACTTGCGCATCCCGTCGCCGTCGCGCATCTGCGCCGGCTCGGCGTCACCGCCGTCGAGCTGATGCCGATCGCCGCCGCGATCGACGAGCCGCATCTCGTCCGCGCGGGGCTGACCAACTACTGGGGCTACAACCCGATCGCGCTGTTCGTGCCCGACCCTCGGCTCGCGCCCGGCGGCATCGGCGAGGTGCGCGATTGCGTGCAGGCGCTGCACGCCGCGGGCATCGAGGTCGTCCTCGACGTCGTGCTCAACCACACCGGCGAAGGCGATCCGCGCGGACCGACGCTCTCGCTTCCGCGGCCTCGACAACGCGACGTACTACCGGACGCTGCCGGGCGACGGCGCGCGCTACCTCGACGACGCCGGCTGCGGCAACACGCTCGCCCTCGAGCGTCCGTTTCCGCTGCGCCTCGCTCTCGACGCGCTCCGCTACTACGCGCTCACGACCGGCGTGGACGGGTTTCGCTTCGATCTCGCCACCCACGCTGGCGCGCCGCGGCGACAGCTTCGATCCCGCCGCGCCGCTGCTGCTGGCGGCCGCCCAGGATCCGGTGCTGCGCGAGCTGAAGCTCATCGCCGAGCCATGGGACATCGGACCCGGCGGTCACCGGCTGGGCGCCTTTCCCGCGCCGTGGGCGGAGTGGAACGACCGCTATCGCGACACGGTGCGCCGCTTCTGGCGCGGCGACGCGGGCCTCGCCGGCGCGCTGGCCACGAGCCTCGCCGGTTCGGCCGACGTGTTCGCGCCGCGCATGCGGCCTCCGCACTGCTCGGTCAATTTCGTCTGCGCGCACGACGGCTTCACGCTTGCCGATCTCGTGAGCTACGCGGCGAAGCACAACGAGGCGAACGGCGAAGGCAATCGCGACGGCACCGATGCCAACCATTCCTGGAACCACGGCGTCGAAGGCGCCACGAGGGACGCGGAGATCGCCGAGCGGCGCCGCCGCGACGTGCGCAACCTGCTGGCCACGCTGCTTCGTCTCCCGCGGCACGCCGATGCTTGCGATGGGCGACGAACTCGGCCGCACGCAGCAAGGCAACAACAACGCCTACGTGCAGGACAACGCGCTCGCCTGGGTCGACTGGGCGCACGCCGACGACGCGCTGATCGCGTTCACGTCGGCGCTGATCGCGGTGCGCCGGACGCAGCCCGCGCTGCGCGACGACCGCTGGCTCACCGGCGGTCCGTCGACGCGAGCGGCCTGCCGGACGTGCAGTGGCTGCGCGCCGACGGCCGTCCCATGCAGGACGGCGACTGGCACGATCCGGGGCTGCGCACGCTGGTCGCGATCCTGTATCGGCCGGCCCGCGAGGAGGTCCCGGCGCGCGCGTCGGCGTCGTCGTCCACGCCGGCGGCGACCCGGTGGCCGTTCGCATGGCCGGCCGCTCGCGAGGGCTACGTGTGGCGGCGCTGCATCGACACGGCGCACCCTGGCGCCGAGCCGGGGGCCGCCGGCGCGTGCGTTGCCGCTCCCCGGTCGCTGCTCGTGCTCGCGGAAGCCGCCGAGCCCGCCGGCGTCGTGGTGCGCCGCCGCGCGACCGTGGTCCAGCCGCCGATGCTGGAGCGTGTAGCGCACGCGGCGGGCATCGCGTCCGAGTGGTGGGACGTCTCCGGCGAGCGGCACGCCGTGGGCGACGACACCAAGCGCGCGCTGCTCGCGGCGATGGGCTTGCCGACGCGTACCGACGGCGACGCGCGCGACCATCTCGCCACCCTGGCAGCGCTGCGCGAGGCGCGGGCGCTGCCGGCCACCGTCGTCGCGCACGAGGACAGCCCGGCCACGCTCGCGCTCGCCATCGAAAGCGATCCGCGGTCGCGCCGGTGGCTGCGTCTCGCACGCGAGGATGGGGGCAGCGAAGTCATCGCCGTCGTCCGCGATGCCTTGCCGTGCGACGTGGCCGTCGCCGCCGACGGCCGCAGCGTGTCCCGGCGCCTCGTTGCGCTGCCGCCGTTACCGGCCGGCGTCCACACGCTGCACCTCGACGACGATGCGTCCACGGCGTGCCGGGTGATCGTTGCGCCGCGCGCGTGCCACCTGCCGCCGGCGCTGGCCGCGGGCGCGCGCCGTTTCGGCCTCGCCACGCACCTGTACGCGTTGCGGCGCGACGGCGACTGGGGCATCGGCGACTTCACCACGCTCGCGCAGGCCGGTGTCGCAACGGCGCGCGCGGGCGGCGCGCTCGTCGGCATCAATCCGCTGCACGCGCTGTTCGCGGCCGACCGCGATCGCGCGAGTCCCTATCATCCGTGCGACCGGCGCTTCCTCGACCCGCTCTACCTCGACGTCGAGCGCGTGCCCGAATTCGTCGAATCAGCGGAGGCACGGGCGCTCGCCGCGCGCGATCGCGCAAGCCTCGCCCGCCTGCGAGCGGCCGATCGCGTCGCCTACGACCAGGTCTGGACGGCGAAGCGAGCCGTGCTCGACGCCTGCTTCGCGCACTTCGAACGTCGTGCGCAGGACGACGCGCGCGTCGCCGACCTCGAACGGTTCGTCGCGGCCGGCGGCGAGCCCCTTCTGCGCTATCGCGCTCTTCGAGGCGATCGCCGCCGAGCATCCACGCGTGCCGTGGCAGCGCTGGCCCGACGCGCTGCGCCGACCCGACACCGCCGACGCGATCGCGTTCGCCGCGCGCCACGCGCGTTCGATCCGCCGCACGCTCTACCTGCAATGGCTGGCCGATGCGCAACTCGCCGATGCGGCGCACGCCACGGCGGCGGCGGGACTCGAGATCGGCCTCTATCGCGATCTCGCGGTCGGTGCCGCTCCCGACGGCGCCGAGCCGTGGGCGAACGGCGATGCGTTCGCCACCCAGGCGTCGATCGGTGCGCCGCCGGATCCGTTCTCGACCGCCGGCCAGGTGTGGTCGCTGCCGCCGCCCAATCCGCTGGCGACGGAAGCGACCGGCTGCGCGCACCTGCGCGACCTCCTTGCCGCGAACATGCGCCACGCGGCTGCGTTGCGCATCGATCATGCGATGGGCCTCTCGCGCCTCTTCTGGGTGCCCGACGGCGCGTCGGGCGCCGATGGCGCCTACGTTGCGTATCCGCTCGCGGCGCAGCTCGCCTGCGTCGCACTGGCGAGTGCGCGGGCGTCCTGCCTCGTCGTCGGCGAGGACCTGGGCACGGTGCCCGACGGCCTGCGGGAGCGGCTCTCGGAGGCGCGCGTGCTCTCGTATCGCGTATTGTGGTTCGAGCGCGACGGCGACGCGTTCCTGCCGCCGGCACGCTGGCCCGCGCAGGCGGCCGCTTGCGTGACCACGCACGACCTGCCGACGATCGCCGGGTGGTGGAACGGCGCGGACATCGTGGAGCGCGGCGCCCTCGGCCTCCTCGCCGACGCGAAGGCGGCGCACGACGAGCGGCTCGCGGACAAGGTCGCGCTCGTCGCGGCACTCGAGCTCGCCGGCATCGTGCCGGCCGGAGCCGTCGACGTCGACGCGCCGTGCGACTCGGCGATCGGCGCGGCCATTCACGGCTATATCGGCGCGACGCCGTGCGCTCTCGCGCTGATCCAGGCCGACGATCTTGCGGGCGAGACGATGGCGATCAACCTCCCGGCTACCGACCGCGAGCGCGCGAACTGGCGCCGCCGCCTCGGCATCGCGACCGAAGGGCTGTGGCAGACGGCGCTCGGCGTGCAGACCGCGACGGACCTGCGCGCCGCACGCGGCGCGTCCTAGCACCTTTGCGCGGAGGCCCTCGCGTCGTCGCGCCCCGTGCGGCGACGGGCGTATCCTTGCGCGAGCGTCCGGAACCAAATGGGGAGATCTCGATGCGGATTGGGATTCAAGAGAGGCGGCGCGCGCCGTGCCGCGCGCTGGCCATGATCGCCGGCACGCTGTTCGCCGGCACTTGCCGCGGCGCAGACGAGCGTGGTGGAGCGCGGCGAATACCTGGCGCGCGCGGGAGACTGCGTCTCGTGTCACACCGCGGCGGGCGGCGCACCGTTCGCCGGCGGCCTGCGGCTCGACACGCCGTTCGGCTACATGCTGTCGCCCAACATCACGCCCGACCCGGAGACCGGCATCGGCCGCTGGTCCGGCACCGACTTCCAGCGCGCGCTGCACGACGGCGTGAACAAGCACGGCAAGGACATGTACCCGACCATGCCGTACGACTTCTACACGAATGTCACGCGCGCGGACGTCGACGCCATCTATGCCTACCTGCGCACGGTGAAGCCCGTGCGCAACGAGGTGTCGGTCAACCACCTCGACTTCCCGTTCGACCAGCGGTGGACGATGGGTGCCTGGCGCGAGCTCTATTTCACCGAAGGCACCTACCGGAACGATCCCGCGCGCCCCGCGTCGTGGAACCGCGGCGGCTATCTGGTCGAGGGCCTCGGCCACTGCAGCGATTGCCATTCGCCGCGCAATCTCCTCGGCGGCATCGAGAAGAGCCGCGATTTCACGGGCGCCGTGATCGACGGCTGGTTCGCGCTCGACTTGCGCTCCGACATCTCGACGGGGCTCGGCGCGTGGTCGGTCGACGAGCTCGCGACCTACTTCAAGACGGGCGTGGCGCGCGACAAGACGACGACGCTCGGCCCGATGGCGGAAGTCATCCGCAACAGCCTTTCGTACCTCACCGACGACGACCGGCGCGCCATGGCCGAGTACCTGAAGTCGCTGCCGCCGGACTCGCGGCTGCGCACGGGGCGCCCCCGGCCCGATCCGACCAAGGTGCGCGGCGCGCAGCTCTACACGGAGAACTGCAGCGGCTGCCACCAGCCCCGCGGACGGGGAATGCCCGGCGTGTTCCCGCCGCTCGCCGGCAATCCGGTCGTGCTCGCCGTGGACCCGTCGAACATCGTGAAGGTCGTCGACCAGGGCATCGTCGCGCGCAACGGGTTCATCGCGATGCCCGCGTTCGCGCTGCAGCTCACCGACCAGCAGGTGGCCGACATCGCCAACTACATCCGCTCGAGCTGGGGCAACCAGGCGGCGCCGAACGCGACGCCGGCGATGGTGGGGAAGCTGCGCGCAGGCGGCAGCTGACGCGCCGCGCAGGCGCGCGCGGTCAGTCGAGGAGGCGCGGCGGGGCCGCCGGCCCGGCATCGGCCAGGGGCGGCGCGACGCGCGTCATCCATTCGCGGATGAGCTCGACGTGGTCCTCTTCCTCGCGCTGCAGCTCGCGCGCCGCGTTGCGCACGGCTTCCACGGTCGCCTCCTGCGCAAGCCTCGCGAAGAACTGCTCGGCGCGCTGCTCGGCGGCCAGCGCCATCGCGAGCGCATGCCATGGCTGCGCATACACGGTCAGGTCGGGACGCGGAATCGATTCCGGCGCCTCGAAGCCTTCCCAGATGCGCTTGCCCGGCGCTGCGGGCGCGGTGGCCCAGCCCATCTCGTGCATGATCTGCTCGGCGTGCTTGCCCTCGGTCCGCGCCATCTTGCGGAACAGCACCGCCATGGGAACGTTGTTGCGCGTCTCCATGATGCCGGCAAGCTCGAGGTAGCGCTGCGCGCCCTCGACCTCCATGATCAGCGCTTCGGTCATCAGCTCGTTGAGCGTGTGCGGCGCCGTCGCCGGATCGTCGCCGGCATGCGCCAGCCCACGACGGGAGCCGCGTGTCGTCCTGCGGGTGGATCGGTTCATGCGAACGCCCCCCTTGTCCCGGGCCGGCGCCAGACTTCAGGCGCCGGCCCCCTCCTCCGCGCTCTGCTTTCGTGCGCGGCTCCTCCGTGGAGGGCATTGTGGGCGCCACTTTGCCGATGGTTCCTTGCTTAATGTCAAGCCGATCACCGAGGGTGCACCTCGAGTGTGCGCGAAGCTCGTCCCGTCGCCGCCCTATTGGCGCAATCGGACATCGATCGAGGCGCCGACGGAACAGCCCATGCAATCGAGCGGCAAGGTCCCGATGATCATCCGCGCGGCGCACGGCATCGGTGCAGCGGTCGCACGCCGCGTTGCCGCGGAGGGGCGCGACGTGGCACCCGCGCGCTAGTGTGCGTTGCGGGCTTCGGGCGTCTGGCGCCAGATGGTGATCTCGTAGCGCGATTCGGTGCCGCGCACTTCGCGATACCCGTAGCCGAAGCAGGCGAGAAGCTTCAGCAGCGGCAGCGGCAGGCAATCGGTCAGAAGCTGCAGGCGGTCGCCCGGCAGGAAATCGTCGACGACGTCGAGCACGCGCGCGATGGGCTCCGGCGGCGGCATGCCGCGCACGTCGAGAAGGAGCTCACGGGTCATGGTCGGTCATCACCATCGCAACGATGCCGTCAACCACGCGAATTGTTCCGCGATTCGCGCGGGTTTCTCCTTGACGGCCGTCAAGTGGACGCACGGAGTGCCACAAAAGACGCCGCGCCACCCGCGAGCGCGGCGTGCGGTGCGTGTGCTAGGCTGTCCCGCTCGCCTTCGCGCCTTCGCGTCCTCGCTGCCGTGTCCCGCACGCCGATCAAGACCGCGACGTTCCTGGCCGCGCTGCCGCTTTTCAAGGCGCTCGCGCCCGACGAAGTCGCGCCCATTGCGGCCGGCACCACGGAGGTCTTCGTGCCGAAGGGCGAGATCGTGTTCAACCGCGGCGATCCGTGCACGGGCTTCCACCTGGTCGTCTACGGGCAGGTGAAGCTCGCCTTCCTCTCGCCACAGGGCGGCGAGAAGGTGGTGGAGATCATCGGTCCCGGCGGCTCGTTCGGCGAGGCGCTGATGTTCATGGAGATGCCGTACATCCTCATGGCGCAGGCACTCGCCGACTCGCTGCTGCTGCACGTGGCCAAGGACGTGGTGTTCGGGCAGATCGAGCGGCATCCGGGCTTCGCCCGCAAGATGATCGCGGGCCTGTCCCGGCGGTTGCACAGCCTGATGCGCGACGTCGAGGCGTATTCGCTGCAGTCGGGCACGCAGCGCGTGATCGGCTACCTGCTGCGGCAGGACGCGCCGCCGGAGGGCGACGCCGCTCCCTACTCCGTCACGCTGCCGACCTCGAAGGCCATCGTCGCGTCCCGCCTCAACGTCACGCCCGAGCATTTCTCGCGCATCCTCCACGACCTCATGCAGGCCGGCCTCATCGAGGTGGAAGGCGCGCGACGTGCGCATCCTGGACGTCGCGCGACTGCGCGGATACCGCAGCTGAGCGGCACTGGCGGCGGCCGGACCGCGGCTAGCCGCGGTGCAGGCGGCGGTCGACGACCAGCAGGATCGTGCTGACGCCCGCCGCGAACACGGCGACCATCAGCGTCACCGGCATGATCTGCGGGACGTTGTGCAGCCCGATGCCGTTCGTGAGCAGGCAGCCCAAGCCGCGCTGCGACGCGCCGGTGACGCCGGGCGGTTATATGCGTGGAACCGGAGGTTTGGCGGACGCGCTCGCAAATGCCCTATGCTAGCCGACCGGCCCGGCCGCGACGGGCGGGAATCGGACAACTCCATCGACGAGGGATGCACATGACGCACTGGCATGAGGACAACGCGAAGTCCATCGGGCGCACGCCGCTCGTCCGTCTCAATCGGGTCACCGATGGCGCGCAGGCCACCGTGCTCGCCAAGATCGAGGGCCGCAATCCCGCCTACTCCGTCAAGTGCCGCATCGGCGCCGCGATGATCTGGGACGCGCAGAAGCGCGGCCTGCTCGGCCCGGGCAAGGAGATCGTCGAGCCGACCAGCGGCAACACGGGCATCGCGCTGGCCTTCGTCGCGGCGTCGCAGGGCATTCCGGTCACGCTCACGATGCCGGAGACGATGAGCATCGAGCGGCGCAAGCTGCTGCTCGCGTACGGCGCGAAGCTGGTCCTGACGGAAGGCGCCAAGGGCATGAACGGCGCCATCGCGAAGGCGGAGGAGATCGTCGCTTCCGATCCGGCGAAGTACGTGCTGCTGCAGCAATTCAAGAACCCGGCGAATCCCGCCATCCACGAAGCGACCACCGGTCCCGAGATCGGGACGGACACCGGAGGCAAGGTCGACATCTTCGTCGCCGGCGTCGGTACCGGCGGCACCATCACCGGCGTGTCGCGCTACTTCAAGAAGACGCGCGCCGGCCCCTGCGCGTCGTAGCGGTCGAGCCCACGGCCAGCCCGGTGCTCACGCAGACGCGGGCCGGCGAGCCGTTGAAGCCGTCGCCGCACAAGATCCAGGGCATCGGCGCGGGCTTCGTGCCGCAGATCCTCGATCTTTCGCTCGTCGACGACATCGAGCAGGTGACCAACGAGGACGCGGTGCTCTATGCGCGGCGCCTCGCGCGCGAGGAGGGCATCCTGTCCGGCATCTCGTGCGGCGCGGCCACCGCGGTCGCCGTGCGCCTCGCGCAGCGGCCGGAGAATGCCGGCAAGACGATCGTCGTCGTGCTGCCCGACTCCGGCGAGCGTTACCTGAGCTCGATCCTTTTCGAGGGCCTCTTCGACGCGTCGGGAATGCCGATCGCCCAGTAGAGCCGGTCTGCGCCGTCGTGCAGGATCGCGCACGCATGCCCTGCGGTCGTGGCCGCGCGCCGGCGATGCGCGTACGATTTCGCCACGAGCGCCGGACGCGCGGCCAACGCGCGCCGGACCGCAAGGGGGAGAGGACATGAGCGCGTCGCGTACCCAGGTCGTCATCGTCGGCGCAGGCCCGTCGGGCCTGCTGCTGGGCCAGCTCCTGCACAAGGCCGGCATCGACGCGGTCATCGTCGAGCGCGTGAGCGGCGACTACGTGCTGTCGCGCATCCGCGCGGGAATCCTCGAGCAGGTCTGCATCGACCTCATGGAGGAAGCCGGCGTCGGCGCGCGCATGCATCGCGAAGGGCTCGTCCACGACGGCTTCGCGATGCTGTTCGGCGGCATCCGCCATCGCATCGACATGAAGACGCTAACCGGCGGCAAGAGCGTCATGGTGTACGGCCAGACCGAGCTCACGCGCGATCTCATGGACGCGCGCCAGGCGGCGGGCCTGCCCACGGTCTACGAGGCGCACGACGTCGCGGTGCACGACTTCGCGTCGGCCCGGCCGCGCGTGACGTACGAGAAGGACGGGCAGCGGCACGAGATCGCCTGCGACTTCATCGCGGGCTGCGACGGCTTCCATGGCGTGTGCCGGGCGAGCGCGCCGCGCGATGGCATCAGCGAGTTCGAGAAGGTCTATCCGTTCGGCTGGCTCGGGCTCCTGTCCGACACGGCGCCGGTGTCCGACGAGCTCATCTACGTGAACAGCGCGCGCGGCTTCGCGCTCTGCTCGATGCGCAGCCGCACGCGCAGCCGCTACTACCTCCAGGTGCCGCTCACGGACAAGATCGAGGAATGGACCGACGGCGCCTTCTGGCAGGAGCTGCGGCTGCGGCTCGACGACGAGGGTCGCGAGCGGCTCGTCACCGGTCCGTCGATCGAAAAGAGCATCGCCCCGCTGCGCAGCTTCGTCACCGAGCCGCTGCGCTTCGGACGCATGTTCCTCGCGGGCGATGCCGGGCACATCGTGCCGCCGACGGGCGCCAAGGGCCTCAACCTCGCGGCCACCGACGTCAAGTACCTGTCGAACGCACTGATCGAGTATTACCGCGACAGGAGCGAAGCGGGCATCGACGCCTACTCGCAACGATGCCTGCGCCGCATCTGGAAGGCCGAGCGGTTCTCGTGGTGGTTCACGTCGCTGATGCACCGCTTTCCCGACGACGGACCGATCGTCGCGCGCTTCCAGGAAGCCGAGCTCGACTACCTCGTGCATTCGCCGTCGGGCATGCGCACGATCGCCGAGAACTACGTCGGTCTGCCGCTCGACTTCGCCGAGTGATGGCGGCCCCGCCGGCGGTCGGGGCCGGCTGCGGAACGGCCGTGACTTCGACCCGAGTGCCCCAGCTTCCGCCGCCCCGACAGCTCGGTCATATCCCGGCGTCGCGACCGTGACGTTTGTTGCATGCTGCTCGCTTCGAGCGCATCGGACCGGCTAGTTGTGAAGTTTCAGGACGTTGTTTCCGTGGCGCATGAACCTGGCTCAAACGTCGTTCCCGCGAAGGCGGGAACCCAGTGGCTTGGCCTTTCCGCTGGCAATGGCACGTCGCTGGGTCCCCGCCTTCGCGGGGACGACGTGCCTAATGATGCGTCTACTGCATGCAGGACGATAACAACCTCTTGACGCTCCACAGCTAGTCGGGGTCGGGACCTCGCAGCGCCGCCAGGGCGACCACCGCCAAGTCCTCATCCGATGGCCCGGGGCCGCCAAGGTACTAGGGGCTGACCGAAAAGCGAGTGGGAACGTGGCGCAGTGCCTCGGCGCGAACGGACTCGTCGACCGGGGCATTCGCGCCTGCGGCTACGCGGCGCAGTGCATCCGCTGCAACGCTGTGACCGACTATCGCGGTTTCTCCTGACCGAACAGTAGCGGCGGTGCGCCGTTCGTCCCGGCGCCGTCGTCTCGAAGCGGTATCTGTCGCAGTGTTGACCAGGATCAACCGTATGCACGCTCGCATATATAGCTTTCTCGCTATATTGCCAACATGCATCCGAACATCGATCTGATCGGCGATCCCACCCGGCGCTGCATGCTGGCGCTGCTGGCTGTCGAAGGCGAAGTCTGCGTGTGCGAGTTCGTCGCCGCGCTCGAAGAGCTGCAACCGGGCGTCTCTCGTCACTGCGCCCTGCTGCGTGAGGGGGGCTGGATCACGTCGCGTCGCGAAGGCACGTGGGTGCACTATCGATTGGCGCGGCTTCCCGGATGGGCGATGAGCCTCCTCGACGCCCTGGTCAGCGGCGGCGTGCCGTCGGATGCTTTGCGCGGGGCCCGAAGGCGGCTTGCGGCGTTTCCGGGCCGGCCACCGCGCGCCGTCGGGCGCGCCGCATGAACACGGTCCTCGCCCTTCCCACCCAGCGACCCAGGCTCTTCCTGCTCGTCGCGGTCGCGGCCTGGTTCGCCGCCTATCAAGTGTTGACGCCGCTTTCGGAGTTGCTGACGGGAATCCTGCCGGTGGATCGCGACAGCCGCATGGGCGGCGCCCTCCAGTTCTTCCTCTACGACACCCCGAAGGTGCTCCTGCTCCTCGCCGGTGTCGTGTTCGTCATGGGCATGGTGAATTCCTATTTCACGCCGGAGCGCACGCGCGCGCTGCTCGCGGGACGCGCCGAGGGCGCGGGCAACGTGCTCGCGGCCTCGCTGGGCGTCGTGACGCCGTTCTGTTCCTGCTCGGCGGTGCCGCTGTTCATCGGCTTCGTGCAGGCGGGCGTTCCGCTCGGCGTCACTTTCTCGTTCCTGATCGCGGCGCCGATGGTCAACGAGGTCGCGCTCGCGCTCCTGCTCGGTCTCTTCGGCTGGAAGATCGCGGGCCTCTACCTGGGTCTGGGCCTTGCGGTCGCCATCGTGTCCGGTTGGGTGATCGGCCGTCTGCACATGGAGGCGTACCTCGAGGACTGGGTGAGCAGGATGCCGCGTGCCCAGGTCACGGCCGGCATCGACACCGCGACGCTCGCGGAGCGCGTGCAGTCCGGATTTGCCGCGGTGCGCGAGATCGTGGGCAGGGTCTGGCCGTACGTCGTCGCCGGCATCGCCATCGGTGCCGCCATCCACGGCTACGTGCCGGAGGACTTCATGGCCGGCCTGATGGGCAAGGATGTCTGGTGGTCGGTGCCGGCCGCCGTGCTGATCGGCGTGCCGATGTACTCGAACGCCGCGGGCATCATTCCCATCGTCGAGGCGCTGCTGGCGAAGGGCGCCGCACTCGGCACCGTGCTGGCGTTCATGATGAGCGTCATCGCACTGTCGCTGCCCGAGATGGTCATCCTGCGCAAAGTGCTGAAGATGCCGCTCATCGCCACGTTTGCGGCGGTGGTGGCGAGCGGCATCCTGCTCGTGGGCTACGTGTTCAATGCCGTGCTGTAATGCAAGAGGACAACATCATGAAAGCGATCAAGGTACTGGGGACGGGGTGCGCCAACTGCCGCGCGACGACCCAGCGCGTCGAGCAGGTGGCCAAGGAGATGGGCGTGCCGATCACGCTGGAAAAGGTCGAGGCCATCCAGGACATCATGGCCTACGGGATTCTCGCGACGCCCGGCGTGGTGGTCGACGGGGAGGTCGTGCACGCGGGCGGCGTGCCGACCCGCGAGAAGGTCGCGGGTTGGCTCGGCGCCGGGTAGAGCCATTCAGTGTCCAGGTCGATGCCGGTGACGCGCCGGCCGGGAATGCGGCGGGATTCGTCCGCGGGCGACCGGAACCATCAGAACACGAGCACGCGATCGGCTTCGGCGGTCCAGTCGGCGAGTTGGGCCAGCGTGGACCTCCTGGCCCCTTCGATCATCTCGGAGTCGGCCATGCCGCGCGCGTCCATGCACGTGCCGCACAACCCGACTTCGCCGGTGCGCAGTATCTTGCCCAGCATGAGCTGAATGCTGTAGTACCCCGCCGGCACCTTCTGCCCGGCCTTGGCGCATCCGATCGCATCCGCCATCAGGAACACGCGGACCCGCTGCTCCGCCCTGCCCGCCAGCGCGCCGGCGAGACGGAGGCCGTTATACGCGCGTTCGCTGCCGTAGGGGGCCTCGTTGAGAATGAACAATGTCAAGCCCATTACCTGTCTCCGTTGGCTGCAGGCGGTCGGGGGCTTCGCGCACTTCGTCCCGGACCGGCGGTCCCCACCTTGGCCGGCGCATCATGTAGCACGCCGTCGACGACGAGCAGCCCCAGGTTGTGCGGGCAGCTTTGGCGCCGCGGGAAGCGTCGCGCGCGGCGCGGCTGCAGCGTCTCCCAGCCGGCGACCAGAGCGAAGACGCCGAGAAAGGCGGCAAGTCGCAGGGCCGGTTCGTGCGCGGTTACGATGTCGAGCATGCGCTGCGTCCTTAACGCCGGCTCGTGCTGCCGGCGGCACGCCATGCTATACAATTATTCAATTGATTTCTTGAATACTAATCCGGGAGATCGCCCTTGTCAAACCCGATCCCTCCCAAGCGGGCGGTCTTCGAGAACCTCGCGCGGATAGGCAACGCGCTGTCGAGCGCGGTGCGGCTGGAATTGCTCGAGCTGCTCGCACAGGGCGAGCGCAGCGTCGACGAGCTCGCGAAACTCACCGGCGCCAGCGTGGCAAACACGTCGCAGCACCTGCAGAAGCTGAAGCAGGTCGGGCTTGATCGTCGGGAGGAAGGAAGCCCAGTTCGTGAAGTACCGGCTCGCGGGAGACGCGGTCGTCGCGCTGTTCGCGGCGCTCGGTGTCGCCGGGGAGGCCTACCTGACGGACGTCGATCGCATCGTGCGGCTGTATTTCACGACGAAGGACGATCTCGAGCCGGTGCCGGCGGTCGAACTGCTCGAGCGGGCGAAGAAGGGATTGGTCACCGTGCTCGATGTCCGGCCACCGGAGGAGTTTGCCGCGGGGCACGTTCCCGGCGCGGTGAACATCCCGGTCCACGAACTGGCGAAGCGCCTGGGCGAACTGCCGCGGCGCAAGGAAATCGTGGCGTACTGCCGGGGTCCGTACTGCCTCATGTCCTACGACGCGGTGCAGCTGCTGCGCAGGAAGGGACGCAAGGCACGTCGCCTTGCGGACGGCTTGCCGGAATGGCGCATCGCAGGACTGCCGACCGCCCGGGATTGATACGGGACCGGTTGGCGATGCGGCCGGCTTACCGGCGCGCGATGCGCTTGCGGGTGGCGGGCCTTGCGGCGTTGAGAATGCCGAGAAAGGCGTCGCGCGATTCGGCCTGTTGCGTCAGGCGCCGGCCCACCTGCACGCAGACCAAGTCGCACAGTTCGAAAATGCGCGGGTCGATGATCCGGTAGAAGGCGCTCGTGCCGCGCGTCGACTTCTCGATGAGCCCCATCTGCGCCAGCAGGCCCAGGTGCTTCGAGATGTTGGCCTGGCTGCAGCCGAGCTCGGCCGTGAGGTCGCCCACGTTGCGTTCGCCGCCGCGCAGGCCGTTGAGGATCTTGAGGCGCATCGGCACCGCGAACGCCGAGAAGAAGTCGGCGACCTGCTGGATCGCTCGATCGTCGAGGTTTTCCATCAGCGAACATCCCCGCGCATTGGCAATAGGCATAGTTTAGCGCTTTGGCAGTGCTTGCGTAAATAACTGTGTAGTGATACAGTAATTCAATTCGCGGGTGTTGTCGAGCGCTTTTCCCCGCCGAGCCGAACCATTCGCAGGGCCCCACAAGGATTCGTCGATGAACGCTGTCCTCACCGTCGCAGCTGCAGCCCTTGCGGCCACCGTCATGCTTCGAGCCGAGGCTGCCCCGTTGGCGACGCTGACGGTGGCCTCCGCCATAGCCAGCCCCACGTACGTGGCCGAGGGCGTGGTCGAGGCCGTGCGCCAGAGCACGATCGCCGCGCAGGTGCCCGCGCGAATCGTCGAGATGCGCGTGCGCGCCGGCGACGCGGTGAAGGCCGGCCAGGTGCTCGTCCGCCTCGACCCGCGAACGGCCGTGGATCAGGTGGCCTCGAGCCAGGCCCAGGTCGCCGCGGCCCAGGCGCAGCTCGAGGCCGCCCGCCGTGACTACGAGCGCAATCGCCGGCTGTACGAGAAGCGCTACATCAGCCAGGCCGCCATGGAACAGGCGGAGGCGCAGTTCAAGGCGGCGGAAGCGCAATCCAAGGCCTCGATCGCCCAGGCGGGCGTCGCCTCGACCCAATCGACCTTCACGACACTGGTGGCGCCCTACGCAGGCATCGTCGCCAGCGTCGCCGCCGAGGTCGGGGACATGGCCTCGCCCGGCGTGCCGCTCCTGACGCTCTACGACCCCGCGGAGCTGCGCGTCCTCGCCCAGCTGCCGGAGAGCTACGCCCAGCTCGTCGTGCCGGGCAAGCCCGTGCAGGTGAGTCTCCCGGATACGAGCGGCGCCGAACGCACGATGGACGCGACGCAGATCGTCGTGTTGCCCACGGCCAATCCGTCGACGCACACCCGCGAAGCCCGCCTTTCGCTGCCGGCGGCGGCAAAGGGCGTCTCGCCGGGGATGTTCGCCCGCGCGACCTTTCCGCTCTCGCGTGTCGACGCGCCGCGCATCACGGTCCCCGCCAGCGCGGTCGTCCGCCGACCCGAGTTCACGGCCGTCTACGTCGTCGACGGGAATGGCCGCGTCGCAGCTGCGCCAGGTTCGGGTCGGGCGCGCCACGGGTGACGTCGTCGAGATCGCGTCCGGGCTCGCGCCCGGCGAGCGCATCGCCGTGGACGCTGTCGCGGCGGCACGGCAATGACCACGCGGGAGCCGCTTTCGGCGCCGCTCGGCGTTTCCGGGCGCATCGCGCGTTACTTCCAGAGCGCGCAGATCACGCCGCTGCTCGCGCTGCTGGCGCTGCTCGCCGGCCTCTTCGCCGTGCTCGTCACGCCGCGCGAGGAAGAGCCGCAGATCAACGTCACGATGGCCAACGTCCTGATCCCGTTCCCCGGGGCATCCGCAAGCGATGTCGAGCAGATGGTCGCGGCGCCGGCCGAGCAGGTCATCGACCGGATCACGAACGTCGAGCACGTGATGTCGGTCTCGCGCCCCGGCCTGGCCGTGATCACGGTCCAGTTCAAGGTCGGCGTGCCGCGGATCACCGCGCTCGTCAGCCTGTACGACACGATTCTTTCCAACCAGGACTGGCTGCCGCGCAATCTCGGCACGCTGCAGCCGATCATCAAGCCCAAAGGCATCGACGACGTCCCGATCGTCACGTTGGCGCTGCGCTCCAAGGATCCCAACGTCGGGGGGGCCGACCTCGAGCGGGTGGCGCATGCGATCGAAGCCGACCTGAAGCGCGTTCCCGGCACGCGCGAAGTGGAGACGTTCGGCGGTCCCAGGCGCGCCATCAACATCCGGCTCGACCCGGCGCGCATGAATGCAGCCGGCGTGACCGTGGGCGAGATCCGCAATACGCTGCTCTCCGCCAACAACGGCGCGTCGATCGGCGAGCTCGTCGCCAACAATCAGGCCGTCCTGGTGGACGCCGGACCCTTCTTCCGGGACGCCCGGGACATCGGCGGCCTGATCGTCGCGACGCGCGCGGGAGCCCCGGTGTTTCTGGAGCAGGTGGCGACGGTGGACGACGGTCCGCCCCTGCCCGAGCAGTACGTGTGGTACGGAACCGCCGGCAAGGACGCCCGCGAGTACCCGGCGGTCGTGATGAGCGTCACCAAGAAGCCGGGACAGAACGCGGTCGACGTCGCCGACGCCCTGATCGCGCGCGTCGACAGCCTGCGCAATGCCGTGATTCCGCCGACCCTCGAGGTCGACGTCACGCGCAACTACGGCGCAACCGCCAACGACAAGGCGATGAAGCTGATCCAGAAGCTGGTGTTCGCGACGGCGAGCGTGGTCGCCCTGGTGCTGTTCGCGCTCGGCTGGCGGGAAGCGGTCATCGTCGGCACGGCGGTCGTACTGACGCTCATGGCCACGCTGTTCGCATCGTGGGCATGGGGATTCACCCTGAACCGGGTGTCGCTGTTCGCGCTGATCTTCTCGATCGGCATCCTCGTCGACGACGCGATCGTCGTCGTCGAGAACATCCATCGTCATCGCCTGCTGGAGCCCGGGCGCAGCCTGACCGACATCATCCCGCAGGCGGTCGACGAGGTGGGCGGACCCACCATCCTCGCGACACTCACGGTCATCGCGGCGCTGCTGCCCATGGCGTTCGTCAGCGGGCTCATGGGCCCGTACATGAGCCCGATCCCGATCAACGCCAGCATGGGCATGCTGATTTCGCTGGCGATCGCCTTCGTGATCACGCCCTGGCTCGCCCGCCGCCTGCTCGGGCATCTGCATGCCGGTTCGTCCGACGGCATTGCGGTGCGGCTCGCTCCGCTGTTCCGGCGCTCGTTCGCGCCATTTCTCGACAAGGCCCGGGGCGCGTCGCAACCGCTTCCTGCTGTGGCTCGGCATCGCGGGCCTCATCGCGATCTCGCTCGCGCTGCCCGTGCTGCAGCTCGTGGTCATGAAGATGCTGCCGTTCGACAACAAGTCGGAGTTCCAGGTGGTCGTCGACATGCCGGCGGGTGCGTCGCTGGAGCGAACGGCGGCCGTGCTGCACGAGATGGGCGGCTATCTCGCCACCGTGCCCGAAGTCGCCGACTACCAGGCGTATGCGGGCACGTCGGCTCCCATCAACTTCAACGGGCTGGTGCGCCAGTACTACCTGCGCCGCGGCTCGGACGTGGGCGACCTCCAGGTCAACCTGGTCGACAAGGCGCATCGCCATGACCAGAGCCACGCGATCGCCACGCGCGTCCGGCCCGCACTCACGAAGATCGCCGATGCCCATGGCGCCCGCGTCAAGGTCGTCGAGGTCCCTCCCGGTCCGCCGGTGCTGTCGCCCATCGTCGCCGAGGTCTACGGACCCGACGACGCCGGCCGCATCGCGGTCGCGCGCGCGGTCGAAGGCGCCTTTCGCAAGCAGGCGGGCGTGGTCGACGCCGACGTGAGCGCGATCGCCGCCGCCCCGCGCTGGGTGGTCACGGTCGACCGCTCGAAGGCCGCGCTCGCCGGCGTGCGCCAGGACGACATCGTGGCCACGCTGCGGGCTGGCCTGGCGGGCGAAGACGTGACCTACCTGCACGATGCCTCGAAGTACCCGGCTGCCGTCCGCCTGCAGCTTCCCGTATCGGCGCAGGGCGACCTCGAGGCGCTCCTGCAGCTCTCCGTGCGCAGCGCTGGCGGCAAGGCGGTGCCGCTGCGCGAAGTGGTGATCGTCGACAAGGACGGCACGCGGGAACAGCCGCGCTATCACAAGGACCTGCTGCCGGTGGAATACGTCGTCGGCGACACGGCGGGCGTCATCGACAGCCCGCTGTACGGAATGTTCGCCATGCGTTCGGCGATTCTCGCGCTGCCGATGCCAGGCGGCGGTACGCTCGCCGAGCACTTCATCAGTCAGCCGGACGATCCGTACCGCGGCTACAGCATCAAGTGGGACGGCGAGTGGCAGGTCACGTACGAAACGTTCCGCGACATGGGCCTGGCCTACGCCGTCGGGCTCGTGCTCATCTACCTGCTGGTCGTCGCGCAGTTCGGCTCCTACCTGACGCCGCTGATCATCATGGCGCCGATCCCGCTCACCATCATCGGCGTGATGCCGGGGCACGCGCTGCTCGGCGCCCAATTCACGGCGACGTCGATGATCGGCATGATCGCGCTCGCCGGCATCATCGTCCGCAATTCGATCCTGCTCGTCGATTTCATCAATCTGCAGACCGCGCAAGGCGTGCCGTTCGACGAGGCCGTCGTGAGCTCGGCGGTGATCCGCGCGCAGCCGATCGCGCTCACGGCGCTCGCCGCCATGCTGGGCGCGTTCTTCATCCTCGACGACCCGATCTTCAACGGGCTCGCCGTCTCGCTCATCTTCGGCATCCTGGTCTCGACGCTGCTGACGCTCGTCGTGATACCGCTGCTCTACTACGTGGCCTACCGCCGCAAGTTCGCGGCATCTTCGGAGAACGCATCATGACCAGCTGGCAGCTCGTCCGCATCTTCGCCGGGACCTTCATCCTCCTCTCGCTCGCGCTCGGCGTTCCGGGCAGCCCGCTCTTCGTCAGCCCGTGGTGGCTCGCGTTCACCGCGTTCGTCGGGGCCAACCTGCTGCAAAGCGGCTTCACGCGCTGGTGTCCGCTCGAGATCATCCTGCGCAAGCTGGGCGTGTCGGCAGGCGCATGACCCCAATGGGAACCGGTGCGTGCGTGCGGCGGATGGCGCGCCGCGCGTACGGGGTGCGTGCCGCCATCGTGGGTGTCGCGCTCCTCGCGTGCGCGAGCACCGCGCTCGCCGACGTCGACCTCCTGGCTGCGTGGGAAGCGGCACAGCAGCAGGACCCCACCTATGCGGCCGCCCGCGCGGAGCTGGCCGCCGGCGCTGCACGCAACCGGCAGGGTCGGGCGTTGTCGCTGCCGACGGTGACCGTCAGCGGCACGGTCGGCTACGGCGCCGCCACCCAGGACACCTCGGGCGCGCAGTTCACCGGGCCCGGGTTCGGCACGGTCAATGGCGTGGATTTCCGCACCGACATCACCGGCGGCACCAGCACGGGGTGGCGCATCACGGCCGAGCAGCCGCTGTACAACGCCGAGCGGCGCGCCGGTGCGCGGCAGCTGGAACTCTCGGCGGACCGCGCCGAGCTCGCCCTTTCCCTCGCACGGCAGGACCTCATGCTCCGCACCGCGCGCACTTACTTCGCCGTGCTGGCCGCCGAGGACGCGCTCGAGGAGACCGAACGACAGAAGTCCGCGACGTCACGCGCGCTTCAAGTGGCGCAGGCGAGCTACGACGAAGGCAAGCTGCCGATCACCGATCGCAACGAGGCGCAGGCACGCTACGACGGCATCCTCGCGCGCGAGAGCGGTGCGCGCGACGCCGTCGCGCTCGCCCGCGCCACGTTCACGGAGCTCACGGGACTGCCCGCGGAGAACCTGCGGACCGTGGCGCGCGACAAGGCGCTGCGGCCGTTCGAGGCAGGACGCCTCGAGCAGTGGCTGGCCAAGGCCGGCGACGGCAATCCGCAGGTGGCCATGCAGTCGCTCGCACGCGACATCGCCCGCCAGGAAGTGGAGAAATGGAGCGCGCAGGCGGCACCCACGCTGTCGCTGATCGCGCAAGCCAGCGGCGATCGTCTATCCGGCAACGGCGCGTTCGGCACTTCCGGCACCGTGAGCGGAACTAACAGCGTGATCGGCGTGCAGCTGACCATTCCCCTGTACACCGGCGGCATGCGCTCGGCGCGGGGCGAGGAAGCGATCGCCCTCGCGGAAAAGGCCGGTTACGACGTCGAGGCTGCGCGCAAGTCGGTCTCGCTGCAGACCCGCAGCGCGTGGCTCGGCGCCGCGGGCGGACTGACGCGCATCCCGGCCTACGAGCGCGCCATCGAATCCGCACGCTCGCGGCTCGATGCCACCGAAACCGGTTTCGAGGTCGGCGCACGCACGACGCTCGACCTCCTCAACGCCCAGGCCGACCTGTTCCGCACGGTCCGCGAGCTGTCGCAGGCCCAATACCAGGTTCTGCTCGACCGCATCGCGCTCGCACGGGCCGCCGGCGAGCTGTCGGAGGACGTTCTGCGCGCCGTCAACGCGAACCTGGTCGGCCGCTGAGGTCCCGAGACGTTTGTATACTCGCGCGGCGGGGCGTCGTGCTGCGCCTCCGCCAACCCGACCCGAAGCGAATGCCATGAGCGATGCGCTGACCTATCTCGTGAAGGCCCGACCCGAAGCCATGGGCGGATATTTCAAGTTCCTCAAGCTCGCGGGATCGCACCTCGATCCCAAGACGCGGAACCTCATCTCGGTGATCACCAAGGTGCACGCCCAGACCGAGAACGGCCTCAAGCAGTACCTCACGCGCGCGCTGCGTGAAGGCGCCACCGCCGACGAGGTCCTCGACGCGCTGCTGATGGCGTTCCCCGCGCTCGGCCTCGCCAAGATCGTGTGGGCGGTCGACGTGATCCTGCGCATGGACATCCCCGAGTTCCGCCTCGAGGCGGCAGCGCATGCGCCGCAGTGGCACGACGTCGCGCCCATGACCGCGGTGAAGCCGGGCAAGACCACCTACCTCGACTGCGACGGCCGCCAGCTCTTCGTGCACCGGAAGGGCAAGACGATCAAGGTCTACGACAGCCGCTGTCCGCACCAGGTCACGAACATCCCCCACCTCGCGCTCTCCGGCACGACGCTCACCTGCCCCAAGCACGAGTGGGCGTTCGACATCGAGTCGGGCCGCTGCATCGCCAACGGCGATCGGCCCCTGAACGAGTTCCCGCACAAGGTCGAGGCGCGGCGCCTGTTCGCCTATTGGTAGCCGCGCTCCGCACCCACCGTCGACACTCGTGCGCAAGCGCCGTGCGCGCAAGGGCATGGGGACGATCGTCGACGACATCATGACCAGAGACCCGATCAGCACCCGCGCCGAGGACGCGATTTCGCAAGTCACGTACGCCGTCAATAGCCGGGTTGGGCAACGGTTGACTAATCCCTATGGGGGATGACCGGTCATCTTGACGCGCATTCGCTTGCCCGATGTCGCAGGAGGACCGATAATTTTTTCGTCCACGAGCAAGACCCGACCGAGGCACGCATCCGCGCAGACCATGACGCACCAGGCCCCCGAAATCACCGGAACCGAGCGACGCCACGTCGATGCGCCGCTGCACCGACGCTACGGTGCGCGCGTCGACGTTGAAGTTGCCGAGAGCGAGTTCACGCTCGACTGCGCACCGGAACCTGCGCCGTGAAGATCTGCATCATTTCGGACAGCCATGACCGCGCGCCGATGCTCGCCGCGGCGGTGAAGGCAGCGAAGGCGGAGGGCGCCGAAGCGGTCGTCCACTGCGGCGACGTGATCGGGGCGATGACGCTGCGACCGCTGCTCGACTTGGGGTTGCCCGTGCACGTGATCCACGGCAACAACCTGGGCGATTCGGTCATGCTCCACAGGTTGGCGCGCGAAAGCGGCGGACTGATCCAGTACCACGGCGCCGACGCGCGCATCGAACTGGGCGGGCGGAAGATCTTCCTGGTGCACTATCCCGACTACGGCTACGCGATGGCCTGCACAGGCGAGTGGGACCTCGTGTGCTGTGGCCATTCGCACTGCGCGGGCATCGAGCAGGTCGACGAACGTCAAGGCGGGAACGACCTGGCTAGTCAATCCCGGCACGGTGGCGGCGCTCGCAGCGCCCGCGACATGGGCTCTCGGCGACCTCGAGTCGATGCAATTCGAAATCCGGAATCTCTAGGCGCATCGATGCACGCCTGTGCGAAGGATCGAGGTCGGCCGGCGCGGTGTTCCGCTCCGCGGCGCGATGCGCATTGCCTTCGGGCAACGCCCGGGCGTTTGATGCGACCCGTGGCGGAATTCACGCAGCCTATGGCCCCATAGCTTTTTTTTGTCGGGCGGTCCAGGGGCGCCCTGTAAAATCGGCCGCAAGGAGCCCGGATGAGCTTCGCCACGTTGACCGCGCGCGCGAGCCCCGTTCTCGGCGCAGGGAGGAAATGATGTTCGCCAGCAATCCGTTTGCCGAGATCTCGGCGTCCATTCCGCCTGCCCTCATGCAGGCCTATGTCGTCCTGATGTTCGTGCTGGTTGCGGCAGGGACGCTGTTCGACGTCGTGCACAAGGGAAGTGCTGCGTACTTCTTCGAGAACTGGCGCAAGTCGAAAGGCAAGGACGCCAAGCCGCTCGGTGGCGGCGAACTGGTGTCGATCGCAATCAAGACCGGCGTGGTCGACGTCCTCACCTCCGGCGAGTTCTGCAACCCGCGCCGCCGGATCGCCCACCTGCTGGGCATGTACGGATTCGTGATCTACGTCGTCACCACCGCCATCCTGATCTTCGGCTACCCGACCACGGCGACGCCCGCGCCCGGCATCCTGCCGCTGCTGTGGTGGATCGGCGGCCTGATGATCTGCGTCGGCGGATACTGGTTCTGGTTCTTCATCCGCGTCGATGTCGCCGCCGAGGGCCGCTCTCCGTTTCGCCTCGTGCGCGCGGATCTGTTCATCCTCTCGCTGCTGGCCAGCGCGACGCTTGGCCTGATCTGGGCTTTCCTGCAGTCGAAGGGCAGCGCCGGCGCCGGCGTGTTCTTCGGCCTGTACATCCTGGCTACGACGGTGCTGTTCGCGGGCGTGCCCTGGTCCAAGTTCGCCCACATGTTCTTCAAGCCCGCGGCGGCCTTCGAGAAGAGAGTATCCGAGGCCAATGGCACGGTCGAGAACTTGCCGACGCAGACCCGTGACGATCCCGAGCAACAGCAAAGGCACTCGATGGAACTGCTGCGAGGCGCTCCGATGAACATGGGGCTCGGCATCAAGCGCGAAGCGCCCCGCCACTATTGAACTGCGAAGCAGCCCGCAAGTTCTGCTGGACTAGATAAGGAACCGGAACAATGCCTACCTTCGTCTATATGACAAGGTGCGACGGATGCGGACATTGCGTCGACATCTGTCCGTCGGACATCATGCACATCGACAAGACCTATCGCCGGGCCTACAACATCGAGCCCAACATGTGCTGGGAGTGCTACTCCTGCGTCAAGGCCTGCCCGCAGCATGCGATCGACGTGCGCGGATATGCCGACTTCGCCCCGCTCGGTCACAGCGTTCGTGTCCACCGCGACGAGCAGAAAGGCACGATCGCCTGGAAGATCAAGTTCCGCAACGGTACGGAAAAGAACTTCCTGTCGCCCATCACCACCAAGCCCTGGGGGACGGCGATCCCCAAGCTCGCGGACGTTCCCGGGCCCAGCGACGAAATGCGCGACGGACATCTGTTGTACAACGAGCCGAAATACATCCGCATGGATGATGGCGGTTTGCACACGCTCAAGTCCGCCGGCCTCAAGTTGAAGAAAGGTGTGTATTACTGATGGCTTACGAAACGATTGTCGAAGACGGCATCGACATTCTGGTCGTCGGTGCGGGTCTTGGCGGCACGGGTGCCGCATGGGAGGCCAGGTTCTGGGGCCAGGACAAGAAGATCGTCATTGCCGAAAAGGCCAATATCGATCGTTCCGGTGCGGTCGCCCAGGGGTTGTACGCCATCAACTGCTACATGGGCACCCGCTGGGGCGAGAACAAGCCGGAGGACCACGTCCGCTACGCTCGAATCGACCTGATGGGCATGGTGCGGGAAGACCTGCTGTTCGACATGGCCCGCCACGTCGACTCCACCGTGCATCAGTTCGAAGAGTGGGGCCTGCCCATCATGAAGGACCCGAAGACCGGGCGCTATCTGCGTGAAGGGCGATGGCAGATCATGATTCACGGCGAGTCCTACAAGCCCATCGTGGCCGAGGCCGCCAAGAAATCGGCGGACAAGGTCTTCAACCGCATCTGCGTCACCCATCTGCTGATGGACGAAAGCAAGGAGAACCGGATTGCCGGCGCCGTTGGCTTCAACGTCCGCACCGGCAACTACCACGTCTTCAAGTCCAAGACCGTGATCTGCGGCGCGGGCGGCGCCTCGAACATCTTCAAGCCGCGTTCGGTGGGCGAAGGCTCCGGCCGCACCTGGTACGCGCCCTGGTCATCCGCGTCGGCCTACGGGCTCATGATCGACGCCGGCGCCAAGATGACGCAGATGGAAAACCGCATCGTGCTGGCGCGTTTCAAGGACGGCTACGGCCCGGTCGGCGCCTACTTCCTGCACCTGAAGACCTATACGCAAAATTGCTTGGGCGAGGAGTACGAATCCAAGTGGTTCCCCGACCTGCAGAAAATGGTCGGCAAGGAATATCTGGATCCGGAAGCGTCGCACTTGACCCACCGGCCGATCCCGACCTGTCTACGCAACCATTGCATCATCAGTGAAGTGAATGCCGGCCGCGGCCCCATTCACATGGTGACCATGCGCGCCTTCCAGGATCCCCACCTGGAAGAGGTCGGCTGGGAAAACTTCCTCGGCATGACCGTCGGCCAGGCGGTGCTGTGGGCCTCCACCGACGTGGATCCCAAGAACGAGAATCCCGAGTTGACCACATCCGAGCCCTACGTCATGGGCTCGCACGCGACGGGCTCGGGTGCCTGGTGCTCGGGTCCCGAGGACGTCTCCCCCCCCGAGTATTTCTGGGGCTACAACCGCATGACGACGATCGAAGGGCTGTTCGGCGCCGGGGACGCGGTCGGCGGTACGCCGCACGCCTTTTCATCCGGCTCGTTCACCGAAGGTCGCCTCGCCGCGAAGGCCGCGTGCAAGTACATCGACGACGGAAAGGCCGAAGGCATCGTCGTATCCGATGCGCAGATCAACCGCCGCCGGAAAGAGATCTACAAGCCCCTGGAGCACTACAAGACCTACCGCAATGCGATCGTGGCGGGCTCCGTCAATCCGCACTACATCAATCCCAAGCAGGGACTGGACCGCCTGCAGAAGCTGATGGACGAGTATTGCGGCGGAGTGACCGTCAACTACATGACCAACGAGAAGCTCCTGAACATCGGTCTCAAGAAGCTCGCGATCATGGAGGAAGACCTCGAGAAACTGGCCGCCGAGGACATTCACGAATTGCTGCGTGCATGGGAGTTGAAGCACCGTCATCGCGCCGCAGAGTGCGTCACGCAGCACACGCTGTTCCGCAAGGAGACCCGTTGGCCCGGGTTACTACTACCGCGGCGACGCCATGAAGGTGGACGACGCAAACTGGCACGTGCTGACCGTTTCGCGTCGCGATCCGAAAACCGGCGAATACACGATGGAAAAGGCGCCTTGCTATCACCTGGTTGCGGACGAGGAGTAGCCCCATCGCCAGGCAGCAAAAGCTCGCGTTGGCCGTCTGCTTGGCACAAGAGGCACCGGCATGGCGTCTGTTGCGAGCCCCATGAAGCTGGACTCTTCCGGTCGCGGATAGCCGCGCATGAATATCATCGAATACGCACCGATGAAGAGATTCGAGCCATTGCCGACCCCCTGTGGCGCGACCTCGTCAGGAATTCGAACGAAGGCAAATACGGAGATTTCGCAAAGAACTTCTCCATTTCCCTGGCGCTTGCCATGAATCAGGTCGTGGCGGGCCACCAGTTCGCGAACAGTGAACTGGCGAGAAGCCTGTCGGAAGACGTCGACTCGCTCGGCATCATCCGCCGGGGCGAACATGTGACGGTTCTTTACCGGCAGCGGAGCACCAAGAAACCAGGCGAATGGCTTGGCCGACTGGTCCTCGGATCATGAAAGACGGAGCAGGTGAAGATCTTCGGTGCATCCATCTTCTGAGCAGTTCGTTCGGATTCGACATGAGTGAAACCATCCAAGACGGCAAGTTTGTCGAACTGACCTACAAGGTGACCGACAGGAAATCGAGGCATGTCCTCACCACGGTCGAATTCCCGTTGGGCTATGTTCACGGACACAATGAAATTCTGGCCCCTTCCGTCCACAAGGAGCTGGAGGGCAAGTCCATCGGCGACGTGATCGAAGTGCCGATCGACGGCAATCAGATCTTCGGTCCCAGAGACGAGTCCCTGGTCTTCACCGATCGCATCGAGAACGTCCCCGAGGAGTATCGGCAAGTCGGCGGGTCCATCCTCATGGAAAACGACAAGGGCCAGACCCGCAGCTTTATCGTGACGTGGATGGACGACGAGAGACTTACGGTCGATGGCAACAATCCGCTCTGCGGCAGGGAGGTCGTCTTTACGCTCGAGATACTTACCGTGCGCGACGCGACCGATGAAGAGACAAGAGTGGGCGGGGCGATCATTGCGAACGCGGATATCGACCCGTCGCTCATGAGACCTGTCTAGGCAGCGGTGTTGAATGGCATCGGACAATTCCCGGCCTCAGCGACTTGCACCTGCAATCCCGACTTCACCGCAAGAAAGGTGACCCATGAGCGAGCAAAAGCCCACCACCACCAAGGTTCCTGACGGTCATACGCGTTTCTTTACGACGCGTCAGATGGCGCCGAACGAAAAGGGATTTGTCGGCTACGAAACCGTCTGGAAGCCGTTCCAGAAGGAAGCGGAATACAAGACGCCGAAACAGCCGTAGAGGCAATGCCGTAGCATCGAGGCGCCGGATCGCGCGGCCTGGATGCGAACCCACCAAGGGGATTGCGCCAGCGACGATCGCTTGGTTCACGGTCTGCGCTGGGGGGTGGTCCGGGCGTCGCCGCGCGTAGCCCCGTGGCGCTTCGACCCCGAACCGGCTACCTCCGAGCCCTGCGTCGTGGGCTCTCGCGGCTCTTCGACCGGATGTCGCCCCGCCGCCGATGATTCGGATCAACCCGGACACCGTCCGTCAGGCCGGAGCGAATT
Organism: uncultured beta proteobacterium; assembly: GCA_963725735.1. Lineage (GTDB taxonomy): Bacteria > Pseudomonadota > Gammaproteobacteria > Burkholderiales > Casimicrobiaceae > VBCG01. Next base: position 35,875 of record CAVRZM010000009.1, on the reverse strand, counting down.
TCCGGGCGCATTGGTCGGGCCGCGCCGATTCTTTCCGGAGAAGTGGCTTTGTGCTTCAATGGAACTCACTCGATCATTTTCCGGACGACGCGATGGCGGATCGCCGCCTCCAGGTATTCCACGCGGTCGCAAAGCACCTCTCCTTCACCAAGGCAGCGGAGGCGCTGTTCATGACCCAGCCGGCGGTCACGTCGCAGATCCGCCAGCTCGAGGAGCATTTCAACACGCGCCTGTTCGATCGCGGGCACGGGCGCATTTCGCTCACTTCCGCGGGCAATCTGGCCCTGGAGTATGTCGAGCGCATCCTCGCGGTCTCGGCCGAACTCGACAACCGGCTGCAGGAGATGAGCGGACAGCTCGGAGGACCGCTGCTCATCGGCGCCAGCACCACGATCGCGGATTACCTGTTGCCGCGGGTGCTGGGCGCCTACAAGGCGCGCTTTCCGGCCGTCGTGCCCCGGCTATTCGTCGCCAATTCGGAAGCGGTGCAGAACCGCGTCGCCGAGCGCAGCCTCGACATCGGATTCATCGAAGGCGACTCGCATATGCCCCTGCTGACGAACGACGTCTGCTGCGAGGACGAACTGCAGGTCACGTGCGCGCCTTCCCACCCATTGGCAAAGCTCGAGTCCGCAACGCCCGAGTCGCTGACGCACTTCGCCAACATCAGCCGCGAGCCCGGGTCGGGCACGCGCGAGGTCATCGATCATTACCTGCAGGAGGCGGGCGTCGCGCCGCACGCACTGCGGCGCGTGATGGAGCTCGGCAGTCCGGAGGCGATGAAGGGGTTGGTCGCCACCGGGCTGGGGTTTGCCATCATGTCGCGCGCGACCGTCGTCAACGAGCTCCGCCTCGGGCAGCTGGTGCAGATCCCGCTCGCACCGCGCCTCATCCGCCGCATGTCGGTCGTCTATCCCAGGGAGCGGATTCACTCGCAACTGGTGAGCAGCTTCGTCCAGTTCGCCAGGCAGAATCTCGGCGCAATGCCGGTCGCCGGGGTCGAAAGGGCACCCGCCTGAAGGCGCGTGGCGGAGACCGGCTGCTCCCGGACCGAATCAGTCGCGATCCGGTGCGCCGACCGGTCACCTCGGCGAAGGCAGGCAGGCGTTGCTGCGACTTTCTTCGCCGCATCGACGTCCGCGTAGTACTTGCGCAGGATCGCGACGACCTCGGGCCGGCTGAATTCCGGCGGCACGTCGACGCCTTCGGAAAGCGCCTTGCGCAGCTGGGTCCCGGACACCTGCAGCCGGTCGGCGTCGGTGTGCGGGCACGTGCGCCCCGAGGCCATGCCGCCGCACTTGTAGCACCAGAACGAGACGTCGATCTTGAGCGGGCGGATCTGCAGCGTGCCCTGCCGGCACGCGGTCGAAGATGTGGTGCGCGTCGAACGGTCCGTAGTACTTGCCCACCCCGGCGTGATCGCGACCGACGATCAGGTGCGAACAGCCGTAGTTCTGCCGGAACACCGCGTGCAGGAGCGCCTCGCGCGGACCGGCGTAGCGCATGTCGAGCGGATAGCCGGCCTGCACGACGGTCTTCTGCACGAAGTAATTCTCCGCGAGCACCCCGATCGCGCGCGTGCGCACGGCGGCCGGGATGTCGCCGGGCTTCAACGCGCCGAGCAGCGAATGCACGAGCAGGCCATCGCAGACCTCGATCGCGATCTTCGCCAGGTATTCATGCGAGCGGTGCATCGGATTGCGCGTCTGGAACGCCGCGATCGACTTCCAGCCCGAGCGACTCGAACAGTGCGCGCGTCTGCGCGGGCGTCATGAACAGCGCTTCGTATTGCTCTGCGAACCCGCCGGTCGAGAGCACCTTGATCGGCCCGGCCAGGTTGACCGCGGGCTGCCCGAGCACCATCGCCACGCCAGGATGCTCCGGGTCGGTCGTGCGGAAGATCGTCGCGCACTCATGCGCCTTGTTGATCGCATACTTCTCCGTCACGAGCATCGTCGCGAGCGGCTGTCCGTCGTCCGGATCGATCAGCGCGATCTCGTGACCGGTCCGAATCGTCTCGACGAACGCCGTGTCGGCCGACAGCGTGATCGGGATCGGCCAGAAGAGTCCGCTCGCCGTCTTCATGCCGTCGCAGACGCCCTGCCAGTCGGCGTGCGTCATGAAGCCCTCCAGCGGCGTGAAGCCCGCCGATGCCGAGCATCACGATGTCGCCCTTCTCGCGCGAGCTGACGGTGAGCCTTGGCAGCGTCGCCGCCTTCGCCTTCTCCGCCGCGAGCGCGTCGCCTGTCAGCAGCAGCGGCCGCAGGTCGTTGCCGCCATGAGGACTAACCAGTGCCATGATCGATCCTTCCAACACGTCGGTGCGTCGAGCCCGCGCGCCAGTCCGCCGCCGCCGCGCCTCGAAGTTTCGCGAGCCGACATCGCTGTCGGGATAACTCGTCCACGAAACGGATCCGGGAGCCGATGGTTCCCTTCCGCCCGCGGGAGAAGCCCCGGGTGCAGGCATGGGCCCGAGGCGCTCATCCGACCGCCCGGTAATAGAGGTTCTGCGGGTGGTTGGCCTGCGCGAAGAAGTGCCAGCGCTCCGCGAGCAGTCCGAGGTACTGGATGGCGAACGCCACCGCCAGCAGGCGCGGCGACGCGCCGGATCCCACCGCAGCGAGCAGCAACAGCGGCACCACGAACACGCCCAGCAGGAACCCCCACTTGACCGACCGCAGCGCGACGTCGGACCCGCCGTGGAAGAACTCCCGCGTGTTGAAGGAACCGCCCAGGAATCCCGCCGACGTCTGCACGATGCGCGGGTGCTTGACGCCGATCGCCGTCTGCAGCGTCGACTTGGGCTTCAGCCTGCGGTTGCGGATGAGCGAGCCGACGCGGCTCGCCGCCGCCAGCACCGTAATGACGAATGTCCAGCCCGCGAGAAACGGCGTCAGGGCCGGCGCCGTCCAGGCCGAGAACGCCGTCGCCAGCAGGAAACCGGAGGCGCCGCCCTGCAGCGTGTAGTTGATCACGGTCAGCGAGCTCGCCCATTCGCGGAGGAACGGCAGGCAGGCGTAGATCATCGCCGTGCACAGGAACAGCGCGAACGCGAGCACGGTGCCGACGACGCCGAGGACGACGGTCGCGTCGATCGCAAGCCCTGACGGCAGCACGCCCAGCACGGGCCGCCAACCTGCCCAGTGGGCGACGCCGAACAGCAGCACGATCCCGATCAGGGCAGGCAGCACGATCACCTCGCGCGAGAGCCACGACGTGCGCCACTGAGCGGCGGCCCGCCAGGCCCGTTCCGGCCGTCCCAGGTGGAAGAACGAGGCGACGAGCCCGCCGACGAGGAATGCCAGCGCGACCAGGCTGCCCTGCCCATAGAACGCGTTGCCATCGGGTTCCGGCACCAGGGCGGCGAGCGCGTACAGCTGGACGGTGAACAGCGCGAGGAAGAGCCCCTGTCCGACGCCGATCAGCGTGGTGAGGAAAAGCACGGAGAAGTCCGGGCGCATCGGTTGGGCCCGCCTACCAGGACATCGCGTCGTCGAGCGACGGATCCGACTTGGCCGGCTTGGGCAGCAAGCCGTCCACCTTCAGCGGATTGTCCGCGCGCTCGAGTTCGTCGTCGTGGATGTGCCGCGCCGTCCTGCGTCGCGGGAGGTAGTGATTCGCCGGATGCGTTCCCCACTCGGGCATCAGCGCGTACCCTGCGTTGTCCCGGATCGCGCGCGCCACTTCGGAGTCCGGATCGTGGATGTCGCCGAAGAGCCGTGCCGACGTCGGGCAGGCCATCACGCACGCGGGCTTGCGCTCCGACGCGGGCAGCGTCTGGTCATAGATGCGATCGACGCACAGCGTGCACTTGGTCATCACCTTGCGCTCGGGATCGAGCTCGCGGGCGCCGTACGGGCATGCCCAGGAGCAGTACTTGCAGCCGATGCACTTGTCGTAGTCGACGAGCACGATGCCGTCGGATGCACGCTTGTAGCTGGCGCCGGTGGGGCACACCGGAACGCACGGCGGATCCTCGCAGTGCAGGCACGACTTGGGAAAGTGGACGGTCTGCGTGTTCGGATACTCGCCGACTTCGAACGTCTGCACGCGATTGAAGAACGTGCCGGTGGGATCCTTGCCGTAGGGCTCGACGTCGGCGAGCGGCCCTGCCGAACCCGATGTGTTCCATTGCTTGCAACTCGTCACGCAGGCGTGGCAGCCCACGCAAACGTTGAGATCGATGACCAGGGCAAGCTGCGTCACCGCGAGGCATCCATGCGGTCGAGCGGCATCATCGCCTGGATCCGCGGCCGGCGAAGAAGGCCAGTCGCCGCGGCGTGGCGGCGGCGGTGCCGGGCGCCGCCGGCACCGCCCCGAATTGCGGCGCCGTCGACGCAGGCTCGTCGGCGGCGGCCGGATAGATGCGCACGCGAACGTCGTACCAGGCCGCCTGTCCCGTGACCGGGTCCGAGTTGGAGATCGGACCGGTTCCGGGGTCGCCCGGCAGCTCGTCCGAGATGAGGTGATTGAGCAGGAACCCGCGCTGGGATTCGTTGGCGTCCACGGCGAGGCGCCATGCGCCGGGCGTCTTTCCGATCGCATTCCAGGTCCAGACCGTGCCGGGCTCGACGGCCTCGGAGTAGCGACAAAGGCAGCGCACTCGGCCCCACTGCGATTCAACCCACATCCAGCCGCCATCGTCGATGCCGGCGGCGCGCGCGACCCGGGGATTGACGTGGAGGTGGTTGTGCGTGTGGATCTGTCGCAGCCAGGCGTTCTGCGAGTCCCACGAGTGGTACATCGCCATCGGCCGCTGCGTCACCGCGTTGAGCGGATACTTCACTCCCTCCGATCGCTGCGACTCGAGCGGCTCGTAGTAGAACGGCAGCGGGTCGAAATAGGTGACGAGGCGCTGCCGAAGATGCGCCGGCGGCTTGCGCGAGATGCCCCTGCCCTGCGCCGCGAGGCGGAATTTCTGCAGCACCTCGGAATAGACGTGGATGAGGATCGGCTCCGCGTAGCGCTGGATCCGGGTCCGCTGCGACCATTCGAGGTAGCCCTTGTTCCAGTTGCGCATGTACTGGTAGGACGGCGGCAGCTTGTGGTGGTAGACGCAGTTGTTCTTGGCGTACATCTCCCATTGCCGCGGGTTCGGCTCGCCGCGCATGAACTTCTCGCCGCCCTTGCCGCGCCACCCGGAAAGGAAGCCGATGCCGGATCCGGGCTCGGTCTCGTAGTTGACGATGAAGTCGGGATAGTCGCGATACTTGCGCGTGCCGTCGGGTCGGACGAACGCCGGCAGCCGGAGCCGGCCGGCGAGTTCGAGCAGCACTTCCTGGAAGGGCTTGCATTCTCCCGTCGGCGGCACGACCGGGATGCGCACCGAATCCGCCGGGCCGTCGAACTCGGAGATCGGCCGGTCGAGCATCGACATCACGTCGTGACGTTCGAGGTAGGTCGTGTCCGGCAGCACGAGATCGGCGAAGGCCGTCATCTCCGACTGGAATGCGTCGCAGACGACAAGAAAAGGAATCTTGTATTCGCCGCGATCCTTTCCGTCGGGGTGCCGGTCGTTCAGCATCCGCCGGACCTCGACCGTGTTCATCGTCGAGTTCCAGGCCATGTTGGCCATGAAGATCAGCAGGGTGTCGATCGGGTAAGGGTCCCCGCGCCACGCATTGGTGATCACGTTGTGCATCATCCCGTGCACGGCGAGCGGGTACTCCCACGAAAACGCCTTGTCGATCCGCACGGGCGTCCCGTCGTCATTGACGAAGAGATCGTCCGGCTCGGCCGGCCACCCGAGCGCCAGGCCGTCGAGCGGATGTCCCGGCTTGATCGCGAGCGGCGTGTTCGGCGTTTTCGCGCACGGCGGAATCGGCCGCGGAAACGGCGCCTTGTGGCGAAAGCCGCCGGGACGGTCGATCGTGCCGAGCAGCGTCATCAGGATCGCGAGCGCGCGAATGGTGTGAAATCCGTTCGAGTGCGCGGCCAGCCCTCGCATCGCATGGAAGGCGACCGGCCTGCCGGTGACCGTGTCGTGTTCCTTGCCCCAGATGTCGGTCCACGCAATCGGCAGCTCGATCTTCTGGTCGCGCGCCGTGATGCCCATCTCGTGGGCGAGGCGCCGGATCGCCTCGGCAGGAATCCCGGTGATGCCGGCCGCCCACTCGGGCGTATAGCTTTCGACGCGCTCCTTGAGCAGCTGGAACGCGGGCTTCACCCGCGTGCCGTCGCCGAGGCGGAACTCCCCGAGCAGGAACGGGTCGGCGCCGTCGCTGTGCGTGACGACCGGCCGGTTCGTCGCCCGGTCCCACCACAGCTTGTTCTGCGGGTCGAAGCAGCCTTCCTCCGCGGGCACCTCGGTGCGGACGAACATGCCGAACTCGTCGTTCGCCTCGTCCATGTTCACGAGCTGGCCCGAATTCGTGCAGCGAACCAGGAATTCGCGGTCGTAGAGGCCGAGCGCGATCAGCTCGTGGATGAGCGCCAGCAGCAGCGCTCCGTCCGTTCCCGGCTTGATCGGGACCCACTCGTCGGCGATCGCCGAGTATCCGGTGCGGATGGGATTGATCGAGATGAAGCGACCCCCGTCGCGCTTGAATTTCGCGATGGCGATCTTCAGCGGATTCGAGTGATGGTCCTCCGCCGTGCCGATCATCACGAACAGCTTGGCCCGCTCCAGATCGGGCCCCCCGAACTCCCAGAACGAGCCGCCGATCGTGTAGATCATCCCGGCGGCCATGTTGACCGAGCAGAAGCCGCCATGCGCGGCGTAGTTGGGCGTGCCGAACTGGCGTGCGAAGAGGCCCGTCAGCGCCTGCATCTGGTCGCGGCCGGTGAACAGCGCGAACTGCTTCGGATCGGTGGCCCGAATGCGCGCCAGCCGCTCCTCCAGCAGCGCGAACGCGTGCTCCCACGTCGTCTCGATGAACTCGCCGGCGCCGCGCTCGGAGCCCGGCTTGCGCAGCAGCGGCTTCGTGAGCCGCGCCGGCGAGTACTGCTTCATGATCCCCGACGAGCCCTTCGCGCAGATGACGCCGCCGTTCAGCGGATGGTCCGGATTGCCATCGATGTAGCGCACCTCGCCGTCGCGAAGGTGGACGCGGATGCCGCAACGGCACGCGCACATGTAGCACGTGGTCGTGCGCGTCTCGTGGCGGGCACCGGGGACGGGTGCGGCGAGCGGATCGTGGACGACGGAAGCGGGCATCGGGTTCAAGGATGAGGCGGCGGAGCCGAGGCAAGCCAAGCCGCGCCCCGCGCGCGCCGGGAGCGTGGCGGGACCTCGTTTATGACAAACAGTGCGGTGCGGTGTCTATTACCGGGATGGGGTGACGACGAATAGCCCGGATGGGGGATGGTCCAATTGCGACAATGCTTGCGCCCGATCAAGGATCGCCGGGCTTCGATTGCACCTTTCTGGCACGGACGTGATAATGACAAACGAGGTGCGTACGGGCATTTCACGACCGGTCGTCGCGACCGGCGGGGTGCTGGCGCATCGGAGGACGGAGGAGTCTCGTTGACGCACTATGCAGCGCATTCGATGCGTTTGGGCACGCCCACGGCGCCCGTCGCCGACGCATCGCTGCCCGACGACTGGGCGGCGCCGTGCAGCACCGCGGACCGGCGACCTGCGCGTCGCGATCGAACCCGTGCTCGAGGCGATCGTGCGCCTGGCGGGCGCGGCCGGCGGGGCGGTCAACGTGACCGGGCATGACGGCATGCAGCACGACGCCCGTCGTCGGCGTTCGGCATCGTACCGGGCATGGGCGCGCTGTCCTCGTGGTGCGCGTCGTGCGCCGAGTCGCGCGACACCGACAGCGAATGCGTACGCGACGACCTTTGCGGCCACGACGAGCGGTTGCCGGGCGACGTACTTGGTCCGGTGTGCAAGCACGTGATGGCGGTGCCGTTGCGCCATCAGGATCAGCCGGTCGGCACGCTGACCCTGTGGTTCGCGGCCCCCGGCGCCGCGCCCGCGCCCATGACGCCGCTCCTGCGCGCGGTCGGCGATCTCGTCGGCACCGCGCTCGACAACGCGCGCCTCGCCCGCGAGAACATGCGCATCCGCCTCACCAGCGAGCGGCAGATGCTGGCCAACGAAGTGCACGACTCGCTCGCCCAGGGCCTCGCTTACATGCGCATGCGCATGAGCCTGCTGCGCGACGCCGATCCGCAACGGCGACGAGCTGCGCGCGCACAAGCTCGTGAGCGACGTCGACGAGACGCTCGGCAATTCGCAGCGACGGCTGCGCGAGCTCATCACGTACTTTCGCACCCGCATGGATCCTCGCGGGCTCGTGCACGCGCTGGACGAAGATCGCCGCGCGCTTCCTCGACCGCACGGGCATCGCGCTGACGTTCGTCAATCGCATTCCCGATCTTTGCCTGCCCGCCGAGCGCGAAATCGAGGTCTTCCACGTCGTGCAGGAAGCGCTCGCGAACATCGCCCGCCATGCCCACGCCTACTCGGCCACGCTGCTGCTCGAGCGCGACGGCGACGCCTACGTGGTTGTGATCGAGGACGACGGCGTCGGCCTGCCCGAGTCCAGCGTCGGCGACGATCCCGACCATGCCGGGCACTACGGCATCGCCATCATGAACGAGCGCGCGCGGCGCCTCGGCGGCACCATCGCGCTGACCGCGAATGCAGATCGGGGCACCCGCCTCGAGCTCACGTTTCCCGCCACCCTGCCCGCCGAAGAGCACCTCCCATGACCGAACCCATCCGCGTCGTCCTGATCGACGACCATGCCCTGTGCCGCCGTGGCCTGTCCGAGCTGCTCGAGGCGCGCGCCGGCATCAAGGTTGCCGGGCACACCGCCAACGCCGACGAGGCGGTGCGCCTCCTGCGCGACGAGCGTCCGGATCTTGCGATCATGGACCTGCGCATGTCGCCGGTCGACGGCCACCGCCTGCTCACGCGCATGCGCGCCGAAGGCATCGACACGCCGGTCGTGGTGCTGACCATGAGCGACTCGCAGGAGGACCTGAGTCGGGCCTTCCGCGCCGGCGTGCGCGGCTACCTGCTGAAGGACATGGATCCGGACGAGGTCATCGACGCGATCCGGCGCGCGGCGCGGGGCGAGATGGTCGTGTCGCCCGGCCATGGCGGTGAAGCTCGTGGACCTGCTACTGCCGTCGCAGCACGGGACCACGCGCGCCGACTACATGAAGTCGCTGACCGACCGCGAGCGCGAGATCCTCGAGCATCTTTCGAACGGCAAGAGCAACAAGGCGATCGCGCTGTCGCTCGGCATCAGCCACGACACCGTCAAGCTGCACGTGCGCCACATCCTGTCGAAGCTCGGCCTGCGATCGCGCGTGGAGGCAGCGGTGTTCGCGGTCGAGCACCGCGCCGAGGCGGCGTCGAGCTAGGCGTTCGACCTGCCGCGGTCAGATCGTCAGAAACCAGGCCAATGCGAGGCCCAGCGCCGCCAGGATGACCGATAGCATGATCGGGAATATCGCGGCATGCGTGCGTGGCACGTCGGACGGCGGAAGCGTCGAGACATAGCTGCGGTGCTGAATCGCCCCCAGGATCATGCACGCCACCCCTATCAGCACCAGCGCAATTCCAATGGTGTTCGACACTTGATTGTGGATCCTCTCCGCCGGCGGGTGCCCGCCCTGTTGCAGACTCACCAGGCGCAGAAACAGGCCAAACCGCGCAACGACGAATCCGAACGCCATCACCGTCAGGCCGGTCCGCACCCACGCAAGAAGGGTTCGTTCGGCGGCGAAGAATACGCGCGGATCGCTCATCATGGGGATACCCAGCCGATCGGTCGGGCTATCCGGCTCAAACCCCCGTCAGGGTCCGCCGCTCCGCGGCGCCTGCGGCCTCGAACCATGCGAGGCGCTCCCGCAGCCGCACCACCTCGCCGACGATGATGAGCGTCGGCGGCGTCAGCATCGCCGCTGACACCTGCTCCGGAAGCGTCCGCAAGGTGCCGGTCACGACCCGCTGGTCGTGCGTCGTGCCCTGCTGGACGACGGCGGCCGGCGTGGTCGAGGGAAGACCATGGGCGACCAGGTTGTCGCAGAGCGTCGGCAGGCCCAGCAACCCCATGTAGACGACCAGCGTCTGCCTCGGACGTGCGAGCGCCGGCCAGTCGAGGTCCATGGAACCGTCCTTGCGGTGCCCGGTGACGAAGAGGCAGGCCTGCGCGCAGTCGCGGTGGGTGAGCGGGATGCCCGCGTAGGAGGCAACGCCGAGCGCGGCGGTGATGCCGGGCACCACCTCGAACGCCACGCCCTGCTCGGCCAGCCGCTCGATCTCCTCGCCGCCGCGTCCGAAGACGAACGGATCGCCGCCCTTCAAGCGCAGCACGGAGTGGCCCTCGCGCGCCAGGCGCACCAGCAGGTCGTTGATCGCCTCCTGCGGCATCGTGTGATTCTGCCGCTCCTTGCCGACGTAGATCCTGCGCGTCGTCGTCGGCAGCAGCGCCAGCACCTCCTCCGAGACGAGATGGTCGTACAGCGCGACGTCCGCCGTCTGCATGAGGCGATACGCGCGCAGCGTCAGCAGCTCCGGATCGCCCGGCCCCGCGCCGACCAGGTAGACGATGCCTTTGCGCCTTCACGGCGTTGCGATGGATGGCGTTCATGGTGTCGTTCCTCGGGGTGCGGCGTTCACCGGCCGCAGCCACAGCCGCTGCCGCAGCCTTGCGCGGCGCCGGCCGCATCGGCCGCCGGCGCTGCGTCGTTGGGGTTCATGAAGATGAAGCGGAAATCGCCCGGCTCGAACTCGACGTAGTCGATGGTCATGCCGTCGAGCAGCGCGGTCTCCGCCGGGCTCACGACGAGCGCAACGCCTTCCGACGCGACCACGAGGTCGTCGCCGCGCGCCTCGTCGAAGCCCATCGCGTAGTGCAGCGCGCCGGCGGCATCGCGGCGTGCGGCGATGCGCAGGCCCATCTCGTCGCAATCCGATTGGGTGGCGGCGATCCGGATCTGCTGGGCCGCGCTCGGGGTCACGGTGATCATGGTGCGTAGTTCCATCGAGGATTGTGGATTCGTGTGACGCAGGATTCCGGTGTCGTCGTCACGCCTTTGCGCAGGTATCCATGACTGCCGTCGCGTACCGCAGCGCTCCGGTCAGTGCTCGCCCTTCGTGCGCAGCAGGCCGGCGAGCCGGTTGCCCTGCTTCTGCGGGCCGCCGACGGGGAACATGTCGTGCAGGTGATGGTTGGAGCCGCGCTCCGGTCCCCACGCCCGGGTGAAGTGGCGGATCATCACGCGCACCTGCGCCTGCACGCCGTGCTCGGCGAAATGCTCGCGCAGGAAATGGATGACCTCCCAGTGCGCCGGAGTGAGCACGAGCCCTTCGCGGCGCGCGAGCGCTTCGGCGAACGCCGGCGACCACTCGTTGCGATCGATGAGATAGCCCTCGCTGTCGACCGCGACGCGGCGTCCGTCGACGTCGAGGTACCGCGCCGAGGCAATGGCTGCGTCAGTCATGGCGAATGCGCTCCCTGTCATACCACCATCGCCTCACGGCCGCGGGCCGGCGGCAGGTAGACGATGTTGTCCTGCCGTCGCAGACGGAAGTCCGCACGGCGCACGAAATCCACGAAGCGGCTGGCCCAGTCATTGCCGCCGGTGCTGCGCAGGTGCGCATACGACGCCAGCACGTTGCGCACGACGATTCCGTCGCGGCGCCCATCGACGCCGTGGCCGCGCTTCACCTCGTAGGCCCACTTCACGTCCGACGGGAGGTTCTCGAGGCTCGAATAGTGGAACTCGTGCCCGAGCACGGCACGTGTCCGTGCCCGAACGCACACCCCACGGGAAGCCGGGCGTTTCCGCGAGGCTCACGTACCCGCGACCGACCGGGCGGTCGTGCATCACGACGTCGCCGGGAATCGCACCGACCATCCGGTGCGTCTGCCCGCGCCAGGTGAGGGAGCGCGCCAGGTACATGAGCCCGCCGCACTCCGCGTACACCGGCATGCCCGCCTCGACCGCGCTCCTGATGCGCGTGCGCAGCGTTGCATTGGCCTCCAGCTCGGCGGCGTAGATCTCGGGGAAGCCTCCGCCGATGAAGAGTCCATCGACGTTCGGCAGCTGCGCGTCGGAGACGGCGTCGATCCGAACGAGCGTCGCGCCGGCCGCGCGCAGCGCGTCCAGGTCCTCGGCGTAATAGAAGCCGAACGCACGGTCCTGCAGAACTCCGATGCGCAGATCGGGGGCGAGGTGCGGCGGATGCGGCTCGGCGAGCACGTCTTGCGACCCGGCGAACGGAGCCGTGTCGCCCGCGATCGCCAGCAGTGCATCGAGATCGACCTGCGCGCGCACGAGGTCGCCGATCGCGGCGATGCGCTGCTCCGCGCCGTCCGCTTCGTTGCTGGGCGTGAGCCCCAGGTGACGCTCCGCGATCGCCAGCCGCGCATCGCAGTGAACGGCGCCCAGCACGGGCACGTCGGTGTAGTGCTCGATCACCATGCGCAGCTTCGCTTCGTGGCGGCTGCCGCCCAGGTTGTTGAGGATCACGCCCGCGATCCGCACGTCGCGGTCGAACGCCTGGTAGCCCAGGATCAGCGGCGCAACGCCGCGCGTCATGCCGCGCGCGTCGATCGCCAGCACCACCGGCAACCCGAGAACCTTGGCCAGCGCGGCGTTGCTGTTGCTGCCGTCGAGCGCGAGGCCGTCGTAGAGGCCCTTGTTGCCTTCGACGATGCTCACGTCGGCGGTGGCAGCATGGCGACGGAAGGCGCTGCGATACTCGCCCGCCTCCGAGAGATACGGATCGAGATTGCGGCAGCGACGTCCCGTCGCCGCGGTCAGCCACATGGGGTCGATGTAGTCGGGACCCTTCTTGAACGCCTGCACGGCGAGGCCGCGTTGGCGCAGCGCATGGCACAGGCCGATCGCGATCGTCGTCTTGCCCGACGACTTGTGGGTCGCCGAGATCAGCACGCGACGAGGATTGCCGGCCGCGCTCATCATCGGCCCCCGACCGGCGCCGTCCCGACGCCGACCGATTCCTCGGCCGGGGCAAACGGCAGCACGCGCAGGCCGACCACGGCGATCAGGAGCGCGATGCCGACTCCGCCGAGGCCGAGCAGCAGCTCGGGCCAGCGCGGCGCGTACGTCGCGATCGCGCCGTCCGCGGCGCTGCTCGATGCCGCGTAGCCGGGGAAGATCTCGAGGGGCCACGCCTGCCCGCCGATGATGAACACGTAGAGCAGGGCGAACGCCCCCGCGATGACGCACAGCGACGCCGCCACCGCCGCCGCGCCGCCGGCGAGCCGCGGATGGAACACGAGCGCCAGCGGCACCAGGCTGCCCAGCACGACGTAGCCGCCCCAGAACAGCAGCGGATACACGCCGCCGTCGATCAGGAGAAACCGCTCGAACGGGACCTGCTTCGCGAAGTAGGCGTTGGTCAGGTGCTGGACGAGCGTGAAGTACAGCGCGCTCGCCACGAAGATGCCGAGCAGGCGGCGCATCCGGCGGAGGACCTCGGGCGGAACCGCGCGGCCTTCGTCGGCCGCCACCGCGGCCTGCACGAGGAGGAAGACGGCGAGTCCCCACGCGAACGAAAGCAGGATGAACAATACCGGCAGCAGCGCGCTGCCGTAGGCCTGGCGCGCGACGAGGAACGCGAAGATGGCGCCCGTGCCGGTCGTGAGCAGGATTCGCCATGCGAACGCCGCGAGGCCCGCCCTGAACGAGAGCGGGTTCATCCGTCTCTCCATGAGCGTCCACAGGTAGATCGCGACGATCGAGAACATGCCGGAGTAGAGGAACACGTTCCATGCGAACACGGACGTGAAGTTGTAGTGCGTGGCGGCGACGATCATGCGGTCGGGACGCCCGAGGTCGAGCATCAGCACCGCGAGGCCGCCGGCCAGGAGCGCGATGCACAGCAACCCGGACAACGGCGCACGTGCCTTGTAGAGCGGCTGCCCGAAGACCGATCCCACCGATGCCACGTTGAGCACGCCGGACGCCGCGACGATGAGGAAGATGGCGAAGACGTGCGGCATGCCCCACACGATGCGGTTGCTCATCCCGGTGACGGCGTGGCCGTGCACCTCCATGAAATGCGCGGCACCGAGCCCGGCCAGCACGATCGCGCCCAGTGCCGCCACGCGCAACCAGAACCGGCGCGTGGCGTGTTGCGGATAGACGATCGTCGCCATGACGCGTCAGATCCCTGCGTAGCGCACGCCGGGATCGAGTGCGAGGTCCGGACGCAGCGCGGTGGTGTTGATCTCGGCGATCCGGCGCGCGATCTCGCTCTGCGGATCGTTGAGGTTGCCGAACAGGATCGCCTTGTGGCCGGTCGCGGCGCAGGCCTCGACGCAGGCCGGAATGAGGTCCCGGTCGATCCGATGCACGCACAGCGTGCAGGATTCCACGCAACCCTTGCCGCGCGGCACCTCCGGCTTCTGGTCGCTGATCGGCTCGTGCACGAACGAGCGCGCCTGGTAGGGGCACGCCATCATGCAGTACCGGCAGCCGATGCACGTATGGCGGTCGACGAGCACGATGCCGTCGGCGCGCTTGAACGAAGCCCCCGTCGGACAGACGTCGACGCACGGCGGCTGCGCGCAGTGCTGGCACATCACGGGTGCCGACTTCGCCGGGCCTCCGCGCAGGTCCTTCAATTCCACCTTGCGGATCCACTGCGACGACGTCGCGGTCTTGGCGCCCGACAGCCCGTTCTCCTTGTCGCAGGCGGTAACGCACGCGTCGCAGTCGGCGGCGCAGCGATTCGCGTCCACGAGCATTCCCCACCGGACGGCCTTCGACGCCGGCTCGGCCGGCGAGCGGCCCTGCGCCAGCTCGAACAGCGTGACGCCGGGCGCGAGCACCACCCCGGCCATCGCCGCGCCCCACGCCAGCACCTTCCGGCGGCCGACGTCGACGTCGCTCATCGGCGTTCCCTTCGCGCTGCGCGCTGCGGGGCTGATTCGCCCTTGGGGCGGCCCGGCGGGCTCATTGGCTTTCCCTCCGCGCTGCGCGCTGCGGGGCTGATTCGCCCTTGGGGCGGCCCGGCGGCCGCTCATCGGGTCGTCCCGCTGGCCGGCACGGTGTTCGCCGCGAGACCCGCGGCCCGGCGGTCGGTGTGGCATTCGAAGCAGTCGAGCTTCACCGCGGCGTACCGGTGGCAGCCCTCGCAGAACGCATCCTTGCTGCCCGTCACGCGGCCCGTCTGCGGACTCGCGTGGCACTCGACGCAGTTGGCAAGACTGTGCTGCGTCGTGCGCACGCCTTCGTGCACCGTGCGATCGCGGTGATGCTTCAGGAGCTCCATGTGATTGCGCAGCATGAACGGCGTGTCCTCGACGCACTTGCCGGGCGCGGCGATCGCCACCGCCGGCCGCGGCACGCGCGATGCTCCCTCGTCGGCCGCGTGCGCCGGCAGAATCGCGCACGCCGCGAGCGCGAGCAGTGCCAGCGCGCGCCCCGCGCGCACGCTGCCCCTGCCGATCGCGCCGCCCGCCGCCATGGGCTACTCGCCGAGCCCCATCTGGATGTAGCCGGTCGGGCATACGTCGGCGCAGATATGGCAGCCGATGCACTTGTCGTAGTCGGTGTACACGTACCGGCCGGTCGTCGCCTCCTTCTTCGGCACGCGCGCCACGGCCGTCTGCGGACAGTAGACGACGCAGTTGTCGCACTCGAAGCACTGGCCGCAGCTCATGCAGCGCTTGGCCTCGGCGACCGCGTCGGCCTCGACCAGCGCCGCCAGCCGCTCCTCGAAGTTGCCGAGCGCCGATTCCTTGGTGAGCGTGGTGATGCGGCGCTTGTTGCGCGGCGTGTAGGTGAAATGGCCGAGGAACAGCGCCTCGTGCGGGATCACGTAGCGATCCGAGCGGTTGTCGTAGTTGTGGATGCCTGCGCTCGACGTGTCCGAGCCGTAGATGGGCTCGTGCACCTCGGTGAACGTGCGGCCCGCCTCGACCATCTTGCGCACGAGGTCGAAGGCGTGCACGTCGACCTTCGGCCGCTTCTCCTGGTCCTCGCCGCGCAGGAAGCGGTCGATGCCCTCGGCGGCGATCGCGCCGTGGCCGATCGCCGTGGTCAGGAGGTGAGGACGCAGCACGTCGCCGCCCGCGAACGTGCCGGGCTTGCCGGCCACCTGGTAGTTCTTGTCGGCGCTCACCATGCCCTTGCCGTTGTCGAATTCCTCGAGCCCCGTGAAATCGACCGCCTGACCCACCGCGGAGACGACGAGGTCCGCGGGAATGTCCTCTTCCGTGCCCTCGATCACCTTGATCTCGAGCTTCGGCCCGACGAACCTGGCCTCGCAACGCGCGACCTTGAGCGCGATCGCGCGCCCCTGCGCGTCCTTGATCACGCCGACCGGCGCCAAACCCCCGCGGATCGCGATGCCTTCCGCCTGCGCCTGCTCGATCTCGTGCTTGTTCGCCTGCATCTTGTCGATGCCGAACACCGACGTCAGCACGACCTCGGCGCCCTGCTTCACCGATACCTCGGCGACGTCGTGCGCCATGTGGCCGGCGATCGCGAGCTCCGGAAAGTCGGTCGGCTTGGCGTGACCGATGTGACCCAGCCGGCGCGCGACCGTCGCGACGTCGATCGACGTGTCGCCGCCGCCGATGACCACCACGCGCTTGCCGACGTGCTGCAGGCGGCCGTCGTTGAACGCCTTGAGAAACGCCATCGCGGTGACGACGTTGGGCGCGTCACCACCGGGCGCCGGCAGCGGCCGCCCGGATTGCGCACCCATGCCGAGGAACACCGCGTCGTACTCCTTGCGCAGGGCCTCCAGCGTGACGTCGGTGCCGATCCGGCACTTCATCCGCGTGGCCACGCCCATGTCCAGGATCCGCTGGATCTCGGCGTCCAGCACTTCGCGCGGCGTGCGGAAGCCCGGGATGCCGTAGCGCATCATCCCGCCGAGATGCTCGTGCTCGTCGAAGACCGTCACGGCATGGCCCATCTTCGCGAGCTGGTAGGCGCACGAGAGGCCGGCAGGGCCGCCGCCGATCACGGCCACCTTCCTGCCCGTCGCGGTCGTGGGCGCGGCGAACGCGAGCTTGTTCGCGATCGCGTACTCGCCCAGGAAATGCTCGACCGAATTGATGCCGACGTGGTCCTCGACCTCGTTGCGGTTGCATCCGGTCTCGCACGGCGCCGGGCACACGCGTCCCATCACCGACGGGAACGGGTTGGCCTCGGTCAGGCGCCGCCACGCATACTCCTGCCACGTGACACCCGCGGGCGGCTTCTCGATGCCGCGCACGATGTTGAGGTAGCCGCGGATGTCCTCGCCGGAGGGGCAGCTCCCCTGGCACGGCGGCGTGGACTGGATGTACGTGGGACACTTGTGCGACCAGCTCGCCTGGAAGATCTGCTCGCGCCACGATTCCCATTTGGCGTCCCCGTCCTGGTAGCGGCGGAACGTGAGCTTCTCGACGGTCGGGCCTTGCGGATTGGACATCGACGGATCTCCGGTCAAATGCGTGGTGCGGTGGGCGGCAGGCAGGCGGTCACTGCTTCGCGCCGAGCCGTATCGCGGTGCTCACGAGCTGGTGGACGCCGCCGACCATGCCCATCTTGAAGCCGTAGTACGGCAGGACCTTGGTGAACTGCGCCTTGCAGATCGCGCAGATGGTCGCCATGAAGTTGACGCCGTGCGCATTGGCGACCTGCGACAGTGCCTCCATGCGGGGCAGCGCGCCCTTGACGCGCAGGTCGAGCAGCTCGTCGGTGAGAAGGCCGCCCCCGCCGCCGCAGCAGAAGGTCTGCTCGCGCGTGGTGCCGCGGGGCATCTCGACGTACTTGTTGGCCACGGCGCGGATGATCGCGCGCGGGATCTCGAACTGGCCGCCGGGGGTGTCGCCCATCCGCGAAGCACGTGCGACGTTGCACGAGTCGTGGAACGTGACCACGCGATGGTCGTTGGCGTCACGGTCGAGCGTCAGCGCGCCGCGCTCGATCAGGTCCCACGTCAGTTCGCAGATGTGCGTCGGCTGCCGGTAGCGGGAATCGAGCTGCCGCTGCAGCATCTGCGCGAACGGATCGGACGCCCCGGCGCCGATGCCGGTCAGCGTGTTCCAGTAGCTGTACGCCACGCGCCACGCATGTCCGCACTCGCCGACCACGATCCGCTTGACGCCCAGTTCGAGCGCCGCATCGCGGATGCGCAGCGCGATCTTCTGCAGCTGTTCGTAATTGCCGATGAAGAGCCCGAAGTTGCCGGCCTCCGACGCATGCGACGACAGCGTCCAGCGGATGCCGGCCGCGTGGAACACCTTTGCGTAGCCGATGAGGCTGTCGACGTGGGGCTCGGCGAAGAAGTCGGCCGAAGGCGTGACCAGCAGCACCTCGGCGCCTTTCTCGTCGAGCGGGAAGCGGACGTCCTCGCCCGTCTCTTCCTTGACGTCCTCCTCGAGCCCCTCCAGCGTGTCGGCGAGCGCGGGGCCGGGCAGCCCGAGGTTGTTCCCGATGCGGTGCACCTTGCCGATGATCTCGTTGCTGTACTTCTGCCCGAGACCCGCGACGTCCATGATCTCCTTCGCCGCCATCGTGACCTCGGCGGTGTCGATGCCGTAGGGGCAGAACACCGAGCAGCGGCGGCATTCGGAGCATTGGTTGTAGTAGCTGTACCACTGGTCCAGCACTTCACGGGTCAGGTCGCGCGCGCCCACGAGCCTGGGGAAGAACTTGCCAGGCAGCGTGAAATAGCGCCGGTAGACGCTGCGCATCAGGTCCTGCCGCGCGACCGGCATGTTGAGCGGGTCCTGCGTGCCGATGTAGTAGTGGCACTTGTCCGCGCACGCTCCGCAGTGGACGCACGCGTCCATGTACACCTTGAGCGAGCGGTACTTGTCGAGCAGCTCGCCCATGCGACCGATCGCGCGTTCCTGCCAGCCGTCGGTCAGCTCGCCGGGGAAGCCCAGCGCCTGCTGCATCTTGTCGGTGGCGACGTACGGCTTCGACGCCGCCATCGCTCCGGGCAGGAGCGCCTGCGGCGCAGCCGGGTCGGCGCGCAGCGGCGGTGCCTTCACGTCGGCGGCCATGGTCAGAGCTTCGGGTCGAGCCGCGCCGCCCACGGCGCGAGGTGGCGGTGCTCGCGCGGGTCGTCGACCTGGTTGCGCGATGGCGAGAAGAAGACGCCGGGCGCGTGCAGCAGCTTGCTCACCGGGAACACCAGCATCAGCGCGGCGACGAGCAGCAGGTGCACGTACAGCACCGGATCGGCGGGCAGCGGCTGCCAGTCGGCGTACAGAAGTCCCAGGAAGAACGCCTTCACCGCCACGATGTCGGTGTGCGCGAAGTACTTCATCGCGAGTCCCGACAGGGCGATGGCCAGCAGCAGCACGAGCATCAGGTGGTCGGAGGGCGTCGAGATGTAGCGCACCCGCGCCACGAAAATGCGGCGCACCATCAGGCCCGCGAGACCGAGGACCATCGCAAAGGCAGCGTAGACGCCGAACGGCTGGAGGAACGCGACCCACGACCACACGGGCTCCGTGAAGTAGCGCAGGTGCCGCGCGAGCACCAGCGCCAGGCCGGCATGGAACAGCCACCCGCAGAGCCACAGCCACAGGCCCGCGCGGAACAGGCTCTCGAAGAGCAGCACCTCGCGGCCGAGACGAAGCACCACGCCCGCGCGCGTCACCGGCGCGGGCGTCGTCGGGATCTTGAACGGCGCCGGGACGCGAGCATAGGTGTAGACGCGATACGCGGTCCCCCCGACGAGGACGACCGTCGCGGCGTAGAACAGGAGCGCGAACGCCACGGATGCGGTCGTCATGGACGCACCGGCGGGCGTTCGCTCATGCGCGCAGCGCGGACGCGCCGTCGCCTAGACGCAGCCGGTCGGCTTCGGCAGGCCGGCGATCTTGCACGCCTGCTTGGCCGGGCCGTACGGGAACAGCTCGTACAGGTACTGGCTGTTGCCCTTTTCGGGGCCGAGCTGCTTCCCGATCGCCTTGGTCAGCACGCGCACCGCGGGCGCGATCTGGTACTCGTCGTAGTACTTGCGCAGGAAGTTGACGACCTCCCAGTGATTCGCCGACATGTCGACGTTCTCGGCCTTCGCGATGTAGTTCGCGATGTCCTCGTTCCAGTCGCCGAGGTTGACGAGATAGCCTTCCTCGTCGGTCTCGTAGGGCTTGCCGTTCACTTCGATGGTGGACATCCGGTTCTCCTGTCAGGGCGTTGTTGAGTGTCGGTGGCGCGTGTCAAAGCCACGATTGGCAGGCGTTGTGCTCGGCCACGAGATCGACGAAGCCGCCGTAGTCGACGACGGTGACGCCGTCGAGCACGCGATCGGCGACGGCGCGCGCCTCGAGATCGGGCAGCAGCGCGTAGATGCGGAAGCGCCCGAGCGCCTGGGCGACCTGCGGTGCGACTGCGGTGCCGCGTACGGCGCCGTACACGCCATCCTCGATCAGCAGGATCGCGCCGGGCGCGGCCATGCGCAGGCACGAGGCGAGCGAGTCGCGCTCGAGCGGTGATTTGTTGACGATGTTCAGCATTGCGGTAGCGGCAGGTTCAGAACGAAAGGACCACGTCCTGCTCGGCCATGAGCGCGCCGAGCTCGGCGGACGGGAGCACGTTGACGTCGACGATCAGGTCGTCCTCCGTCAAGCCGCGCGACGCCAGCGACTCCTTCTCGACGTAGAGCTTCTCGACGTCGTAGCCCTCGAGCGCGCGATAGGTCGGCGAGAAGTTCTTGGTCTCGATGCCCTTGGTCTGCTGGCCCTTCTTCAGCTGCCAGACGCCGTCGTCGATGAAGACCAGCGAGACGTCCTGGTCGAACGCCGCGGTGATCAGCACGACCTCCAGCGATTCGAGCGCATACGCCGTGCCGTAGGGCGCCGTCCGGTTGACGAACATGAACTTCTTCGAAGCACCTTCAGTCATTGTGGGGTCCTGTCAGCGCCCGCCCGGCCGCCCGAAGGGCGCTGACCGCCCCCTCCGGGGGAGACGAGCGCAGCGAGTCTCGGGGGGGCCATCCTAGTCGCCGAACACCACGAGCCGGTCGGCCTGGATGCCCGACTCGACGAGCTGGCCGAGGCCGGAAATGCGGAAGCCCGGGGCGAGGTTCTCGTCCTTGATCCCGCGCCGCAGCGCGGCGGCGACGCAGACCACGAGGTCGACGCCATGCTCCGCCGCGAGCTTCGACCAGCGGGCGACGACGTTGCGGTCGTCCTGCGGCGGCTCGGTCAGGCGCGACGAGTTGTTGACGCCGTCGTGATAGAAGAACACGCGATGGACCGCGTGACCCTTCGCGAGCGCCGCCCGGCAGAACAGGTACGCCGAGTCGCTGGCCTGGTGCTGGTAGGGGCCTTCGTTGACGAGGATGCCGAATTTCATGATTCCGCGACGCCTTCCTTCCTAGAACCGGATGTGCGTCGACGCGTTGAGGCTCGCGCGGGCGCCCCGCCAGTCGTCGACGAGGTACTTGGTGAACGGCAGCTCGGTCTTCTCGAAGAAGCGCGGCCAGCCGATGCGCTCGACCCAGTCGGACAGCCGCTCCCACGGCCGCGCGTCCGCCTTGTAGACGCGGAGGATGCGCTTGACGATCTCGGAGACCTCGGGCCAGCGCGGCGGATTGTTGGGGATGCCCGCCGCGACCATCTTCATGAACGTCGGCTTGGCGCGCGCGTTCGAGTTCTTGCCGCCCACCCAGATGGCGAACTTCGAGTGCTCGGGATCGTTGATCTGCATCGGCGGGCACGGCGGATAGCAGGCGCCGCAGCAGATGCACTTCTTCTCGTCCACCTCGAGCGAGGGCTTGCCGTTGACGAGCGCGGGACGGATCGCCGCGACCGGGCAGCGGGCGACGACGGCGGGTCGCTCGCAGACGTTGGCGACGAGGTCGTGGTTGATCTTGGGCGGCTTGGTGTGCTGGATGATGATCGCGATGTCCGCCTGGCCGCCGCAGTTGATCTCGCAGCACGACGTCGACAGGTGCACGCGATTGGGCATCTGCTCGCTGCGGAACTCGTCGATCAGCTCGTCCATCAGGGCCTTGACCGCACCCGACGCGTCCGTGCCCGGGATGTCGCAGTGCAGCCAGCCCTGGGTGTGCGCGATCATCGACACCGAATTGCCGGTGCCCCCGACCGGGAAGCCGCTCTTCTCGAGCTCGGCGATGAGCGGTCCGACCTTGTCGAAGGACGACACCATGAACTCGATGTTCGAGCGGATGGTGAAGCGCACGTGACTTTCGGCATACTTGTCCGCGATGTCGCACAGGCGGCGGATCGTGTGGACGTCCATTTGCCGCTGCGTGCCCGCCCGCACCGTCCACACTTCCTCACCCGTGTGCGCGACGTGGTGCAGCACGCCCGGGCGCGGCCGGTCGTGGTATTTCCAGTTGCCGTAATTCTTCTTGAGCAGCGGATGCAGGAACTGCCGGTTGTCCGGCACGCCGCTCTCGATTGCCCGCCGCATCTGGGGTTGGCTCATCTTTGCTCGACCTCCTCGAACTCCATGCGCCGCACGAAGGGAATTCGTGCGGCTTTCGTCGCGTTGGCTGGCCCGCCTGGATCAGGCGACCTTCTTCTTCGCGTTGATCTTCGCGACTTCCTCGTCCCAGCCATCCGTGCGAACGTAGGGATTCGTCCGCGGCGCCGAGATCATGTTCGGGTCGACGTCGATGCCGAGGGCCTCGAGGAAATTGACGATGCCGATGCGCTCGATCATCTCGCCGGTCCGCTCGTGCTCGAGCGCGTTCTCCGCGAAGAAGTCGATGATCTGGTGGCCGAGCTCGACCAGCTTCTCGCGGTCCTCGTCGGTCTCGAGCTTCATGAACGGCACGACCACGGTGCCCATGAGGTCGCCGATCTTCAGCGTGCGCTTGCCGCCCACCAGCACCGTCGCGCCCTTGTCCTTGCCCGGCGCGAGCGCGCCGGTCATCACGTTGATGCAATGCATGCAGCGGACGCAGTCGCGGTTCTCGATCTCGATGCCGTGCGTATCGCTGATCGCGACCGCCGACACGGAGCCGCCGCCCTTGAGATCCTTGACTTCCTTCAGCTGGATCACCTTGGTCGGGCAGCGCGCGATCACGTCGTTCACGAGCTCGTTCATGCCGTGCTTCGCGAACCACTTGCGGGCCAGCGCCTCGTCGGTGCGGATGTTGTCGCGCCATGTGCCGATGACGGCCATGTCCGCGCGCTGGATCGAGTTCATGCAGTCGTTCGGGCAACCCGAGAACTTGAACTTGAACTTGTAGGGCAGCGACGGCCGGTGGATGTCGTCGAGGAAGCTGTTGATCACCGTGCGGTGCGCGGTCGCCTCGTCGTAGCACGACTGCTCGCAGCGTGCCGCGCCGACGCACGACATCGACGTGCGCACGGCCGGGCCGGCGCCACCGAGGTCGAAGCCGAGCTCGTTGATGGCGTCGAACGCCGGCTGCACGTTCTCGCTGGTCACGCCCTGGAACATGATGTCGCCCGACTGGCCGTGGAAGGCGATGAGGCCCGAGCCGTGCTTCTCCCAGATGTCGGCCATCTTGCGCAGGACGTCGGTGTTGTAGTGCATGCCGGCCGGCGGCATCACCCGCAGCGTGTGGAACTCGGCCGCCGCCGGGAACAGCGGCTTGCCGTTGGCGTCCTTCGCCTCGGTGAAGCGCGGAATCACGCCGCCGCCGTAGCCGAACACGCCGACCGTCCCGCCCTTCCAGTAGCCCTTGCGCGTCTCGTACGAGTGCTCGAGCTGGCCCAGGAGGTCGACGACGTAGTCCTTGTCCTGGGCGAGGCGCTTCAGGCCGGTCACGAAACTCGGCCAGGGCCCGCTCTCGAGCGCGTCGAGCATCGGGGTGGGGTGCATCGGCTTGGCCATGGGCGCCTCCTCAGGTCACGGCGTTCGGGGCTGGGAACGAGCGGCGCGCCGGCTGCCCGAAGGCCGGCCAAAGGATACTAAGGGGGGGACCCGCAGGGCGCCATCACTCTGGCGGGGGATGGAAATCACCCAGAGGGAGTATTGGCCATAGCTCCCCATGGATATGGACGGCGGCGCGGCGTACTCGCTCAATAGCAGTCTCTCGCGGCGGCACGCGGGAGCGGACGCGACCGTGCATCGCGCAGTAACGGCCGCGCGGCGAGCGCGGCGACGGGGGGAAACATGGCACACATCGTGATCCTGGGCGCCGGCTTGGGCGGCATGCCCATGGCGTACGAAATGCGCGAGCTCGCGCGCCGCGACGACCGGATCACCGTCGTCTCCAACAACCCGCGTTTTCATTTCGTGCCGAGCAACCCATGGGTGGCCGTGCAATGGCGCAAGCGCGAGGACATCGAGATCGATGCCGGCGCAGCGCTGCGCCGCAAGGGCATCGACTTCATGCCGGTGGGCGCCAAGCGCGTCCACCCGGGCGAGAACCGCGTCGAGCTCGACGACGGCGCGAGCCTCGCCTACGACTATCTGGTGATCGCGACCGGGCCGAAGCTCGCCTTCGACGAGGTCCCGGGCCTCGGTCCGGCGGTCGCCGGCGGAAACACCCAGTCGGTGTGCCACGTCGACCACGCGGTCGAGGCGGAGAAGGCCTGGCAGGCATTCGTCGCGGCCCCGGGTCCGATCGTGGTCGGCGCCGTGCAGGGTGCGTCGTGCTACGGCCCCGCCTACGAGTTCGCGATGATCATGGACACCGACCTGCGGCGGCGGAAGATCCGGGACAAGGTGCCGATGACCTTCGTCACGGCCGAGCCGTACGTCGGCCACCTGGGCCTGGGCGGCGTCGGCGACTCGAAGGGACTCCTCGAATCGGCGCTGCGCGAGCGGCACATCAAGTGGATCTGCAACGCGAAGACCACGCGCGTCGAGCCCGGCAAGATGTTCGTCACCGAGCACAACGACGACGGGACGCCGAAGAAGGAGCACGAGCTCCCGTTCAAGTATTCGATGATGCTGCCGGCGTTCAAGGGTGTGGACGCCGTGTTCGGCATCGAGGGGCTGACCAATCCGCGCGGGTTCATCACGATCGACGAGTTCCAGCGCAACGCGAAGTACCGGAACATCTTCTCGGTCGGCGTATGCGTGGCCATCCCGCCGGTCGAGGTGACCCCGGTGCCGACCGGCGCGCCCAAGACGGGCTACATGATCGAGTCGATGGTCACCGCCGCCGCGCACAACATCCGCGCCCTGCTCGACGGCAAGGAGCCCGACCAGCGCGCGACGTGGAACGCCGTGTGCCTCGCCGATTTCGGCGACTCGGGCGTGGCGTTCGTCGCGCTGCCGCAGATTCCGCCGCGCAACGTCAACTGGTTCTCCGAAGGCAAGTGGGTCCACATGGCGAAGGTGGGCTTCGAGAAGTACTTCCTGCGCAAGATGCGCAACGGCACGTCCGAGCCCGTGTTCGAGAAGATGGTGATGAATGCGCTCGGCATCATGAAGCTCAAGCGCTGACGCGACCTGCGCGCGGCGATGCCCCCGGACGATCGTGCGAATAACGCCCCTCACCCGCCTGCGCGTCCCCCTGGGCGCGCAGGAGATCGAGCTGCAGGAGGTGCTGCACGACGCCGGCGGCATGCCCCTCCTGCGCATCCGCATCAAGGAAGGGAAGCGCTTCACCATCTTCGACATCGACGCCGACAGCGCGCGCCAGTGGGCCGCTGCGATGCTCCGGTGGGCTGACGCGCCACCGGCGGGCACGGAGACCCCGGGATGAACGCCTCCCTGCGCACGGCCGCGCCCTCGCCCGTCGCCGCGCCGCCGGCCGTCGACGTCGTGTTCGACCTCGCGGGCACGGCGCTGCCCGTCGAATACGCCTCGCCGCTGCTGCAGGCGATCAGCGTGCACCTGCCCTGGCTGGCGGACGACCCGCACGCCGGCGTGCATCCGCTGCGCACCGTGCCGACGGCGTACGGCGAGGTGCTGCTCCCGCAGCGGACCAAGCTCGCGCTGCGCGTCGCGCAGGCGTGCGCGGGCGACACGCTGCGCCTCGCGCACACGCGCCTCGCGGTGGGCGACCGCACGCTCGCGGTCGGCGCCGGCAGGGTACGCGGCCTGGCGGCGTCGGCGACGGTGGCCGCGCAGCGTGTGGCGAGCGTCGCCGGCGACTCCGGCGCCTTCGAGGCGGAAGTGGCGCAGTGGATGGCGGCATTGCGCATCGAGGCGCACGTCATCGCCGGACGCCCCCGCCAGGGCCGCGCGGGCGCGCGCTGGATCACGGGTTACGCGGTGACGGTGCATGGGCTGCGCTCCGAGGACTCGCTGCGCATCCAGTACGAGGGATTGGGCGGCGAGCGCAACGTCGGCTGGGGACTGTTCGTTCCCGCGAAGGCGATCGCCGCCGTGGTCGATTGACGCCGCAGCGGCGTCGAAACGCGCATCAGGAAGGGGGACGAATGAGCTACATGGTGGACGGTGTCGAGCTGGCGACGGACGCGGACGGGTACCTGCTCGAGCCCGACTATCGCGACGAGGTGCCCGTCGCCATCGCGCAGGCAGACGGCATCGCGCTCACCGACGCGCACTGGGAGGTCATCCGGTACCTGCGCGGCGAGTACCAGGAGCACGGGCACACCCCCAACTTCCGCAACATGCTGAAGGGCATGCAGGACCTGCGCGCCGAGGTCGACAGCAAGTATCTATACGACCTCTTCCCCATGGGCCCCGCCAAGCAGGGCGCCAAGATCGCCGGGCTGCCGCAGCCCTACGGGAAGGGCGGCTACTGAGCACGGGCTGCCGGACGCCGGCAGCGACCGAACCCGCAACGCAAGAGTGAACGATGACCGACGAATCCTTCCCCACACCGGCGGTGACCCTCGACATGTGCGGCACGAGCTGCCCCGCCCCGCTCCTTGGCGCGAAGAAGATCGTCGACGATCTGCCGCCCGGTGAAGTCCTGCTCCTCTTCTCCGACTGCCCGGGCACGCAGGACGACCTCTTCGCGTGGAGCAAGTACACCGGCAACGAGCTCGTGCGCACCGAACGCCGGCCGGACGGGAGCCACGGGTATTACATCCGGCGCGGGCGCACGCAGCACGCGACGGCGAACGTGGTCCTCGACCTGCGCGGCACCGTGTGCCCGGGACCCATCGTCGAGGCGAAGAAGCTGCTCGGCAGCATGAAGCCCGGCGAGACGCTGGAGCTCCTCAGCAACTGCCCGGGTGTGGCCGACGACGTGTCCGACTGGATCAAGGCGACCGGCCATCGGCTCGTGGCGACCGACGAGATCGGGCCGGGCGAGTTCGCGTTCTACATCGCCAGGCGTGACGGCTGATGCGCATCAAGAGCCACTGGTTCCGCGCCGACCGGCCGAAGTCGCCGGAGGAGATCGCGGGCGCGGCGGCGTTCATCGCGTGGCGCGTCGCGCAGAACGCGCTGAAGACGATGCGCGCGGCGAAGTACGAGCTGCCGCCCGGCGCCCGCTACTTCGCCTTCGTTGCCGAGTTCCTGGCCTTCCTGACGCTTGGCGCCGATCGCATCGCATACCGCCGCGGCGAGCACGAGTGGCGGGTCGCGTTCACCACCGCGATGGCCAACCGCGTGGGCGAGATCCTGGCCGAGAACGAGTCCGACCTCGTGGGCGCCGAGAGCGCGAGCGACATCAAGCGCCGCTTCGTCGACATGGTCAACGCCTGCGCTGCCGAGTGCGCGGACTTCGCCTGGGACGACAGCGGACCCGAATACGGCTTCCTGCGCTACCTCGGCCATCGGGTCGGTTTACTGACCATAAGCTTCTTCTGGTTGCAGGAAGTATACTTCTCTTTTAGGTATGTCACTGCTCGTTTTTGCAAATGATTTCGTAACCATGTCTCTGGCAACCGATAATGTGGAACACACCACCAATCCGAACACGTGGAATGTAAAGAATATTACTCTGGCATCTCTCATTCCAGAGGAGTCTGCTGGTTGCAAAAGGAACGATACGTAATTTTGATGGGGATAAAGTATTTTCATCTAGAATGGGATACCCTGCGCACCCTGGTCATGCTGAATCTTGTTTTTAACAGTCAGTTTCGAATATTAATTGTAAGAGAAAGAAGACATTTCTGGTCCTCCCTTCCCGGAAGAGAATTACTTCTCCTGAGCGGAGGAACCATCATTGGGTTCGCGCTTTTGGGTATTTCAGGGATCTTATTTCCTTCTCTTACCGGGGATCAAGTCCTGGCAGTCCTGGGTTTCTCCATTCTCTTTACCCTTGGCATCGATTTTCCGAAATTCTATTTGTTTAGGAAATTCAAACTATAATGAGAGGTTTCTTGGGTTTTTTGAAGAGGCTTATGAACACAAAAAGATATTTCAGTACCCAATCAAAGTTATCCTTCAGCTTGGGGGGATTTATCCTTGTTATATTCATTGGGGCCTTAAACTATTGGGCTGGCCCGATTTTACCACTCTGGCATTTTATTTTGTCCCCATTATCTTGGTTACCTGGTTGGTCGGAAGAAAGGTCGGAATTTTAATTTCTAGTGTGTGTGGATTGACATGGGTTCTCATTAACACAATAGGGCACCCTGATTATACCGGCGTCGGCATTCCGTTTTGGAATCTGGTTGAAAAGTTATGTGTTTTCCTGATTGTTGTTCTCATTCTGCAAAATTCGGAGATAATTAAAATAATCTCTGCTCAATATATTAGATAATTCTAAAATTGAAAATTGACTGTTTTCCAAGTCTATGGTAAATAATAAAACTGATTCTTGGTCAGAAACAATGAAAACCAGGGCACTAAAACTTCTGCTTTTATTTATTTTCTGCTTGATGTCTTCCAACGCCATTGGCAAGGAATGGGTGGATTTCCAAGGCTTTTTGACAAAGAAGATCCCCCCCCGGAAATATTTTGCCATGACCGGATCAGAGTTTGCCAAATACATTTTTAAAATGGATGATACCCAGCGGGAAAAGGCCATTCTGGATCAATTCATCGAGGGCAATATCCCGGATTTCCTCAGAAAATTGAAACCTGTAAGCCTCACCCAAAGGTACGAGGACGGGAAATCATTCATTGCGACGATCTTCGCGATGCCTGATTATTTGGCGATCGGTTCAAATCGTGACTTTATTCGAATGCCCATGAATCTGTACACTGCTGTCCACATCGCAGATAAATTTGGGTTTACTTTACCTACAAGGAAAATCGTTGACGCTATCTCTAACCAATCTGCTTTCCACTTAACACCAGAACCGATGCAGCCGGGTCCTGAGATGAGATCAACGGGTTATTACCTGGCGCATAATCAAAAGATCAAAGAACAGCTGAGAGATCTACGCTGTCACTTGGGTGAGTTAATATCAGGTCATAAGAAGGATGTGGTGCTTTCGAGCCGGTTAGTCCAAAAACAGGGGAAAATCGCTATCTATGGTTGGCATCGTCCGTCGGGGGATCCGATCCAGCCGTTAAGCACGATCCACGGCGCAACCTATGCAGATTATAGTCACGGCATTCGTTTGATCAGCCGGATGGCTTTGCTTAACGGAGAACCGTGCCCTATTTTGAGATTTTAGAAGACCCTTTGCTTGCCAACGTTCTGAGCGAAGAGGGAGCGATCCGCGGGGCTCAACAACTCATGGACCCTCACCAAGGGCAACCTTGGCGCCCTGCCCAGGGGTCATCAATTCTTGATCCTCGCCATCCTTCAATAAAAAATTAATTCTAAACATACGCGACAAAAAGCGTCGAAATTGCAGCCCGCCAGCTAATCGTTTATTGTCTTACAGCAACGAAAACCAAGGTGGTAGTTTTCGTGACTATGCAAATCCATTACCCGACTCCCATGCCAGAATGGAGCGCGCCAACGGCACCAGTCTTCATGAGCATAATACGTATCGAAAATAAACCAGCTTCCTTTCATCTCCGTATATCCCAGTTCCCTGCTCCCCCTGCTCGACATCTGGCCTTCATTTAGAGGGAGATTCATATGTTCAGCTGCGTTTCCATGCAAATCGTAGACCCTTAAGGGGCTTCGACAATCGGAGAAGTCTCCTGCCGGAAAGGTATTTGAACCGCATCCGGTCCATCCCCCCCCGCTGCACCCGGGAGTTTTTTGGCTTGATGAGGCACATTTTCCTTTCTGATAGTGGGAACCATAGGCCCAAATTTTCTTAGCGCCATATACTTTATTGTGGACTTGCCGCATTCTCTCAACGGCCACATTGGGAGGAACGCCTTTGCTTAGGTCAAACCGGTAATCGGGCGGTTCGAGGGCTCCGGCACATGCTCCTTCCCATTCGTGGGCATCGCAGAGACGTTTGCCCATGGACCAGCATATTTCGGCGGCCTCACGGGCGCGCACCCAGACGACCGGGTATGCGCAAGGGATATCCGGAAACTCGAACTGATCAATGCAGGCTCTTGCATTTTCGGCTTTTTCGGTGGCGGGGTTATAGAGTGGGGCCATGTATTTGGCCCCACAAATCATTTCAAATTCATGATTCTCGTAATGGATGCCCCTGAGGTCAAGCTTTTCTTGACAACCCTGAGGAGTCACGGGGTGTCGGGCTATGGCCGGGTTTCCTTGGCCGATGTACCCGGAGGTGGAAAATATTTTGCGGATGGCTATCATTTGATCATCGGACAGGCCATGCACACGTTGAAGTTGTTCGAATAAGACCTCGTTTTGTTCTTTGAGAGACTGACCTACAGCGGAGGATGGAAGGGAAATGGCTAACCATAGGAGCGACAGGATGGCAATTGAAAGAATCCAACTCTTTTTCATGACCTCTCCTTTCGGAGTATGTAGAAAAAATCCCGGTCGTCTGGATACGCGAGAAAACGAGGAGACCGTTCTCCCTTCAGTGACTTGTCTGCCTCGCTCATACCCCGTATCAGGTGCTGCACAGAAAGGGCTGACCCCTGCCGTTTGTAAATGGCCAGATATGTATGTTCAAGGGCATTCATATCGAGGAGCATGGCGTACCGGCATCTGTAAGCCTGGAAAACTCGGGTCATAGCCGCTGGCGTTGCGCCCGTGAAAACCGCATAAAGAAGAAATCGCTTTCCATTAACCTCCTGCAAGGCGGCCCCCGCCCGCATGGTCCGCAGCTTCTTGTCTTCCGAGCCGGCCCAATTTCCTTCTCCCCACCGGGAAACAAGGGAACCTGGAACAGACATCTGGGTCATCGCGTTCACCTCGGTTAGGATGGGGACCCCATTCTGCCGGGCGTATTTGATTTTGGAAAGAAGTCGATTGTCTTCCTCCGCCCAGGTCTTCATATCCAGTTGGCCATCATCAAGCAGATAAATAGTCGAGAGTCCCGGGTTGAAGTTTGCTGAATACCACGCCATTTTCGATAAATCCATAATGGCTGCCGTGGTTTTTGAGGGCCAAATTTCCCCATCTGAACGCTCCATGGGCGCGCTTGAACCCTCCCGTAAATGTGGCTACCATTCTGTCTCTGTCTTTTGGGTTGATGAGGCCCGTTGAAACTAAAGGAGCGATAGTTCCAATCCCATCGGGACCGGGGAGGGAATTGTCCTTCATGCGATCGAGGATGTGATCGGACCAATTGACACGGGGGTGGTCCGTTCCCAGCGCATATCTGAAGTCGAATTTATCCAGATCAAAAGCGACAATATAAGCCAGCGCTTCAGCTTCATCCTTGTCCAGACCGCCAACGACGTTCGTGTAACTTCGAAGGATTTCTGGGGCAATTCCCTTTGCCATGATCAGGCTGATATTAATGCCCGGATTCCCATTCACGGGATACCAGTCTCCCATAATCATTTCATTGGTAAATGATTTCTGGATTTCGATACCCAGATGGCTCGAAACCACAACGCGTTCACCTTGCCTTGGATCTAACCATGCGGATGCGGGCCCATTTTTTGACTTCCCGGGGGATGGCTCTTCGAAAATGGATTTCGGGTCCTCCGCCGTTTTCGCCTTTTCTCGATAGGCGTCTGCAAAGAATCTGTCCCGAACAATGGTAACAATTTTTTCCCCAGCGGGGATTTCATCCCTCAGGAAGTCGGTCACCATTTCTATTTTGGTACGATGTCCCTTGGCGGGATTACGCAAATAGATTTGTGCCTCCGCAAAGGGGCGCGTAAGGAATACCCGAAGCTTTCGCTCTCTTCAGACCCTCCGCGGTCTCTTTTCCCCAGAGTTCGCAGGCATATCGGTTTTCCCCCTCCGCTATGATGATCCCATAGGTGTGTTCGCTCCCAAGCAGGAGGTTTTGAGTTTGGGGATTCATATTCTGCAAATGATAATCCTGAGGCGATTTCTCTTTACCAAAGCTGAGCCGGAGCAAATACCAGGCGTTGACGTTGGGATTCAAGTTAATGAGGGTGGCAAGGCCCTCCTGGCCTTCCGGGTTTTTGGTCTTGATCGAACCCGTCTCGCGAAAAGGCTGCAGTTCAACGATGGTCATGGGGGCTTGAGTTTCCTGGCCATAAGCTCCGCTCAGAGATTGGCTGAGGTCTAATGCAAGAAAAATTACAATGGAGGCAAACAGGAGAGCACCGGTCCCAAGAAGCCTATGGCGCGCAGAAAATGAGCGTTCTTCTGTGGTCGGTTTATTCCCCAAACAAGATCCTTCAAGATTTTTATTTACGTTTGGCCGCGGTCGCATTTCAGACCTCTAACGCGCAATCAAACCGATGAGTGCGCTCAATAGGATAACGACCTGGCTGACCCGATTCCTGAACACAAATTCCAAAGGATCATCATGCATTTCGCCCCGGTGAGCGATCAGCCAAACATAGCTGATCCAGTAAAGCAAGTAACGGGCATAAAAGCCAGATAAACTAATGGCGAGTATAAAGGATCTCTGCGGCACCGCTGGAGATATAAATGGCCAGGACGAGCACGGCCACATAGCCGCTGCCGTTCCAAGGGAAGCCAGGAGTTCCTTGTCCACAGTCGGGTAGCCCCGAACCTGGACTTCTGCTCCCGCTACCCCGTGCATCATCACCAGTTCCGCATAGCGTTTGACAAGCGCCAGGCTCAAAAACAGGAAGGTGGAGAAGGCTAAAAGCCAGGCGGAGGGCCAGATGCCACGGATGCCGAGCCGGCCATGATCCGCATGGTATAGAGGACGGCAAGGACGATAACGTCGAGAAGCACGATCCGTTTCAGAGTAGAAAGAATAGCCCAGGTTCAGGACAAAGTAGATGACCACCATGCCAAGAAAAGGCAGGGGCAAAAACATGGCTCACGAAAACTCAGACCAAGGAGCAAAGGGATCGAAGCGAACCCCCCCAGAAGAGAAAGCTCGCCCGCGGCAAAAGGCCGCTCCCGCTTTCGGGGATGATGGCGATCGGCCGTGAGATCCGTCAGGTCGTTGATGAGATAAACGCTGGAGGCGCACAACCCGAAGGCCAAAAAGGCCAGAAAAGCCTTGCGAGCAAGTCAAATTCAAATAAACGATGGGCCATCACGAGAGGGACAAAGACCAGCAGATTTTTCAGCCACTGATGGAGGCGCAAATGCCCTGGACATAGGGCTCCAGGCCTTTCCCCGACTTTGAAAGATCCGCTCGACGTCCGCCGACCCCAGCGGCTCGGGCTAGACTGCCGTCGGGGAATTGACAAGGATGGCTTTGCGTGCCGACGACCAGACGAGCCAGATCGCGCCCGCATTTGCCGGCATAATCGAAACCTCTTTCGCCGAACTCGGCGACAGGCGATCCCGTTTGTGACGGCCGGACAGGTTGGTGACTCCATCGCTGGCAAGAACCAGATCGAAGAGTTGCAGGTAATCGGCCACCTGTCCGGCTATTCGTTCATCGCTCGCCGTCGCCAAGACAACCGGACGTCCCCGGGCACGTTGGACCCTTCAGATAGTCAAGAAGTTCGCCGATGGTAGGGCAAGACGGCTCACATCGAGGGACGCGCTGGCTGATCTGTCGTTTCATATAGGCCCTTCCTTTGAACAACCAGAAGAGAACGGCAAAAAGATAGAGAGGGTTCTGCTTGATCAAGGCCAAAAAAGATTCCACCAGAGGTCGGTGTTGACCAACGTCCCGTCGAGATCGACGACCAGCGGAGGGATGTCAGCTGTGCCGCAGCCGGACGGCCGTTTCCGAAAGGAGGTGTTTCTTTCATCATCAACTGACCGCATTTTTGTTAAACTGAGGGATAGCTCGTAAAGAACCTTCCCCACTCCGTAGTGGCCTGAACTTTCATGCGTTTCCCTACGAAAGGCCACCAGACCCATCATGGTAGAGGTAAGAAGCCGGCATGAAGAGATATACCAGGGAGTATGGAAGAACAACCTTTGGAGCTTTTTAGCAAGGCCGAACCAGATTAACTTGCCCACACGACTGGCCAGATTGTTTCCCACGGAAAAGTGGAAATTCATCGGAATTTCCTCTCCCAGGACCTCGATTTCCTCAATCCTCCCTATTCCCAGCCCATCCTCATGGGCGAGCCTGATGAAGCCGATCTTCATAGGGTCGAAACCCATGATTTTAGCCGCCACGGCGTCAATAGCGACGGAATCCGCACTTGCCAACATCAATCCTTTTTCCACGGGGACCATGGTGCGTGGCCCGGGCCCGTTGCCGCAGAAGGTCGCATCCATGACGTGAAGATCCCGGGTGGATCTCCTGCTGGATCGCCAGCAGATCGACGAGGGTCTCGTGGATGGCGCTATGGGTGTAAAGCGACGGGTGGCAAGAAGCCCGCCAAAGGCATTTTTCATGGCGCCCGTGATCGTAGTATAGATGTGGCACTTCGCCGTGGGCAGATGGAGAATGTTCTTCCCACGGAAGAAGCACGGGCCTTTATGCCCTCCGGATAGATTCGATCGAGCACGCGCATTCTTCTTTCGGGCTGATAAATCTCCCAGGTCATGTCTCGGGGAAAAAATTGTATTTTTCCGGGATGCCATATCGCCGGTAGACCGGTCCCAGCTTGTTCAGACGCAGACCTTTGAGCGGATCGGTGACGACGGTGTTGTTGTGGACCGCCACGAGGTCCGAAAAACCCGCTGCCTTGAGCCCGCGAATTGTCCCTTCCAATTGCCACGGGGTCGTGTTGGCCGACAGGAAGGGGAAATGCCAGGAGATATTGTCTTTTAAAATAGTCGGGACTTGGATTCTTAATGCCTGTCGCATGCCGGCCAAAACCCATCAGTATGGGGATATCCTCAAGGACTTTGGTGGGGGTCGTTTTAAGAATCGCGACTACAGACCTTTTCAATTAATTTCTCCATCCTTTAATCTGCTAAGACCATTTTATCATAATTTCTTAGCAAAAATATTATGGGTGATTTTCTTTAGAAGAGGAAGGGTTTTTTCTGCTTTTTGACTTTAAAGATAGATTAAGAGCTGAGCCTGTCGATCTTCTGGCCACTGCCGTTGCGGTAATTGCCCGATCCGTGACCCTCCGGTTTTTAAGGCCCCGT
Source organism: uncultured beta proteobacterium (assembly GCA_963725735.1). Taxonomy (GTDB): domain Bacteria; phylum Pseudomonadota; class Gammaproteobacteria; order Burkholderiales; family Casimicrobiaceae; genus VBCG01. The sequence continues at coordinate 687 of CAVRZM010000009.1, read as the reverse complement.
AGCCCAGATGGTCGGTCAACTCGCCTTGCAGGGTCCGCTCAACCAGTTGCTTGGTCAGCTGCTTGAGCAACCCGTTCTGGCCCAGGATGTCTTTAGGATCCTGGCATTCTTTCAACAACTCGTCGATGAGGGCGTCCTGCTGCGATTTGCCACTCGGCCATCTTCTCCTCCTTTCTGAAGAGTTATAGATTGCCAGTTACACAGTTATTTGTACACCCTCGCCGGAATGCGTCGGAATACGCATTTGGGGTTACATTACGCTCTTCTCCCAAAATAAAATACATGGTTTACCTTATTTAACTCTCCTTTTTTTCCTTCTAATTTAAAAATATCAAACCTATTTTTTCGCCAAAATGGTAAATGGTCTTTAGTGGCAAGGGGATCAGCACGATGGAACCCCAAGACAAAAAGGGATCTTAAAAGCTTCTAAGCCTCGAATTAATTTCCTTCTGAAATGTAACTAAAATGTAACCATGTGGGCCGGACAATTCCCAAAGTAAGGCAACAAAAGCCAAAATGGAAGACCTAAGCCGCCGAAATTCAAGTACTTAATTTTGATGGGAAATCTCCTAAGTATTTGAATTGACTCAAAATCCCGTGTCCCTTGCGGACGTGTCGGTTCAATTCCGACCGCCGGCACCAATCTTTTCAAAAAGGTAGAGGATTATCGCGCCCTAATAATCCCGG